>JANQGH010000011.1 GCA_028277405.1 Alphaproteobacteria bacterium | reverse complement strand
CATCACGCCCAGACCCTGCTGGGTGAAGGTGAAATCGTCCTTGTCGCCCGACAGGATCAGCAGATCGAACGCGCCGGCGCCGCCATCGATCTCGCCGGTACCGCTGTGCAGATCGAAGGTATCGTCGCCCTCTTCGCCGAAGATGAACACATCCCTGACACCGGCCGAGGCGCCGCGCGCATAGACCGTGTCGTCGCCGGTGCCGAGGTTGATCACCGCGTCCTGGATGCCGTCGGACGTGCCGTCGATCGCGATCTCGGCGCCCTTGCCGATCACCGTGTCATCGTCATCGCCGGTGGTGATGATACAGCCGTTGATGCCGTCGCCGAAGGCTTGGGCAAGGCCGCTGCCCTTGATCGAGGAGGTTCCCTCGACGCGGTCCTTACCATCGCCGGTACTGATGTCCGACTCAACAATGCCGTGGTTGTTCGTGGCTGTACTGCCGCTCTGCCCGGTCACGAAAACCTTGCCGATCACCTTGTCGTTGCCGTCTCCCGTATCGACAGCCGTTGCGATCCCGGCATTAGTCGTGGCAGCACTGTTCTCGCCGACCGACAAGATCGACGTGCCGATCACCTTGTCGTGTCCGTCCCCGGTCTCGATGGCGCGGGGGCCGACCCCCCAACCAGACGAGACAGTGCTGTCGTCACCGGCAACAACCTTGACGGTGCCGATCACGCTGTCACGCCCCTCACCGGTGTCGATGACGCCGGCGATACCCTGGTTGGAAGCCACGAAGGCGCCGTCCCCCGCCCTCACATCGACGGTTCCGCGCAGCGTGTCGCAGCCGACATCGGTGTTGATGTTGCCTCTGATGCCCTGGCTTCGATCGAGGACAAGCCCATCGCCCCCCGAGACCTTGAATGTACCGACGAGGCTGTCGCGGCCGGGGCCGGCATCGAACTGGCCGGTTAAATCCAGATTTATCCCGGCCCCACCGATATTGACGCATTCGCCGACGCGCGCGTGCACTGTCCCGATCACCGCGTCGTTGCCCGGCCCCATGTCGATCAGAGCCTCACCGCCGAGAACGCCGTTGACGAGGATGTCCGAGTCGTCCTCGGCATCGACACGGACCGTGCCGATCAGCCGGTCACGGCCCGGTCCGGCGTCGAACGAGGCGAGGTTGCGGACGCCCGCCAGGTCCAGGAAGTCGGTCGTCTCGACATTGGCGCGCAACAGCCCCCAGATGAAATCGCTGCCGCCGAGCGCGTCGGCGCCTGGCCCGTCATTGACGATCGCCTCGGCGCTGTCGCCGGCGAGATAGGTCTCGGTCTGGAGCTTGAAGGCGAAGTTGCTGAAATTGGTGAAGGGGAAATTCTGGAGCATCAACATGGTCATGCCTGTCCTTTCCTCCGAGGCCCTTCCCGGTCCCGGGAGGACCCCAGGTTGCGGGACAAGGGCGGTTGAGTACGGCACAAGCGGAGGCCAACTTCCCTCCGGATCCGCCATTATTACTAGAATACAAGAAATTTCCAATTATAAAATAATATGACAATAGCACTCTAACAGAGCGCCCTGAGATTGATGTCAATAGAGGTTGCAAACGAGAGCATGCCGAAGCGGGCCGCTGGTGGCACCCGAGCGAGATCGGGACCGCCTTTAGGTTAGAACGGGCTAGCTGAACAACTGATCGTAGGCATAGACCCCGTCGTCGAACTTGAAGAGCTCGACGTTGTCGACATCCAGCAGCGTGACGCCGCCGATCGTGTCGTCGATGAGGACCCCGTTAGGGGCCTGCCCGGTGAAGGTGAAATCGCCCTTGTCGCCGGACAGGATCAGAAGATCCTCGTCGGCGCCGCCATCGACCGTGCCGGTGCCGCTGTGCAGGTCGAAGACATCGTCGCCGGCCTCGCCGAACAGGAAGACGTCTCGCACGCCTTCGGACGCGCCGCGCGCTTCGATGCGATCATTGCCCGCGCCCAGTTCGATGCGGCTGTCGAAGATGCCGGACGACGTGCCGCCGATCGCGATCTCGGCGCCCGTTCCAACCACCGTATCGTCGCCCAGACCCATCTCAATGGTCGCCAGGCTGATGCCATTGCCGAAGCCGGCGGCAAGGCCCGGGCCCGACACGGTCGAGATGCCCTCGACCCGATCATTGCCGTTGCCGGTGTCGATTCCGGCAAACACAATGCCGTCGACGGCACTCAGGCTGCTGCCGGCCTCGCCAAGGGCGGAGGCCCTGCCCGTCACCGTGTCGTCATCGGCGCCGGTGTCGAAGTCGCCGGCAAGGCCAGCCGCGGTCGAAACGACGGTCCCGGCACCCACCGACACCTCGGCCTCGCCCAGCACCGTGTCGGCGCCGGCGCCGGTTTCCACGCCGCCCGAGATACCGACATTGGTCGTCGCACTACCGCCAGAGCCGGTGGACAGGACGACACGACCCGTGACCGAATCGCTGCCGTCGCCGCCAAGAACGGTTCCGGCGATGCCGAAATTGGCTGTCCAGGAGCTGTCGACGCCGCTGGACCCGGTGACCTCGCCGATGACGGTATCGTCGCCATCGCCGCTGTCGACAAGGCCGAACGCTCCGATAATGTTGAAGATGAAGCCTGCGTCGCCGCCCGAGACCGAGGCCCTGCCCTCGACCGCATCGTTTCCATCGCCGCCATAAATCGCCCCCGAAATGCCGTGATTTGAGCTGGCTAAGGCGAAATCGCCGGTCGCAACGGCGACTTCGCCCGTCACCGCATCGTTGCCGCCTTCGGTTGATATCTCGCCCGAAACACCGGCATTGCCGCCGACAACGCCGGACACGCCGGTCGTGACCATGGCTCGGCCGATGACCAGGTCGTCGTCTGCGCCGGTCCGCATCGGGCTGGAG
Source organism: Alphaproteobacteria bacterium (assembly GCA_028277405.1). GTDB lineage: Bacteria > Pseudomonadota > Alphaproteobacteria > DSM-16000 > Inquilinaceae > JANQGH01. The sequence continues at coordinate 50,952 of JANQGH010000011.1, read as the reverse complement.
AGGCTGCCAGCCAGAATGCCCGCATTCTCGTTGGCGGTACCCCGCGCGCCCAACGAGACGTCGACCTCGCCCACCACCGTGTCGGCGCCGGCGTCGGTCTCAACCGCGCCTTCCACTCCGGTATTTCTGTTGGCCGTGCCGTCGTCGCCGATCGCCATGCCGGCCGTACCGGCAACGATGTCCGATCCCTCGCCGGTCAGCACCTCGCCGAAAATGCCGCGATTCCCAATGGCGCTGCTTGCGTCGCCGGCTGTCGCGAAGATCTCCCCCGTCAGCCGATCATCACCGTGCCCTGTATCAACGGCAAGGCCAAGGACGCCAGAGTTGCCTTCAAGAACGCTGTCATACGCGGCGGCAATCGTGACAGTGCCGTTCAGCCGATCGTGTCCCGCGCCCAGGTCGAAGGTGCCGGCGGTTCCATTGGTCTCGGCGACATCCGCGCGGGCACCAGCCAGAACCTTGATTCTGCCGTCGACCTTGTCCCGTCCGTCGCCGGTGTCTATGCCCGATTCGGAAACGGACGAGACGCCGTTGCCCGTGAAGCTGACATCGTCGCCCAATCGGGCGCGGACGGAGGCCGCCACCCGATCATTGCCCGTTCCCATCTCGATCGACGCTTCATTGAACAGGCCATTGGCCACCAACTCGGCCCCGTCGACCGCATAAGCCGTCAGCTTGCCGATCAACCGGTCATTGCCGGAGCCGGCAGCGAGACCCGCGAGATTGCGAATCCCCGACAAGTCGACCGCCTCGGTGGTCGCGACCTTGGCCAGCATCACGCCGATGATGCGGTCGTTGCCGGAAAGCGCCGCGGCGCCCGGCCCTTCATTGACGATAGCGGCGGCCTGGCCACCGGCGATCATCCATTCGAAGTCAAAGCTGATTGCGAAATCGCTGAACACCGTGAACGGATAGTCCTGCAAGTGAAGCATCTGCGTCTGTCCCCCTTAGTGCCGAGAGCACGGAGCGGCGATGCCCCGTTCTGCCCGGCGCCGGACGCCTACGCGTCGGCGGCGCCACCTTCCTCAGGTAGCCGCTATCTCAGATTGCAAATTAGACGCCATGCTAGGGTTTTGGCTGGATACGTGTCCAACAACGTGTCGATTAAGATCGATAACCAAACCGCATCAAAGGTGTGACTCGACGTTTATCGGTCTGGCAGCTTCGTCGCCCGCCATTTCCAGCCTTTGGGGGAATTGGTCTAAATCGCCTCGCCGACCAGGTCGCGCAACGTCTCGGCATTCGCGCGGGCTCCCGACAGATGCGGGTTGACCTCCAGCGCCGCTTCGAAGGCGGCCAGTGCCAGTTCCGGCTCGTTGAGCGCCAGATAGACCAGGCCCCGGCCGGCCAGCGCACCGAAATGCCGGGGTTCCAGCGCCAAGGTTTGCTCGATGTCCGCCAGCGACTCCTCGAGGGCTCCGCGCAAATAGTTCACGGTTGCCCGCCGGTTCCAGCCCTCGGCAAACTCCGGATCGGCCTCCACGACTCGAGAATAGAAGGTGTAAGCGAGATCGATAAAGCCGCTTCGATTGGCGAACTGGCCCATGGCCATCAGGCGATCGACCTCTTCATTGTCGCCGTCATAACCGTACCATATCTGCCAGATTTGGCTCTCGACCTGACGGGCCTCCGCCGCTGTCAGATTGCCCGCCAATAAAGCGAACAGATCGTCCAGGCGCGGATCGTTCTGGTCGGCCGTCGCGGTGGCGGACCAGACAAGCGCCAAGGCCACCAAGAACCCGCTCAGTCCAAGCCGCACGCTGCGATCAGGCACTGCCCAAAAACCTCTTCCCATGGCCGCCAGTATCGGTCGATACCGGTGGGAAGGAAATTAAACTGGTTGTGAGGAAATCAAGCCGCAGCGGGCGTTTGTGCCTGGGTCCTCTCGCCGGCGCGGTCGATCGCCGGCTCCAGACCCTCGGGCATCGGGCCGCCGGTGGCCCAGTCCAAGAGCGCGACCGTGTGGAGGATCGGCAGGTCGGTGCCGCCGCCGATCTGCGCCATGCAGCCGATATTGCCGGTGGCCACGGCGTCGGGCGCCAGGCTTTCGATGTTGGCGACCTTCCGTTCCTTCAGCTTCCCGGCCAGTTCCGGCTGCATCAGGTTGTAGGTGCCGGCCGAGCCGCAGCAGAGATGGCCTTCCGGCACGTCCATCACGCCGAAGCCGGCGCGGGTCAGCAACGCCTTGGGCTCGGCGCGGATCTGCTGGCCATGCTGCATGGAACAGGCCGAATGATACGCCAGGCGCAATGGCGGCCGTTCGACGGGCTCCATCAGGCCCAAACTGTCCATGAACTCGCTGATGTCCTTGGTCAGCCCGGAGATCGCATCCGCCTTGGCGGCATAGGCCGGGTCGTCGCGCAGCATGAAGCCGTAATCCTTGACCGTCGTGCCGCAGCCGGAGGTGTTGATGATCACGGCATCCAAGCCGTCGCCGCCCTGCGCCGGCAGTTCGCGCGACCAGGCATCGATGTTGGCCTTGGCGGCGCGGTGGGCCGCGTCCTCCTTGCCCATGTGATGGGTCAACGCGCCACAGCAGCCGGCCCCCTTGGCGACCACGACCTCGACCCCGTGGCGGGTCAACAGCCGCACCGTCGCCTCGTTGATGGAGGGGTCGAGCACTTGCTGCGCACAGCCGTTCAGCAAGGCGACGCGGGCGCGTCGCGGCCCCTCAGCCGGGATTGTCTGAGGCCGGTCAACCGGGCTCGGGCCATCCAGCCTCTTGGGCGCCATGGCCATCATGCCCTTCAGCCGCCCGGGCATCAGGCCGGCGATCGGCCGTGCGATCTTGGCGCCGACCAGCGCCAGGCGGAACAGCCCCGGGCGCGGCAACACGATCGCCAGCATGGTGCGCAAGGCACGTTCGGCAAAGGGTCGGCGGTGGGTTTCCTCGATATAGGTGCGGGCGTGATCGACCAGATGCATGTAGTGCACACCCGATGGGCACGTGGTCATGCAGGACAGGCACGACAAGCAACGGTCAATATGGGTCACCACGCTGTCCGGCGCCGGCCGCTCGTTTTCCAGCATGTCCTTGATCTGATAGATCCGGCCGCGCGGGCTGTCCAACTCGTCGCCTAAGAGCGTGTAGGTCGGGCAGGTCGCCAGGCAGAAGCCGCAATGAACGCAGGTGCGCAGGATCTTTTCGGATTCCGCGACGGCGGAATCGGCCAGTTGCGCCAGCGTGAAGTTGGTTTGCATGTCCCTGTTCCCTCCCCGCCTCGCTAGTCCATGCGCCCCGGGTTCAAGATGCCCTTGGGATCGAAAGCGTCCTTGATCCGCTGCGACAAGGCGGCCAGAGGCGCCGGCTGGGGCTGAAACACGGGCACGGCCGCGCGCACGGGCTCAGCCGCCCGGACCAGCGTCGCGTGGCCGCCAACGTGGTCGACGGCGGCCCGCACGGTTTCAACCGCCGGTTCGGCCAGCGCCAGCCAGACCAGGCCGCCGCCCCAGTCGAACAGCGCCTCACCGTCCACCGCGCCAAGAATGTTGTCGGCCAAAACGTGCCCGGCGGTCGGTGCAACGGAGATGCGCCAGACCGTTCGCTCGGGCCCATCGCCCGGCCAAAACGGCTGAACGTCGCGGACGGCGCGCCAGAAGGCACGAGAGTTTTCGGTATGCAGTTCATCCTGATCGCCATAGGAAGCGAGCAGCGCGCGCAGGGCGCCGCAGCGGTGCTCCACCGACGGCCCGAAGCCCTCGACCCGTATGGCCGTCACCGAGGCACCCACGTTCGAAGCACGGTCGACGGGAATGCGGCCGGCCGTTCCGTTTAGCAGATGCGCTGCGCCCGAAACCTCGTGCGGGCCTTGCAGAGCCTTCGACATAGCGGCGGTCGCGTCGGCCGGCGACAGGCCTTTGAGCAGCACGGTGCGCACACGCTCCGCCCTGGGCAGGACCTTCACGGTCAGTTGGGTAAATGCCGCCAGGGTGCCGAACGAGCCGGTCATCAGCTTACAGAGGTCGTAGCCGGTAACGTTCTTCACCACCCGACCACCGGTCTTGAACGCCTCGCCCCGGCCGCTGACACCGTGCAGGCCCAAAAGGTGGTCGCGCGCGGCGCCGGCGCTGATGCGCCTGGGACCCGACAGGTTGGCGGCGATCGCGCCCCCCAGGCTGCCGCTGTTCGACGGCGCGCCGAGGAGTGGCCCAAGGTCCGCCGGCTCGAAGGCAAGCTGCTGATTGCTGTCCGCCAACGCCGCCTCGATCTCCGCCACTGGCGTGCCTGGACCGGCCGAAAGCACCAGTTCCTCCGGCTCGTATAGGCTGATGCCGGACAAGGCGCTCATGTCGACCGTGTGCGCGGTCTGCAACGGCCGGCCCAGGCCGCGCTTGGTGCCCCCGGCGACAATCTCCAGCGGGCTCTCTTCCGAGACCGCCCAGGCGATCGCGTCGACGACCTGGCCGTCGGTCTCCGGCTTCAATGTCTGCGACACGGATCAGAACCGGGGCAAATCGGGGAACGGCATCTCACCGCGATGAATATGCACGCGGCCCAGCTCGGCACAGCGATGCAGGCGCGGGAACATCTTGCCCGGGTTCAGCAGACCGTCGGGATCGAAGGCGCATTTCAGCCGCTGCTGGGTTTGCAGGTCGACCTCATTGAACTGAACCTCCATCAGATCGCGCTTCTCGACGCCGACGCCATGCTCGCCGGTCAAGACCCCGCCGACCTCCACGCACAGCTTCAGGATCTCCGCGCCGAACTCCTCGGCCCGATGCAGCTCCCCCGGCTGGTTGGCATCATAGAGGATCAGCGGGTGCAGATTGCCGTCGCCGGCATGAAAGACATTGGCGACGCGCAGCCCATAGCGCTGGCTCATCTCCGCCATGCGCTGCAACACCAGCGGCAGCTGTTTGCGCGGAATGGTGCCGTCCATGCAGTAATAGTCGGGGCTGATGCGGCCAACGGCGGGGAACGCGGCCTTGCGGCCGGCCCAGAAGGACAGCCGCTCTTCCTCCGACTGGCTGACCCGCACGGAGGTGGCGCCGCACTGTTCGGCGATGCCCTCCACCCGGCCGATCAAATCGTCGACCTCGACCTCCGGCCCGTCCAACTCGACGATCAGCAGCGCCTCGACGTCGAGCGGATAGCCGGCATGGACGAAATCCTCCGCCGCATGGATCGCCGGCCGGTCCATCATCTCCAAACCGCCGGGGATGATGCCGGCGGCGATGATTTTGGCGACACAGTCGCCGCCGGCCTCCGACGACGGGAACCCGATCAAGAGGGCCTTTTGGCTGACCGGCTTGCGCAACAGGCGAACGGTGACCTCGGTGACCACGCCCAGCAGCCCCTCGGACCCGGTCAACACGCCCAGCAGGTCGTAGCCGGCGGCATCGAGATGCTTGCCGCCAATGCGGACGATCTCGCCCGCCATCGTGACCATCTCGACGCCAAGCACATTGTTGGTCGTCAGCCCGTATTTGAGGCAATGCACGCCGCCGGAATTCTCCGCGACATTGCCACCGATGGTGCAGGCGATCTGGCTCGACGGGTCGGGGGCGTAATAAAAGCCCGCGTGCTGGACCGCATTCGTGATGCCGAGATTGGTCACGCCAGGCTGCACACGCGCGCAGCGGTTTTCGAAGTCGATCTCCAGCACCCGGTTGAACTTGCCCAGGCCCAGCAGAATGCCGTCGGCCAAGGGCAAGGCGCCGCCGGAAAGCGACGTGCCGGCCCCGCGCGGTACGACCTTCACCCCCTCGCGCTGACAATAGCGCAGGATCTCGGCCACCTGTTCGGTTGTCTCCGGCAAAACGACGATCAGCGGCAGTTGTCGATAGGCGGTCAGCCCGTCGCTCTCAAACGCGCGCAGTTCATCGTCGTCGGCCTTGACGCCCTCGCCCGGCACGATCTCGCGCAACGCATCGGCGATTTCGCGCCGGCGCGCCATCACTGCTTGATCCGGTGCCGGCATTTCCATCGGACACTCCCTGAAAAATTGGTATTACCAATTATAGGGCGTCTGGCCGATTGTCCAGTCCGAATTTCACAAGAGGTCGGGCGCCGCGATTATTGCCGCCCCGCCAGCCTGCTTGTCGCCAACAAAAAACCGCGCCTCAAGGGCGCGGTCCCGTGCAACCGATGGTGCACAACGGTCAGCCCTGACGGGCCTTGAACCGTGGGTTCTGCTTGTTGATCACATACACGCGCCCCTTGCGACGAATCACGCGGCAGGCACGATGTCGAGACTTCAGCGTCTTCAGCGAACTAGCGGTCTTCATGGCTCACCACCAAACAAAAGGCCCGCGACGGCTCGCGGGCGAAAACGACGCCGGGAACATAAGGATGCGCCCCATGGCTGTCAACGGTTGGTATGGTGCCACATTCGTTATTTTCCAAACCAGTGCCTATTGTTCATGCTTCTTTACAGTTGACCGACTAAAGGAGTATTCTTTCGCATGAATTGCGGATAAAACCGACATGAAATTTTACAATGACCTGCTTGCATGAAAAGGTTGTTGTCTGCTTTAGATGTCGCCTTTCGACTCTCAGTGGGGCCGTTCCAACGCCATGACCCAGCCGACTCCAGGGCGTATGGACTACGCCATCTACGCAGAGTTTGGCGGTCTGCCGCCGCCATGGCTGGCGCTGGGCATGCCGGGCCGCTGGGTCGACCGCTATTCCGAAGCGTTGAGCATACAAACCGTCGACGACATCCAGGCGGCCCTTCGGGTCATCGATGCCGAGGCCCCGTCGGCCATCGTCGCAAACGTCGCGGATCAACAGTTCAATGGCCTCTTGAATGTCGTCGATAACCTCTCGATCCCAATCGCCGTTATTGCGTTCACCACCTATCCGGATGCGGTCGCGACTCAGCGTTTGGTCAGGCGGGGGGTGCACTCCGTGCTGGTGGCGCGTTTGAAGCCCGAGGTCGAACGGGCGGCCTTGCAGCTGATCACCACCGGCGCGCGCTATGCCCCCGTGGACTTGCTGTCCGACTCAGACGACACCAGCGAACTGGACGCGTTGCTGAACCAGATGCCGGCCCGGTTGCAAAGTGTCGCGATCTACATTTCGCACGGTCTGTCGAACAAGGAGATCGCGAGCCGCCTCGGCCTGACCGAGGTGACGATCAAGGTCTATGCCAGCCAGCTTTTCCGCCGCATGGGGGTGCGCAACCGCACCGAGGCGGCCGCGAAAATCCTCGCCCTGAACAAGTAGGCACGGCGCCAGATCCACAATTGATCGGGAGAAGCCCATGATGCGCGCAGCGAGCCTTGCCGTCGGAATGGCCTGTCTGGTCATGGGCTCAACCGCAGCGTCGGCGCAGCTGGCCGATGACACCCTGGCTTGCTTCGGGCGCGCCTACACCGCCGACCATCTGGCCGCCCACCCCGACCAGTCCGTCGTCGAGATGCAGATCGTCATGGATGCGGGCTTTTCTGGAGAACCGCCCGATCATGTCGGCCCGTCCATGGTCGAGACCACCGTGCGCGCCACGCTTCGGGACAGGTATGGCGAGTTCTTCGCCAATTCCGGCGTCTGCCCCTGGTTTGCAGACGGCGGCTACTACGAATGTCAGATCGACTGTGACGGCGGCCTGTTCAGCATCGTTCTGGCTGACGACGGAACGGCGGTTCTGACCAACTCAGACCTCGGCATGATCCTGTACGGTGGCTGCGGCCAGGACGTGGAAGATGATCGTTGGGTCCACATCACGCTCGACGGCGATCCCGCTGAGTATCAACTGTATCCGATGCCCATCGAAGCCTGCCCGGTGGCAATACGGACGCTCTATGACAATCCCGGCGACTGGTGACAGACCGCCGCGACCCGTCGGCTAAACTCCTGATGGAATGGTGGGCGGTACTGGGATTGAACCAGTGACCCCTTCGATGTCAACGAAGTGCTCTCCCGCTGAGCTAACCGCCCCAACCCGGCGTCGGCAACGGGGTCTTTCGCCCCCCGTCGCTTCGGGAGCAAGGGGGATAGCATCGTCGCGGGCATGCTTCAAGCCCCGCGACACCGTCCCGCGCATAACGGGCCGGCGCGATTGGGGCGATGACAGCGGGCGGCGGATCGCATAACAATCGGGCCATGACCCCCGCCTCCGTCCGCCAAGCCGTGAATGACGGCATTATCGCGCTGGCCACGCCGTCCGAACAGCGCCTGCCCGTCGTCCTGGCCTCGCCGCACAGCGGCCGCGTCTATCCCCCATCGTTCCTGCAGCAGGCGCGGCTGACCGGGCTGGACCTGCGGCGATCGGAAGACTGTTTCATCGACGAGATCTTCCGCCCGGCGGCCGAGATGGGCGCGCCGATGGTGCTTGCGCTGTTTCCGCGCGCCTTCGTCGATGCCAATCGCGAGCCGCTGGAACTGGATCCGGCCATGTTCGTCGATGCCCTGCCGCCACGCGCGAACGTGCGATCGCCCCGGGTCGCTGCCGGGCTGGGCACCATTCCGCGCGTCGTTGCGCAGGGCCAGGAGATCTATCGCGGCCGCCTGCGTGTCGCCGATGCCATGGCGCGCATCCGCGACTGCTACCAGCCCTATCACACCGCGCTACGGCATCTGGTCGACCAAACCCTGCAGCGTTTCGGCTACTGCCTGTTGATCGACTGTCACTCGATGCCGTCCGGCGGGGCGGCTGTGGGCTCAAGAAGCGGCGCGATGATGTCGGACGTCGACTTTGTGCTGGGCGACAATTACGGCGGCTCCTGTGCCTCGCAGGTTACCGAGGTCGCCACTGCCTGGCTGCGCGCGGCTGGCTATCGGGTGACACGCAATGCGCCCTACGCCGGCGGCTTCACGACGCGCCACTATGGCAAGCCCCACGCCGGCGTCCATGCACTGCAGGTCGAAATCAACCGCTCGCTCTATATGAACGAGGCCCGGCTGATCCGTAATCGGCGTTTGCCCGGTCTCGCCGCAGAAATGGCCAAGCTGGTCAGCAACCTGGGTGCGATCGACCCGGATCAGTTGCGCCTGCCCCACGCCGCCGAATAGCGCCCGGCTCAAGGCCGCCGCAGCCGAGCGGACACCTCGAACTCGATACGATCGGCGCGGTAGATCGACTGTTTCGTCGTGGATGAGGGCGAAAGCCCTGAATGCGTTCAAGAAAAATGGGCCGCGGCAGAACCACGGCCCAAGTTTAGGGAGGAAACGCCCAATTAAGTGCGTACGGCAGAGGGCACACCACACGGGCCCTCATGCCGCACCGCAAAATATGATTGCTGCAGCGCACCAAGGCAAGTGAATAATCGGCGCGATTAGCAAAAAGTTGGCAGCGCCCGGAGATCATCCGGCCCGATTGTCCGTCGCCATCGTGACGGAAAACCGATAGGCTTCGCCAACTGCCGGCGATCAACGCCGCCATTCTCTCGCGCCCGCAACCAGTGAACGCCCAGCCTTGCTCGTAGCTTCGCCCATTCAGCCGCTTCCCGACCCTGCCGGGCTGTTCGCCCAAACCAAGCCAGCCCTCTTTATGGATATCGACGGCACGCTGATCGAGCTGGCCGAGCGACCCGACGAGGTCGTGGTCAGCACCGGCCTGCCCGAGACGCTAAATCGATTGTCACAGCGTCTTGACGGCGCGGTTGCGCTGGTGACCGGTCGCCGGCTTGACGATATCGACCGCTTGCTTGGCCGATTGCCGATCGCGGCAGCCGGACAGCACGGGCTGGAACGGCGGGACGCCGCGGGGCATCGCACGACCCACGCCGTCGACCGAACGCTGATGGCGACCATTGCGGACCGGCTTCAAGGCTTTGCCGCCGGGCACCCTGGCACCGAGGTCGAGGATAAGGGGCTGACAGTCGCCCTGCACTACCGGCGGGCGCCCGATGCCGAGGAGGCGGCGCGGCGCTTCGTCAAAGAGGCGCTGCGCGGTGTCGGCGACGCCCTTTCCCTGCATGACGGCAAAAAGGTGCTGGAGGTCAAGCCGTTCGGCGTCGACAAGGGCACGGCCGTCCGCGAGATGATGGCGGCACCACCGTTCGCCGGCCGAACCCCTGTCTTTATCGGCGACGACGTCACGGATGAAGACGGTTTTGCGGCCGTAAACGACCTGGACGGCATCTCCATTGAGGTCGGATATCGCGAACCCACGGTGGCGCGGTATCGAATCGCCGACGTCGACGCTACACTGGCTCTGCTCGCCTCGTTGGCTGACCGAAACGGTGAAGGGTCGATGACGGACCGCGGCATATGAGCAGCCTGGACCTCGCGCTGATCGGAAACTGCGCGATCGCCGCTCTGGTCGACCGCCGGGCGCAGATCGTCTGGGCCTGCTTCCCACGCTTTGACGGTGATCCCATATTCAATGCGCTGGTGAACAGCGACAATGGCGAAGAACCGGGGAACGGACTGTTCGCCATCGACATCGAGGATTTTGACCGGTCCGAACAACGTTACCGGCGAAACTCCGCCATCTTGGAAACCGTGCTGTACGATCGGCACGGCCAGGCCATCGAGATCGTCGACTTTTGCCCGCGCTTCTTTCAGTTCGACCGCTATCACCGGCCGGTATCGATCTTTCGGATGGTCAGGCCCTTGGTCGGCAGCCCCACGATCCGCATTCGCTGCCGACCGACCTTTGACTATGGCGAGACGATGCCGACCATCACGCGCGGCAGCAATCATCTGCGCTATGTCGACGACGTCGAACAAATCCGTCTGACCACGGACGCGCCGATCTCGTACATTCGCGGCGAGACCTGGTTCATTCTTGACCGCCCGATGCATCTTATCCTGGGCGCGGACGAGAGCCTTACCGCCTCGATCCGCGAGACGGCGCAGCGGTTCTTGAACCAGACGACAACCTATTGGCTGGAGTTCTCGCGCGCGCTTGCCCTGCCTTACGAATGGCAGGACGCGGTCATTCGCGGTGCGATCACGTTGAAGCTGTCCGCCTACGAAGAAACGGGCGCCATCCTGGCCGCGATCACGACCTCCGTCCCGGAGGCGCCGAATACCGAGCGCAACTGGGACTATCGTTTCTGCTGGCTGCGCGACAGCTTCTTCGTCGTCCATGCGCTCAACCGGCTGGGCACCACGAAGACGATGGAGGACTATCTCCGCTACATCACCAATATCGTCGCCGGCTCGCCCGACGGCTTTCTGGAACCGCTGTTCAGCCTGACCCTGCGCAACGACAACTATGAGGAAAAGACCTGCGAGGGCCTGAAAGGGTATCGCGGCATGGGCCCGGTTCGCGTCGGCAATGGCGCCAGAGGCCAGATCCAGAATGATGGCTATGGCTCGGTGATCTTGTCGGCCGCCCAGATGTTCTTCGACAACCGGCTGGAACACCCCGGCGACCTGCATCTGTTCGAGCGCTTGGAAATGCTGGGCGAACAGGCCGTGCGCCGCTGGAACACGCCGGACGCCGGCCTTTGGGAACTGCGCACGCGCGAGCGCGTCCATACCTTCAGCGCCGTCATGTGCTGGGCCGCCTGCGACCGGCTGGCCAAGATCGCCGGCCGGCTCGGCCGAACCGACAACGCCAAACGCTGGCGCGCGGAAGCCGACGCCATGCATGACGAGATTACAAAGCGCGCATATAATCATGATATCGGCAGCTTTGTGGAGAGCTTCGAGGGCGAGCATCTGGATGCCTCCCTGTTGCTCTTGCCCGAGCTCGGCTTCATGCCGGCGAACGATCCCCGGTTTCTCGGCACCGTGGCGGCCTCTGAGAAATATCTGAAACGAGGCGACTATCTTTACCGCTATCACGCGGCCGACGATTTCGGGGAGCCGGAAACCGCCTTCACCATTTGCACCTTCTGGTATATTGGCGCGCTGGCGTCCGTTGGGCGCCACGACGAGGCACGCACGCTGTTCGAACATATGCTCGAACGCCGCAACCATGTCGGATTGTTGTCGGAGGATCTGGACGTCCATACCGGCGAAATGTGGGGCAATTTCCCGCAGACCTATTCGATGGTCGGCATGATCAACGCGGCGATGCGGCTGAGCAAGAGCTGGGAGGAAGCGTTTTGAGCCGACTGGTCATCATATCCAACCGGGTCGCGCCGATCGCCGAGGGCAAGGCCTCAAGCGGCGGTCTGGCGGTCGCGGTGTTGGAGGCCCTGAAGAAGGCCGGCGGCGGTATCTGGTTCGGCTGGTCGGGCGAGGTCCTGGCGGAGACCCAGTCGGAGCCAAACCTGTTTCGAACGGGAAAGATTGAGTACGCCACGATCGATCTGTCGATCCGGGATCATGACGAGTATTACAATGGCTATGCAAACGCGACCCTCTGGCCGCTGTTCCACTACCGGCTGGATCTGACGGAGTTCAGCCGGCGCACCTATAGCGGCTATCTGCGCGTCAACGCGCTTTTCGCCAGCCGCCTGGCCCCCCTGGTAGAAGCCGAAGACCGGCTGTGGGTGCATGACTATCACCTGATCCCCTTGGCAGAGGAGCTGCGCAAGATTGGCCTGTCCACGCCGATGGGCTTTTTCCTGCACACACCGTTTCCCGTGCCCGAGATCCTGGTGGCCCTGCCGAACCACGCCACCTTGATGCGCTCGCTTTGCGCCTATGACCTGATCGGCTTCCAGACCAACGCGGACCGTGACGCCTTCGTGCACTACCTGGTGGTCGAGGCCGGGGCGGAAATGCTGTCGGAGAAGCTGTTCAGGGTGCACGGGCGCACCATCCGGGTCGAGGCGTTTCCGATCAGCATCGAGACCGAGGACATCGTCAAGCTGTCGGCCCAGGCGGAAAAGGCGCGTCAGGCGGAACGGTTACGGGAATCGCTGAAGGGCAGCGAACTGATCATCGGCGTCGATCGCCTGGATTATTCGAAGGGCCTGCCGGAGCGGCTGCTGGCGTTCCAGGCCTTGCTTGACAACTATGCCGGCAATCGCGGCCATGTCACCTTGATGCAGATCGCGCCGCCGACCCGGTCGGACGTCGCCGAATATCAGGAGATCCGGCAGACGCTGGAGTCCCTGGCCGGCCATATCAACGGCGCCTTCGCCGAGTTCGACTGGGTGCCGATCCGCTATTTGAACAAGAGCTTTTCCAGGCGCAACCTGCTCGGCTTCTTCCGCGCGGCGAAAATCGGTCTGGTCACGCCGCTGCGGGACGGCATGAACCTGGTGGCCAAGGAGTTCGTCGCCGCGCAGGACCCGGCCGACCCCGGCGTGCTGATCCTCTCCCGTTTTGCCGGTGCCGCGTCGGAACTGTCCTGCGGTGCCCTGATCGTCAATCCGTACGACATCGAGGGCGTGGCGGAGAACCTGCAGCGCGCGCTGTCCATGCCGGCGGAGGAACGGCGCGAACGGTATGACGCGATGATAGAAGTCTTGAGCCACAACAACATCGACGTCTGGCGCCAACGCTTTGTCGACGCGCTGGATCAGGCACCCTATACGGACAGCGTCTAGCGCTTCCCCCGACCTGACGGAGCGATCACCCGATGCTCACCGAGCCCGCCCTCGTCGCCGATCTTGGCGCGACCAATGCCCGGTTCGCGCTACTGGACGATGGCCAAGTGACGGCGATCGAGATCCTGCGCGTGGCCGATTATCCGAGCCTTGCGTCGGCCATGGGCGCCTATCTCGACCTGATCAACCCGCCCCGTCCGCCGCGCCTGTCCGCCGTCGCGATCGCTTCGCCGATCATCGGCGACTTCGTGGAGATGACCAATCATGCCTGGTCGTTCTCGATCAGCGAGTTGAAGGAACAGTTGGCCTTCGACCGGCTGGAGGTCATCAACGATTTCACGGCCGTCGCCCTGGCGGTGCCCCATCTCGGACCGGCCGACCTGACGAAGATCGGCGGTGGAACGGCGGTCCCCAATGCCCCGATCGGCATTATCGGGCCCGGCACCGGGCTGGGTGTCTCCGGCCTGATCCATGGTCGCGATCACTGGCATCCGCTGGCCGGCGAAGGCGGCCATGTGACGATGTCAGCCGTGACGCCCCGAGAGAGCCAGGTGCTCGATCTTCTCAGGGTACGGTTTCCACACGTTTCCGCGGAACGTGTCTTGTCCGGAATGGGCCTCGTCAACCTCTACGAGACGCTGGCCGCGCTGGACGGCGAGGACCCGCCGTCGCGCGCGCCGCGCGAGGTATCGGCTGCGGCATTCGGCGAGGGCGACGACCATTGCGTCGAGGCGGTCGCCATGTTCGGCGCGATGCTGGGTACGGTAGCAGGGAACCTGGCCCTTACGCTCGGCAGCCTGGGGGGTGTCTACATCGCCGGCGGGATCGCACCCAAACTCGGGCACTTGTTTCTGGACAGCGAGTTTCGCGAGCGGTTCGAGGCCAAGGGCCGCTTTCGGGACTATCTCGAGGCGATCCCGACATACCTGATCACGCACCCCACCCCGGCCTTCTATGGCTTGAAATACGTGCTGGAATGGTGACCGTCATGGCACGGTCGCGCAGATTGCGGTTTCACTTGGCCTAGTCGAGGATCATATTGCGCGGATTCTTCACTAATCGCTTTCGTTGATGACCATCTGGATTATGGCTGGCGCGCTCGCCGGCCTCGCCTTCGCCGGCTTCGTCGCCTATCGCAACGGCGCCCTCGCCCATCGCCCCAGCCGCCGGCGCTGACCGGCCTTTTCGGAGATCCGCCTTGACGCTTGACGTCGATCGGCTGCGCGCCGACACGCCTGGCTGCGCCAACGTTGCCCATTTGAACAATGCCGGTGCCGCCCTGCCGCCACGCCCAGTGACAGAGGCCCAGATCGACCATCTGCGCCTTGAGGCGGCGATCGGGGGATATGAGGCTCGGAATCGGGCGGCGGACAAGGTCGACCACGCCTACGACGCGATCGCGCGCTTGCTGAACTGTCAGCCGGACGAGGTCGCCATCGTCGAAAACGCAACCCGGGCCTGGGACATGGCGTTCTACGCCCTGCCGTTCGAGCGGGGCGACCGCATCCTCACCGGCCAGGCCGAATACGCCTCGAACTACCTGCCATTCTTGCAGGTCGCCCATCGCACCGGCGCGGTGATCGAGGCGGTGCCGGACGACGCGTTCGGCCAGATCGACACGGCCGCGATCGCGGCCACCATCGCCGACAGGTCAAAGGGGCCCGTCAAGCTGATCTCCGTCTGTCACGTGCCGACCAATGGCGGTCTGGTCAATCCGGCCGCCGCGGTCGGCAGGATCGCCGCCGAGCACGGCATCCCGTTTCTGCTGGACGCCTGTCAGTCGGCGGGACAAATGCCGCTCGACGTCAAGGCGCTGGGTTGCACGATGCTGTCGGTCACCGGCCGCAAGTTTTTGCGCGGGCCGCGCGGCACCGGGTTCCTTTACGTCCGCAAGGATTGGGCCCAACGGCTGGAACCGCCGCTCATCGACCTGCACAGCGCCAGTTGGACCGGCCCGGACAGCTATGTGCTTCAGCCCAACACCAGGCGGTTTGAAAACTGGGAGTGCAATATCGCCGCCAAAATCGGCCTCGGCGTCGCGGTCGATTACGCCTTGGACGTGGGGCTGGACACCATCCGAAAGCGCGTGTCGGCCTTGGCTTCCGGCTTGCGTGCGCGTTTGGATGACCAGCCGGGCCTCGTCGTCCTGGACAAGGGCTTGGCCAAGGCCGGGATCGTGACATTTCTGAAGGTCGGCGAGGAACCCGAGGACACCAAAAGGCGCCTGACCGAGGCCCACATCAACGTTTCAACGACGACTCGCGAATCCACCTATCTCGACATGGCCGAGCGTGACATCGACACCATGGTCCGGGCCTCGCCGCACTACTACAACACCGAAGAGGAACTCGATCGGCTGGTCGCAGCGCTTTAGAGCCTGTCTCGAAACTGCTTATGGTCTGCACCGTCTTATCAAGGTCTTGGGCAAGGAGGGCGTCGCGCCGCGATGCCGGGCGCATCGCAAGCGACGGTCGACGCAGACCCAAGGGCTTGATAAGACGGCCCTTCGGGTCGCCACCAGGGCCACGATTGCCGTGTCGCGCCGGCTTGACGATGCCTCCAGCATCGCCGGCGCCACCGCTCCTAACACTCGCGGCCCTGGTGGCGATGCAGACCGTAAGCAGTTTCGATACAGGCTCTTAGCCCCAGAGCGCCCGCTCCGGCGGATGCAACAGGGCACCATCGGCGCGCAGAGGCGGTTGGTAATCCTCCGCCAGCCACAGCGGACCGTCGAGATCCACCACCTCCGCGTCTTGCGCCAGCAACAGGGCCGGCGCCATCGCCAGAGAACTGGCCAGCATGCAGCCGACCATGACCTGAAAGCCCCGTTCGCGGGCCTGCTCGCGCAGGGCCAGCGCCTCGGTCAGGCCGCCGGTCTTATCCAGCTTGATGTTGACCATGCCGTATTTGCCGGCGAGGTCATCCAGGCTCGATCGATCGTGGCAGCTTTCGTCGGCGCACAGGATGATCGGCCCGTCGTAACCGGCCAGGGCGTCATCCTTACCAGCCGGAAGCGGCTGCTCGATCATCTCGACGCCCAGCGACGACAGGGCCGGGACGAACGCATCGAGATGATGCTCGGTCCAGGCCTCGTTGGCATCGACGACGATGCGCGCGCCCGGTGCGTTCTCCCGAACGGCCGCGACGCGCTCTATATCGCCCTCACCGGTCAGTTTCAGTTTTAGCAGCGGCATAGCCGATGCCTTCGCGGCGGCCCGGCCCATCGCGTCGACCGTGTCCAGACTGATCGTATAGGCCGTCTCAACCGGCTTCGGCGCTGCCAAACGCGCCAACTGCCAGGCAGGCAGGCCGGACCGCTTGGCGGCAAGATCCCACAGGGCGCAATCGACCGCGTTTCGGGCCGCACAGGCAGGCAGCAGGTCCAGCAGATCCGACCTGTCCGCACCATCGTCCACGGCCGCTGCGACGGACCGTACCTGCGCCTCCGCGCTCTCCATGGTTTCGCCGTAGCGGGCATAGGGCACGCACTCCCCGCGCCCAACGGCGTCGCCGTCGGTGATCTCGACGATCAGGGTGTCGGCGCTGGTCTTGCTGCCGCGCGAGATCGTGAAGCTGCCGCGGATCGGCCAGGCGTGCCGCCGGACCGTGAGACGGCGGCTCACAGGCCCTGACAGATGTCGACGATCGGGGCGACACCGTCACGAACGGGGTCGACGGCCGGCATGCCATGCTTGTCCGCCAGATCGCCCAGGATCGCCCGCGCCTCCGGCGCCGCGTAGGCCGACGTATTGCACGCGATGGCGATCACCCTTGCATCCGGGTTGGTCAGGCGCGCGGTCTTCTCGTTCAACGCAATGCACGCCTCAATATCCGGCAGTTCATAGTGCGGCAGGCCGCGCATGTGGGGGCGTCCGGGTTCGTGACACATGACCAGGGCATCGGCCTGGGCGCCGTGCAACAGACCCATTGAGACGCCGGCAAAGCTGGCATGAAACAGCGACCCCTGCCCCTCGATCAGATCCCAATGATCCGCGTCGTTGGCGGGCGACAGCTGCTCGACGGCGCCGGAGATGAAGTCGGCGACGACCGCGTCGACCGAAATCCCATCACCGGCGATGAAGATGCCGGTCTGGCCGGTGGCCCGGAAATCGGCCTTCATGCCGCGCGCCTGCATTTCGCGCTCCAGCGCCAAGGTGGCGAACATCTTGCCGACCGAACAGTCGGTGCCGACCGCCAACAGGCGCTTGCCCGACCGCTTCTCGCCGGTGCCGAGCTCTATCGTGCCGGTCGGATGGCGCACATCGAAGATCTGGCGCCCGTTGGCATGAGCCGCGGCGGCGACATCAGGAAGATCGGCAACCCTGTTGTGCAAGCCGCTGGCGATGTCCATGCCCCGTTCCAAGGCGCGAATCATCGTCGCCTGCCAGTCAGCGGCGATCTTCCCTCCCCTGTTGGCCACACCAATGATCACGGTCTTGATCCCGGCGTCGGCCGCCTCGTCCACCGTCATGTCGGGCAGGCCGAGATCGGCGTTACAACCGGCGAGACGCAGCTGGCCCTTACACCATTCCGGCCGCCACTGGCAGACACCGGTCGCGGTCTTGGCGGCCAACTGGTCGGCGGCATCGCCGAGAAACATCAGATAGGGCGGTTGGATGTGCACACGCGATCTCCCCAAACGGTGCCTGAAACGCGGGAACCGGTGATCTAACCCCAAGACCCGCCATTCGCAACCGCCTTGCGACGCGCTGGCCTTCGCGAACCGATTTTGGCAGAAAGAAGATCGCCCGCCCGTATCCGAAGAGATCCCACCCATATGTTCACCACCCGCCCCGAACTGCTCGGCACTTTCGGCATGGTTGCCTCGACCCATTGGCTGGCCTCGTCGGCCGGCATGGCGATGCTGGAGGCCGGCGGCAATGCCTTCGACGCCGCCGTCGCCGCCGGCTTTACGTTGCAGGTGGTCGAGCCGCATCTGAACGGGCCGGGTGGCGACGTGCCGATCATCTTCCATGCCGCCGGCGCTGACGAAACCAGGGTGGTTTGCGGCCAGGGGACGGCACCGGCGGCGGCGACGATCGCGCGCTTTCAGGACATGGGCTATGACCGCATTCCGGGCGGCGGCCTCTTGGCAGCGGTGGTGCCCGGCGCGGTCGACGCCTGGCTGATGATGTTGCGCGACTATGGCACGATGGATCTGCCGACCGTGCTGGCGCCCGCCATCCATTACGCCGGCGGCGGCTTCCCGCTCGTGCCGCGCATCCCGAGCGCCATACGCCGGGTCGAGAAGCTGTTCGCTACCGAATGGACCACCAGCGCGGATGTCTGGCTGCCGGGCGGCGAGGTGCCGGCCGCCAACAGCCTGTTCCGATGGCCCAGCCTGGCCGCGACCTATGAGCGACTGTCGGGCAGCGCCAAGGGCAAGGCGCGCGAGGCCGGCATCGATGCGGCACGGTCCGAATGGCGCGAAGGCTTCGTCGCCGAGGCCATCGACCGCTTCTGCCGCACCTATGAGGCCATCGACGTCTCCGGCAACCGGCCGACCGGCCTGTTGACCGGCGACGACATGGCCGGCTGGCAGGCGACCTATGAGGCGCCGCTGACCTTCGACTATCGCGGCCTGACCGTGTGCAAGACGGGGCCTTGGGGCCAAGGGCCGGTGTTCCTGCAGCAACTGGCCCTCTTGAAGGGCTTCGCACTCGACCGCATGGACCCGGTCGGAGCCGACTTCATCCATCTGGTCACCGAGGCGGCGAAGCTGGCGATGGCCGACCGCGAGGCTTATTACGGCGATCCCGACTTCGTCGATGTGCCGATCGACACGCTGTTGTCGCCGGGCTATGCCGGTCGCCGACGGACGCTGATCGGCGACGAGGCCAGCCTGCAGCTAAGGCCGGGCATGCCGACCAGCAATCCGCCGCGTCTGGCCAACCTGCCGCCGCCGGCCGACGAAGAACGCGCGCTGGCCGATCAGTTCGGCCTGGGCGAACCCACCCAGGTCGATGAGGACGCCGAGGTCAAGGGCGACACCTGCCACGTGGATGTCGTCGACCGTTGGGGCAATATGGTCAGCGCGACGCCGTCGGGCGGCTGGCTGCAAAGCTCGCCGGTCATTCCGGAGTTGGGCTTCTGCCTCGGCACACGGGCGCAGATGTTCTGGCTGCAAAAGGGCCTGCCGGCCTCGCTGGGGCCCGGCCGACGCCCGCGCACGACCTTGACCCCGACCCTGGTCCTGCGCGACGGCAAGCCCTTCATGTCGCTGGGCACGCCGGGCGGCGACCAGCAAGACCAATGGTCGCTGACCCTGTTCGCGCGCCTGGCCAACCACGATCTGAACCTGCAGCAGGCGATCGACCTGCCCATGTTCCACACCGATCACGCCCCCTCCAGCTTCTGGCCGCGCCAGGCCAAACCGGGGGTGCTGGCGGTCGAAGACAGGCTCCCGCCCAGCACCCTGACCGAACTGGACCGCCGCGGCCACCGCCTGCACCATCGCGGCGACTGGTCATTGGGCCGCCTGTCGGCCGTGATTCGCCAAGAGACCGAAAATGGTATAATTCTGAAGGCAGGCGCCAACCCGCGCCAAATGCAAGGGTATGCGGTTGGGCGCTAGGCTGCAGAGTGGGCGACGATTCAAAGAGTCGGTGAGATCGATAACGAACCTCTACGCTCAAGTCTTGGGTCAACCGCTCCTGCTCCTACGCCTCGGCGGCCTAGCACTGCTAGTCATGACCGCCTACCAGTTCGCTTTCAGCAACCTTCTGAACTGGCTCTTCCCACTGGAAGGTCTTGGCGCATCTCCGATCGCAACAGACGCTGGCCCGACCATCTTTCTTGTTGGTCTCGTTGCTCAGGCCCTTCTACTCGTTTGGATGGGCACCATCTTTTCGCTGCGCTGGCACCAGCATCTGCTTTTGAGTTCTACGAATAGGGGTTTTTTTAATATCTCATTAGATAGGCGAGGTCGCCTTTTTGCGACACGGTCTCTTGCAATTATAGTATCGATATTTGGCGCCGGCGTTATATATTCTTTTATTGCCCTTAATTTCTCGGTGTTCTTTGACGGCCTTTTATTTGGGAACATTACCGACGCGTCGCAGGCAAGGTTTGATTTTCGCCTTTCGTTTCAGGCTTCAGGCCTTTCGTCACCATTAAGCGCCGTTCAGCTTGAAGGGGTCTCGCTCTTGGCGCAGTTCCCATCGATCGAGATTGGCCTGAACGTCCTTTTCCTCCTAGCTACACTCTATGCGGTCGGACGCTGGTCGTTGGTCTTTCCAGCAATTGCGTTAGGCTTTGCAATGCGCATTCGCGATAGTTGGCACGAGACGCGTGGGCATGGTTTGCGAATTATGATCCTCATGGCGGCCGTCTCTTTGCTGGCCCTAATAGCATCGGAGATCTCAGTGCAGATCCAACCATTTGGGGATCTGCCGCCTTTTATGGCCGCGGCAACAACGGCCGTTACCCAGTCGCTGTTTTTCGTTATCACCGTTGCGCTCTGGTCAAGCGCCTTTGCGCACGTTTACAACGCGCTCGGTTTGCCCTTGCATCCACAGCAGGCGCACATGCCTAGCAATGCCTGACGCAAGCGCCTAGTTATGCGAGCGAAGCAAGATCGCTGGTGATCAAACTCTGCGTTTGGGACTCATGAAAACAGTACTGACACTCTATGCCGGCGTGCTGGGTCAGCCCGGACTGCTGCTGCGGCTCGGTGGTTTGATGATGATCATCCTGGTGATCTATCAGATCGCACTGACGCTGCTGTTGGACTCGCTCTATGTGCCCGACAACCAGGGGCAGACCCAGCAGGCGTTCGTCGACAACTGGCCACGGCTTGTTCTCGGCTTTGTCGTCTATGGCGTGATCATCGTTTGGCTAACGACCATCTTCGCCATTCGCTGGCATCGCTACGTATTGCTTGGTCAAAAGACCTACAGTGTCCTTGACGTCACGTTTGCCGGGCGCGAATGGCGGTTTGTTTGGAACTCAATCATTATTGCCCTGATCATCGGGCTGGCGATGGTCGTGTTTTTCGTCGCCGTCAGAATTGTGTTCTCTCTCGTTGCCGCGATCAGCCCGTCGCTGTTCATGTTTCTCAACTTTGCCGCTTTGGTGGTGCTGCTTCTGTTCGTGAATTACTTTATCGGCCGCTTTTGCCTGGTCTTCCCGGCCACGGCGTTGGGCGTGCCGATGCGCGTTCGCGACAGTTGGCACAAGACCTGGGACAGCGGCATCCGGGTCATGCTGCTCCTGACGGCCATGTCGCTGCCGAACCTGATCGCGCCGGAAATAGCCTTCTACCTGCTTCAACCGGGCACCGTGCCGGCGTGGCTGGCGACGGCCGTCGGCACATTCATCCAGGTCTTCTTCCTGCTCATCACGACCGCGCTCTATGCCAGCACGTTTTCCTACACCTACCGCGACCTTGGTCTGCCGTTGAAGCCACCGCGATACCCGGTGCCGGACGACCCGATCTAGGCCACTACGGGCCGTCAACCGCCTTCAGCGCCGCTGATACTGCGCCTCGCCGAACAGGTTGCGGCGGGCGTCGTCGGTCAGCTTCGGCGGGCGCCGGTCGGCGAGCACTTGCAGCCCGCGTTTAACCGCCGGCCTTTCGTTGATCTCTTCGAACCAGCGCTTGAAGTTCGGAAAGTCGTCGATCGACAGTTCGTGGCGTTCGTAGGACCGGGTCCACGGGAACGTCGCCATGTCGGCGATCGAATAGTCGTCACCGGCCAGATAGGCCGCCTCGCCCAGCCGGCGGTCGAGCACGCTGTAGAGCCGCCTCGCCTCGTTGGTGTAGCGGTCGATGGCGTAGGGCAGCTTTTCCGGCGCATAGACGCGGAAATGGTTCGCCTGCCCCAGCATCGGGCCGAAGCCGCCCATCTGCCACATCAGCCATTTGATCGTGTCGTGACGCGCCGGGTGCGACTGGGGCCAGAACCGGCCATACTTTTCGGCCAGATAGATCAGGATCGCGCCGCTCTCGAACAGGCTGTAGGGCTGACCGTCCGGCCCTTCCGGGTCGACCATCGCCGGCATCTTGTTGTTCGGGCTGATCTTAAGGAAGTCGGGGTCGAACTGGTCGCCCGCACCGATATCGATGGCATGCACCGTGTACGGCACCCCGGCCTCTTCGAGGAAGATGGAGACCTTGAAGCCGTTGGGTGTCGGCCAAGTGTAAAGTTCGATCGGTGCGGTCATCAACGCGGATCCTTAAAGGAGGTCGTGGTCAAGAGGCGAAGGCGAGGCTGGCCCATTGTGCGGCAGTTTGGGGCCAGCGCCCGAGCATACATCGGGTGCCCGACCGGGTCGAACGACTCGTCACGGACCGCCCAATTGGGCGACCGCAGTCAGTTTGCCGGCAGATTCAAGACCGTATCCGAGACTGAGCAATGGAATGCGCGCTTGACTTTGCCCGGGCGTGCCCGCATATCCCGGCCAACGTCGTCTGGCTGCCGCGTGAGCAGCCCGCATCCTGAACACTGGAGATATCAGGCTGCATCGCGCCCAATTGGTGCACGACGCCGAACCGCCTTGCCCGGCAGTCCGCCAACGCAAGGCTCACCACCCAAGTTCCCATTTCACGCGGGGTTCTGACGATCTGGCTGCCCGACGGGACAATCCGGTCCGGGGCAAGTGTCTGGTCGCAACCGCAGATCCGTGGCTCGCCGTGCCCTTGTTGCACGGTGTCGGCCCATGATTCCGCACACCTGATCCGACGGGACGAAGGCGATTGACCGCCGGGCCCGTCCAATTGAAAGAAAAACACTTTGACGTCATTCGAAGCCCTCGGGCTGTCCCCTACGCTTCTGAAGTCCGTCCGCGCGCTCGGCTACGAACGGCCGACCCCGATCCAGCAGCAAGCGATCCCGCCAGTCCTTCGGGGCCGGGACCTGATGGGCCTGGCGCAGACGGGCACCGGCAAGACGGCCGCCTTCGGCCTGCCGTTGGTCCAGCATCTGCTGGCCAACAGGACCAGACCAGCGCCCAGGACGACGCGCGCGCTGATCCTCGCGCCGACCCGTGAGTTGGTGAACCAGATAACCGGCAATCTGCGCGATTACGTGAAAAACACGCCGCTGAGAATAGTTTCGGTGATCGGTGGGGCGTCGATCCACGCCCAGACGACCAAACTGGCGCGCGGCGCCGATATCCTGGTCGCAACACCCGGCCGCCTGCTTGATCTGGTCGAGCGGCGGGCCGTGGCGCTCGACACCGCCCGCTTCCTCGTGTTGGACGAGGCCGACCAGATGCTGGATCTCGGCTTTATTCACGCCTTGAGGCGTATCGCCAAGCTGCTGGCCGACCCGCGCCAAACGCTGCTGTTCTCGGCCACCATGCCCAAGCAGATAGCGGAGCTGTCGCGCACCTATCTGAATGACCCGGTCCGCATCGAGGTCACCCCGCCCGGACGGGCGGTCGACAAGATCGCGCAATCGGTTCACTTCGTCGACCAGGGCGGCAAGACCGCGCTGTTGAAAACCCATCTCGGCGCGCGGCCAGGTGATCTCTCCCTGGTCTTCGCGCGCACCAAGCATGGCGCGGAACGGCTGATGAAGCAGTTGGTCGCCGGTGGTTTCGCGGCTGCCTCGATCCATGGCAACAAGAGCCAGGGCCAGCGCGACCGCGCCATCAAGGCCTTCCGCAGCGGCGATATCCGCATCCTGGTGGCGACCGACGTCGCTGCCCGCGGCATCGACATTCCCGGCGTCAGCCATGTCTACAATTACGACCTGCCAAACGTGCCGGAGAACTATGTCCACCGCATCGGCCGCACCGCGCGCGCCGGCGCCTCCGGCGACGCGGTGGCCTATTGCGGACCAGACGATTTGCGCCTGCTGCGCGAGATCGAACGCCTGATGGGGATATCCATAGAGGTCGCCAGCGGCGAGGCGCCGGCAGAAGGCGGCCCGGGGCGCAAGGGGAAGGACCGCGCACGCGGTGCCAATCGGCCGAAACGCCGACGGGGCCAAAACGGCAAGCCATCGATGGGCACGCAAACCCGTCATGGGCAGCATGATGAGGCGCGTAACGAGAACACCGCACCCGACCGTCCTGAGGGTAAGCGCCCGAAACACGTGAACAGCAACCGCCCGGGCAAGTCGCGTCGGTCAAGGCGCAGGCGCATGGCCGCCTAGGTCGCCGTTACACCCGCAGACGCACGCTCCGCATCCCTGCAACCAGGGCCTGTGGCTGGCAGGCGGCCGGCAAAAGCACTACAGTCGCAGATCTCGGCCACTGATCGATTGTCACGGTCACCCGTCGTGGGACCGATCAAATCGAGCCTTTTGGCAAAAGAAAACAGGTCTCTGGGGGAGCCGGTGTCATGTCTTTGAAGCAGCAGCAGATCGACTTCTACAAGTCCAACGGCTATCTGGTCGTCAAGGATGTCGTCGACCCGGCGACGTTGGGCCGCCTGCGCGCCACCATCGACGAGTTCGTCGAACGATCGAAACAGGTTGCTGAGAGCGACGATGTCTTCGACGTTGCCCCTGGCCATTCGGCGGCGTCGCCGAAGCTGAGGCGGATCAAACAGCCGACCCAGCAACATCCCGAGTTCGACGCGCTGATGCGCTCGCCGGCGGTCGTCGACATTGTCGCCTACCTGCTCGGCGGCACCGTGCGGATCGAACACAGCAAGCTGAACTTCAAGCCGCCGGGCGGTGGGGCTAAGATTGAATGGCACCAGGACTGGGCCTTTTACCCGCACACCAACGACGACCTGCTCGCCGTCGGCGTCATGGTCGAGGACTGCACCCCGGAAAACGGGCCGCTGAACGTCCTCGCCGGCACCCATCGCGGCCCGCTCTATGACCACCATGATCAAGGCGTTTTTGCCGGCGGGATCCGACCGGACGCCCTGGGCGACGCGACAGACCAGGCCGTGGAGCTGACCGCTCCGGCCGGTTCGATCTCCATCCACCATGTGCGCACGCTGCATGCCTCGGGCGAGAACACTTCCACCTCCACCCGGCCGCTGCTGCTGTTCGCCTATGCCGCGGTCGACGCCTTCCCGGTCTTCAAGACCTACGATTTCGACGAGTTCAACAGCCGCATCCTGCGTGGCGAGCCGACCGTCACGGCCCGGATCACCGACGTGCCCGTGCGCGTGCCCCACCCCTGGCCGGAGGGCGAAGGCTCGATCTTCGACAATCAGGCGAAGCTGAGCGCGGCCGCCGCCTGACGAGCGCATCGGTAAACGAATGTAGGGTCCAGGGAGGATATCGATCCGACTTGTCGCCAATGGACGAAATGACCATTTTGAGGTCATATATGTCATGGATGCGGAGACGGTATCATGCCCGGCAACCTTCAGGTGCGAAACCTCGACGACGACTTGATCGTACGGCTCAAAAGACGAGCGGCAAGGCATGGGCGCTCCACCGAGGCGGAGCATCGTGAAATCCTCCGTCAAGCGCTATCGAGTGAAGTCGAGCCATCGTTCGAGGAACTGGCCGCGGAACTTCGCAGGCTCACGCGAGGCCGCCACCACACGCCCTCTGAGCAACTATTGCGCGAGGGTCGCGACGAGCGGTGAGCCGGTTTGTCATTGATGCGAGTGTGGCAGTCAAATGGCTGGTCGAAGAGGACGGGTCTTCAGAAGCGCTCGACCTGCTGAAGAAGCATCGAATGGCATCCCCCGACCTTCTGATTGCAGAGTGCGCCAATGTTCTGTGGAAGAAGGTCAAGCGAGTTGAACTGTCAGCCGAGGAGGCGATCGTTGCAGCGCGCCTCTTGCAGCGCGCAGACATTGAGATCCTGTCAACGCGCAACCTGATGGACCGGGCGTTGGAACTGGCGATCACCGTCGACCACGCGGCGTACGACTGTGTCTATTTGGCACTGGCTGTTGAGAGAAACTGGCCCCTGGTTACAGCAGACGATCGATTTCGCAGGATCGTTGGCGCCGCAAAAGGAGCGCAACTTCGCGGGCATGTTCTTTCGATGAAGGAAGCGCTTGCCCGCTAGCAATCGTTGAAGTCAAAGGGTGTCGAGCAGCCCCACCAACTCATCCGGCGCGGCGAAGAAGGGGGCGTGGCTGGTCGCCAGCGATAGCACGCGCTGGACCGGCGTTTCGGTATACATGCGTTTCTGCACCTCCGGCAGCAGCGCCCGGTCCTCCGTGCATTCGATGTAGACCCGTGGGATGCGGCCGAAGCGTTCCGGCGTGTGGCGTACCGGGGTGACAATGCCCACCATCGGCTCCGGCCGGGTCAGCGACAGGGCCTTGGCAACATGACCGTCGCTGCAATCGTGGCAGAAGGCCGGCCCGAAGCCGTCCGGGTGAATGGCCACGGTGGCCTTGTCGTCGGCGACGATCATGTTCGGCGGCACCAGGCTGCCCGGGATGTCGGCGCCATAGCCCATGCGCGCGACACCGTCTGGCAGCAGGAAGGCCGTCAGATAGACCAGCTTGGCGATGTTGCCGGGGCAGGTCTCGGCCGCCTGTGTGATCATGACGCCACCGAGGCTGTGGCCGACAAGCACCACCGGCTCTGGCTGGGCATCGACCACCGAGCAAATACGGTCGGCATAGGCTTGCAGGGAGACGTCCGCGACCGGCGTTGGATCGCTGCCATGGGCGGGCATGTCGGGCGCGACCACAGCGTGCCCAGCTTCCTCCAGGCGCGGAACGACCTCGTCCCAGCACCAGGCGCCGTGCCAAGCGCCGTGGACCAGCACGAACGTGGTCATTGGGAAGCCCTCTCCCGCCGCGCGTCACTATCCGGTGTTTTCCTAGGCGTCAGATCCTTCTCCATCACGAAGTTGGTTAAGGCCACGCCGTCTCGCTCCACCGTCTGCTGTTTGATGACCGACCAGCCTTGCCGC
This sequence comes from Alphaproteobacteria bacterium, assembly GCA_028277405.1. Classification (GTDB taxonomy): domain Bacteria; phylum Pseudomonadota; class Alphaproteobacteria; order DSM-16000; family Inquilinaceae; genus JANQGH01. The sequence continues at coordinate 23,820 of JANQGH010000011.1, read as the reverse complement.
TCAAAGAACGGCCGCGCGAGATGGCTGGCTTCGGTGTGTAGCTGCCGCAGGCCCATCGCCGCCGCTTCGGCCAGCAGACGTTCATACAGCTGCCTGGCGACGCCGGTGCCCATGGCCTGCGGCGCCACGAAGGCAAGATCGATGCACCCGTCCGGCTTCAAGGTCATGAACCCGACAATGGCGCCGTCCCGCTCGGCCACAAACGAGGCTTGCGATCTCAGCCGTGCGCGCCAAGGCGGCGTGTCCGGAACGGCAGATGCCCAAGCCCGCCGCTGCGCCTCATCGTAGTGATCCCTGGCGCCGACGCGGACGGCGTCGAAGTAGATGCGGGCCGTGGCCTCGGCATCTTCATCCTCAAACCGGCGGACGGTTACTTGCAAGACGTCATCTCCGCAAGATCGCCGCCGCGCTTAGGACTGGCCGCCGGCATTCGGAAAGAACAGGGGCTGGCCGTCGACCCGGAACGCCGCGATGGCCGCCTGACCCTCGTTTGAAAGCAGCCAGTCGATAAAGGCCTGCCCATCCTCCGCCCGCACATGCGGGTGACGGTCCGGGCTGACCAGAATGACGGCGTACTGGTTGAACAGGGCCGGATCGCCTTCCACCAGCACCGTGTGGTCGCGCTTGTTGGCGAAGCTGACCCAGGTCGCCCGGTCAGCCAGCACATAGGCGTCCATGGCCACGGCGGCATTCAGCGTCGCGCCCATGCCGGAGCCCATCTCGCGATACCAGTCACGGCTCGCGCCATCGAGCACCACGCCGGCCGCGTCCCAAAGGGCGCGCTCGGCCAAGTGGGTGCCGCTATTGTCGCTGCGCGACGTGAACACGGCGCCGGCCTCGGCAATCCGGGCGAGCGCGCCGCTGGCATCGTCCAGCCCGGCAATTTCGGCGGGGTCGTCTCGCGGGCCGATCAGGACGAAATCGTTGTACATCACCTCGTGCCGTTCAACCCCGAAACCGTCCGCGACGAAGGCCTCTTCCGACGGCCGGTGGTGGACCAGCAGCACGTCCGCGTCGCCGTTCCGCGCCAGTCGCAAGGCCTGGCCGGTGCCGACCGCAACGACCCGCACCTCCACACCCGACTCGGCCCTGAACAGCGGCAGGATGGCGCCCAACAGGCCGGAATTCTCCGTTGACGTGGTCGAGGCCAGAACGATGTGGCGGTCCTCCGCCATCGCCTGGCCGGCCATTACGGTCACGGTTACCAGCATCGCGGAGATGGCCACGCGCCACCGCATCGGTCTTCGGTTCATTCAGTTCACCACATCAGTTCGCCGCCAAGAAAGGCGCGACCCGCCTCACTCTCGGGCCGCTCGAAAAATGTCCGCGCGGCCGTTCGCTCGGCCACCTTCCCAGCTTGCAGGAATATGACCTCGTCGGCCAGACGCTTGGCTTGACCGAGATCATGGGTGGTCATCACGATCTTGGTGCCGGCGCCGTGAATCTGGTTCACGATCGCCTCGACGGCCGCCGTGGCCCCCGGGTCGAGGCTGGCCGTGGGCTCGTCCAGGAACAGGATTTCCGGCGCCAGCGCCCACGCCCGGGCCAAGGCCAGACGCTGCTGTTCCCCGGCCGACAGAGACACGGCCCGCTGGTCGGCGCGGCTGGTCAGACCCGTGCGCTCCAGCGCATCGGCGACCCGCTCGTGCCTCTGATCAGGCGGAAAGCCCTGCAGCTTGAGACCGTAGAGAACATTGGCGCGCAGGGATCGCCGTAACATCACCGGCTTTTGAAACACCATGGCCTGACGGCGGCGCGCCTGGCGGGCATCATCGCCGCACCATCGGACCGTGCCCGTGCTGGGGCCCACCAGGCCGTGGCAAAGCCGCAGAAGCAGGCTTTTACCGGCGCCATTGGGACCTAGGATAACGGTCCTCGGCCCAGCCTCGATGGTCAGCGCGATGCCGTCCAGCAGGCGCCTGCCGTCGATATCGACGCCGACTTCGTCAAGCTGCAGCGGCAAGATGGGCAAGGCGACGCTGTCTCAGGCGTACCGACGGGTCGAGGCGCCGCCCAACATCGCCGCGACGGCATTCACGCCCAGTGCGATCACGACGAGGATCAGGCCCAGCGCCAAGGCCAGCGCCAAATTGCCCTTGCTGGTCTCAAGCGCGATCGCCGTGGTCATCACCCGCGTGGCGTAGGCGATGTTGCCGCCAACGATCAACACCGCGCCAACCTCGGCCATCGCGCGACCGAAGCCGGCCATGACGGCGGTCGAAAGGCCGACGCGGGCGTCCCACAACAGCGTCAGGACCATTTGTCGCGGCCGCGCCCCAAACGAACACAGTTGCTCCCTGTACTCGTCGTAAAGGCCACGCACGATCTCTCTCGCCAACGCGGCGATGATGGGCGTGATCAGGATCGCCTGGGCGATGATCATCGCCGTCGGCGTGAACAGCAGCCCCAACGGGCCCAGCGGGCCAGATCGCGACAGCATCAGATAGACCATCAAGCCGACAAAGACGGGCGGCAGCCCCATCAGCGCGTTCAGCAAAACGACGACCGCCCGACGGCCCGGGAAGCGATAGACCGCGACGACCGCGCCAAGTGGCAGGCCGATAAAGGAAGCGATGGCAACCGCGCTCAAACTGACGTAAAGGGACCGGCCGACGATATCGACCAGCTCCGGATCGAAGCTCGCAACCAGGTGCAGCGCCAGACCGAAGGCTTGGACGAAGTCGGACATCAGGGACTCAGTCTCAACACACTTGGGCTCGACACACTTGGGCTCGACACACTTGGGCTCGACACACTTGGGCTCAACACACCTGGGCTCAACACGCTTGGGCGACACCGAGAGAGTGGGATTGACCGGCGGACTTTGCACCGTCGGGCTTGACGGCTCAACGGCTGTGCGCCTTCGGCAATGGCATTAAGATCAATCACGACCTTCCTGGCTCGCAGCCTTTGGGAATCGCAAGATGAGTGAGCAATACAACGTGTCGCGCGTGGGCGACAGGGTACGCCAAAGCTTGGAGGTGGAGGAACGGGACGGTCAGCGTCTCGCCATCAAGGGCCGCACCATCGGCCTGCTGGCCGTCGCCGTCCTGCTGGTCTTCATCGTGCACTTTCCCGATGCCCTCTATTACTACGCGCTGCTCAGCATCCTGATAGCGCTGGGGCTGATAGATGGCTGGCTATTGCGCCATGGCCTGCGCCGGCAGTGGCACGCCTACCTGTTCGCGGCGCTCGATTTCGGGATCGTGACCTTCGCCTTGCTCTACCCAAGCCCATTCGCCACCCATGACTACACGGCGCAGCTGGGCATGCGGTTCATCTCTTTCGGCTACTTCTTCATGTTGCTGAGCGCCCTGGCCCTGACATTTAGGCCGGGCCTGGTGGTCTTCGGCGGGCTGGCCGGCGCCGGGCTTTGGTCGCTGGCGACGGTGTGGATTGCGAGCCTTCCGGACAGCATCACTCATGTTTCGCCGGATTGGCCGTGGGACCGGATCATCGAAACGCTTCTGGCGGCGGACTTCGTCGATGTCAGCATCCAAATGCAGCGCGTCGGCGTCTTCTTGATTGTGGCCGCCCTGCTGGCGGTGATCGTCGCCCGCTCGCGCCGTCTGGTGCTGCGTCAGGCGCAGTCCGAGCGCGAGCGTGGCAACCTGGCCCGCCATTTCCCGCCCAGCATGGTCGACCGCCTGGCGCGCATGGACGCCCCCCTGGCACAGGTGCGCGAACAACAGGCGGCGGTACTGTTCGCCGATGTCGTCGGTTTCTCGCGCTGGGCGGAAGAGCATAGCCCCACCGAGCTGATTTCGAGACTGCGCCAAGTCCATCGCCGGCTGGAAGAAGCGGTGTTCCGGCATAACGGCACGCTCGATAAGTTCATCGGCGACGGGGTCATGGCCACCTTCGGCACGCCGGAGACCGGCCCGCACGACGCCGCGAACGCCGTCCGCGCGCTCCGCGCAATCCTGGACTCGTTCGAAGAGTGGAACGCCGAACGACGGTCGCGGGGTCGCGACCCGGTTCACGTCGGTGTCGGTGTTCATTACGGCCCTGTGGTCATCGGCGATATCGGCTCGGCCCGCCGGCTCGAATTCGCGGTGCTGGGCGACACCGTGAATGTCGCCAGCCGCCTGGAACGCCTGACCCGCGATGTCGGCTGCCGTGCGATCATCAGCGAAGCGACCGTTGCCCAGGTGCGGGCCAGCGAGAGCGATCAAGACGTCAACCAGTTGCTTCGCGATTTCTCCGAAGGTACGGCGGAGCCCGTGCGCGGCCGAAGCGAAACCGTGCGCATCTGGACGTTGTGATGCGGGGATCGAGCGGCGGCGGAAGCCAGCGGGCCGTCGTTGAATCGGTGGGCGTCAAACCAACCATCAGGCTGGCCGCCGGGTTTGGGCGTCGGCGGCCAGCCTGAGACACTGGGCGCAACCTAAAACAACGGATCGTCGTAACCGAGCGCGGCAAGCTGGTCGATCACGCCGCCATTGGCATCCACAACGTTGTTGTAAGACGCCGCCGTCAGATTGGCCGACGACAGATCCTCCGCCTGGATGTCTTCCAGAACGTATTTGTGGCCGCCATTGTTCAGGATCTCGATGACCAGCGCGCCGTCCTCCTCGGTAATGCCGATCCAGTTGGGCGAGAGATGGCCGAAATCGAGCACATCGTTATCGGGGTCGAAGCCCTCGATGGTTTCGACGACGCCCCAGTTCCAGGTCAGGTCGATCTCGCCGACGCCGTCCGGTGTATCGCCACCGCCATCGCCGTTACCGCCATCGTTGCCGCCGCCGGAGTCACCGCCACCGCCGTCGCCACTACCGTCACCGTCTTCACCGCCAGAGGAGCCGCCGTCCCCCGGATCGGTATCGACCGGGTCCCAGACGCCCTCGCGGGTTTGATGGCCGTCCGTCGTCTGACCGGCCGGGGCCGTTGGCGTCAGCAATCCGGTGCGCGCGACCAGGGTAACGTCGTTCTGGTCGAAGCCGAACGGCGCCTCCAGATTGTCCTCCATCACCTGATCGAAATGGAACTCGACCTGGCCGGGGCTCAGATCTTCGAGCTTGAGGCCCGTAAAGGTGAAGCTCTGCCCGGTCGGCAGGCTCGAGATCACCAGCCCAGCATCGGTGTCTTCGACCGTCAGCCGCTCGCGGGTACCGAAATAGAGGAAGCTGATCTTCATTGTGCCCGGATCGAAGCCGTCGATCACCTCGTGCTCGCCATATTCATGGCTGCGGATATAGACGGTGTCGTCCTCGCGCGGGCCGAGACCCAGTTCCCAGGACAGCACGCCGCCGATGTCCTGGCGAAAATGCTCGTTACCGACGACGCCGAAGCTCTCGATTGTCAGTTCGTCGAAACGGACGCCGTCCACGATCTGAATGGCGCTGGTCCACGGGCTGTCGATCGCGATCTCACCCGCCGGCGTCTTGGTCACGATCATGCCGTGCACGGACGTGTCGCCGAAATCGAGCTCATCCCGGGCCGGATCGAAGCCGACAATGTCGTCGGCATTGGTATCCGCGCGATACTTCACGCCGCCTGCCGCCGTGGTGCCCGTCGTCGTCGGCGGATCCGAACCGTCGCTGTCATAGACGACATCATAGCCGCCACCCGGGCCAGGGTCCGTGATCGTGCCGCCGATCGCTCCCACGACCTCGTTCAGCACGCCCTGGTCGGCGATGGAGAAGTTGGACAACGTCAAGTCGGCGAGGCCGATGCCCTGGATGAAGGTGGTGTTGACCGGCGCGCCGTCCGGCGTGGTGACGACGATGCGGACGGTCTGGCCAAGCGTGTTGCTGGTTTCCTCATAGATCTGGAACCGGTCGGCCGTGACGTCCTGCTCGATATGGACCATGTCCGTCGCGGGGTCGAAATCCGTGATCGTCCGCGACGGGCTGGCCAGATTGATCATGATCATCTGGTGCCCGTCGGAATGGCCACCGCCACCGGACCCCGTATCGTCGGGGCCGATCGCGGCAAAGATCTCCGCGCGCGCCGTGTCGTCGAGAACGGTGAAGTTGGATGGCGACAAGTCGGCCAGTGCGACACCCTGCAAGGTCGTGGATTGCTGCATGGACGGCACGCTGAAGACCGTGCTGCCATTGACCTCGCCCACCTCAAGATCGTTCGCGCTGATCCAGTCGACGAAGATGCTGTCGCGCGCCGGGTCGAAGTCGGTCACGACCTCGTTCTGCGCCCAGTTCCACGTGATCGTAACGGTCTTGGGATCACCGCCACCGCCGGAGTCAGGATCGTCGCCGCCGCCCGTGTCCGGGTCGTCGCCACCGCCGGAGCCAGGATCGTCACTGCCGCCCGCATCGGGGTCGTCACCGCCGCCTGCGTCCGGATCATCGCCGCCATTGCCGCCATCGCCGGTTCCCGGATCGCCACCGACCAGGCCCAGGACCTCGGCCGCCGCGGTGTCGTCCAGGATGGTGAAGTTCGCCGCTGACAACATGGACAGTGTCACCCCTGTCAGCGTTGTCGTCTGATTGTTCGACGGCACGGCAAAAACGACACTGCCGTTGGTCTCACTGACCTCGAGCCGCGCAGCATTGATCCAGTCGATGAAGATGGTATCGGTCGACGGGTCAAAGTCGTTGACGATCTCGTCTTGCCCCCAGGTCCAGGTGATGACCACATCGGCGGTGTCTTTCGTCACGCCCGCCGTCCCGTTGCCGGCACCACCGCCGCCGCCGGAACCGCCGCCGGGCGTGCCCAGCCCCTCATCGCCGGTCAGCCGGTCCTCGAAATAGGCGATCGACTCGTCGATGGTCGGCGCGTCGAAATCGCCGAACTGCTCGACATATTGCAGGATCGAGGTGCCGAACTCGTCGGCGCTGACCGTGCCGGAGCGCAAGAGCTGGATCACCGCCGGTGCGCCGCGCAGATGGGCCGCGGCCAGAATGCCCGTCATCGTCAACGTGACCTCGACGGTCTGGCCATTGTCGAGATAGGTGCGGGTGGTGCCGAGATAGTCGTCCAGGCTTTCGCCATAGGGCGCGAGGCCCGTCTGGATGGTCTGCAGGTTGAACCCAAAGGCCTCGCGAATGGCGACTTCCTGGGCCTCCTTGGTCATGAACTCTTCGAGCGAATCGACGCCGTTCTTGCCGGTCCAGGTACCGTCCCACGTGTTCGTGGCGGCGCCGTTGCCGTAGTAGAAATCGTCGTCGTAATAGCCAAGATCGATCAGAAACGCCTCGCCGAACTGATAGCCGACGAAGCCGAACGAGTTCATCGATCGGTACGACATCGCGTCCCATTCGGCATCGCTGAGCTGCGACCAGCTCGTGTACGAGGGAAAGAACTGGTCGACCGGCCCGCCGGCCCATTGGTCAAGCTGCCAGTCCTGGATGATGCCCTGATCGTAGCGCGCGCGGTCCCAGCCGGACTCAAAGGCGCGCATTGCGTCCAAAAACTCCTGAAACGTACCCCTACTCATCTCCAACCTCCATCTATCAGGCCGGGTGCGGCTTGGTCCGTGTCGCGTTACAGCCCGCCTGAACAGGCGGCCCGGCGAAAACACGATCCGGCCGGCACCGGGGTTAGGCGGTCGAACCCCGCCGTTGCATGAGCGCTAAGCGAGCGATTGCGTGTGGCACGAATGCGGCGTGAAATCGGCCTTCGGGAGACGCGGTTGCGTTGGCCGAACCGCTAACACCAGAAGGTCGATCTGAACGGCGGCGATGCCGCGTGACGTCGACTAACGCAGCTTGTGCGTGTGACAGAAATCGCGAACGTTTTCGTTCACACGCGCCGGCACTTCCATTGGCGGCAGATGCGCCACGCCATCAAAGGCGACCGCCTCCGCCCATGGCAAAACCCGGGCAAGGTGGGCGTGCCGCTTGGCGATGTAGTCGAAGTCCAGACTGCCATGCATCAGCAGCGTCGGCACTCGGATCTCGGACAGACGGTCATAGGCGCTGGGCGGCTGGCGCATCTGCGTCAGGTCGCGATGCTCAAGCGCGATCCGGTTCATGTCGAGGAAGAGATCGCGCAGCGGTCCTGAAACGCGCCCTTCGTCGCTGGTCGGGCCATCCAGCCAGATGTGAGCTTCGATTGCGTTGACACGCGGAATGTCTTCCGCTTCCTCCGCGGCATCGAGTGCCTCCGCAAGCGGTTTGACATCGTCGGGTACGGGTTCGTCCGGCGCACCGTTAATGGCCGTGCCGATTAGGATCAGCCCGGCGACCCTATCGGGATGGTTCAGCGTGTAGTCGATCGCAATGCGGCCGCCCTGTGAGCAACCAAGCAGAACCACTGTACCTTCACCGGTGGCATCAACCACCGCCGCCAGGTCGTCGACGTGCCTGAACGGCTCGTCGGGCGCCCGCGTCAGGCCATAGCCCCGACGATCGTAGGCGAGCACCTGCATGTCATTGCTCAACCCGCGGAGTTGCTCGCAGAACATACGCCGATCCGCCACGCCCGCATGCAGACAGATCAGCGGTCGGCCCGAACCGGCGCAATCCGCGGCCAGAACGGCTCCGCCGGACGGGATCTCCAGATCGGTCGTTGGCTTGACCAACGCGGCGCTCCATCTCCGCCAAAGCACAAACGCACCGGATCGTGGCGCGCCGGGGCCAAACTGTCAAAGACCGGGGCCAAACGGAGGGTCACACCGACCGACGAAAATTGACATAGATCAATGCAACAATTGTTGGCACCACGAACAATATGCCGCGATGGTGATGTTGACGATCGGAGGGCGCGTCGGTCGCTTCTAGCGGGCCAGATTCGCACGCCGAGACAGCCACCGTCGGGCCGGGTGCCAATGCGGCGCCCAGCCAAGCCCTCTTGGCATCGCAAAACTCAAAAGCCCGCTCTCACGAGCGGGCTTTCTTTATCTGTCAGGAGCCTAAAGGACTTTGTTAAGTTCTTGTTCCAGCTCTGGGACGACCTTGAACAGGTCGGCCACCAGGCCGTAGTCGGCGATCTGGAAGATTGGCGCTTCCTCGTCCTTGTTGATCGCGACGATCACCTTGCTGTCCTTCATGCCGGCCAGATGCTGAATGGCGCCGGAGATACCGATCGCGATGTAGAGTTCCGGCGCGACGACCTTGCCTGTCTGGCCAACCTGATAATCGTTGGGCACATAGCCGGCATCGACGGCCGCGCGCGAGGCACCGATTGCGCCGCCCAGCTTGTCGGCGATGCCGTCCAGGATCTTGAAAGCGTCGGACGAGCCGAGCCCTCGCCCGCCGGAGATTACAACGCGCGCCGATGTCAGCTCCGGCCGTTCGCTCGAACTCAATTCGGCACCGACAAAGCGCGATTTGCCAGCGGAACCGCCGCCGTCAACCGGCTCGACGGACGCGCTGCCGCCTTCCGCGGCGGCGGCTTCAAACGCGGTGCCACGCACGGTGATCACCTTCTTCGCATCGGACGACTTCACGGTCGCCAGGGCGTTGCCGGCATAGATCGGCCGTACGAAGGTGTCGGGCGCCTCGACCGACGTGATGTCGGAAATCTGCTGGACATCAAGCAACGCGGCGACACGCGGCATCAGGTTCTTGCCGTACGTCGTTGCCGGCGCCAGCAAGTGATCGTAGCCATCGGCCAGACCGACGACCAACGGCGCCAGATCCTCGGCCAACTGATGTTCCAGGGCCGTCGTGTCGGCGACCAGAACCTTGGCCACGCCATCGATCTTCGCCGCCGCCTCGGCCACGGAAGCACAGTTCGCGCCTGCAACCAGCATGTGGACGTCGCCACCGATCGCCTGTGCGGCCGTGACCGTGTGAAGGGTCGACGGGCTGAGCGCCGCATTGTCATGCTCGGCGACCACCAGAATACTCATATCTCTCGCTCCTCGTCCGCCGGGCGGGTTAGATGACCTTGGCTTCGTTTTTCAGCTTGTCGACCAGGGTGGCCACGTCGGGCACGGTAATGCCGCCTTGCCGCTTCGCCGGCTCGACGACCGACAGCACCTCCAGCCTGGGCGCGACCTCGATACCAAGCTCTTCGGGTGTCTTTTCGTCGATCGGCTTGCGCTTGGCCTTCATGATGTTGGGCAGAGAGGCATAGCGCGGCTCGTTCAAACGCAGATCCACCGTGATCACCGCCGGCAGGTCGAGCGCAACGGTCTCAAGCCCGCCATCGACCTCACGCGTGACATCAACCGTCCCGTCGCCAACGGACACCTTCGAGGCAAAGGTGCCTTGCGGCCAGTTGAGCAGCGCCGCCAGCATCTGGCCGGTCTGGTTGCTGTCATCGTCGATCGCCTGCTTGCCCAGCATCACAAGTTGAGGCTGTTCTTGCTCAACCAGCGCCTTCAGGATCTTGGCCACGGCCAACGGCTCAACCGTCGCCTCACTCTTCACCAAGATGCCGCGATCGGCCCCCATGGCCAGCGCTGTACGGATGGTTTCCTGGGACTGTTGCACACCGATGGAAACGGCGACGATCTCTTCGACCGTGCCCGCCTCTTTCAGCCGGATGGCTTCCTCAACCGCGATTTCGTCGAACGGGTTCATCGACATTTTCACATTGGTCAGATCGACCCCAGACCCGTCGGCCTTGACCCGAACCTTGACGTTGTAGTCGACCACCCGCTTGACGGGCACCAGAACCTTCATCGCGTTCCCTCCGATCACCGCAGACCGACCCGAGGACCGGGCCGGACACCCTCACCCGCGACATAGCGGTCGACGCGCCAAACATCAAGCGCGGGTCTGCCATGGGGCCCATGTGTCCACGGCAATGGCCGCACCGGCCCTGGTCGCTGACTAGCCGCCAGGCTGGGCCGTCAGGCAATTCCGGAAGATCGCCTGGCATTGCCGCCAGTTGCCGCCTGAACCCGTCGGCGTGTTGAAGCTCACCCGTCGAACCGAGCCTTGGAAAACCTCCGCCGTCGCCTCGCACTGGTAGGTCACCAGGCGACTGGTCGACGGCCAGAAAGGATCATAGCCGAAGCCGCGATAATAGCCTGGATAATAGGCGGGCGCGGTCTGATAGACGTAGGCGCTGGTGTAGGTGAAGAAGCCGATGCCACCCACCTCCATCTGCCGCTCGGGCACACCGGCGCAGGCCAGCAAGTCGGTCTCAGGCAGGCCGAACAGCTGCTCGGCCAAGCGCGGCGACTCCACTTCGGCAGTCGACTGGCAGCCGAGCAAGCCGACCGCGACAAGCGCGGCGCAAGCGCCGCGGGCCAGCGGCCGCATGGGTCGCGGGCCTACAGCACCGGCGCCGGCGGTGCGTTGACGCAGGCCGAGACGATGTCGAAGCACGAGTTATAGCTGGCAGCCGTGCCGCTGGTCGGCGTGCTGTAGTTCAACTGCCGCACGATGCCGCCGACCAGTTGGAAGGTCGCCTCGCAATAGTTCGAACTGAGCTCGCGGCCTAAGGGGACGCCGACGCCCAGGCTGGCGCGCGTGTTGTTGGTCACGACACCGGAACCGACACCGACACTGAGGCCGCCGCTGCTGGTCGGCCGGGAGTCGACGATGCTTCCGTTCTCATAGGTGTAATAGGTGATGCCGCCCGACTCGCGGCTTCGGTTCGGCACCCCGGCGCAGGCCAGCAACTGGCCTTCACTGATCCCCGGCAGGGTGGTGCGCGCCGCCAACGCCTCGTTGCCGCGCGTATTGTCGAAAGCGCCAAAGGGCCCACCCGACTGGCAGGCACCGACCACGACCACGCAAGCAAGCGCGCCGGCGGCCGCCATGTGACGCGCACGGATGCGAAAGCTCTTCATCGGATTATCCTTTCCTAAAGCGGCTGGGCGACAGGCGCGACGCGTCGACACCCTGGTCTGCGATATCCTGCGATATTTCCGCGCCCATCGCCAGCGCGGCGGCGCATTCCGCCAATGCGGCGGCGGTCTGGATCCCATAGCCGCCTTGGCCGACCAGCCAAAAGAAGCCCTCGATATCGCCATCCCAGCCGGCGACCGGCACGCCATCAGGCGCAAACGTACGCAGGCCGGCCCACCGATGCCTGATACGGCTGACCGGGACATCCGCGACCTTTTGAACGCGGTCGATGGCGGTGGCGACGTCAATCTCCTCCGCCTGGGCGTCCACCGCCGGCGATGGCGTCGCGTCGGCCGGCGATAAGAGCAGATGCCCGGCTTCGGGTTTGAAATAGAACCGTTCATCGATGTCCACGACCACCGGCCAGGCCGAGACATCCAGGCCCGTTGGCGCATCGACCGTCAGCGCCGTTCGGCGCTTCGGTGTCAAGCCTAGCGGCCGCACGCCGCATTGCCGGGCAATCTCATCGCCCCACGCGCCAGCGGCATTCACGATGGCGCCGCCCGCGAACGTTTCACCGGCAAGCTCAACGCGCCATCCTCCCCCTTCGCGCACGATCGACGGCAGGGCGGTATCGGAAACCAGCCGGCCACCACGACGGCGCAGCAGCCGCAGATAGCCCTGGTGCAGGCCCGCGACATCGATGTCGCGACAGTCGGGCTCGGACGCTCCGCCCAGCAACCCGTCCGGCCGCACGATCGGCACGATCCGGAGCACCTCGTCGGCTGACAGGCGGCGCGCGGTCCCCCGGTTCTCGTCAAGAAACCGATCCAGGCTGTCCGACTGGCCTTCGCGCGCCAGCATGATCAGGCCGCGATCGGTCAGGATCGGATGGTCGCAAAAGCCGTCCGGTGGATGCTCGAAAAAGGACCGGCTGGCACGGCTCAGCGCCTGCACTTGCGCCGGACCGTAGGTTTCGGAAAAGACCGCTGCAGACCGGCCCGTCGAATGATACCCGGGCTGCGCCTCGCGCTCGACAACCAATACCGAGGCCTCGGCCGCCAGTGCCGCACCGACCGAGGCGCCGGCCATACCGGCGCCCACCACCAGAAAATCGACGGTCTGCAAATGGCCAGCCGCTGATTAGAGGGCGGTTCCGGCCGGTGATCGGTCTTCCAGCATTATCTCTTCGATCTGCGCGGCCATGGCTTCGGCGCCGGTGCCATAAGGAAAGACAAGGCGCGTGACGCCCTCGGGATCGACCAGATAGACGAAAGATGAATGGTCCATCAAGTATTCTTCGAACTCGGCCGACTCGACACGCTGGTAGAAGACGCGATAGGCCCTTGCCGCCTCGGCGATCTGAGCTTCCGATCCCGTCAGGCCGACCATTCGGGGGTGAAACAGCGAGACGTAGTCGGCCATCGCCGCCGGCGTGTCACGTTGCGGATCAACGGTGATGAAGATGGGCGCGACATCTTGTGGTGCCGCCAGTTGTTCGACCGCCGACGCCATCACCGCCAGTTCGGTCGGACAGATGTCCGGGCAATAGGTGAAGCCGAAATAGATCAGCATGTATTGGTCGGCGAAGTCCCGATCGGTGACCGGCTGGCCGTCTTGGTCGATCAAGACGAAGGGTCCGCCCACGCCCGTGTTGCGCGCCGCCAGCGGGCCGGCCTGCTGCTCTTCGGCCTGGATCGCGGTCCAAACATCGTAGCCAATCACGGCAAGCACGATGAGGGTGCCGGCCAGCACCCCAATCAGGACGCGATACAATCGGGTTTTGGGCATGGAACAGCCGCGCAGTATGGTTGCTTGGCTATAGGTAGGCTTCAAGCACGCAAAACGAAAGGGCAGCCGTGTCGCAGGAGCGCAAGGATCGGCCGGCGATAGCGGGCGCCGCCGTGGACGCAGAAAGCGGAACCGAGGGTGTTGTCGACACCGATAAGGCGATCTTTGCCCTGAAGGTCATGCGAGATCGCGGTTTGATCTCCAAGGCCGAGTATGAGCGGCGGCTGGCCGCACTGGAGAACAAGCCTAAGGCCTGAGCTTCGCTGCCCGACGGGCTCCTGAAACTGCGCCGTCAGATAGGCGCTCGGCATGCTGAAGTGACGGCTCAAGCCAATGAGGAATCAGACCTACGTCCTGACGCAACAGCTCTTGCCGCCACATCGCCTCCAAATCAAATGCACTCTTGTACTGCAACGAAACGCGAGCCTTCTCAAAATAGATATCGATCAAATGAGCAATTTCGAGACCCAAAATATGACGCGCTGCCGGGAACATTTATGTTACGAACAGACTATACACACTCAATATCAGCTACCTGTTTTTATTCCAGGCCCCACTTTCTTTTTGCGGAGCCTCTGGCGATGGCCAGCAACGCGCCAAGTATTATTTCGCCAGATGAATCGCATATGGCCAGCCCTGTCAAAACGCTCAAATTCTTTCAGCCTATCAAAGCAATAGGTATGCACTATCGGCCACCGGCATAGCCGCCTGAGGCCCTAATCGGTGGCCGAGGTTCAATTCTGAATAGGTCAGTTCAGCACCCGCATCGACCTTGACCAGGGCTCTCAGATAGGGATTGCTGGTCCAATCCTCGGCTGTAGGCCGACGCGCACTGACCCGGAAATGTCCACCATGAGCCTTGAGACTTGGCTGTCATTCGCCTTCGCTTCGGCGATCGTGCTGCTGATCCCCGGCCCGACCATTCTGCTTGTGATCAGCACCACGCTCAGCCATGGAAGGCGTGCGGCGCTGGCCAGCGTCATCGGCGTTGGGCTGGGCGATCTTGTCGCCGTGACGCTGTCGCTGATCGGGCTGGGCGCCATCGTAGCGACATCGGCGACCCTGTTCACGGCATTGAAATGGGTGGGTGCGGCTTACCTGATCTATCTCGGCATTCAGAAATGGCGCTCGCGGCCCCAGGCGATGGCGGTGGATGGCGATAGCAGGCCACCCCCGCCCAACCGAATGCTGATCCGACAAAGCTTCATCGTCACGGTTCTGAACCCGAAAAGCATCGCGTTCTTCATCGCCTTCCTGCCGCAGTTCATGTCGGTCGCCGCGCCTATCGGACCCCAGATGGCCATCCTGGCAAGCACCTTCGTGGTCTTGGCGATCGCCAACGCCGTGCTTTACGTCTTCGCCGCCGACGCCATGCGCCGTGCAATGCGCCGTCCCGCGATCCTGCGCTGGGCCGAACGGCTGAGCGGCAGCATCCTGATCGGCGCGGGCGTCATGACCGCCACGCTGCGGCGATCGACTTAGCACACGTTCCTTGTGGCGCCGCGGCCTTACTGGGCGCAGGAGTTTTGGAGGGGCCGAAAGCGGATTGGAGAAAGTGAATTGGCTTCGGAACCTAGGCCTCCGACATTGAAAAGCGCACCATTTTCAGGCAGATAAGAATGATGGAATCGACTGTTGCCATACCCACGGATCTAAAAGACAGGGTCGAGGCCCTATCGGCGAAAACAGCCATGAGCCCCGCCGAGATCATCCGCCAGGCGCTCGAAGAAGGCCGGTCATTGGAGTGGCAAGAAAGGTGGATAGCCGGCATCGAGGAGGGGTTGGCCCAGGCGGACCGAGGCGAGTTTGCCAGCCCTGAAGAGATTGAGCGCGTACTGAACAAATACCGCACAAGCTAGGTGAGGGTTTCCTGGACACCAAGGGCGCTCGCCGAGCTTGAGGCCATCCAGGACCATATCGGGCAAGACAATCCCACCGCAGCCCATCGACTCGTTCGAAAAGTCTATGAGACGACCAACACTCTACTGGGCCGCAATCCGTTGATCGGTCGAAGGGGCCAACTTCCAGGAACGCGCGAACTGGTGATCGCTGGTACGGCGTACATTGTCGCCTATCGCGTGACCCCGGACCAAGTTGAAATCGCCTTCGTCATGCATGGTGCTCGCCAATGGCCGGATGCTTAGGATACAGGGAGGAGTTCCAGTTTACTGAGAGCATTCCGGGCACTGGCAAGCCAATGGCGTTTAGCGCGCCGGTTTCTCAGAACTGCTCCACGTCCATCGCCATCAACGGCTCCGCACCGCCTTTGATGGCAAGTGCGAGCGCGGCCGTCTGCGGCAGGATGCGCTTCATGAAGAAGCGGGCGGTTTTGAGCTTGGCGTCGTAGAAATCGGCATGTCCGTTGGCCTGGGGTAGCTGCTGGCCAGCGATCTTGGCCATCCGCGCCCACATATAGCCCAGCGCCACCAGGCCGAACATTCTGAGATAGTCGGACGAAGCGGCACCCGCCTCCACCGGGTCCTTCAGACCGCGCTGGGCGACCAGGCCCGTGATCATCTGCAGCTGCTCGAAAGACTTGGACAGCGGCCGGATGAAGTCGGCCATCGTCGGATCGTTGCGGTTCTGCTCCAGGAACTCGGCGACCGGATGGAAAAAGCGGCGCAGGTAGCGGCCCATATGGGCCGGCATCTTGCGGCCGACCAGGTCCAGCGCCTGAATGCCGTTGGCACCTTCATAGATCTGGGTGATGCGGGCGTCGCGGACATATTGCTCCAGGCCCCATTCCTGGATGTAGCCGTGGCCGCCCAGCACCTGCATGCCCAGATTGGCCGACTCGTAGCCCATATCTGTCAGGTTGGCCTTGATGATCGGCGTCATCAACTGGACCAGGTCGTCGGCCTCCTGCCGCGCCTTGGGATCGGGGTTGTTGGTCTGGTGATCGATGGTGAGGCCGATCCAAAAAGCCAGCGCCCGGGCGCCCTCGGTGAACGCCTTCATGGTCAGCAGGTTCTTGCGCACGTCCGGGTGCACGATGATCGGGTCGGCCGGCTTGTCAGGATTCGCGGCACCGGACAGCGCCCGGCCCTGCAGCCGATCCTTGGCATAGGCCAGCGCGTTTTGGTAGCTGACCTCGGCCACGCCCAGCCCCTGCAGGCCGACGGCCAGGCGGGCGGCATTCATCATCACGAACATGGCCCGCATGCCCTTATGCGGCGCGCCCACCAGATAGCCTTCGGCTTCGTCCAGATTCATGACGCAGGTCGATGAAGCCTTGATGCCCATCTTGTGCTCGATCGAGCCGCAGGCGATGCCGTTGCGCGGACCCGCCTGCCACGACCCGTTCTCCGCCTTCGGCTTGAACTTCGGCACCACGAACAGGCTGATGCCGCGCACGCCCTCCGGCGCATCGGGCAGCTTGGCCAGCACCAGATGGACGATGTTGTCGGTCAGGTCGTGCTCGCCGGCGGAGATGAAGATCTTGGTGCCGGTGAGCTTGTACGATTGCTCCCCCGTCACCGCGTCGATCTCGCCCGGAACCGCCTTGGTGCGGATCAGGCCCAGATCCGTGCCGCAATGGGGCTCCGTCAGACACATGGTGCCGGACCAGGAGCCGTCGAGCAGCTTGGGCAGATAGATCGACTTCTGGGTTTCGGTGCCAAACGCCTCCAGCGCATTGTAGGCGCCGTGGCTGAGGCCGGGATAGATCGAGAAGGACAGGTTCGCCGCCGAGAACATCTCGGTCATCACGAATTCCAGCAGCTTGGGCAGCCCCTGCCCGCCATAGGCCGGATCGCCGGCCAGGCTGGTCCAACCGCCGGCGACGAAGGTCTCGTAGACCTCCTTAAAGCCGGCCGGCGTGCGCACGACTCCGTTTTCGAACCTGCAGCCTTCCTGGTCGCCGGACTGGTTCAGCGGGAACAGCGCGTTCTCGCTCAGCTTCGCGGCCTCGTCCAGGATCGCATCGACCAGATCCGGGGTCGCTTCTTCATAGCCGGGCAAAGCAGTGAGCTGCTGGGCGTCCAGCACCTCGTGCAGCAGAAACCGGACGTCATCGACCGGGGCTTTGAACTGGGGCATTTCGCGGCTCTCAGTTGCGCAGGGGCTTGCCGGTTTCGAGCATATGCTCGATCCGGTCCAGCGTGCCGGAGGTCTTGATCAGGTCCATGAAGGCCTGTCGCTCCAGGGTGAGGAGGTCGTCCTCGCCCAGCGGCTCGGTGATGTCATGCGCGCCGCCGGACAGCACCTCGGCCAACGCGTCGGAGACGACGATGTCATGCGGCGTCGCCTTGCCCTGGGCCGCCAGATCCTTCACCGCCAGGTTGAAGCCCGTGCGTGCCGACGGGCCGGGTAGTCTGATCTCTTCCGGCGGCGCAGGTGGCTGATAGCCGGCCTCGACCATGGCCAGCGCGCGCGCCTTGGCATCGGCCAGCAGCCGGTCGCGATTCATGGTCACGCCATCGTCGGGCCTCAGATAGAGCAGGTCCTTGGCCTGCTGGGCCGACTTGGCGACCTTCGCCAGGCCGATGGTCTCGAACACCTGCGCTACCGGCGGCATCGGGCCGCCCGGCCGGCGCTTGTTGGCGAAAGCGCGCAGCAGCATCTCCTTGCTGCCGCCCCAGGCCGGAATGACGCCGACGCCGACCTCGACCAGGCCGCAATAGGTCTCCGCATGGGCCTGGACCGCGTCGGAATGCAACAGGATCTCACAGCCGCCGCCCAGCGCCATGCCCGACGGCGCCGAGACAACCGGGAACGGGGCGTATTTCAGCGCCTTGTAAGTGTCCTGCCCGCCCTTGACCGTCGCCTCGACCTGGGCCCACAGCGCGATGTTGGCGGCGAACATGGCCAGGCCCAGATTGGCGCCGACCGAGAAATTGGTGCCCTCGTTGTAAACCACCATGGCCTTGTAGGACCGGCCGGTGAGATCCAGCGCCTGGGCCAGCAGGGACATCACCTGGTCGTCCAGCGTGTTCATCTTGGCCGTGAACTCAAAACAGGTGACACCGTTGCCAATGTCCCAAAGCGCGGCCGAACCGTTTTTCAGCAGCGGGTCCGAGCGGCGCTTGATGTCGGCCAGCAGCAAGACGCCGTCGGGGCGCACGACATCGGCATAGGTGCCATCGACGCCCAGATACTGCAGGGCGCCGGCCTCGACCCGATAGAAGCTGCGGCCCCGCGCCCTTTCCAATAGGTCCGGCACGGGGCGACCCTCTGCCATTAGCCGATCGGCAAAATAGTCGACGCCGAGCTGATCGATCAGCTCGAAGGGCCCGTACTTCCAGGCATAGCCAAGCTTCATGGCCTCGTCGACATCGACGATGCTGTCGGCGATCTCGGGCACCAGCGAGGCCGCATAGCTCAAGGTCTGGGACAGCATGCGCCAGGCGTATTGCCCGGGCTTGCTGTCATGGTCGACGACGGCGCGCAGGCCTTGACGCCCGGCCTCAGCGGCCTCGACCTTGATCTTCTCAGACGTCGCCCATTCGCCGGTCTTGAGATTGACCGACTCCTTCACCCGGCCGCCGCCCTCGCGGTTGAGCCGGTAAAAGCCACCCTTGCCCTTACGGCCGATATAGCCGTCCGCGATCATCCTCTCGATGAACGGCTCGACCCGGAAGATATCGCGGTAGGCATCCTTCTCCGGCAGGGTCGCCAGCAGCGACTTGGCGATGTGGGGCATCAGGTCGATGCCGACCAGATCCATCAGGCCGAAGATTCCGGTCTTGGGCACGCCCATGGGCCGGCTGGCGATGGCGTCGGCCTCTTCGACCGAAAGGCCGAGATCGAAGGCCTCGTTGAGCCCCGCCTGGATCCAGTAGGTGCCGATGCGGTTGGCGATGAAGCCCGGGGTGTCCTTGGCGTCGACGACGCCCTTGCCCAGCCGTATGTCGGCGAAGCTGCGGATCGCCGCCAGCTTGGCGGCGTCCGTATCGGGACCGGCGACGACTTCAAGCAACCGCATATAGCGCGGCGGGTTGAAGAAATGGGTGACCATGAAGGAGGATTTGAAGGCCTGCGATCGCCCCTCCGTCAGGATCGACAAGGGAATCGTTGAGGTGTTGGACGACACGACGGCGTCGGGCTTGGTAATCGTCTCCAGCCTTGCGTAGAGCTCGTGCTTGATCTTGGGATTCTCTATCACCGCCTCGACGATCCAATCGCAGTCGCCAAGCGTTTCCAGATGATCCTCGACATTGCCCGGCGTCACCAGCTTCTGCGCTGCCCGGCTCATGAACGGCGCCGGGTCCGCCTTGGCCATGCGCGCCAGCGCACCCTTGGCGATCGCGTAACGGTCCTTAGCGCCCTCCGGCACGATGTCCAGCAGCGTAACCGGAATGCCGGCATTGGCGATGTGTGCCGCGATGCCGCTGCCCATGACGCCGGCGCCGATCACGGCGGCCTTCTTGATCTCCATATCAGCCGTCTCCTGCGCCCGATCAGGCGGCTTCAAGAATGGTCGCGATGCCCTGGCCGCCGCCGATGCATTGGGTCGACAGCGCCAGTTCCTTGCCCTCGCGCTGAAGCAGAGCGGCGGCCTTGCCGGTGATCCGTGCCCCGGTCGCGCCCAACGGATGGCCCAGAGCGATCGCGCCGCCATCCAGGTTCACCTTGGACAAGTCCATGCCGAGTTCCTGCGCCACTGACATGGTCTGCACCGCGAACGCTTCGTTCGATTCGATGATGTCGATGTCGGACAGCTCAACGCCGGCCCGCTTCAGCGCCTTGCGGGTCGCGCCCACAGGGCCGATGCCCATGATCGTTGGGTCGCAGCCGGCGATCGCGACCGATTTCAGCCGGGCCATGATCGTCAGGCCGTTGGCCTTGGCGTAGTCCTCGGACGCCACCAGCGTGGCCGACGCACCGTCGGTCAACGGCGACGAGGTTCCGGCGGTCACGGTGCCCTCCTCGTCAAAGGCAGGTCTCAGTTCGGCCAAGGCCTCCAGCGAGGTGTCGGGTCGGATGCAGCCATCCTTGTCGACCGAACCACCAGGAGTCTCGATCGGTACGATCTCGGCGTCGAGCTTGCCGGCCTCTTGGGCGGCGGCCGCCTTGCGGTGGCTTTCGACCGCGAACTCCTCCTGGGCCTTGCGGGTGATCTGGTACTTGCGCGCCAGGTTCTCCGCGGTCGTGCCCATGGGCATGTAGGCGCCCGCCTCAGCCTCGGCCAGCGCCGGGTTGGGCAGCGGGTTGAAGCCCATCATGGGCACCCGCGTCATGCTCTCCACGCCGGCGCAGACGAACACGTCGCCGGCGCCGAGCTGGATCGCGCCGGCCGCCATGTGGATCGCCTGCATCGACGAGCCGCAGAACCGGTTGACCGTCGTGCCACCGACGCTGCGCGGTAGGCCGGCCAGCATGACCACCAGACGGGCCATGTTCAGCCCCTGCTCGCCTTCGGGGAAGGCACAGCCCAGGATCAAATCCTCAATATCTTGGGGATTTACACCTGAACGTTCGACCAAGCCCTTAACGGCCGCCGCCACCAGATCGTCGGGTCGGACCTTGATCAAATCCCCCTTCTTGGCGAACTGAAAGGGCGATCGCGCGTAGCCGGCGATGACGACGTTCTTGTTCATGGGCTGGATCTCCTGGTGTAAGGCTCGTCGGGCGACCGGATTACGGTTCCTGTCCGTCGGCCCCTGTTTGCGTTTAAGTGGCGTCGGCGCTCCGGGCGTTCAAATGGGCCTTGATCGCACTTTCGATTTCCCGCAGTTCGTCCAAGGTTTGGTCGATGTCTCGGCGCTGATGTTCCAACACGCTGATCCTATCGCGCGCGGCGGTCAGGCAATAGCGCATCTGTTCGGTTTGCGAGCTGTCGACGTCGTAGAGTTCCAAAAACCGGCGGATGTCGGCGAGGCTGAAGCCCAGGCGCTTGCCCCGGCAAATCAGCATCAGACGCGCCCTGTCGCGCCTTGTGTAGATCCGGGCATGGCCCTTGCGTTTGGGCGCCAGCAGGCCCTCATCCTCGTAAAACCGGATCGTGCGCGGCGTCAGCTCAAGCTCCCGCGCCAACTCTCCGATCGAAAAGGTCTGACGCCGCTCACGATTTGCGCCGACGTCTCCCGTCTGATGTCTCAGCATGCCAACAGCTCACATACTCACGTTTACGTAAACGTAAGGCCGGACCTGCAGATCGCAAGAAACCGCCCCACAAATTCATTGCAACCATCGATCGCCTTCCCGTCATAATCGTGGCAAGCGGTTGTCAATTTTTGGCTGATGCGATGCGCCGAAGGACTTATCTGGCCGCAGCGGCCGGTACCCTGCTGATCGGCAACCATGGTTTGGCCGAGCCACCGTCAACCCTGTCCGCCGATAGCGTCGTAGGGGTTTGGCAATTCGAAACGCCGGTCTGTGGCTCAAGCTATGGCATGGGCCTTGCGGCGGACGGCAGCGCCTGGCTCGACGAGCCCTTTAACGGCACTTGGCGGCTGACGGGCACATGGCTGGAATTCACCCTGGACGAATATGACCCAGGGCAGGAGAAGCCGCTTGAAACCGGTATCGTGGTCGAGGCCGAAATCCTGGCCTTCGAAGGCGATCGCCTGCGCTTGCGCTGGTCCGACACGGGTCGGGAGCTTGACGCCTATCGCTGCCCTCAGCCCTGACCGGCCGCAGCCCGCATCTCCTCCTCAACGATCGCCTTGCGATCCAGCTTGCCGATGAGGGTCTTGGGCAGCGGTTGTTTTCGAAACTCGACATGTTTCGGCATTTCGATCGGCGACAGCTTGTCTTTCAGAAACGCCAGCAAGTCCGCCTTGTTAAGGCTGGTGCCGTCCTTAAGCCGAATGTAGGCCTTCACGGTCTGGCCGCGATATTCGTCCGGCACGCCGGCGACGATGCATTCCTGGATCGCGCCGTGCTCGTAGATCGCCTCCTCCACATTGCGCGGATAGACGTTGAAGCCGCTGCAGACGATCAGATCCTTGATGCGGTCGACGATGAAGACGTAGCCGTCCTCATCCAGATAGCCGACATCGCCCGTGTGCAGCAGGCCGTCCACCAGGGCGTGCTCGGTCTCCTCCTCATTGTTCCAGTAACCGGACATGACCTGCGGGCCGGAAATGCAGACCTCGCCCCGCTCGCCTTGCGGCATTTCGGTCTCGCGGTCTTCCAGACTGATGATCTTGATGACCGTACCGGGCACCGGCGGGCCGATCGACCCCGCCTTGTTGACGCCGAACAACGGATTGCCGTTGGTCACAGGGGCGGTTTCGGAAAGACCGTAACCCTCGACCAGGGAGCACCCCGTCAATTCCTCGAATTGCTGCTTGACCTCCATCGGCAACGGAGCGCCGCCCGAAAAGCACATGGCAAGGCTGGACAGGTCGACCTTGTCCAGGCCGTGATAATGATTGATGGCCGTGTAGATGGTCGGCACCGCGGGAAACAGCGTCGGCTTCTTTCGATCGATGGCCTTGATCAGGGCCGGCAATTCGAACCGGGGCAGCATGATGATCGACGCCCCCATGCGCACCGCCATGTTCATGACCACCGTCATGGCAAAGACGTGGAAGAAGGGCAGCACGCCCAGCATCACTTCCCGACCCGGCTTGGCGCCTTGGAACCAGAGCTTGCACTGGCTGACATTGGCGGAAAGGTTGCCGTGGCTCAGCATGGCCCCTTTCGGCACCCCGGTCGTGCCGCCCGTGTATTGCAAGACCGCCAGGTCATCGACGCCGACCTCGACGGGACTAGGCTTCGCGCCGTGGGAGGTCATATCGGCGAACGTCACGTGGCTCTCGTCCCTGGGGATCGCCGCGATGTCCTTTTTCTTGGCGATCGGAAACAGCCAGTTCTTCGGCCAGGGCAGCAGCTTGGCCATCGGGCAGACGATCAAGCGCTTCAGCGATGTCGATCCAAGAACGGGCAGCAGCTTGTCATGCAAAACCTTCAGATCCAGCGTCACCATCAGTGCGATGCCGGAATCGTCGATCTGGTGGCGCACCTCCCGCTCGGCGTAGAGCGGGTTGAAGTTCACAACGGTTCCGCCACACTTTAAGATCGCAAAATAGGCAATTGTATAATAGGGGCAATTCGGCAGAAACAGCCCGACACGATCGCCCTTGGCCACACTCAGCGATTGCAAGCCTGCGGCGAACCGATCGACCAGTTCGCCGATCTGGCCATAGGTCCAGACCTTGTCCATGAAGTCCGCGCAGGGCCGGTCGGCGAACTGTGCCGCCGCCTCGTCCATCACCTGATGCAGCGGGTAGCGGTCGATGGGCGCCCGCCAGTCAATCCCGTCGGGATAGGTCGCTTCCCACAGATACGACGTTGCAGCGGCATCTGCCGAAGCCATATACCGGTACCTCCCTGCTTGTCTATTGATTGATGCGGCTTCCACTGGAGAGTGGAGCCACCGCACGCCACGCCATTCATGGCGTGCGGTGGCGGGGTGCGGGCCGAACCATCG
>JANQGH010000008.1 GCA_028277405.1 Alphaproteobacteria bacterium | reverse complement strand
GCGTTTCGATCAGCAGATCAACAGCATCGACCAGGAAATCCGCGCGGTGGCCATTGATCCCGACGTGGCGGCGGTCCTTGACGTGCCGGCCGGATCACCCGGCCTGTTCATTCTGCGTCGCTTCTTCGGCGCCGGGCGGGAACTGCTGGAGGTCACCATCAACATCCATCCCGCTGAGCGCTTTTCTCACCGCATGCTCCTGAACAAGGAAAATGCATAGCTACCGTCGAAAAAGGGGATAGAAGCGGCCGATGCGCCAGATAAACGGAATAGACGTTCTCGATACGTTGGCGGAAATGATCGACATCCGCCATACATCTCTGATCTGTGTCGACGTACAGAACGATTTCTGTCATGGCGACGGACATTTCGCGCACCACGGCAAACCGATGGAGATGATCCTGGACCGGCTCGGCACGATGGTGTCGCTGGTCGCCGCCGCCCAGCGGGTCGGCGTTCCGGTCGCGTTCATCCAGCAGGCGACCCTGCCGCACAATCAAAGCGATTCCCCATCCTGGCTGCGCTTCAAGACGCGTGACGGCAAATCGAGCGAATACACCTTGCGCGGCAGTTGGGGATGGCGGCTTGTCGACGGCCTGGTGCCGGCCGGAAATGATTGGGTGATCGAGAAATTCCGGCCCGATGCCTTTCACGGAACCGCGCTCGACCTGTTGCTGCGCGCCCGCGGAATCAAGTCGACTGTCATCCTTGGCGCGACGACGGAGGGCTGCGTGGAATCGACCATTCGCGCGGCCTCCTATCACGATTACTATGTCGTCGTGGTGGAAGATGCGATTGCCAGTCCCAACACGGACCTGCACGAGGGTTCCATGCGACTGTTCCGCAACAGGTATCCGCTCGCCCGTGCCGCTGAGGTGGACGCGATCTGGACCGGCCAGGCGCAGGGTATCGGCGCTGCCGGGTCCGAGCGGGCGCGCGCCGACCTCGGAGACAAGCCCAGGCACGACGAAGCCTGCCCAAGTCGGAAAACGCGAACATAGAGCGACGCGAGAAAGCCATACAACTAGGCCAGCGGTGACGGTCAGGTCAATGCGATCTCAATACATCCTTATCGATTTCGCGTGCTCGTGGCGCCGCAAACGCTCCAGATTGTCCTGGCTCAACCGGTTCGTCATCACGTCATCATCGCCTTCGCAATTCAGTGGGCTGTTTCGATCAGACGCCAGCGCGGCGACTCGAGTGATCGAACGACAAGCGTGATCTCTGGGAAATCGTCCGCCTGTTTTCTATGCATTTGGATGTCGTCCCGCTCGCTGTGTCGCTGTGAGCGTTGTCAGGCACGCCGCAAATGCTGGAGCTTGAACGCAAGCGCCGGGCCAATGAGCAGACCGAAAAGCGCGAACTGCAATCGCTGGAGCGCGCTTTCCAGAACGAGCGTCGGACGCAGGGCCGCCGCGGCTATGAGCATATGCCGTCCATGCATCTCGGCCATAAACCGCCAGGCCGTCCCTCTGCGCCGCACAAGGCAATGAACCGCTATGGCTCAAATCTCTCGCAGCAATTGCGTACGACCGCAACGCCGCCGGACCCGCGGCAGGACCCGCCGAAGCTGCACCGCGATTTCTCGAAGGCGGCTGCGGAGGATGGCAAGCGCAGGCGTGGCGATGGCGGTGGCCAAAGCCCGCATCCCGACAACTCCAATGATAGAAAATGCGGCCGGTGCCTCTAAAACCGCCAGCCTTCTTCCTGCATGAAGTCTTCAAGGTTGACGGAGGGCATGCCGAAATGCTGGCAGATATTCGGGATCTTGGCGGCATGCGGGCGCAGCGTTTCCAGCGTAACGATCCGGCGTTCGGTGACCGCCGCCTTGGCAGTTACGAACGGCTCCGCGTTCTTGCCGCCCTTACACAGCTTTACACCATTGATCTTTCTGCGGAATGTGGAACGTCGAATAGAGGCTGTTCAGTGGGTATCGGGCCCAGGATTTTATCGACCCATCGGGTGATGATGGTTTGAAAGCCCCATGGCGGAGAAAATGTCGCAAAGCGCAAATCCTGCCCCCGCAACCAGCCTAACCTGCTGAAGTTCTTCAGGGCCGCTTGCCGCAAGCGGCCCTTGTTGTTCGCTGGCGATCCCGAGAATGCCGGCGAGATCGCCAAATAAATCGATCGTCAGCCCGTCGTGTGTGCGGGCTGGATTGAGAACGATCTTTTCGATCAGTCCGCGGATCAGATCCGCCGCTTCCGTGCGGCGCGCATCGTCGTTCAACGCGGCAAC
>JANQGH010000079.1 GCA_028277405.1 Alphaproteobacteria bacterium | reverse complement strand
CATAGACAAGGCGGCCGGTGTCGACGGAGCCGGTGAAGCTGACCCCGTGAATCGGAGCCTTTCCAATCACCTCGCTGGCCGCCTGACCGCCGATCATGGCGATTTGAAACAGGCCGTCTGGAAAGAACTCGGCCGCGATTTCGGCCAGCAGGTATGAGGCCGCCGGCGTGAACTGGGACGGCTTCATGATCACCGCGTTGCCTAAGGCGATGGCGGGGCAAAGCTTCCTCAGCGGTGTCATCGCCGGAAAGTTCCAGGGCGAAATGCAGAAGATGATGCCCCGTGGCCGGCGAAGGATCAGGTTGGTGAAACCCGCGCGGCCGGTGCCGGTCGGCGTCGCGCCCATGCGGGCCGCCTCGCCGACCATGAAGCGCCCCTCCGCCGCGCCCTTCAGGGTTTCCAAGCGCGCCTCGGCCAGGATCTTGCCCTGTTCCAGCGTGACGGACTCGGCGATCTCGTCGACGCGCGCGACGACCTTGTCGAGGAAGGCGTCCAGCCGCTGGCCACGCTCAAGCCCAGGCGTCGCCGCCCATTCGGTCTGTGCCTTTTCGGCAATCGCGAGCATGCGACCGAGATCGTCAGAGCCAGACACGCCGTAACGGCCGATCGTCTCGGCGGGCCGTGCCGGGTTGACCGTCTCGTAGCGCCGCCCATCACGCGGCCCAAACTCGTACCGCAATGCCATCCCGGTCCCCCGTCGCGTTTTACGGTGCCGATTGTAAGTCAAAGGTCAATTGACATACAAGTTGATATCTCAATAATCGCAACAACACAGGAGGGATGGATGCCGGGACAGATTTCCGCTGACGTGCTGGAAAAACTTCGAGAAATCGACACGCCGTCGATCTGCAATGCCATGGAGATCGTCGCGCCCGAACGGCGCGGCTTCGGCTATACGACGCGGCCGCTGTTCTGCCTGCACCCGGACCTGCCGCCGATGGTGGGCTATGCGCGCACCGTCGCCATCCGCTCCGAAGTGCCGCACGGGTTCCAGCCGCCGGTGTTCCGCAAGCGCGTCGCCGATTACTTCCGTTACATCGACGCGGGCGGCCCGAAACCGTCGATCGTCGTGGCGCAGGACCTGGACGAGGTTACCGGCAAGGGCAGCTTTTGGGGCGAGGTCTTCACCAATGTGCATAAGGGCCTCGGCGCGCTGGGCGCCATCACCAACGGCTCGGTGCGGGACCTGCCGGACGCGGCCCAGGGGTTTCAGATCCTGGCCGGCATGGTCTTGCCGTCGCACGCCTGGGTCCATGCCCATGATTGGGGCGTCAACGTCCGGGTTCACGGCATGGAGGTCGCGTCGGGCGACCTGATCCACGCCGACCAGCACGGCGCCATCGTGATCCCGCCGGATGCAGCCGCAGCGTTGCCGGCCGCCGTCGATCTCATCGCCCGGCGCGAGGCGGTCATGATCTCGGCCGCGAAGGCGCCCGGCTTCAATGCCGATGTCGTCGCCCAAAAGCTGGAGGAAATGGCGGCGATCAAGTCCTAAAGGAAGGATGCTCTGGGCTCTTCGGACCGAAGGCCGAAGGCGAATTCAATCGCCTCGAGACACATCTCAAACCCGGTCCTGAGCGCCGCCTCGCTGGAGCCGGCGATATGCGGCGTCAGGATGGCGTTTGACAGCCCTCGCCACGGATCGCAATCGCGGAACGGCTCCTCGGCGAAGACGTCGAGCGCCACGCCGCCTAAATGCCCCGACCGAAGCGCCGCCGCCAGCGCGCTCTCGTCCACCAGCCCGCCACGCGCCATGTTGACGAAGATGCCGCCCGGCCGCATGAGGGCGATTTCCCGCGCGCCGATGTCAACCCGGTCGTGGAGCCTGGGGTAGTGCAGCGAGACGATGTCAGCGCGTGCCAGCGCTTCTTTGAGCGGCAGAAGCGCGTCGGCGTCGGTCAGCTCTTCGACGGAAGCCTTGGCAGGGTCCACGGCCAGAACCCGCCAGCCGAAATGCTTGGCGTGGCGCGCCAGGCGCGACCCGATACGCCCGTATCCGACGATCGCGATCGTCAAGCCGTCGAGCGCGGGATGAAAGTGCCGATCCCATGCGCCGTTAAGCGTCCGTGCGTGCCTTTCGGGCAGGCGATGCAGGAGCGCAAGAATGGCGGACAACGCGCAATCGGCCACCGCTTGGGAGTTCGAGCCGAGGGTGCGGGTGATGCGGATGCCGCGTGCCCGCGCTGCATCGACGTCGATATTGTCGTAACCGACGCCATACTTCGCGATCAGTTTCAGCGACTTCGATCGTGCCAGGAACGTCGCGTCGATACGCTCCAGACCCGCGACAAGGGCGGTCGCCGTTTCAGCCTGTCGGGCCAAGGTCTCGTCGGAGACCACCTTGCCGCTCATATTGATTTCGCAAGGCATGCCGAGACGGTCGAGGCGGGACTGATACTCAGCGGCAATGGTCCCCAGCGTCGGCGGGTTGATGAAGATCTGCGACATGAAGGGTGGCGGCGGTCAGCAACAGGCCGACCGCCGCCCCGAAATCACTGGGCCAGGCCCACGGCGGACAGCAGCTCCGCATTGTCCTGATATTGCTGGCGGAAGAAGTCCGAAAACTCGTCCCGCGCCATGAAGCGGGGCGTGCGGCCGGAGTTTTCGACCGTGGCCTGATAGCGCTCGGTCGCGGTGCCCGCCTGGCAGGCCTCATCGAGGGCGGTCAGGATCTCCTCCGGCGTCCCCGCCGGCGCGAACAGGCCGAACCAGATTGAGTAGCGCAGCGGCGGGCCGCCGGCCTCGTCGATCGTCGGCAGGTCGGGCGCGGCGTCCAGCCGGCTGTCGTTCAGCACGGCAAGCGGCTGCAGGCCGTAATTGATGATCGAGCCCACCGGGTCGACCAGCACGTCGACCTGGCCGCCGAGGATCGATCGCGCGGCCGCGGAGCCGCCCTCATGCGGCACATAGCGGAAGTCCACATCGTAGGCGGCGGCCACGGCGGCCTGTGCGATGTGCGGCAGCGAGCCGGGCGGCGGGCCGCCCGAGGTCACCGTACCCTCGCCCGCGCGGGCGATCAGTTCGTCCATCGAGCTGATGCCGCTGTCCGGCGAGACACTGACCGCCATCGGGTCCTGGATGGTCATGCAAATCGGCTCGAACGAGGTGTCGTCGTAGGTGACGTCCCGCAGATGCGGCTGCGTCGTCGTGGTGCCTACCGGCATGAAGGCCAGGTAGTAGCCATCGGCGTCCTGCGCCGCGAATTGGGCCGCGCCCACCGTGCCGCCGGCACCGCCGACATTGCGGACGACCATGGGCTGGCCAAGGATCTCCTCCAACTCCGGCTGCAGCATGCGAAAGCTGGCATCGGGTCCGGAACCGGCGTTGAAGGGCACGAGCACCTCGATCGATTGCTCGGGGTATTGGGCCAGTGCCGGGGTGGCGAAGGCCACGGCCGCCAGGGCGACGATGGTTCGTTTCATGGTTTTCCTCCCTTTTAGTCAGGTGACAAGGTTCGTCGGGGTGCCGGCCACAAAGGCCTCGATGTTATCGATGAGCTGATCGACCAGCGTCTGCATGGCACCCACGCTGGCCCAGGCGACATGGGGCGTCAGGATGACGTTCGGCAGTTTGGCGAGGTCCATGATCGCGCTGTCGAGGCCGGGCGGTTCGGTTTCCGTCACGTCGATGCCGGCGCCGGCGATTTCGCCTTTCCGGATCGCCGCATCCAGCGCCGGCTCGTCGATCAGTCCGCCGCGCGCGGTGTTGATCAAGATCGCGGTTCTTTTCATGCCGGCGAGGAAATCCGCATCGATGATGTTGCGGGTTTCGGGGGTCAGCGGGCAATGCAGCGTCACGACATCGGCGCGGTCCCGCAGGTCCGACAGGTCGACCAAGGGTCCGGTTTCCGGCGCTTGGGGGGCGTACTTGTCGTGATAGATGACCTGCATGCCGAAGCCGCGGCCGACCCGCCCGACGGCCTGGCCGATGGCACCGGCGCCGATGATGCCCAGCGTCGAGCCGGACAGGTCCCAGATGGGGCGATTGAAGAAACAGAACTGGTTCGCGCGCAGCCACGCGCCGTCAAGCACCTGGTCGCGATACTCAACCAGGTTCCGCCGCAGGCCGGTGATCAGGGCAAAGGTGTGTTCCGGTACCGTGTTCACAGCATAGCCACGAATGTTCGACACGGCCACGCCGCGGGCCCGACAGGCGTCCAGATCGATGACGTCGTAGCCGGTGGCCGCCACAGCGATAAGGCTCAGGCGAGGCGACGCGGCCAGTTCATCGGCGCCTATGCGGACCTTGTTGGTGATCCCGATCGTGGCCGCGCGAAGCCGTCCGGCCGTTTCGCCCGGCGCGGTTTGCTGGTGGCTCTGCCAGTCATGGTCGAAGGCCGGCGGCCGTATCATCACACCGGGGCCGATCGTGCCCGCATCGAGGAAGACGATACGTTCCAACGCTCAACCCTTCCCACGGCCGACGGCACGGGACAGCGCTTTGAACGCGCCGAACTGCCCCAGCACGATCAGCGCGGTAATGATGAACAGCACCAATGCGATCGGGCTCTCGAAGAACAGCAACACATTCATGTCGGTCAGGATGAGGCCCTGGCGGAACGACATCTCCAGCGGCACGCCGAGCACGAAGCCGATGATGATCGGCGCCGGCGGGAACTTGTTCATCCTCAACAGGAAGCCGATCAGCCCAAAGACGGCGATCACGATAATATCGACCGGGTTCGACCGGATGGCGTAGGCACCGACCACCGACATCATGAAGACGAGCGGCATCAACAGCGTGGTGGGGATTTTCAGCATGCGGCTGAAGACGTTGGCCCCGAAGGCGCCGATCATCAGCATGAAGATGTTGGCGAGCAGCAACAGCACGAAGATCAGGGTGACCAGGTCGGGCTGGGTGGAAAACAGCCGGACGCCGGGGATCACGTTGTGGATGGTGAGGGCACCCAGCAGCACGACCGTGCCGCCGTCGCCCGGGATGCCGAGCGCCATCATCGGCACCATGGCCCCGCCGGACACGGCGTTGTTGGCGCTTTCCGACGCGATCAGGCCGCTGGGTTCGCCCTTGCCGAAATCCTCCGGGTTGGGCGCGCGGCGCTTGGCGTCCGCATAGCTGACGAACACAGCGGCCGTCGCGCCGGTGCCCGGCAAGACACCGATGAAACTGCCGATGCCGCAGCTTCGCAGCAGGGTCACGATGCGCGGTTTCCAGGCCGACCAGGGCGGCACCTTGAACCCGCCGGAGGTGACGGCCGGCAGCTTCACGTCCTTCAAGTACGCCGCCTGGTACAGGATCTCGGAGACGGCAAAGAAGCCGATCAGCAGCGGGATCACCGTCAGACCGGCGGACAAGAACAGATTGTCGAAATGAAACCGTACCTGACCGGTCATGGCGTCCGGCCCGACGGTGGCCAGGAACAGGCCGATGCAGGCCGCCAGCAGCCCTTTCAGCATTTCGCCGGACGACACCCAGGCAATGGTGGTCAGCGCAAAGACGATCAGCGCGAAGGTCTCGATCGGCCCGAAATTGAGCGCGAACCGCGCCAGTTGCGGGGCGAGCATGACCAGGATGACCAGCGAAAAGACACCGCCCACGAACGAGGCGATCGTCGCCCAGCCCAGCGCCAGCGCGCCATCGCCCCGCTGCGCCATCGGGTAGCCGTCGAACACCGAGGCAGCCGATTGCGGCGTGCCGGGAACATTGATCAGGATCGCCGAAATCGAGCCGCCATAGATCGAACTGACATAGATCGCGAGCAGAAGGGCGATGGCCGGCCCGGGCTCCAGCACATAGGTGAACGGCAAGGCCATGACGAGACCGAGAACCGTTCCGAGCCCCGGCAGGGCGCCGATGATGATGCCCGCGACCGTGCCGATCGCCAGGCACAGCAGGATCGAGAAGGTGAAGGCAGAGGAGAACGCGCCGGGGACGAATTCAAGCATCGGACCGCGCTCAGAAGACCTGGCCGTTGGGGAACGACACTTGCGCGAATTCCGCCAGCACGAGCCAGGTCAGCAGCGGCGCGACGATTGCCGTGACCAACAGCACCAGCTTGTTCGGGTAGCCGAAGGCCCAGCCGACCAGAAACACCCCGATCGGCATGGCGATCAGATAGCCGATGAACCAAACCCCGGCGATCGACAGCACGCAGGCGCCGAACACCAGGGCGACGCGCCCGATCGCGACCGCCGGCAGTTTCCCCCCGTCCCGGTCCCGCAGGCCTTTGACGACGAGGCCGAGTGATAGCAGGACGATCAGACCGAGCAAGATGCGCGGGACGAATGTGGTGGACACGTCGCCGAACAGGAACTCGTTGCTGTAGCGATCGGAAAAAGTGTGGGCGAACATGGCGGTTCCGCCCATTGCCGCCACGGCGCCGTAGATGACATCGGCCCGCCCCTGCCCGCTCAGCGCCATGATCCTCCCCCGTCGCTTACGCGCTTCTTTACTATCTGATATCTCACATGGTATCTTTATTGCCTGAAGCCTGTCAATGACGCCAGTGTTGACGTTACGGTGAAGATCCGCCGGTGCGCGACTTACCCAGTCTCACGATCGCCAAGGTTGCCGTGGTTCCGCTGCGCGCAAGGGGCGGGGTCAGCCCCAAAATGGCGCTCGGGCTCATGCAGGAGCGTCCGGCCCTGCTCATGCGTGTCGAGGACGATCAGGGCGCCTATGGCTGGGGCGAGATCTGGGCGAACTTTCCGCCGCGCGCAAACCTGCACAAGGCGCATCTGGTCGAGGACATCATCGGGCCACGGCTGACAGGGCAGAGTTTTAGCGACCCCAGGGAAATCGGGCAGAGTTTGCGCGCATCGTTGCGTACCTATTTCCTTCATATCGGCCAGTTGCAGGTCTTTGAACACCTGCTGGCTGGCCTCGACCTGGCGCTTTGGGACCTTGTGCTGCGGGCCGCCGGACGCAACGCGGTGGAGCATTTCGGGGTCGAACACCCGTTTGCGCGGGTCTATGCCAGCTCGATCAACCCCGAAGATGCCGACGCGATGGTCGACCGGCACTGGAAGGCGGGCGAAACGCTGTTCAAGCTGAAACTCGGCTTTGGCGAGGATCGCGACATTGCCTTTGTCAGCCGCGTCGCCGACATGCTTCCCGACGGGGCATGGTTTGCGGTCGATCCTAATCAAACCTGGGATGTGCAGACCGCCAGCCGCATCATTCGCGCCATCGCTGAGTTTGACCCTGCGTTCGTCGAGGAGCCCATTCCCGCCGACCGTCCGCTGGCCGAATGGGAAGCGCTGGCCCGGATCGGACCGCCGATCGCCGGTGGCGAGAACCTTTACGGGCAGGAGGAATTCAGCCGCCTGATCGATGCGGGCCTGGGCATCGTGCAGCCCGATGTCGCCAAGTGGGGCGGGTTGAGCGGTGCGCTGGACCTTGCCGCATCCCTACCCGGCGGCGTCGCTCTGTGGCCCCACTTCATGGGCACATCGGTGGGACAGGTCGCCGCGCTGACGGTCTCCGTCATCATCGGCGCCAGCAGCACCTGCGAGATGGATGTCAACCGCAACGCGCTGCGCACCGACCTCAGTGGCCCCGTGCTCAAGATCCTCGACGGATCGGTCGCCCTTCCAACCGATCCGGGGCTGACAGCGCCACCGCTGCCCCACGAACTCGACCGTTACAGAGATCTTACCTTCACCCCTCGCGCAGCCTAGACTGCCAACAACGCGAATAAAGCCAGGATGTTCATGGAGAGCAAGGCCGCCAAAGACACTGCCCAGATCAGCCTGCGCCAGGTCGCCTATCGGCGGTTCAAGGAAGCGCTGTTTTCAGGCCGCATCAAACCGGGGGACTTTCTGTCACAACGCGAGATCGTTGAGCTGCTGGGCGTGCCGCTCGGCCCCGTCCGCGAGGCGCTAAAGTCGCTGGAAAGCGAAGGCATCGCCACCCTGCTGCCCAAGCGGGGCATTCGGATCATCCGGATCGAGAAGGAAGACTTCGCCAAGGCGATCGAGGCGCGCAAGCTGATCGAGGGCGAGGCGGCCGCGCAGTTTGCCGCCCACGGCCCGGACGAGGCGATTGCCGACCTTGAAAGGCAGACCAGGGAGTTCAAGGAAGAGTTCGGCGCGACCGACCGCCATGACGACGCGATCTTTCGGGAGAAGAACCGGGTCGATTTCCTGTTGCACGACACGATGATGGCGTTTCTCGACAACACCATCCTCAGCCATGCCTTTCAATTGGCGACCGAGCATGTGCGGATCTTCCGGCTGAACATCTTCGCCAACGACCGGGTGTTCGAGCTGCCCGCGATCGAAGAGCATCTCGCGATCATCGAAGCGCTGAAGGACCGCGATCCCAAGGCGGCGCGGGCCGCGCTGGAGGCGCATCTCGACGGCGTCTTCCGCCGGGCGATACCGATCTACGGCACGTCCTAAAGGCGCACGATCTCGACCCAGCCGGGTTCCGGTCCGGTCGGGTAGTCGGCGATTTTCTCAGGCACCTCGCCGGTGATGTCGTAGACATCGATCCGATCCTCACCCATGGCGCCGAGCACCAAGTGCCGGCCGTCCGGCGAGATATCGAAACAGCGCGGATTGGCACCCGTCTCGACGATACGGCGGTTCGAGACCTGGCCCGAGGCCCCCGCGATGTCCCAGACAGCCAGGGTGGCGCCGCGACGTTCGCTGGCGAACAGGTGCCGACCATCCGGCGAGACATGGATCTGCGCGCCCCAGGGCGAGCCGTCGAGATCGGGCTGCAAGATCGTGTCGCGGGCGATCTCCGACAAGGTGCCGGTCGCGGGGTCCAGCCTGAGCACGATCAGCGAGCCATCCAGCTCGTTCAGCAAATAGACGTAGCGCCGATTTGGGTGATAGGCGACATGGCGGCAGCCGGCGCCGGGCTGAAACTGCAGCGCCGGCGGCGCGTTCTCGCGAAACGTGCCCGTCTTGTCATCGAAGACGAGCTGCATGACCAGATCCGCCCCGAGGTTGGGCACAAAGGCAAAGCGGTTCGACGGGTCGGTAAGGATCTGGTGCGCCTTGCTCGGCGTCGGCATGACGAAGCTCGGCTCGGCCGCGACATGGCCACGGTCGCCAATCGGATAGACCGCGATCAGGCTCGATGGGAACGAGGCGCCCAGCAGGAAGCCGCCGGTCCGGTCGACCCGAATATGCGCCATGCGGGCCACGATCACGGTCGACGACAAGGGCACCAACGTCCCGGTCATCCGGTCGATCTCGAAGGCGTCGATGCGGTCCTCTTCCGCAGCGTCACGCTCGCCGATCACCGATGCATAGAGATGCCGTCCATCAGGCGATGGGGCGAGCGGCAGACCCTTACCGCTCAGCTCAACCGTCTGGACATGGGCAAGCGGTCCGTTGCCGGTCGCAAAGGCAAAGGCCTCGATCCGGGCCCCCTTCAGGCAGGACACATAGGCCATGTAGCGCGGGGCGGACACGGGTTGGCACCTCCTTGCTGGCAAGATGACGGGCCGGTCGGAACCGGCCCGTTCAGTATGGACCCGGCAGCGCCCCTATTGCGACATACCGATGGCCTGCAGCAGCGATCCGTTGTTGGCGAACTGCTGCTGGAAGAACGCGTTGAAGTCCTCGCGGCCCAGATAGGCGACCCAGCGGTCGGCCTCCTCCATGGTCTCAAGGTATTCCGGCGAGCTGGACAGCCGCTCACAGGCGCCCGCAAGCACCTCCATCACCGCGTCCGGCGTGCCGGCCGGCGCGAACATGCCGAACCAGATGGAGTAGTTCAACTCGTGCCCGCCAAGCTCCATGGTGGTCGGCAGGTCGGGAAACTGCGGATGCCGCTCGTCACCGCCGAGCAGCGCCAGATTGACCAGGCCGAACTTGGTCGCGTTGCCGGCGAGATCGACGAAGACATCGACCTGGCCGCCAAGCAGGGATCGGGCGACCGCCGAGCCGCCCTCGTGCGGGACATAGCGAAGATCGAGCCCGTAGGCGTTGGCCAGCGCGGCCTGGCCGATATGGGGCAGCGAGCCGGGCGGCGGACCGGCCGAGCGAAGCTGACCGCCATTCGATGCCGCCGCGATCAGATCGTCGAGGGTCTCGTATCCGGAATCCGGCGCTACGAGCACGGACATCGGATCATCGACCAGGCGACAGATCGGCTCCCACGACTCCGCGCCATAGGCGACGTCGCGCAGATGCGGCTGGGTGGTCATGGTGCCAATCGGCATGAACCCGATTGTGTAGCCGTCGGGATCGGACGCGGCCAGTTCGGTCGCCCCGATGGTACCTCCGGCGCCCGCGATGTTCTGCACCACGATGGTCTCACCCAGCTCCGCCTCAAGCCCCGGAACCGCCAGCCTGGCAACCGTGTCGGTGCCCCCGCCGGCGGCGAACGGCACGACCATGGTGATGCTGTGTTCCGGATACCCCTGCCCGCTGGCCGCCACAGCCAGCAAAGAGGTGCCGATTACAATTCCGATCAGACTAGCAGCGTTCTTCACTGCATCCCTCCCTTATATCGTATCTGATATCTTAGATAATATCTTTAATGAACCTCGACCGCAAGCCATGACGAGCCGCCGGGTGCGCTTGTGCCCAAACCGGCAACGCCCGCTCGCTGGATCTGCAAGCGGGCGGTTGCCATTCGCTGATGCGTTTGGGTGCGGATGCTTCGGATCAACAGACCCGTTCGAGGGTCGGTCTACGGCGCGATGTTGGGCGCACTTGGCGCCGAGTACCGGTTGGTTTGCCGAGGGCGGTTTTCGACGCGCCTACGTCTGCTACCGATGGTGCTGGCCAGCGCCGTAAAACATCTTCTCCCAGGCCTTGTGGGCCTTATAGCCTTCCTGGATGAACGGGGTGAACATCGACAGCTTCAACACCGACTTGTTGGTCAGGCTGGCCGGGAATCGTGTCGGTTTTTCGAAATCGACGAACAGCACGACCCGCACGCCGTCGGAGTGGTTCCACGCCTCATGCTCGAAAGCATCGTCGAAAATCAGCGCCTCGCCTTCCCGCCAGCGGCAGATCTGGTCGTCCACGCGGATGCCGACCTTCTCTGGCTCGTCCGGCACGATCAGGCCGAGATGAAAGCGCAAGACGCCATTATAGGGTCCCCGGTGCGGCGCCAGATGCTTGCCCGGTTCGAAGATGGAGAACATCGCCGATTTCAGGCCCGGGATCTTTTGCAGGATGCGCCAGGTTTCCGGGCACTGCTGGATCGCCTCCTCGCTGCGAAGTCCGTAGCCGCACAGGAGGAACGTCTTCCAGTTGTCGTCGTCGGAGATGGAGCGCACCTCCGAGGCAATCTCGTGGAAGGCCGGCAGGTCCCCTTTGCGGACCAGCACCTGGTCCAGTTCCGCGCGAATCAGCTCCCATTCCGCCTCGACCTCCCGCGCCCACGGAAAGGCGCGCTTGTCATAGACCGGCGGGTTGCCGACGGCGGAGTATTTGACGTTCAAGCCCTCCGCCCGGTCGACCAGCCGCTGCACCACGCGCGCCGCCAAGCCGGTGCGTGACATGGTGTCTTCGATACCCTCGGTCTTCGATCTTTGCTGGCTGAGATGCTGTGTCATCCGATCCCCCCACGATGCCGACGATTTGCGCTGACGATCTGCCTTGTCAGCCCGGCCAACCCCGGCCGCGCCAATGGGTTGTGACCGTATTCCCGAGAATCACACCATAAATCAAGGCCATATGCTGCATGCCTGCCCATAAGCCCCTGCACCTTGATTGCGACATTGTGGATCATGTGACGCAACCTGGGGACGAAGAACCGTCAATACTCCCAACAGGCGACGATACGACGCGACATCGCCGCGCCAGCCCCCGGTGGCCGGCGCGGCGCCCATGTCAGGGTGTGACCATGCGGGTATAGTCGCCGCGCGTGCGCAAGGTGAAGGTCACCGGCGCATCGGTGCGGTTGCGCCAGAACCAGCCGTGATTGCCGTCGAACGCCGCGACAAGTTCTCCGGACTGGCCAGGCACGCCGCGCCCCTGCTCGTAGGTGATGCGTCGGTCGCCACCATCGCCATGGGTATCATGGTTCAGGATCGAGCCGTTGGCCGTCCATTCGAACGCGGCGCTGGCGCCTTCCGTCATCACCAGCTTGATTTCGATGCCTTCGGTCGGGGCGAGCGTATAGCTCACCTCGTCGCGCCATTCCGGCAAGACCGGTTCCGGTGACGGTTCCGCCGCCGCCGCCACGGGCGCTGGCGCTTCGTCAGGTGACGCTGCAGCTTCGGGGGGCGGCGCCACCGCTTCCGCCGTCAGGGCAGGCAGCGGCGCGATGCCCAGCACGGTGGTGATGCTTGCAAGCTGGGCCTCCATCCTGTCGAGCCTCACGATCAGAGCGGGGTCGACAGAGACCCGTTCGGCGGCCGCCTGGGCGGCGAGAACGGCGTCCTCCTCCGCCGCCTCGGCATAGAGCTGCTGCTTGATCTCGCCCATCTGGGTCAGCCCCATGACGCGGCCCAGCCCCGTCGGGTCGAAGCCGTATTCGGCGGGCAGCCAGAACACCATCAAAATGGCCAAGGCGGCGGCCAGGGAGGCCAATGTCGCCCGCACAAGGCCGCCGGGCGTCGCCTCGACGCCCTCGATATGGCCGGCGGATGGCGGCGCGGGCTGGGTTTGCTGTTGTGAATATGGCTGGGCATAGGGCTGATGCTGGGGATCGGTCGCATAGCGGCGGTCGGCCCGCAGCGGCGGCAGGCCCGCATCGGTGTCGTCATAGGGATGGTTGGTCATGTCTAAAGGTCTCCCGCCGCTCAAGCGGCCACGAAATAGCCGGTGATCTGAAGGCCCATCAGGGCGAAGCCGGCGGTCATCATCAGGACGTTTACGGCATAGGCCTGCCGCGCGAAGGACGGCGTCGCGCGCCAATAGCGCATCACGACCAGGATCGCCGCCAGCGCCAGAAGCTGGCCCACCTCGACGCCGACATTGAAGGCGATCAGGTTCGGCCACAGGCCGTCGGGCGAAATGTCATAGTCGATCAGCCTGGAGGCGAGGCCGAAGCCGTGCAGAAAGCCGAAGAACAGGGTGGCGACCTTGGTCGAGGGCTGGAACCCGAACGAGAGCCGGAACGCCCCGAGATTGTCGAGCGCCTTGTAGACCACCGAAAAGCCGATGATGGCGTCGATGACATAGCTGGAGATGCCGAAGTCGAACCAGACGCCCAGAAGCATGGTGGTCGAATGCCCGATGGCGAACAGCGAGACGTAAGCCGCGATGTGTCTCATCCCGTAAAGGAAGAAGATCACGCCGAAGAGGAACAGAAGATGGTCGTAGCCGGTCACCATGTGCTTGGCGCCGAGATAGAGGAACGGGAGGAGGTGCACGCCGGTGACCTCCTGGATGTAGCCTTTGTCGCCAAGCGTCACGGCATGGGCGAAGGCCGTCTCGACCCAGGCGAGCGAGAGCGCGGCGGCGAGCAGGAGCATGGAGGCGCGGCGCGCGCAAAGCCCCCGCCCGCGCGACGCGGCCGGTGGAAATGTCATGGAATGATCCTTGTCCGAACAGTGCGATGATGCGCCTTGTGCGGCGCTGTCTAAGGTCCTGTTCAGACGGATCGCGGCGGTCGCATCGGCCCTTTGAAGGTCAGGTGTCGAAAGATGTCGCCAAACGCGCCCGGCCCCTTGTCGGTACGCGGCGCGGGCGCGGTCGTCGGTTGGCAGATCAATGCCTGAAGCGGGTGGTCGTGATCCGCCGCGTTATGTCCACCCACTGGGCCACCTGGACGATCGTGCTTCCGATCGCCATGGGTGGGGCCGTGATCATGGTGGTGGCCGGCACCCTCATCGGCCAGTTCCACCGTCAGCAAGGCAACGGCCGCTTGGGCCGCGGGGCCATGGGTCAGGATGACGACGAGCGGGGCAACGAGCAGCGCGAGGGCGACCGTCAGCGCGACCAGACCCCGCGCCGCTTGCCAAGTCCCGCGATAGCGGGGCTTTTCGCCCATGTGCTGCCTTCTCTTGACGTTGCCATATCCCCCCAAGGGGGATAGTCAGTGTGTATGACAGAACATCACCGGCACGCAAGCCATCCCGGCATCGTTAAGCGGTTGAAGCGCGCAGACGGCCATCTGCGTCACGTCATCGAGATGATCGAGGGCGGACGGGCCTGCGCCGACATCGCGGTGCAGCTCCAGGCCGTGGAAAAGGCGGTGACGGCCGCCAAGCGAACACTGATTCACGACCACATCGACCACTGCCTCGGCGCGGGAGGCAAGACCGACCTCAGCGAAATGAAGGCGCTGGCCAAACTTTTATAGAGCGACGGATTCCTTATGCCCAAGCCGTCACGCATCCGGCCGTTTTCTGTCAAGCCGGATAGCCGCGGCCGCTGTCAGCAATCCGGCAAAGGACGGCGCCAGCATCAAGATCAGCAGGGCCTGTGGAGACGGGCTGGCCTCAAGCACGAATCCGGTCACGGTGGCCATCACCGCCCCGCCGGCCACGGTCAGGGCACCGGTAATGCCCGCCGCGCTGCCGGCCAGCCGGGGACGGACGGACATGGCACCGGCATTGCTGTTCGGCGTGGTCAGCCCGTTGCCGACACCGACAAATATGGTGCAGCCGAAATAGAGCAGCGGTGTCACCGGGCCCGAGGCAACCAGCACGAGACCGACCAGCATGCCGGCACAGGCAACGATCCGACCGGCCAGCATGACCACGGCCGATTTGTGGCGTGACGCCAATCGCGTGGCGAGAAAGCTGCCGAACATGAACCCGGCCGTGATGCTGCCGACAATCAGCCCCAGCGTGGCCGTGGTGATCCCGAACACCGAGGCGGCGATGAGCGCCGACCCGGCGAGAAAGACATAGAATGCGCCGACGGAAAACGCCGTGGATAGTGCATAGCACCAGAACAGGGGCTGATTGAGAAGCTTGCCCAGCCGATGCTCTTCCGCGTCGACGTCGTCCGCGTGCGTTCTTACCGTTTCTCCAAGGTCGAACCATGCGATGCACAGCAAGCTGGCTCCAATCGCCGCATAGAGCAGGAAGATCGCGCGCCAGCCAAAGGCCGCATCCAAGATGCTGCCCAGCAGCGGCCCCAGCATCGGCGCCAGCGCCATTGTCATGGCGATCCGGCCAAGCAATGTGACGACGTGCGCTCCTTGCTGCGTGTCACGAACGATCGCCATCGACATGACGTAGCAAGCGATGGAGCCGGCCTGCAGCGTCCTGAAGGCCAGAAACACCTCCGCGCTTTGCGCCATCGCGCAACCTAAGGACGCCACGGTGTGGACGGCCAGCGCGACCAGCAGAACCGGACGACGTCCGATCCGGTCCGACAACGGCCCCACACCCAGTTGAACGAGCGCGGTCACGGCCAGAAAACCGCCCAGGGCAAGGCTGATGACCGCATAATCGGCCCTCAAATCCAGCGCGATGTTCGCCAGCGACGGGACGATCATGTTGAGCGTCAGCGGGGACATCGCCGCCAGCAGATAGAGGGTGGCCAGGGCCGGTGGTGACGTCGCCTTTCGCATGGTTTCTCAGGCCCTTCGGAAACAAAAAGCCCCCGAACTCGGTTCGAGGGCGCATGTCAAAGAGGATATGGCTTCCGCTAGGGGACCATGCACCTTTCGCGCGCGACGACGATGATGGTGTCTTGGGACATCCGGCTTCTCCTCTACTCGACCCTAGCCGATCGCGGTGAAGACCGCGACACCAAATCCAGCACACTCGCGCTGCCAGGCCTCACCGGTTCCATTCTGGGGGTCGACATCTCGGCTGAGCGAGAGCGAGACGCACACACCGAACGGCTTATCGACGTGCTGTTTCGTTGACGAGACCAAGGCTTCGCACGTGCGGCCAACGGGCAGGGCAATGCGGCCTTCGGTCCAGCAAAGTCGTTCCAAGGCCGCCCTGAAGGTGCCTGCGCACGGCTTGCCCGACGCACCGCACCAGCCCGTGGAAAAGGCAGTGACCGCCATCGGGCTGGTCTTGAATGGATGATCCGTTTTGCACCATGCGGAAGCACCACAACCCCGCCGGTGGCACGATCGCCCTCAACGCCTCAGGCGCTTTGCAACCTGCCGTTTCTCCCAATCCGCCCCAAACCAGTTGAAGACTTCAAAAACCCAGAGCCCATGGGCGATCAGTCCGATGCCCCAGCCAACCGCGACGAAACCAACCCATAAGAAGCCGGGGGTGAACCAGAGATTCAAGCCGGCGAGAATCACGATGGTCACTGCGAATTGCAGCGCGTGGGTATAGAAACCCTTGATGTCGCGGACATATTCGAGCGCCTCGCGTTCTTCGTCCGTCAAGCCGGGCCGAGGGGTGTTCGCGATCATCTGCTGATCCTTTCGCAGTTCGGAAAAGTCGACGTCGAGAACGGCCGCCAGGCATTTCAGGGTCTCGGGCGTTGCCCTGGCACCCCGTTCGATTCGTTGGATCGTGCGCACGCTCACCCCCGACATGAGCGATAGCTGCTCTTGCGAGAGGCCCCTATCGAGGCGCAGCTTGCGCACAATCATCGTCAACCTCCTTCAGCCGTCTCGCGGTCAGTTTGCCGGAACGCGCCATCGGGACCACGCCAACAACCCGCCATCAAGACGACATCGTATCGTCGGCCGGGAGGTTCCCTGCGAGGTCGGCAGCCAGCATCGGATCATACCGGCGCGTTCAGCATACGCCCTTTTGCCGTACGTGGCCGCTACAGCAGCCAGCCGCGCCGCCTATCGGCCACGGCCGCCAAGACGCATGTGCTTAGCTGCCAAAACGGCCCCCTCAAATCCGGTCCCGGCAATGGATCCGCAGAGTCCGAACCACTCGCACCCGGCACAAGCCGACCGTATCTGGCCGGATGCGAACGCCGTGCGCAGGTTGAGGAGCAGATCCGGGTCGAGCGTCACGCGCGCTCCGGGTCCGGCTTCAAGACCGAGCAGACGGCCCAGATCCCGCGCTGCCGCCCGATCCCGCCTTGTGACGCGGGCGAGACGGCAGTGCGGATCGGGACCATCGAGAAGCGGCGCGCAGATATCGTCCGGCCCCTCGACGATTTCGACCGCTTCACCCGCCCCAAGACGCCCCGCGATCCGCGTCATGTTGGCGACGAACGCGGGGCTGTATCCCTTGCCCACATAGGTCAGCACGCACAGCAGATGATGCGGGCGCAGGCGTACGGTCATTCCCGCGCGCGGTTCGTCTTGCGGGTCATCAGCTTCAGCGTCAGCGCCCCAAGCCCGGCCTTCAGCACCGCGCCGATCAGGAACGGAACGATCCCGGCCATCACAGCCTGCTCAACGCCGATCAGAACCGCCAGCCATGCCGCGCCGATAACGAGACACAGCGCATTGCTGATCAGCATG
This sequence comes from Alphaproteobacteria bacterium, assembly GCA_028277405.1. Taxonomy (GTDB): domain Bacteria; phylum Pseudomonadota; class Alphaproteobacteria; order DSM-16000; family Inquilinaceae; genus JANQGH01. The sequence continues at coordinate 100,122 of JANQGH010000079.1, read as the reverse complement.
CCGGCGAAGGCAAGCCATGGCCGATAGCCGTTCCAGCCCCGCTCGGCCAACCAGCCCATCGCCATAGCCGCGATGGGAAAGGCGAAGAGGTAACCCGCCGTCGGGCCGATGAAGTGATGGGCACCCGCCGCGCCGCCCGCCAGGACCGGGAGGCCAAGCGCCCCCTGGCCCAGCCAGGCCACGATCGTGATGCCGGCGAGCCTCCAGCCATAGAGCGCGCCCACCAGCGCAACGGCGAAGGTCTGCATCGTCACCGGTACCGGGACCATCGGCACCTCGATGTAAGACGACAGGGTCAGAAAGAGGCTGCCGAGGATTACGGCGGCGAACTTCCAGGCCAAGCTTCGGTTCTGGAGGTCGATCGGGCTGAAGCCGGGCTTCAAGGTTGCGGCCGACAGGGTCATCCATGGCTCCTTTGCCAATTATAGATAATTTTCCAGTTCTATCGCTAAAGGAATCCACACTTGCGCACGCCTTTCAAGGGCGCATCTCGCATACGACCAAGGCAGCCGGATTGAAGGGGTGTGAACAGGGGAATGGAGGCCCCGGAAGGGCAGCGCTGGTTGGCGCTCAGAGCGGGCGTGCCGGCCCTGGTGGCTCGCGACCGATCGACTGGACGTGCCGGGCGAGTGTAGCCGCCGCAGCCTCGATATCGCCCTCGCGAAGGGCGGCGAGGATGGCCCGGTGGTCGCGGTCCGTCGGCGTTTCCCACTCGGCCCGCCAGCCGGAGAACAGAAACCGGGCACTGGCCGTGTGCAGATCGTCGATCGTGCGCAGCAATCTCGGCATGCCGCACGGCGTCAGGATCGTGCGATGGAACCGGCGGTTGGCCTGTTCCCAGGCATGGACGTCAGGCGCGTGATCGCTGGCGTGCGTGGCCCGTTCGGCCTCATCGAGGATGGCCTTGGTGATGTGCGGTGCGGCATGGCGCAGGGCCAGCACCTCCAGCGCCGCGCGCATCTCGGCCACCTCGCGCACCTCATCGCGGCTGAAGCCGGACACGCGGACACCCCGCCGGGGCTTGCTTTCGACAAGCCCCTGGGCCTCCAGGCGGCGGAACGCCTCGCGGACGGGGACGTGGCTGGCGCCGAACTCCTCGGCGATATGGTCTTGCCGCAGCGGCGCGCCGGCGTCGATCTGCCCGGAGATGATGCGCGCGGCCAACTCGCGACTGATCCGCACCGCTAGTGGCTCTTCTTTGGCCCTGGACATGAAACTATAGATAATCCGCGTTCGGCCGGCCGTCGAGTGTCCTGGACCTTCGTCCCGGCTATGCCGAACCTTACTAGCCCTTTGTCGAGGTCGATGGGCCGATCAGGCGCTCGCCCATGACGGGTCAGGCAGGTGCCATGGGTCAGCCGTCCGCCGCCCTGTCGCTATGGATGCCCGCGGCCATGACCTCCTCGACACGGTGGCAGGCGGCGAGATGACCATTGCGGCCGAAGGGCCGCAGCGGCGGCACCTTGTCCTTGCAGAGTTCGGTGGCGAACCGGCAGCGCGGATGGAACGGACAGCCGGAGGGCGGATTGACCGGGCTTGGCACGTCGCCCTGCAGGACGATCCGGTCGGTCTTCTTGTCGAGATCGGCCACCGGAATGGCCGACAGCAGTGCCTGGGTATAGGGATGCAGGGTGTTGGCGTACAGATCGTCGGCATCGGCAAGCTCGACGATGCGCCCGAGATACATCACCGCGATCCGGTCGCAGAGATACTCGGTCACGCTGAGGTCATGGGTGATGAAGATGTAGGTGAGGCCGCGTTCGGCCTTCAACTCCATCAAGAGCTGCAGGACCTGGGCCTGCACCGAAACGTCCAACGCGCTGACCGGTTCGTCACACACGATCAGATCGGGCTCGATCGCCAGCGCGCGGGCGATGCCGATGCGCTGGCGCTGGCCGCCGGAAAACTCGTGCGGATAGTGATCCATGTGATCGCGCCGCAGGTTCACCGCCTCCAGCAGGTCGCCCACGATGCGGCGGCGTTCGGCACGCGGGCGCACGCCGTACTTGATCAGCGGGTCTTCCAGCGACCCGAAGATCGTAAAGGCCGGATTGAGCGACGAGTACGGGTCCTGAAAGACGATCTGAAGCTTTTTGCGATAGGGCACCAGGTCGGCGTTGGTCAGGTCTTGCAGGTCGACATCGTCGCCGGCGCCGTCGTGAAACGTGATCTGGCCCGCCGTCGGCCGCACGAGCTGGAGAATGGACTTGCCGAGGGTAGTCTTGCCGCAGCCGGATTCCCCGACCAGACCCAAGACCTCACCGCGAAACACGTCGAGATCGACACCGTCGACCGCCTTCACGTGACCGGCCGTGGTCTTGAAAACCCCCTTCCTGACCGGGAAGTGGGTCTTCACATCGCGCAAGGTCAGGATCGGATCAGCCACTGGCGGCGACCCGGTCATGGTTCCAGCACAAGACCCGGTGGGTCGGGGCCACGAACGTCTCGTCGGGCATTCGCTGGCAGGCCTCGGTCGCGAAATCGCAACGCGGCGCGAACTGGCATCCGGGCGGCCGGTTGTAGGGGTCGGGCGTCGAGCCGCGAATGGGCCTGATGCTCTGGTTTTTGCCGCGCCCCAGCACCGGAATGGAACTCAAGAGCGCCCGTGTGTAGGGGTGACGCGGCCGGCGCAGAATGTCGTCGACCGTTCCTGCCTCGACGATCTTGCCCATGTACATGACGGCCACGTCGTCCGCCAGTTCCGCCACGACGCCCATGTCATGGGTGATCAGCAGGATCGCCGTGCCGTGCTCCGCCTTCAGCCGGTTCATCAGTTCGAAGATCTGCGCCTGGATCGTGACGTCGAGCGCCGTGGTCGGTTCGTCGGCGATCAGGATCTTGGGATTGCAGGCCATGGCCATGGCGATCATCGCCCGCTGGCGCATGCCGCCGGAAAGGCTGTGCGGATATTCGCGCACCCGCTGTTCGGGCAGCGGGATGCCCATATGCCGCAACAGCGCCACGCAGCGGTCGCGGATCGCGCGGGCGGTCATCTTGGTGTGATATTTCAGGTTCTCGGCGATCTGAAAGCCGACCGTATAGACCGGGTTCAGCGCGGTCATCGGGTCCTGGAAGATCATGGCGATCTCGGACCCCCGGATGGCGCGCATCCTGGCGCCGTTGCGCGGCAGCTTGTCGATGCGGATCTCGCCCGCGTCCGAATGATAGGTAATGCTGCCGCCCTCGATCCGCGACAGGGCCGGCAAGAGCTGCATGATCGACGACGCGGTGATCGATTTCCCGCACCCGGATTCGCCGACGATGCACAGCGTCTTGCCCCGGCGAATGGAGAACGACACGCCGTCGATCGCCTTGTTGCAGCGCCGGTTGGAGTAGATGTAGGTCTTGATGTCGTCGACCTCTAAGGCGATGTCGCTCATCCCGCCTACCCCTGCTGCGACGGATCGGTGCTGTCGCGCAGGCCGTCGCCGATGAAGTTCACCGAGATGACGAACAGCGAGATGACGGTGCCGACGGGCAGCCAGATCCACCAATAATTCTGCAGCACGCGCAGATCCTGGGCCGCGTTCAGGATGTTGCCCCAGGTCGGGATTTGCAGCGGCACGCCCAGGCCAAGAAAGCTCAAGCCGGCCTCGGCGAGGATGAACATTGCGGTGGTCAGGGTGATGTTGACCATGATGGGCCCAAGCGCGTTGGGCAGTATGTGCTTGTAGCAGATCTTGAAGGTGCTGACGCCGAAGCTCTGCAGGGCTTGCACATACTCCTCTTCGCGCAACGACAGCATGCGCGCGCGCGTCAGCCGATACATCGGCCCCCAGCCCGTTATCACGAAGATGATGATCAGATTGATCAGGCTCTGGCCCAGGATCGAGACCAGCAGCAGCACCAGGATGATCTGCGGGAAGGCCATGAAGACCTCCGAGGTCCGCAGCACGAAGGCGTCCAGCCAGCCACCCTTGTAACCGGCATAGCAGCCGATCCCGACGCCGATGACGGCCGCGATCAGGGCCGAGCCCAGCCCGACCAGGATCGAGATCCGGCCGCCATAGAGCACGCGGGAGAACACGTCGCGGCCGGTCATGTCGGTGCCGAACCAGTGCTGCCAGGACGGCGGCTGCAGCCGGCCGCGCAAATCGATGCGAAGCGGGTCGTACCCGGTCAGCAGTGGCGCGAACAGACTGGCGAGCAGGATGATCGTGAACAGGCAAAGGCCGACGACGGCAAGCCGATTGTTCATAAGCTTGCTGACCGCGCGGCTGCGCGATCTGCTTTTCAGCTTGCCCGTCTCCTCCAAGACGCGCAGGCGATCGAATCTGCGGTTCAGGGCGGCGTCGGACATGGGCCTATTCCAAACGCACCCTGGGATCGATCAACGCCGTGAGCACGTCGATGATCAGTGACGCCAGCAGCATGGCCAGCACCGAGAACAGCGCGATCATCATCACCAGCGGATAGTCCTGGCCGCGCACGGCGGCGATGAACTCGTTGCCCAGCCCCGGCCATTGAAAGACCAGTTCGATGATCACGGAGCCGCCGATCAGGGCGGGCAGGCGAAAACCGATCAGGACGACGACCGGCGTCAGCGCCGTGCGCAGGCCGTGCAGCAGGTTGACGCGCCATCCCGGCAGGCCCTTCGCGCGCGCCGTGCGGATGTATTCCCGGCTCAGCGCGTCCAGCATCGCGGCGCGGGAATAGCGCATGACGCCGGCGGTCATCATCAGTGACAGCACCAGGACCGGCAGCACCAGATGCGGCGCCCGGTCCCAGAAACTGTCATAGCCCGGCATCAGGCGCCCGCCGACCGGCAGCCATTCCAGATGAAGGGCGAAGAAGGACAGGGCGACGAGGCCGAAGAAAAACTCCGGGATCGACACGCCCAGCATGCCGACGACGGTCAGCGAATTGTCGGTCGCCGAGCCTCGGCGCAGGGCGCTGATGGTGCCGAGAAAGCAGCCGATGATCGTGGAGAACAGGATCGCGAAGCCGGAAAGCTCAAGCGTCGCCGGCAGCCGGTCGAGAAAGATGTCCTTAATCGCGACGCCGGCCTCCAGCGAGTGGCCGAAATTGCCCTGCAGGACGTTTGTCAGCCAGATCCAGAACCGGAGCAGGAAGGGCTGGTTCAGGCCAAGCTGCTCACGCAGCGCTTCCAGATCTTCCGCCGACAAGGTGTTGGCAACATCGGGCGGGATCATGTGGGAGACCGCGTCGCCCGGCGTCAGCTCCAGCCCCAGATAGATCAGGAAGCTGATCGCCACCAGCATCGGGATCAGAATCAAGATCCGCCGAAGTATGAAGGTCCCCATGGACCCCGCCCCTTATGCCAAGGCCAGACAATGGTGGAGCGGCCGCATGCGACCGCTCCATACGCTCGTCAAGAAGGCTGGAAGGGGAAGGCGTTGATGCGCAGCGATCGCGTGTAGTTGATGTTGGCCGGGATCACCCGCATGTGGTCCATCTCCTCCAACCCCTGGACGTGGCTGACCGATTTGGTGAAGCCGTAGTCCAGGCGGCCGGCCGCCGCGTTCTGCAGGACGTTGGGATCGTTGTCCTCACTCGGGAAGGCGACGATCTCGTCGATATTCGCGATGCCGCCCCAATAGCCCTCGTAGGGCACGAAGCGCGCGAAATCGTTCATCTGTACTTCCTCAAGCCGGTATGGGCCGGAGCCGATCGGATACTGCCAGAACGGATGCTGCTGGAACTCCAGCGGGTTCACGCCCTCCAGGTGGTGCCTGGGCAGCGGCGGGAACTGGCTGAACGTCACCAGCACGTTCGGGTCGATCGTGTCGAAGTTGAACGTGATCCGGTCGCCGTCCACGACGATGCCGGAGATGCTGTCCGCCTCGCCGTCGAGATAGGCCTCGGCGCCTTCCAACGAGCGGAAGGTGTTGGCGAACACGGCGTTCAGCGAGGGCACACCCAGGGCCGTGTGAACGGACCAGGAGACGTCGTCGCCGGTGACAGGCTCGCCATCGTGCCAAGTGGCATTGTCGCGCAGGTCAAACGTCACGGACAGGCCGTCCTCGCTGACCTCGAAGCTCTCGGCCAACTGGCCGTCGGTTGGCACCAGGGCCGCGTCCGCCGTCATCAGCCGGTCGTAGAGGATCTTCGCGCCCATGGTCAGGCCCGGGTTCAGCCAGGGCTGGGTGAAGAACTGGATCGGGCCCTTGTTGGTGTACATGATCTCGTTGCCGTTCTCGTCCGGCTCGATCGTCCAGTTCAGGATGTTCCAATCGTAGTTGAACTGCTCGTTGCCGTAGGGCCCGCCATTGCGGTCCAACCGGTCGCTCTCGAAGATGTAGATCTGCTGGTAGTAGAGCGGGATGTCCGACAGGGCGTCGCTTTCATAGCGTTGGAAATCCTGGAAGGCGACACGCTGCTCCTCCAGGTCGACGGTGCCGTTGATCCGATCCAAGAGCTCGGTGCGCGCCGGATCGGACGGCGTGTAGGCGCTGTGGCCGTCGGCATAGACGTTGTAGTACTCGTGCAGCACCAGCGCAGCCTTGGCGCCGTAGGCGATGTCCCAGTCTACGGCGGAGACATCCGAATGCGGGTCTTCCGGCACGCTGGTCAGTTCGCCGATGACATCGCCTTCAAGACGGCGGAACGTCATCTGCATGCCGACATCGGCCAGATAGGCCTGCAGCGCGGTCATGAAATCGACGGTGAGCTGGTCGCCGTAATAATAGACGACGTCGACGACATAATCCTCGTCCCAGCCGGCCTCCGCGAGCAACTCGCGTGCGCGATCGGGGTTGTAGGCATAGTCGTCGAGACCGTCCGCATGCCATGGGCCGTTCGGGATCATGGAGTCCGCGGGCACGGCCATGCCCTCGAACAGAGTGTCGACGATGGTTTCCATGTCGATGGCGTAGGCGATGGCCTGCCTGACCCGCTCATCGGAAAGGGGATTTTCGACCTGCGCGAAGGCGATCGGCGCGGTCATGGTCAGCGCGGTCGACAGCGCCAACGCGGAATACAGTCTGTTCATGATCTTCCTCCCATTGTGATCCGTTCATTCGTTGGAACGGCTTCTTGATCTCAAATCTCGGACCCCGCGAGGGCATCCCGGAAATGCGACGCGAAGGTGCGCGCCAGATGCTCGGTCATGATCTTCTCCGCCCGATCGACATCCTTATCGAGCATGGCGCCGACGAGTTCCTTGTGCTCGTTGTGGCTGCGGCGGATGTAGGTGTCGAAATCGCTCGGCACCGTGCGTTCGTTCATCAAACGCTCGACGAAGGCCTCGTGCAGGGCGACGAAGATCGGATTGCCCGGGATCTCCGCCAGCACGCGGTGAAATCGGACATCGGCGTTACAGAACGCCGCCCGTTCGCCCAGGCCCGCCTCGCCTTCCTTGATAGCCTCTATCATGGCCGCGATGTGCGCGTGGGTGGCGTGCGTGACCGCGTAGCGCACTAGGCTCAGCTCAAGGAAAAGCCGGGCCTGTTCCAGATACGCCCTGCCCTCGGTCTCAGAAAACAGATGCCGGGCGGCGTCCCCGACGCCGGCCAGGAACTTGCCCAGGGTCGGCGCCGCGACGCGCGGCCGACAGCCGAACTCCTGATCGACGAGACCCATCGACTGAAGGTTGGTAATCGCCGAGCGCACCGTGTTGCGGCCGACACCGAAGCGGTCGCACAGGTCTCTCTCGGAGGGAAAGGTCTGCCCCGGCATCAGCGTGCCGTTGCGAATGGAAGCCGCCAGGGCCTCGGCGACATGGTCGGGTGTCGGTGGTTGCAGTGTCATGCTCATATGGTTGACCAAATCTATTCTTTGGGCAAGCAGAATCTCTGACGACACAATCTGACCTTAACCGCCCCGTTCTCGTGGGGCTTTCCATTCTGTTGTTTTTCAATGATTTTCTGGGCAGCGTCTATGGATTAATCCGAAACAGCCGGCATCCTTGATCTCCCTTGGTCATTAAATACCGCACACGGATCACCATTTGGTCGACCAAATGTCCGAGTTAGGTTGACCATCTACCAGCATCATGGTTAGGCTCGATACCGAGACAGCGTGCAAGGCTCGTCCAAGGCCACCCGCGTTTCTGTCGCCGTGCGCAGCCCAGCAAGTGAGGACCCCCATGCAGGTACCCGGTTCGATTCACGCCGCGATGCTGACGCCGATGAAGGATGATGCGGCGATCGCGCCCGAGGCCATCGCGCCGCTGGTCGATTTCGTTCTCGCGCGGGGCGTGGACGGCGTCTATGTCGGCGGCAGCACGGGCGAAGCCATGTTGATGAGCCGCGACGAGCGGGCGGAGGTGCTGCGCGCGACGGCGGATGTCGCGAAGGGTCGCGCCTCGCTGATCGCCCATGTCGGGGCCGCCTCAACCCATGACGCGGTGGCGCTGGCACGGGTGGCAAGCGCCGCCGGGTACGACGCCGTCGCGGCGGTGCCGCCCTTCTATTACAGCTTCTCGTTTGCCGAGATCAGGGACTATTACGGCGAAATCGCCGATGCGGCCGGGCTGCCCTTGATGATCTACAACATCCCTTCCCTGACGGGCGTCGATTTCAACCTGGATCAGCTGGTCGAGTTGCTGCAGGACGACCGGATCGGCGGCATCAAGTTCACCGACAAGGACGTTTTCCAGTTCACGCGGCTGCGCCGGGCCACGCCGTCGAAGAAGCACTTCTTCGGCACGGACGAGATGTTCATCAGCGCCGTCGCCGCTGGGGCCGACGGCGGGATCGGCAGCACCTACAATCTGATCGGCGACGTCTATGTCGGCATCCAGGAGGCCCTGGACGATGGCGATCTTGACCGCGCCCGCGACCTGCAGGCGAAGTCTCACAGCCTGATCGAGATCCTGTTCCAGACCGGCGTCATCGAAGGCCTGAAATATGCGATGACGCGGGTTGGCGTGCCCGTCGGCCCCTGCCGCCGGCCATTCAGCCCCGCGCCGCGCGAGGCGCTGGCCAAACTCGATGCCTGGCTGGACGGCCAGATGAAGCGGGCCGCTTAGGCCAGGATGCCGCCATCAATGACATAGGCTTGCCCGGTCGCGAAGGTCGCCGCGTCGGACAACAGAAAACAGACGAACTTGCCGATCTCATCCGGCTCCCCAAGACGACCCATTGGTTGACGTCCGGCGAAATAGGCTTCGGCTTCTTCGTATCCGCCCATCGTTTCGGCCAGCGCCTCGATGCGCTGGATCAGGGATGGCGACCGGATGGTGCCGGGACACACGGCGTGGCAGCGGATGCCGTCATCCATGTAGTCGACGGCGACGGATTTGGTCAGCCCGATGACGGCGGCCTTGCTGGCCGCATAGGCCGCGCGAAAGTGAAATCCTTTCATCGACGACGCGATGGACGCCATGTTGACGATGGTCCCGCCGCCCGCCCCGATCATGCCCGGCAGGGCGGCCCGGATCGTGTGGAATATGCTGTCGACATTGATCTGAAACGACCGCGCCCAGTCCTCGTCGCCGGTCTCGGTCAAGGTACCGTGGAAAACCCAGCCGGCCGTATTGACCAGGCCATCGAACGGTGGCTCGACGTCGAACAGTGCCTCGATCGCCGCTTTGTCCGTGACGTCGAGCGTGGCGGTCTCGACGCCATCGACATCCAACGTCGTCAGCGCCTCCGCATTCCGGTCCGTGGCCAGAACCCGCGCGCCGGCGCCGGCGGCCAGTTCGGCGATCGCTCGGCCCATGCCGGCCGCCGCCCCCGTTACCAGGATCCGCTTGCCATCAAGTGTTATCATGTCGTCTCCGTACGGTTCGGGGCCTAGCCTGGGGGCAGCCATCTTTCGAGCGCGTCGCCCATTAGGGACTTGGACTCAGTTCGGTAGCTGATATTCGCTTTCCGCGCGCGAGATGTGCTCGGCCATCAAGTCGTAAGCACGGGCTTCGTCCTTGTCGCGGATCGCCGCGAAGATCGCCGCGTGGCCCGCATGGCTGGCGCGGTTGTTGGCCGTGATATCGCCCAGCAGGATTCGCTTGCCCATGACCCATTCCACCAGCGCGTCATGGACGCTGAGCACGATTGGATTGCCGGTGATTTCCGCGATCACCTTGTGAAAGGCGATGTCCGTGGCGCGGAATCGTTCGACGTCGCCGATGGCCGCTTCATTGTCCGCCAACGCGCGCTCCAGCGCGGCGATGCCGTCGGCCTCAACCGTCGCGGCGGCAGAGCGCGCCACGCTGGCCTCGAAGAACCAGCGGGCCTGGTTGAAATGCAGAATGCCGTCTGGTCGGTTGACCACCATGCGGACGACATCGGAAAAGTCGGCGATCAGGCCGTAAGGCTCCGGCTCGATGACGCGCGCCCGATCGCCGCGACCGATCTTCACCACGCCCTTGCGCTTCAGCGCGAACAAGGCCTCGCGAACGGACGAGCGCCCGACATCGAACAGCGCCATCAGGTCCCGTTCCGACGGCAGGCGGTCACCGGGCGCAAAGTCCCCGGACTGGATCATCGACAACAGATGCGCCTCGACCTGGTCGGACAGGCGGCGGGAAATCACGGGACGTGGCTGCGGCATGGTCACCTGCGCTTGACTGTTTTTTGGATAGTCGAATAATTAGACCAATTCAAGCGCTGAGGATCGAATGATGGCGAGACTGCCCAACGGCATCGAGAAGTCGGCGGTGCCGAACCTTGGCGCTGTCCCCCGAAGCCCCATGCAGCCGCCCTATCTCGCGAACCCACCGGCGGTGGTCCCGATCGACACCGGGCGGCAACTCTTCGTCGACGATTTCCTGATCGAGCGGAGTTCACTCACCCGGGTCTTCCACCGGCCGGCGCCCCATCCCCGAAACCCGCTCTTGCAGCCGCAAACGGCCTGGGAGAAGGGCGAGGTGCCGTTCGCGATGCCGTTCAGCGACGGGGTCTGGTTCGATCCCGCCGACCAGATGTTCAAAATGTGGTACGCGACCAACGAGATGTGGTCGACGGCCTTGGCGGTATCGACCGACGGGCTGAACTGGGAACGGCCGACGCTTGACGTCGTTCATGGCACCAACATCGTGCTCGACCTGCCGCGCGACAGCTCGGCCGTGTGGCTGGACCACGACGCCGCACCAGCGCAGCGCTACAAGATGATGCAGACGCTGAAACAGCGCCTGTCCATGGTCGTGCCCTTGAAAGGGGCCGCGACCGACGATGTCACCTTTACCTCGAGCTACTTCACCTCACCTGACGGCGTCCACTGGCAAAGGCAGGCCGAGAGCCCGCCGGACCAGCCAATTGGTGACCGGTCGACATTCTGGCGCGACCCGTTCCGGCAAAGCTGGGTCTATTCCTTGCGCGATGCCGGCTGGCAGCGGCAGGCGCCCGGGGACCAGTTCTATCGCGTGCGCAATTTCTTCGAACATGCCGATCCGGCGGCCGGCCTCGACGAGATCGGTTCGGCCGTCCCCTGGGTCGGCGCCGACGATCTGGACCCGCCGAATCCGGCCTACCCCGACCAGCCGCCGCAATTATACACGCTGGACGCCACGCCCTATGAAAGCCTGATGGTCGGCCTGTTCTCGATCCATCAGGGGCCGGAGAACGAGGTGTGCGCCGCCGAAAGCCGGCACAAGCGCAACCAGATCATGCTCGGCTACAGCCGCGACGGCTTCCATTGGGACCGCCCGGACCGGCGGCCCTTCATCCGGGCCCGGGAAACCGACGGCGCCTGGGATTGGAGCAACATTCAATCCGTCGGCGGCGGCTTCTGCGTGGTTGGCGACGAGCTGTGGATCTATTACAGCGGACGCTGGCGCTGGGACGGGTTTTGGGATGGCTGCGGCATGGCGGGCCTGGCCACCCTGCGCCGCGACGGTTTCGCGAGCCTGGAGGCCGATCGGGACGGCGGGGTGCTGCTCACCCGGCCGGTCCGCTTCAGCGGCGGGCACTGTTTCGTCAATCTGCGCGCGCCGCGCGGCCGTCTTCGGGTTGCGGTCCTGGATGCCGACGGCACGCCGATCCCCGGTTTCGATCTGGCCGATTGCCTGCCCGTGTCCTGCGACGGCACCAAGCTTGGCGTCACTTGGCCGGGCGATCTGGCGTCATTGCGGGACCGCCCTGTGCGCTTCCGGTTTGAGCTGTTCGACGGGGCGCTTTTTGCCTTCTGGGTCAGCGCGCACCCGACCGGCGAAAGCGGCGGCTACATCGCCGCCGGCGGACCGGGCTTTTCCGGCGACCGCGACATCGCCGGCACGTCGACGGGCTGACCGATGGCAGGGACCATGCTGATCACCGGCGGCAGCCGCGGCATCGGTGCCGCCATCGCCCGGCGCGCGGCGCGAGACGGCTGGACCGTCGCGATCAACTATGTCCGGGCAGGCGACGCGGCGGGCCGGCTGGTGCGCGAGATCGAGGCTGCGGGCGGTACCGCCGTTGCGCTGCGCGCCGATATGGCGTCCGAAACTGATGTCGAGAAAATGTTCGCCGAGGTCGACCGCAGGTTCGGCCGCCTCGATACCCTGATCAACAATGCCGGCATCAACCACATGGCGGCGATCACGGCGCTGGACCCGGGCGATATCGACCGTGTCTTCGCGATCAATGTCGGGGGGGCGTTCATTGCCGCGCGCGAAGCGGTTCGCCGCATGCAGGGCCATGGGGGCGTGATCGTCAACATGTCGTCCGTATCCGCCCGAACCGGCGGTGGCCCGCACGGGACTGTCTATGCGGCCAGCAAGGGCGCCATCGACACCTTCACCCTTGGCCTTGCGAAGGAGGTCGCGTCCGACGGTATCCGCGTCTGCGGCTTGAGACCGGGCATGACGCGCACCGAGATCTTCGACAACAATATCGGGCTCGACACCGCCGAGGCCCGAGCCGCGGCCAATGTTCCTCTCGGCCGCATGGCCGATGCCGACGAAATCGCGGCTCTCGCCCTATGGCTGTGCGGACCGGAGGCATCCTACGTCACCGGCGTCAATCTCGATGCCACCGGGGGGCTTTGAGGGCAGCTCCGGTAAGTTCCAGCCAATCCGGCGAAGCGCCAAGCCCGCTGCCAATCGATAGGCCAGCAGCCGGCGAGAAGCGACGTCCGCTCGCTCTGCCTTGATCTGTACTGGCGGAGGATCACCGCGCCTTCGCCAGCGCCTTGAAGCCCGCGCTTATGTACGGAACCACGATGTCCTTGTACGACGACCAGGAGAAATCGGCGCCGGCCCCGTCATGCAGCCCTTGGACCCGCGCGTCCTTCACGGTTGCGGCATGCATGACCGCCATGAGGAAGTGGAAGCCTCGCACGGCGTCGCCGTGCTCCAGACCGGGTATCGCGCGCATGAACGTGGCGATGTAGAGCTTCGCCACGTCGTCGAAGCTCTCGCTCATATAGGCCGACAGCGTGCCGTCCCAGACCGACCGGCCGACGAAGGAGGCGAAGTGGCGCCACTGGCCGTCCTCGTCGTCGAGCCTGTTGTAGTAGGGAAGGATGAGCGCGCGCACGAGGGGCTCGACCTCGACATTGTCGGGCCCGACCAGTTCTTCATACTGCTCCAGCAGCGCAATACGTTCGCGGTTCAGTTCCTCCGCCCGCCGATGGATGGTCTCGCGGACCAGCGTCTCTTTCCTCCCGAAATGATAGGCGATCTGGCCGACATTGGAGTTCGCTTCGGCCGCAATCTCCTTCAGCGTGACGGTCTGATAGTTCCGCTTGGCGAACAGCCTCTCCGCCGCGTCGAGCAGGCGGTCGGGGGTCTCAACATTATAGGCTCGAACACGTGCGACTCTTTGCTGCATCGCTACACGGATCCTTTCGACGCGGCACCGTCCACGGGGCGGGTGCTCATACGCGGTGCCGCAAAACTGGGCAAAACTCCGATTCCCGTGGTCGACAATTAGGCTTTTGCAAAAATCATAGCACTCATATGATTTTTGACACTTAGATCATAGTTGACAAACGGTTTGTTGCGCAGAAAGCATGGTGTCAGCACGGTTCGACAGGCAGCGCACATGACGACGGACACATTCTCTCTGGCCGACATCGAGGGCGCCGAGCGCCTTGCGGGCGTGAGCTACACGCCGCAGGAGCGGCAGCAGATGCTCGAAAACCTCGAGGGTCAGATCAATTCGGCCCGGATGCGCCGGGCGGTCAAACTCGGCAATGACGAGCCGATGGCGACGCGCTTCGATCCGCGCCTGCCGACGTTCGCGATGCCGGCGCCGGCCGGACCGCTGCGTTTCTCGGAACCGGGCGCCGCGGACGTGCCCGACGACGATGAGGACATCGCTTACGCGCCGGTCACGCTTCTTTCGTCCTGGCTGCGGCAGGGTAAACTCACGAGCCGCCGGCTGACCGAGATCTACCTGGCCCGGATCGAGGCGCTGAACCCGGATCTCGAATGCTTCGCCATGGTGACGCCTGAACTGGCGCTGGCCGAAGCCGATGCGGCGGACGCGCTCTTGCAGGCAGGTGTCTGGATCGGGCCCCTGCACGGTATTCCCTACGGCTTGAAGGACCTGTTCGACACGAAGGGCGTCGTGACGGGATGGGGCGCTGAACCCTTCCGCGACCGCGTGCCGGACACGGATGCCGTGATCGTGGAGCGCCTGCGCGCCGCCGGCGCCGTGCTGCTCGGCAAAACCACGGTGGGCGCGCTCGCCTACAACGACATCTGGTATGGCGGTGTCACCCGCAACCCCTGGAACCTCAATGAGGGGTCCAGCGGCTCCTCGGCCGGGTCCGCGTCCGCCACGGCCGCCGGGCTCTGCGCCTTCGGCATCGGGACCGAGACGCTCGGCTCGATCACCTCGCCCTCGCAGCGCTGCGGCACGACCGGGCTGCGACCGACGTTCGGCCGCGTGCCGCGCACCGGCGGCATGGCGCTGTGCTGGACGCTGGACAAGGTCGGTCCGATCTGCCGGTCCGTCGAGGACACGGCGATGGTGCTGGCCGCACTGAACGGGCCCGACCTGGGCGACCCGTCGTGCATCGCGGCAGCGTTCCATTTCGACGCTACGGCGGACTGGAAGCATTTGCGCGTCGGCTATCTTCCCGAGGCGTTCGGCGAGGAGGCGACCGGCGTCGACCACGCGGCGCTGCAGGCGGTCCGTGACCTCGGGGTCGAAGTGGTTGAAGTTGGCCTTCCCGACTTGCCCTACGGCGCGCTGTTCAACATTCTCTATGCCGAGGCTGCGGCCGCGTTCGAGGAGCTGACGCTGGAAAACACCGACGACACGCTGACCTGGCAGGATGACGGCGCCTGGCCCAACACGTTCCGAAAGGCGCGCTTCCTGTCGGCCGTGGATCATATCCAGCTCGATCGGCTGCGGCTGCGGGTGATGAAGGCGCTCGACGCGCTGTTCGGCGACATCGACGTGCTGGTGGGGCCATTCATGACCGGGCCGATGCTCGTCGCCTCCAACTTCACCGGCCACCCGTGCCTGCACTTGCGCGCCGGCTTCCTCGATGTCGGAACCCGCGGCAAGTCGAGCCTCGGCTCCGGCACGCTGAACCTTGGGGAGGAGGATGAGGGCCAAACCTTCACCGTTCCGCAGGGCATTTCGCTCTGGGGTCGTCTGTTCGAGGAGGGGCCGATCCTGAACCTTGGTATGGCCCTCGAAAACGCGCTTGGGGTGTCCGGCCGCCGCCCGACATTTGCGCGCTGATATCGCGTCCCGCCGCCCCCAAGGCGCGTCGCAATCCGCTGCGGAGACCGTCGGTCACGGGCTCCGACCGCTGCAACCGCCGGCTCCAAGTTGCCGGCCATCAGGAGGACAAAACAATGAAACGCAGGGACTTTCTCGTCAGCACGATCGCCGCGAGCGCCGCGCTCTGGATCGGCTTTGGGCCCTCGGCTCTGCAAGCGCAAGAGCCGGTCTCGGGCGGCACGCTGGTCTGGGGCCATTCTGAGACGACGCAGAATCTCGACATGCACCAGACCGGCACGGCATCGACCAGCCGGGTGCTGCAGAACATCCATGACAGCATCGTCACGATCAATTCGGACATGGAGGTCGTGCCGCAGCTCGCCGAGAGCTTCGAGATTTCAGACGACGGCCTGACCTACACGTTCCACCTGCGCGACGGCGTGATGTTCCACGACGGCTCGACCATGACGGCCGAGGATGTCGTCTACTCCTTCGAACGCTTGCGCGACCCGGAGACGGGTGCGGTCAACTTCGAGGTCTTCAACGACGTCGAGGCGATCGAGGCCCCGGACGACATGACGGTCGTCATCCGCATGTCGCGCCCCAACGCGCCCTTCCTCGCGCGGGTCGCCGAGAACGGCGCGGGCGTCATCATTCCGGCGGGTTCGGGCGATATCCAGGGCGAGACGCCGATCGGCGCGGGCGCGTTCGAGTTCGTCCGGCGCGAGTTCGGCAATGAGGTCGAGCTTGCGCGCTTCGACGATTATTGGGATGGCCCGGCCTATCTCGACGGCATTTTGGCCCGCGAAATCACCGAGCCGACCGTGCGTCTGACCGGCCTGAGGACCGGTGAACTGCACTTCATCAACGACATCCCGGCAGAGCGCGTCGCAGAGGTCGAGGCCGATCCGGACCTGCAGGTCGTCACCTGGGCGCCGCTCAACTTCGACTTCGTGAACTTCAACCACGACGTGGAGCTCTTCCAGGACCCGCGTGTGCGCCAGGCCTTCGACTTGATAATCGATAAGGAGCTGCTCATGCAGGGCGCGCTCTGGGGGCAAGGGACGACGACGCCGACGCCGAGTTTCCCGAACGACGCCTCGCGCAACGGCGACCTTGTGCAACGGGCCCAGGACATTGAGCAGGCGCGGGCGCTGCTTGCGGAGGCGGGCTATCCCCCGGGCACGCTGAACGTCGTCTTCAAGGTCACGACGAACTACCCCTACCATGTCGAGAGCGCGCAGATCATCGCCGAATGGGCGCGCCAGGCCGGCGTGAACATGACGATCGAGCAGCTCACCTGGGCCGACTGGCTGAGCCAGGTCTGGGTCGATCGCGACTTCGAGATGACGATGATGAACTTCTTCACCATCTGGGAGCCCGATCGCCTCTACTACAGCCTCTACCACACCACCGGCGGCTTCAATTACCGCAACATCTCCGACCCGCTGATCGACGAGTTGGCCGAGGCGGCGCGGGGCGAGGTCGACCCGGACGCGCGCACGGAGATCTATCAGCAGATCCAGCAGCACATCTTCGACGAGGCGCTGGACGTCTTGCTGTGGTACCGCAACGGTTCCATCGCGGCGCAGCCCTCGGTGGGCGGCCTCGACACGGTGGTGCACCCGAACGGCTCGAACCTGAACTTCCACAGGGTCTGGCTCCAGTCATGACCTGATCTGAGGGCGGGGCGTGCCCAAGGCCGCCCCGCCCGCCACCCTTCGACAGGTCTGCCCGCATCCCGGACATCTAGCTGATGGTCTACCTCGTCAACCGGCTGTTGCTGGTTGTCCTTACCCTGTTCGTCATCTCCATCGTCACCTTCGGCATCACCAACATCCTGCCGGGCGACGTGGCCATGATGATCATGGGCACTCAGTCGAACCCGGAGGCGTTGGAGGGCCTGCGCCAGTCGCTTGGGCTGAATGATCCGCTGATCGTGCAATACGGCCGCTGGATCGGCGGCCTGTTGTCAGGCCAATGGGGCGAGTCGCTTCTGTTCAACGAGCCGATCGCGCCGCTCATTTCCCAGAAGATGCTGGCCTCCGGGCTGATCGTGGTCATGACCATGGCGATCGCGCTTCTGCTCGCCATCCCGCTTGGCGTTTGGGCGGCGCGGCATCGGGACCGCTGGCAGGACACGACATCGTCGACCGCGGCGCTTCTCGGCCTCAGCGTGCCGGACTTCTTCATCGGCATCATGCTGATCCTGCTCTTCGCGGCTTATCTCGGCTGGCTGCCCTCCTCGGGCTTCGTCGACCCGACCGAGGATTTCTTCGGCGCCGTGCGCCACGCCTTCCTGCCGTCGCTGGCTCTTGCCCTTGGGCTCATGGCGCACCTTACGCGCATGACGCGCTCGGCCATGATCGGCATCCTCAATCAGGAGTTCATCCGCGTCGCCCGCGCCAAGGGCCTGCCCGAGCGCACCGTGGTCTGGCACTACGCGCTGCCGAACGCCATCGGGCCGGTGATGACGGTTGCGGGCCTTCAGATCGGCTTCCTCTTTGGCTCGATCATCGTGATCGAGAGCCTGTTTTCGTACACCGGCATGGGCTGGCTGACCTACCAGGCGCTTTTGAACCGCGACATCCCGCTGATCCAGAGCACGGTCTTCGTGATCGCCGCGGTGGTCATGCTCGTCAACCTCGCCGTCGATCTCCTGTATCGGGTGATCGACCCGCGCATCAGGCTCGGCTAGGCGATGCGCAAGTTCCTGTCCACGAAGGCGCTGATAGGCCTGGGCCTGGTCCTAACGGTCGTTGCGGTCGCCGTGCTGGCACCGTTCTTCATCCCGCCGGAACGGGCGACCCAGATGGTGATGACCGCGCGGCTGCAGCCGCCGTCGTTCGACTTTCTGCTCGGCACCGACCAGCTCGGCCGTGACCTTTTCGCCCGGGTCATGCTCGGTGCCCAGACATCGCTGACCATCGCCGTACTCGCCGTCGGCATGTCCATCGTGCTTGGCCTGCCGCTGGGCATCATCTCGGGCTATTACGGCGGGCGGGTCGACAACGTCCTGATGCGCCTGATCGACGCGCTGTTGAGCTTTCCCATCCTGCTCTTGGCGCTGACGATCTCGGCGGTCCTCGGGCCCAACCTCCAGAACACGATCATCGCCATCGGCGTTGCCTTCACGCCCTTCCTGGCCCGGATCGTGCGCGGCGAGGCGTTGCGGATCGTGCAGATGCCCTATGTCGAGGCTGCGCGCTCCGCCGGCACCCGCGACCTGCAGATGATCGTGCGCCACATCCTGCCCAACGTCATGCCGGCGCTGATCGTGCAGGCGACGATCAGCCTCGCCTTCGCGGTGCTGGCCGAGGCCGCGCTGTCCTTCCTCGGGCTCGGGACCCAGCCGCCACAAGCCTCCTGGGGGCTGATGATCCAGGCGTCCCGCCAGTTCCTCGACCTCGCGCCTTGGACCGCGTTGGTGCCGGGCTGCGCGCTCGCCATTACTATCCTCGGCCTGAACCTGCTCGGCGACGTCTTGCGCGACGTGCTCGACCCCAGGGCACGGTGACGGCGATGTCCGAACAGACCGGGACGCCGCCGCCCCTCCTGTCCATCGAAAACCTCCGCGTCGAGTTCGACGGCGAGACCGGACCCATCGTCGGCGTGAAGGACGTCAGCTTCACCGTGAACCCGGGCGAAACCGTCTGCGTCGTCGGCGAGAGCGGCTCGGGCAAGTCCGTCACCTCCCTGTCTCTGCTGCGGCTTGTGGAGTTCGGCGGCGGCAAGATCGTCTCGGGCCGGCTCTGGTTCCGTCCCGGCGGCGAAGAGGCGATGGACCTGGCGCAGATGCCGGCGGAGCGCATGATCGACCTGCGCGGCGACCGGATCGGCATGATCTTTCAGGAGCCGATGACGGCCCTGAACCCGGTCTTCACCATCCGCCGGCAGCTGACGGACGGCCTGCGCCGCCACCGCAAGCTGTCGGCAACCGAGGCCGACGCCCGCGCGCTTGAGCTTCTGCAAGAGGTGCGGCTGCCGGAACCCGAACAACGGCTGAAGCAATATCCGCACGAGCTGTCAGGCGGCATGCGCCAGCGCGTGGTGATCGCCATGGCCATGGCCTGTCGCCCCCAACTCTTGATCGCCGACGAGCCCACGACCGCCCTCGACGTGACGATCCAGGCCGAAATCCTCGGCCTGATCAAGCGGCTGAAGCGCGAGTTCGGCATGGCCGTTCTGTTCATCACCCACGACATGGCCGTGGTGGCACAGCTCGCCGACCGCGTCGTGGTCATGCGGCACGGCGAGAAGGTCGAGGAAGGACCGGTCGAGCGCATCTTCACGGAGCCCCAGGCGGAGTACACCAAGACGCTGCTCGCCTCGGTCCCGAAGCTCGGCGAGATGCGCGGCAAGCCCGGGCCTGAACCCTTGCGCATCCCCGGCCAGCCCGAGCCTGTTGCGCCAAAGCCGCCAACGGAAGCAGCGGCGGCCCGCCCCGTGCTCTCCGTCAAGGGGCTGACAACGCGCTTTCCCGTCAAGGGCGGCATCCTGCGTCGGGTCGTGGCGAACGTTCATGCGGTCGAGGATGTCAGTTTCGAGCTGGCCCATGGCGAGACACTGGCCCTCGTGGGCGAGTCGGGCTGCGGCAAGTCAACGACGGCACGGTCCATCCTGCGGCTGGTCAAGCCCACCGCCGGCGATGTCGTCATGGATGGGCAGGAGGTCCTCCGCCTCGATCCCGGCGCGCTCAGGCGGGCCCGGCGCAACATGCAGATGGTCTTTCAGGACCCGTTTGCCTCGCTGAACCCGTTCATGCGGCTAAGAAAGCAGGTGGCCGAACCGATGCTGAACTACGATCTCGCAAGGGGATCGGAGCTTCAGGATCGCATCGCCTTTCTGTTCGACCGGGTCGGCCTGCCGCGCGATTTCATGCGCCGCTTCCCGCACGAGCTTTCCGGCGGACAGCGCCAGCGCGTCGCCATCGCCCGCGCCCTTTCGGTCAACCCCAAGCTGATCATCGCCGACGAGGCGGTCTCGGCCCTCGACGTATCGGTGCAGGCCCAGGTCCTGAACCTGTTGATGGAACTGCAGGCGGACTTCGGCCTTTCCTACCTCTTCATCAGCCATGACATGGCGGTGGTCGAACGGGTCTCGCACCGGGTCGGCGTCATGTATCTGGGGCGGATCGTCGAGATCGGTTCGCGGGCCGATATCTTCGAGAATCCGCGCCACAGCTACACCCGCACCCTGCTGGCGGGCGTTCCAATCGCCGATGTGACGCGTCGGACGCTGAAGGAGAGTGCCGAGTTCAAGCCCCTGCCCTCGCCGGTCTTCCCGGTTGGGCAGGAACGTGCAGCGCCGGTCTATGACGAGGTCTCGCCCGGCCATCTGGTGCTGCAAGACGACTGAAGAAAGGCGGGACGACAGCGAAATCCGCTGACCCGCCGACAGGGAGGAGAAAGACATGGCCTGGAAGAACTATCTCGACCGCGAGCAGGATCGCTTCGTTTCGGAACTGACCGAGTTCGTCAGCATCCCATCGGTCTCGGCAAAGCCCGAAAACGCCGCCGACGTGCAACGCGCCGCCGAATGGGTTGCCAGCCGCCTGACCGAAGCGGGCGGTGAGAATGTCGAGGTTCTGCAGACCGCCGGACACCCCGTCGTTTGTGGCAACTGGCTCCACGCCGGGCCGGACCGGCCGACCGTTCTTGTCTACGGGCATTTCGATGTGCAGCCGGCAGAACCGTTCGAGCTCTGGTCCTCACCGCCCTTCGAACCGGAGGTGCGCGACGGTCGCCTCTTTGGGCGCGGCGCCACCGACGACAAGGGTTCCATGCTGATCCCGATCCTCGCGACCGAGGCAATGCTCAAGTCCGCGGGCCGGCTGCCGATCAATCTGCGGTTCTTCTTCGAGGGGCAGGAGGAGATTGGCTCGCCGGACATGCCGGATTTCGTCGCCGCGAACGCACACCGGCTTTCCGCCGACATGATCTTTTCCGCCGACGGCGCGCAATGGGCGCCGGACCAACCTCAGATCATCGAAGGTCTCAGGGGCATCGCCTCCGTCGAAATCGTCGTGCGGGGCGCGGACTCCGACCAGCATTCCGGCCTGCATGGCGGCGGCATCGCCAACCCGGCGATGGCACTGGCCCAGATCCTCGCCTCGATGAAGTCGCCCGACGGTCACATCACGGTGGAGGGGTTCTACGATGACGTTGTCCCGCTGACCGAGGACGATCGCGCGGCCATCGCCGAGGTGCCCTTCGACGCCGAAGCCTATCTGGCCGAAACGGGCGCGCCCGCGGAACATGGCGAGCCCGGCTACACCACGCGCGAGCGCCTTTGGGCGCGCCCGACGCTGGAGATCAATGGGCTGACCAGCGGCTGGCAGGGCGCCGGGACCAAGACCGTTCTGCCGGCCGAGGCGCGCGCCAAGATCACATGCCGCCTGGTCGCCGACCAGTCGCCCGAGCGGATCGTCGAGGCCCTGCGTGCCCATGTCGAACGCCACGCCCCCGATGGCGTAACCGTGGAGTTTGAGGCTGGCGCCGCGCGCGGCAACCCGTTCTTGGTGCCGAGGGGCCATAACGCCAGCGTGGTTGCCGCACAGGTTCTGGAGGAAATCTATGGGCGCGCACCGCTCAGAACGCGTGTTGGCGGTTCGATCCCGGTCATGACGATGCTGCTGGAGCATGTTGGCGTGCACGCCACGATGTTCGCCTTCCAGCACGATGACGAGAATCTGCACGGCCCCGACGAGTTCGTCCGCCTCGACGCTTTCCGGCGCGGCCAAGAAGCCTACTGCCGGCTCTTCGAGAGCCTTTAGCGCCTGAATACCAGACCGGCCCGACCGGACCGAACGACCTGACACGCGCAGCCTGCCATAGCGGCTGGCTGGGAATTCAGACCGGTCCGTTCGGCCGGCTGAGAATGAAGGCGGCCGCCCCCGTCATGCAGACGGCCTGGACGATCAGAACCCAAACCGACAGGGCGGCGATGATGCTGAGCGCGAGCACGCCGCCCATCATCGTGATCGACAGCACCTTGAACCGCGGGGCAATGGCGCCGTGTCGTCGCCAGTCGGCAATGATCGGGCCGAAGGTACGGCTGGTCTCAAGCCAGATCGCGAGCCTGGGTGAGCTCTTGCCAAAGGCGAACGCGGCCACCAGCACGAAAGGCGTCGTGGGCAGCAAGGGCAGAACGATGCCGATCGCTCCCAGGCCGAGCGCGCCGCCACCGATGGCCAACCAGAGGGCCCGCCGTGGCGCCCTATTGATCACGGATTTCTGACTCATCGCTCTACTTAATCGGTATCTGAAACACTGATGAAGAGCGTTGTCCCGATATGGCAACGCATTCTCATTGAGCGTGTCAAAATCGCGCACGCGCCCTGCGGATTTCGCCGGATCCGACATAGACGCCCGAACTCGGCTCACAAGCGTTCCGGATCGGGTCCATTCGGCGACGGCGATCGCAGCCGAACTCTCCTTCTCGCGTAGCTGTCTGAGGCAGACGCAGAGTTTGTTGGGCACGATCGACGTTGGTCAGACGGCGGATGCCTTCCAACGGGGCGCCACTTGGGATAACAACGCCGACCATGACCAGCCGAACCGCCACCCCGGCCGACCCGTCGGACGATGAGCTCGAAATCCTTCGTCAGAGTAATATCGGTCGCTTACTTGACGAGGTTCACGTCGGATTTGACCAGCTTGCCCTTTCGTATCTGAAGCAGCGCGGCTACCCGATGCTGTCCGCCTCGCACACGCATGTGCTGCGTACGATGCGGCTGGAAGGTGCACGCGTTACCGACATGGCCGAGCAGGCCGGCATCTCCAAGCAGGCGATGAGCAAGCTGGTTGCGGCATTCGAACAGCACGGGTTTGTCGAATGGCGGACCAATCCAAACGACGGCCGTTCCCGCATGGTCTATGCCACCGCGGCAGGACGCCAACTGCTGGCCCACGGGGTGGCCGCCCTCCAGCGCGCGGAGGACGAGTATTTCAGCGAATTGACGGCGGACGAGCGAGAGACCCTGCGCACTCTGCTGAAGCTGGCCCAGGAAAACCGACAACGCAATCGCTGGTCGGACTGGCGACGCCGCCGAGCCTGACACGAGCTTGAAGCATGATAGTCAACATAGTTGACAGCCTAAATCGCATCCGCCATCCTCACCCCTTCAAGATGACGAAGATCGTCTCGTAACGACAGGGAGAGCGCGATGCTCGTTCGGACTCTTGGCGCTGTTGGGCTGGCCGCACTCGTGTCGGCAAGCGGCGCACAGGCACAGGATTTCACCTACGGTTCGGGCGTTCCCGAACGCTCCTCGGCCAACGGTTTCGGCGTTCTGCCCCTGCTCGACCGGATCACCGAGGCGACCGGCGGCGAGGTCACCTTCACGCCTATTCTCGGCGGTCAGTTGGTTTCGATCCCCAACGCGCTTGCCGGCATCAGCGACGGCGTTGTCGACAGCGGCTTCTTCATCACGCAGTTCCACCCGGCGGAGTTGCCCCACGCCTCGTTGATGTCGGAGGTTACGGGGTTGGCGACAGACCCGTACGCGACGATCGGCGCGCTGAACGAGGCCTTCTTCGTCGCCTGCGAGGCCTGCCGGGAGGATTTTCGGGAGATGGGCGTCGTGCCCGTCCTGATGCAGTCGGCCACGCCGCTGACCATGCAATGCAGCGAGCCCGCATCGAGCCAGGCCGACCTGGAAGGACGGCGGGTCAGCACCATCGGCGCGCCGGAAATGCGCTGGGCCGAGGCCATCGGCATGACACCGGTCCGCACCTCGATCACCGATATCTTGCCCGCGCTGCAACTGGGTCAAACGGACTGCACCCTCATCGGCACCGCGTGGATCCGCAGCTACGGCCTGGAAGACACGGTCGAAAGTGTGATCGAGATGCCACAGGGCATCATTTCCGGCGCCGTCCCGCTGGCCTTCAATGCCGTCAGTTGGGAGGCGATTTCTCCTGAAAACCAGGCCGCGATCATCGATCTGATGCCGGCGACGCTGTGGGACTATGTCACCGACGCCTACGTGACCGTAGACGCGGACGTCAAGGATGCGCTGTCGGACCAGATCAGATTCGTGCCGGGGGACGCGGCCTTGACGGATGCCTGGTCGGCATTCCAGGCGGCGGAGCCTGCCGCGCTGGTGGCGTTGACCGAACGGCGGAACATCGAGAACGGCGACGCCCTGGTGGCGGAAATCGTCGAAATCTTTCGGGTCTGGCACGAGGACCTGCTGCCACAGTTCGAGGGCGACCGGGCCGCGTTCGAGCGGATAGCCCAAGAGCGCATCTTCGATCACTACGATTTCGGCTCCTGAGCGAACAGCCCCGAGCAACCGAAAATGAACGGTGCGGCGCCGATCGGCCTGGTCGGCGGCATGAGTTGGCAGTCGAGCGCGCTGTATTATCGGCGCCTGAACGCGCTTGCCGAGGATCGCTGGGGGCCGCACGGCAACCCGTCGAGCGTACTGGTGACGCTTTGCTTCGATGATCTGCTGACCGCCGCACACAACGGTGATTGGGAGACGGTGGACCACCTGATCGTCGACGCCGGCCGTCGGCTCAAGGAGGCTGGCGCCGCGCTGGTCATGCTGACCGCCTTCACGGCCCACAGGGCCGCCGACGCCGTCGTCGAAGCCACGGGGCTGCCGGTGGTTCACGCGGGAGACGCCCTGGCCAAGAGGTTGGCCCACGATCAGATCGAACGCGTCGGATTGCTGGGTACGGCGGCGATGCTTGGTCAGGGCCTGATCGCCGAGCGGATCAGGGCCTCAGACATCGCGGTCGTCGAACCCGACCCGGAACTTGCCCAAGCCGTCGACCAGCTCATCCTGTCCGAGCTCACGCTGGGGCGCGTCACGGATACAGGCATCAGCACATTCGAGCGGGCTGCCAACAATACCGTGACCAATGGCGCCGGTGCCATTGCTCTGGCTTGCACGGAGCTGCCGCTGCTTGCGGGCAAGCACAGCCTGAGCGTCCCGGTGATCGATGGCGTCGACTGCCATGTCGAGGCGGCGCTGGACCAGGCGATGACACAGCAGGCGGCGTCATGAAAGCAGTTTTCTTCAACGAACATGGGCCGATCGATGTCCTGCATTACGGCGATGTCCCGGAACCGGAACGTCCGCCCGGCTGGGTCAAGCTGAAGGTCAGCGCTTGCGCCCTCAACTTTCTCGACGTCTTCACCAGGCGGGGCATGCCCGGCATTCGCATCCCTCTGCCCGGCATCACCGGCGGCGACTGTGTCGGCGAGATCGTCGAGGCTGACCGGGATCTTGGCGGTTGGGCACTGGGCGACCGCTGCGTGGTCAACCCCGCCTTCATCGACGACCAGAGCGGCCATTTTGAGATGATGGGCGAAACCAGGGCCGGCGCGCTTGCCGAGTACTGCGTCTGCCGGGCGAGCCAGCTGATCCGTATTCCCGATCCGGTCAGCGACACACAGGCGGTGGCGATCCCCGTCGCTTACGCGACGGCCTATCGGATGCTGGTCACAAGGGGGAACGTGCGGCCCGGCGAGAGCGTGCTGGTCCTGGGCGCCAGCGGCGGTGTCGGCACGGCCACGGTACTGTTGGCCAAGCAGCTTGGCGCCGTGATCACGGCGGCGGCCGGCTCACAAGAGAAATGCGAGCGCCTGATCGCGCTCGGGGCCGACGCCGCTTACGACTATACAGCCGAAGCCATCGACAAATACGCGCGTCGGGTCACGGGCTCGCTGTTTCGCGGCGGCGGTTTCGATGTCGTCGTCAACTTCACCGGTGGCGATAGCTGGGCGCCGTCGCTGCGCGCCGTGAAGCGCGGCGGCCGGCTTTTGACCTGTGGCGCCACCGCCGGCCACGCGCCGCCGACCGACATTCGTTTCATCTTCATGGCGGAAATGGACATCAAGGGCTCGACCGGCTTCACAGCGCCGGAAATCGAAGCCTGCCTGGCGCTGATCGCCGACGGCCGCCTGGACCCTGTGATCGATCGCGTGCTGCCGCTCGACCAGGCGATCGAGGGCATTCGGTTGCTCGAAGAGCGCAAGGTCTTCGGCAAGGTCGTCATCGAGCCCGGGAATTCGCGGTGACCGGATGGCCGCGCTTCGCCGCGCCGGACGATGTCGCGGCGGTGGAGGCCATGCCGCTCAGCCACTGGCTGCCGGGCGAGACGCTGCCCGACATCGTGGCGAACAGTGCGGATCGATTTGGCGACACGCTGGCACAGCGGTTTCTCGTGACACCCGACGCCGTTCCTCTCGACCGAACGTTTCAAGATGTCGCCGATCGGACGCGCCGAGTAGCCCATGCGCTTTACGGGCTCGGCGTAACCCGCAAATCGGTCGTTGCCAGCCTGCTACCGGCCCTGCCCGACACGCTGCCGCTGGCCTGGGGGGCGGCCTGGGCAGGGATCTACATGCCGATCAACCCGTTTCTCGAACCGGCCGCGATCGCTGCCATGCTTGTGCGCGCGAGTGCAACGGTGCTGATCGCCGAGGGCACTGCCGGCACCCAGGGCGTCGCCGAGAAGCTGCCGGCGATCCGCGCGCAGGCGCCGGATCTTGAGCACGTGCTGACGTTGGGCGAGCGCCGGGGGCCGGACCGGCTGGAGGATGCTGTCGATGCCGTGTCTGAGCGCGACCTACCATTGCCGAAACCGTCCGATACCGCCGCCTATTTCCATACCGGCGGCACCACCGGCCTGCCGAAGATTGCGCCGCTCAGCCATGCCAACCTTGCCTTCATGGCCTTCCTGGCCGGCTATGGCGGCGGCATGCGCGCCGGTGACGTGATCCCTTGCGGCATGCCGCTGTTCCATGTCGGCGGCCTTGTCTTCGGCGGCCTGGCACCGCTGGCCGCTGGCGCGGCGACCGTCCAGTTGGGCCGAGCCGGCTTTCGCGATCCCGCCTTTATGGACCGCTTTTGGGACGTGGTTGCAGCCGAGCACGCGACGCTGCTTTTCGGCCCGCCGACCGTCGCCCGCGCCGTGATGGAGCGCACACCGCAAACTCGGTCGCCCCAGATCCGCCATTGGGTTTCGTCCGCCGCCGCGCTGCCGGCCGAAACACATCGGCGCTTCACCGCGAAGACCGGCCTGCCGGTGAAGGAGGCATGGGGCCTGACGGAGGCGTCCCTGGTGCTGACCTTCACCCCGCCCGACGGAGAAGGTCGCGCCGGATCGGTCGGACCGCGGCTGCCCTATTGCGATCTGGTCGCGGTTCGAAAATCGCCAACGGGCGAGATCGAAGGGGTCTGTGAAGCGGGGGAGCCCGGCGTCATCCTGGCCCGGTCGCCGGGGGTCTTTGACGGCTATCTCGGTCAGCCGGACATCGGCTTCGTCACCAGCGAGTATCTGGAACCGGGGCGCTGGCTGGATACCGGTGACATGGGGTATCGCGACGAAGACGGCTATTGGACCATCACGGGTCGGGCCAAGGACCTGATCATGCGCGGCGGCCACAACATCGACCCGCGTGTGATCGAGGACGCATTTCACGCCCTGCCGGAGGTCGCCAGCGCCGCCGCTGTCGGCAAGCCCGACGCGCGCCTGGGCGAGGTGCCGCTGGTGTTCGTTACCTTGTCGGATGCTTCGAACAACAAGGCCGAGATTGCCGCGAATCTGTGCACGGCCGCCAACCCAAACATCGCCGAGCGTGCCGCGCGGCCAAAAAACGCGGTCATATTGCCGGCCATGCCGTTGACGGCCGTCGGCAAGATCGACAAGGCCGCGCTGCGTCGCCAGGCGGCGCGGATGGCCACCGCCGAGGCCCTCAACCTGCCGCTCGAGAAGGTCCGCGCCAAAGATCAAGCCGGCGGGCAGATCCTCATCGAGGCGGATGTCGCAGCCGGTCAGGCGGCCGCTACGCTGGCGGAGATGGGATTGGCGCTGCTCCCTGGGCGCAACCGTGGAGACCGATAATGGGTGCCCTCATCGACATCGATCACTTGATGGTCAACGTGCCCGACAGCGAAGCCGCCGGCGACATCTTCAGCGCCATGGGCTTCACCGTCACGCCGCGCAGCATCCTGCCGGGCCTTAGCAACCGGCTGATCTGCTTTGGCCGCGCGGATCCGGCACGCGGGCTGTGCAACTATGTCGAGCTGATGTCGCTTGACGATGCCGGCACGGCACCGCCGCCAATGCCCGCGCTGCTAATCCGGCCGGGACCGGTCTCGACCGTTTTAGCGACCGAGGACGCGCGCGCGGTCCGCGAGCGCCTGGTCGCGGCGGGCTTGCGCGTGCCGCCCGTGCTCGACCTGCAACGGGACTGGCACCTGCCCTCCGGCGAGACCATCACGCCCGCCTTTGCCGTCGCCATTCCGGACTTGGACCAGGGACCCTTCTATTGGAATTTCTGTCAGCACAAGACGCCGCAGCACTATGTACGGCCGGAGTTTACCGACCATGACAACGGCGCGCTGGCCCTGACATCGGTCATCGCGGTTGCCGACGACCCGGGCGCTGCGGCGGACCATTACCGGCGCTACTGGCAGGCCGAGTGCATCGGTGCCGATCCGGTACGCATCCGGCTCGGCCAGGTGGACTTGGTGGTCCATTCGCCGGCGAGCTATGGTGATCGTTTCGGCGGTGACGAGGTCGACCATGTTGGCCTGCGCGGTTTCACCGTTGCCAGCGCGTCGCTGTCGGAGGCTCGGGAGCGTGTGGTTGCAAACGGCATCGCCATCGCCGAGGTCGCAGGCGGTTTCATGATTTCGCCGGACAATGCGCTCGGCACGCTGATCGTTTTCGAGGCGGGCGGTGATTGACCGTCTCGTCCGCTGGTCGCGCTACGCGACGGGCCTGGCCGCGCTTGCCGTTGCTCTCATGATCCTTCACGTCGTCATCGACATTCTGTCGCGGACATTGTTCGACCGGCCGCTGCTAGGCACGGCGGAATTCGTCGCCGAAATCTACATGCCGTTCGCGATCTTTGCCGCCTTGATCGGTGTGCAGGCGCAAGACGCGCAAATTCGCGTCGATCTGATCGACCGTCTCTTGAGCAGCCCTGTGCGTCGCTTGCTCGACACCGCAATCGCCTTGGGCATCGCGGTGATCGGCGCGTTTCTCGCCTGGCACACGGGCGATCAGGCCGTCGTCGCCGCCGGGCGGGGAGAGGCGATCGACCTGATCCGCTTCTCGGTTCCCTCCTGGCCGGGCAAGGCGATTGTCTCGGTCGGCTTTGGCCTCATGGCCGTCGTCGCCGCGGCCCAGGCCTTTGACCGGATGCGCCGACCGACATGAGCCCTGTCGACCAGGGCGGTATCGCCCTTCTCGTCGCGATCGTCTTGATCGTGCTGCGCGTTCCGGTCGGCATCGCCCTCGGCCTGGTCGCCTTTGTCGGCGCGACCGCCTTGCTGCCGTTCTCGGCGGTGGTCAGCCTGATGACGCGGGTCCCGTACGAGTTCACCGCAAGCTGGGAGTTTTCGGCCGTCCCCCTGTTCCTGGCCATGGGCGCCATCGTCTTCCACGCCGGCCTGGCCGACGAATTGTTCGGCCTGGTGCAACGGCTGGTCAGGCGCCTGCCTGGCGGTCTCGCCGTCGCCACCAACCTGGCCGGGGCGGCGTTCGGGGCCGCCTCCGGCTCAAGCCTGGCGACCACCGCCGCTGTCGGCCGCCTGGCGATCCCCCAGATGCTGCGAAGTGGCTATCAGCCAGGTCTGGCGGCCGGTGTCTGCGCCTGCGCCGGGACGCTGGCGGCGCTGATCCCGCCTTCGATCCCGTTGATCGTCTATGCCATCCTGGCCGAGCAATCCATCGCCAGGCTGTTCTTCGCCGGGATCGTGCCCGGGCTGCTGACGGCGTTCGCCTACGCCGCCATGATCCTGATCCGCTGCCGGCTGAACCCCTCGCTGGCACCGACGGCGCGAAGCGAGGACACCCAAACCAAGACGAGTTGGACCGTGATCGCCCTGCCCTTGCTGGCGGTGATCGTTTTGGGCGGCATCTATGCCGGGATATTCAGTCCTGGCGAGGCCGGCGCCGTCGGTGCCGGGGTGGCCGCGCTCCTGGCCCTTTTGCAACCGGGCTTCGGCCCCCGCCGCCTCTTCGACGCCCTGCGCGAGGCCGCGAAGACGACCGCCGCCATCCTGTTCGTCGCCATCGGCGCGTTCATGCTGACCCGCTACATGGCGCTTACCGGCCTGCCCGCGACCCTGGCCGATCTGGTCGAGCATTGGTCGGTCTCGCCCATGCTGCTGATCGTGGGATCGGCGGCGCTGTTCGTGCTGCTGGGCATGTTTCTCGACCCCTTCGGCGTCATGCTGTTGTCGGTCGCCGTGCTGCTGCCCGTCTTCGAGCGGCTTGGCTTCGACCTGGTCTGGGTCGGCATCATCATCGTCAAGTACATCGAAATCGGACTGATTACGCCGCCCGTCGGCCTCAACGTGTTCGCCGCCAAGTCAGTCTCGCCGCCGGAAATCACGCTGCCTGTGATCTTTCGCGGCGTTGCCTGGTTCCTGGTGGCGGAGGCGTTCGTGTTGGCAATCCTGTTCGCTTTTCCTGCGGTCACCTTATGGCTGCCCAACACCCTGCTCTAACCACCGGGGCCTGACCCATGAACGTCGAAGACCTGCGCACCCTCATCGCCAAGGCGGAGTTTCACAAGTTCCTGAAGGTCGAGCTGGCGTCCTGCGATGCCGATCGGGGCCGGCTGACCCTGAAGCTGCCGTTCGACAGCGCCTACACCATCTTCGCCGATGCCGGCACCTATCATGGTGGCATTGTCGCCAGCCTGGTCGACATCGCGGGCGCCATGGCCTGCACCCTGATCAAGGGTCATGCGACACCGACCGCCAATTTGCGGGTCGACTATCTGAAAACACCGGCCCGAACCGATCTCTATGCCGACGGCGTCGCCCAGCGGGTCGGCCGGTCGATCGGCGTGGCCGATGTCGAGGTGCGCGACGCCGACGGCACCATTTTCGCGCTTGGGCGCGGCACGTTCGTCACCACGGACCCGAATCCCCCGCTCTTCGCCGACCGATAAGCGCCAATCGGTCGCAGCACCAAACCGGGCTTTCGCTGATCTCTCAGTTGAGAATCATTCTCAATCTACGTATGATCTGCCCGTTCGATACGGAGTGTTCTCATGGCGGCATCTGCCAAGCCAAACCCCTTGACGACCCGCCTGATCAGCCTGCTGATCGTCGTCATCGTGCTTGCCCTGGTCGCGGTGGGGCTCTGGCGCTGGCAGGTCAATGGCTGGGGATCTTTGGTCTGGCTCGCCAGCTTTGTCGCGACCGGTCTGATCCGCGCGCCCTATGCAAGGCGGACACGTAACAACGAGATTGCGGACGATCGCAAGGACCTCAGCGAGCGCCTGTTGCTCAGCGGCATGTTCCTGACCATGATGGTCCTGCCCCTGCTCCACTTGGCGACGGGCGTCTTCGACTTTGCCGGCTACGCCCTGCCCATCTGGGCCACCATCGTCGGCGCGGTGCTGCAACTCCCCTTCCTGTGGCTGTTCTGGCGCAGCCATGCCGACCTTGGCCGCAACTGGAGCGTCAGCCTGGAAATCCATGAAGAGCACAGCCTGGTCACCGAAGGTGTCTACGCCCGCACACGTCATCCGATGTATTCCGCGATCTGGCTGGCGGCGATTGCCCAGCCGCTGCTGATCCACAACTGGATCGCCGGCTTTCTCGTCATTCCGGCCTTCGCGGCGATGTACTTCATTCGGGTACCGCAGGAAGAGGCGATGATGCGGGCACGGTTTGGCGAAGCGTATGATCGATATGCCGCCCGAACGGGACGCGTCTGGCCCCGTTTCGGCGACGGTCGGGATGCCGCGGCGTGACGGGCGTGGATCGGGCCGACCCGATGCCGTGGGCACGGGCGCGGGCCTTCATCGAAGCTGCCGGCTGGGTCCTGGAGGACCGCGCGGACGGTTCCGTCGATCTGCGCATCGATGGCGGCGCCAGGATCGGCCCCATGCTGGACCGATTGCCAGCACCCGAAGACATCGTCGATGGGCATGGCTTGCTGAGACAGGCGGGTGCCGGACAGCTTGATTGCGACCTGGCGGACAGCGTAGCCGACGACACACCCACGGACGAGGTGCTGGTCGGTCTCAACTGGACGATGGTCCGCGCCGGTCCGCTTGCCGGCATCGCCCGCAGCCCGGAACGGGGCACCCAGGGTGCGCGCACGGTGCGCCAGGGGGAACCGATCGCGGGCCGGCCGCTCGCCGACCTGGCGGGGTGGATCTGCTCGGTCGATCCCTTGCGCCGCTCGATCGGGCTGGCCGCCATCAATGCCTTCTGGAACCGCCCCGACGGGTCGGGTGCGGGGGACAGTTGGGGCCTGGCCGGCTTCCGGCCGCCGGGCGATGGCCTGGTCATCGTCGGCGGCTTTCGCGCGGCGCTGAAACGTTTGCCGGCGGCCCGCATCATCGAGCGCGAGCCGAAGGGCAACGACATTCCCATCGAGGAAGCGGGTGCCGCACTTGCCCACGCGCAATCAGTGGCGATCACCGCGCAAACTCTGATGAACGGCAGCCTCGATCCGCTGTTGCCGCGCATCCTCGCGGCCAGCCACCGGCTTCTCGTCGGGCCAAGCGCACCGGTCGCGCCACCTGTCCTCGATGCTGGCCTGACACGCGTTTCGGGCCTCGCCATCACCGATCCGGACGCCGCCGCGTCCTTCATCAAGGAAACGGGAACGATGATCGCGCTGGATCACATGACGACCCAATTGGAACTGGCTCGATGACCGGCCTAAGCGAACGACGGGGCAGAGAGCGACGGGCGGTTTCCCGATCATCGAGACCCACGGGCCGATATCCCGGACGACGCCAGGATACGGGCCATATCGGCAAGGGTGCGCTCGCTCGCGAGGTGCGACGGCTCTGCCTGGGTATGCCAAGAGGCATTGGCCAGGCCGTCGGCGGACAGGCGCGCGGCGGCGAAAGGGACCATCTCGTCGGCCTCGGCATGCCACAAATCGACCTTGCACGCGATCGCGCGCTGGTCGAAGCCCCAGTCTTGCGCCTGTAGCCGCGCTTCGCGGGCGGGCCCGGCGGTATCGTGGGCAAGAATTGGCGCGAGTGCGGCCGATAACTGCTCATTGTCACCCAGCCTGTCGGCGATGCCTTCACAGAAGGCGCGGAACTCCGGCCTCAGGGCAGTCTCGTCCGACGAGGCGTAGCGCGCATAGGCCGCCTGCGCTGCCGCTGGATAGGCGGCGAGAACGCCCGGCGCGCCAACGAACGGCACACCCGATAGAATGCAAACACGGCCGACCCGCTCTGGCGTCACAGCGGCCAATGCGTACGCGTAGGGCGCGCCCGCCGAGATACCGACGGCATCGAACCGCCCGCTCACCCCAAGCGCGTGCAGCACCGGTTCGACCATACCGGGCCAATCGGCCACGCGGTCCATCCGCCTCGGCGGCGTTCGCCCATAGCCGGGGCGCTCGACGACAATCCACTCCAGCCCCAGCGTCTCGCCGAGCGGCGCCCACGCCGGGCCCAGGGTTGCATCCCCGATCAGGCCGTGATGGACAAGCACGGGCTTGCCGCCACGTCGGCCGAACCGGCCATAGCCCCAGACCGAGCGGTCCGGCATTTGGATCCAGGCCATCTATCGCGTCTCGTCTTTCATCTTCCAGGCGCGGCTCACCATTGCCGGATTTCGCCGGCGTCGGGCTCTGAGCGGTCGCCCCATTTGAGGTGTCGCCAGCCAACGCTCGACGGGCAACGGCACTTGAAGTCGCATGGCTTGTCCGCTCGGGGTGCACGGGACCGCGCCGAGGAGCCCTCACGGTTTCCAGCCCCGCGCAGCCTGAAACGGCGCATCACAATCAGATGATAACGATAACTATTCTCATTTTGGCGTGCCATGGATCTTTCGTCGCACCACCGGGTTATTGCGTCTCGGTCACCATGTGAGCCGGAAATCCTTTTGGCCATGGCGGCCGGAGCCTCGGCGATACCGAAGACATGAGGTCACTCGGCCATACGTCGTGGCGGCTGCGGTAAGGGCCTTGCCATCAGGAGGCCCACAGGAGGCATTGAGAATCGTTCGCAACCGCGGCATCATGGCCTCCCTGAACGATCGCGAAGATAGAAGCCATGAGCATCACTCCGCTAAAGACCTGGGCCACCGATCCGGCCGAAGAAGACGCCATGAACCATGAGCACGGGCCGTTCTGGCGGCGCATGATCGCGCTGATGGTCGAGCGCGACCTGTTCGGCAAATCGGTGCTGGACTTTGGCTGCAGCCAGGGCGGTCTCCTGCGCCTGCTCTACCACAGCCATAGCTATGCCGAGGCCCTTGGTGTCGATCTCGCCGCCGACTCCGTGGCGCGCGCCAACGCCCTGGCGGGCCCGGTGCCGGCACGCTTCGAGGTGCGGGACAATCTTGCCGGCCTTGAAGGGCGGTTCGACGTCGCGCTCAGCCAAGAGGTGCTTTACCTGCTGCCCGACCTGGACCGGCATGCCCGCGAGATCCACGCCTGTCTGAAGCCCGGCGGCGTCTATTATGCCGGCATCGGCTGCCATACCGACAATCCGGAGTGGCCGCGCTGGCGGGCGTTGATTGAGCCACGATCGAACCTGCCCGTGCAGAGCTACTCGCTGGACGATTTCAACCGCGCCTTCGCCGGCGCCGGCTTTAAGGTCTACGCCCAGCAATATCGCATCGACGAGTTCGTGCCCCTATCGGACGACGGCGTCATGGGCGGCGTGGCAGCGACCCTGCACTATTACGACGCGGTCAAGACCCTGTTCCGCTGCATCAAGCAGGCCTGAAGCCGCTCCTTTACCTTGCGCGTGGGCAGCATCCGCCCGCTGGCCCGCGCTACGGTCATAAAGGCTGCGACACAGGATGGGCATGCACCTCAGCGCTTCACCGGTGGTGCCAGCCGTTGATTGCCACCAGCCTCGCAGTGCCCCGACGCAGCGTCGCGGCGACTTCGCGGGGCGACAGCACGTGTCGTAATAGGGTCAAAGACGGCCTTCAAGCGGTCAGTCCGGAACGCTGGCAAGCCGGCGACTGCGCATCAAACCGGCTTCCATCAGCTTCACGGCCCACGTCCGGATCGGACCCTTCAGTGCCTCAATAGAGAATTTCGCGCCTGTCGAACCGTCTCGGACCGACCCTGTTCTTGGCAATACCACCAGAAGCACGGGAGCCGCCCACCACTGCTCCCGGGCACCCAAACTGCCACTCTTGTTTTCTTGGATCACGGCGAAATCCCGATTGGTTCGTCGATATCGACATCGATTCCAATGGCGGCTGACCAGGCGGGACTTCCGCGACGGATCAAGATCCAAATGGAGTGTCGCACGCTGTCGGCACGCCTGCGCACTGCACATTAAGGCGAAATTCTCTCCTGGAAATCTATCGACAAGGCGCCTTTTCCAGCCCTCGAGTGATGGAATGCGGTGGCCGTTTATCTAAAGGATACTAACGAAATTGGTACTTTACTTCGTCAGGTAGCCATGCTTGCTTCGCCGCAAATGTGGCCAGATTGTGGCTATCAACGGTTGTATTCGGAGACCTAATAGTGGACCCCAGATCGAAACTACTGTCCGCGATCGCGCTTGCCACCATAACAGCGTCGGTTGTGCGCCCGGCCGACGCGCAACCTGCGACCCGGCCGGTTCTGGAAGACCTCTATCAGCAGTGTCTCGACACATCACTGCCCGTGGAAGACCGAGCCACCGCTTGTTCGTGCTTCGTGGACACGTTTCCGGACAGTGATCTTGTGCCGTCGGTCCTCAGCGCATCGGTGGGTCTCGGACGGATTGAAGAGATATGGGACGGGTCGTCGGACGGTGGCACTTGTGGGGGAGGCTATGCGCCCCGGTTCATCAACGACGACGTGCAGGTTGCGATTTACTAGCAGTCGTTTGGAAGCTGATTTTGTGATCATCGTGATTTGTGGTGAATACTGTGGAATCTCAAGACATCATATATGTTGGTGACTTCAGCCGGGATAGCGAAGGTGTTTTCCGGGCCGTCGAGGAAGCGCGGATCAACGCCGGACTGGGTCTGAAAACGGGCTTCCTTCATCTGCAATCAAAAGGCAGTCAACCCACCATCAACGGTTATGTCCTGCAGCTGTTGGAAGACGGCTCCGTTGCTGCCTACGACCCTGACGAGTTGGTGTCGGCCAGGCTGG
The DNA here is from genome assembly GCA_028277405.1 of Alphaproteobacteria bacterium. GTDB lineage: Bacteria > Pseudomonadota > Alphaproteobacteria > DSM-16000 > Inquilinaceae > JANQGH01. The sequence continues at coordinate 63,551 of JANQGH010000079.1, read as the reverse complement.
TTATCCTGATTGACGTAGAGCGCATCTTGAATACGCGCCTTGCCGTGCCAATGCGCGTGATCTCCGACCAGGTGATCGCGATTGCCGATCGCGCCCTCACGGACGAGCACATGGCGTTCAAAAACGTCCGGCTGCGCGAAATCTTTGGCGACGTCGTGATTTGGTCGGCGACCACCTATGATGTCTTGTCAGGCTTGCGCGCTGGCGGTCTGAAGACCACCGGCACGATCTGGGAATCCTTCGGCAATATCGGCGCGGTTCCGAAACCACAACCCGATCGCCAACTGTCGCGCCAAATCGTCGGCACCGTGGTTCCGTCGCGCAAAGATCATTGGCCAGCGAACGCGGACGAGATTGCTAGGATCTGGGATTGCGATCGCTACGTCGTTCGCGTTTTGGGCGCCGCGCCGGATCACCCGGTGGCGCAAGGGATGGACGTAACGGCCGTGCATGAACGATCGGCCGTGCAATTCGTCTCCGGTCTGGACGCCCTGGTCTATTACCCAAACGGCCGCCCGTCGGAGCTACCGATGTTGGCGATCGGCACCTGCCTTGCCAATGACGTTCCAGTCCTGTTGCCCCCGGAGCTGCGCCACGTCGTCGGCAAGGGTCCGATCTATGTTGGCCAAGAAGGTGTTGCCGCGACGCTGGCGCGCGAACTTGGGCCGGATCGAAACGACTCGATCACCAGCTTCGATCCTGCGGAGGCGCATTTTCGCCGACTACAATCATGGTTCGGCGGGGTGCGCGGACCTCGAACCTCAAGCCGGCGCACCAAACGGGTGATGATGTTTCCGTCGAACGGCGACGGTCTCGGCCACGTCAACCGATTGCTGTCGGTTGCGCGCCGGCTGCCCCGGGATGTCGAGCCGGTTTTCGTGTCCCTGAGCCAGGCGGTCGATCTAATCAGGGGGGCCGGCTTCGTTAGCGAGATGATCGTTTCGCATCGCTATGCGGGCCTGGACGAAGCGGCGGCCTATCCTTGGATGGAAGCGGAACTGGCCGACGCGATACAGCGCTATCAGCCGGGCGCGTTCGTCTTCGATGGCGGCAACCCGTACGCATTCATGACCAACGTGGTCGCCAAACGGCGCGATGTGAGAAACATCTGGCTGCGACGAGGCATGTGGCGCCCCGACCAGAACAACGAAACCGTTATCAAGAAGCGACGCTTCTTTGACGCGGTGATCGAGCCGCGCGACATCGCCGAGGAGGTTGACCAAGGCGCCAGCCGCCAGGACCGGGATGGGGTGTCGCTGGTCGACCCGATCCTGCTGTTGGACAATGAACAGCTGCTGTCGCGTGAAGCGGCCCGGCGCGAGCTTGGCCTGCATCTCGACGGCACGGCCGTTCTGGTTCAGTTGGGGCCGGGCAACACCCGCGATCTTTCGGTGACGCAAGGCCAGATCTTTAGGCATCTGCAGGCGCTTCCGGGGGTCCAGATCGCCAATCTGCATCCGGCGATAAGTCGTTTCCCGGCCGTGCCGGTTGCCGGCGTGAAGAACATCCGCGGCTATCCCATCAGCCGTTACTTGAAGGCGTTCGACTTCGCAGTCTCCGCCGCCGGCTACAACTCGTTCCACGAGCTGGCCCAAAGCGGGGTTCCAACCGTGTTTGTCATTCGCATGACCAAGGAACTCGACGACCAGATGGCCCGGGCCCGTTATGCCGAGCGACTGGGTTGGGCCTATGCCATCGACGACAGCACGATGGCCGATCTGCCACAGAGGTTTGCCTCGTTGATGGATCCGGCGGTGCGCACGGCGATGACGTTCAATGCTGAACGACTGGCCATAGGAAACGGGGCGGCGCAGGCCGCCGACTTTATAGCGGAGTTGGCGCGATGACTGCCACTATCTTTAAGCCGATCGCTGGTCCGCAGACGAGGGACTGGAAGAGAAGCCTGGAAGCGCTGGAGATGCATGCCCAGGCGCTGGAGCGGGTCTACGCCGCAGTGGCCGGCCAGCAGGCTGAGCATGACCAGACATCGGATTTCGTCGAGATCGGTTTCGGCCCTGTGCAGCATCAGCCGAGACCGTGCAGATGGGCTGAACCGGCGAAGCGCCGTTCGGCCAACTGGGTGCCGGCGGCGGCCGACAAGCTCGTCGACCTTGAGGCCCTGCCGGCCTATCCCGGTTACGCCAACGCGGCGGTGTTGCTGAACGCCCGGGTGACGATCGGGGTCTTCATCGCCGAGGCGGACGAACCCGCCATCGAAAGCATCGTCAATTCGATCTTTCTCGCCCAGCGCAATCGCACGGACTTTGCGCCGGTGTTTGTCACAGAATCGGCCAACTTTCAGCCGCTGGCGAAGCGTGGCTATGTGTTCGAATATCTGCCGCCCGTTCCCGAGGAGGTGACGGACCCCGAGCAGGCCGCGTCGTGGCGCCGGGAGCGGCTGGACCTGATCCAGGCCAAATGGGGGATCTCGTACTTCATCAGCGACGTTCGACGCATCACCGATCGGCTGGCCTTGGGCCGGGCCCGCCAGCGCGTTATTGTCTTCCCGGACTATGGCGCCGGCAATCCCTATCTGGAACTGATGTATCGCGATCTGCGCAAGGACTGGGACGTCTCGTTCGATACAGCGGCGGCGGCCGCCATCGCGGCCGAGCACGGCCCGACCGTGTTCCATTTGCACTGGGAAGATGCCGTCTATCGCGGGGAAAGCGCGGACGCGATCCCCCAACGAATGGCTGCCTTCATCGCGGCGATAGATCGGATCAAGCATTTGGGCGGACAATTTGTCTGGACTGTGCACAATCTGCAGCCGCACGATCCGATCGATTCCACGCTGCACGCCGAGTTCGTGCGACAACTTGTGGCCCGCGCGGACATCGTGCATGCCAACAGCCAATTGGTTGGCGACAAGTTGCGCGATGACCACGGCGCTGATTTGCCGGTTTGCGTCATTGATCATCCGTCCTATGCGACAAGTTATCCGGCCTGTGAGGACCGCGCCGCGGCCTCTGCGGCGCTGGGCTTGGCGTCGGACGACGATCGACCGACCGTGCTGTTCTTGGGATTGATGAGACGCTACAAGGGCGTCGACCGGCTCCTGAACGTGGCGCCGCGCTTTGCCGACAAGGCACGGTTTGTCGTGGCCGGCCGCTCCGGTCGGTATGACCCGTGCGGTTCGTTGCCAGACAACTGCACCAGGGTCGAGGGTTTTGCCGACGACCTGACGGTGGCGCGATTGTTCTCGGTGGCCGACTTTGTTGTATTGCCGTTCGAAAGCCTGACGACATCTGGCAGCCTCTTGCTGGCGTTGTCGTTCGCCAAGCCGCTCATCGTCCCGAACCTGGACGCTGTCAAAGAGGTGGTGGTGGACGGCCGAGAGGCGTTCGTATACGACCCCGCCGTCCGAGACGGCCTTGCCGACGCCATCGAACGGGCGCTGGATGCCCCCGATTGGCAGCGCGCAGCGATGAGCAAGGCCGCCGAGGCGACAGCTTCCTTCAGGGCCCCGGAGGCTTTTTCCAAGAGTATTTGCGACATGTACGCGCGTTTGGAGACTGCGGAACGTGAAGCAGATCAGGTCAACGACGGAGCCGATGATCCGTCACGGCCAAACGAGACAGGCAACGTAACCGTGATGACCTTTGATCGACGCGCCGTCTGAAAGCACGCCAACCGGCCGCACATTGAGATTGGCCTTGATACGCCTACGGCGGCCGGCCAGCGTTGTTCGGCCCGTTTATCGCAGTGCATCAGTCATACACGGGTGATCGGCAATGGCCCTGTTTTTGGTGAGAATACGCGGGCCGGCGGAAGATCCGGACCAGGCTGAGCAAGTCGCTTCCCGTCTTGAGGCCGAGTGTCAGGTGGAGCCCGAAACCTCGACCCATGTCGTCTCGAAGTCCGGCCGATACGCGGTCTGGCATTTTGGCTTCACGGCGGCGTTAGCACCGCTCGACGCGCAGGCACACCACGAAAGCGACGATGATGGCGTGACCTCGTCAACACTGTTCTGGGGTTATGGGACCCCTGACAGCGCGGACATCGAAGCACAGCGCGCCGTGACCGCCCAGTCCGCGAACCGCAAACTCCGATCCGGCGTCAAGCCCGAAAGCTTGCGACGGGACCTTATACCAAATGGACCGAAAATCTTCGATTCTCGGCGACCAGTTTCCTTGGTTGGTTTTTCCCGTTTCAATTGCTTTTCAGCGACTTCTCATGGTATCGGCGTTGGTTCATGATGAGTAACCGGTTCAAGAGCTTCGATCATTTTCCGCCGCGCCCCTGCTACGCCTTCTTGAACTGACGAGCTGGTTAAATTGAAATCGATGAAGCTCAACCGCGGCTATTCGTCTACGTTAAGAACACCAGGCTACCGGTAGTGTAGAAAACGTTAATATCATCAATCCATCATGACCTGCTTCAAAATAGGAAACATATCAGTTATTTCACCACTCACCTTGACGGAATTACGATCCAGCGACGATCTAAGCCAATCATGATTATAGTTCTCTCTTCGGGAAAAAGATAAATTAACCTGATTATATAGCATATAAATTGCACAAGGCTCGTCAATAAACCCAAACTCCTTATTCTTCTCTTTTAAGCTATCTGGGAAATGCTGATGAGAGCCAAGATTTTGAAACAGACATTCTCTATTGATGATCTTTGTTCCGACAAGTTTGGGCAGCTCACTTTGATCCAAACTCAAAATGATACAACTTCCGCAAAACGTGTAGAAGCTACGAACGACTCCAGGTATTTTAGCCAAAATTTTTCTCTGTTGATCGAATGCATACCCTGACCTGAATATCATCGACATATTCGCGCGCACCGTTGTACGTGCAACGTCTTTGGCAAGGATGTCATCTGCATCTAGTATTCCAAGAAACCGTCCGCCGACTTGGCGAACATAGTCTGCGGCCACAATGCGCTTTCGCGATTTATCGTGCAGGCGCTTATCAGGCTCGGGACGTGGAAACGGTGACTCTAGGTAGGTAACTCTGGAGTCCCTTATCTCCTCAATGTCAGGGCAGTCATGACCTACGACAATCGCCGAAACCGCTTCGTGCGTCTGGTCAAAGACGGAGATTAGGGTGTAGCGCAGTGACCTGCACACAGAACGCCATTGCTGCTCATTTTGATAGCCCACCAAGGGAATGTTAAAGTAAACTGTATCGTTCATCTTGGCCATGATTTCCCATACTCGTGCTCAATAAAGAGGATGCTGCACTTGGAGCTGTGGGCCAAGAGCACACCCGCCTTCGCGAAGACTCCAGCAGGCCGCATCATAGAGCGCGGTGGTCGCTGTCGAGAAATCTTATGTCGGTTTGTTCTGGTCGCACTCCCTACCTCGTCGCTATTGAACGCCGCAGATCCGATTTCGATCGGCTTGGTGGGCCCCGCCTGGGGCAGTTACCTGCTCCGGCAGTTGACTCGGCATTTGCACGCCAAATGCATCGGCCGACGCCTTCGGTCTCATATGCCCGCCGGCTGGCATTAGACCGTCATGTGCGCAGCAACGATGATCACCAGAGCCGATTGGGGATCTTGATTTTGGACGGGAAGGCAGCGTATGTGCCAGCCGGATCGATCGCCCGCGCAAGCCGGTGACACACTTAAGAAAGCGAACTCATGGAAAACCTGAAAGTCACCGCCGGCCCCTTCACCTTCGAGGCAAGGTTCGAGGCCGATCTGGCGCCCAAGACGTGCGAGGTGTTCCGGCGGGTCTTGCCTTACGACAGCCAGGTCGTCCATGTCCGGTGGAGCGGTGAAGGCGTTTGGATTCCGCTCGGGGATTACGATTTCGGCGTCGAGTACGAAAACCACACCAGCTTTCCGGCGCCCGGCCAGATCATCCTCTACCCCGGCGGCATCAGCGAAACCGAAATCCTGCTGGCCTACGGCGGCGTCCATTTCAAGAGCAAGATGGGCCAGTTGGCCGGTAACCATTTCATCACACTGACCTCAGGCCTGGAAAACCTGCACGAACTCGGCACCATGACCTTGTGGAAGGGCGCACAGCCGATCCGGATCGAAGCCGCATGAGTTGCTTTCAGGCTTTCACTAGCCAGTCGGGGTAACGCCGCACCAAGCGGCAATGATGGTTGCGGTGGCCCGGACCGCGCGATGGAAGTCCGCGATGTCGACCCATTCGTCGGTCTGCCCCGACATGGTCAGGCCGCCGCACAGAGGCCCGAACCCCACGGTGGGGATGCCCTTTTGGACGATCGGGTTGCGGATGTCGCTGGAGGTGTGGAGGGGGTTGACGACGGGCGTGGCACCGGCATCGGCCAGGACACCGCTGACGGTTTGATACAGATCGCTGGCGTCTTCGGTTTCGGCGCCGCTGACACCGGACCGCCAATCGAAGGACGGCGGATGATCCCTTAACCATTCGTCCCGGGCGCAGGCGTCGGCGATCGCGGACTCAGCCTCGGCCATCACCGTCTCCAGCTTTTCGCCTGGAACAAGCGTCATGGCGCAGCCGATCTGGCACGCTGTCGGCATGCGGCTCAGCAAGCCCTCGTCGCCCGCCTTGCAATAGGACACCATGACATTCGACGACCGGCCGATCGCCTTTTCAAGCCGCGCATGCCGGATCCGGCGGCCGCGCGCGGCATCCAGATCTTGTAAGGCGTCGATCACGATCCGCGCCTTGTCGAACGGGTTGACGCCGCGATGGGCGAAGGCTGTGTGCGCCGGCTCCGAGGTCTCCGGCGCCATGCCGTCAACGGTGATGACGGCCTCAAGCTGCCCCGGTGCGAAGGCCTTGATCTCGTCGAGGCCCCGCCCCGACTCCGCGGGATGGAGGTAAACCGCAGCATCCGCCCGGCAGCCATCGTGCAGGGCGGCGCTGATGCCGCGCCTGTGTTTCTTACTGGGCGCACTGACCAGCAACACGTCGCCCGCCGGTCGCACACCGGCCTCACGCAGAACATCCAGCGATTGCAGCATCATTGCGATGCCCGCCAGATCATCCGCCACGCCCCAGCCGACCAGGCGACCGTCACGCTCCGTCGGAACATGGGGATCGCTTGTCCAGGCGGGCAAGGGCCGGAAATCCTCAACATCCGGATGGGCGAACAGCAGCAGGCTTCGGCCAGACCCGCCCGTCAACCGGCCGACGATGTAACGCTCCTCGGCGGCGGACCCGACCGCGTCCGTCGCGAACTCGTCGACCATCGGCACGTCGCGCGGCGCGTAGGCGACTGCGTTGGTGTCGCAGCCGCTGGCGCGCAGCCGCCGTTCGATGATGGCGTTAAGCGCGTCGCCGTTTGGACCCGCCGAGATCAGCTCGCAGAGCAGATCGAGACTACTCGCTTCCTCCCGCTCCGCAGCCGCCGTGATCGCGTCCGCCAGGGCACCTTGCGCATCCGGTCCGCTGACGGTCATAGGTTCGCCATGACGGCCAGGACATCGTTGGTCAGGCTGCGGATATGCGCGCGGATGCTCGCTCTCGCCGCTTCCGGATCGCCTGATCTGAGCGCCGATATGATGGTCAGGTGCTCTTCGGTATCCGGCCGGAAGCGGGACGGCAGCCCGGACAGCTCGAAGATGCGCGTGGTGATGCGGAGGCTGCGGATCATTCCGGCCATCACGTCATTGCCGGATGCGTCGGCGATCAGGTCGTGCAGTTTCTCGTCAGCCGCCCAATGGACCTCGGCCGGCACGGCTGGATTTTCCTTCAGCGCCAGCATATCGCGTTCGACGTCGTCCAGCGCCTCGGCGGAAATCTTGCCGGTCGCCACGGCAATAGCCTCGCCTTCCAGCAGTTCGCGAAGGCGCATGGTCTGAAAATATTCCCGGTTCGAGACCAGACGGACGCGAAAAGGCTGGTTCATCTCCTTGGCCAGCAGGCCGTCGCTCTGCAGCCGCAACAAGGCCTCGCGGACGGGCGTTCGCGAAACCTCCAGATCCGCCGCAATCCGATCCTCCGAAACGATCTCGCCGGCGCCGAGTTTGCGCGAGAGGATCATCGTGCGAATTGCGTGGTAGGCGCGAAGGGCGCGGCTGCCGCCCTCGCCCGCCGTCGCCGCGCGGCCTTTTCCATCCTGCTTCATGTCACGCCACTTTCCTGCCGCTGCCCGCGTCCGAGCGGTAGCCCAAAAGCCGCGCCGGGGTCTGCACGACGAGTTGATCGATATCGCTTTCGCGCCAGCCGCGCCGACGCATCAGCGGCACCACATGCTGGAACAGGTGGCCGTAGCCGTGACCGCCATAGGAGGCAAGGCGGGTACGGGTGCAAATGTCCTGTGACACGGCGATTTGATTGCGATAACCCGCCTCCATCAGATCGCCGATCAGGTCGATGCGCATGTAATCGGTCGGCAAATCCAGATCCACGCCGCCCATCCAATATTGCGACGTTTCGATACCGAAGAAGTCCCATTCCAGGACAAATCCCAGCTTCAACAAATCGACGAGCCTGTCGCGATCGAAGATGGTGCGATCCATGTGGCCGATCACGGTCGCGGTCGGCTCGACCCCACAATCGTTCAGAAGCTCCGCAATCTCGGCCGGCGCATCCTCATGGCGGCCCGGGTGGATGGTGATGGCGACCCCGGTTTTCGCCTGGACCATGGCGGCGGCTTGGAGAGTGCGTCGTTCGCTGTCGGCTAGCGGCCAACTGCAGCCGATTTCCCCGATCAAGCCAGCGCGAACCTCCGTGCCCCACGCCCCCTCGGTCAGTTGCCGGGTCATCATGTCCGCCAGTTCATCGATCTCCGCCGCGCGGATCGTGTCGGGCAGGTAGGCATCGACATAAAAGCCGGCGCCCATGACGATGTTGACCTGAGCGGCCGACGCCAGCTCCGCCAGGTGCCGAGGCTGAGGCGACAGGCCGCCGCAGGTTACGTCGACGATCGTCCCGCCGCCGGCGGATTTGAATCGCTCGAGTTCGCGCAGGGCAGTGGGGCCGTCATTCAAGTACATGTTGGCCGGGTTGCGGTTCTGAAAATAGTCGACCTCGAACCGGTTCTGCATGGTTATGGGCTGCGCGTTGTCCGTCTCGCCCCGCGTCGCCGGCGACCGCAGATCGCACAGGATATGCTCGTGCATCAGAGTGGGACCCAGCGCGCTGCTGGGAACCAGGCCCGTGACGGTTTGCGCGAATCCCGGCATGGCGATCGTCGCCTCAGTGATGCAGGATCTTCGCCAGAAACTGGCGCGCCCGCTCGCTGCGGTCGGCCTGGAAGAACGCGTCCTTCGAGCAATCTTCGATGATCTCGCCCCGGTCCATGAAGATGATCTTCTGCGCGACCCGGCGGGCAAAGCCCATCTCGTGGGTCACGCACAGCATGGTCATGCCGTCGGCGGCCAACTCACCCATGACGTCCAGCACCTCGTTGATCATCTCCGGGTCGAGGGCCGAAGTCGGCTCGTCGAACATCATCACCAGCGGGTCCATGGCCAAGGCTCGGGCGATCGCGACCCGTTGCTGTTGGCCGCCCGACAGGTGACCGGGGTACTTCGCCCGCTGATCCTCCAGCCCCACCCTGCGCAGCAGGCCGATCGCCTTGTCCTCGGCTTCCTGCTCGCTTCGGCGTAGGACCTTGCGCTGGGCCAGCACCAGGTTCTGCATGATGGTCAGATGGGGAAACAGCTCGAAATTCTGAAAGACCATGCCGGTCTTGGCCCGCAACTGCGACAGGTTGGTCGACGACGCGCCGACATCGATGTCGCCGACATGGATCGTGCCCTCGTCGAAGGGTTCAAGACCGTTGATGCACTTTATGAGTGTCGATTTTCCGGAGCCGGAGGGCCCGCAGATGACGACGACCTCGCCCTTGGCGACCGACGTCGAACAGTTCTTGAGCACTTCGAAGGTGCCGTAATTCTTACTGACATTTTCAAGTCGGATCATGGTCTTCCTATTGGAAACGGTCGAGCTGGTAGTGGCGAATGTCCCTGTCCGCCTTGCCGCGGAGAATGAGGTCCGTGGTCAACCGGCCAACGGCCGGCGCCAATGTGTAGCCGTTCGATGTCACCGCATTGTAGAAGCCTGGAACACCGGGCGCTTCACCCACAATCGGCGCACCGTCGATATTGACGTTCATGGCCGCCCAACTTCTCAAGACATGCAGGCCATCGATCTGGGGTAGAACGCGCCGCGCGGTCCACAGATTGCCTTCGATGCTGGCACGCGTGGTGACATTGATGTTGCGCGCTTGATCGTAAGCGGCGGTCCAGGCCCCTCCGATGACGATACCGCCGGTCGACAGCTGCTTCATGGTCAGGTGCCGGTCGGCGAAGGCGACAAGCTGGTCGATCAGAATCGGCGCGCGTTCCGTGACGATCATCTGCAACGGTGCACTGTAAACGGGCACGGGAATGCCGACCATGTCGCCGACTAAGCGCGCCCACGGGCCGGCCGCGTTGACGACCTTCCCTGCGCGGATGGGGCCGCGACTGGTCGAAATCTCAAAGCCGCTGCCGTTTGGTGATATGGCGTTTACGTCCGCGCTCTTGATGTAGCGGGCGCCCGCGCGCCGCGCCGCGTCAAAGACGCTGTATGTGGCGACCAGCGGATTGATCTTGCCTTCCTGGGGACAGTACTCAGCCCCGATCAGATGCTCCGACAGGGCCGGCGCCATGTCACGCAACGCCTTCGCGTCGAGGATCTCGGCCGTGATGCCGTGGGACCGTTCGATGCGCGCCTTGGCCCGCAGATAGTCCATGCCGGCCTCGTCCTCGGCGACCATGAGGCCGCCGGTCTGGCGGATCTCGAAATCATGTCGGCAGACCGTCGCGAGATCGTGCCACAGATCGATCGCCCACGGGCCAAGCGGCAATGTCGACGCCGCCGGGCCACCGCCAGCCTCCGCCTTGGTGCCGAAATCGAACGACAGCAGTTGCACATGCAGGCTGCCGGCATTGCCGCCGGAGGCCTGAAGATTGATGTCGCCCCGCTCGACCAACAAGACGTCCTGACCGGCATCGGCGAGGTAGTAGGCCGTGCACGCACCGACCACACCGCCGCCGATAATGACGATATCGGCGGCCTCACGCTCGAACGGTTCACAGCCTTCAGGGCGCGCGAGATTGGGCGATCCGGCGCGCGCATGGCCGCCCCATTCCGGCTTCTCGATGGCGAGGGACGCCGCCGGGAACGGCTTGACCGGCAGACGGGGGGCAAAGGTCATCGGACCCGTGGCCGGCCGCCCTGTCGCCTCCGCCAGAAGATGGGCGGCGAGAGGACCGCAATACCGGGCCTGGCACCGCCCCATGCCAAGCCGCGTACGGCGTTTCAACGTGCCCAGCGACCGCCAGCCGGCGTCCATTTCGCGTCGGATCGTGCCGAAAGTCAGGCCCTCGCACCGGCACAGAATCGTGTCGTCGGCGATATGGCCAAGTGTCACGGGCGGCGGCTTGAAGAGGCTCCACAGGGATTTCTGGAAACGCGTCGCCCGCTGGCGGGAACGCATCGCGCGTTTGCCTGCGGACGGCTCCCGATCGAACCCAAGTTGCCGTGCCGCTGCCATGCCGGCGACCGTGCCGTCGGCTTCGGCCACTTTCGCGCCGGCAACCTCGGCACCATCCCCGGCGGCGAAAACACCGGCGATGCTGGTTTCGCCCGACGCGGATCGAACCAGCCTCGGCGCGCCGAGATGGCGCGGGTCGCGTTCGGCCTCGCAGCCGAGCGCCAAGGCGAGCTCGGTCGAGGCAATGAGGCCATAGCCGAGGCAGAGCGTGTCGGCGGCAAAGCTTGTTGCGCCGTGCGCTGCGGGCACGCCTGACCCGTCCACGGGCGCAATCCACACCTCCTCCAGCGTCGTGGCGCCGACGGCCTCCGTCACCGTGTGCGACCAGAACACGGGCACCGAAGCGCGACGCAGTTGGTTCAGATAGCCGAGGCCGTCGCGCATCAGCCGCGGTGCTGACCAGAGCGCGCCGGCCAGGTGGCGGATGTTTGTGACGGTCGGCCGGGGCGCGCTTTCCACCACCGCGGCCACCTCCACGCCATGGCGCGACAGATCGGCGGCGAGCTGGAAGTTGAGCGGTCCGTTGCCGGCAACCACGACCCGCTTGCCGGGGGCCACATTGTAGGCCCTGGCCAACGTCTGCGCCGCGCCGGTCGTCATGACACCGGGCAGGGTCCATCCCGGGATCGGCATTGCCCGTTCGAACGCGCCGGTGGCCAGGATCAACCGCCTGGGCTGGAACACAGTCGACTGCCCGTCGACCAGCGCCATTACTTCCGTCGGTTTGAAGGCACCCCAGACGACGGCGTTTTGGATGATCTCGACGCCGGCCTCTCGCGTGCGCCGCTCCAGTTCCTGACCGTCGCGGAACTGACGATCTTCTGCCGAGGCCACCCGATGGGACGGCGCGACGGGCTTGTAGTATTGGCCGCCGCTTTGCGCGCGCTCGTCGAGAACAATGACGTCCGCGCCGCATTCCTGGGCGGCCAAAGCGGCACTCAAGCCGGCCGCCCCCGCGCCGACGACCAGAACATGGCAGACCCGAACCGACGGATCAGCGGTCGGGCCCGGGGCCAGCGGCTTCAGCGGGTCGCCCGAGGTTCCGGCCGGCGGCGTTGACTGAACGATCTCGCCGCCGTGCACCTTGGTCATGCAGGCGCGCTGGCTGGCCTTGCCGTCGACCGTCACCAGACAGTCAAAACATGCACCCATGCCGCAATAAAGGCCGCGCCAGCCCGTATCGCCCTCGCCCGCACGCTCCGCCTTCCGGATCGCCGAGATGCCGTTTGCGGCCAGCGCGGCGGCAATGGACTCTCCCGCAAGCGCAGAGACCGTCAGGCCGTCGAACCGGAACTCGACCGGTGGCGATGTCGGTGTGGTGTTGGGACGATTGAGCCGCATCGCGCCGATCGGGTTTCTGAAAGCAGGCCGCACTTTGGATTAGCATAGTGGATATTTTCATTGTATACAGAAAAAATAATGAGGGGCCGAGCAACTGCGAAGGGCAGAAATCCAAGTCGATGAAGCGATTTCGCGGGACGTACACGGTCATCATCACCCCCTTCAGCGAAGACGGTGCGCGCGTTGACGCGCCGCGGTTACGACAGCTCGTGAACTGGCAGATCGAGGAAGGGATCCACGGCATCATCCCGCTTGGCAGCACGGGCGAGTTCCTGTCGGTAAGCCGCGAAGAACGCCAGGAAATCGTCGAGATCTGCGTTCAAGAAGCCGCAGGCCGGGTGCCAGTGCTGATCGGCACCGGCGCGGAGGCGACGTTCGACGTCATCGAGCTTTCCCAGGAGGCTGAGCGCTTTGGGGCCGACGGCGTGATGATCATCCCGCCCTTCTACAGCAGCCCCACCGAGGACGAGCTGTTCGAGCATTACCGGCGTATCGGCGAGGCGATCTCGATCCCGATCATGGTCTACAACAACCCCGCCGTGGCAAATGTCGACATGCAACCGGCCACGATCGCGCGGCTCAGCCAGATATCGACTGTGTCCTCGGTCAAGGAATCGACGCTCGAAGTCACTCGGGTGCGCGACATCGTGGATTTGTGCGGAGACCGTATCGACGTCTTTGCCGGCGTGTTGGGCTACGAGTCCTTTTGGCTCGGCGCGGTCGGCTGGGTGGCGGTGTGTTCGAACCTGATCCCCAGAGAATCAGCCGACCTTTTCACGCTGGCCGTCGACCGTCAGGACCGCGACGGCGCCTGGGCGCTTTACCGAAGGATGCTTCCGATCGTGCGGTGGGTCGGCGGACACCGCTATGTCTCGGCGACCAAGGCCGGCTTTGAAATCATGGGCATACCGGCCGGCAACCCGCGGCCGCCGCGGTTGCCATTGCCCGAGAGCGAACGCGCGGCGCTCGCCGTCGAAATTGCCGCGTTTCAGCGGTCGCGACCGTCGATGGGCGAGCCCGTCGGCGATGCCGGCCACCAATCACTGCAATAATGAACATGGAGACTGTCATGATCATAAAAAAACGGACGACCATCGCAACGATCTTTCTGGGAGCAGCCACGATGGCCCTGTTGGGCGCGACCACCGCGTCAGCACAGGATTGCGAACCAGCCGTCTCTGACGACGCGCTGATCCAACCCGGCACGCTGGTCATGTCGACCAACCCGACCCTGCCGCCGATGCAGTTCGTCGACTCCAACGGCGACCTGCAGGGCATGCGCATCACGCTGGGCAACGAGGTCGCCAGCCGGCTTTGCCTGGAGCCCGAGTACATTCGGATCGAGTTTTCCGCGATGATCCCGGGCCTGCAGGCCGGCCGGTGGGACGTCATCAATACCGGCATCTTCTGGACGCCGGAACGTGCCGAGATGATGGAAATGATCCCCTACGAGTCCCAGGCGATCAGCATCTCGGTCGCGTCCGGCAACCCGCTGGGCATTGCCGAGCCGGCGGATCTGGCCGGCAAGACAGTCGGTGTCGAAATCGGCGGCTTCGAGGAAGCCAAGCTGGGCGAGCTTAACGACGACCTCCAGTCACAGGGGCTCGATGCGATCGACGTGCGCACGTTCGACAATTTCGCCACCGCCTACCAGGCGCTCAGGGCCGGCCAGACGGACGCGACCGTCAGCATCGACGCCACGGCGGCTGAATATGCAGCGCGCGGTGAGTTCGACCGCGCCATCTCCGGACTGTTCCCCACGCCGGTCGCGCTGGCCATGGCCAACGAGGAGCTTGCCGAGGCGGTGTTGGGCGTTCTCAACGACATGATGGAGGACGGCAGCTATCAGGCGTTGTTTGAGGAGTACGGCCTTCTCACCAACACCGCACCGTTCATCATTCGCGGCCCCAACGATTGAGGGCCCGACCGATCGTCGGGGCTCAATCGAAACGGAACCGCAGTTAAGCAAACGCCGCGTCTGCCGGTCTGGCGGGCGCGGCGTTTTCATGTGCCGCCGGTACGGAGGAAGATCGCATGCAAAATGGCGCGTGGGATTGGCAAGGTTTCCAAGACTATCTGTTTAACGAGTTTCTGCTGTACGGGGTCTTGACCACGATCGGGCTGACGGCGGCGGCCATCGCCGGTGGCCTGGTGCTGGGCGCCGGCCTGGCGATGATGCGCATCGCGCCCTATCGCGCGATTTCGATTTTCGCCCAGTTCTACATCTGGGTCTTCCGCGGCACGCCGCTGCTGGTTCAATTGCTGATCATCTATACCGGGCTGCCGCTGGCGACCGGCATCCGTTTCAGCGTCTTGGAATCGGCCTTGCTGGGTCTGATCCTTAACGAGGCGGCCTATCTGGCGGAGATCATCCGCAGCGGCGTGCTTGCCGTACCGGCGGGCCAAACCAATGCCGGCAAGGCGCTAGGCCTGAGCCCGGTGCAAGTGATGCGCTACGTCGTCATGCCCCAAGCGACGCGGATCATCATCCCGACGCTCGGCAACAGCGTGAACGGCCTTTTGAAAACCACATCGATCACGTCGGTGATTTCGATGGAGGAGATCCTCCGGCGCACACAGATCCTGATCCAGGAACGGTTTCTGGTGCTGGAACTGTTTGCCGTCGCCGCGATCTACTATCTGATCCTGACCACCCTGTGGGACATCGTTCAGCGCCGCATCGAAGCGCATTACGGCAAGGCCTACAGCAAGGTCCAGATCGCCGAGAGCTATTGACCAGCCGAGGCCGTCGCCTCGCCGAGGGCGACGGCCAGACGTTGACGCTCCTCCGCCGTGGCGACGAAGGCTGGCGGCAGCAGGTCGTCATGGTCGATCAAGCCCTGCGCCAAGAGGCAGGCTTTCAGCTTGGCCGTGGTCCTGTTGCTGAGCGGGTCTTCGTAGATCGCGAGCGCGATGGGATAGATGCGGTCATGCCAGAAGCGGGCCGCCGCCAGATCGCCCGCATCGACGGCGGCGAGCATGCGCACGATCGGCTCCGGCGTGACCGACGCCAGGCTGACAATCGCGCCCTCGCTGCCGACGCAAGCGCTCGTGAACAGATGCTCGTCGCCT
The DNA here is from genome assembly GCA_028277405.1 of Alphaproteobacteria bacterium. Classification (GTDB taxonomy): domain Bacteria; phylum Pseudomonadota; class Alphaproteobacteria; order DSM-16000; family Inquilinaceae; genus JANQGH01. The sequence continues at coordinate 47,697 of JANQGH010000079.1, read as the reverse complement.
GAGCCCATGACGGCGACATGCGGGGCGACGGACTTTACCAGGCGGCGGTTGGCCTCGTATGTCGCGACCTCCCAACTGCCCTCCTTGATGCCGACGACCCGCGGCAGTTGCACCAAGGCCGCCAGGGTTTCCGGGCTGTAGGCCAAATCCGCTGTGTGGATCGCCGCCTGAAACAGCAACACCGGCACGTCGGTCGCGTCGATGATTGCCCGGTGATGCGCCACCGCGGTTTCGGTATCGCTGATGCCGGAGGCGTTGGTCGGGGGGAAGACGAGCAGCGAATGTATGCCCAGTCGCTGCAACGCGGCGGCATGGGCGGCGGCGGCATCGTCGCCTGCCACGTTCACGCCGGCCATGATGCGACAGCGGTCCCCCACCGTCTCCATGGCGATCCGGGCGACCTCCAACTGGTCCGCCGGCGACATGGTGACATTTTCACCGGCATGTCCGTTGATGAGGAAACCCTCGATGCCCGGCTGTTCGGCCAAATGGGTCAGCATCCGACGCAGGCTGCCCTGGTCTACCGAGAGATCCGGGGTCATGGGACAGGGCGTGGAGGCGAACACACCGCGATAGGGGGCATCGGCCAGGGTCCGATCGATGGACACGTGTCAGGTCTCCCGCGTTGGGTTTGGAGCGGATTGCCGCAGCAGTCGGTCAATGGGGAAAAGCTCGGGGCCGGCGCCCTCGCCCAGAATGCCCGCGGCCAAATGCCGGGCAATGGCAAGGCCGCTGGTATAGCCGGAATGGACGCTGCCGCAGACGTAGGCATCGGCGTGACCGGGCACGGGGCCGACAGCCGGCAACGCGTCGTCGGTCTCGGCCTCAAGCCCTGCCCAGGCGCGGACAAGACGGGCCCCTCTCAAGGCCGGAATGGCGTGGCAGGCGAGACGGACGTTGCCGATCAGCGCCTCCGGGCTGAGGGCGTAGCCGCCTTCCGCTCGATTGCCGATCCCTTGCCAACCGCCGCCGATCAGGACCGTGCCATTCGGATACTGCTTGAGCGACAGCAGACCGCTGGCAATGCCGACGACGGATCGCATGATCGGGGCCACGCGTTCCGTGATAGCCAGTTGATTGATCAGCGTCTTGATCGGCAGCCGGACCCCCAGCCAGGCAAGCATCGGCTCGATCCAGACCCCACCGGCGAGGACAAGGCGCCGGGCGCGCGCCATTGCCTTGCCGTCGGAGACAACCGAGTAGCCGGCATCCTCATGCTCGACGCGGTCGACCGGCGTATGCTCGCGAACCGCCACGCCCGCCTGCAGCAAAGCCACGCGAAAGGCCTTGCCCGTCGAGTACGCTTCGGTGAAGCCATCGACCGGGCAGTGCCCGGCGAGCAGAATGTCGGGGGATACGCCCGGCTCGACCTTTTGGGCCTCGGCGGGGCTGAGCAGCGTGATCGGCGCGCCGGCCGCGCGCCGCTTGGCCGCGCGGTCGCTCAAGAGATCCGCCTCCTGCTCGGTAAAGGCCAGCGAGAGGCCGTCGCAGGTGACCATGCCCACATCGTGGCCCAGCCAGTCGCGCGCGCTCTGCCACATGGCGTGGCCTTCCAGCGCGAACGGTATCAGGGCGACGCGGGTCATTTGCATGGTCAGCGTGCCGGCATTGGTGCCCGAAGCCTCCCGGCAGAGCGGCCCGCGCTCGAACAGTGCCACCCGCATGCCGCCGCGCGCGAGAAACAAGGCCGCGGTCGCGCCAAGCAGGCCACCCCCAATCACAATGGCATCGTAGTCAGCGGTCATATCGCGGCACCGGTTACAAGGGCGCCGGCGGAGGGACCGGGATGTCGGCATAGTCGAAGTCGCCGATCAAACTGTCGAGCGGGACCGGGCGAATGGGCACGCGGGCCGTCCAGCTGCCGATCCGCGCTCGCGCGCGATCGATCGTCGTTTCGTCGTCGGCCCCCGCCTGACGCAGGGCGAGCAGTTCCGCGACGATGTCACCGCAAAAGCGCCCCTGACACGGCCCCATACCGCATCGGGTGAAGTGCTTTATCTGATTGACCTCGTCCGCCCCCTCGTCGATCGCGCGATCGATCTCCGCCCGCGTCACATCCTCACATCGGCAGATCACGGTCTCGGCCGGGATCGAGGCGACATGCGCGGGCCGAAGCCTTGCCAGGTGCGCCATCGCGGCCCCGAAGCGCGGCCGGCGCCGCGAAGTCGGTCGACGTTCGGACCGATTGGCCACGGCTCTGGCATCATCCGCCACGGTTTCGCCGACGTGTCTTCCGCCGGCTCTTGCCGCATCGACGCCCAGGACGCCGCCGCCGTCGCCGGCGACGTAGAGCCCCTCGATCGTGGTTCGGCCGCCCCCGTCGAGAACGGGGCACCAGCCGCCAAGGTCGCGGTCAAACCTGTGCTCGGCCCGCAGGAGACGGGTGATCTCCGTACCGGGAACGAGACCGTTGCCGATCACGAGGCTGTCGGCGGTGAGGTCCTTGCGTCCTTCGGGCCGGGGGGCGCCGTTGGCCCCGACGGGCGCGATCGTTATCGATGCGAGGTCCGTTTCGCCCTGGGCGGCAACCACACAGTGCCGGCGGTAAACAGGCGTGCGCGCGCCGACGATACGGCGGACCCAGCCGGCCCCGCGTATCGCCAAGGCGGGGCGGCTCAGCATCGCGCCCGAAGCACCAAGCCAGTCGAGCGCGCCGTTCTGGTCGATCACGGCCGCGACCTCGCCGCCGGCTTTCAGAATACCGGCCGCGACAGCGGCAAGCAGGGGACCGGCGCCGGCCACGACCACGCGCTGCCCAGGCAATACATGCTGGGACTTCAGCAGGATCGTGGCGGCGGCCAATCCCATGACGCCGGGCAATGTCCAGCCGGGAAACGGAACCGTCCGTTCGTGGGTGCCGGACGCGACGATCAGCGACCGTGCCCGGATCGTCTCGGTCCCCGAAGGCCCAAGGGCGTCGATGCGAAACCCTTGCGGATCGCGCATCACCGACCAGACACGTCGATCACCGCGCCAATCGACGTCGCTGTTGGCGAGAGCCCCTCGCAACTTGTCACCGTCGATGCGATCCGGTGAGCGATCGGCGGCCCCCGATTTCAATGTCTGTGGCAGCGCCCGCCAGACCTGCCCCCCGGGCAACGGGGCCTCGTCGACCAGCGTGACGGACAACCCACGCGATCGGAGCGTGACTGCCGCCGTCCCTCCCGCCGGACCGGCGCCAATAATGGCAACGTCGGCGCTGCTTGCGGCGGTCGTAGAGGCAATGGGTGCGTTCATGGCGTGCGGTCCAACTCAACCGCCATGCCGTCAACGACAGAGGTCTGACAGGTTTGGCGCCAGGCACCGTCTACCCAGGCAACGCATTCCTGGCACACCCCCATCATGCAAAAGGCGCCGCGCGGTCGCCGATCCCTCGGACTGTGCCGCAGCAACCGAACCCGGTTGGCGATCAGCGCCGAGGCCACCGTCTCGCCCAGCCGACAGCGCATGGGCTCGCCATCGATATGCACGGTGACCTCGTGAGAGGTCCCCCCAGAGAATCTCAGGCTTTCGGACACGCGCGTCGGACTCCAGACGTCAATGGCCCCAGTTCAGGAACCGTGAATCGGCAACTTCGCTCTTTATATTGTCTGCATTTTGTATACTATCGGAATACCGGCTGTTCAAGCTGCATACGGATCTCGGTCGCCGCCGGCGGCCCAACAACGCGCCTTGTGGCGAAGACTTCGTTCTTGGGTGCGATACAGCTAAGGAGAGAGGCATCGATGGTTAGAAAGCTCATCTTGACATTGATCGTGATGGCCGTGGCGTCGGTTGGCGCCTTCGGGGCTGCGAGCCAGGCGGCGTTGGCCCGCTCGCTGGAAGAGATCATCGCGTCTGGGACATTACGGGTCGGCGTGAACCCCACGCTGGCGCCGCTGGGGACCTACAACGACCAGAATGAAATCGTCGGTTTCGACGTCGACTTTTCGACCCGTATCGCCGAGATGCTGGGGGTCGAACTGGAAGTGGTCACCGTCGGCTCGCCGGACCGGATCCCGTTCGTGGCCAGTGGCGAGATCGACTATGTGATGGGCGCCATGACCCGCACGCCGGCGCGCGCGCTGATCATCGACTACACGCTGCCGGTGCACACCGAGGTGTTCGGCGTTCTGACGACCGACGCGACGGACTATGTGACCTGGCAGGACCTGAACTCACCCGACGTGACCATGGTTCAGGTTCGCGGCACCACGCCGTTGAACTTCATCGAGGCGAACATGCCCGAGGCCGAGGTTCTGCTTCTGGACAATTATCCGGACGTGATCCGGGCGCTGGCCCAGGGGCGCGGCGACGCGATGCTCGACGTCGTGGATTTCGTCGGCGAGCACATGAACAACCACGACGTTGCATGGCGGGTGCTTGAGACACCGGTCGACATCTACTACTGCGGCCTGGGCGTTCAGAAGGGCAACAGCACGCTGCGCGACTGGCTCAATGTCGCGATCTTCGAACTCCACCGCGACGGAGAGATCGACGAGATGTGGCGGAACTGGTTCGGCGTCGACATGTTCGCGCCGGTCGGCGTCACGCCGTACTTCTAAGCACGATTGGCGGACCTGACCGGCGGCCTGCCGCGCCGCATCCGCCGGTTGGGCGCCACCAAAATCCCGGCCGGCCAAGTGACAGCACGCGTCGCTTGGCCGGACTACGGTCGAGGGGGCCGATAGGTGGGCTACGCGATCAATTTCGGCCAGGTCTTCGAGTACCTGCCCTATCTCGCCGGCGGCGCCTGGCTCAGCCTTCAAATCGCGTTCCTGGCGTTTTGCGGCGGGCTGGTTCTCGGACTGCTCGGCGCCTTCGCCAAAACGTTCGGCGGGCCGATTCTTCGGCGCATCGCGAACGCGTATGTGGTGTTCTTTACCAACACGCCGCAGTTGGTGCAGATCTACTTCCTCTTCTTCGCCCTGCCGGAGGCGGGCATCCTGCTGTCCAGCTATGTCGCGGTCCTGATCGGCATGACGCTGAACGCCGGTGCGTATCTCACCGAAATCCAGCGCGCCGGCTTCTCCTCGGTCCGGCAGACGGAAATGGAGGCGGCGGAAACGCTGGGCATGTCGCGCTGGCAGCAGGTCCGCTACGTCATCGTCCCGCACATTGCCAGGGTGCTGTTTCCGCCCCTGTCCAACCACTACATCCTGATGACCCTGGGCACGTCCATGGCGGCGATCTTCGGCGTTGAGGAACTGACCGGCCGGGCGCTGAACGTCAATTCGGAGACCTTCAGATCGATCGAGGTCTTCACCATCACCGGCGTCATGTACATTCTGGTCACGCTGGTCGCCAGCGCCATTCTCGGCGTCGCCGGGCGGGCGCTGTTCCGCGCCAAGATGAGGATCGTGTGATGCTCGATCGGATTCTTGAGGAAGCGCCCCGGTTTTTTACCTACTACAATCTCATCTTTCTGGGCGGCGCCCTGCTGACCACGTTCCTGCTGACCGCGTTCGGCTGCCTGCTAGGCTTCCTCTTCGGCTTTCTCATGGCGGTCGCGCGCGGCACGACGGGATGGCTGCTGTTTCCCATCCGTGCGCTCGCCTTCCTGATCACCGAATCCTTCCGGCGCATCCCCTTCCTGGTCACCCTGTTCATCGTGTTCTACGCCTTTCGGGGCACCGGCATATCCTGGTCGATCTTCTGGGTGGCCCTGGTTGCCGTTGTCGTCATCGCGTCGAGCTTCATCGCCGAGATCATTCGCGCCGGCCTGGAATCGGTGCACCGCAATCAGTGGGATGCGGCAGCGGCCATGAACATGTCGACAGTCCAGGCGCTGCGTTACGTTATTCTGCCGCAGGCCTGGAAGGTCATCCTGCCGCCGGCGTTCAGCTTCTTCGTGCTGTTCATCAAGGACACCGCCCTGGCGTCGCAGATCGGCCTGGTGGAACTCACCTTCGCGGGCAAGGTCTTGAACAATCGCGGCTTCTCCGCCGCTCTCGTGTTCGGCACGGTCCTGATCCTGTATTTCATCCTTTCCTATCCGATGACGCGCTTCGGCGTATGGCTGGAGGCCAGATTTGCAACATCTCGACATCGTTGACATCTCGGCGCGCTACGGCTCGCACCAGGTGCTGCGCGGGATTTCGCTCGGCGTCGATCGCGGCCAGATCACCAGCCTGGTCGGGCCGTCCGGATCGGGCAAAAGCACGCTGTTGCGCGTGCTTGTCGGCCTGCTGCCGCCGGAAACGGGGCACGTGTCGTTCGATGGCCAGCGGATCGACTATTCGAACAAGAAGAATGTCAAAGCCATCCGCGACCGCTTCGCGATCGTGTTCCAGCAGTACAACCTGTTTCAGAACATGACCGCGCTGGACAATGTCACCATCGCCCCGATCAAGATCCGCAAACGCAACCGCGCCGAGGTGATCGACGAGGCGGAAGAGCTGCTGGCGAAGGTCGGCCTGAAGGAAAAGATGCGGTCCTACCCCGACCAACTCTCCGGCGGCCAACAGCAGCGCGTGGCCATCGCGCGGGCGCTGGCCCTTAAACCGGAACTGCTGCTGCTCGACGAAGTGACCGCCTCTCTGGACCCGGAGCTGGTGTCAGAGGTGCTCGATTCCATCCGCCAACTCGCCGCCGAGGGTATGACCATGATCATCGTCAGCCACGAGATGGGCTTCGTGCGGGAAGTGTCGTCGACGGTGGCGTTCATGGTCGACGGCAAGATGGTGGAGGTGGGCAGCCCCGCGGACGTGTTCGAAAACCCCAAAGAGGCGCGGACGCGAGAATTCGTGAACAAAATCCTGCAGCATTAAGTTGGATCGAGGGAGGCACCTGGCCATGTTGATCGAAGCGAACCCGCCGGGCATGGCGCTGCTTGAGGGCGCCGTCGACTGCCATGTGCACGCCTGCCCCCATCTGAACCATCGTTCGCTGGACGTCTTTGAGGCGGTCGAACAGGCCGCGGCGGCTGGCATGCGCGCGATCGGCCTGATGGACAATTTCGCCAATACGTCGGGCTACGCGGCCTTGGCCAACCGCCGCTTGGGCTACCCTGGCGTCGAAGCCTTTGGCGGACTGATTATGGAGCCGCCCGCGGGGGGAGTAACGGTCGAGGCGGTAACTGCTGCTCTGGGCTATGGCTACGCCGGAAATGGCAGCGACGGCGCGCGCTTCATTTCCCTACCAACCCATCACACCCGTCATGTTGCCCAACAAGAACAAAGGAGCGACAGCTTCATCGAAGCCTGCCTCGCTATTCCTGAGCGTGGGCCCCTGCCCGACCCACTGCCTGAGATCCTGTCGCTGATTGCCGGGGCGGACGCCGTCCTGAACACGGGACATGTTTCCGGCCCCGAAGCGGTGCGCGTCGTCGAGGCGGCACGCGCTGCGGGGGTCGCGCGGATCATCGCACCGTCGTCGCACTACGACGTTGAAACCGTGAAGGCCCTTGTTTCCCTGGGCGCTCGTGCGGAGTTCTCCTTTTTCTTCGCTTCCCACGCGACCCAGGCGCCCTTGACCCATGTCGATGCGGCACGCAATACGGTCCCCGCAGTTTCAGCGGCACAAATGGCCCGCCTCATCCGTGCGGCCGGCCCGGAAAACTGCGTCCTGTCCAGCGATTGCGGCGTCGCGCTTCTGCCGCCGCCGGTGGAGGGGCTGCGCGAATTCTGCCTCTTGCTGGCAAGCCATAGCCTGACCCAAGACGAGTTGCGCCAAATGATCGTCGAGACACCGAAGTCGCTGTTCCGGATCAGCGACCTAGCGCCTTTTCACGAGGCCGCCGCCACCAACTTTAGCTGACGCTGGCCAAGGCGTGGCGCGCCAAGCTCTTCAGGTGCCGCGCCATGGCCTGACGTGCGGAGCGGGCATCGTCGCCTGCCAGCGCATCGAGAATCGCGGTGTGTTCGTCGAGATCCGCGGTAACCCTGTCGGACAACGTCGAGATCTCGAACAGGCGCGTGGTGACGCGCAGTTCGCGAACCATGCGCGCCAGCACGGGGTTGCCGCTGGCATCGAGAACCAGATCGTGGACGGCGTCGTCGGAATTCCAGTGCGGCTCGCCATGCTTGTCGGGCAACAGGCGCAAGTCCTCAATTTCGCCTCGGACCAGGGCGGCGCGCTTTGGATCGACGTTGCCCTGCGCCAGGGCCGCAGCCTCCGGCTCCAACAGCTGGCGGACCTTCAGGCTGTGCAGATACTCCGCAAGGTCGACCTTACGCACGATGAACGAGCGATTCGACCGTTTGCGCACCAGGCCTTCGCCTTCCAGCCGCTGCAACGCCTCGCGCAAGGGTGTGCGCGAAATGCCCAGCATCGTGGCCAGTTTGGCCTCGATGATCACCTCGTTGCCGACCAGCCGGCGCACGCGGATCATATGCGAGATCGCCTTATAGGCATGCGACGACCGGCTGGTCGGTTCCCCGGCCGGAGAACCCGGGTCGACGTCGTCATACGACGCTGTAGGATCAGGTTTTTCAGACACCAAGCCGCTTGCCCAATTGCACGCAAGATGTATACCATAAAACGACAATCATGAGGAAATCGATGGCCAATTTCAGCCTTTCCTCACGTTCCGACATATTGGTGGATCTAGCGGTGGATACAGCATCGTGACGTACGACACGGTCATTCGGGGCGGCACGGTCGTGACGGCCGCCGACACGGTTCGGTGTGATGTCGGCATCCGGGATGGCCGAATCGTCGCCTTGGCCGACGGGCTTGACGAAGCGGAAACCATGATCGACGCAAGCGATCGGCTGGTTCTGCCAGGCGGCATCGACAGCCACGTCCATATCGCGCAGAAGCAGGGCGAAGGCATCGTCATGGCGGACGATTTCGCCTCCGCCACCCTGTCCGCCGCCCATGGCGGCAACACCATGGTGCTGCCCTTCTGTCTTCAGGAGGATGGCCAGACCCTGCGCGAGGCCCTTACGGCCTATCACGCCAAGGCCGACGGGCAGTGTTACATCGATGTCGGCTTTCATATCATCGTCACCGACCCGACGGATCAGGTTCTCGGTCAGGAACTGCCGGCGCTGGTGGCCGACGGGTACAGCTCGATCAAGATCTTCATGACCTATGATGATCTGAAGCTGAGCGATCTGGAAATGCTCAAGGTCATGGACACCGCCCGCGCAACCGGCGCGCTGGTCATGGTCCATGCGGAGAATTACGACGCCATCCGCTTCATGACCGACCGGCTGGAGCAAGCCGGCAAGACCCAACCCCATCACCACGCAACCTCCCGCCCCATCGTCGTGGAGCGCGAGGCGACCCATCGTGCGATCTCCCTGGCGGAATTGATCGACGTGCCGATCATGATCGTCCATGTCTCAAACCGCGAGGCCATGGACGAGATCAGGCGCGCCCAGCAGAAGGGGCTGAAAGTCTATGGCGAGACCTGCCCGCAATATCTGGTCCTGACCGAGCGCGATCTTGAGGGCCTGAACATGGAGGGGTCCAAATATGTCTGCTCGCCGCCGCCGCGCGACGAGGCCAGCCAGGTGGCCTGCTGGGAGGGGCTGACCACCGGCGTGTTCTCTGTCTTCTCGTCCGATCATTGTCCGTTCCGATACGAGGACGAACAGGGCAAGCAGATACCCAAGGGCCGGACCAGCTTTCGCTGGGTTCCCAACGGCATCCCGGGGGTCGAGGCGCGGTTGCCGATCCTGTTTTCAGAAGGCGTTTCGAAGGGCCGGATGGACATCAACCGGTTCGTCCAACTCACCTCCACCAACCACGCCAAGCTTTACGGCATGTATCCGCGCAAGGGAACGATTGCCGTTGGTGCGGACGCGGACATCGCCATCTGGGACCCGAAGCGGGAGATGACGATCTCTCAATCGCTGAAGCATCATGGCGCTGACTACACGCCTTATGAGGGTTTCAAGGTGGTCGGCTGGCCGACATTGACCATGGTGCGCGGCCGCGTCGTGGCCCAGGACGGAGAAACGGTCGGCGCCTTGGATTGGGGGCAACATGTTGCGCGAGACCGGTCGTCGTTCTAACCGCCCGGCATTGCGTTGCTTGCCTTGAGACCAGGCCGCGTATAGCGCTGACCCAACTCCCTGCCCGCCGCCCGGCCGGTCTTGCGGCTAACCGCATCGACGATATGGTTCATCGGCGCTAACCTAGGTCCATGCCTTTCGCGACGCCTAGTTCCTGGGCCGATCGCCCTGACCGCTCGGATATGGAGACCTGATGAGTAAGACCCGCGTTGCCGTCGATGTCGGCGGTACGTTCACCGATGTCTGCATCATGGATGAGGACAGCGGTGAGATCTCGATCGAGAAAACACCCTCAACACCGCAAGACCCGATGATCGCGATCCTGAACGGTGTCCGGGATGCCAACATCGATCTTGCCGACGTTTCGCTGTTTTCCCACGGCACCACGGTCGCAACCAACGCGCTGATCACGCGGCGCCTGCCCCGCACGGCCATGATCTGCACCGAAGGGTTCCGCGACGTCGTCGAGATCCGCCGGTCCAACAAGGAAGACCTTTGGGACACCTACAAGGATGTCGCCAAACCCTATATTCCGCGCCGGGACCGGCTGACCGTGAAAGAACGTGTCGATGTCCACGGCACTGTGACCCAGCCCTTGGCAGAAGACGAGGCAAGAAGGGTCGCCACGATCCTGAAGCGGCGGGGCGTCGAGTCCGTCGCCGTCTGCTTCATCAATGCCTATGTGAACGGCGAGAACGAGCGGCGCATGCGCGACGTGCTGGCCGAAATCATGCCGGGCGTGCCGGTGTCGATCTCGTCCCAGATCATGCCGGAGATCTTCGAGCATGAGCGGTTTTCGACCACGATGGCCAACGCGGTCGTGTCGCCCGTCGTGGTCGACTATGTCTCCGGCCTGAACGACAAGCTGGTCGAAGGCGGCTATGCCCGCGACCTTTTGCTGCTGCATTCCGGCGGCGGGGTGATGACGCCGGCCAGCGTGAAGGACTTTGCGGCCCGCCTTGCGGGTTCGGGCATCGCGGCAGGGGCGATCGCCAGCCGGTTCATCGGCAATCTGTGCGGCTTTCCCAACTCCATCGGCTTCGACATGGGCGGGACCAGCACCGACGTCTCCCTGGCCTACGAGGGCGAATCCCGGATCACCAAGGATTGGTACATCGAATTCGGCTACCCGATCCGTTTCCCTAGCATCGAGGTGTTGACCATCGGGGCCGGTGGCGGGTCGCTGGCTTGGCGGGACGAGGGCGGCTCGCTGCGCAACGGTCCGCAGTCCGCCGGCGCCGACCCGGGCCCCGCCTGCTATGCGAACGGCAACGAGGTGGCCACCAACAGCGACGCCAATGTGGTGCTGGGCCGCCTTGGAACCTCGCTTGCCGGCGGCGACATCATTCTCGACCCGGCGCTTGCCGAGAAGGCGGTCAAGGAGACCGTCGCCGGTGTCTTCGGCATGGAGCTGCACCAGGCGGCCGAGGCGATCATCGATGTCGCCAACGCCAACATGGCCAACGCCGTCCGGCTGTTGTCGATCTCGCGCGGCTACGACCCTAGAGACTTCGCCCTGGTCGCCTTCGGTGGGGCCGGCGCGCTGCATGGCGCGGCGGTCGCCAAGGAGCTGTCGATCCCCACGGTGATCGTACCGCCGAACCCCGGCGTGACGTCGGCCATGGGATGCCTGCTGGTCGACATTCAGCACGACTTCTCCGACAGCTTCATGGCCGACGCGGCGTCCACGCGGCCCGAGGATTTGGAAGCCGCGTTTGAGAAGATCGAGCGCGATGCGCTTGAGCGCCTGCGCCATGAGGGCGTGGCGCCTGGCGACATCGTGCTGCAGCGCTCTGCGGAGATGATGTATCAGGGCCAGTGGCGCTCGCTTTCCGTCACGGTCCCGTCCAAAGTCGCCAGTGTCGATGATCTCATCGAGGGTTTTCACGCCGAGCATCAGCGGGAGTACAATTTCCGCCGCGACGATGCGCCGGTCAGCATCTTCCGCGTCGCGATCAAGGCCACCGGCATGGTTCCGAAGGCGGAACTGCCGAGCCACCCCGTCGTGGCAAACACGCCGGAACCCGACGGTCACCGAGATGTCTGGTTCGATGGCAAGGCGCACAACGCAGCGATCTACGATCGGGCGAAGCTGACCGCGGGTGCCGAGATTTCGGGCCCCGCCATTGTCGAACAGATCGATTCAACGACGGTCATCCCCCCGGAGACATCGGCCAGCGTCGACACGTATCTCAACATTCTCATTCGGGTTTAGGGAGCCACCGATGAGCACGAACCCTCACAAGGATCTCGACCCCGTCACGTTCGAGGTGCTGAAGAACTCGTTCATCACCGCCGTCGACCAGATGGCGGAACAGATGCTGCGCACCTGCTATTCCTTCGTGATCTACAATCGCGACTTTTCCAACTGCCTCCACGACGCGGACGGCGAGTCGGTCGCGCAGGGCAATGCGGACATCGCCGTCCATGTCGGCACGCTGCATTTCACCTGCAAGGACGTCATCCGCACCTTCAAGGGCGACATGGCGCCGGGTGATGTCTATGCCATCAACGACCCTTACGCTGGCGGCACCCATTTCAGCGATGTGCGGCTGATCCGGCCGATTTTCGACGGCGACGTCATCATCGGCTATTCGCAATCCAACGGTCACTGGGCCGATTTGGGCGGCTCGGTCCCGGGCTCGTTCGACGTAACCGCGCGCGACATGTTCCGCGAGGCGGTGCGCATCACGCCGATCCGGCTGTTCCGGCAGGGCGAGTTCTGCTCCGACATCGGCAACATGATCGCCGCCAACACGCGCGACCCGCACTCGATCATCGGCGACATGCACTCCCAGGAGCGGGCGACGGCGGTCGCCGAGCGCGAGATCCTGCGGCTGGTCAACAAGTACGGGCGCGACCAGGTCACGCAGGGCATGGCGGCGGTTCAGGACTATGTCGAACGCTCCGCGCGCCAGCGCATCGCCGCCCTGCCCGACGGCACGTGGGAGACGGTCGACTACATCGATCGCGATCCGGGCGGCGGCGAAGGCATGATCCCGATCAAGATCAAGATGACCATCAAGGGTGACCGCATCGAATACGACTTCGACGGCAGCCATCCGACCATCGCGTCGATCTACAATTCCGGGCACGGCGCCACGTTTTCTGCCGTCGCGGCCGGTATGAAGACCTTCTTCCCCGACCTGCCCTTGAACAGCGGCTTCTACCGCGTGTTCGACATCAAGGCGCCCGCGAACACGGTGGTGAGTGCGGAGTGGCCGACGGCCGTGACCGGCTTTCTGATGCCGTTTGAGAAGATCATGAACTCGATCTTTGAAATGTGGTCCGAGATCATGCCGGAGCGGGCCATCGCCTGCGCCTTCAACCTGGAATACCTGCTCGCCGGTGGCATCGACCTGCGCAAGGAAGACAAGCCCATCTACATGTTCTACGAGTGGCTGCCCGGCGGCTGGGGCGGGCGCAACGGCAAGGATGGGTCCGACGCGACGACGGCGTGTTTTGGCACCGGCCTCATGTCCCAACCGTCCGAAGGCAACGAGCGGGTCAATCCGGTCATCACGACCGAGTTCCAGATCAAGCAGGACTCGCCCGGCCCCGGCAAGTGGCGCGGTGGGGCCGGCGTGTTCAAATCCTCCGTCCTGCTGGAGGCGGAGAAGTCCGTCATCTCCTACATATGCGATCGTGAACGCGCGGTGGTGTGGGGCACGAATGGCGGCCTGCCGTCCATGCCCCACGGCCTGTCGATCAAGTCGAACGGCGATGATCAGGAACACTGGCTGGGCTCGGTCTTTTCCGACCACCCGATCGGCAGCGGCGACACATTCAGCCGGCCGACCGCCGGCGGCGGCGGCTTTGGCGATCCGCTGGACCGCGACCCGGAGGCCGTGAAGGAAGACGTCATCGACGACTACATCTCCGTCGAGCGCGCGAAGACCGATTATGGCGTGGTCATCAAGCCCATCGACCCGGACATTCTCGAATACGAAATCGACCAGGTCGCCACGGACGCTGCCCGCGCCGACATCCGCGCCAATCGCAAGGACTGGGCACGCATGGACCCCGAAGCGGTCGCCCGGATGTACAAAGAAGGCGAGATCAACGACATGGACGCCGTGCGTCGCTACGCCGTGATCCTGGACTGGGAGACGGGCGAGGTGCTGCCGAAATCGACGGAGCAATTCCGCGAGAGCTTCGAGAAGCGCTCGGTCGCCCACTGGACATGAACGAACTAGACGCTGCGCCCCGGCGGCAGGTGCGGGCTTAGGAACTGGCTGCGGAAATAGCTGCGCACCGCCTCCATGGCGGGGCTGAACTCGGCGTTTCCGCGCCAGACCAGGCCGACCTCCATGGGCGGAATGTCCTCGGAGACCTCGATCGTCTCCAGCCTGCGGCCTTCCAGTGACCAGGGGCGGTAGACCATGTCTGACAGGATCGACACGCCCTGATTGTTGGCGACCAGGGACCGGACCGCCTCGACCGACGAGGTGTGCAGCACGATGTTCGGCCGATAGCGCGAGCGGCGCCAGTACCGCATGGCCGTGTCACTGGCCTCGTCGACGGTCAGCATGATGAAGGGCTCTTTGGACACCTCCGCAAAGCGCACGGTTTCCCGGCCCAGCAGGTGATGGCCCGTCGGCGCCCATAGACGGCGCGGGGACTTGATCAGCAGCTCCGACCCGATGTCCGCGCTCACGATATTGGCGGTGAGCGCAACGCCCATGTCGAAATCGCCTTTGATGAGGCCGTCTTCAATCTGCTTGCGCTCAAGCTCGACAATGCTGATTTCCAGATCCGGATAGTCCCGGCTCAGACGATCCAGGTGATAGGGCAGGAAATAGCCGATGACGGTGTAGGTCGCGGCAAGGCGCAGCCTGCCCGTGACCTTCGCGGCGGGGCGGACATGCATCGCCTCATCGACCTTCGCCAGGATCTCATAGCTCGACCCCAAAAACTGGCGGCCGACCTCGGTCAAGGTCATGCCAAGCGAGGATCGCACGAAGAGCTGGGCGCCGATCGTCTGTTCCAGATCCTTGATCGCCGTGGTGATCGCCGATTGTGAGATCGACAGTTCCATGGCCGCCTGGCTGACCTGTCCAAGCTCGGCAGTGGCGATGAAATACTTCAGATGGCGGAGGTTGAAGGACATCGGCCCGGCGGATCGTTGCGAGAGCACCACTCTATCTGATTTTCTGAACAGGCACTTTCATAAATTCTCATTTTCCAATTCACCGCGACTGCACAATACTGGGCGCCTGGGTCTGGCGGCCAATGCCAATCCCCCGTCTATCGAACCCCCGTTTCTTTCAAGGATGTCCAGGTGGTGCGAAGATCAGTCGATCTGAACTGCGATATGGGCGAAGGCTTCGGCCACTGGTCTTATGGCGACGCCCCGGACGAGGCGCTGATGCCGTTGATCAGTTCCGCCAACATTGCCACCGGCTTTCACGCCGGCGATCCCAACATCATGGACCGGACGGTGCGGCTGGCCGTCGAGCACGGCGTGCGGATCGGCGCCCACCCGGCCTACCGCGACCTTCAGGGCTTCGGCAGGCGCCCCATCGCGGCAACCACCGAAGAGCTGGTCAACGACATCATCTATCAGGTCGGCGCGTTGCGTGAGTTCGGCCGCCGCCACGGGACGGACCTGCAGCATGTGAAACCCCATGGCGCCCTCTATATGACGGCGGCCAAGGATCAAGTACTGTCGCAGCACCTTATCGAGGCCATGGCAAACACGGCGCCAACGGCGTTCCTGTTTTGCATGCATGTCTCGGAGACTTACCGGCTGGCGGCCGCGGCGCGCCGCCCCGTTGTTCGAGAGTTCTATGCCGACCGCGACTATGGCGCGTCGGGTTCCATCGTCTTTACCCGTAAGATGCGCGCGTTAAACCCCGACGAGATCGCCGAAAAATGCGTTCGCGCGTGTCTGGAGGGCAAGGTCGCGACGGTGGACGGCGTGGATATCGACATCGAATTTGAGTCAATCTGTTTTCATTCCGACACGCCGGGGGCGTTGGCAATCGGCACGGCCGTTCGAAACGGCCTTGAGAACAACGGCATCACAATCGCGCCGCCGGCCCAGCAATCGGCGGACTGACGAAGACGGGGTCACCATGACGACCAAGGAAATTCGCTCCCCTTTGCCCGGAACCTTCTATCGGCGCCCCTCGCCCGAAGAGCCGCCTTTCATCGAGGATGGTGGCGCGGTCGCGGAAGGCGCGGTCGTCGGGCTGGTCGAGGTGATGAAGACGTTCCATGAGGTGAAGGCCGATGCCGGCGGCACCAACGCCCGGTATCTGATCGAGAACGAACAGCCGGTCACCGCCGGCGATGTCATCTTGGAAGTGGACGGCTAGGCGTTGGCGCTCAGCGGCAAGACCCTTTTCATCGCCAACCGGGGCGAAATCGCCGTCCGGGTGAACCGGGCGGCGAAGTCCCTGGGCATGCGGGTGGTCCAAGCCTGTTCGGAGGCGGACCGGGACATGCTGGCGGCCCGGTTGGCGGACGCGTGCGTGGAGATCGGCCCGCCCCAGGCGGCTAAGTCTTATCTCGATATCGAACGCGTCACGACGGCCGCGAAGGACAGCGGTGCCGACTGCGTGCATCCCGGATATGGATTCTTAAGCGAGAATGCCGACTTCGCGGCTTCGGTGGAGGCCGGAGGGCTCGTCTTCATTGGGCCGTCGCCCGAAACCATTCGCCGCATGGGCGACAAGGTCGAGGCCCGCGCCGCCGCGAAGGCAGCCGGCGTGCCAACGGCGCCGGGCAGCGAGGGCCGGCTGGAAGACCTGGATGCGGCCGTCGCCGCGATCGAGCACATCGGATTGCCGGTCATGATCAAGGCCGCCGCGGGCGGCGGCGGGCGCGGCATTCGCGTGGCACACACGATCGAGGATTTGAAGCGCCTGATCCCCCAGGCCCAGGCCGAGGCCAAGGCGGCCTTCGGCGATGGCGGCCTTTACTTGGAATACATGGTCGAGAACGCCCGGCACATCGAGGTGCAGGTGCTGGGCGACGGCAAGCGCGCCGTCCACGTCTTCGAGCGCGACTGCTCCTTGCAGCGCAGGCGCCAGAAGGTTTGGGAAGAGGCCCCGGCGATTGGCCTTAGCGACGCGTCGCGCCAGCGCATTTGCGCCGCGTCCGTCGCCATGGCCGAGGCCGTCGGCTATCGCGGCGCCGGCACGCTGGAATACCTCTATGACGGTACGCGGGACGAATTCTACTTCCTGGAAATGAACACGCGCATCCAGGTCGAACACCCGGTCAGCGAGATGGTGTCGGGCATCGACCTGGTCGAAGCCATGATCCGCATCTGCATGGGCGAGCCGCTCTGGTTCGACCAGGGCGATGTCAGGCTAAGCGGCCATGCCATCGAGGTGCGGGTGAACGCGGAAGACCCGGCCAACGGCTTCATGCCGTTTCCCGGCGTGGTATCCGGTCTGGACATCCCGAATGGACAGGGCGTGCGGTTCGACACCATGTTGTACGATGGCTACGCCATTCCGCCCTTCTATGATTCCCTGCTCGGCAAGCTGATTGTTCATGGCGACGACCGTGCCGATGCGCTTCGGCGGTTGAATGCTGCGCTGAAGGCGACACGGATCGGCGGCCTAAAGACCACCCTGCCGCTTTATCAGGCATTGCTCGCCGACGGTGATGTGGCGGCCGGCAGGACACACACGCAATTCCTGGAACATTGGCTGGACGCCAATCCCATAGCGGCCGAGTGATACCAACTTGTGATGATAATGACCCAAGTGACCACGTTGTCTTGTTCGCTGGTTAGGCGCGTGTCGCGCCGCGGTATGGACATACCGCAAGCGGCGCGCAACGCAGCCAGCGGGCATGACAACGCGGCCTTCGGTGGGGCCAAATCGGTTCACGGCTACGTTGCGCCGCTTGCCCGATGCACCGCATCGCGCTGCGCGACGCGCCTTGTCGTGAACCGATTTGGCCGCCATCACATGGGTCATTATCATCACAAGTTGGTATGAGGCCGGACGGAGGCTCGCGACGATGAAGACACGCTACTCATTTGGCGGAGACGAACACATCTTCGTCGAGGTCGACGAGGAAATGTCGCTGGACGCCTTTTTCAAAAGCCTGTCCATGACCAACGCCGTGCGCGACGCGGACATCGCGGGCGTGACCGAGATCTGCCCGGCCAACGCGTCGCTGCAGGTCAAGTTCGACCCCGACCGGATCAAGCCCGACGACCTGCTGGCCGAACTCAAATCGCTGGAAACCGCGTCGGAGAGCGCGGAAAAGCAGATCGCGACCCGCATTGTCGAGATCCCGGTCTACTACCAGGACCCGTGGACCCACGAGACCCTGATGCGGTTTCGTGAGCGGCACCAGGACCCGAACGCCACGGACCTCGATTTCGCCGCGCGGGTCAACGGCATGGCGACAGCCGAGGACTTCATCGCCGCCCATCACGGCGCGCCCTGGTTCGTCTCGATGGTCGGCTTCGTCTCGGGACTGCCGTTCCTTTACCAGCTCGTCGATCGCGAGCGGCAGCTTGAGGTGCCCAAATATCTCAGGCCGCGCACGGACACGCCGAAGCTGACCGTCGGGCATGGCGGCTGTTTCGGATGCATCTATTCGGTGCGCGGGGCCGGCGGCTATCAGATGTTCGGCATCACACCGATGCCGATCTACGACCCGACCCAGACAGTGAGCTACCTGTCCGACTTCATGGTCTTCTTCAAGCCCGGCGACATCGTGAAATGGAAGCCGATCGGCCGCGACGAACACGACCAGATCGAGAAGGACGTCGAGACCGGCGCGTTTGCCCCGCTGATCCGCAACGTCACCTTCAACCTGGCGGACTTCAACAGCGATATCGACGGCACGAACAAGAAACTGACGGAGACCCTCTATGGCTCTTAAGATCATTCAGCCGGGTCTTCTGACGACAATCCAGGATTTGGGCCGGCCCGGCTATTTTCATCTCGGCATCCCCATCGGTGGCGCGATGGACCGGATGGCGATGCGCACGGCCAATCTGCTGGTCGGCAATGATGAAGGGGCCGCCGGCCTTGAGGCGGTCTTCATGGGCCCGGAGATCGAATTCACCGCCGACGCCGTCGTCGCGGTCACCGGGGCCGATATCCCGGTGCTGATCGATGGCGAGGAACAGGCGGGCTGGACAGGCCTGCCGATCAAGGCCGGCCAACGGTTGAGCTTCGGATATCTGTCGGAGGGCGCGCGCGCCTATATCGTTGTGTCCGGCGGCATCGATACGCCACCGATGCTCGGCAGCCGCTCGACTTACGCCATCGGCGCGTTGGGCGGCGTTGACGGCCGGGCCATCCAGGCCGGCGATGAATTGCCCGTTGGGCTTTCCGACACCGGCAAGGCTGGTGCGTCGGTGCCGACGCAGCTGAGGCGGCACCTTGGCTCACCGACCGAGCTGCGGGTCATGCCCGGCCTTTACTGGCACCGCATCACCGAAAAGGCCCAAAACAGCTTCTTCGCCGACGAATGGAAGGTCGCGCCCGAGGCCGACCGCATGGGCTACCGGTTTCGAGGCGGCCAGCCGCTTGAGTTCGTCGAGCGGCAGCAGCCGTTCGGCGCCGGCTCCGACCCGTCCAACATCGTCGATGGCTGTTATCCCTACGGATCGATCCAGGTGCCGGGCGGGACCGAGCCCATCGTGCTGCACCGCGACGCCGTTTCCGGCGGCGGATACTTCATGATCGGCACCGTGATCTCGGCGGACATGGATCTGATCGGCCAGTTGCAGCCCCACAAGCCCGTCAGCTTCGTGAAGGTGGACATGGCCACAGCGCTGCAGGCGCGCGCGGATCGCGCTGCGCTGATGGCCGGCATCCGCGACCATCTGGCATGACCGATCTCGACACCTTGTCCCGCAGGCCCGCCGCGGAAATCGGCCGGGCGCTCGCCGCCGGCGAGGCCGAGCCGGTGCCATTGGCGGAGCACTACTTTGCCAAGATCGAGCAGCAGAGCTCTCCAGCCTTCTTGGCCGTCACACGCGCCCGCGCGCTTAAGGAAGCGGAGGTGAGTGCGGCACGGCTCAGGGCCGGGCGTCCGTTGTCGGTGCTCGACGGCGTGCCCATCGCCTGGAAGGACCTGTTCGATTTTGAGGGCGAAACCACCACGGGCGGATCGGACTACTATCGAAACGCCGAACCGGCGAGCGCCGACGCCACGACCGTTGCCAATGTCAGCGCTGCAGGCATGGTCACGCTGGGCAAGCTCAACCTGACGGAGTTCGCCTATTCCGGGCTTGGCCTCAACCCCCATTTCGGGACGCCGCTCAATCCGCATGACGATCGCGTCGCCCGCGTGCCGGGCGGGTCGTCCTCAGGATCGGGTGCGGCCATTGCCGCCGGTCTCGCGCCCTGCACGATCGGCACCGATACCGGCGGTTCGGTCCGCATTCCCGCTTCGTTCAACGGGCTGGTCGGATACAAGTCAAGCGAAGGGCGTATCGATCGTACGGGCGTTTTCCTGCTGTCGCGGACGCACGACACGGTTGGCCCGCTTGGACGCAGCGTCGAAGACTGCATCCTGCTCGACCGCGCCTTGTGCGGCGTCGCCGTGGCGACAGTGGAGCCCGGCGACCTGTCTGGCCAAAGACTGATCGTGCCGGACGCGGTCGTTCTGGACGATTTGGACGAGGCCGTGGCGCGCAATTTCGAAAGCGCTCTTCGCGTGCTGGAACGGGCCGGCATGCGGATCGAAACGGGCCTTTCGGACGTGATCAGCGAGGCCGCGACGCTCATTGCCGAAAACGGCACGATCGTCGGCGCGGAGGCTTACGAACAACACCAGGCCTTGGTCGACGGCCCTGACTGCGCCCGCATCGACAGCCGGGTCGTCGACCGCATCATGATCGGGCGCGCCATGAGCGAGGCGGCAGTGGATGCCCTGCGGCGCGGGAGGGCGCGGCTGATCGAGACGATCGCGGGTGTCGAGGATTGCCTGATCGCGATGCCGACCACGCCCATAACGGCGCCGGAGATTGCGCCGCTGGAGGCCGACAACGCGCTGTTCCACAGGGTCAATCTGAAGACCCTGCGCAACACGTCGCTGGGCAACTTCCTCAACCTGCCAGGCCTTGCCCTGCCCAACGGCAGCGATGCGACGGGATTGCCGACCAGCCTTTTGATCAGCGTCCCGGGCGGACAGGACGAACGCCTGTTCCATCTTGGCTTGGCGATTGAGGCGGTGCTGGCCAAGGCCGGGGTTAGATAGAAAAGGAACCGACCGATGAAATCGAACGACACGCTTGTTCAGACACTGCCGATCGGCGGGAACGTCGCGCTGCGCAACCTCATGCTGGCCGTGGTTGGTTCGCTGGCCCTGTGGCTTTCGGCCAAGATCCAGGTTCCGTTCTATCCGGTGCCGATGACGATGCAGACCTTCGTGGTGCTGGTGATCGGCATGGCGTTCGGCTGGCGGCTCGGTGGCGCGACCATCCTGCTTTATCTGGCCGAGGGGGCTGTCGGCTTGCCGGTGTTTGCCGGCACGCCCGAGCGCGGCATTGGCCTTGCCTACATGATGGGGCCGACGGGCGGCTATCTTGTCGGCTTCTTCTTCTCAGCGGTGATCGTCGGTTGGTTGGCCGAACGCGGCTGGGATCGCCGTGTAATCCCGACCCTGGTTGCCATGGTCGCGGGAACGGCGATCATCTTTGCCTTTGGCGTGCTGTGGCTCGGCGCCTTCATCGGCTGGGACCAGCCGGTCCTCGATCTGGGTTTGGTCCCCTTCCTGCCCGGCGCCGCGTTCAAGATCGCCCTGGCGGCGGCGGTCTTGCCGGCGATCTGGCGCCTGGTCGATCGTAACCGGCGGACCTGAGACCATGGGCAAAAGACCAGCCGCGACACCGATCGTCCATGTGAATGACGGGCGGGTGATCGTCACCGAGTGGCGTTTCGCACCGGGGGCGGAGACGGGCTGGCATGTTCACGCGCATGACTATGTCGTGATGCCCCTGACCGACGGCACGCTGCTGCTGGAGGAGCCGGGGGGCGAAAGCCGCTCGGCGGTGCTGACCCAGCATCAGCCCTATGCCAGGCGGGCCGGGGTCGAGCACAACGTGGTCAATGCCGGTGACAGCGATCTTGCCTTCATGGAAGTCGAGATCGTTGAGCCTCAGGACAGGGCCGGCTGACATGGGTGCCGGCGACAGGATCGTCGATTTCGAGGCCGCGGCGCCGCGCGTTCGGCAGCAGGGCGACCCGCTGCGCGTTCTCGGCACCTCGGTCACGCAGAGCGAGGCGATCTGCCAGGCAGCCGAAAGGGACCTTGGCGTAGCGTTCGAGTTCATCACCCGCGACGGCACCGCCGCCCAGCGGATGGGCGCGTTGGAACCGGACGGCTTCGACGTTTACGATCAATGGTTTCAGGACATCGATCTCACCTGGCCGACCGGTTCCATCCAACCCATCGACCTGTCGCGGATCGATCGTTGGGACGAGATCAACGCGCTGCCCAAACAGGGGCGGTTGCGGCCCGAACTGGCGCGCCCGCGCGGCGGCGATCCGTCCAAACGGCTGTTTGTTCAACTCGACGGCTCGCTGGGCGATACGCCCTCGAATTGGATCAGCATGGTGCCGACGGTGCACAATGCCGACAGCTTCGCCGTGATCGGCACGGACCCGAAAACGCTGGATAGCTGGGGGGTGCTGCTCGACGATCGATGGCGGGGGCGCGCCATTCTGCAAAGCGACGCCGCGATCGGCACGCTGGACATGCTTTTGGCGCTTCGGGCGCAAGGGGAGATGCGGGTTGCCGATATCGGCTGTCTAAGTCTGGAGGAGATTGATCTCCTGACGGAGAAGCTTCGCGGCTACCTTCAGACCGGTCATTTCAAGTGCTGCTGGGCCGACGAATCCGAGGCGATTGCCGCCTTGAGCAGCGGCGAACCGATGATCGGCTCTCTTTGGTGGTCGGGCCTCACCGAACTGCGGGCCAACGGTATCGACGCACGCATGACGACGCCCAAGGAAGGCTATCGTGGCTGGTTCGGCGGGCTTTCGCTGTCGTCGCGCGTGTCGGGCTGGAAGCTGGACGCGGCCTACGACTATCTGAACTGGTGGCTCAGTGGCCGCCCGGGCGCGCTGATGGCACGAGCGGGCGCCTATGTCGCCAACCCCTATGCCGTGCGACCGCACCTGAGCGAGGCGGAGTGGGATTTCTGGTATGGCGGCAAACCGGCGGCCGAGGACATCCGCGATCAAGCAGGCCGCGTGATCTTCGACAAGGGCGAGGTTCGCGAGGGCGGCGATTACGAGACCCGGATGTCACGGGTCGTCGTCTGGGACACGATCATGACCGAACACAACTATCTGGTGCGAAGCTGGCAAAGCGCACTGAACCGGGCGCCGGCCCGCCGACTTTACGGCGATTGACGGACCAGGTAATGCGGCAGCTCGGGCTCTGGAAAGACGGAAATCGCCATCAGGCGCTGGCGGGTGCGATGGGACGACAGCCGTATATGCTCTTCCAGGGCCTGCGCGGCGGCGGTGTGCGAGCCGCGAACGAGAAAATCCAGGATCATGGCGTGTTCTCGAAAGCCGATCTCGAAAGGTCCCGGGCCAACGAAAGAGGCGAAGACCTGGTTCACCACCAGCGCGATGTGGCTTTGCTGAATCATGCGCAACAGGCTTGCGTTCGGCGACTGCGCCAACAGGGTGATGTGGATGTCGGTCTCCAACGCGTCGATCCGATCGGCATCAAGGGCGCCGACATCGTCGGTCGCGTCGTCGAGGGCCTGTCGCATTCTGGCGATTTCGGACCCGGCGACGTGCGGGGCGCTGTCCGTCAGCGCCAAGGGTTCCAAACGGCCGCGGATGGCGAAGAAGTGGGACACGTCGCGGGCGGTCAGCGGCCCGATCGTCCAGTGATTGCTTCGGTCCTTGCGGATGAGGCCCCGGTCCTGATAGCGGGAGAAGAGCTCCCTGATCACCGTTCGGCTGACGTCGAAATGGTCGGCGGCCGCCTTCTCGTTGATCCGGTGAAGCCCGAAGGGCAAGGCCAGCATCAGGTTCTTTTCCAGCGTTCGGGCAATCCGGTCGGCACTGACGCGCGGCGGCTCTGCCGAGACCGGCGCGCTCAACCCCAGCATGGCACGGGTTATCCGGGTTCTGTGCGGCGCCACCTCGCCGGGTCGACCGACCACGAAGCCGCGGCCCTCAAAGCGCGAGACGAGACCGCCATCGCAAAGCTCGTTCAACGCCGTTCGAACAGGCGTGCGACTGGTGCCGAAGATGGCGGCAAAGGGGGCTTCCGTAAGAATCGTCCCGCGTGCAAGCGCGCCGCTTTCAATCGCCAGAGCGATCCGTTCCTTGATGGCGACATAGCGCGGGGCGGGTCTTGCGCCAACGTCGCCTTGGGCGGGGATATCCATCGCTGTTGCACCGTCAGTTCGTCGCGCGTGAAACGCACTCAGTCGACACAATACACTTGCGAGCGCTCGTTGAGCCTGATTAATGGCCCAACAACACCGTTATTGTAAGAAGAATGGCCTGTCAAACCGAAAACATTTTGACTTTTGCCGACGAAAGTCAGAGAGTTGGGAAACTCGCAGCGCGTCGCTCCTTAGCGACCACCAGGGAAGCGTCGTCACATGTTGGAGCTTGAGGGACTGAGCAAGAGCTTCCGTGGCAAAGCCGCGATTGCGAACCTCTCTCTGACGGCGCGGGACAACGAGTATCTGACGCTTCTGGGCCCCTCGGGGTCCGGCAAGACAACGCTGTTGCGCCTGATCGCGGGTTTGGAAAACCCCGACAGCGGCCGGATTCAGCTCAACGGCGAAGACATTACCTACGCGCGGGCGCATGAGCGCGGTCTCGGCTTCGTCCAGCAGAACTACGCCCTGTTCCCGCACATGACGGTCTTCAACAACATCGCCTTCGGCCTGCGCAATCGGGCAGACGGCGCGGTCGCCGATGACAACGAGGTGCGCAAGAGGGTCGCGACGATCCTGGAACTGGTCGGATTGGAAGGGTTGGGCGATCGCTCGGTCGGCGCCATTTCCGGCGGTCAGAAGCAGCGGGTATCGCTGGCCAGAACGCTGGTCACCGAGCCCAAAATCTGCCTGTTGGACGAGCCGCTCGGCGCGCTAGATGCGAACCTGCGAGAGCGCATGACGGTTGAGCTTCGCAAGATCCGCGAGGCGCTTGGTGTCACCTTCATGCATGTCACGGGCAACGAAGCCGAGGCCCTGGCCATGGGCGACCGGATGATCGTACTCGATGACGGCACCGCAGCCCAGGTCGCCGATCCCAATACGATCTTCCACCTGCCCGCAACGGTCCGCGTGGCCCGGTTTTTGAACGCCTACAACATCTTGGCCGGGCAGGTCGACCAAGGCGCGTTTCTGCACGGCGATACCAAACTGCCGATGCCGCCGGGCATGGCGGGCGCCCGGTCCTACGCCATACGGCACGATGCCCCGGAATTTCTCGATGCCGACGAAGCCGCGCCTGATGGCTATGCGACGCTGGACGTGACGTTCATCGCCAGCGAGTTCATGGGCAGCCGGGTGCTGTACATTTTCAGGCGCCCCGACGGCGGCGTCTTCGAGGTCGAGCGGCACCTCAGCCGGTCAGATCCGATCGAATTCATTGGCGGGCAAACGTGCCGGCTGTCTTGGCGCGTTCATGACGCGTTGCTCTATGACGAGGCCGGGAACTTGATCGCACCCGCCCAGGGTCGCGCCGCCGCATGACCGACGCCACCGCCAATACCATCGACCGCAGCGTCGCGCACAAGCCGCGTCAGGGACCGAGCTTCTTCGTGCGCCACCGGCATTTGCTGCTGCTGGCGCCGGGCATGATCTGGATGACCCTGTTCCTGATCCTGCCGCTGGCCATGATGGTCTATGTCAGCTTTTGGACCCAGACCACCTTTTCCATCTCGTCGGATTTGACCACCCAGTCCTGGCAGGACTTCTTCGGCTCCGACACCTATGTCGCGGCACTTCTGCGCACGCTGAAGATCTGGATCATCGTTCTCGCTTGCACGTTCGTGGTCGGCTATCCGGTGGCGCTGTTCATCGGCCGTTACATTCAAAACAGGGTCGTCCAAACCATCGTTCTGGTGGCCTGCGTCATACCGTTCTGGACATCGTTCCTGATCCGCGTGCTGGCGTGGCGCCCGATGCTTGGCCGGGAAGGCGCGATCAACCTTCTTCTGCAGGACATCGGCGTCATTACCGAGCCAATCGACTACCTGCTCTTCACCGAGTTTTCCGTCGTCGTCGGCATGGTGCAGATCTACGTGGTCTTCATGGTCGGCCCGATCGCCTTCATGCTGGCCCGCATCGACGGTTCCCTGATTGAGGCCGCGCGCGATCTCGGCGCATCATCCTGGACGATCTTCCGGCGCATCATCTTCCCGCTCAGCCTGCCGGGCGTCGTGGTCGGCGCGATCTTCGTCTCCGTCATGGTGCTGGGCGAGTTCGCGACTTCGGCCGCGCTGTCCGGCCGCAAAACCAACCTGCTGGGCAACATCATCGTCACACAGGTCGGCTCGCTGAAATGGGCCTTTGCGGCGGTGATTGGCGTGATCCTGACCATTGTGACGGCCGTGGTCGTCACCCTGCTGCTCAGGCTCGTCAACCTGCGGCGCGAGTTGTAGGGCGATGAGCATGCAAAAGGTCGGCATCTTTCGCTGGAGCCTGGCGCTCTACACGCTCTTGTTCCTCGTCTTCCTCTACGGCCCGTTTATCGTGATGGGGATCCTCAGCTTTCAGGCGGGACCGGAGGGCGGGCCGCAGTTCCCGATCATCGAGTGGTCGACCTATTGGTACGAGCACGTACTCGGCTTCGCGCCGCCGTCTCGGGTTGCGCCATTGCCGATTGGCGAGGCCCTGGTCCGGTCGCTCACGCTCGCCTTTGCGACCATGGTGGTCTCCACCGTTTTGGGCACGCTGACCGCCCAGGCCTTCAGGACCCATTTCAAGGGGTCCGGCTTCGTCTTCTACCTGGTCGTGCTGGGCATGATGGTGCCGGGCGTTCTGCTCGGCCTCGGCATGGCCCTCGTGGCCAACGAGCTGGGCATCGAGCGGACATGGTGGGGCACCGCCTTCGTGCTGCACGTGGTCTACACCTATCCGTTCGCGTTCCTGGTCATGCTGGCGATCTTCAACCGGTTCGACAAATCGATCGAGGAGGCGGCTTGGATGCTAGGCGTTCCGCCCGGCCGCACGTTCCGCAAGGTGACGTTCCCGATGATCTTCCCGGGCGTCCTGTCGGCCATGCTGTTCGCCTTGACGCTCAGCTATGACGAGTTTCCGCGCACCCTGTTCACCGGTGGCTCCGACGTCACGATGCCGCTGGCGATCTATGGGACGTTCGCCGTCGAGATTCATCCCAACCTGTTCGCGTTCGGCGTTCTGACCACCCTGTTCTCGTTCACCCTGCTCGTGATCTACGGGATCTTGATGTTCACGGCGGTGACCCGGTCGCGCCAGTCGTCCGGGATCCAGGAGGAGATCGCATGAGAGGTCTCGACCACCATGTCGGTATCGTCACGGGCGCCGGTGCCGGTATCGGCAAGGCGATTGCGCTCAGGCTCGCCGAGGAGGGCGTGCGCCTGGTCGTGAACGACGTTAACCGGCAAACATTGGAAGCCACGGCCGCCCTGATCCGGGATGAGGGCGGGCATGTCGTCACGGCCTATGGCGACGTGTCCTCGGAAGCCGACATCGATCAGGTCTTTGCCCGCTGCGAGGAGACCTGGGGGGGCGCGACCCTGGTGGTCAACAATGCCGGCATCGTCAACCAGGCGCGCATGCTGGACCTGAACGTCGCCGATTTCGACCGCATGATCGCCGTTCATTTGCGCGGCTGCTTTCTCGGCTGCCGCAGGGCACTCGGCCCGATGCTGAAGGCGGACTATGGCGTGATCATCAACGTCGCGTCGCAGCTTGGCCAGATCGGTGGGGTTGAGCTCTGCCACTACAGCGCGGCGAAGGCTGGCATCATTGGCCTGACCAAGGCACTGGCGCGCGAGGTCAGCGGCCACGGCATCCGAGTGAATGCCGTTGCACCGGGCCCGATCAACACCGAGCTTGTGGCGGCCATCTCGGAAGACTGGCGCGCGGCCAAGGCGGCGGAACTGCCGTTGGGACGGTTTGGCGAGCCCGAGGATGTTGCCGCGACCGTCGCCTTTCTCGCGTCCGACGAAGCCAAGATCTATGTCGGCCAGACCCTTGGGCCCAACTCAGGGGATGTGATGCTGTGATGGAGGCCCGGACATGAAGACTGTTCTGATCACCGGTGCGGGCATCGGCATCGGCAAGGCCACGGCGCACGCCTTCGCGAAGGACGGCTATCGGGTCATCGTCACGGACGTCTTGGTCGACGAGGGCAACGCGGTCGCCGAAGACATCAAGCGGGCGGGCGGGTCCGCCGAATTCCATGCGCTGGACGTGACATCGACAGACCAGACCAACGCGGTGATCGCCGCGGTGGAGACATCAAGCGGTGCGATCGACACGCTCGTTTGTAATGCCGGCATCGCCCACAAGGTTCCGCTGGACGATCTCAGCGACGAAAAGTGGGACCACACGTTCGACATCGACCTCAAGGGCATGATGCGCGCCGTCCGCGCCGCCGTGCCCAAAATGAAGGAAGCGGGCGGCGGATCGATCGTCTGCCTCAGCTCCATCATGGGCGTCGCCTATGGCTGGGACGAGCATGTGCACTATTCCGCCGCCAAATCCGGCGTCATCGGGCTGGTACGGGGGCTTGCCGTGGAACTGGCCGCATCGGGCATCCGCGTGAACGGTGTCGCGCCCGGCTACGTCCGGACCGCCCAGGCGCTTAGCGAAGTGCACTCGCTCGGCCATGTCGGGCTTCAGGCGGCGGCGGAGTTCATTCCGATGGGGCGCGTCGGCGAACCCGACGATATCGCCGACGTCATCCTTTTCCTCGCATCGAAGGCCGCACGGTACATGACGGGTCAGGTCATCGCCGTCGATGGAGGATTGCTCGTAGGCCGCTACTAGCCGTTTTGGTTCATCAACTCGCAACAGGGAGAAAACAGATGAAGTTTCTACATCCGTCTCGCAGAGGGTTCATGGCGGGTTCAGGCGTGCTTGTCGCCGGGTCGGCCTTCGCGCCGGCGCACCGGCTGTTTGCCCAGGACCTGTCGAACCAGGAACTGCGCACGGTCGGGCTTTCGGTCACGGTTCAAGAACGCATCCTGGACGACTTCCAGGTCGCGTCAGGCGTCGGCGGTGTGTCCGGCCGGGCCGACATCTTCCCGAACACGCAGACCGAACTGCTGTCGGGCTCGACGGCTTATGATTGTTGGGAGACGATCGGCGAACGGCTTCCGGCCATGACGATCACCAACACGATCTCGCCGATCCCGACCGCCGATCTGGCCAACTGGGCCAACATTCGCCCGACCTTTACCGAGACCGACCCGCGCATGGAAGCGCGGGCGCAGATCTCCGGGCAGATCTGGGCCGACGATGCCAAGACCCAGCTCTGGATGGTGCCGACCGTCTACAATTTCGATTCCATCGGCTACCGCCCAGACCTGGTCGACGCCGAACAGGCGAACACCTGGACGGCGCTGTTCGACGAGGAATTCCGGGGGCGCACGGGCCTGAACGTCGACCCGCTGATCGCCTTCGGACAGGCGATCTTGGCCATGAACTCGCTGGGTCTGCTTGAGGTGCCGAACCCGGGCAACCCGAACCGCGAGGAAATCGACGAGGCCGCCGCCTTCCTGATCAGCAAGAAGCGCGACGGTCAGTTCCGCGCGTTGTGGGGCGACTTTGGCGAGCTGGTCAACCTGCTGGCCTCCGGCGAGATGGTTCTGGCCGATGCCTGGCAACCGGCCGTGATGGCGGTGAAGGCGCAGGGCATCCCGTGCTCGTACGCGGTGCCGACGGAGGGCTATCGCGCCTGGTCGATCGGCATCAGCCAGATCGCCAGTTCGCCGAATGCCGATGCGGTCCGCGCCTATGCCGATTACTGGCTGTCCGGCCCGCCGGCGATCACGGTGTCCGAACAGGGCTACTACTCGCCCACCACCAACATCCAGGATGTCATGCCCGCCGACCGGTACGGCTTCTGGTACGAGGGCCAGCCCTGGCAGGGTCCGACGGATCGCGGCATCCAGGAAGGTGATCTGCGTGACGGCGGCTCGCTGCAGGAGCGGGCCAGCCATGTTGCCTACTGGCATCAGTGGCCGGACGAGTACGACTACCTGATCCAGCGCTGGGACGAGTTCCTCAGCGTTTGATGCGGTGTCGCGTGGCGGGGACATCACGCCCCGCCACGCACTCTGCTGCCGACGGCTCACGATCATACACTGACAGATGACCTTCGATCTCGAACTCATAGACCTGAAGAAGGTGTATCCCGGCGGCACGCTGGCCGTTGAGGCGTTCAACCTTCAGGTATCCAAGGGCGAATTCGTCTCGTTCGTCGGCCCATCCGGCTGCGGCAAGACGACGACCCTACGCATGATCGCCGGCCTGGAGAGCATCACGGCCGGGCGGTTGATGATCCGGGGCACCGATTACACCGAGGTGCCGACGGAGAAGCGGCCGACGGCGACGATCTTTCAGAACTACGCGATCTTTCCGCACATGACCGTGCGGCAGAACATGGAGTTCGGGCTGAAGGTCCGAAATCTGGCCGCTGATGAGATCAAGCGCCGGGTAGATTCGATGCTGGAGAAGCTCGAACTCACCGACGTCGCCGACGAAAAGGAACGGGTCCTCTCAGGCGGCCAGAAACAGCGCCTGGCGCTTGGCCGTGGATTGGTGACGGAGCCCGACATCCTGTTGCTGGACGAACCGTTGGGTGCGCTTGACGCCAACCTGCGTAAATCGATCCAGGAGGAACTGAAGGTTCTTCAACGGGAACTGGGCATCACCTTCGTCTTCGTGACCCACGCCCAGTCCGAGGCGATCAGCATGGGCGACCGGGTGGTAGTCATGAACTCCGGACGCGTGGAACAGATCTCCACGCCGTTCGAACTCTATACAAGACCGCAATCGCCTTTCGTGGCCCGCTTCGTCGGGCGCAACAAAATCATCGCGGGCACGCTCGCCGGTACCGACGGCGACCGCACGGTGATCAAGACGCGGTTCGGCACCATTTCGGGCGTGCCGACCTTCACGCAAGGGACCGCGTCGGAAGGGGCAGAGGCGATGGCCGTCGTGCCGTCGGAATATGTCAGCATCCAGGACGTTTCGGCCGCCGAGGAAAGCGGGCGGGACGGCGTAACGGGGGTCGTCACCCAGATCGACCCGGTGGGTCACGTCGCCTTCGTGACCGTGCGCCTGGACGAAACCCAGGAAATCCGCCTCGAGACCTATCGCAAGAAGATCGAGGATATGAGCCTGGAAAACGGCGCCGAGGTGAGGCTCACCTGGCTGCCGGAGAGAACATCCATCGTGCTCGACGCTGCCTGACAGGCCGCTCGAGGTTTCAGAAGTGCCGCGGCGTCGCGGTTCAGGGAGGGTAGAGTGGCCAAAGAGATTTTTTGCGCGTTCGGTGTCGACGTGGATGCCGTTGGTGGCTGGCTTGGCAGCTATGGCGGCGAGGACAGCCCGTGCGACATCAGTCGCGGCATGTTCTCAGGCGAGGTCGGATCACTCCGCCTGCTCAAGCTGTTCGACCGGTTTGGGGTCAAAACGACCTGGTTCATTCCGGGCCATTCGCTTGAGACCTTCCCCGATCAGATGAAGCAAGTCGCCGAGGCCGGGCACGAGATCGGCATGCATGGCTACAGCCACGAAAACCCCATCGCCATGACCCCCGACCAGGAAGAGGCGGTGATGGACTATTCGATTGAGTTGATCGAGAAGCTCTGCGGCCGCAGGCCGACCGGCTATGTCGCCCCTTGGTGGGAGTTCTCGCCGGTCTCCAACGAACTCTTGCTGAAGAAGGGCATCAAGTACGATCACTCGCTGATGCATAACGACTTCTCGCCCTACTACATTCGGGTCGGCGACAGTTGGACCAAGATCGACTACGCCAAGCAGCCGCATGAATGGATGAAACCGTTGGTGCGCGGCGAGGAAACCGACCTGATCGAGATCCCGGCCTCTTGGTATCTCGATGATTTGCCGCCCATGATGTTCATGAAGGCGGCACCGAACAGCCACGGCTTTGTCAGTCCGCGCCATTTGGAGGAGATGTGGCGCGATCAATTCGACTGGGTCTATCGCGAGATGGACTACGCCGTCTTCACCATGACGCTTCACCCCGATGTTTCCGGCAAGCCGCAGGTTCTGTTGATGCTTGAGCGCCTGTTTGCGCACATCAACGCCCATCCCGGCGTGAAGTGGACGACGTTCGACGACATCGCCAACGATTTCGCCCAGCGGCATCCCAGGTCGTAAGGCGCCGGTTCCGTCTGGGTAAGGGAGCAATCAAAGGATGTGCGGTCTTTGCGGCCTTTTGGGCCAGGTTCACTGGACCGACACATCCGCCTATCCGGATGCCTTCTCCGATGATCGGCGGCGCACCATTCGGGCCGAACGGGCGCACCGGGTCGCCGTCGTCAATGCGGCGTTGAAGCCCTATCGGATGAAGGTGTCCGACTTTCAGGCCACCAACTACGTGCTGGCGTCGGCGACCGGAGGACGGGCGATCGTCGACGACATCCAGGCCGTTTGGGGCAAGGTGGACGCGTTTCTGGGGCGGCCGCTGGATCCGCTGGATCCGGAGTGGCTCGACGCGCTTCAGGCCGCGCGCGATCCATGATCCCCGTTAACGTCGTCACGGGCTTTCTGGGATCGGGCAAGACGACGCTGCTGAACGAGGTGCTGCGGCGCCCCGAATTCAGCGACACGGCGGTCATCGTCAACGAGTTCGGCGAGGTCGGGCTCGACCATATCCTGCTGGAGGAGGTGAGCGAGGGCGTCCTGCTGCTCGACAGCGGCTGTCTGTGCTGCACGATCCGGTCCGACCTGCAGGAGACGATTCGCGACCTCTACGACCGGGCAAAGCGTGGCGAGATACCCGAGTTTCGCCGCGTCGTGGTTGAGACCACCGGGCTCGCGGACCCGGCCCCTGTCGTCTCGACCATCGCCGCCGAACCCGTGATCTCGAAGCATTTTCGCATCGGCAACATCGTCTGCACGGTGGATACGCTGGCCGGCGCGCAAACCCTGCGGCGGCACCCCGAGGCGATCAAGCAGGCGGCTGTGGCGGACCGGATCCTGCTGACGAAATGCGATCTTTCGGACGAGGCCGAGGCTTCGGCGCTGGAGGCGCGGCTGAAGACCCTCAACCCGACGGCGCTGACCACGTCAAGCGACGGCCATAACTTTAACGCCGACGTCCTGTTCGCCGAGGATCTCGGCAGCGATGCCTCGCGGCAGGACGAGGTGGCCCGCTGGCTCAGCGAAGAGCCCCACGACCACTCACACTATCACCCCCATGATCACATTGAAGCCGGCGACACGGTCACGTTCGTGCTGCGCTACGACGCCCCCATCGATTGGACCGCCTTCGGTGTCTGGCTGACGGCCCTGCTGCACGCGCACGGCGATCGCGTGCTGCGCGTCAAGGGCATCCTCAACGTCGCCGAGTCCGATCGGCCCTTGATCCTTCACGGCGTTCAGCACGTGGTCCATCCCCCTCTCCATCTTCCCAAATGGCCCACCGACGACACGTCATCGCGGATCGTCTTCATCGTCCGAGGTCTGGCTGAGGAGCAGATCCGCAGATCGCTGCAGGTGTTTCTCGACGCGGCGGCTTGAGGGACAGGCCACAATCATCGTGACGACCAACCTGGCATTCGGCGACTCGCCAAGTGTCTATGGCACCGTCGCGGCCTTGGGTGTCGGCCGGTAGTGGCACAATGATATGTCCCCGTCCGTAGATATCCACCATGACCAAAGCCGCTGATCCTTCGCGGGGCTAGGTACAAATGATGTATGGGCGCCGCCGGATCAGGCCGTATTCTCCACCAGATCGGATTACCGTGCCAAATTCTGCTTGCTTATTGTTGGGCGTTTCTGTGATGACATGTCATGGACTCTCGGAATGAAAAGAAGGCGGCGATCATCAAGGCGGCATTCGATGTCTTGATGTCCCGTGGTGTTCAGGCCCTGTCTTTTGAAACGGTCGCTCAATCTGCCGGCCTGTCGCGACAGTTGGTCCGTTACTACTTCGAAGACAGCGAAGCGCTGATGATCGCCCTTTGCGACTATTTGGCCGAGCTTTATCGCAGTGCTTTGGTCAACGGCGTGGCGAAGATCGAGGAAAAGAACCGGCTGGATTTCTTTTTCGATTTCTATTTCGATCTCCTGAGCGACGACAGCAAGCCGAGAGATGACCAGGCCTACGACGCCGTCTTCGCCTGGGCTGCGGGCAGCGATCAGGTCCGCTCGAACCTCTGCCTGCAATATGGTCTTTTGGGGCAGGTGGTAGCCCATGAAATCGCGCTGAAATGGCCCGACATGAGCCCGGAACAGTGTGGCGAACTGTCCTATCTGTTTGTCTGCCTGATGTACGGCCATTGGAAGATGGTGGCCACGCTCGGCTATTCCAGTGAACACAAATACATCACTCGGCGCGCATTGGACCGATTGATTGATTCTTACGTTCGGAACTCCCACGACACATTGAAGCCCGTAAAGCCCTGGGCGCTGGAAAGCTGATTTTCATTTCGAAAACAGCCGTCTGGCAATTCGAGAGTTATTCCCAAGTATTTCACTGATTTGCATAGAGGATAAGAGTTAGCTCGTTGTTTTCTAAAGAGAACTCAGAAAACCGGAACCACAGGCGCTCGAAGTATTGAGCTGGAGGCCTTTTCGTTTCGAAAAACAGCAGAGAAGCCTCTTTTCAATTTCATCGGTTTGGGCATTCTGGTTTTATTATGGCACTACTAGGGCACTTGTGTGGGCAGTGTTTCGACCGTTCGGGAGGACGGGAAGGTCGCGGCCGGCGCGCGCGTCGGTACCACCACAATCATCCCGTGCTTTGACGATCCCGATGGACTGCGCCGCGCCGTGCGGTCGGTCCGAGATCAGGATGAAGACTGCGAACTGATCGTCGTCGACGATGGGTCGGCCGCGTCGGAGGCAGCGATCATCTCTGAAATCGGACGGAACTGTCAGGCGACGGTCATTCGGCTGCCTCGCCAAAGCGGTCCGGGCGCGGCGCGCAATGCCGGGATCGAGGCCAGTTCGGGCCAATATGTCGCTTTTCTGGATGCCGACGATGTCTGGCTGCCCGGTAAACTGGCGCTGCAGCGGTCGGAAATGGACCGTCGCGGGCTGGTGTTTTCCTATATGCGCTACGCCAATGTAAATCGCGGCCGGGTGCGCCCGATGCCCGCCCCTGAGCATCTGTCGCAACGGGCCCTGCTGCGCAATACCGCTGTCGGCTGTTCGACGGTCATGCTGCGTCGGGACTTCCTGGGAGATCGACGGTTCCCCAACGCGCCATGCGAGGACTTCGCCCTATGGGTCGAACTTCTTGGCGACGGAGAACAGGCCCATTTGATCGGGCAGGAGATCGCGGTCCTGCGGTACGCCGGTGGCCGGTCCCGGAACAAGTTTGTCGCCGCATGGCGGCACTGGCGCACGGTGCGTGACACGCTGAACACGCCTTTTCTGCCCGCCTTCGTCCAATTTGCCAGCTATGCAACGCGCGCTGCGCACAAGCACTGGCGGCCTGGCGGCGACCAGCCAGTAGACAAGCGGATTGGAGGCTTCGAGCCTTGACCCGTTCCGCGCATGTTGCCTTGTTCTACGACGTGCCTGATTGGGCCTTTCACAACGTGGCCCGGAACGTCGCGCGCGTGACCGACGGCTTCACATTTACGCTTTACGGCAGGAACGACTGGTTTGGGCGCAAACCCGTTGTTCAGCGGATCGCGCTGGAGGCGGACGTGATGGTCTTCCTCTGGCGGTTCGACATCCTGGCCTTTTTGGACTGCCTTGACGGCAATGCCTGGCGCCGCTTCACCGGACCGGATCGCCCGGCGCTGGTCACGGTCGTTTATGACCATTTGTACCAGGACAAAGAAGCGCTCATCAAAATGGGTGATCCGTTCGCCGTGTCCGACCTGGTCTGCGCCTGTTCGGAGCGCCTGCATCGGGTCTATGCGGCGTCGCGCGATCTGCCCGACATCGTCTGCACACTGCCCGATGGGGTGAACCTGTCCCGCTTTGGGCCGCGAGGCGATGCAGCGGTCGGACACCGCCCCCGCCGAATAGGCTGGGTCGGCAACAGCCGCTGGGCCAGCACCGAGGCGCCGGACCTCAAGGGGCGCCGGACGGTTTTCGACGCCGCGATTGCCCTTCTGAAGGCCCGCGGGCGGGACATCGACGTTCGCATCGCCGACGCCGGAGAAGCACGGATTCCGCATGCGCAAATGCCCGACTTCTACCGCCAGCTCGACATCCTGGTCTGCACCTCCGCCATGGAGGGCACGCCCAACCCGGTTCTGGAGGCCATGGCGAGCGGAATCGCGATCGTCTCGACCGAAGTTGGGGTCGTGCCCGAAATCCTGGGTCCGCGGCAATCGGAGTTCGTTCTTCGCGAACGATCCCCACGCGCGTTTGCCGATGCGCTGGACCGGCTGTTGTTCGATCCGGATCTGTGTGACGGGCTGCGGCGGGAAAACCTGGATCGGCGCCAGCGGCTTGACTGGACGACACGCGCGCCGCTTTGGGAAGGAATGCTTAGCGCCGCGCTGCGGATGCGGTCCAACGGTCATCTCCACCGCTGCAGCGACGCGCTGGACCGCCACCGGCGGCGATCGCGTTCCGGGATCGAGCGCGCCCGTCGACTTGTGGCGACGAACAAGCTGGCGTTTCGCGCGTACGAGACCCTTCGGCAGCGGGCACCCGGGGTCATACGGCAGACAAAACGGTTGCTTGAGCGGAGTGCAAGATGACGGAATGCTGGCTGGTCACCGGAGGGGCCGGTTTCATCGGCAGCAATCTGGTGGATCACCTGCTGCGGCGCGGACATCAGGTGGTGGTGCTCGATGACTTCTCGACCGGGTCGCCGGACAATCTACCGGGCGGCGATGACATATCGGTCCTTAGGGCCGACGTGACCAGCACGGAAAGCCTGGACGTTGCCATGGCAACAGTTTCCGGCGTCTTCCATTGCGCCGCGACGGTCGGGGTCCAGGATTGCATCGATGATTGGTTTGGCGCCCATGCCACCAACGCCACGGCAACGATCCGCCTTTTCGAAACTGCGCAGCGAAAAGGCAATCTGCCAGTGGTCTATGCCTCGTCGGCAGCCGTCTACGGAAATCGGAGCGGCGAGGTTTGCCACGAGGACTTGCCCTTGGACCCGGTTTCGCCCTACGGAGCCGACAAGCTGGCCTGTGAAAACCACGCGCGGGCGTTCTGGCAGGTTCATCGCCTGCCCACGGCCGGGCTGCGCATCTTCAATGTCTATGGCCCCCGGCAGACCGTCGCGTCTTCCTATTCGGGCGTTCTGGCCCAGTTCGGCCAAAACTGGCAGGCCGGCAGGCCGAATGTCGTGTTTGGCGACGGGCTGCAGTCGCGGGATTTCGTTTATGTCAGCGACGTCGTCGCGGGTATGGCCGCCGCGATGGACCGGCTTCGCCGGACACCTCGGTGCTTCGTCTCCAACATCTGCACGGGCAGATCGGTCTCGATCCTGGACCTGCTGGCGCTTTTCGAGGGCGCCGCCGGTCGGCCGGCGCCGGGACCGACGGAGTTTCGGCCCGCGCGGCCCGGAGAAATCCGCAGTTCATGCGGGGCCACGGCCCGCATGGCGGAGCTTCTGGGGCTTTACCGAACCGTGCCCCTTGAAGACGGACTCCGCGCATACCTGAATTCACTGGAACCTCGCGCCACGGTGGAGGCGCCGCTTGTTCAGGCGCTGGAGTAGCGACATTGGCCCGTCTTCGCATCCTGCTCTGCCCCGACACGCCCAACTGGGCCTTCGACAACATCGCCGATCAGATCGTCGACCATCACGGGCACCGGTACGACTTCGATCGCTACTACATGATCGGGCCGGCGGGTTACCCGCATGTCTTCCTGCACCAGGTCTTCCACATCGAACAGGCGTTCGACCTCATCCATTTCTTCTGGCAGGACGACGTGCAACACCTGCTCAATCCGGAAGTCCTGTTCCGGGCGGCGACGGAGTTTCGACTGGACCCGGAGAAGTTGTTCGAACGGCTTAGCCGCCCGGTGATAACGTCTTCGGTCTATGACCACCTGTTCTTGGAGCCCGAACACCACCCCTGGCGCGAGCGGGCCTTCTGGTACACGGACGGCTATTCGGTTTCGTCCGACCCGCTGAACCAGATTCACCGCGACATCGATATTTTCCCCGACCCCCTGGCGGTTATCCCCGACGGTGTGGATCTGGAACGGTTCAAGCCCCGCAATCTGGCACGGCTAGCGGAGTTTCGGCGGTCGCTGCGCGTGGGGTGGGTGGGGAATCCGAACTGGGGCAGCGATCCTAAGCGCGACATCAAGGGGCTTCATAGCATTCTCAACCCGGCCATCGAGGCGCTACGGGCGGACGGCCACGAGATCGAGCAGCACTATGCCGACTCCTCGGTTCGGCGCCGCAGCCGGGATGAGATGGTGGACTATTACGGGGAAATCGACGTGCTGGTGTGCTCGTCAGAGATTGAGGGCACCCCCAATCCGGTGCTGGAAGCGATGGCATCGGGGGTTCCTATCGTCTCGACGCGGGTGGGTATCGTGCCCGATGTGCTGGGACCGAAACAGTCGGAATTCATCCTTCCCGAGCGGGCGGTGGCGCCGATGGCCGACGGCCTGCGCCGCCTGATCGAGAACCGTTCCACGTTGTCTGAGCTGTCGGCGGAGAACCTGCAAAGCATCAAGGCCTGGAGCTGGGCCAAAACGACGGAGGGTTGGCCCATCTTCTGGGAGGCGGCGATGGCGCGGCACAGGGACGGGCAGCGCGCGCCGCTGAAGCGTCATTTGCTGCGCGAACGCTACGCCGCCTGGTACACCGACAATGTGAAATACAAGGATGCCTGGTCAAACCGATTCAGCCTGGCGTGGTCTAGGCGCAACCTGCGTCAGATGGCCCTGAACTGGGTATACAAGACGCCCGAACGCGCCGCGCTGATCAACCGGCTGAGAGGCAGGGGCTGATCGGTCGGCGAAACCGGGAACCACACAAAAAAAGCGCGTTGGAGGCGAGGCTAGGAGACTTGCTTCAGGACGCTTTCCGCGCCGGGGGCCGCGCGTGCCTGATCCGCTTGGCGATGCCGGCGATCCAGGTCGTATGCGACAGTCTCACCTGAGCCTCGCACGCGGTCATTCTCAGAAGGTAGACGGTATGGTCCTGAGTTCCTGACTTGTGAACGCAATCGCAGCCTGACAGGCCGTTCAGGCGGCGCGACCTCCCGCGGTTCACGCGCAATCGGATCAAGCTGCCTTCCGGCCCGGCAATACTGACGGAATTGTCGCGAAACCCGATTGTCCAACTGCTGGACAGGTGTTCCCGCACCAAATCCGCGGCCTCGGCCGTTGTGCGGTAGGTCAGCCAGGGAAAGCGTCCGACGATGGATGAGAAGAGCGCAGCGGCCTCATTGAGCAGCCCTTGGACGCCCTTTCGGCTGCGCCAGGGACGGTTGTGCGGATTGCGCCGTCCAACGGGCAACGCGCCGGGTTCGGGCACATCAAGCAAGTCGTCCGGATGAAGGAAATGGGTCCAAACGCCCAACGTGGCCAGTTGGCTTGCACTGTCAAACAGGACCTCGTCCGTGCATTCGTAACCGCATGTTGTTCTGGGAAGACAGAACAGGTCGGTTTTCCAAGGCTCG
This sequence comes from Alphaproteobacteria bacterium, assembly GCA_028277405.1. Classification (GTDB taxonomy): domain Bacteria; phylum Pseudomonadota; class Alphaproteobacteria; order DSM-16000; family Inquilinaceae; genus JANQGH01. Next base: position 8,023 of record JANQGH010000079.1, on the reverse strand, counting down.
GGCCCAAATTCGCGGTTGGCACCGTCTTCGAGACGCCCGAAAAAGCTTCCGCTGATCACCCGGATGCCTGGGAAAACCTCCGCGAGGGCATGAATGCCCGCCGCGTCATACTGATTGTTCGGCGGAACGTAAGAGACCGGTAGCGCGCCACAGCCAAACGGCGCCCAAAGCTCTTTCGCGTGGCGCAACGCGTCCTTCATCTCAGCGACATCCGTCCAATCGTGCAGCTGCAAAGACTGGTGATTGTATCCGTGCAGCCCCATTTCCGGCGGCCGATAGCGCTCGATCGGGGTGAACGCATCTCCCGATGGCCGATGGTCGGCAGGATCGATGCCCGCCGCCTCCAACTCGTGACGTTCGACGTAGTCGAAGACGCAAAAACAGCTGTATTTCAGCCCGAACCGTTCGGCCAGACGAAACATGTCCGGGCACCACACATCGCTGTAGAACGCTTCGGGCGACAGCGTCGGAAACTCCTCACGCACAAAATCCGGCAGACGCCCGACGAGCGGTGCCGGAAAGTCGTCGATCTGCACCACGCCGGCATTCACGCAAGGCACGACGGTAAGGGGCTGGACGACCTCGAGCGTCTGAATGATCAGGCCGCGGGCACGCTTCTCGCTCAGAAACACGCTGTTCCAGTAAGCCGCCCGCGCGCGCCCAACCGGCATCGCCCAGGCAACCGGTTTGCCGTACCATGTCGTGGCCAGGATCTCCGCGCGCCGATGCGGAATTTGATCAAGGCTGGCGTGGCCGATCATATCCTCCGGGGCCAGTTGAACACCCTCGAAGGCCGGCAAGGCCTGCCCCGGGAACCGGATGCCGCCGCCGCCAGCTATCGCGACCGGACCGTTGCCCGAGATAACGCCGAAGAGACTGTCAAGCCCGCTTGGCCGCGCCCGGTAGATCGCGGCGATGCCGCCGCCGGCTTCGACAAAACCGACGAGGGCGGCGACATGGTCGGGCGCAAGGCGATCAAGGTTTTCCGTTGCCGTGAAAACGGCAGTGTACTCGTCAAGATCAGGCCAGGGCGTGTTGGCCGAAAGATCAAAGACGTCATGCTCGATGCGTGCGCACCTGAATGCGGCCTGCGCGTTCGCAACGGCCAGCCGCGCCGGCGTATCCGAAGCATCGGAAACAATGAGCACTCGTTGCATCGACATATCGACACCCATCGTTGACATATGGAGTCGACTCCAATGCCAACCGGCGATGACCTTCAGGGTAACTCCAGGCGATCTTGATAACCGGTCAGCGGCCAATTGTCAGAAAACAATGATCCTCTCGTAGCCGAACCGTCACAGATTTGGTATTTCATTCCATGCTGGAATTTATTGGCTATGGAGGATCCCATGACACTGACGAAACACATCTGGCTGCCGCTGATGGCGGCTTCCGCATTGGCCACCAGTATGGCGGCGGCCCAGGACACCACACTCAGCTACATGATGTGGGACCCCGAGCAACTCGAAGCTGAGCGGGCGGCAATCGCGGAATTTGAAGCGAGCAACCCCGGCGTGACGGTCGAAGCGCTGGCCATGCCTCCGGAAGACTACTGGCCGCGGCTGTCCGCGCTGGCGGCGGCCGGCGATCTGCCCGACGTCTTCGCGATGTCGTCCGGCTTCGTGCAGAGCTGGGCCGATGCCGGAAATCTGGCCGACCTTACCGGCCTAATCACCGACGAGCAGTTGGCCCAGTACTATGACAGCGCTGCCTCGGTCGGCGTCATCGGCGACGCCCGTGTCGCGTTCCCGCAGAACTGGGTCGCCCCGGTCATGTACTACAACATCGACATGTTCGACGCTGCCGGCGTCGAGCATCCGCAGGCCGACTGGACGTGGGACGATTTCCTGGCTGCGGCACAGGCACTGACCGTCGACGAAAACGAGGACGGCACGCCCGAACAGTACGGTATGTGGCTCTATGGTCGATACTCGCACATCGAGCCGTGGATCTTCCGCAATGGCGGCCGCCTTTTGAACGCCGACATGACGGCGCTTGATCCGTCGCCGGAAGCCGTCAACGCGCTGGAATTCCTGACCTCGCTCGTGAACGAGCATGGCGTCGCCCCGGCCCCCGCCGAGATGGAAGGCATCCGCCAGCAAGACGTGTTCGCGCTGGGCATGGCCGCCATGTGGGTCGACGGGTCCTGGAACATCGCCAATGTGCGCGACATCGCCGGCGACAGCTTCCAGTGGGGCATCGCGCAAGTTCCGGTCGGACCGGACGCGACCGAGGAGACCGCGCGCGCCTATGCCTGGGCCGACATGCTGGCCATCGCGACCAACTCCGAACAGCCGGATCTGGCCTGGGACTTCATCCAGCATATGGTCGGCGAAGGACGCACGGCGTCCGATTTCCTGGGCGGCAAGATCCCGGCGTTCCAGGCGATCGCCGAAAGTGAGGCCTGGCTGGAGGCCGACATGCAGCCAGCCAACAAGGGCCTGTTGCTGGAGATCGGCACCCAGCCGGTCGAAACCGGGTTTTCCCGTGACTGGAGCGCCTGGCGCGGCTATGCCGCTTCCGGTTCCGGGGGCATGAACGGGGAACTGGACGAGGTATTCAACGGGCGCAGCGAGCTCGACGAGGCCATCGAGAACTTCGTCGCCTACGGCAACGACGTTCTGTCCCGGTAATCGGGCACATACGGGGCCGCCACGGTGAAGCGGAATGGTCACCCTTCTCGCTTTACCTGGCGGCCCCCCTCTCCTTTGCTCGACATGACGCCTGCCTGGCGGCGCTACGCGCCGGCGCTGATCTTTCTGCTGCCCGCCCTGGTTGGATTGGCGGTCTTCCGGTTGGTACCGATCCTGTGGTCATTCGTCCTGTCGTTCTACGACTGGCAAATCTTCGATCAGCCGTCCTTTACCGGGCTCGACAACTACATCCACATCCTGACATCGCCGGTGTCGGGCCAGGTGCTGCGCAACACGGCGGTGTTCGCGCTGATCTACGTGCCGGGGTCCATTGCCCTGTCCCTGGTCCTGGCCTCCGTATTGAACAACACCTTGCGCTCATCGACCTTTTTCCGTAGCGCCCTGTTCCTGCCCTACATCACCTCGACCGTGGCCGTTACGTTGGCCTGGAAGTGGATCTTCTCAACGCGCTTCGGCCTGTTGAACAACGCGCTGGCCGCGCTCGGCATCGATGCGGCCCCCGCCTGGCTTGCCGACCCGACCTACGCCCTGCCCGCCGTCGCCATCGTGTCGATCTGGAAGGATGTCGGCTTTTACATGATCCTGCTGCTGGCAGGGCTGCAGACTATCGACCCGACCTATTACGAAGCCGCCCGTATCGACGGGGCGCGGGTGGTGCGCCGGTTCTTCCGGATCACGGTGCCGCTGCTTTCGCGCAGCCTGTTCTTCGTGCTGATCATCGCCATGGTGCGATCGACCCAGACCTTCGAAATCACCTACGCGCTGACCGAAGGCGGACCGAACCGGTCGTCCACGACACTGGCCTACTTCATCTACGAAAACGCCTTCATTCACTTCCAGATGGGGTACGCCGCGGCCTTGGCCTACATCCTCTGTTTCCTGCTCGGCCTGCTGACACTGGTGAACTTCTATTTCCGGCGGCGGTGGGTTCATGAATAGGCGCGTGTCTGGCCCCGGGGCCCTGCTGGCCCTTTACGGTTTTCTGGTCGCCTATGCGGCCCTGTCGCTGATGCCGTTTGCCTGGATGCTGATCACCAGCTTCAAGGAACAGGCCGCGCTCTTCCAACTGCCGCCCAGCTTCCGGCCGTCGCTGCTGTTCACCGACACGCCGATGGCGAACTACTCGGTGATCTGGAACGAGCGCAACTTCGTCACCTTCTTCCGCAACTCCGCCTTCGTTTCGTTCATGGCCGCCATCGGCCAGGTCTTCACCTGTGCGCTTGCCGGATACGCCTTCGCGCGGCTGCCCCTGCCCGGCAAGAACATCATCTTCGCCATCATCCTGGCGACCGCCTTCGTACCCACGGAAGTGACCATCATTCCCGAGTTCTTGCTGATGCGCGGGTTCGGCTGGCTCGACACTTTCCTGCCGCTGATCGTGCCGTCCTTCCTGGTCGGCGCGTTCGGCACCTTCATGCTGCGCGAATACTTTGCGTCCTTGCCGCACGATTATGCGGAAGCCGCGCGCATGGACGGCGCCAGGGAGTTCCGGATCTTCTGGCGCATCTATCTGCCGCTGGCCCAGCCGGCCCTGATCTCCGTCTTCGTGATCGCGTTCATCAACAATTGGGACGAGTTGTTGCGCCCGCTGCTCTATCTCACCTCGCCCGACCTCTACACGGTGCCGCTGGGTCTCTTGAGTTTCGTCAGCCAGTACGAGGCCGCGTGGGGCCAGTTGATGGCCGGATCGGTCATTTCCACGCTGCCGTTGATCATCATCTACGTGCTGACCCAGCGCTACGTGCTGGCAGGCTTCTCCGGCGGCGGGGTGAAGGGATGATGGCGATGGGGCCAAACCGGTTCAGCCCGCTGCAGCGTCAGGCCCTGTCCCGGCTGGCGCAGCGCGGCGCGCTGCCGCGTGCGGTCCTGGCCGACGAGTTGGGGGCGTCGCCCCAGACGATCATGCGGCTGGCCGGCGCGCTGCGCGATGCGGGCCTGGTGACGGAACGGCGGCAGTCGGCAACGGGACGCGGCCAGCCGGGACTGGAACTCGACTATCGGTGTGGCGCGCTCGCGACGGTGGGGCTCTCATTCTCTCAGCGCCGGGTCGGCGTCACGCTGCGCGATGTGGGCGGTGCCCGCCTGTTCGAGCGCACCGTCGAAAAGGAGTTCGAAAGCGCGACGGCATCGCTGAAAGCGGCCGAGATCCTATTGGATGAGGCACGGGCTGCATCGCCTTCTGGCTGCCGCATCGTCGGCCTCGGCGCTGCCATGCAGGGCTATTTCATCGAAGTCGGGCGTCGGGTCGTCGCCCGGTCGGACCCGCATGGCTGGGCCGGCCTGGACCTGAGACGCTGGCTGCACGACGTGGTGGATGTCCCCTCGGTAATCGCCAATGACGGCCGCGTCGTGGCCGGCAGCCTTATTGTGGACGCCCCAACGCGCAACTTCTTCGCGGTCTGGCTCGGCATCGGGGTCGGCGGCGGGCTGGTGCTCGACGGCGCGCTCTGCGAGGGCGCCCACGGCAATGCTGGGGAGATCGGCGCCCTGTTGCCCTATGACGCGGCCAGACCCACCGAACCCAATTTCCGGGCCGCTGCAGGCGTTGACGACTGGTCGGACTGGCCGGGTCTGGCCGGCATGGCACCAAAGGCCCGCGCCCGGCTGGAGGATTGGGTCGAACGCGCGGCCCAGGAAATGAGCCGGGCTCTTAACGCGATCATAGCGATCGCGGACGTCGACCATGTCTATCTCACGTCCCGGATGCCGACGGATCTGATCGAATGGTTCTGCACACACATCAAATGGCGCCCGTTAGGCGAGCGGTTCATCCGATCGTCCCGCGATGCCGCGCTGCAACTGCCCGGTCCGACACTCATTGTCCGCGTGCCGCGCCCGATGGCGACGCTGGCGGCCGGGCTTGCCGCCCAGCAGTTCTTCGCCGACAGCTTCGAGGAGGGCGAGGCGCATGTCTGAACTGACGCTGCATGAAGTCGAAAAACGGTTCGGGAATACGGAAGTTCTGCGCGACCTGTCCTTGACCGTCGGGTCGGGTGAGTTCGCCTCCTTCGTCGGGCCGTCCGGCTGCGGCAAGTCCACCCTGCTCAGGATCATCGCCGGTCTGGAGCGCGCGACGACCGGCGAGATCCGGATCGACGGCCGCGATGTCGGCCGGCTGGAGCCTGTCGATCGCGGCGTGGCCATGGTCTTCCAGAACTACGCGCTCTATCCCCACATGACGGTGCGCCAGAACATCGCCTTCCCCTTGCATACAATCGGCCTGCCGCGCCAGGAGGTCGAACAGAAGGTCGCCGAGGCCGCGCGCACGCTGCGCCTGACCGACCGGCTGAGCCATAAGCCGGCCGCGCTGTCCGGCGGTCAGCGCCAGAGGGTCGCCATCGGCCGGGCGATCGTGCGCGACCCCAAGGTCTTTCTGTTCGACGAACCGCTCTCGAACCTGGACGCGGCCTTGCGCGGCGAGATGCGCATCGAACTCGCCGAGCTTCACGCCCGGCTGGGCACGACCATGGTCTATGTCACCCACGACCAGGTCGAAGCCATGACCATGTCCGACCGGATCGCAGTCCTGAACGCCGGCCGGATCGAGCAGGTCGGCACGCCGACCGAGCTTTACCACCACCCGTCGACACGGTTCGTCGCCGACTTCATCGGCCGGCCAGCCATGAACATGCTGACGGGACAAGCAACCGCTACCGATAACAACGGGATCACAGTGAGTATAGAGAACCAGGAAATCCGCGTGCCGGTCGATCCGGGCGCGTCGCCGCCTAAGCCGGGCAGCGCCGTCACGCTCGGCGTTCGCCCTGAGAACGTGGCGCCGGCCGAGACGGGCCTTCGCGCCGAGGTCCAGATGGTCGAGTATCTGGGCGGGGTCAGCGTCATCCACGCCCGCACCCCATCAGGTCAGCGCCTGGCGGCCAGCCTGCCCGGCGCCGTTAATGTCGCCCGTCACGCCGTGGTCGGGTTCGGCTTCGACCCGACCGACACCCATCTCTTCACGCCGCAAGGCATGGCCTTTCGCCGTCGTGCCGTTGCCGCGGCAGCGCTGCCGACCTTCCTGCCCACCGCTGACGGAGACGCGTCATGAAGGTCGCACTGTCCGGTGTCGGTCACCGGTCCGTCCAGGTGCTCACCAGCTTGAAGCGCGCCATGCCCGGTATGGAGGTGGTCGGCTATTTCGATCCCGCCCCGGCCTATCTGAACCGGCTGGACACGGAGCCGCCCGGTTTTGAGTCAGTGGCCACCATGGTGCGGGAAACGAAACCCGACCTGCTGGTTGTGGGTTCACCGAACGACGCGCATCTCGACCAGATCCGCATAGGACTGGACGCCGGTGTGCGCGTCTTCGCCGAAAAGCCACTGGTCGCCTCGATGGATCAGACCTGGGCCATGGCCGACCTGCTGCGCCAGCACGGGCCCGACCGGGTGCTGGTGGGCCTCGTGCTACGCTACGCGCCGCAGACGACCGATCTACGCGCGGCAATTGCCAAGGGCCGGCTCGGCCGCATCGTTTCGATCGAAGCCAACGAGCATGTCTCGCCCGGCCACGGCGCCTTCTTCATGCGGGATTGGCGGCGATACTCGGCACGGTCCGGCGGGGTGATGCTGGAGAAGGCCTGTCACGACATCGATCTCTACAACTGGATTGTCGGGGCAAGGCCGATCTCGGTGGCCAGTTTCGGCGGTCGAGCCAGCTTCGTGCCAGAAAATGAGCCGGACGATCTCGGTTCGATCCTCAACTTCACCAAGCAGCCGACCGGTGCCCCGCCGTCGAACCCGTTCACGACCGAAGGCGACATCATCGACCACCAGACCGCGCTGATCGCGTTTGAAAACGGCGTCTCGATGGCCTTCCATCTGTCGCTGAACGCACCCGATGAGCAGCGCCGCTATGGCATCTTCGGCACGCACGGCATGGCCGTCGGCGATTTCCATGGCGGCTACCTGCAGATCACCGGCCGCGACGAAACCCCGCCGGGTCAATCGTTTGCCTACGAAGGCGGCGACCCGGAAAGCGGCCACTACGGCGCCGACATGCGCATGGCCGAGGCCGTCGCGGCCCATCTGCGCGGCGAAGGCGCCGACTTGCCGGTCTCGTCCATCGACGCGCTGGTCGCCGGGGCTGTCTGCCTGGCGCTCGATGAAGCGCGTCTCTCCGGCCGGATGGTGGATCTGTCGGAAACCTGGGCGCGGCTGGACGGCTACTTCTCTCCGTCAGATTCTGGGTGACGACCGCATGCCTGAAAAGTCGGCTGCGGGTGAGCCGTGAATCCGCCTATCTGAGACTTCCACGACGCTGAGCCGTAGTGACCTGCCCCTGAACTTTCATCCAGTGGGAACCGGAGTCCGATGAGTTGCTACGCCATCTGGCGCAGGAGGAGCAAGCGACCGCTGCGCGGAACCCT
>JANQGH010000064.1 GCA_028277405.1 Alphaproteobacteria bacterium | reverse complement strand
TGTCGGCCGCACCGAGCGTTATCGAACTGGTCGCCAACGCGCCGTTTTCCATCGTGAACTGGACGGCGCCGCAGTCCTCGGTTTCGATCGGGTTAACCCGTGTCGCGATGGCCGCCGAGACCCTGGCAACGGGCCCCAGCACATAGCAGAGCAGATCGTGGCTGTGGATAGCGTGGCCCAAGATCGCGCCGCCGTTTTCACCGGACCAGGTGCCGCGCCACGGAACGGCGTAGTAGTCGGCGCCCCGGTTCCAATGGGTCTCCAGGCTGGCGACAAAGGGCTTGCCCGCCAGGCCGTTCGCGATCAGCGACTTCAGCGCGGCCAAACCCGGCCCATAGCGGTACTGAAACACCGGCGCCAGGACGCGCGCCCTCGCCTGGGCCAGGTCCGCGAGTTCGTCGACCTCACGCAACGATCCGACCAGTGGCTTTTCGCAGACCACATGTTTGCCGGCCTCGAGCGCCCGCTTGGCGACCTGGAAATGCAGGGCCGGCGGCAGACAGATATCGATCAGGTCAATGCTTGGATCGTCGAGCGCTGCGTCAAGGTCGGTTTCAATCGCCGGAATCGCACCGCCGGCCGCAGCCTGCGCCGCACGATCGCGTTCACGATCGCAGAGCGTTAGAACCTCGAACCGGTCAGGCAGCGCGCGATAGGCCGTCAGATGTTGGGCGCCAATGCCCGCACCCAGAATGGCGACCCGGATCGGGGCCGTCATTGCCCCCTTCCGCCTGCCTCGGCCAACTGCTGCGCTTTTAGGGCCAACTCCGTGACCTTGAAGGCGTGCCGTTGGGGCATCGCGGTTTCCGTCCGATTCCTGATATCCGCTGCCAGGCGCTCGAAATACGGCAGGTCGGCGTCGGCACAGTCGAACCTTTCGCACCGCGCGTTGTTTACCAGGATTAGATGGTCGGTGCCCGGTTCGCCGCAGACATCGACATATTTGCGCAGTTCGATATAGCCCTCGGTGCCCAGGATGGTCAGCCGGCCGTCGCCCCAGGTCGGCAGCGCGTCGGGCGTGTACCAGTCAACCCTTATATAGCCGTGGCCGTTGGCGCTGCGCAGCACGATCTCGCCGAAATCCTGCAAGCCGGGGTCGCCCGGGTTGGCGTGGTTGGCGACGGCGGCGTGCGCGACCTCTGCATCCTCCGAGCCGGTGAAGAACAGAAACTGGTCGACCTGATGCGAGGCGATGTCGCACAGGATGCCGCCATAGGCCTCGCGGTCGAAAAACCAGCTCGGCCGCGTGGCGCGGTTCAGCCGGTGAGGCCCCAGACCGACGGTCTGCACGACCTTGCCGATGGCGCCGGCCGCGACCAGTTCGGCGGCACGGGTCACGCTCGGCACCTCGAACCGCTCGGAAAAGTCGATCGACCAGATGCGGCCCGTGTCGGCGACGGACCGACGCAAGGCATCGAGCTGCGCCAATGTCGTACAGCCGGGCTTGTCGGTCATCACGTCCTTGCCATGGGCCATGGCCTCGATCGCGCGGTCGGCACGACGGACCGGCACATCGGCGATCAGGATCAGATCGATGCTCGGATCGTCAAGCAGCGTGGCACGCTCGGCAACGCGCGGTATGTCCGGGAAGCGCTTCAAAAAGCCTTCCAGCGTGGTCGGCTCGCCCTCGGTCCACCAGCCCACGAACTCCTCGCCGATGGCCAGCATGTGCTCCGCCTGGCCATAGATGTGGCGATGATCGAGGCCGATGGCGGCAAACCGGATCGGTGCGGACATGGCTCAGCCCTCCTTCGCGACCGGCTGGGCCTGGCCGGTCTTGGATGACAGGATCAAGGCGTCGATCAGCGCGTGAACGCGCAGCGCCTCGCGCCCGGTGACGAGCGGTGGCCGCCCCTCATCGATGGCCGACGCGAAGTCGGCGATGATGTCCCGATGCCAGCCATGGGTGAAGGCCATGGGGTCGGCCCCGCCGCCGGTGCCGGCATCCTCGCCGAACTCTTCGACCTCGCCCGACCGCATGGTGAGCGTGACCTTGCCCGAGATCATCACCGCCGAGCCAAGCGTGCCGTGCAGCGTGATCGATTCCGGCCCGCCCGGGTAGCTCGCCGTACTGGCGACCAGGGAACCGACCGCGCCGCTTTCGAAATCGAGGCCGGCGGCCACGAAGTCCTCAGACTCCATGTCGTGGAACGCGGTGCGCCTGGCCATGGCCTGAACCTGCCGCACCGGGCCAACGAGGCTGAGCGCCAGATCGAGCGTGTGAATGGCCTGGGAGATCAGCACCCCGCCACCGTCCCGCTCGTAAGTGCCGCGCCCCGGCTCGTCATAGTAGGCCTGGTCGCGCCACCACGGCACTGAGATCTCGACCAAGCCGATCTCACCCAAGCCGCCTTCCGCCAGCACCGACGCCAGCATCTGCACCGCGGCGCGCATGCGCAATTGGAAGACGATGCCCAGTGGCACGCCGCGCGACTCGCACAGCGCGACCATCCGTTCAGCCGCCTCCGTCGTCCGCTCGACCGGCTTCTCCATCAGGATAGGGATGCCGGCCTTGCTCAACGGCTCCACGAATGCCAGCCTGGCGTTGGGGGGCGTTACAACGATCGCCAGGTCAACCGCCCCGTCGGCCGCGACTTCGGCGACGTCGCGGTAGGTGCGCGGTGTGATCCCGAACTCCGACGCCTTGGCCAGAAACGACGACAGCCGTTCCGGGCTGCGCCCCAACACGCCGTAGAGGCGCACGCTGTCCCCAAGGTCCGCCAAGGCGGCCAAATGCGTGCCGGAGACCATGCCCAGGCCGATCAGCACCGCGTTTTTCGGTTCCGCCACCGCACCCTTCCCATCGTGATGACCCGATTTCAGCCGCCGCGACCTGGCGCCCGCTGTGATCGGGCCAGTTTACACACGGGGATCAGGGCGCGGTATAGCCCTCGACCTTCGGTTGCAAGATTTCCCGCAGGTCGATGTCGCGGCGTTCCTTGAGCGAGACATAGACGAAGTGCAGGTTCGTGCGTTCCGCGACCAGATCGCCGGGCAGCGGCAGGTACGACAGATCACGCGAGCCGAAGGCCGGCGACGCCGTGCCCACCTGCCAGCCGGTCGTCATCTCGACATCGACCAGTTTCAAGGGCGGTCCGCCTGCCGTCTCGATCTCGAAGGGAATGCCGGTCAGGCGCAGATAGCTGGTCTTGTCGGACGCTTCCCGAAAGCCGTTGATGAACTGCTCTGCCAAAGCCTGCAGATCCTCGGCCGCCGTCTGCTCCGGCATGTGCGAGTGCAGATGATCCGCTTGGGTATGGTTGTGGCCCGGCCCGATGTGGTCGTGGGCATGGTCATGAGGCATTGGACCACCTCGCGCCTTCAAAGTCGCCATGCGGGATCGAGACCGGCTTGTCGATATGACGTTTGTGAGCGCCCAACTTACCGGCGGCGACCATGGAGCCCAAAGCGTCAACGATGACCCGTGTCGCCATCAAGGCCGTGATGTCCGACGTATCGTAAGGTGGGGAGACCTCGACGATCTCCATGCCGCAGAGGCCCTCGGCGGCCACCCGCTGGACCAGCCCCAGCGCCTCGCGCGGCAGGAAGCCGCCCGGCTCCGGCCAGCCGGTGCCGGGCACGAAGCCGCAATCGATGCTGTCGATGTCGAAGGACATGTAAACCATGTCGGCGCCTTCCCAGGCCATCTCCAAGGCCATCTCGGCGGTCTTGTCGACGCCCATGCGCTCCATATCGCCCATGGTGATGATGTTGGTATTGCGCTCGCGCGCCACCTTCACCGCCTCGCGCGGCACTTGCCAGCCGCCGATGCCGACCTGGACCAGGTTGCGCGCCGGCACGTTGGGCAGGTTGGTGGCGTGGAACCAGGGTGTGGTGTGCATGCGCTCGTCCAGATCCTTCTCCTGGATGTCCGCGTGCCGGTCGAAATGGATGATGCCGATGGTTTTCGACGTGCATTCGGCGAGGCCGCGCACCGTCGGGAAGCCGATCGAATGGTCGCCGCCCAGAATGATCGGCATCGAGCCGGACGAGAAGACATGGGCGCAGGCCCGGCTGATCTGGTCGAAGGTCTTTTCGATGTTTGCCGGGATGGTGAAGATGTCGCCGGCGTCGCACAGCGTCATCTGCTCGCGCAGATCGATCGCCATCTCGTAATTGTAGGGCGTGTAGAGCGCAGAGATCTTGCGGATGCCCTGCGGCCCAAAGCGGGTGCCTGGCCGGTAGGTAGTGCCGCCATCGAAGGGGGCGCCCAGGATGGTGGCGTCGTAGTGGCCGACCTCGGTCGCGTCCTCGGCATAGGGCGCCTTCAGAAATGTGTTGATGCCGGCGTAATGGGGCAGTTCGCCCCGGGCGAAGGTCGGGATCGATTTGTCGTCGAGCGTGTCCGATCCGGTCAGGCCCATGCGCAGGGCCCAGGCCTTTTCCTGCTGCCATCTGCCTTCTGGAATACCCGACTCGTCGCGCGCCGCCTGCCAGCCGCGCAGCTTGCTGAGGTCCGGGTGATGGGCACGGCGGCTGCCCGGCAATGGCGCGGTGCGTAAGCCGGCCCGGCGCGATCCTCTGATGTCGTTTCTAGTTGGGACCATTAAAGGCGTCCTTCTCCGTCTTGTCGTCGAGTGGCAGGTCGTAGGTGATGGTGGCGCCGTAAGCGCCAGGGTCGGTCGGGTCGTCGCGGACCTTGTCGAAGGCCAGGATCCGGGTGGCGAGCTTGAACGCTTCCTTGATGTCGTGGGTGACCATGAAGATCGTCATCGCGGTCTCGCGCCAAAGCTCCAGCAGGAACTCGTGCATGGTCGCCCGCGTGCCGGGATCGAGCGCGCCGAACGGCTCATCCAGCAGCAGTACCTTCGGCTTCTTGGTGAGTGCCTGAGCGATGGCGAGGCGCTGTTGCATGCCGCCGGACAGGGCCGAGGGGCACAGCTTGGCGGCGTGGCCGAGACCCACGCGCTCCAGCGTCGCCTCGGCTTCGTCCCGCAGGTTTCGGCGCGTCCGGCCCCAAGTGCGGCCCAGCGTGCGCGAGGCGGCGATCTCGGCGGCAAAGATCAGATTGTCCCGCACGGTCAGATGCGGAAAGACCGAATAGCGCTGAAAGACGATGCCGCGATCGGCCTGCGGCTCTGTCGCCGGGTCGGCATCGGCAATGCGGATCTCGCCCCGGCTCGGCAGTTCCTGGGCCAGCAGCAGCCGAAGGAATGTCGACTTGCCGCAGCCAGAGGCACCGACGATGGCGCAGAAGGCACCCTCCTCCACCTCGATGTTGAGGCGTTCCAACACCGGCCTGCCGTCATAGGACTTCCAGACGTCATGCACCGATACGGCCGTCATAGGTCCTCCCCGCCATGGAACCAGGCGAAGGCTGCCCGCGAGAGTGACTTCAGGGCGTAGTCCAACAGGAAGGCCAGGAACGTGATCCAGACGACGTAGGACAGGATGATATCCATGGCGAGATAGCGGCGGACCAGGAAGATGCGGTAGCCGAGCCCGCCCTCGGCTGCGATGGCCTCGGCGGCGATCAGGAACAGCCAGGCTGGCCCCAGGGACAGGCGCACGGCCTGGACCAGCCTCGGCAGGACCTGCGGCAGCGCGACCCGCAGGGCGATCTGCCAGGTCGAGGCGCCCAAGGTTTGCGCCTTGACCAGCAGTTCGGATGGAATCTCCAGCACCCGTTGAGACAGATCCCGGATCAAAAACGGCCCGATGCCGACCACGATCAGCACGATCTTGGCGGTCTCACCCAGGCCGAAGACGATGAACAGGATCGGCAGCAGGGCCAATGGCGGCACCAGAGAGATCGCCGCCGCAAACGGCGCGAGGCCCGCCCGGGCAAACGGCAGCAACCCGATCAGCAGGCCGAAGACCAGACCGATCCCGGCGGCGATCGCCACCCCGGCCAACAGGCGTTGCAGACTGGCCCACGTGTCCGACCAGAGGGGGATCCGGCCGGTGCGCCGATCCGGCTCCGTCGCCAACATCACGAACGTGTCGATGATCTGCGACGGTGCCGGGGTCAGCCGGTCGGACGGGTTTTCCGCCAGCCGGATGTCGGACGCGATGACGTAGGCGCCGATCACGATGACGAACGGCACCAGCGCCAGGATGATCGCCGCCGGCCGCCTGGGCCGGCGGTTGATCCAACGCATGACCTGGTTGGGCTTAGCGGCCGCCTCTACAGGCCGGCATCCGCCGCCATCTGCATGTAGGTCGCATCGAAGCGCAGGGTCACGTTGTTGGGATCGCCCATGACGGAGCCGTCAGGGAACTCGATCCCGACAAAATCGACCGACGGCGCGCCGACACCCAGGATGCCGTGATCGAACAGGAAGGTCCGGACATAATCCATGGTCGTCGGCAGTTCCGGCGAGGTGACGAAGGCGACAGCCTCGGCCGGCTCGTAGAACATCTCCGTTGTCGCGAGCTGGGCGTCATAACCGTTGAGATCAGTGCCTGAGGCAGCGGCCATCCATTCGCGCGCCTCGATGCCTTCCGGCGTGTCCGACGACATGATCGACATCGCCTCGTACCAGGCGCCGACCAGGGCACGGCCGAAGTCGGGATTTGCCTCCAGCACCTCGGTATTGACGACCATCATGTCGATGATCTCGCCCGGAATGTCGGCGCTGTCGTAGATATTGGTGGCGCCGTGGGTTTCGAGGATGGTCGAAACCAGCGGGTTCCAGGTCACGGCCGCGACGACATCGTCGGAGCCAAAGGCCGCGACCATGTCGGCATCGGAGGTGTTGACCACCGTCAAATCCGCCTCACTGAGGCCGACACTGTCCAGTGCGCGGGCCAGCAAATAATGCGAAACCGACAGCTCGACCAGATGGACCGGATTGCCGGCCATGTCTTCCACGCCTGTCTCGCCCTTCACAAGGATGGCGTCGTTGCCGTTGGAGAAATCACCCACGATCAACGCCGTGGTATCGACGCCGCCACCCGACGGGATCGACAGCGTGTCCATGTTGGTGGCCGAAACGCCGTCGAACTGGCCGGCCGTGTACTGGTTTATCGACTCGATATAGTCGTTGATCTGCACGATCTCGACATCGATGCCGTAGCGATCGGCCCAGCGGTCCATGATACCGCTTTCCTCGATATAGCCCCACGGCATCCAGCCGACATAGATCGACCAGGCGATGCGGAAATCGGTGCGTTCTTGGGCTTCGGCGGGTTGGGCCGCGATCAGGGCCGTGCCGGCCGCGAGCAAGGCCGTCAGGCTGCGAAGTCTGGCAATTTGGGTCATGGCGAGCATCCCATCTGTTTCGTCGGATCGGACCAGCCGCGACGAAACGAGGGGCGCGGCTGAACCGGCGCAGTGCCCTCCCGGGATTTTGTCCCTCCGTGTACCCGTGCCTGAATGAGCGCGGGCGGCACCTCTCGGACCAGCACCGCGATCGCGGCCGGAACCCTAGGTGCCCTGCATGTCAGTCATTCAAGCAAGCGGCGTGCCAAGAGGCCTGTGCCAGACCCGAGTGACTTGGCCGGATGGGTTGTTGCCTGCGAATTGGACAATTGCGCATCAGGTGCCCAAAGATTGGCCGGTCCGGCCAGCAGCTTTGACGCAGAGATGATGCGAACCATCATAAGCTGGGCCGGCTCTTGACGGGCCGCTATGACAACGGAAGCTCGAGTCTGCTCACGATGAAGCTAACCAGCTCGATGATCGCGGTCGCGGTGCTTGCCTGCACCTCCGCCACGGCCCAAACGACCACCGACGCGTTCTTCGATCTCGTGGAGCACACCTGTCTGCCGGCGATCGAAAACGCCCGGGCACCCGACCTTGCCGGCTTGGAGCTCTATGACCGCGAGAACCCGGACCACAACTTCATCGGGCCGACCTTCGAGCCAGCATTTGTTATGGACGACCCGCGCCTGCTGATCGCCTATGGCGAACGGAACGGCCTGCACCACTGCGAGGTCTCGTTCTCCGAGGCGACACCCGCCCGCGAAGGCGCGGCGATCGTCGACGCCCTGGAACCTTGGATCTACGACCGGATTGAGCAGACGTCGTACACCTTGATCAGCAATTGCGAGATGGTCGGCTTTAAGATGCTTATTTCCGCCGGCTCACCTTGGCCCAACCCGCGCGGGCAGTTCGTGCGCATCCTCGTGCATGGCCTTGCCCACCCCGAGGACGACGCCTGGTATGGCGCGCCCCGCGTCTTCGTTGCGGAAACGCCGGAACCCACCGCCGAGGAGTGCATCGAGGCGACGGACGCTTCAGGCCGGCCGGGCTTTGGTCAAACAAACCCCGTCCTTTGACCTGCGACGCTATTCGAACAGGTCGCCCAGGATGAAGCCGGAGCCGCCGCCGATCAGGCCGGCGCCAACCACTTGGGCGAAGGTGCCGCCGGTGACCAGGCCGATGCCGGTGCCGATAGCACCACCCGTGATCGCGCCACGCTCCTGGCCCGGCGTGGTCTGACAGGCGGCCAGAACCGTCATAGCCAAGCCCAGCGCGCCAATTTGGGCAAATCTCATCCGCATGCAGGTGTCTCCAACTCTTCAGGCCCGACGGCGGGCCCGTCGGGGGTGCATTGCAAGTATCCCGATTGGTCGGGACGCAAGACACGTCATAAGCGGGAATTTGGCCGCAAACGTGGCCGAGGCATGGCGGTTTGGGTTCAGGGGTAAACTTGTCGTCACCCCGGCCCGGGCGAACAGGAGCGCAGGCGCGGCCTAGCCCTTGCTGTAGTGCGGCTCGTAGAGTTCCAGGTCGAAGCCGCCGGGCACCTTGAAGCGGATCGCGCGGCCATAGCCGACATCGGTGATCTCGCCGACGAACTCGACCCCGCGCTCGCGCAGTTCGCCCACCGTGGTTTCGATATCGTCGCAATAGAACGAGATCGCGTGCGTGCCCGATGGCGGGCTGCCTTCGAAGTCCGTCGGGTGGCAGCCCATATCGGCCTCGGGCACATCGAAGATCAGCCAGCCCTCACCCACATCGGTAGCCGGCAGGCCGATCTTGTCGCGCAGGAAGGCGCGCAGCTCCTCGGCTTGAGACGAGTAGAACATGGTGTGGACGCCTTTGATCATCCCTTCCCTCCTCGTTCGTGATCCGGCGGCGACCGGGGCTAATCCTGAGACGAGACCCAGGTGATGGCGGCATCCAACTCCTCAGTCGGGAACAACCTGGCCTTGAACGGCAGCAGCGGGAACATGAGGCCCGCGGCCCGGTGCATGGAGTCGGAGTCGCTGACCATCGCCATGCGGCCCCAGGCGAACAGGTGCCGTGTACCGAAATAGGTGTCTTCCAGAACCGAGCCAGCCGACAGGTCGACATCGTCCTCGAATACAGTCAGCACCGACACTTTTTTCTGGGTTTCCAGCACCCGCTCGACAGCCGGCACAAACACCGAAATGTAGTCTTCGCGGGTCAGCGTGCCACTGACATGAACACCGACGACGTCATCGGGCAGGCCCTCTTCAATCAAATTGACCATGCGGTCCTCCTTATCGAACGTAGGCGGCGCCTGCCCGCCTGTCAGCCGCCTTCGGCCAGCACCCGGTCCAGAATATCGAGCCTGTCCGCGCCCCAATAGTTGCGGCCGTCCGCGATCACCCAGGGGGCGCCGAAGACGCCACGTGTCATGGAGGCATCGGTTTCCGCGCGCAGCCGATCCTTGATCCGCTGATCGTTCAGGCCCTCTGCCAGCGCGGATCGATCAAAGCCAGCCGCCTCGGCAACATCCAGGGTCTGCGCTTCCTCCTGGATATCCTCGCCACGGCCGAAATGGGCGTTGAACAGGGCCTGGGCCATGCGCCGCGCGGCCTCCGGCCCTTCCGCCCCCTGCGCCCAGTAGAAGGCACGCGACGGGCGCAGCGCGAAGATCGGCAGGTTGGGCGGCTCGACAAAGGCGATGCCCCAGATCCGGGCCAGTCTGGCCAGATCTTCGCGCGCATAGGCGGCGCGCATGGGCGTCACGTTGACAGGCCGGCCGCCATTCAGCTTCATCGCCGGGCCCAGCAGGATGGCGCGCCAGTCGACCGTGCGGCCGTGGCGGGCGGCAATGCCGTCGATCCGCTGGGACGCGAGATAAGCGTAAGGGCTGGCGATATCGAAATAGAAGGTGATGGGTCCCGCCATGGGTCGGCCCTCCTACCAGGGGATCTCGCTGCCGTCATAGTTCCAGAACCGGCCGGTCGTGTCCGCGTCGAGCTCGTCGATGATCGCGCGCATCGCGGCGACGCTATCGGCGGCCTCTAGCGGCGCCTTGGCACCGCCGATGCCGCTCTTGACCCAGCCGGGATGCAGCACGGCGAAGCTCAGCCCCTCGCCCTTATGGTCCATGGCCATGGCGCGCATGGCCGCGTTCACGGCCGCCTTGGACGAGCGATAGATGATTGCCCGGCCGCTGCTCTGGCCGATGCTGCCCATCTGGCTGGAAATCGTGACGATCTTGCCGTGCTCGGCCGCGCGCAGATGGGGCAGGAAGGCCTCCGTCACGCGCACCGGGCCCAGCGTGTTGGCCTGCAGAACGTCGATCCAGGCGGCATAGTCGATGCCCCCGTCGCTGAGTTCTGCCGGGTTGCCGCGGCCGGCATTGTTGATCAAGAGGTCGATTGCGATGCCGGACAGCCGCTCGGACAGGATGGCGACGGCGGCGGGATCGGTCACATCCATTTCCACCACCGCAACATCGCCGTCGATGCCGAGCAGGTCGCCGGCCGTCCCCGGATCGCGCACACCAGCCAGAACCGTCCATCCTTCGTCCGCATATTGGCGGGCGAATTCGAGGCCAATGCCGCGCCCCGCCCCGGTGATCAATGCAACGGGCATGCCTCCCTCCCCTTTTTGCTAGCCGGCCCTGCGCCCGACCGGCTGTCGCGCGGTGACCTCGATCTCGACCTTCATCCGATCGTCGATCAGTCGCGAGACGATGGCGGTGGAGGTCGGCCGAACGCCATCGCCGACCGCAGCGCCGATGACCTGCCCGTAAACCGTCAGGACCCGTTCGGCGTCGCTTTGGTCGGCGATGATGATGCGGCTTTGCACGATGTCGGCTAGAGTCGCCCCGGCCTCGGCCAGGACCGCTTCGATCGTCTTCAGGGTTTGGCGCGTCTGGCTTTCGACATCCGGCTTGATTTCGCCGGTGGCATAGTCGAAGCCGGTCGTGCCCGCGACGAAGATCCAGCCATCCTCGATGACCGCGCGCGAATAGCCGTACGCGGCCTCGAACGAAGAGCCAGTGCTGATGCCCCGCCGGTTCATGCCGCCACCCGTTCCACCGCGATCGCGGTCGCCTCGCCGCCGCCGATGCAGAGCGACGCCACGCCCCGCTTGGCGTCATACTGCTCTAGCGCGGCCAGCAATGTGACCAGGATGCGGGCGCCCGAGGCACCGATCGGGTGGCCCAGCGCACAGGCGCCGCCATGGACATTCACCTTGTCGGCTGGCAGGTCGAGATCGCGCATCGCCGCCATCGTGACGACGGCAAAGGCCTCGTTGATCTCATAGAGGTCGACGTCGCCGGTCTGCCAGCCGACCTTGTCCATCAGCTTGGTGATCGCCCCGATCGGCGCGGTGGTGAACCAGGCCGGGGCCTGGGCGTGGCTGGCATGCCCCTTGACCTCCGCCAGGATCGGCAGGCCCCGCGCCTCGGCGACCGAACGGCGGGTCAGCAGCAGGGCGGCCGCCCCGTCGGAGATCGAGCTGGAATTGGCCGCCGTCACGGTGCCGTCCGGGCGAAAGGCCGGTTTCAGGTTCGGGATCTTATCGGGCCGCGCGTTCATCGGCTGTTCGTCGACCGTGACCTCCATCTCGCCCTTACGGGACTTGACGGTCACCGGCGCGATCTGGCCGGCGAAGCTGCCATCTTCGGTCGCCTTGCGCGCCCGGTTCAGGCTTTCGATGGCGAAGCCGTCCTGGGCCTCGCGGGTGAACTGATAGTGTTGGGCCGTGTCCTCGGCGAAGGTGCCCATCAGACGACCCGGCTCGTAAGCATCCTCCAGCCCGTCCAGGAACATGTGGTCCAGCACCCGTCCATGGCCCATGCGATAGCCCTGGCGCGCCCGGTCCAGCAGGTAGGGCGCGTTGGTCATGCTCTCCAGCCCGCCGGCGATGGCGATGTCGGCCGTGCCGAGCGCCACGGCATCATGGGCAAGCATGGTCGCCTTCATGCCCGACCCGCACATCTTGTTGACCGTCGTGCAGCCGACGCTGTCCGGAACACCAGCGCCTTTCGACGCCTGGCGCGCCGGGGCCTGGCCGAGGCCGGCGGGCAGGACGCAGCCCATGGTGACCTCGTCGACATCCTCGCCATTCAGGCCCGCACGCTTCAGCGCCGCACGCACGGCAACCGACCCCAGCTCCGTCGCCTTTACGTCCTTCAAGGCGCCTTGAAAGCCACCCATTGGCGTTCGCGCGGCGGCAACGATGACGATGGGGTCCTTGCTCGGCTCTGCAGCCATATCAGCCTCCAAGAGGTTCGGTCGTCAGGGTGCTGTCATCGATGTGGTCACACGCCGGTTCGGCGCCAAGCGCGATCGTCATTGATCGCGCGTCGGCAGCACGACCGTGGTATCCATTTCAATAACAATTTCATCGTTCTGATCATATGTCTTAATGTTTAACAGTAACGTGCCGCGCGGCGCGCCCGAGCGTGATGGCGTGACCTTCACCACCTCCGCCTCGGCGCGCAGACGGTCGCCGGCGCGCAGCGGCTTGGGCCACCGCAGGTTCTGTACGCCGACGCCGATGATCGGCGAGCCGCCCAGGATCTTGCCGTCGACGATCAGCCGCATGGTCAGGGCCGCCGTGTGCCAGCCACTGGCCGCCACGCCGCCCAACAGGCTGGCATCGGCAATGTCCAGGTCCAGATGATGCGGCTGAGGGTCGAAGCTGCGGCAGAATGCGTCGATCTCCTCTTCCGTGACCGTCAGCGACCCGGTCGCCACACGGTCGCCGACGGCAAAATCCTCGAATGTGCGCGGCCAGTGGTCCAGCACGTCAATCCTCCGATACAGCGCGTCGGGCCAATTGGTCGAATGCCATGGGCGGCGGCCCGTTGGCAAGGTGTCGGCGGATGGCCTCCGCGGACTGCAAAGGGCTCAATTGCGAGGTGTCGACCTCAAGGTCGTATATGCCGGGATCATGCACGGCCTCTTGCCACCGGCGAACGGCCTCGGGAACGGGGTCGTCGTCGGTTCCAGCAAGGTAGGTTTCATCGCCTGAGTGCTGCGCGGCCTTGCGCCTGGCCATGATCTCGTCGATCGGACAGCGGACGCCGACGAACAGCACCGGCAGGCCGGCAAGGCGTCGCGCACTGTCCGCCAGGATCTGGCGCGGCGTCGAATAGGCATCATGATGGCCGACATCGACCACGACGTTGAGGCCGAGCCGGCTGTGGGCGGCGATGGACTGGTAGAGCGCCGCATATAGGGTGACCACGAGGTCTTCCAGATCGGGCCGCTCGCCGCCGGGCCGGAGGCCGATGCCAGGCTGATAGCGCTTGGGCGTCGCCCGCTCCTTGACCATATCGACGCCAAGGCTCATCCAAGGCCCATCGAAGGCTTCCTGGATGGCCGCGACAATGCTGGACTTCCCCGATCTCGGGGCGCCGTTCAGTATGATAATCTGACCGGGTGTCATCGCTTCCGCCACTTCATGCGGAAGCACCGTAGTTCCGAAGCGCCTGGAGGCACAATGCCGCCTGCCCGTCTCGATTGGCGAGAGCTGTCGCCCGATCGGTTCCTTGAGCGTTACTGGCAGCGCGAACCGTGGCTTTGGCGCCAGGCCTTGCCCGGGTTTCAAAGCCCGATCACGCCGCATGATCTGGCCGAACTGGCCTGTCAGGACGAGGTTGACGCGCGACTGGTTGTTCATGAGCCTGATGGCGAGCCGTCATGGACCGTGCACCATGGCCCGTTCAACCAGGCCGACTTCGACGACATGCCGGCCGAAGGCTGGACCTTGCTCGTTCAAGCGGTCGACGCGTGGCTGCCGGCGGTTGCCGACCTCGTCACCGCGTTCGACTTCCTGCCCACCTGGCGCCTTGACGACATCATGGTTTCGCACGCCGTAAGCGCGGGCGGCGTGGGCCCGCATATCGACCAGTACGACGTGTTTCTGCTGCAGGCCGCCGGCAAACGGCGCTGGCGCTACGGTTCTCGATCCGGGTCCAGCCTGGCCTTCCGCGCCGATCTCGATCTGCGCATCTTGGAAACCTTCGAACCCACCCATGAGGCCATTCTGGAACCTGGCGACATCCTCTATCTGCCGCCCGGCGTCGCGCATGAGGGGGTGGCGGTCGACGATGCTTGCCTGACCTTCTCGATCGGCTTTCGCGCCCCCGGCGTCGCCGACCTGGCGAGCCGGTTTGCCGACGCGGTGGCGGAATTTGCCGAGTATCAGGGCGATACGGCGCCACGTTACGCCGACCCCGGCATGACCCGGCCCGCCGATCCGACCCTGATCGGCGACGAGGCTGTTGCCGCCATGACAACGCTGCTTCAACGCCAGCTCGACACCCCCGCCTTGCTGCGGCAAGCCATCGGCGAACTGGTCACCGAACCGCGCGTGCCGCCGACGATGCCGGACAAGCAGATAGAGCCCGCGACGATAAGCGCGCGTATCGGTGCCGGCGATACCCTTGAACGCGTGTTGGGCAGCCGCTGGGCCCATCTTGCGCTCGGCACCGACGCACTGCTGTGCGTCGACGGGGTTTGCCGCCAGACCGATGCAGACCTGGCGGCCGCGCTCTGCGTGTCCGAAACCATCGAGCAGACGCGGCTGTCACGCTGGCAAGACGAGCCGGAGCTGTGGGGGCTGCTGGCGGAACTGGTCAGCCAAGGGAGTCTGGCCTGGCACGGCGAGGATTAGTCGGTCCGCACCCAGGCCTCCTCCAAGCCGTTGCGGTGATGGGTTTCGCGGTAGGCGATCGGCCCCTCGCCCGGTGCGTACCAGGTGGTGCGGGTTCGGCGGGTGTTGTCGCACTCAACGACGTAGGCGGGGGTCGCGCCGTGACCCGGCCGTAAGACCTCGACGGCGTCGGTCACTTCACAGCGCGTTTCGCGCGTGTAGCTGCGACCGGTGTGGGACCGCGCCTGCCGTTCGTATCGGCCAACGCTGCCGACCTGAAGCGGATAGAGCGAGTCGAGCTGGCGGACAGTCGCCTGGCCCGTGTGCCAGTTGCGGGAGTCGCCGCAATTCGCCCAACTGTCGGACGGCGAGAACCAGTCATTCGCCCGCGTCCAGGTACAGCCGTTGCTTTCGCTGACCCGTGCGCCATTGCCATAGGCCCTGGTGGAAAAGGAGATGGTGCGACCATCCATCAGGTTGGTCGCGGTCATCGTGCCCAGATTGCTGATCGGCGCCTGGGCGACCTGGGCGATCGGCTGGGTCAGGGGCTGGGTGTCCGGCCGGGTCGACGAGCCGAAGCCGAAGGACGGGAGTTCGAACCCGCCGGCCGAGCAGGCGGAGATGGGCAAGGCGAGTGCGAGGACCAAAAGGCGTTTCATTGTCTGTTCTCCAGATGTCTGGCCGTTGGGTGCGGCCTGGATCATCGGGAGAACAGCGGGGCGCCCGGATTATTCCCGGACGTGCGCGAAAAACGTGCGAAGACGCGGTTCGGCGGCGATTATCGTGTCTCGCTCATCAGCTCACGGCCGATCAGCATGCGTCGGATCTCCGACGTGCCGGCGCCGATCTCGTAGAGCTTGGCGTCGCGCAGCAGGCGGCCCGTGGGATACTCGTTCACATAGCCATAGCCGCCCAGGCACTGGATCGCCTGCAAGGCCATCCAGGTCGCCCGTTCCGCCGCGTGGAGGATGGCGCCAGCAGCGTCCTTGCGGGTGACCTCGCCCCGGTCGCACGCCTTGCCGACCGCATAGACGTAAGCCTTGGCCGCGTTCATGGTCACATACATGTCGGCCAGCTTGCCTTGCATGAGCTGAAACTCGCCAATTGGCTGGCCGAACTGCTTGCGCTCATGCACGTAGGGCACGACCACATCCATGCAGGCCTGCATAATGCCCAAAGGGCCTGCCGCCAACACGGCGCGCTCGTAGTCGAGGCCGGACATCAAGACCTTGACGCCCGTGCCCTCCTTGCCAAGCACGTTTTCCTCCGGCACCTCGCAGTCCGTGAACACCAGTTCGCTGGTGTTGGAGCCTCGCATGCCCAGCTTGTCCAGCTTCTGGGCCGGGTTGAAGCCCGTCATGCCCTTTTCGATGATGAAGGCGGTGATGCCGCGCGGGCCGGCCGCCGGGTCGGTCTTGGCGTAAATCACCAGCGTATCGGCGTCGGGGCCGTTGGTGATCCACATCTTGCTGCCGTTGATGACGTAGCGGTCGCCCTTCTTCTCCGCCCGCGTGCGCATGCCGACCACGTCGGAACCGGCACCTGGTTCCGACATGGCCAGCGCGCCGACATGCTCGCCGGAGATCAGTTTCGGCAGATAGCGCTCGCGCTGCTCCTCGCTGCCGTTCAGGCGCAACTGGTTGACGCAGAGATTGGAATGGGCGCCGTAGGACAGCCCGACCGCGCCCGACGCCCGGCTGACCTCCTCCATCGCCACGATGTGCTCCAGATAACCCATGCCGGAGCCGCCATACTCCTCTTCCACCGTGATCCCGAGCAAGCCAAGCGCGCCCATCTTCTGCCAAAGGTCGGTGGGGAAATCGTTGGCCTCGTCGATTGCGGCCGCGCGCGGCGCGATTTCGTCGGAGGCGAAGCTCAAGACCGTGTCGCGCAACATGTCCGCCGTGTCGCCCAGATCGAAGTTGAGCGACGGCAAGCTGTTCGGGATCATGGCAGGCGGCCCTTGGACATGTGTTTCTATATAGTGTCCGCCAAGCGGATGCGCGTCACCCCCCGCGCGTCTTTGGGGTCGACTTTTTTGCCATTGCGCAGGACGTGGATGCGGCCTTGGCGCGCCAGATGCAGGATCTGCTGTTTGACGGGGTTCAGATAGCGCCGCCACGCGTCCGGCCCGTCCTTGGGCTTCACCCGCCCAATCGCGAAGCCGCGCGCGATGTCGGCGGGCGTCGGGGCGTCGGCCTCGCCGGCCCGCTCCAGAATGTACGCGACCAACGGATCCTCGGTCTTCCCATCGTCGTTCTTGGACATGCGCTTAACCCCGTCGATCAGGAATGCAGATGCAGGTTTGCTGCATCCTGGCGATCAGCGTCGCGCGCTCGCCCGTGTCGGCAAAGACGTCGACCTCGACTACGGTCAAGGTCCGGCCGGGGCGCAGCACGCGCCCCTCGGCCCGGAAACGATCGCCGCGCGCCGGCGCCAGCAAGTTGATCTTGAACTCGACGGCAAGAACGTTGGTGCCTTCCGGCATCATGGTGGCGGCCGCCAAACCGCCCGTCGTGTCGGCCAGCAATGTGGTGATCCCGGCATGCTGATAGCCGTGCTGCTGCGACAGATCCGGCTGGGACGGCATCGACATGGTTGCCGTGCCGTCCCCGACGCTGTCGACCGTGATCCCCAACTTGCCCAACACCGGCATGCCATCGGCGATGGCGCGAACCCTCGCCTCGGTTTCGTTTGAGGTTACAGCAGTATCCATGCCGCCAGCCCTAGGAAGGTGAAGAAGCCGACCACGTCGGTGACGGTGGTCAGGAAGACACCGGAGGCCACCGCCGGGTCGATGTTCAGGCGCTCAAGCACGAGCGGGATGACCGCGCCGGACAGGCCGGCCACGATCAGTGTGATGATCATGGCCAGGCCAATGACAAAGCCGATACCAGGATCGCTGAACCAAAGCGCGGCAACGGCCCCGACGACGACCGCGAACAGGACGCCGTTGATGGCGCCCACCGCGATCTCCTTCACGACCATGCGCCGGGCGCTGCGGCCCGCCAGTTCCTTGGTCGCCAGACCGCGTACTGTTACGGTCATGGTCTGTGTGCCGGCATTGCCGCCCATGCTGGCGACGATCGGCATCAAGACGGCGAGCGCGACGACCTGCGCGATCGTGGCCTCGAAAAAGGCAATCACGGCGGACGCCAGAACGGCGGTCAGAAAGTTGACGCCAAGCCAGGAGAACCGGCTGCGCGCGGTGTTGGCGACCGTGGACAGGCGGTCCTCCTCCTGGACGCCGCCGAGGCGCAGCATGTCTTCCTGGTTTTCCTCCTGGATGACGTTGACGACGTCGTCGACAGTGATGACGCCGAGCAGCTTGCCGCCGTCATCGACGACCGGGGCGGAGACCAGGCCGTATTGCCGGAACAGGAACGCGACCTCCTCCTGGTCCATGTCCGCCGGGATCGTGCGCACGTCTTGATCCATCAGATCGGCCAACTTCACCGACCGGCGCGAGCGCAGCACGCGGCTGAGCAAGGCGCCGCCGACCGGCCGGTATTTCGGGTCGATCATGAAGATCATGTAGAAATCGTCCGGCAGGACATCGCTGGTGCGCAGAAAATCGATGGTCTTGCCGACGGTCCAGAACATCGGCACCGCAACCATCTCGCGCTGCATCAGGCGGCCGGCCGATTCCTCCGGAAAGCTTAGCCCCTCCTCGACCAGCAACCGTGCCGACGTCGGCATGCTGGCGAGGATTTCTTCCCGCTCCTCCTCGTCAAGATCCTCGACCAGGGCGACCGCGTCGTCAGTAACCATCTCCGTCAGGACGGTCGCGACTTCCTCCGGCCGCAGCAGGGCGACGATTTCGTCGCGCACCTCGTCGTTCAGGTAGGACAGCACCTCCGGCTCGTCGCCAAGCTGGGGGCGGATCAGGTTGACGACGGTGCGCCGATCGTCGGGGTGCAGCTGCTCCAGCAGGTCGGCGAGGTCGGCCGAATGCAAGGTCGCAATGGTCTTCTCAACCCGATTGAGCTTGCCGGCGTCGAGCGCATCCTCGATCCGGTCGATCAGCGCGCGCAGCTCCTCCGCCGGGCGGTCGCCCGCGCTCTCCATCGTTTCGGGCTGGTCGACCGTCTGGTTCACACCGCCGCGCTTTCCCGCGACAGGCTTTCCAGCGCCAGGATCGACGCCTCGCGCGCCTCATGGTCGATCGGGCAGACGGCACCGGCAAGCTGAGCGTCGACCGAGGCGATGGCGGTCACGTTGACGATGCCGCGCACCGTTACCGACGGCGTCAGCACATGCGCCGGGCGGGCCGCACCCAGGACCAGCGGTCCGATCGACACCGCCTCGTTGATCGCCTTGATCATGTTGAAGGCGATGTTGGCGGCATCCAGCGTGGGCATGACCAGCAGGTTGGCCTCGCCCTCCAACGTGGAGTTCGGGAAGATGCGGTTGCGGATGCTCTCGTTCAGCGCCGCGTCGGCATGCATCTCGCCGTCGACGTCCAAGTCTGGCTGCCGGCGGCGGATCAGGCTGAGCGCCCGGCGCATTTTGACGGCCGAGCCAGTGTCCAGCGTGCCGAAGTTCGAATGCGAGACCAGCGCGGCTTTCGGCGTCACGCCGAAGCGCCGCATCTCCTCCGTCGCCAGTTCGACGGAACCGGCGATCTGTTCCGGCGTCGGATCCGGGTTGATGTAGGTGTCGGTCATGAAGATCGTGCCGCGCGGCACGATCAGGGCGCTCAAGGCCGCCGGCATGGCGACGCCGGTGCGCAGGCCGATGATGCTCAACATATGGCGCAGATGCTGGCGATACGGGCCGTAGGTACCGCAGATCAGCGCGTCGGCCTCCTGCTTTTGCACCATCAAAGAACCGATGACCGTGGTGTTGGTGCGCACCACCTCGCGGGCGCGCGGCGGCGACACGCCGCGCCTTGCCATAAGCTGGTGATAGAGGTGCCAATACTCGTTGTAGCGGGGGTCGTCCTGCGGATCGACCAGCTCGTAGTCCTTGCCTTCGCGCAAGCGCAGGCCCAGCTTTCGGCACCGGCTCTCGACCACCTGACGCCTTCCGACCAGCACGGGAAAGGCGAGACGGTCGTCGACCACGACCTGGGCGGCGCGCAACACCCGCTCCTCCTCGCCTTCTGCATAGACCACGCGCTTGGGCTCTTCACGGGCACGGCTGAATACCGGCTTCATGATCAGGCCGGACCGGTAGACGAACTGTTCCAGGCGATGCCGGTAGGCCTCGAAATCGGCGATCGGCCGGGTGGCCACGCCGCTGTCCATCGCCGCCTTGGCGACCGCGGGCGCCAGTTCGGTGATCAGGCGCGGGTCGAAGGGCCGCGGGATCAGGTAATCGGGGCCGAAGGAGGATTCCGCGTCGCCATAGGCGTTGGCGACGATGTCCGTGCCCTCCTGCATCGCCAGGTCGGCAAGCGCGTAGACGCAGGCGATCTTCATCTCGTGGTTGATCGCGGTCGCCCCGACATCGAGCGCACCCCGGAAGATGAACGGAAAGCAAAGTACGTTGTTGACCTGGTTGGGAAAGTCCGACCGGCCGGTGGCGATGACGGCGTCGGGGCGGACCGCCTTGACTTCGTCGGGCATGATCTCGGGCACGGGGTTGGCCAGGGCCATGACGATCGGCCGGTCCGCCATGCGCGCAACCATGTCCGGCTTCAAGACGCCCGGCGCGGAAAGGCCGAGGAAGATGTCGGCCCCGTCGATCACGTCGGCCAGGGTGCGCGCGTCGGTGGCCTTGGCGTAGCGTTCCTTGCGTTCGTCCATCAGTTCGGTGCGGCCCTCATAGACCACGCCCTCGATGTCCGTGACGATGATGTTCTCGATCGGCAGGCCGAGATGCACCAGAAGATCGAGGCAGGCGAGCGCCGCCGCCCCTGCCCCGGACGTCACCAGCTTCACCTTGTCGATCGGTTTGTCGACGACGCGCAAGGCGTTGACGACCGCGGCACTGACGATGATCGCCGTGCCGTGCTGATCGTCATGGAAGACGGGGATGTTCATGCGCTCGCGCAGGCGCGCCTCGACCTCGAAGCATTCCGGCGCCTTGATGTCCTCAAGGTTAATGGCGCCGAAAGTCGGCTCCAGCGCCGCAACGACCTCGACCAGCTTGTCCGGATCGCGCTGGTCGACCTCGATGTCGAAGACGTCGATGCCGGCGAATTTCTTGAACAGGACGCCCTTGCCCTCCATCACGGGCTTTGACGCCAGCGGGCCGATCGCGCCGAGGCCGAGCACCGCCGTGCCGTTGCTGATCACGGCCACCAGATTGCCACGTGACGTGACCTCGCTGGCGGCCGCTGGATCGTCGACAATGGCCTGGCACGCCGCGGCGACACCCGGCGAATAGGCCAAGGCCAAGTCACGCTGCGTGGTCAGAGGCTTGGTTGCCTCCACCGAGACCTTGCCGGGGCGCGGCAAGCGATGATACTGCAGCGCGGCCTCTTGCAGGCTGTTCTTGGTCTTCTCGTCGGACATCGGCCTCTCCCTATCGCTGCCTCCTTATAGGCGGGGCACAGCGCGAAAGGCAAAGCCGGATGCACAGCCCAGGGCTGCACCGGCCGAGTGATCAGAACTCCGGCAGGTTTCCGGATCAGATTTCGGGGATCACAAGATGGTGCGGTCGAGAAGACTCGAACTTCCACCCCTGTTACAGGACAGCGACCTCAACGCTGCGCGTCTACCAATTCCGCCACGACCGCATATCTAGAAGCCGACAAGCAAGGCTTGCCAGCGACGCGTTGGGGGCATACCAAATCGCATGGGCGCAATCAAGCAGCACGACTGGGCCGAGGCCGCGCAAGATGCGGCGGTGGACTGGCGCGTTTCGACCGCGCCGGTCGATTATCCGGCTGCGGTCGCGGCCATGGAAGACCGGGTCGCCGCCATCCGGAACGGCACGGCGCCGGAACAGGTCTGGCTGTTGGAGCACCCGCCCCTTTATACGGCCGGCACCAGTGCCAACGCGGACGACCTGCTAAGCCCGGGTCGGTTTCCCGTTTATCGAACGGGCCGCGGCGGCCAGTTTACCTATCACGGGCCGGGCCAGCGGGTCGGCTATGTGATGCTGGATTTGAAACGGCGCAATCCGGACGTCCGCCGCTTCGTTCAGGATTTGGAGGAATGGCTGATCCGAGCGCTGGCCCGCTTCAACGTGGTTGGTGAGCGCCGTGACGGCAGAGTCGGCATCTGGGTTGCGCGCGATGGTGGCCGGGAGGACAAGATCGCGGCCATCGGCGTGCGCGTGCGGCAATGGGTGACCTTTCACGGCGTGTCGTTGAACGTCGACCCAAATCTTGCCCATTTCGACGGTATCGTGCCCTGTGGCGTTCATGGCCACGGGGTGACCTCGCTCGTCGATCTCGGCATTCCGGCCACCCTGGAAGATGTCGACATCGCGTTGCGGCAGGCCTGGGACGAGGTGTTCGAAGACTAAGTCAACCCATCAAGCAACCGCCGGTAAGGGGATACGGAACGATGAAATCTCGCTCGCTGCAACTCATGGCGCTTCTCGGGGCGCTGATCCTCGCATCGACATCGGCCTCGGCCGAGGAGCAGTGGCCCGACCTGCTGGGCACTTGGCAGGGCCATACCCAGGCCGTCGCTGTTGGCAATACAACCCATCATGGCAACGGTTCCAGCGATACGCCGCGCATGGTCGATACCCGTTTCATCATTCACATCAACCATCAGGTCGGGCGGCGCTTCTCAGGCAACATCGAATCGACCCATACCGCCGGTCAGCGCGTGACCTTCGTCGGCACCTTCACCAACGATCAGCACCACGCCACCATCGTCGACAGCGACGGTACCCAGCAGTTCCGCCTGATCAGCGATAACGAATTCGAGCTCTGCTACACGCACAGCACCAGCGACGGCCACGCCGCCGGCTGTGGCACGTTCAGCCGGCTGTTGAACTAGCCTGCTTGAGCGTCGGCCCGCCGGTTCGGACACGTCTGGGCCGTCGCGGCACTGAGACATGTCCACCCGTTCTGCGGCGAACGTTGGCGCCTCGGCGTCTCAACACGCCTCCGGGCCGACATAGCGGCACGCTATTGGAGAATTAATCTATCCTATTGATGTAATAACGATTGAACACACATTGGCCAAGCTCTAAGAAAGTTGTGATCGATTGTCGATGTAACCGAGCCAAATGTCGTTGGTTACGCACATCAGCCACCGTTTCTCGACAAAGGATGACCTTAGATCATGACCATCGAAAAATCTCCGATCTCGCGACGCGCCGCGCTGACATCCGGGGGCGCCGCTGTGCTGGCAACGGCCGCAGCGACGACATCTGCCGCCGCGCAGAACAGCCCCTATGCCGACAAAGACACTGTCGGCTATATCGCGGAGCCCTATGTGGAGCAGTGTTCGACATGCCTGCATTGGAACAACAGCGCCTGCCGCGTCGTGGACGATGCCGACAACCCAAACGGCTGGTGCCAGGCTCACACGGCGGCCGCGGCCGCTTGACGTAGTCTCGGGTTACAGCGGGCCGCCGGGCCTTGCGCGCCGGCCCGCTACACGTCTTCCATCCGGACCCTGCCGGCGATCCCGACCACCTGCGGCTTCATCCGGAAGCCGGGGGTTGCGCAACGGGTTATACCGTGGCGCGCTGTCCAAAACCGGCTGCGCCAGGGTCTTGAACCGCCGTCGCCTCGACGCCGTCGACCCTTGCATCGCGCGGCCCTTGTTCGCAAAGGGCGGTGAGCCGCTCGACCGCGTCCGCGGGACCGGCCATGACGATCTCCACCGTGCCGTCGGTCCGGTTGCGGACCCAGCCATCCAACCCCAGTGCGCGCGCCTGATCGACGGTCCAGCCGCGATACCACACGCCTTGGACCCGGCCGGAAATGACCAGACGGCGTGCGATCCGATCGTCAGACATTGTCCGGTCCACCGCCCCTCAGCATGCTGGCAACCAGCGTGACAGAGCGCCGCGCGTCGGCCTCGAGTTCGGCGGCCTGAAACCAGAACATATCCACTGTCAGCGCCGGCTCGCCCGTGAAATGCAGCAAGGCATTGCGCCGCTGACGCAGCCAGTCGAAATCGTCGCCCAACCCGGCCTCGCGAAACAGAACGCCCGTGTTGGTAAAGCGGCCCTCATCACCCTCGGCGCGCAGTTCAGCCTCGATCACAGCGGCCGCCAGAATCACTGTGGCGACCCAGGCGCCGGCGACAAAGATCGTCTCCAGCTCCGCCAACAGGGCGGCGGCCTGATCGGACAGAAGGCCCATGTCGGCACGTACCATCGTCTCGCGGAACCAGGCTGTTCTTTCTTTATGTAATATATCAGAACTGTTCGGCATGCTATTCAAATTCAAGAATTTTCTGATCCACGGCCAGGCTGTCCCCAGGGGCCGCGTGCAGTGTGGCCACCGCGCCCGGCTGATCGGCCCGCAGGATGTTTTCCATCTTCATGGCCTCGACCACCGCCAGCGGCTGGCCGGCAACCACCTTCTCTCCCGCTTCTACCGAAAGGGAGACCAGCAGGCCCGGCATCGGCGACAGCAGGAACTTCGACAGGTCGGGCGGCTGCTTGACCGGCATCAGGTTCGCCAGGGACGCGGCCCGCTCGCTCAACACCTGCACCGTCATGTCGATCCCGCCATGGGCCAGGCGCACATGGGTATCGTCCATCGACAGGGTCGCCACCAGGCGCCGGCCGCCGACCTGGCCGTCGAAAACCGGGTCGCCGATGCGCCAATGATGCTGGACCGGTATCTCGTGGTTTCCGATGACGATATCGGCGCCGGCGGCGGTGAGCGTGACTTTGACGAGGTGATTGGTGCGCTCATGCCGGACCATCCAGCGTGTCGGCGCCAACGCCGCATCACCTTGCAGGCCCCGGTCGCGCGCGCGACGCTGCACGTGCAGGGCCGCGGCAACGGCAAAGAGCCGGTCTCGCGTTGCCGGATTGGGCTCGAGGCCCGAGAAACTCGCGCCGAACTCCTCGGCCAGGAAATTGGTGCTGAGGTCACCGTCGACGAACCGCTGATGGCCCAGCACGGCGGAAACGAAGCCCAGATTGTGTCGCAGGCCGGTGATCAGGCAGCCATCCAAGGCGTGCTGCAGGGTGCGGATCGCGGCCGCCCGGTCAGGGCCGCTGGATATGATCTTGGCGATCATGGGGTCGTAGAACATGGAGATCTCGCCGCCTTCCTCGACCCCCGTATCGACGCGGACCCCGTCCTTTTCTTCTGGCGGCCGATAGCGCACCAGCCTGCCGGTCGACGGCAGAAAGCCGCGTGCGGGGTCTTCGGCGTAGACCCTCGCCTCCATCGACCAACCGGTCAGCGAGACATCGTCCTGACCGAAATCGAGCGCCTCACCGGCGGCGATACGGATCATCCATTCGACCAGGTCAAGCCCTGTAATCGCCTCGGTCACGGGGTGTTCGACCTGCAGGCGCGTGTTCATCTCCAGGAAGTAGAAGTTGCGATCGGCATCGACGATGAACTCCACCGTCCCGGCCGAGCGGTAATCCACGGCCTTGGCCAGCGCGACGGCCTGCTCGCCCATGGCCCGCCGGGTGGCGGGGTCCAGGAACGGCGATGGCGCCTCTTCGATGACCTTCTGGTGCCGGCGCTGGATCGAGCATTCACGCTCGCCCAGATAGACGACATTGCCATGGCCGTCGGCCAGCACCTGGATCTCGATATGGCGCGGCTGTTCGATGAACTTCTCGGCGAAAACCCGTTCGTCACCGAAGCTCGACCGCGCCTCGTTGGTCGCCGAGGTGAAGCCTTCCGCCACCTCATCGTCGGTGCGGGCGATGCGCATGCCCTTGCCACCGCCGCCGGCGGAGGCCTTCAGCATCACCGGATAGCCGATGCCCCGGGCGACCGCGCGCGCCTCGTCGATGTCCTTTAACGGCTCCAAGTGACCGGGCACGGAGTTCACGCCGGCCTTTTCCGCCAGCTTCTTGGATTCGATCTTGTCGCCCATGGCGCCGATCGCCGCCGGTCCTGGCCCGATGAAGACGATGCCCGCCTCCGCCAGCGCCTCGGCGAACTGCCTGTTTTCCGACAGAAAGCCGTAGCCGGGATGGACCGCTTCGGCGCCGGTTTCGCGGCACGCCTCGACGATCCGGTTGATCTGCAAGTAAGACTGAGCGGACGGCGCCGGCCCGATCAGAACGGCCTCGCCCCCCGCCTCCAGCGCCATGCGGACATGCAGGGCCTCGGCGTCCGCCTCGGAATAGACCGCGACCGGCCGGATGCCCAGACGGCTGGCAGTCTTGATCACGCGACAGGCGATCTCGCCCCGATTGGCGATCAGGATGGATTGGAACAGTGACACCGGCGCCCCCTGAAGACTTCTTTGGAGGCCAGATATACACGATCGTCGCCAAACCGGTGAAGGGTCGGCGCAGCCGCGCTCAGTTGCCGACGTTTACCCCGCCCGTCCCCTCGACATAGAAGCCGCCGCCATCGCGGCTCTCGCAGGCGGCCACGCCGAAGCCGACAAGCAGGCCGAACAGAACGACAAGGGACAAACGTCTCACGACAGGTTCACTCCGATTTCGCAGCCAGATCGACCGCTTAGGCACAAGATGTGGCGGAAGAAAGACCCGGCCCGTTGGCCAAGCCCTCAGGCGCTGGAGGCGCAACCGAGGCAGTTGGGAACGGCGGGGTCGTGGGCCAGGCGTTTCGGCTCAATGTCTTCCCCGCAGGCGACGCAATAGCCGTATTCGCCGTCCTTCAGCCGTTGCAGGGCCGCGTCGATGCGCTGGATTTCCAACTGGCGCCTTCGCTCCGTCTCCTGGGCCATGGCCTGAACCTGCATGGCGTCCATGCGCGACAGCCGGCCCTGGGTCGTCTGATCCAACTCGACCGGATCGCGGACATCGGACGCGGTTTTTGCCAGCTCCGTCAGTTCCTGACGTCTGGCCAACAACTCCTCCCGGATTGTCTCTTCTCGATATTCGTCCATCACAGGGGCCATCAAAGCGGAATGTTATCGTGCTTCTTCCAGGGGTTCTCCAACTGCTTGTTGCGCAACATCGCCAGCGACCGGCACAACCGTCGGCGGCTGTTGCGCGGCAAGATGATCTCATCGATATAACCACGACTGGCGGCAATGAAAGGGTTGGCGAACTTCTCGCGGTACTCGTCCGTTCGCTTTTCGATCTTTCCCGTATCTCCCAAATCGCCCCGGAAAATGATCTCAACGGCGCCTTTCGGCCCCATCACGGCGATTTCCGCGCGCGGCCAGGCATAGTTCACGTCGCCCCGCAGATGCTTTGAGGCCATGACGTCGTACGCGCCGCCATAGGCCTTGCGCGTGATCAGCGTGACCTTGGGCACGGTCGCCTCGGCATAGGCGAACAGCAGTTTCGCCCCGTGCTTGATGATACCGCCATATTCCTGGCCGGTGCCCGGAAGAAAACCGGGCACATCGACCAGGGTGACGATGGGGATGTTGAACGCGTCGCAAAACCGGACGAAGCGCGCGGCCTTGCGCGAACTGTCGATGTCGAGACAGCCGGCCAGCACCATCGGCTGGTTGGCGACGAAGCCCACCGTCTCGCCGGCCATGCGGCCAAAGCCGGTGACAATGTTGGCGGCGAATTTGGGCTGCAACTCGAAAAAGTCGCCCTCGTCGACCAGCTTCCCGATCAGTTCCTTCATGTCGTAGGGCTTATTCGGATTGTCGGGCACAAGCGTGTCGAGGCCGGCCTCTACACGATCGATCGGATCGTCGGTGGCTCGTTCCGGCGCCCGCTCGCGGTTCGACAGGGGCAGGAAGTCGACGAAGCGCCGGAGCTGCAGCAGCGCTTCCAGATCGTTCTCGAAGGACAGGTCTGCCACACCGGACTTGGCCGTGTGGGTAATAGCGCCGCCCAGTTCTTCGGCCGTCACCACCTCATGGGTCACGGTTTTGACCACGTCCGGCCCGGTGACGAACATGTAGGAACTGTCTTCGACCATGAAGATGAAGTCGGTCATCGCCGGCGAGTACACCGCCCCGCCCGCGCACGGCCCCATGATCAGGGAAATCTGCGGCACGACGCCGGAGGCCATAACATTGCGCTGGAAGACATCCGCATAGCCGCCCAGCGAGGCTACGCCTTCCTGAATGCGGGCACCGCCGCTGTCGTTCAAGCCTATGACGGGCGCGCCGACCTTCATGGCCTGGTCCATGATCTTGCAGATCTTCTCCGCATGGGCCTCGCTGAGCGAGCCGCCGAAGACGGTGAAGTCCTGGCTGAACACAAACACCAGCCGGCTGTTGATGGTGCCATAGCCCGTGATCACCCCGTCTCCGGGGATCTTCTGGTCCGCCATGCCGAAATCGTAGGAACGATGTTCCACGAACATGTCCCATTCCTCGAACGAATCCTCGTCCAGCAGCAGCCGGATGCGCTCCCGCGCGGTCAGCTTGCCCTTGGAATGCTGCGCCTTGATCCGCTTCTCGCCGCCGCCGAGCCGGGCCGCCGCTCGCTTCTTTTCCAACTGTTCAAGAATCTCGCGCATATCCCCGCCCGTTCGTTACGCAATGATGACGGCTAGAGTGCCCGAACTTGGGCGGATCGCCTAGATTTTCAGCAGATCGACCAGGCGGCGGGCCGAGGCGACCTCGGCCGCGATGCCCGCCCGCCGGGCCATCGCCTCGTCGTCCTGACCCCAGCGCTCAATCTGAAAATCTTCATCGAGATGGGCCAGGGCCATCGCCTCGGCCGCATCGAAGTGGCCATCGACCAGGCCAAGCGCCAGAACCAGCGAGCCGAGGCGCGCCGTCGCCAGGCTGAGCGCCGCCAGACGCCAATCGTCGTGACTAGCGACGATCCGGTCCATGGCCGCGATGGCTTCCGGCGGTTGGGCCAGGTGCATGATGCCAACGGTCTTTGCCAACGACACGCCGTGGCGATCCTTGAACCATTCCAGCGGTGGTTCCCAAGCCTCCACCTGCCGGTCGACAAGCGCCTGGGGCTGATCGGCGCGATAACACAACAAGTCACTGCGCCCATAAGCAGCGGTGGCTTCGATAATCGCGGTGCGATTTGGGCCGACATGATCCAAGGCCGTGCTGGCGAGCTCGGTCAGCGGCATGCTTGCAGGCGCGATTTCGTCACCTTGGGCGGCCCACTCGGCCGCGATCGCCTCGCCGAGATCCTGGGTGGGTACAGCCAGCAGGCGTTTGCCAGGGGTGCGCACCGGACGGTCGTCCAGGTGCACGACGACGCCGTCGTCCGTTACGCGGGCCGTGGCCGTGCCGTAGAACCGCTTCACGAGGCGGCCAACCGCGCCAGCAGAAGGTCGGTCAAAACCTCGGCGTCATCGACGATCCTCTCCGCACCCGCCGCGTTCAACGCCGCGACAGGGTGGTAGCCCCAGGCGACCCCGATGGCGCCCACGCCGGCGGCGACCGCCATCTCCATGTCGAAGCTGGTATCGCCGATCATGATCGTCCGGTCGGCGTCGACGCCCGCCTCGGCCAGGGCGCGATGCACCATGTCGGGGTTGGGCTTGCCAGGGCCGTGATCCGGGGTTTGCAAGGTGACGAAGCGATCACCCCAGCCGTGGGCGGCAAGCGCCGAGTTCAAGCCGCGCAGGGACTTGCCCGTCGCGACGCCCAGCAGAACGCCTGCCGCCTCCAAGCGATCCAGGCACGCCGCCATCCCGGGATAGGCCGGATCGACGGCGCCGCGCTGTTCGCGATGGACGCGATAGGCGCGCTTATAGCTGGCCGCCACGTCCATGGCATCGGCTGGAGCGTCATCGGGCAGGATGCGCCCGATGCCGTCATGCAGCGTCAGGCCGATCATACCGCGCACGCGATCGTCGTCCGGCCGTCCAAGCCCGTGGTCGGCCCAGGCGTCGCGCATGGCGGCCAGCACCGTATGTTGGCCGTCCAGCAGGGTGCCGTCGCAATCGAACAGGGCGAGGGAGAGACGGGTCATGCTGTCAGAACTCTGGCGTGTTGACGGGCGCATCGGCATCGAAGCCGAAATAGGCGAATGTGGCCGCCATATGGGGCGCCAAGGGCGCCGTGATGTCCAACTCGCCGCCGTCAGGATGCGGCAGGGTCAGGCGCCTGGCGTGGAGATGGAGTTGCCTGGCAACCTCCGCCCCCGTCAGGAAGGCGCCCCTTCCCCCATACTTGCCGTCGCCGAGGATCGGCGTGCCGATGGCCTGGCAGTGGACGCGCAGCTGATGGGTCCGGCCGGTCAAGGGCCAGAGCGCCAGCCAGGCGGCCCGGGCACCGGCTCTGTCGACCGTCTGATAGAGCGTCACCGCGCTCTTCGCGGCCTCGGCATCATCCCGGTCGGCGATGCGGCCCTTGCCGTGCGTCCCCTTGATGACGGCGGCGTCGATACGGCCATGGTCGATCTCCGGCACCCCGACCACGACGGCGTCATAGCGCTTTCGCGCGCGCTTGGACCGAAAGGCCGCCGACAGCGCCCGAGCCGCCGGCGCTGTCCGGCCCAGGATCAGGACCCCGCTGGTATCCTTGTCGAGGCGATGCACCAGGCGCGGCCTCTGCCCGCGCTTGGCCAGCGCATCGAGCATGGCGTCGACATGGCGGGCGACCCCCTCGCCGCCTTGCACCGCGAGGCCGGCGGGCTTGTTCAGGGCAATGACCGCGTCATCCTCATGGATCACCATGGCCCGGATGGCATCGCGGTCGGCGGACGACACCGGCCTTGGTGGCGGCGCCGTGCGTTCAAGTTCCTCCGGCCGCAAGGGCGGGACGCGGACGGTCTGGCCCACCGCCAGCCTGGTACCGGTCTTGACCCGGGCGCCATCGACGCGGATTTGGCCGGTGCGCAACAGTTTCGCCAGGCGGCCGTGGCCGAGGGCCGGGAAATGCTGCTTGAACCAGCGATCGAGGCGGATCTCGGCCTCGTCCGACGTGACGGTGTGCTGGGTCACGCCGCTCATGCCAGGATTGCCCGCATGCCGTGCATGCCGGCGTAAAGGCCCGCCACGCACACCACGACCGAGGCGAGGATGTAGGCGAGCGCCGGCAAGAGCTCGCCGCGATCGATCAGGACCACAACATCCAGCGAGAAGGTCGAGAAGGTGGTGAACGCCCCCAATACGCCGACAACCAGCAAGGCCCTGACCTCCGCGCTTGGCGACCAAACCACCGCCATGACCTCGACGAGAACGCCCATGGCGATGGAACCGAGGACATTCACAATCAGCGTGCCCCAGGGAAAGCCGTGCCCGATCCAGTGACCGACCCCCGATACGACCAGGTACCGGCCAACCGCGCCGACGGCTCCACCGGCGGCGACGGCGATCAAAAGCGACGGCTGCACGCGATCAGGCCTCGCGGTTGAGTTCGGCCAGCGCCACGGCCACGCCGCCGATCCAGGAGATCACCCGGGCCCGGTTAACGCCGAAATCAGAACGGCCATAGCGCGCACGGCTGTAGATCGCCGGCGTTGCGAGCCCCTCGCCGGCCTCGAACACCCGCAGGCTGATCAGATCAGGAAACTTGAACAGGCGCGATCGTTGGACCGCCTCGAGGGCGCGGCCGTCATCGGACAGTTCCGTCGTTTCAAACCTCGGCAACGTCTCAAAGAGCCTGCGGTAGGCCGCCAGCAGCCGCTCGGGCGAGGTTGGATAGGTCGGGCTGGTCTTGTCGGGCTGGGCGTTCTGGCACAGCCCCTCCGGCGCCATCAGATAGTTGTTCGGGCGCCGGCTGCGTTCGAAGGTCTCAAAGTTCAGCATGGTGCCGAATCACGCGCTGCTGGCGCCGTCTTCGTGGCGCTGTTCGCGCAGCCGCTGCCAATAGTCCAGACGTTTGCGGATTTCACGTTCGAAGCCCCGATCGACCGGTTGGTAGAAGGCGCGGCGCTCCATGCCCTCCGGAAAGTAGTTCTGGCCCGAAAAGGCGTCGGGCGTGTCATGGTCATAGTGATAACCCTTGCCGTAGCCAAGCTGCTTCATCAGGCGCGTGGGCGCGTTGACGATATGCATCGGCGGCATCAGGCTGCCGTGTTCCTTGGCCGCCTTCATGGCCGCGCCATAGGCGCCATAGGCGGCGTTGGATTTCGGCGCCGTCGCCAGATAGATCACGGCCTGGGCAATGGCCAACTCGCCCTCCGGCGAGCCCAGCCGTTCGTAGACATCCCACGCCGCAAGCGCCTGGTGCACCGCTTGCGGGTCGGCAAGGCCGACATCCTCGACCGCGAATCGGGTGATCCGGCGCGCGACATAAAGCGGATCCTCACCGCCGGCCAGCATGCGGGCCAACCAGTAGAGCGCCGCGTCGGTATCGGAGCCGCGCAAGCTTTTGTGCAGGGCGCTGATCAGGTTGTAGTGGCTCTCCTGAGCCTTGTCGTAGACCGGTACACGGCGCTGAACGGCCGCAACGAGGGCGTTTGTGTCCATGGGTTCATCGGGCTTCAGCGCGAACAGCTCTTCGCACAGATTCAGCACATACCGCCCGTCGCCATCGGCTAGGGCGGTTAGGGCCTGCCGGGCGTCCTGGGTCAGCGGCAGGTCCCTGCCCTCGGCCTGTTCCGCCCGCGCGATAAGCTGTTCCAGCGCCGGTTCATCCAATCGGCGCAGGACCAGCACCTGACAGCGCGACAGCAGCGCGGGGTTCAGCTCAAAGGACGGGTTTTCGGTCGTGGCGCCGATCAGGGTGATCGTGCCGTCCTCCACCACTGGCAAAAAGGCATCCTGCTGCGACCGGTTGAAGCGATGGATCTCGTCGACGAACAACAGGGTTCCGCGCCCCCCGGCGCGCCGCCCGCGGGCCTCTTCGAAGACCTTTCGCAGCTCAGCGACGCCGGAGAAAATGGCGGACAGTGGGATGAACGCGAGGTCCGTCGTTTCCGCCAGCAGGCGTGCGATCGTGGTTTTGCCGCAGCCGGGCGGCCCCCACAGGACCATCGAGGCAAGCCTGCCCGCCGAGACCATGCGGCCGATGGGCTGGTCCGGTGCCAGCAGATGATCCTGACCGACGACCTCCGCCAGCGACGCCGGCCGCAGGCGATCCGCCAGCGGCCGGGGGGCTGCGCTTTCGAACAGGCTGGCGGGTTCGGACCCAGCCGTAGGCTTGCCCTTAGCCGCCACCGATGACCGCTCTGATCGTGCGATCGCCGCGCCGGATCGCCACGTTCCACGGCGGCCGGACATTGCGGACCAGGCGCATCAGCGTGGCAACGTCCGTCACCGTGACGGCATTGACCGACTGAATGACGTCCATCGGCAGCAGGCCGAAACGATCCGCCAAGCTGCGGTCGACCACCTGCAGCACCACGACGCCCGTTTCCGTATCGCCGTGGTAGCCAACCTCCGCCATCAGCGCCGGCGACAGATTGGCGACCTGCGCACCAGAGAACGGGTTCGTTCCGGTGATGTCGGTCAGCTCGCGCGGCGGCACCTCCGGCGGCGGCTCGACCGGCAGATCGAGCAGCAGGGTCGCGCCCGCGCGCCAGACGGACGCCTGGGCCATTTCATCGAACAAGAGCGACGCCACGCGGAACCGCATCGCGTCGATGTTGTCGACGCTGCGCCCATTGACCCAAAGAATGACGTCGCCCGTCTCGATGCCGGCCCGGTCAGCGGGGCCGCCCGGCGACACGCCCGTGATCAAGACACCGGCCGGCCGCGGCAACCCCAACCGTCGCGCCAAGTCCGGATCGACCGTACGGCCCTGCGCACCCAGCCAGGGTCTTGCCAGCGGCATGCCGCGATCGACCGATGCGATCAGCGCGCGCACCATGATGCTGGGGATCGCGAAGCTGATGCCGTGCGAGCCTTGATCGCGACTGAAGATCGCCGTGTTGATGCCGACCAGTGTGCCGTCCATGGCAACCAGCGCGCCGCCGGAATTGCCCGGATTGATGGCCGCATCGGTCTGAATGAAAAAGCTGAAATCAGAGACGCCGACGCCCGTGCGGGCCTGGGCCGAGACGATGCCGCTGGTGACGGTCTGGCCAACGCCGAACGGATTGCCGATGGCCAGCACCAGATCGCCGACCGCGAGATCGTCACTGTCCGACATTTCCAAATAAAGCAGGCTGCGGTCCGTCATGCCCTGGATCTGCAGCAGGGCCAGATCGGTCTGCGGATCGGCGACCACGATATCGGCCAGGTACTCGCTGAGATCGGACAGCACGACCGTGATTTCGTCGGCGTCCCGTATGACGTGGGCGTTGGTGACGATAAGGCCGTTGGGCCGGACGATGACGCCGGACCCCAGAGAGGATCGCGTCTGCTCCCGCAACAGGCCCGGCCTTTGAAACTGCTCACCAAAGAAGCGCTCAAAGAACGGGTCGTTGAACAGGGGCCCCGGCTCCCGTTCCAGCACGGTGCGTGACGAAATGATGTTGACGACCGCCGGTGCCACGGCGCGTACCAACGGCGCGAACGAAAGCTGGATCTCGGCCGGCGAACTGGGCACCCGGACCTCTTGCGCCGACGCGACGGGCGAAACCAGGGCGATGACGATGACGAGTCGGCTGATCAGGGCGCGAATATGCATGGGGGCAGAACCAAGTGTTGGAGGATAAACATGGCAACTCACGCCTTGGCCAGCAAGCTTGGCTTCGACGCGATCGAGGCTTAACTCGGGAATCTCACGACGGCCAGATCATGCGGTCGTGCCATGGCGCAGCATGGTGTTGCTGAAGAGCGGGCACAGGTCATCGCTGCCGGCAGCACATTGTAGATCAGCCCTGGTCCGTCATCGGTGTCGGTACACCGATAGGGCTGGTTGGCGTGATCACCCGATCAACCGTGCACAAGCGAGTCGAAACTCGGCCGTGTAGGCGCAGGTAGGCGCCATCCTGAGCGCGGATCTTGAGGAGTCTGCGGCGGATCGTGCCGCCGGCGGAAGGTTTGGCCAACCGAGCACGGGTCGGTGCTTTGCGGCGCAGGGCTGAGCAGGGTTTGGCCTCTTGCCCCGCTCAGCCTTTGCAGACCTGCCTTAGAAGGGATTGATGCGCGGCCAGTTCTCGTCGCCAGCAGCGATATGCGCGGGGATGTCGGCCTCCCAGAGCTCCTGCGCGCGTTCGTGGACTTGCAGGTACAAGGTCCCGTCGACGATCTCCCAGACGTTGGGGTCGCCGGGCGCCTTGTAGGCCTGGCTGGCCGCCCACGAGCAGTAGCCGTCATAGGCGGGCGCATAGCTCGCCGGATCGGCGGCAAAGCGGTCGCGATTCTCGGCCGAGCTGAAGTACCAGACGGCACCGTTCCAGAAATGATTGTGGCGCGCCTCGCCCGCGACCGGTTGGCCGTCGTGATAGGACACGCTGTCGTAGCCGGCGATGGCGACCGGCAGCTGATTGCCGGCACTGGCCGGCAGAGCGGTGAAGGCAAGTGCCGCCGCCGTGACTGAGGCGGCGATAAAGGATCGGATCATGCTGTGCTCCCAGTTCAGGTGCCGTCATATGACGGTAGGGAGCATTAGGGTGTTGCCGGGATCACGACCAAGTCACGGTTTCGCGGAGAGATTTTGAATGAAATCACGGGTTTATGACTTAACATGTGCTGGCTCATCCTACGGGCAGACACGTCTGTTTCCCGACGCTCGATGCAATCAAAGCGGGTTTCTTGAAGAATCGCGACAATGCGGTGACTGTCAGCGCTGGATCTGGCCTGCCAGTGCACTGGTCTTTGGTATCTTGTTCAGCACCAGGCGGACCGGATCGCGCCGCGCCCTCCGCTACGGGCATGGGCGTGAGTGATGCAAAACGCGGCCGCCGCGCGCTAGTGTCGGCAAGCGAAGCTGCGGTGGAAGTTTGAAACGGGAAGTCCGGATGCAAAAGGCGGCCAGTTTGAAGGACGTGGCGCGGCTAGCCGGGGTTTCGACGGCCACGGTCACGCGCGTGCTGCACAATAACGGCTATGTCGGCGAGGAAACCCGCGCCCGCGTCACCAGCGCGCTGAAGGAAACCGGCTATCAGTTGAACGTGGTCGCCCAAAGCCTGCGCAAGCAGCAGACCCGCACGCTCGGCCACCTGCTGAACACCATCACGCGCAACCCGTTCTTCGCCGAGGTCGCGCTGGGCCTTGAGGAACAGGCGCTGCAACATGGCTGCAACGTCTTCATCTACAACGTCCAGGCCAGTGCCGAACGCGAGCGGCTGGGCGTGGAGACCTTCATCCGTCGACGGACGGACGGCATCGTCTTCACCTCGCCCGTCGATCCCGCCAATGTCGAGCTCGCCGCCAAGGCCGGCATTCCGGTCGTCCAAGTCGATTGGCTTGCGCGGGTGGACCACAATGCGGTTCTGGTCGACAACGAGGTCGGCGCGATCGAGGCGATGGAGCACCTCTTCGCGCTCGGTCACCAGCGCATTGGCTTCATCGGCGCGGATCCGGCCCGGTTCCGCCATAGCGCCGACGCCCGCCCGTCCGTCGCCGAACAGCGCTTGTCCGCCTATCGAAAGTCGCTGGCCGCGATGGGCATCGCGGCGGACGAGGCGCTGGTTCAGATCCGTCCCTACTACTACTCCCTCGACGAGCGCGACGCGGCCGAAGGCTATGCGGGCATGCGAGAGCTGCTGACTCTAGAGCAGCGGCCGACCGCCGTCTTCGCCACCTGCGACATCCTGGCCGCAGGCGCGCTGCAAGCCGTTCATGACGCCGGGCTTCGGGTGCCCGATGACATCTCCGTCATCGGCTTCGACGACACCTACGCCGCGCGCCTGTCACCGCCCTTGACGACCGTGGCCCTGCCCATGCGCGAGATCGGCGAGCGGGCCGCAGACCTTGTGTTTCGACATATGCCCCCGCCTTCCGACGCCGCGAGCGAACCCGACATCGTCACCCTACCCTCACGGCTGGCCATTCGCGGCTCGACGGCTGCACCGGTGTCGCAATAGCGCGCGGACCGATTGTCAAGTCGCGGGCCCGCTGTTAGCATGGCTCATGAAAACCCGTTCGCTCTTGTCATGCAAACCAATATGTCATCGATGACATATCAGCAAAACTGCCATTTCCATCGGCAAGGGCTGTCTCGTTGGCCAGACATGTTATCGATGACACAACGGGCGTCGGGTCACGGCGCCCCGGTCGGCCGCACAACGTCGCCGAGGGTCGGCGATCACCCGTCGACAACGACCACGAAACCAGAACAAGATCACAACTGAGGAGGAAACCAGCCATGTTGAAGAGATCATCCCTGCTCTGCGCCGCCACCGCCGCCGCGCTGCTGACCGGCAGCCTGGCCGCCCAGGC
The DNA here is from genome assembly GCA_028277405.1 of Alphaproteobacteria bacterium. Classification (GTDB taxonomy): domain Bacteria; phylum Pseudomonadota; class Alphaproteobacteria; order DSM-16000; family Inquilinaceae; genus JANQGH01. Next base: position 19,818 of record JANQGH010000064.1, on the reverse strand, counting down.
CCAGACCGAAGTCGTCTTTTGGCAGTTCAGCACCCGCGACGCCTATGTCCAGGCCTGGAACGACGCGATCGCAGCCTTCGAGGCGCAGAACCCGGACATCGACGTGGTCATGGAGATCGTACCCTGGTCGGAGCAACAACAGCGGCTGGTCAGTGCCCTGGCGTCGGGTGGCCTGCCGGACGTCTCGTTCCTGGGCAACAATGTCGTCGCCCAGTTCCAGGCAATCGGCGCGCTGGCACCGCTGGACGCCTATTTCGAGGCCTATTCCGAGGCGGAAGGGTATAGCGTCGCAGACGACATCTGGCCCGGCGATCGCGGCTATTACAATCTGGACGGCCAGTGGTGGGCCTCGCCGCTGGCGGTCGAGACCCGCGCGCTCTATTACCGGCGCGACCTGTTCGAGCAGGCGGGGCTTGACCCGGATGCGCCGCCGCAGACCTGGGCGGAGATGCTGGACGCGGCCGAGGCCATCACCGAGGCCACGGACGGCGAGGTCTATGGCTGGGCCGCGCCGATGAGCATCGACTATCTGACCCTGCACAATTTCATGAGCGTCTATCTCTCGCACGGCGCCCGGCTGTTGAACGATGAGGGCCAATGCGGGCTGGACAGCGATGAGTTCCGCCAAGCCCTTGCCGCTTACGTTGGGGCTTACGAGGCCGGTGTGACCCACCCGGACGCCGCCACCATGCCGGGCAATGAAATGCGGCGCGGCTTCCTGGACGGCCGGTACGCCATGATCGTCGACCATCCCGGCATCTGGGCCGACCTGCACAATGAAGGGGCGGCGTTTGCCGACGATGTCGGCGTCGCCATGGTGCCGGAAGGGCCGGAGGGACGCTTCGCCTTCCTTGGCGGCTGGCCGCTCGTCCTGTGGGCGGAATCCGACGTGAAGGACGCCGCGGCTGCGTGGATCCTCTATGCCACGCGGCCGGAAGGCGCGTTGCGCGACCTGTCGGTCAGTTCCGGCATGATCCCGGGCAGCGCGCGAATGGCCCAGCAGGACCCGTGGGACGAATACCCGTTCACGGTCTTTGTCGAGCAGTTGCAGCAGGCCTATCCCTATCAGCACCCCGACCAGGCGATCGCCGAGATGGGCCAGCTTGAGGTCGACACGATCCAGACCGCGATCCAGACCGTCGCACTGGGCCAAAGCGATGTCGACGACGCCGTCGCGGCCCTGTGCGACGACATCAACGAGGTGTTGAGCCGCTAGACCCCTCAGCCACCCGGCGTAGGTCGACATGCCGAGAAGCGCCGCCGTCGCCGCCGCCCGGCCCCGGGGCCAGACGTCGGGCCGGGCCTGGCGGCGACGGCAGCGGCGCCTGCCCTACTATCTGGTGGCGCCGGCCGTCGCCGTGGCCCTGGCGGTCGCGGTGCTGCCGCTGATCTATGGCCTGTGGCTGTCGTTTCAGGACTGGTACCTGCTGCGCAGCCCGACGCCTGCATGGGCGGGCCTGGGCAACTATGCCGACCTGTTCCGGGATACCGCGTTCTGGGACGCCTTCGTGCGCACCTGGATCTGGACCTTGGGCACCGTGGCGGTGGAATTCGGAATCGGCCTGCCGCTGGCCCTGCTGTTGAACCGCGACACGCCCATTTGCCGCAGCCTGTCCGCGCTGATCCTGACGCCCTGGGTGACACCCTTCATCGTCGTCGCCTATGGCTGGCGCTTCCTCTTGGACAGTGAGGTCGGCAGCCTGCATGCGGTCTTCGCTTTCCTCGGCATCGTCGGCGACCGCTCGATCTTGAGCGAGCCGGGCCTGAATCTGGCGATGGTCACCTTCATCTCCGGCTGGAAGGGCACGCCGTTCATGGTGATCGCCCTGCTGGCGGCCTTGAAGAACATCCCCGACGAGCTTTACGAGGCGGCACGCATCGACGGCGCGGGGGCCTGGCAGAGGCTGCGCTACATCACCTTGCCGCTGATCCGCAACACGGCCATCGCCATCGGCCTGGTGCTGGGCATCCTCGCCTTCTACAGCTTCGATCTCGCCTGGATCATGACCCGTGGCGGGCCCGGCGAGAGCACCACGATTGTCGGCATCATGATCTTCCAGGTCTTCTTCACTGAGCTTCGGCCGGCCTACGCCGCGACCATCAGCACGGCCATGCTGCTGGTCCTGCTGGTCGCCTCGTGGCTGACCTTGCGCACGCGTGGCGAGGAGACCGCCGCATGAGCCGCCGGCGCAAACTGAAGGATGCGGGCCTGGACGTGGTGACGCTGGTCGCCGTCATCCTGCTGCTGTTCCCGGTGATCTGGGTGATCGTCGCGTCGTTCAAGCCGAACAGCGAGATCTTGGCCGGCGGGTTCTGGCCGGAGGAACTGACGTTTGAGCATTATCGCGCGATCCTGGCCCGATCGGACTTTCTGATCGCGCTGCGCAACAGCCTGATCGTCGGCCTCGCCAGCGCCATCGTCTCCACCCTGGTGGCGCTGCCCGCCGCCTACAGCCTGGCGCGCTTCAAGTATCGCGGGCGCGAGGGGTTCGGGCTGTTGATCCTCAGCACCCAGATGCTGCCGCATGTCGCGATCCTGGTGCCGCTTGTCATCGTCATGCGCAGCCTGGAGCTAAGCAACACCCTGACGGGGCTGGCCATCACCCATCTCACGCTGGGCCTGCCTATCGCGGTGTGGATGCTGCGCGGCTACATCGCCGAGGTGCCGGTCGAGCTGGAGGAGGCGGCGATGATCGACGGCTGCAGCCGGCTCGGCGCCATGGTCCGGGTCGTGCTGCCCCTGGTGGCGCCGGCCATCGTCGCGGTCGCGACCTTCGCCTTCGTGCTGTCCTGGGGCGAGTATCTGCTGGCGCTGGCCCTGATCACCTCGACGGACGTGAAGACCCTGCCCCTAGCACTGCAGGCCCTGTTCGACCCCTATTCGTTCAGCTGGGGCGAGGTCATGGCCGGCGGCGTGGTCATCGCCCTGCCCGCCATCATCCTGTTTCAAATCGTCCGCCGCTACATGATCGGCGGCCTCGTGGCCGGCGGCGTCAAGGGCTGAGCAAGGGACATCCATGATCAAGACCGAAGCCCTCTATTTCACCGGCCCCCGCAAGGCCGAGGTGCGCGAGATCACGATCGACCCGCCGGGACCGGGCCAGGTGCTGGTCGAGGCGATCGTCTCCGGCATCAGCGCGGGCACCGAGATGAACGTTTATCGAGGCCTGGCGCCGCAATGGCGCAAGCGCATGGACCCGGCCACGCGCCTGTTCATCGACACCGACCAGCCGGACTGGCAATACCCGGCGCGCTATGGCTATGCCAGCGTCGGGCATGTTCGGGCGCTTGGGGACGAGGTCAGCGCACTGCGCGAAGGCGATCTCGTCTTTTGCTATGCGCCGCACGGTCGGCATGCCGTGGTCGGTGAAGGCCAAGCCATTCCGCTCACGGGACTGAAGCAGCCCGAGCTTGGTGTTTTCTTCGCCAATCTGAGCACGGCTCTGAACGGCGTTCTCGACGGCCGGCCACCGATCGGTGCCGAGGTCGCCGTCATGGGCCTGGGCGTGATCGGCCAGCTTGTGGTCAGGCTGCTGGCCTTGGCGGGCGCGCGGACGACTGTCGCTATCGACGGCATTGCCGGTCGGCGCGATCTGGCGATCAACGGCGGTGCGACACACGCGCTCGACCCAATCGGTGATGATGTGGCCAAGGCCGTCCACGATCTGACGAACGGCCGAGGTGCGGACCTCGTGTTTGAGGTTTCGGGCGCTGCCCCGGCACTGAACGAAGCCATCCGTACAGTCGGCTACAACGGCACCGTGGTCGCGATGTCCTGGTATGGCGGTTCGTTCGAAAGCCTCAGCCTGGCCGGCGAGTTTCACCACAACCGGGTTAAGGTCATCTGCTCACAGGTCGCAACGGTGAACCCGGAGCTGGGGCCGGTATGGACGGTCGAGCGGCGGAGCGTCCTCGTTCGGAACTATCTCGCCACGTTGGATCTGACGGCCTTGATCAGCCATCGCGTGCCCTTCGACGAGGCGCCGGAAGCCTACGATCTGGTCGACCGGCGGGGGGCGGAGGCCATGCAGGTGCTGCTGACCTACGGCGACGCGACATGACGCTGCGGTTTTCCGCCTGCATCGAGCTGCTGTTCGCCGCCGAGGCTGACGATCCAGCCGAACGCATCCGGCTGGCCGCGGCGGCGGGCCTGCCAGCGGTCGAGTTCTGGTCCTGGCGCAACAAGGATTTGCCGTCGATCGCGGCGGCCCTGAAGGAGACGGGGCTGACGCTGACCGGCTTCGTCAGCGAACCCATGGCGCCTTTGACGGATCCGACAGAGCACGGCGCGTTTCTTGCCGGGCTGGAGGAGTCGATCGCGGTCGCGCAAAAAATGGGCTGTGGCAAGCTGATTGCCCAGGCGGGCCCCCTCCGCCCCCAAGTGCGCCGCGAGGACCAGCACGCAGCCATTGTCGAGTGCCTTGCCAGCGCGGCGGAGACCTTGAAGGGCTCAGGCGTGACCCTGCTCTTGGAGCCGCTGAACACGCGCGTCGATCATCCGGGCTACTTTTTGCCCTTCACACCGGAAGCGCTCGACATCATCGATGCGGTTGGGTGTTCGGAGATCCGCCTGCTCTACGACCTTTACCATTCAGCAGTGATGGGCGAGACGCCACAAGCCGTGCTCGCCGGCCGGATGGATCGGATCGGCCATGTGCATCTGGCCGACGCGCCCGGCCGGCAGGAGCCGGGCACCGGCTCCCTGGACTGGCGCGGCCAGCTCGCCTGGCTGGAACAGCAGGGCTATGACGGGTTCGTCGGGTTGGAGTACCGGCCGTCGCAAGGCACGGTCGACAGCCTGTCGGCGCTGATGGGGCGAAGCGATGCTTCAGCCCCAATCGATTAGCCGACCCAGGCTATTCCTCGTCGTCGTCCTCGCGCTCGGCCTCGACGCGGGCGAGATCTTCCGCACCCTTCGCCGACTCGTCGCGGTCGACCAGTTCGATGACCGCCATCGGCGCGGCATCACCGTAGCGGAAACCCGCCTTCAGAACGCGGGTGTAACCGCCCGGACGATCCTGATAGCGGTCGGCCAGGGCGTCGAACAGCTTGGCCACCATGTCCTTGTCGCGCAGGCGGGCATAGGCCAACCGCCGGTTGGCGAGGCCGCCCTTCTTGGACAGGGTGATCAACCGATCGACCACGCCGCGCAGCTCTTTGGCTTTCGGCAGCGTGGTGACGATTTGTTCGTGGCGGATCAGCGAGGCGGCCATGTTGGCGAACATCGCCTTGCGATGGGTGCTGGTCCGGTTGAGTTTACGTCCGCTCAGGCCATGGCGCATGACCGACCTCCTTCTGATCTAGGCCTCGCCGCGCGAAGCCGATAAGCGTCACCCCCGCCCGCTCGTTCGGTACGGAGGGGTCGGGCCACCGCGGCCCTTGGGTACGACAGAGCCGCCTTAGTACGGCTCTTCCAGCTTTTTGGCCATGTCCTCGATGTTCTCGGGCGGCCAGTTGGGGATCTCCATGCCCAGATGCAGACCCATCTGGGACAGGACCTCCTTGATCTCGTTCAGCGACTTGCGGCCGAAGTTCGGCGTGCGCAGCATTTCGGCCTCGGTCTTCTGAACCAGATCGCCGATATAGACGATGTTGTCGTTCTTCAGGCAGTTGGCCGAACGCACCGACAGCTCCAGCTCGTCGACCTTGCGCAGCAGGTTCTGATTGAACGGCATGTCCTCGCCGCCCTCTTCGCGACGATCGGCCTGCGGCTCCTCGAAATTCACGAACAGCTTCAACTGGTCCTGCAGGATGCGGGCGGCCAGGGCCACCGCGTCGTCCGGCGTGACGGCACCATTGGTCTCGACCGTCAGCGACAGCTTGTCGAAGTTGGTCATCTGGCCGACACGGGTGTTATCGACCTTATAGGAGACCTTGCGCACGGGGCTGTAGAGCGCGTCGACCGGGATCAGGCCGATGGGCGCGTCCTCGGGCCGGTTTTCGGCCGCCGAGACATAGCCCTTACCGGTGTTGACCGTCAGTTCCATGTTCAGCCGCGCGCCATCGTCGAGGTGGCACAGCACCAGGTCCGGGTCCATGACCTCGATGTCCGGGCCGGTGATGATCTGGCTGGCGGTGACCGGGCCGGGCCCGTCCGCGTGCAGCCGCATCTTCTTCGGCCCTTCGGAATGCATGCGCAGCGCCAAGGCCTTCACGTTCAGCACGATGTCCGTCACGTCTTCGCGCACGCCGGCGATCGAGGAGAACTCGTGCAAGACGCCGTCGATCTGGATCGAGGTGACGGCGGCCCCCTGCAGCGACGACAGCAGGACGCGGCGCAGGGCGTTGCCCAAGGTCAGGCCGAAGCCACGCTCAAGCGGCTCGGCGACAATCGTGGACTTGCGCTGCGGGTCGTCGCCCGGGTTGAACTCAAGCGCGTTGGGCTTGATCAGGCTCTGCCAATTATTGGCGATCATGGGATTGGTTCCTTATCCACGATAGCTGCCCCTAATGGGGGCGCCTGAACCGGGCATTGCGCCGACGCACAATGGCGTCGGCCCTTGCCGCGACCGATCCTGTCTGATGGCGCTCGCCGTGGTTACGAACGCGGTCCCGGATCGGCGGTTCCGATACTGTTGGGCCTAGACCCGCCGCTTCTTGCGCGGCCGAACCCCGTTATGCGGGATCGGCGTCACGTCGCGAATGCTGGTGACGGTGAAGCCCACGGCCTGCAGCGCGCGCAAGGCGCTTTCGCGGCCCGAGCCTGGGCCCTTGACGTTCACCTCAAGGGTGCGCATGCCGTGCTCCTGCGCCTTTCGGCCGGCATCCTCAGCCGCCATCTGGGCGGCGTAGGGCGTCGATTTGCGGCTGCCCTTGAACCCCATCAGCCCGGCGGACGACCAGCTGATGGCGTTGCCCTGGGCGTCGGAGATGGTGATCATGGTGTTGTTGAAGCTGGCGTTCACATGGGCGACGCCGGAAGTGATGTTCTTGCGCTCGCGGCGGCGAACGCGCGTGGCGGCCGGTTTTGCCATAACGGTCTCTTAGCCCCTATTTCTTCTTGCCGGCGATCGGCTTGGCCGGGCCCTTGCGGGTCCGCGCATTGGTATGGGTCCGCTGGCCGCGCACCGGCAGGCCGCGACGATGACGCAGGCCGCGATAGCAGGCCATGTCCATCAAACGCTTGATGTTCATCGCCGTCTGGCGGCGCAGGTCACCCTCGACCGCATAGTCCGCGTCGATGGTCTCGCGGATACGCATCAACTCATCCTCGGTCAGGTCGCTGACCCGGCGCTCCGTCGGAATATCCAGCTTGCCGCAAATCTGGCTTGCGGTGGTCCGACCGATCCCATGGATATAGGTCAGCGCGATCTCAACGCGCTTGCCGGTCGGGATGTTGACGCCAGCAATACGTGCCACGCCCTCACTCCTCTTTCATTGCCACCTGCGGTGCTGCCGCTGACCGATCGACCGATGGGGTCGAGCCGGCCCTGCCGCACCGGGTTTGCCTTTGATGACGTCGTCGCGCTCACCGGCATCTCAACCGGACGCGCAAACGGCTTCTTGCCGGGCACGTCGCCGCACCCGGGGAAGCGCGAAATATAGTGATTGGCCCCGCTAAGTCAACAGGACGGCGGGGCTAGACAGCCTCTTTCAAAATCTCGTCGATCGAGGACGCGACCGTCTCGATCGACGCCATGCCATCGACCGTGCGCAGGATGCCGCGCTCGCGGTAATAGGGCAGAATGGGGGCGGTCTGGCGGTGATAGACCTCAAGCCGCGTCCTCAAGGTTTCCGCTGAATCATCGCCCCGCCGTTGATCCGCCGGCGTTTCCGCGATGCGCGTTTCAATCCGGTGGAACAAGGCGGCTTCATCGACCTTGATTTCGATCACGGCGTCGAGCTGCTTGTCCTTTTCGGCCAGCATGGTGTCGAGTGCCTCGGCCTGGGGCACCGTGCGCGGGAACCCGTCCAGAATGAAGCCCTGTGCGCAGTCCGGCTGTTCTATCCGGTCGGCGATCATCGCAACCATGATGTCGTCCGACACCAGCTGGCCGGCATCCATGATCACCTGGGCCTTGCGGCCAAGCTCGCTGCCGCTGGCGATAGCCGCGCGCAGCATGTCGCCGGTCGAAAGCTGCTTGAGGCCATGATCGCGCTCAAGGCTCTTCGCCTGCGTGCCCTTGCCGGCACCAGGCGGGCCCAACAGTATGATGTTCATCCCCGCCGTCCCCGAAGCTTCGCTTTCTTGATCAGACCTTCATACTGGTGCGCCATCAGATGCGAGTGGATCTGCGCGACCGTGTCCAGCGTCACCGTCACCACGATCAGCAGGCTGGTGCCACCGAAATAGAACGGGATGGCGTACTGCGAGATCAAGAACTCCGGCAGCAGACAGACGGCCGTCAGGTAGGTCGCACCGATGGCCGTGACCCGGGTCAGAACAAAGTCGAGATAGGCCGCCGTGTTGGCACCTGGCCGGATACCCGGGACGAAGCCGCCATACTTCTTCAGATTGTCCGCCGTCTCCTCCGGATTGAAGACGATGGCGGTGTAGAAGAAGCAGAAGAAGATGATCAGCGCTGCATAGAGGATCAGATACAGCGGCTGGCCGTGGCCCAGCATGATCGAGATGAACTGCACCCAGCCCGGGCTGTCGCCGCCCGAAAAGCCGATCAGCGTCGCCGGCAGCAGAAGCAGCGAGGAGGCGAAGATCGGCGGGATGACGCCGGCCGTGTTCAGCTTCAGCGGCAGGTGTGACGACTCGCCGCCAAACATGCGGTTGCCGACCTGGCGCTTGGGATACTGCACGATGACGCGCCGCTGCGCCCGCTCCATGAACACGATGAACGCGATCACGACGATGGCCATGACCAAGAGGCCGATGATCACGAAGGCAGACAGGGCACCCTGGCGGCCCAGCTCCAGCGTGCCCACCAGGGCGCGCGGCAGTTCAGCGACGATGCCGGCGAAGATGATCAGCGAGATGCCGTTGCCGACGCCGCGGGCCGTGATCTGCTCGCCCATCCACATCAGGAACATGACGCCGCCGACGATGGTGATGACCGTGGAGAAGCGGAAGAACCAGCCGGGATCGATCACCGCCGGTCCGCTGGAGCCCACGGCCCCTTCCAGCGCGATCGCCAGGCCATAGCCTTGGACCGCCGCCAACAGAACAGTCAGATAACGGGTGTACTGATTGATCTTCTTGCGGCCCGACTCACCCTCTTTCTTCAACTGCTCCATGGTCGGCGAGACCGCCGTCATGAGCTGCATGATGATCGAGGCCGAGATGTACGGCATGATGTTCAGCGCGAAGATCGTCATCCGGCCGAGCGCGCCGCCGGAGAACATGTTCAACATGCCCAACAGGCCGCCGCCCTGGCTTTGGAACAGCTCGGTCAGCACCGTCGGGTCGATGCCCGGCAGGGGGATGTACGTGCCGATGCGGTAAACGATGAGGGCGCCGAGCGTAAACCAGATACGCTTCTTAAGCTCGGTCGCCTTGGCAAAGGCGCCGAAATTCAGATTGGCGGCAAGTTGTTCAGCGGCAGATGCCATATCGTCCTCTGGCTTACGACAGCGCGCCCGACGACCCTTCGCCGTTCACGGCCGCGCACCTTATACCAAGCGTGATTGCAAGACGATAGCTGGGGAGCCTTCAGCCCTCCGTCGAGGCTTCGGTTACCGCGGCACCTGTCACGATGACTTGACCGCCGGCCTTTTCGACCGCGGCCACCGCGGCCTTCGACGCCCGCGCCACCTCGATGGTCAGCTTGGTCTTCAACTCACCCTTCGCCAACAGGCTGATCCCGTCATGCCGGCGTGAGACCAGCCCGGCCTCGCGCAAGGCGTCGGCGCCGATCGTGTCCTTCGCGTTCAGGCGCTTGGCGTCGATCGCCTGCTGCAGCCCGCCGATGTTCACGACTGCGTAGGTCTTGGCGAACTTCGCGTTGTTGAAACCGCGCTTGGGCAAGCGGCGATAGAGCGGCATCTGGCCGCCCTCAAAGCCCTTGATTGACACGCCCGACCGGCTCTTCTGGCCCTTGTGGCCGCGACCGGCCGTCTTGCCCTTGCCCGATCCGATGCCCCGACCGACCCGGGTCCGCGCCTTGCGGGCGCCGTCATTGTCGCGAAGATCGTTGAGTTTCATGACATTCATTCCTTACGGGGACCTGTGGGCGGCATTGGCCTAAAGCCCGAATCCCATCGCTTGTCCTCAGCGGCCTCAGCCTTGCTGTTCGACCCGAACCAGATGCTTCACCTTTTCGATCATGCCCCGGACGGCAGGCGTGTCTTCAAGCTCGCGCGTCCGGTTCATCTTGTTCAAGCCCAAGCCAATCAGCGTCTTGCGCTGATAGGACTGGCGGCCGATCGGGCTGCCGGTCTGGGTCACCGTCACCGTCGGGCCGGCCTTCTTGGCCTTCGGCTTGGCAGCGGCAACCTTCGTCGAAGCCTTGGCCGCCGGCTTCTTTGGCGCAGCCTTCGGGGCTGCTTCGGCTTTCGCGGCCGGCTTCCGGGCGGCAGGCTTCTTCGCCGGCGCCGGCTTCTCGTCAGCCGGCGCGTCCGCTGCCTTGGTTTCCTCAGCCATTCGCGGCCTCCTTGGTCTCGGCCTCGGCATCGTTGGCCGCCTCGGCCTTCGGCGGCCGGCCGGACAGTTCGCTGACCTTCTTGCCGCGACGCGCGGCAACCGCCCGCGGGCCCTCGATGGTCTTGAGCGCCTCGAACGTCGCCTTGATCATATTGTGCGGGTTGGACGAACCGATCGACTTGGCGACCACATCCTGCACGCCCAGCGCCTCGAAGATGGCGCGCATCGGGCCGCCGGCGATGATGCCGGTACCCGCCGGGGCCGCGCGCAGCAGCACCTGGCCGGCGCCGAATCGGCCTTTCTTGTCGTGGTGCAGGGTCCGGCCCTCGCGCAGGGGCACACGGATCATGCTGCGCTTGGCCTGCTCGGTCGCCTTGCGGATCGCCTCGGGCACCTCGCGCGCCTTGCCGGAGCCGAAGCCGACCCGACCGCGCCCGTCACCGGCGACGACGATGGCCGCGAAGCCGAAGCGCCGGCCACCCTTGACGACCTTGGCCACCCGGTTGATGCCGACCAGCTTTTCGATCAGATCGCTGTCTTCGCGCCGATCTTCGCGCTGCATGCGTGCCATGTCTCAGGCCCCTTCCTAAAAGTCCAGCCCGCCTTCGCGGGCCGCATCGGCCAGGGCCTTGACCCGACCGTGATAGAGATAGCCGCCGCGGTCGAACACCACCTTGGTCACGCCCGCCTCCTTGGCCCGCTCCGCGATGCGCTTGCCGACCGCCTTGGCCGCATCGATGTCGGCACCGGTCTTCAGGCTGTCGCGGAGATCCTTCTCGACGCTGGAGGCAGCGGCAAGGGTTCGCCCGGCCGTATCGTCGATCAGCTGGACATAGATCTGTTTGGATGAGCGGAACACACTCAACCGCGGGCGCAGCCGGCCCAGCTTGCGCAGCCGATTGCGGTTGCGCTGCGTGCGCCGATCGCGAAGTCGTTTGGTCGTCAGCATCGCTTTCCAGGCCCTACTTCTTCTTACCTTCCTTGCGAAGGATGGTTTCGTCTTCGTACTTCACGCCCTTGCCCTTGAAAGGCTCCGGCGGGCGCCAACTGCGGATCTCGGACGCCACCTGGCCGACCTTCTGCTTGTCGTGCCCGGAAACCTCGATCGCCGTCGGCCGCTCGCACTTGATCTCGATCCCGTCGGGGATCGGGTACCGCACCTCATGGCTGAAACCAAGTTGCAGGACCAAATCCTTGCCTTGCACCTGGGCGCGATAGCCGACGCCGTTGATCTCCAGCTTCTTGGTGAAGCCGTCGCTGACGCCGACCACCATGTTGTTGATCAGCGTGCGGGTCGTCGCCCACATGATGCGGGCCTGGCGCGAGTTCGAGCGCGGCTCGACCGAGACCTGGCCGTCATTCTGGGCGACCGCGATCTCGCTGTTGACCAGGAGTTGCAGTTGGCCGCGCTTGCCCTTGGCCGTGACCTCCTGGCCGTCGACCTTCAGTTCCACGCCTTGCGGCACGGTCACCGGAAGTTTGCCGATACGGGACATCAGTCCAGTTCCTCTAAAAGACTTCGCACAAGACCTCGCCACCGACATTGGCGGCGCGGGCCTCGACGTCGGACATGACGCCACGCGGCGTCGACAGGATCCGAATGCCCAACCCGTTATAATAGGTCGGCAGGTCCTTGATCCGGGAATAGACACGGCGGCCCGGCGTCGACACGCGGTCGATGCGGCGGATCACCGGCTGCCCCTCATGGTACTTCAGCTCGATCTGCAGGTTGGCGATACCGGTTCGCACGTCTTCGCGCGAATAGCCGCGGATATAGCCTTCCCGCTTCAACACCTCCAGCACGTTGGCGCGGAGCTTCGAAGCCGGGCTTTCGACGACCGACTTGCCCGCCCGCTGACCGTTGCGGATGCGCGACAACAGATCGCCCAGGGGATCGCTTAGCGACATATGCCCAATCCTCCTACCAACTCGACTTGACCATGCCCGGGATCTGCCCGGACGAGGCCAACTCGCGCAGCGCAATGCGGCTCACCTTGAACCGCCGGTAATACGCCTTCGGCCGGCCGGTGACCTCGCACCGGTTGTGCAGCCGGGTCGGCGATGCGTTGCGCGGCAATTTCGACAGCTTCTGATACGCGTTGAACCGCTCCTCGGCGGACACCGACTTGTCATCCGCGATCGCCTTCAGGGCGGCGCGCTTGGCGGCGTACCGGTTCACCAGTCGCTGGCGCTTTTTGTTGCGTTCAACGGCGCTCATCTTGGCCATGTTCTGCCCTTCCGACCGTTAGTTGACGAACGGGAAGTTGAAGCCGCGCAACAGCGCCTTCGCTTCCTGATCGGTCTTCGCCGTCGTCACGATGATGATGTCCATGCCGCGCACCCGGTCGACCGTGTCGTAGTCGATCTCCGGAAACACGATCTGTTCTTTGATGCCCATCGAGTAGTTGCCGCCACCGTCGAAGCTCTTTTCCGACAGGCCGCGAAAATCGCGGACGCGCGGCAGCGCGATGTTCACCAGACGATCGAGAAACTCGTACATCCGGTCCCGGCGCAAGGTCACCTTGCAGCCGATGGTCATGCCCTCGCGCAGCTTGTAGGCCGCGACCGACTTCTTGGCCTTCGTGACCACCGGCTTCTGACCGGAAATCGCGGTCAGATCCTGCACGGCGGACGAAACCGCCTTGTTGTCGCCGACACCCTCGCCGACGCCCATATTGATGACGATCTTGTCCAGCCTCGGCACTTCCATCGGGTTCTTGTACGAGAACTCCTCCGAAAGGCTCGGCCTTACCGTCTCTTCATAATGCTCTTTAAGCCTGGCCATGATTGCGCTCACAAATCAATGACTTCGCCGGACGCCTTCGCGTAGCGAACCTTGCGACCATCTTCCAGCGTGCGGTAACCCACGCGGGTGGCCGAGCCGGACTTGGGATCGATATGGGCCACGTTGGACACGTGGATGGCCGATTCCTTCTGCTCGATCCCGCCCTGCGACTGGGCTGACGGGCGCACATGGCGCGTGGTCATGTTCACACCCTGCACGATCACCCGGTTGTCCGAGGGCATGACCTTCAGGATCTCGCCCTGCTTGCCCTTGTCGCGGCCGGTCAGGACGACGACTTTGTCGCCCTTTTTGACCTTCAGCTTGGGCTTCACCCTGCCTACCGTTCCCATCACAGCACCTCCGGTGCCAGGCTGATGATCTTCATGAACCGCTTGGCGCGCAGCTCACGCGTGACCGGGCCGAAGATGCGGGTGCCGATCGGCTCGTTCTGCTTGCTGATCAAGACGGCGGCGTTGCCGTCGAACTTGATCGACGTGCCGTCCTGGCGGTGGATCTCTTTCGCGGTGCGCACGATCACGGCGCGATGGATATCGCCCTTTTTCACGCGACCGCGCGGAATCGCCTCCTTTACGGAGACGACGACCACGTCGCCGACCGAGGCGGAGCGACGCTTGGACCCGCCCAGCACCTTGATGCACTGCACCCGGCGCGCGCCGGAGTTGTCGGCCACGTCCAAGTTGGTTTGCATCTGAATCATTGACTTGGCTCCCTTACGCCGCTGCGGTGTCGCCGGCGGCCTCGTCGACCAACACCATCCAGCGCTTGGTCTTGGAGATCGGCGCGGTCTCGACGATGCGTACCGTGTCCCCAACCTTGAAGGCGTTGGCCGCGTCGTGCGCCTGATACCGTTTGGAGCGCTTGATGAACTTCTTGTAGACCGGGTGCATCAGCCGACGCTCGACCAAGACCACGATGGTCTTGTCGGCCTTGTCGGAGACGACCCTGCCGGTCAGCACACGTCTCGGCATTGCCTTGCCCTTCCTACTCGGCGGTCGCGGCGTCGGCCGCGCGTTCCGCCATGATGGTCTTGATCTGCGCCACCGTGCGCCGCGCCTGCTTCATGGCGGCGGTGTTCTCCAGCTGGCCGTTGGCCTTTTGGAAACGCAGATTGAACTGCTCCTTCTTGCGCGCGACCAACTCGTCTTCCAGCTCGCTGTCGGTCTTGGCGCGTAGATCCTCGGCTTTCATGACCGTTAACTCCCCTCGCCCATGCGGGCGACGAACTTGGTTGGCACCGGCAGCTTGGCCGAGGCCAATTCAAACGCCGTACGCGCCAGGTCCGCCGGCACACCGTCGAGTTCGAACATGATGCGGCCCGGCTTGACCCGCACCATCCAGTATTCCGGCGAGCCCTTGCCCTTGCCCATACGCACCTCGGCCGGCTTCTGGCTGACCGGCACGTCCGGGAAGATGCGGATCCACACCCGGCCCTGACGGCGGATATGACGGGTGATCGCGCGCCGGGCCGCTTCGATCTGGCGCGCCGTGATACGGGCAGGGCCAACCGCCTTCAGGCCATAGGCCCCAAAGTTAAGGTCCGTGCCGCCCTTGGCGGTGCCCTTAACCCGGCCCTTGAACTGCTTGCGGTACTTTGTGCGCTTTGGACTCAGCATCGTTCGTCTCTACCTTTACGCGGCGTCCCGGCCCGAGCCCTGGCGGCTGGGGGCCTGGTCGGCCAAACGCTTTTCGTGCGCCATCGGGTCGTGCGCCATGATCTCGCCCCGGAACACCCAGACCTTGACGCCACAGGTGCCGTAGGTCGTGTGCGCGGTCGCCATGCCGTAATCAACATCGGCGCGCAGGGTGTGCAGCGGCACCCGACCCTCGCGATACCATTCGGTGCGGGCGATTTCAGCGCCGCCCAAACGGCCGCCGCAATTGATACGGATGCCCAGGGCGCCCAGGCGCATGGCGTTCTGAACGGCCCGCTTCATGGCGCGGCGGAAGGCGACCCGGCGCTCCAACTGGTTGGCGATGTTCTCCGCGACCAGTTGGGCATCGATCTCCGGCTTGCGGATCTCGACGATGTTCAAGGTCACGTCGCCGCCGGTCATCTTGGCCAGGTCCTGGCGCAGCTTTTCGATGTCCGCGCCCTTCTTGCCGATCACCACGCCGGGCCGCGCCGAATAGATCGTCACGCGGGCGCGCTTGGCGGGGCGCTCGATGACGATGCGGCTCAAACCGGCCTGGGACAGGCGCTTTTGCAGATAGCGCTTCAGCTCCAGATCCTGGTGCAGCAGGTCGGCATAATCCTTGCCGGCGAACCAGCGCGAATCCCAGGTGCGGTTGATGCCCAACCGCAGTCCGATCGGATTGACTTTTTGACCCATGGTTACGCCGTCTCCTCACGCTCGCGCACGATCACCGTCAGATTGGACCAGGGCTTGACGATCCGGCCGACCCGGCCCCGCGCGCGGGCCCGGAACCGCTTCATCGTCAGGCTCTTGCCCACATAGGCTTCAGCCACATACAGGCGGTCGACATCGAGCTGATGGTTGTTCTCCGCGTTCGCGATCGCGGACTGCAGAACCTTCTTCACGTCAGCCGCGACCCGCCGTTTGGAAAAGGACAGGTCGGCGAGCGCGCGATCGGCTGCCTTGCCGCGGATCAGGCCCGCGATCAGGTTCAGCTTTTGCGGGCTGGACCGGACCACCCGGGCCACCGCGCGGGCCTCGTTGCTGGCGAGCTTGCGGGGTGCAGATGCCTTGCCCATCGCCTACTTCCTTCTCGCCTTCTTATCGGCCGCGTGGCCGTAATAGGTCCGGGTCGGCGCGAACTCGCCGAATTTGTGGCCGACCATATTCTCGTTCACCAGCACCGGCAGGAACTTGTGGCCGTTGTAAACGCCAAAGGTCAGGCCGACGAACTGGGGCAGGATGGTCGAGCGCCGTGCCCAGATCTTGATGATCTCATTGCGGCCGGATGAGCGCGCGGCCTCTGCCTTCTTCAGCAGATAGCCGTCGACAAACGGACCCTTCCAAACGGAACGTGCCATCAGGCGACCTCCGACTACTTCTTGTGGCGACGACGGATAATGTACTTGTCCGTCGCCTTGTTGCTGCGCGTGCGCCGGCCCTTGGTCGGCTTGCCCCAGGGGGTGACCGGATGGCGACCGCCCGAGGTGCGGCCCTCGCCGCCGCCATGCGGGTGATCGACCGGGTTCATGGCCACGCCGCGCACCGACGGACGCTTGCCCGCCCAGCGCTTGCGCCCGGCCTTGCCCTTCTTGGTGTTGGCCTGATCCGGGTTGGAGACCGCGCCGATCGAGGCCATGCACTCGCCGCGCACGACGCGCAGCTCGCCCGAGGACAGCTTCAGCTGGGCATAGGCCAGGTCGCGGCCCACCAGCTGGGCGTAGGTGCCGGCCGACCGTGCGATCTGGCCGCCCTTGCCGGGCTTCAGCTCGACATTGTGCACGATCGTGCCGATCGGCACCGAGCGCAGCGGCATCGCATTGCCCGGCTTCACGTCGGTCTTTTCGCCAGCGATCACCTGATCGCCGACCGCCAGACGCTGCGCGGCCAGGATATAGGCCTGCTCGCCGTCCTCATAGCGGATCAGGGCGATGAAGGCGGTACGGTTGGGGTCGTACTCCAGCCGCTCGACCGTCGCAGGAACATCGAACTTGCGGCGCTTGAAGTCGATCAGGCGATAGGCCCGCTTGTGGCCGCCGCCAATGCGCCGCGCCGTGATCCGGCCCGTGTTGTTGCGGCCGCCCTTCTTGGTGAGGCCGCTGGTCAGCTTCTTGACCGGGTCGCCCTTGTGCAGGCCCGACCGATCGACGATGACCAGTTCGCGCAAGCCGGCGGAGACCGGATTGAATGTCTTCAACGCCATGGCTTAGACCCCCGTGGAAACGTCGATCTGCTGGCCCTCGGCCAACGTCACGATCGCCTTTTTCGTATCCGAACGACGGCCCTTGATGCCGCGAAAACGCTTGGTCTTGCCCTTCTGGATCAGCGTGTTGACGCCGGTCACGTTGACCTCGAACAGGCCTTCGACGGCCTGCTTGATCTCGGGCTTGGTGGCGTCCATCGGCACCCGGAAAGTCACCTGGTTGAACTGGGTGATCAGGGTGGATTTTTCGGTGATCACCGGGCTACGGATGATGTCGTACATCCGCTCCTTGCTGATCGGGCCGATTGCCTTGCGCGCGCTCATTTCAGCCGCTCCTCAAGCTTGGCCACCGCCGCCTTGGTCAGGACCAGCGTGTCGCGGCGCAAGATGTCGTAAACGTTGGCCCCGGCCTCCGGCAGCACATCGACGGTCGGCAGGTTCCGGGCCGCGAGGTCGAACTGCTGGCTGACCTCATCACCATCGACGAAGAGGGCCGAGGTGATGCCAAGCTTGTCCAGCTTGGCCGCCAGATCCTTGGTCTTGTGAGACTTCACGTCGGCCGCGTCGACGACCATCAGTTCGCCGCTGGCCGCCTTGGCCGACAGGGCGTGCTTCAAGGCCAGCTTGCGTACCTTCTTGGGCATGTCCACCGCGTGGCTGCGCACCACCGGGCCGAAGGTCGTCGCACCACCGCGATACTGCGAGGCGCGCAAACTGCCCGACCGCGCGCGGCCGGTGCCCTTCTGACGGAACGGCTTGGCGGTCGTGCCCTGGATCTCGCCGATGCCCTTTGTCTTGTGGGTGCCGGCGCGGCGTTTGGCCAACTGATAGGTGACCATGCGCTGCAACAGATCGGCGCGCGGCTCTAGGCCGAAGATCTCGGCGCTCAGCTCGATCTCGCCGGCGCTCTTGTTATCGAGCGTCTTGACGGAGAGTTTCATGGCTTACGCGTCCTTCTTATCGGCCGCATCGTGAGACGCGGTGTCGGGCGCTTCGGCCGCGCCTTCGGACGCCGCTTCCACAGCCTCCGGCGCGACTTCGTCGGCTTCGGCGGCCTCTGCGGTCACCTCTTCCGCTTCGGGCTCCGGCTCATCGGCCGCCGCTTGACGGACACTGCCCGGCATCGGCGCGTCGCTCGGCAGCGGATGCTTTTTGGCATCGCGCACGAGAACCCAGGACCCCTCCGAGCCCGGCACGGCGCCGCGCACCAGGATCAAACCGCGATCGACATCGGTCGACACGACGGTGAGGTTTTGGACGGTGACGCGGCGGTCGCCCATATGGCCCGCCATCTTCTTGCCCTTGAAGACCTTGCCCGGGTCCTGGCTGTTACCGGTCGAACCGTGGGAACGGTGCGAGATCGAGACGCCGTGGCTGGCGCGCAGGCCGCCGAAATTGTGCCGCTTCATGGCACCGGCGAAGCCCTTACCGATCGAGGTGCCGATGACGTCTACATGCTGACCGGCGAGGAAATGGTCGGCAATCAGCTCGTCGCCGACATTCAAGAGCGCGTCCTCGCTGACGCGGAATTCCACCAGCTTGCGCTTCGGTTCCACCTTCGCCTTGGCGAAGTGGCCGCGCATTGGCTTGGAAACGTTGGACACTTTCGGCTTGCCGGCGCCGAGCTGGAGAGCGATGTAGCCATCCTTGTCCTGGTTGCGCACGGCGACGACCTGACAGCCATCGACATGCAACACGGTGACGGGCACGTGCTGACCTTCGGCGTCGAAGACGCGGGTCATGCCCAGCTTGCGGGCGATTACTCCGGTACGCATGGCGCCGCCCCTTAAAGCTTGATCTCGACGTCCACGCCGGACGCCAGGTCAAGCTTCATCAGCGCATCGACGGTCTGCGGCGTCGGTTCGACGATGTCCAGCAAGCGCTTGTGCGTGCGGATTTCGAACTGCTCGCGCGACTTCTTGTCGATGTGCGGCGACCGCAGCACCGTGTATCGCTCGATGCGCGTCGGCAGCGGGATCGGGCCACGCACATCGGCGCCGGTGCGCCGGGCGGTGTTCACGATCTCGGTCGTGGACTGATCCAGGACGCGGTGATCGAACGCCTTCAGGCGTATGCGAATATTCTGACTGTCCATAAGTTCGGACCCTTGTCTTCGATCGAGAGGTGCGGAACCGGACCGGAGCGTCGGACAGCACATCGCGAACAGTCTGTTGCCACGGCCAATTCTGGCCGCGACGGCAAATCAGGGAATGGATGTCGAACGATCGGGCTGTGCTCAGCCCTGGTCGCCGATGCGACCGTCCTCAACCACAAAAAATCCCCCACGCTCCGGCGTGAGGGCTGACATCGCGTGGTCGGCTGCCCAAGGCTGGCCGATCACGAAACACCAGGACTGCGTCTAACCCGGCGCCACGCCGGCCTACAGCCAATCCCTAACGAGGCGTTGATGTACGGATTTGAACCGTCCGCGTCAAGCCGATTGCGCGTCTTTTTTCGCCGTTTTCGGCGATTTCTCAATGCAAAGGGCCGCCGGTGGTTCACACCGGCGGCCCCATGATCCAAAACGACTAGCGTCGCTGCTTATTCGACGATGGAGGCGACGACGCCGGCGCCGACGGTGCGGCCGCCCTCGCGGATGGCGAAGCGCAGGCCCTCATCCATCGCGATCGGCGCGATCAGCTCC
>JANQGH010000007.1 GCA_028277405.1 Alphaproteobacteria bacterium | reverse complement strand
TCGATCATGCAGGTGCTCTATGAGGGCCTCGCCGACTCCAAGTACCGGCCCTGTCCGCTGCTGGTCAAATATGTCGAGGCCGGCTGGCTGGGGCGCAAGGCCAACCGCGGCTTCTACGACTATCAGGGCGACGTGCCGGTGCC
Source organism: Alphaproteobacteria bacterium (assembly GCA_028277405.1). Classification (GTDB taxonomy): domain Bacteria; phylum Pseudomonadota; class Alphaproteobacteria; order DSM-16000; family Inquilinaceae; genus JANQGH01. The sequence continues at coordinate 4,985 of JANQGH010000007.1, read as the reverse complement.
GACGCGCTAGGGGGCGGGTCCCTCTTCCCATAGAGCAGAGAGAGCGTCCCGCCGCGGTACCTGCCTTTGGGTGGCTCTCGCCGGGTATGGTGGGCCCGACATCGCTTGGCGAAATGTCATGCTCGGCGCAGTCAAGCCACCTCCCGAGTCATCACCAAGGCTCAAGTGCAAGCCTCATGTCGAGCCTTCGAAGCCTGCCCGTCTCGTCTTCTTCGCGAATGACGTTGCCTCTGCGGTCATAAGTTCTAACCCGCAGTGAATGGTTCGCCCTGTCGACATTCAGTCGGCAGAAATTGTCATCTTGCGTGAAGCCATCGGCGCGATAGTCCATGGTGATCGTCCGGTCTGCGGAATCGCGGAAAGTAAAGGTGTCCATCTGGTCCGGTTCGCGCGAGTCGTGCACGTAATCGGAAGGTTCGCCATCGGCAAACGGGAACGGCCAATAAAACGCGGATGACGTGACGGAAAATGCTTTGAGCTTGCGGGCCGCCGCGCTCCCTTCGAACTCAATCCTGGTGACGTTGGCGCAGTGAATGTCGCCGGACAGGAACACGACGTTTTGGACCTGATCATCCACGATAGAGCGCAACAAGGCCTCGCGGGTCAGAGGAAAGCCCGGCCATGAATCGCTTTGCTCCTTATTTTCGTCCGAGGCGGTCTGTCGCGCCGACATTGGATTTGGCACAAATACGGTCGGCGACACGATGAACTTGGGCACATTCCCTCGCGTCGTCTGTTGCTCGACGAGCCAGTCAGTCAGTCTCTTGAGCTGACCCGGGGGCGCCCCCGGCAGGGTGGGCCGTCCGAGAAGATGATTGTCCGTCAAATCTCCTTCTGGACCCTCGTAGTAGCGCTGGGTCCGAGTATCGAGAACAAAAAAAGGGAAGGCACCGTATCCGAACTGGTAATAGAGCCGTTTGCCATGGGTGCGCGGCCCATGGCTCCACTGGTAACTGAGGTAGGCATCGATCGCGAGGGTGAACAACATATGCTTCGAGTTGCGGCGGATACGGTCCTGGCTCCAATTGTCTTCGATTTCATGATCGTCCAAGATCATATAAGTCGGCACCCGGCTCATGAGCCGGCGCATATTTCTTGAACTGTAAGCCGAAATATAGCGCTCTTGAAATTCTTCATAAGTATCCGCGCGCACCAAAGGCAAATGACGATTAAAGGCATCGGCGTAAATCTGATCGCCGACCATCAACACGAATCGCGGACCGTCTCTCCGGGATACCAAGCGCGCCATTGGTCCAAATATCCTGTCCGAGTGGCGGACCTTCCAGAGCAGACCGGGGTACCTGCAAGATCCCAGCAAGAAGTCAAGCGTATCCCCGTCCTGGCCTTCGACCGGAAACGTGCGGAATGAGGCCGTAGAATGAGCGTCGGGTAGATCCTCCAAATCTTCGGCCCAAACTTCAGGATCTGGCAGCCGGCGGGCGAGATCGTCATCAGACATGTCCTCGAAGTGCGGCGCCGGATCATCAAGAACCAAGATGCCAACCCGGATCTCGTAACTCGTGTCGGGTTTCAAGGGATAGGGTGCGTTGCGCCAACGGACCTCATCGTGACCTAAGAAGATTCTTCCAGTCCGCGCGAATTCCCGTTGCAGGCGGAAGTAGAAGCAGGGCACGGGGGCCAACCTCTTGCCGTCTTCCCTGAAGATGCCCAAAACCGAAACTGTCCTGACCTGGTCTTCGAAGGAAATATCGCTTTCCTGGTCGGCGCGAACCCAAATACGAGCCGTCTTATCAGTGGTATGGCCGACAATCGGACCCAGTCCAGGAGAACGCAAGCGACTGGCCATTCCAGTTCTCGTTCTTTTGTTTAAATTTCCAGAATACTAACACCTAATGATCTATTCCATTGAACCATAGTCACGATTTCCAATAAAAGCAATAAATTACTCATCGCTTGGCATGCTTCGCGCCGACAAAGCCAAGACAAAGTTCCTGGCAATAGGAAAGTCTGAGCGCCAGGTATTTGATTTGCACTGCACGAAAAAGGACACTTGCAGAACGACCGGGATGGCGATCATGAGTCACAACCCGGAGAGATCATAGCAATGTGCGTGTAGCGGCTGGTCAGAGGATCGCTCCTTGGACCTAGGGGACTTTCGATGGGTGTCCGCCGGAAGTCCACTCCTGGCACACAGCAGAATGTTCCAAGACCGCCAACCAATCAGCCGGACTCCGGCCGCGCCGCCGCCGTCCCAGCTCAGGCCCGCTGATCGTCCTTGTGGCCGGCGACGTAGCGCAGGCTGTTCGGCTTGGCGGGGCACTCGGCGGCGATCGGGAAGTCCTCGATCTTGCCGTCCTTCTTCAGCTCCGACAGCCGCGGGATCATCTTGTCGCGCAGATCGTCCGGGCTCACCGGATTGACATAGATGCGCGTGCCCCCCTCGAAGCCGGCCGGGTTGACGGTGCGCCAGCGGATGGTGATGTGCCAGGGGATGTTGTCGCGGCAATCGACGGGGCTGTAGAACCACTCCTCGTTGCAGGGGATCTGGCTGCCCATGGCGGCGTGGCAGGCATGAACGATGTCGCTCATCCCCCGCACCTCTTCCTTGGTGTGCTCTTGCGGCATCGCCCGCTCGCTCTTGGAATAGATCGCGATCGTGGGGTAGCGGCGCCCCACTTCGGCGAAGGCGATCGCATACTCGTTCTCGGCAAAGACGAGATTGTGGTAGCTGGCGAAATTGACCACCTTGTCGTTGTAGACATTGTTGTCGTTTCGGTAGTTCAGAAGCTCGCGCTCGATGGCCACGCCCCATTCGTCGATGGCCACAAGCTGCTTGTGCAGATGGTCGAACGAGGCGCCGGCGCTCGCCAGCCAGTTCTGAAAGACGCTGATATAGCGGACGTAGCGGTTGTTCTCGACGATGTCCTTCATCGCTTCGATCGTGAACATGAAATAGCGGAAATGCTCCTCCGGCGTCATTTCGCCTGACGAATACAATTCGACGTCATATGTGGCGTTGGGCCGATAGTGGTGGCGGGCGACGATCAGCTCATGGCCGCCGGCGAAGAACGCGTTGGCCATCTGCAGCTTCGACTCCAGGCTGAGCTCCTTGATCTGCTGCTCGCTGTGGCCGGAGGACTGCAGCTTGAAGTTGATCACATCGACGACATGCTGCACGCCCGCCGAGGAGGACAGATAGAGGTTCTTGTGCCGTTCGCGCTCCGGTGTCAGTTCGTAGTTGTAGTTCCGGGCCCAATAGTCGAAGGAGACGATCTCGAACAGATTGGGAATCCGCCTGAACTCGGCATCGGTGTCGTCGAGATTCTCGGCCAGGACGCCTTTCAGGATCGTGTGCTTGCCATCGAGCTGGACCAGCCGCGCCTTTTCCGGCGGCGTTCTGAGCCGGTGCTTCTCGCAAAAGCTGCAATAGTCTTCCGGCGTGCGGTGCTCGATCTCGCTCGCGGTGGACGGGATGACGTTGGTGATGGGCTTGTTGCCGCGCCCGGGAACGGTCCACACGGCCGTGCCCGTGAGGGGATTGACCTGCTTGATGGTGCCATCAGGCATTTTGTAATAATTTTCAAATAGATGGCTCATGCAGTCCCCTCCCTAGGGCCTGTGGACGACTGTGGTTGCGGCGCTGGCTTGGCCCCTGGTGCCGAGCCGGGGAAAACTCGTCCATTCTGCGCCTGCCGGATTTCGCGTCCCTTAATCCAGAAGGAGGCAGGAAATCTCCCGGATGTTCAAGTCCTTATGACGCGGCCGAGAGCGAAATCCGCCGCGCCCCGGCTCGGCAAAGGGGCGCCCCGCCCACGATCGTCTGGAAGCGATAGGGCGTCGGCTTGCTAGGCAGGCCCCGATGTAGTTGCAAATAATTTGCAATAGCACTTGACGGCTGCGCCCTTTGCTCTTTAATGCAATTAAATCGCAAGAGCAGGAGGCGGGTGCGGCATGTCGGGGTTTCGTGTTGCCAGGTGGATGATCGGTTTGGCCGTCCTCGCCCTGGTGGCGCTGGGCGGCACTGACCGGGTTTCAGCCGCCGACAAGCGGCTCACTATCGTCGCCACGACGGGCATGATCGCCGACGTCGCGCGGCAGGTCGGCGGCGATCTGGTGTCGGTCAAGGCGCTGATGGGTCCCGGCGTCGATCCGCACGCCTACCGCCAGACGCGCACCGACATCGTGGCGCTCTCCAAGGCCGACCTGGTGCTCTGGCACGGCCTCTATCTGGAAGCCCAGATGGAGGACTTCCTGCGCCAGCTTGCAAAGAAGAAGACCGTCGTGGCGGTCGCCGAATCTCTCCCTAAGAACATGCTGATCGGCCATGACGACTATGCCGACAAGTTCGATCCGCACGTCTGGATGAACCCGAACCTCTGGTCGCGGGTGGTGCTCACGGTCCGCGACGCCCTGATCGCGGCGCGCCCCGAGAACGAGGCGAAGCTGCGCGCCAACGCCGCGGGTCACCTGGCCGAGCTGCGCGAGCTTGCGAACTACACGACGCAGGTCCTGTCGTCCGTACCGGTGGAGAGCCGGGTGCTGCTGACCGCGCACGACGCCTTCAACTATTTCGGCTCGGCCTATGGCTTCGAGGTGATGGGCATCCAGGGCATCTCGACCGAAAGCGAGGCCGGCCTCAAGCGCATCGCCGAGCTGGTGGACATGCTGGTTGCGCGCGACATCCGGGCCGTGTTCATCGAAAGCTCGGTCTCCGACCGCAACATCCGGGCGTTGATCGAGGGCGCCGCGGCCAGGGGCCACGCGGTGGCGATCGGCGGCGAGCTGTTCTCCGACGCCATGGGCGCGCCCGGCACCTATCAGGGCACCTATCTCGGCATGATCGACCACAACACGACCACCATCTCGCGCGCGCTGGGCGGCAAGGCCCCAGAGCAGGGCATGCTGGGCAAGCTGTCCTGAGCCGATTTCCTGGAATGGAGCAACCCGTGATCAGAGCTGCATTGGATCTCGTAGCAAGCGACGGCCGGACGACGGACCCGCCCCCCCTGGCGGCCGACAGCCCT
>JANQGH010000081.1 GCA_028277405.1 Alphaproteobacteria bacterium | reverse complement strand
CGCCGTCGAGGTTGGCCTGGCCGAGAACCTCACCCTCGGCGTCGGCTATGGCGGCCGCTTCGGCGACGGCACCACCGCCAACCAGGTCCAGGGCTATCTCAGGCTGGCCTTTTAGCCTCGATCCGACCCGCCGCAGGCGGCTGAAGCCTCAGCCCAGCGGCTCAAGCGGCGCGTGCTGGCCGAACCGGGTCGGTGGGCCGTCGATCCGCGCGGCTCGGCGTGCGGCCCAGAGAGCGGCATTCCGCAGCGTCGTTTGCACTTGCGGGTTCCAATAGGTCGGATAGGTCCCGTGCCCGGGGCGGAAATAGAACACGCGGCCCCGGCCCCGTCGATAGCAACAGCCGGACCGAAACACCTCGCCGCCCTGAAACCAGCTCACGAACACCAGCTCGTCGGGCGGCGGCACGTCGAACGGCTCGCCATACATCTCTTCCTGGGCCAGCTCGATGCGCTCGCCCAACCCTTCGACGATCGGATGGCCGGGCGCGACGACCCACAGCCGTTCTTTCTCACCCGCATTGCGCCATTTCAGCTCGCACGAGGTGCCCATCAGCGCCTTGAAGATCTTCGACATGAACGCCGAATGCAGGACGATCAGCCCCATCCCGTCCAGCACATGCCGCCGCACCCGCTCCACGATCGTGTCGGGCACCGCCTCATGCGCATGATGGCTCCACCACATCAAGACATCGCAGCCAACCAGCGCGTCCTCCGACAGCCCGCATTCTTCCTCATCCATCGTCGCCGTCTTGACCGCGAACCGCCCGTCCCGCTCGAACGCCTTCGCCAACGCCCCATGGATGCCGTCCGGATAGACGGCCCGCACCTCGGGCTTGCGCGTCTCGTCCACATTCTCGTTCCAGATCAGAACGCTTATGGGGTCGCTGGTCATGTCGGGTCCTTTGAACGCAATTGCGCTTCAGTTACGCGCAAGGTGCGGCAAACGGCAAGAACGTCGAGATGCCAGATGCACTGAGCCAAGATCAGCGCCAGGCCCTCAGCCAGCAGGCTCGCCTGCCACGTGGCGAACAGCACATCGGCCGAGGTCACGCCCATCCGCGCTCAATGGCCGACAGGACCTAGTGTCAAACAGATATTGAAATCAATCTCAAATGAGACATATTTGTCTCATGCCAAATCCCCTACGCCCTTCCACCAGGGACGCGATCGTCGAGGCGGCGTTCGATGTCCTTAGCCGCGACCCCAGCGCCGCGCTGGCCCAAGTCGCTGAGCGGGCCGGTGTCGGCCGGGCCACCCTGCACCGCCATTTCGCCACCCGCGAGGCCTTGATCCGCGCCCTGGCCCTGACCGCGATCGAAGAGATGGACGCGGCGGCGGAGGCGGCCTGCGCGGACGCGCGATCTTATGAAGACGCCTTCCGCCGGATGCTGACGGTCCTGATCCCGCTGGGTGACCGCCACGGCTTTCTGTCGCGAGAGCCGGTCGACGACGACCCCGAGATCGCGGCGGAATTCCAGCGCCAGATGGACGAAACCAGGGAGATGGTCGAGGGCGCAAAGGCAGAGGGCCTGTTCGACCCCGCCGTGCCCACCGCCTGGATCACCCAGGCGTTCGATCACCTGCTCTACGCCGCCTGGGAAAGCGTGCGCGCCGGCGAGGCGACCCACGCCCAGGCGGCGGACCTCGCCTGGCGCACCCTGACGCATGGCCTGGGCACGGGCGGCGCCGAGAGGAAACGACCATGACGGCCGACCAGATCACCCAACTCGGCGTCAGTTTCGAAGATGCCTTCTTCATCATCGGCGCCGCGATCCTCGGCATCGAGATCGTCAAGGGCCTGTTCGCCAGATCGCTCCGCTGGCGCGGCCTTGGCGACATGGGCGCCAGCATCTCGACCCTGATCCCCGTCGTGCTGATCGAGACCTTCGTGCTCTCGTTCGCCTATGTCGGCTATGTCTTCGTCGCCGAGACGCTGGTGACCTGGACCCTGCCGATCACGGTCTGGACGCTGCTGCTGACCCTGCTCGCTTGCGACTTTGTCTACTACTGGGAACACCGCGTCTCCCATCAGGTACGGCTGTTTTGGACCCAGCACGCCGTCCACCACTCGTCGCGCTTCATGAATATCAGCGTCGCGGTCCGCTTCGGCCCGATGGAGGGCGTGGTTTCGGCGGTCTTCCACCTGCCGCTGGTCCTGCTCGGCTTCCCGCCCCCGCTGGTCTTGTTCGGCATCATTGCGGTGCTGGCCTACCAGACCTGGATCCATACGGAACTGATCGGCAAGCTGGGCGTGCTGGACCGGGTCTTGAACACGCCGGCCAACCACCGGGTGCATCATGGCTGCGACGACAAGTATCTCGACAAGAACTATGGCGGCGTCCTGATCATCTGGGACCGGCTGTTCGGCACCTATCAGGCGGAGGAGGAAAGGCCCCGCTACGGCCTGAAGCGCGACTTCGACAGCATCAACCCGCTGGTCGTCTGGTTCTCCGAACTGCCGCACTTCTTCCGCGACCTGTGGCGGGCCCGGTCCTGGCGTGAACGCTGGATGCACATCTTCGGCCCGCCGGGCTGGGCGGAAAGCAAGCTGACGGACCAGCGCAAGGATTAGCCCCTCACCCGCCAACCGGCACCGCAATCATGTTCGGCTCACGCCTCAGCCTCGGCAGCCTGGTGCGCGTCTTCTGGCGTCCCGTCTCGGTGACCTGGGCCTTGACCATCCTGGAAACCGCGACGCTGGCCGCCCTGCCCCTGCTGATCGGCCATTCGATCGACGGTTTGCTTGGCGGCGACTGGACACCGTTCGTCTGGCTGATGGCCACCATGGGCGCGTTGCTGATCCTGGCGACCGGGCGCCGGGTCTACGACACGCGCGCCTATGGCACCATGCGCGTCGCATTCGGCGAAGCCATCGTCGACCGGGCGGCCGGCAAGCCGGTTTCCGCCGTCACCGCGCGCCTCACCATGGGCCGCGAACTGGTCGACTTTTTGGAAACCGACGTGCCCCAGGTCATGGCGGCGGCCCTTCAACTGATCGCGTCGGTCATCGTCCTGTTCTCGTTCCATGGGTATCTCGCCGCCTCCGCCGGCGGCGCGACCGTGGCGGTCCTGCTGGTCTACGGCCTGTCCAGCGGTCGGTTCTTCAGGCTCAACCGGGCGCTGAACCGGCAGACGGAAAAGCAGGTGACGGCGCTGGTCAGCGGCGTGCCGACCCGGCTGCGCGACCATCTGTCGGTCCTACGCCGGTACGAGGTGCGCATCTCCGATACCGAGGCGCTGGTCTACGGCCTGGTCTTCGCGCTGCTGCTGGCGATGCTGGGCTTCAACCTGTGGTTCGCCGCGACACAGAGCGGCGCGTCGCCCGGCCAGATCTTCTCGATCGTGGCCTATTCCTACGAGTTCATGGAATCGGCGGTCATCCTGCCGGCGACCCTGCAAAGCCTGACCCGCATCGCCGAGATAACCGCGCGCATCAACGGCCCGCTCCAGCTCCGTTGAGTGCAGCGGAGCAAACGCGGCGGCCCTCCATGGATCATCGCCGACAACACCGATAAGCTGTCGGGCGACCCGACGCGCACCGGAGAACCGCCCCGATGGCCTATCTGAAACCCCTGCCCTACGACACCAACCCGCAACTCAAGGAGCGGTTTGAGCATTATCGCGAAACCCGCGGCTTCATCCCCAACAGCATCCTGACCATGCAGCGCCGCCCGGCCATCGCCGAGGCGTTCATGGCGCTGAACAAGGCCGTCTTGTACAAGGGCACGGTCAGTGAGGAGCTGAAGATGCTGGTCAGCCTGATCGCCAGCCAGGCCGCCGGCTGCCGCTATTGCCAGGCGCACATGGCCAACCTGTCCAGCATCTATGAGGCATCGGCCGACAAGATCGCCGCCGTCTGGGACTGGCAGGACAGCCCGCTGTTCACCGATGCCGAACGGGCGGCCCTGGACTACGCCTTCAAGGCCTCGATCATCCCCAACCAGGTCGACGATCCGACCTTCGCCGAACTGGCCAGGCATTTCAGCGACAGCGAGATCGTCGAAATCACCGCCAGCGTCGCGCTGTTCGGCTATCTGAACCGATGGAACGACAGCCTGGCGACGGACCTGGAGGACTATCCGCGCAAGGTGGCGGAAGGCCTGATCGGCGGCGTCGGCTGGACACCGGGCAAGCATGCCGGGGCTGACTGATCAGGTCCGGTGGTCTACACCGGTATCAAGGCGTGCCTGCTGATCGTGGCGACAGGAGGCATGCCCAAACCGCCGGAGGTCGCTCATGCGTTACGTGATCACCGAGTATGACGAGCAAGAGCGGGCGCGGCTGTCCGCGCTGGCTGAGATAACCGATCCCTACACCTTCTACCAGCTCGACCGGCTGGGCCTGTCGCCGGATTGGCACTGCCTCGAGGTCGGCGCCGGCATCGGCACGGTGTCGCTGTGGCTGGCTGAACGGCTAGACAAGGGCGGCGACGTGCTGTGCACGGACCTGCAGACGACCTTCATCGATGAGATCGACCACCCCAGGATCACGACAGAACGGCTCGACATCACCGAGCCACCCACCCACACGGAACGGTTCGACCTGGTCGTCGTGCGCTCGGTCTACCACCACGTGCCGGACCGCGAGCTGGCGTTGAGGCACCTCGGCGCCATGCTGCGCCCCGGCGGCCATCTCTTGATGATCGAGCCCGACGTCCACCCCATCTTCAGCGATCCGCACCCGGTCTGGCGCCGTGCCTGGCAGGCCTATTTCCAATGGGCCGGCCGCAAGGGCATCGACCCGTATACGGGCCAGCGCGCGCCTAACCAGTTGGCGGATTTCGGGCTGCGGGTCGTTTCGGTCGAGGGCGAGACACGGCTGTTCAACGGCGCGGCGGGGGACAACCCGGCCCGCGATCTCTACCGCCAGACCCTGCACATCATCCTGCCCGAACTGGTCGCCAAGGGCTTCCTGCCCCAGGCCGACAGCGACGAGATCGACGCCCTCTTGGACAGGCCGGGCGCCTGGCTGATGTCTCCGTGCTTCATCGCGACCCATGCGGTGAAGCCGGCAGTGGCTGGCTAATTCCGCGACGGGCGCGCGCCTAGAGCGTTTTCCGATCATTCGGGTTCGTATCCTGTTGCAGTGAAGTAGTTGCGACATTCGTTGGGTGTGAAGATGTCGACGGCTTGGGCGATAG
>JANQGH010000080.1 GCA_028277405.1 Alphaproteobacteria bacterium | reverse complement strand
GGCAGGGTTGAACGCGCTGACCAGAACCATGGCGGCCGAACTGCGGCCCGAGGGCTTTCTGGTCAACGCGATTTGCCCGGGCTGGACGGCGACCGATATGGGCGGCGGCGGTGGCCGGCCGGTCGCCGCCGGCGCCAAAGGCATCGTCTGGGCCGCGACCCTGCCCGACGACGGCCCGACCGGCGGCTTCTTCCGCGACGGTCGACCGGTGCCCTGGTGAGACGACGCGCTCCAAAAGCCTAGCCGGACAGTATCGGCCGCAAATATGACGGTTTGGGCGGCGGGTCCCGCGCGCGATTTGCAATGCACCCGTGCAAAACGACGATGGGCCTGCGGCGGCAAAGCGGGCTTAGACTTTCGGTCTCGGGATCTGGCGGTCCCACCATACTCAAATCGATTGGACGTTACGGCCGTGGCCGTCTCACTACGCAACAACGCAATGGCGGCGTTGCCCGCCGGTGCGCGGGGCGGCCCCGACATCGTCGTCGGCATCGGCTTTGCCGCGCTGACTTTCTTCTGTGCCACCCTGATGGACGCGGCGCTGAAATGGCTCAGCGCTGGCTATCCGCTGCACCAGATCATCTTCTTCAACGCGCTTTTCGCGCTGGGGCCGATCACGATCTTCATCGCGACCCATGGTGGCCGGCACGCCGTCGCCACGCGCCGGCCCTGGCTGCATGTCGCGCGGGGCGGCATTTCGGTGATCGGGGCCTATGGCGGTATCTATGCCTTCTCGCTGCTGCCGATGACGGATGTCTACGCGATCTTTTTCGCAGCACCCATCCTGATCACCGCGCTGTCGGTGCCCCTGCTTGGCGAACGCGTCGGCTGGCGGCGTTGGAGCGCGGTGCTGGCTGGCTTCATCGGCGTCATCATCATGCTGAGGCCGGCCGACGACTTCATGAATGTGGGAACGGTGGCGGCACTGATCGCGATGACGGCATTCTCCCTGTCGGTCATTCTGGTCAGGCGCTACGGCGCGAAGGAGCCGGTAGCGTCGTTCAGCGTGTCGCAGATGCTGCCGTTGGCCCTGTGGTTCGGCCTGTTGACCGCCTTCGACTTCGTGCCGCCGACGATGGCCGATTTGTCGCTGTCCGCGATCGGCGGCACGCTGGGCGGCCTGGCCTCGTTGCTGATGGTGCAGGCCGTGCGGCGCGCGCCGGCCGCCGTGGTAGCGCCGTTCCAGTACAGCCAGATGATCTGGGGCACGCTGATCGGCTGGCTGTTGTGGCAGGACTTGCCGGACGAATGGATCCTGATCGGCGGTGGGCTGGTGATCGCAAGCGGGCTCTACATCCTGCACCGCGAGACGGTTCTCGGCCTGAAACGCCGGAAGGCCGGCTGATGCCGTAGCCCGTTGCGGGCGGGCACCGGCCCGCCTATGTTCCTGGCGATCCGACGCGGCGCCCATCTTGGCGCCGCATCGCTTTATGGCAGGACCCTTTGAGCCAACGATGAGCACCGAGACCACCGCGATCGCGCCCGAGCGCATCCGCAACTTTTCCATCATCGCCCATATCGACCATGGCAAATCGACCCTGGCCGACCGGCTGATCCAGCATTGCGGCGGCCTGGAAGCGCGCGAGATGAAAAGCCAGGTGCTCGACAGCATGGATATCGAGCGCGAGCGCGGCATCACCATCAAGGCCCAGACCGTGCGCCTGGCCTATCGCGCCAAGGACGGCCAGTCCTATCAGTTGAACCTGATGGATACACCCGGCCATGTGGATTTCTCCTATGAGGTCAGCCGGTCGCTCGCGGCGTGCGAGGGCTCGCTCTTGGTGGTCGATGCCAGCCAGGGTGTCGAGGCCCAGACGCTGGCCAACGTCTATCAGGCGGTGGAGGCGGACCACGAGATCGTGCCGGTCTTGAACAAGATCGACCTGCCGGCCGCCGAGCCGGAGCGCATTCGCCAGCAGATCGAGGATGTGATCGGGCTGGACGCCAGCGACGCGATCGAGATCTCCGCCAAGACCGGGTTGGGCATCGACGATGTGCTGGAGGCCATCGTCACCAGGCTGCCACCGCCGAAGGCCGGACCCGCAGACGCGCCCTTGAAGGCGCTGCTGGTCGACAGCTGGTACGATCCCTATCTCGGCGTCGTCGTGCTGGTGCGGGTGATGGAAGGTGAGATCCGCGTTGGCCAGAAGCTGCGCTTCATGGGCACGGGCGGCGCCCATCTGGTCGACCGGGTGGGCTTCATGACGCCGAAGGGTGTCTTGATCGAGCGGCTGGGGCCGGGCGAGATCGGCTTCATTACCGCCTCGATCAAGGACATCGCCGAAACCAAGGTCGGCGACACGATCACCGAGGACCGCCGGCCGACCGCCGAGCCCTTGCCCGGTTTCAAACCGTCGGTGCCGGTCGTCTGGTGCGGCCTGTTCCCGGTCGACGCCGCCGATTTCGAAAAGCTGCGCGAGAGTCTGGGCAAGCTGGCCCTGAACGATGCCAGTTTCCACTACGAGGCGGAGACCTCTGCCGCGCTGGGCTTCGGCTTCCGCTGCGGTTTTCTGGGCCTGCTGCATCTGGAGATTATCCAGGAACGGCTGGAGCGCGAGTTCGACCTGGACCTGATCACGACCGCACCGTCAGTGGTCTATCGCCTGACCATGACCGACGGCGAGGAGCGCGAACTGCACAATCCGGCGGACATGCCCGATGTGGTCAAGATCGCCTCGATCGCCGAGCCCTGGATCAAGGCGACAATCCTGCTGCCCGACGAACATCTGGGCGGTGTGCTGCAGCTCTGCACGGAGCGGCGGGGCGAGCAGGTCGAACTGACCTATGCCGGCAACCGTGCGATGCTGGTCTATCGCTTGCCGTTGAACGAGGTCGTGTTCGACTTCTACGACCGGCTGAAATCCATCAGCCGCGGCTACGCCAGCTTCGATTATCAGATGGACGGCTATCGCGAGGGCGACCTGGTCAAGATGTCGATCCTGGTGAATGCCGAACCGGTCGACGCGCTGTCGATCATGGTCCATCGCGCCCAGGCCGAGCGGCGTGGTCGCGCCCTGTGCGAGCGCCTGAAGGATCTGATCCCGCGTCAACTGTTCAAGGTCGCGATCCAGGCCGCTATCGGCGGCAAGGTGATCGCGCGCGAAACCGTCTCGGCCCTGCGCAAGGATGTCACCGCCAAATGCTATGGCGGCGACGTGTCGCGCAAGCGCAAGCTGTTGGAGAAGCAGAAGGAAGGCAAAAAGCGCATGCGCCAGTTCGGCCAGGTGGAGATCCCGCAATCCGCCTTCATCGCCGCGCTGCGCATGGGCGACGAATAAAGCCCGTCTCCGTTTGGGGCTTGCAGGGCGGGTTTCCGCATCACGCTTGCCGTTGATGCACGTTTGACGGCTATCGTTACGCGCTAGGCTGGAAATTCCGACATGTCGTCGCCAAATATATGTTGCAGGCACATTATGGCCTGAGACTAAAAGTCGATTTTATTTTAGTTTTGTTCCATTTTTGTTTTTGTGACTATTTTGAGCATCCGCATTTGGAAGAAAGTTATTCTATGTTCTTGGGATTCACAGAGTCATGTCCTATTCCTACTCGATATTGGGCGAGACGATAGAGCTGTGTCTCGACCCTGACTTCATCCTTGTTCGTTTTCGTCGCGGTCGGGCCGATTGTGCCCAGGTACGGGCCGCCCGATCATGGTTTGGGGGAACCGGTGCGGCCGGTCTGGAATTGCCAGACGAAGATGTCTTGCTAGTGCCGACGCCGCTGTTGCAGCAGCAACCAACCGTATCTGACACGCGCGCGACCGAAGAGACGATCGCCAAACTTCGCGCAAATCCGAACGTCTTGCTGGCCATGCCGGTGTTTCGGACCGGTCGCCACCGGTCGTTTGCCACCGACAGGGTGATCATCGGTCTGGTCGACGCGGCCAGCCGAAACGCGGTGTCCGAACGATACGGTCTTCATGTGATCGAGGTGCGTGACGATAAGATCGTCTGCATGGTTGGCCGCGGCCAGGATGTCTTCGACGTTGTGGCGGCCGTGGAGGGCGATCCTCTGGTTCGTTTCGCGGAGCCTGACTTCGTCACGGTCGGCAAAGACCTCGAGGCGCCAGAGCGGCTGGTTCCATCCCCATCGGATGAGCAGGGGGCGGCGGAGGAGCTGGCGGCGATCATGGCGACGAACGACAGGCCGAACGCGACGACCGATACGGACGTGCCGCCGTTCGCCGTTCGTTTCGGTCCCTCCGGTCTTCCCGGGGGCTATTGGAAGACGGCCAACGCAACGATAGCGCGCAGCATCAATTGGGCCCGCTGTGCCGGGGCCGACATCCTGATCAATCGCTGGGGCGGCGGCCCGCCATCGAACGACATCGCCGAGGAGTTCGAACGCGCCCGCACCTCAGGCCGAGGCGGGCTGGGATGCGTGATCGTGGTGGCGTCTGACAGCCCTGCGGACAATGGCGGCTTTCCAGCGGCTTTGCCCGCTACGCTTGCGGCGACCCGCCACACCAGGGCCGATGATGGCTTTAAATCAGCGGCGGACGGCACCGTTAAGGTGGAAAAGGAACTGGATGGGCTCGGCGTGGCTGCGGTTCGGGTCAGCGACAGCGGCGCGAGCCTGCCCACTGTCTCCGGAGCCTGTGCCTTGGTGCTTGCCGCCAATCCCAGTTTGACGGAGGCCCAGGTCCGCCGCGTCGTCGGCAGGTCGATGCGATGGCGTGGACGATCCCGGCCGGCAAATGGCCGCGACCCTGACGGCGGCCAATCGCGCCTGGACATCATCCAGGCCGTCCGGTCTGCCCTTGCCATGTCTGGCCGGGATACGGCTTGATGGCCCGTTCGTTGGGTCGCTAACGGACCTTTTTTGAAATCGAACGCTAGAGTCGAGCGCTGGCGAGGGCGGCACCCTCCGCCAAGGTTCTGAGCTTGGCGTACGCGATGTCGGGGTCGATGGCGCCGAAGCCGGCGAAGGTGCCGAAACCGCAGTCGGAACCGGCGATGACCCGGTCCGCCCCGACGATGTCGACGAAGCGCCCGATCCTTTCCGCCACCAGTTCAGGGTGTTCGACGAAATTGGTGGTCGTGTCGACGACGCCGGGAACCAGGATCTTGTCGTCCGGAATCTCGCGCCGCCGATCCCTGAACACGGTCCATTCATGGGCGTGGCGCGGGTTCGAGGTTTCGAACAAGACATGCCCGGCGCGGACCTTCATCAAGGTCGTAAACACCTTGTCGAGGTCGATGTCGCAGACATGCGGCCCTTCGTAATTGCCCCAACAGATGTGGACGCGCACGCGCTCCGGCGGGATGTTGGCCAGCGCGCCGTTAAGGACCTCGACATGCCGTTCGGCAATGGCGACGAAGTCCTTGTCGTCGAGATCGGCAAACAGCATGTGGCGGGACAGGGCCAGGTCCGGGCAGTCGACCTGCAGGTCCAGCCCGGCCGCGACGATCGTTTCGTATTCGCCCTTCATCGCGGCGCCCAGCGCCTCCAAATAGGCGTCCCGGTCGGGGTAATAGGCGTTTCGGAGGAACAGTGAGATCACGCCCGGCGATGCGGCGTTCATGAACCCACGCGATATGTCGGCCGCTTCGATCGCGGCCTTCAGGTTTGCGATGTCGGACTGCAGTCCGTCTTCATCCTTGGGCGCTACCGGCCCGACGCATTGCGGCCGGGCATATTGCGGCGTGCCGCCGCTGTCGGCGAGGCGTTTCAGGAAGCCGGGGAAGAGCTTCAGATCGGCTGGCGCATTGCGCGGGCTGTCGCCGGCAAAGCCGGAATAGCGGTCCTTCACATAGGTCGCGTACGAGATCTTCGACGTTTCACCGTCGGAGACGATATCGATGCCGGCCTCGGCCTGGCGCGCGACGGTCCGTGCGCATTCCTCGCGCATGCAGGCATCGAAGGCGTCTTGATCATACGGTTCGCCGCGTTCGCGGGCGAAAATGAAATCGACCACGCGCTGGCTGCGCGGCAGCGACCCGACATGCGTGGTTGCGATCCGTCCCATGGGTCCGGCCTATGTTCTTGTTGGTCCGGGCGCGTCGTCGGTGTCGCGCACCCGAAACAGCGCGGTGTCGCCGCTGCGGTTCGGTGCCAGCGACCGTTGAAGTCCAGGCGGAACCATGCAGACGTCACCCGGCGCCAACGTCACCTCCCCGCCATCCCACGCCAATCGCCAATGGCCGCGATGCACCATCAAGATCTCGTTTCGGTCGGTCATGTACGGGTCGTCCTCGCCGCTCTGCACGAATGCGACTTCGAAGCCCGTACGGTCGGTGATCATGGCGTCGTTGCCGGGTCCGATGACGGTTGCCGGGCCGTCGGTCGACAACGCCTTCATGTCCCAAAAGCGCTTCACGAACTGGGGCACGACCTTTGAGGCTGGCGTCTCGGGGAAGGCCTTAAGCTCTACGTCCGTCAGCGGGATCATGGGCCCCACCCCGTCCGGCAGCCGCTCGCCCTTCGCCGTGTCATAGAGCGCGCCGGTTTCGGCCAGGATCAGGCCGTGTGCCTTTGCCGCCTCCAGCACATGGGGCGCCCAGATCACGCCACCGCCGGCATCGTCGCCGCCCAGGATCGACATGATCATCCCATAGTCCGTGCCGATATTCTCAAAGCCGCGAAAGATGCCGGTTGGGATGTCGAAGATGTCGCCTTCCTCCAGCACGACTTCACCGGCCGTGCCGTGCTGTCCCCAGAAGAAGCGCCACCGGCCGCTTTGCACGAAGAACACCTCCGCCGTGCGGTGCGCGTGCATGGAGTTCTTGCATTTCGGCGGCTGGCCGGCGGCGCCGATGTTGAAGCCTGGCGTTTCTTCGATATGGACGTGCTGGTCCGCGCTCTCCGACACGCCGCCACCGATGATCGTGAAGTTCTCCTTCTGGTCAGATCCCGGGGTGTGCGCGTCGATGAACGCGGTCTTGCAAGGCTTCAGATCGCCGAAGCGGACGATCCTTGGTGCCGTCTCGTGCGCGGTCATGATCGTCAGCCCGTTTGCATGAGGATCTGTTTCCAGATCGCGGTTTCGTCGAACAGCACCCATTCGCGGCGCAGACCCCAGGGGCCGAACTCAGCATGGGAAATGCCCATCACGTAGACTTCCGCCCCGGTCGGCGGGCCGAAACTGCCCCAGCCATCATGCCGGCCGTGCAACGACCAGCGCAGAGCCGCGCGCGGCGGCATGTCCGCGTCGTCGCGTCCGATCTGGTGGTGGACCTCGAATTTCGCGGAGGGAAAGGCGGAGCGCAGACCGAGCCAAAAGCGGTCGGCAGCGTCTCCGCCGTGGCCTGTCACGCCGCCTGGGTGCTCTAGCTGACAGGCCCGATCGTAGGACCGTTCGATTGTCGCCAAGTCGGCGTCCATAATAGCTGTCAGGATGTCGGCGTAAGCTCGGCCATGCTGATTGTCGTTGCCATGGCCCGTGTAGCCGCCCGCCACATCCATCGCCGGCGTGAAGGCTGGGGCGGCCTTATCGGGGCCGCCTTCCTCTCCGATCCGGTCCGCCGCGTACTGTTTAGGATCGGTCCCCATCTGGCGGACGATCGCGCCCTGATCACGGATCAGCCATTCGTCATAGACCTGGTTCTCGCGGCAGGCACAGTCCGCAATAATGCGATAGCGTAGCGTCTTGCCCGTGGCCGGGCCGTAGGCGCCGTCGCCAAGATGGGTCGCGGTCGATAGGATGCGATGGGACGACAGGAAGCCGGCATCCTCGTCGCCCGACCAGATCACATCCTCACCCAGCAGTTTGCGGTCCGGGAATTCCGCCAAGGTCGCCATGGTCGCGGCGATAACGTTGCTGTTGCCGACCACCAGCGAGGCGGGGGACCGGACCGGTCCATCCTTGGCGTAGTATTTCGCGATCGCCTGGATGTTGCGGTCTTCCCAGATCTCCTTGGTGATGCCGAGAATGTAATCGGGCAGGTCGCGGAACTTCGGATCGAAACCCTTCATTTCAGATCACCCATCCGCGTCATCGAACTTCTCCCAGCCTTGGCCGTTGAACGGGTCGACGCCGAGCTGGCGCATGACGTGGGGGAAGTCGACCATGACCCAATTGTCGACGATCTTGCCGTCCTTGACCTTCCAGAAATCCATGTAGCGGATCTCGACCCGCTTGCCGGTCGGCGCGATGCCCATGAACTCGCCGGCATGCGTCGCTTCCTGCCGGCCGAAGGCGGCCATCCATTCCCCCTCGGCCAGCCGCGCCTCGTCGACGCAGACCTTGTCCTTGAAGGCGGCCTGAAACGGCCGCTGCCAGTTGTCCTGAAACTCTTTCAGCCCGTGCTTGAAGCCGCAGCCGGCATTGCCGATCCAGCGGAAGTCGTCGCTGAAAAAGGCGCCAATGCTGTCGATTTCATGGTCGTTGAGGCCATCAACCATGCCTTCGACGACGGCCCTCGTCTCCTCTGTCTTGCTGAGATCGTTGTCGCGCGTCAGCGGTGCCTGGTCGGGGCGGGAACCCTTCATGAATGGTCTTTCTCGGCAACGGTCAGCCTTTAACCGCGCCAGCGGTCAGGCCGGAGACAATCTGGCGTTGGAACACCATGATCAGGATGAACAGGGGCGCGATGATCGAGACGGCCGCGGCAACGGCCTCGACCTGGTCCGTGGTGGTCGTCTCGCGATTGAAATAGCCGCTGATGGCCGGAACCATCGTTTGCGATTGCGCGTCCAAGAGCAGTGAGGTCACCAGATAGTCGTTATAGGCCAACAGGAACGAAAACAGGCCGGTGGTGATCACGCCCGGCCACATGACCGGGATGATGACCCGTCGGAAGGCCTGGAAGTGGGAGCAGCCGTCGACCCGTGCCGCCTCGTCCAGCTCGGCCGGGATGCTCATGAAGAACGAGCGCAGCATCCAGATGGTGAACGGCTGGTTGATCGAGACCAGGACGATGATCACGGCCCAATGTCGGCCATAGAGTGTCGGCGGTTCGTCGCCGAACAGTTGGAAGAACCAACCGACAGCGCCCGATTCCCATAACGGCATCAGGATCTCGCGGGAATTCACGAACGGCGGCAGATAGCCGGCGACCAGAACGGAGTGGGGCAATGCCCGGAAAATCAGGGCCGCGATCAGCAGCCAGAAGGCAATCGACGAGCCGGTGCGCGCGATCGCATAGGCCGCCAGCGTGCCGACCGTCAGCGATATCAAGACGACCCCCGCCGTGACGATCAGCGAGTTGATGAACTGGTGATAAAACGTGTTCTCGACCCAGACCGAGTAATAATGGGTCAGCGTTGCGCCCAGGATTGGATCGAGCAGAAACCCGCCGCCAAGTGCATCGCGCAAACCGGCGGAGACCGCCGGGACGATGCCGACAAAGAAGACCAGGACCGCGATCGTGTAGATCAGGACCGCGACGATCCAGCCGAGCCAGGCTTGACCGGCGATGCTCACCATGCGGGCGAGGGCGGCGAGGTGCCTGGCAAACCGAATGGCAAAGTAGATGCCGACAATGCCCAGCACGATGTCGAGCGGTGACAGGCCACCGACCTCCGCCCGCGTATCGGGGCCGAAAATCACCGACAGCGGATTTGCCGCGAACGAGTCCACCGGCAGCTTGAACGACATCACTGTGATCCAGAACAGCGGGAACGCCGCGATCAGCATCCAGATCACCAGAAACACGCCGCTGGTCAGTCTGAGGCTGAGCGGTTGGCGTAGAGCTTCGGCTTGCGGTTGGGACATGGGGTCAGCCTCGCCTTAGCGTCCGCGATGATCGCGCCAGGTGCGCCATAGCGGCGGGATCAGCAGGATGACGATGCCCAGCATCGTCAGCATCGAGGCGGCGGACGCGCGCGAAATCGCCCGGTTGCCGCTATCGTCCGGCGTTAGGAAATTGAACGTCAGCCATTGCAGAGTGATGCGATGGGCCTCTGAGCGGAAGCCGATTACCTCGTCGAACGCCCGATAGGCGTCCATTAGGTGGATCAACGCGACGAAGACGATCAGCGGCATCAAATGCGGGATGATCACGTAACGCAGCCGTTCGAAGCGCGACGCCCCATCGACGATCGCCGATTCCAGCGTGTCCTGATTCACCGTTTGCAAGCCGGCATAGAAGATGACGAAGGCGAACGGCGCGACGTGCCATACGCGGTAGAACATCATCAAAATCTCGAAGGCCCAGCCATGGGCGAAGACGGCAATGTCTTCGTTAAGGATGCCCTCCAGCGCTGCCGTCAGGATGCCGTCGCCGACGAACAGCCATCGGATCGACAGCGCCCCGATGACCGGCGTGATGATGAAGGGCAGCAGCGAGATGAAGATCACCGGACCGCGTAAGCTGCGAATGGCGTTGTTGACCGCAAGTGCGATCAGCAGGCCAACGCCGATGACAAATGGCAGCGTGATCAGTGTGAAGGTGATGGTAAAGCGCGCGGCCTTGTAGAAGTCGATATCGAGCAGGGCCGATACGCCTCCGCCGCCGACCGAAAACGCTTCCGCCACGGCTTCCGGCTGCAGCAGAACGCGGTAGGTCTCCCAACCGACGAACGAGGTCTCGGTGACCGGGATGCCATTTTCGTCAAGGACCCGGCGGCTCTGAATCTCCTCCGTGCAGACCGGGTTGGGAAAGCCCGGCGTGCAGGATTCAACGGTGACTTCTTCGAAGACGTTTTGCGTGAGGTAGAAGCTCTGAATGAGAACGCTGACGAGCGGCGCCGCCATGAAAACCAGCATCAACACCACGGACGGCGCGACAAAGGCAAAAAACGTGCTTCTTTTCATGAGCCGACCTCGCCGCTTGAGGCCCTCCCCAGCGCCAGATCGGCGCTCAGGAGGGCCCGTTTCGCTCGGTTACTGAACCAGGCCGCTCTCGCGGGCTGCGGTCAGATAGGCCTCTTCGGCGTCCGCCAGCGCCTGCTCGGCCGATTCCGCACCGATGAGAAAGTCGGACAGGTTGTCGCCAAGGGCGGTATGCATCAGGCCCATCTCGGTCGACGCCGGATAGGGCGGCGTGCCACCCATCAGATTGGCGATCGCCCCCTCCGACAGGCGGTTGGGTTCATACCCGTCGATCAGCCAGATGGCCGCGTCGTTGTTGGCCTGCACCATCTCGGCGTCCATGCCTTCCATGGCGACCTGGAAGGCGGCGGCGGCCTCTTCGTCGGAGATGTTCTCAGCGATCACGATGCCGTCCCACCAGACCGTCGAGGCCGGCGGCGCGCCTTCGACGGCCGATGGCGCGGCGGCCATGGTCACCAGGTCAACCACCTGGGACTCCGCCGGATCGTCCATGGCTCCGGCACGCGAGGCCCAAAGCACGGCCATGGCGATGTCGCCCTGTTGGAACTGCTGCTGCACGTAGGTTGAATCGGACCCCAGATACTCCGGGTCCATGTATTCGGTCAGGGCACGCATCCGTTCCAAGGCGGCGACACCGGCCTCGTTGTTGATGGACGGTGTCTTGTCAGCATTAAAGAGCTGGCCGCCATGGCCGAGATACATATTGATGAACTCCATCGCCAGGTTCCAACCGGTCCGGAACGTGCCGCCGATCGGATAGTCGACGACGCCAGCCTCCTGGATCGCGGCGGCGGTTTGCAGCATCTCGTCGTAGGTCGTTGGAACCTCCAGACCCAGCTCGTCGAAGATGTCTTGGCGGTACATCAGGTGCTGAGAGTTCACCATCATGGCGATGGCCATGATGTCGCCGTCGATCGTGATCAACTGGTTGGGCGTCAGTTGCTGGCCGTACTGCTCAACCAGATCATTCAGCGGCCGGATCGTGCCGTCGTTCAGCAAGGGCACGAGCGTGCCATTGGCGACACCGCCGATATGATAGAGCGACGGGTCGGCCGCGAAGCCGGTCGGCTGCTTGGTGCGAAACTCCTGATCGAGCTCGGCTTCGAAGTTGCCGCACTCGGCCATCGCATCGGTCACGGCGTACCAGGCCTCGAACCCGGCGGACAGCGAGGACAGCGGCAGCTCGTTTTCGAAGGCGCAGTCGGCGAGCGCGGCGCTGGTGGTCAGCAAGGTTCCGGCTGAAGCCAATAGAAGTGTTCTCAGCATCGTTGGTTTTCCCTGTTTGTCGGTTTTTGAGAGCATCCACACCGCCTTTAGGCGGCAATTTCCATCCGTTCCCCGGATTCTTGTTTGAAGAGGTGGCAGATCCCGGTCGGTATCGAGAACGCGACCGGGTCGTCGATTTCCGCCCGATAGTCCTTATCCGCCTTCACCGCGATCAGCGAACCGCCGGCCCGGACGGTCACCATTGTGGAATCGCCCAACAGCTCGATGCTGTAGATCGGGGCCTTGACCTCGCCGGTCTGATCGGCACTGACGCTGGCGTCTTCCGCGCGGAAGCCGAGCGTGGCCGGTCCTGGCGCGATGCCGTTCAGGCCCTTGATCTCGACCTGGTCGCCGGTAAAGACGCCGTCACGGACCTCGCCCTCCAACAGGTTCATCGCCGGCGACCCGATGAAGCTGGCGACAAAGGTGTTGGCGGGATGGTTGTAGATATCAGTTGGCGTGCCGACCTGCTGGATCTCGCCCTTGTTCATGACCACGACCCGGTCTGCCAAGGTCATGGCCTCGATCTGGTCGTGGGTGACGTAGATCGTGGTCACGTTCAACTCATGCTGCAGGTTCTTCAACTGGGCGCGGGTCGAGACGCGCAGCTTGGCGTCCAGGTTCGACAGCGGCTCGTCCATCAGGAAGACCTGGGGCTGGCGCACGATCGCACGCGCCAGGGCGACGCGCTGGCGCTGGCCCCCTGACAGGGCCGCTGGTCTGCGGTCCAGGAAAGGGGTCAGTTCCACCATCTCCGCAGCGCGCCGGACCCGTTCATCATGCTCGGCGGGCGGCACCTTGCGCACTTTCAAGGGAAAGCGGATGTTTTCGTAGACCGTCATGTTGGGATAGAGGCCGTAGCTTTGGAACACCATCGCCACGTCGCGATCCTTGGGCTCCAGCCTGTTGACCACGCGGCCGCCGATTTCGATGTCGCCTTCGGTCGCGTCCTCCAGCCCGGCGATCATGCGCATCGTGGTGGTCTTGCCGCAGCCGGACGGGCCGAGGAGGACGAGAAACTCCTGATCGGGAATGGTCAGGTCGAACCGGTTCACACCGACATAGGTGCCCCAGCGCTTGGTGACGTTCCGCAGCTTGATTTCCGCCACTTCCGGCCCTCCCTTGAATAGGGTTGCATAATCCTCTGGACAGCCCTGTCAGACCTGATAACAGTTTTTTGCATACGTAGTCAATTGTGGTCGATTGTGCGGTCACCAAACAGCAAAGGTCGTCATGCCCCCCTTCCGAGAGAGTGTGTTCCGATTTCTGAACGACCTGCAGCAGGCGCCGGATGACGCCCTTGGCGCGATGCTAGCCGAGGCAGCGAGCCCGGACTGCCTGTGGCGGGTGGCACATCCGGTGAACGATCTTCGCGGGCCGGACCAGGTCGTTGCTGGGCTGATCCTGCCCTTGCGCAATGCCCTGCCCAACGCCCAGCGGCGTGACGAAATCGTTATCGGCGGCACGTCCCGCACGGGGTCCGGCGAGTGGGTTGCCGCGCTTGGCCACTATGTCGGCAATTTCGAGCAGCCGCTGTTCGGCATCGCGCCCAGCGGGCACCTGGTTTTCCTGCGCTATGGCGAGTTTTATCGGATCGAGGACGGCAAGATCACCGAGGCGGTGATCCTGCTGGATCTTCTGGACCTGCTGCGCCAGGCCGGCCGCATGCCGTTGCCGAAACTGCTGGGCACCGAAATGCTGTTTCCAGGCCCGGCGACTCATGACGGGGTCTGCCCCGGCTTTCCGGACCGCTCCGAACGCTCGGCCGATCTTGTCGAGGCGATGCTGAGGGACTTGCACGCCTACGATCTCTCGACCTTTCAAAGCATCGGCCAGACCGGGCCGAACGGCTATTGGCGGCCGGACATGCTGTGGTACGGCCCGGCGGGCATCGGGTCGAACTACACCTATCCCGGCTTTGACAAGGATCACCGGATTGCGTTCTTGACCGCGTTCCCGGATCGCAAGGGCGGCAACCACTTCGCCCGTTTCGGCGATGGCGACTATGTCTGTTCCGGCGGCTGGCCGTCGATGACCGCGACCCATCTTGGCCCCTATCTCGGGGTGGCGCCGACCAACAACGCGATCACCGTGCGTGTGATGGATTTCTGGCGAGTCGCCGGCCGGCAAATCGCCGAGAACTGGGTCCTGATCGACATGATCGACCTATTCCGGCAGCTAGGCGTCGATCTCCTGGAGAAGGCAAAAACAATGGCCTGACGAGCGGGGCGTACCACGCTCGCAGGCCTTTTTTGGTCGCACGGACGAACCCACGGTTACTCGCCGATCTGGCTACTTGTCGGCGGATGCCGCCTTGCTGGCTGTCATCGGTTCAGCAAGAAAACTGCTGCCGTTGCTGGCCAGCTTCATGCTGAGGTCGACGATCTTCTGCGCCTCAGCCATATACTCCTCGCCAGCCTGCCGCACCCATTCCTGTTGGGCCTCGGCAACCTGGCCCCAGTCCTTGGCGCTGGACATGGTCTCGCCGAGTTCGACATCGTGTTTCAGGCGCGTGTTCAGGAAGTCCGAAAACTCCCGGGTCAGCTCGCCCACACCTTCGATGTAGCTCTGCGACGCCTTGGCCATGGCCTTGACAAACGCGCCGTTTGCCGCCGCCAGCGTGGCCATCTGATCGTTCGCCGTGCTGTTCCAGTCGAAGTTCGAGGACTGTTGCTTCGTCATTGCTGTCTCCATGCTCCATGGCTTGGAACGGCGAGAAAAAGCCTAGCAGGGCTGTGTTACAACCGCATTGACGGCGGTCATCCGAATTCGAAGATTCCCTGACCGCGCAATGGACGATCGGCGAAGATGAGAGGAGCAATCGTGACAACGCTAGCCGCCTTACAACTGGGGTCGGATCCGCATGGAACGCCGGCGACGTTGGACAAGATCGTCTCGTTCGGTGATGAGATTCGAGGCGTCGGCGCCGATCTCGTCGTTCTGCCGGAGGCCCTGCTCGGCGGCTATCCAAAGGGCGAGGATTTCGGCGCCCGTGTCGGCTATCGCACAGACCCCGGCCGCGACAGGTTTCGGGACTATTGGCAGGCGGCGATCGATCTGGACGGGCCGGAGGTCGCCGCACTGGCCGAATTCGCGAGAACCTGCAGCGCGGCCCTGGTCGTTGGCGTCATCGAGCGGGGTGGATCCACGCTCTATTGCACGGCGCTGTTGTTCCAGGCCGACGGCAGCCTTGCCGCCAAGCACCGGAAACTGGTGCCGACCGGGTCCGAGCGGCTGATCTGGGGCCAGGGCGACGGCTCGACCATGCCAGTGGTTGACACACCAGCCGGTCGGATCAGCGCCGCGATCTGCTGGGAAAACTACATGCCGTTGTTTCGCACCGCGCTTTACGCCAAGGGCGTCGACATCTGGTGTGCCCCGACGGTCGACGAGCGGGACATCTGGCAGGCCAGCATGCGGCACATCGCCTATGAAGGCCGCTGCTTCTTGGTCAGCGCCTGTCAGTACTTGCCGCCACCCGAACCGGATGCCGGGCTCGAATGGCCTGCGGGCAAACCCCTGATCAGAGGGGGCAGCACGATCGTCTCACCCTTGGGCGAAACGCTGGCGCCGCCGCTTTATGGCCGCGAAGGCATCGTGGCGGCGGATATCGATCTCGCCGATCTGGCGCGCGCCCGCTATGACTTGGACGTGATCGGCCACTATGGGCGTCCGGACATTTTCGATTTGCGCGTCGATGAGACGCCGCGCGGCGTTTCGTTCGGTGCTCGGCCGACCGATGGACGAGCCGAGCAACCGGACGACTAGGAACCCCTGCCGGCGATGATCGAAGCCCGCGACCTGTTCGACCTGCCGGCCGGCGTCAGCTATCTGAAGGCCTGTTCGGCGACCCCGCTGATGCGCCCGGTGCGTGAGGCTGGCCTGGTCGGCGTCGCCAAGAAAAGCCAGCCTTGGACCATCGGTATCGACGACAGTTTCGGGGCTGGTGAGCGCGCGCGGACCCTCTTCGCCCGGCTGATCGGCGCCCAGGCGGACGACGTCGCGCTCTGCCCGTCGGCCAGCTATGGGTTGTCGATCGCGGCCCGCAACCTGCCGATCGGCGAGGACCGTGATGTCGTCATCCTGGAAGGGCAGTTTCCGTCCAACGTCTACCCGTGGACCGACGCGATCGGCCGCACGGGCGGCCAGCTCGTCACGGTGCCCTATCCCGATGATGGGGACTGGACGGCCGGGACGCTGGCCGCGATTTCGGACAAGACCGCCGTGGCGGCGCTGCCGGCGGTTCATTGGACCGATGCCAGCCGGGTCGACCTGGAGGCTGTAGGCAAGCGCTGCCGTGAAACCGGAACGGCACTGGTGCTCGACCTCAGCCAGTCGCTGGGCGCGGTCCCGTTCGATGTTCGGGTCGTTGAGCCCGATTTCATGGTCGCGGTCACGGAGAAGTGGCTGCTCGGCCCCTATCAGCTTGCCTTTCTCTACGTCGCGCCGAAGCACCAGCGGGCCATACCGATCGAGTTCGGCTGGATGAACCGCGAGCGGGCGGAGGACTACGACAACCTGGTCGACTACCGCGACCGCTATCAGCCGGGCGCGCGGCGCTTCGACATGGGCGAGAAGGGCAACTATGTCACCCTGCCCATGGCGATCGAGGCTTTGGAACGGATCATCGAATGGACACCGGCAGCGATCGAGGACCACATTGCGCCACTGATCGACATGACCGCCGAGGAGGCCGTCGGACTGGGTTTGATCCCGACGCCGGCGCCGGGGCGCAGCCGCCACATGATCGGCCTTCGCCGTCCCGGCGGACTGCCGGCGGACCTGCCGCAGCGTCTGGCGGCGCGCGATGTCCACGTCACGATGCGGGGCGGCTGCCTGCGGATTGCCCCGCATGTCTACAACGCGCGTGCTGACGTCGAGCGGCTGATCGAGGCGCTTGCGGCCGAGCTGTGACCGCGATCGAAGGGGGGAATCCGCAAACCAAGCGCGCGGGCGAAACCGGGAAATCAGTTTGACCGGACGGCCGGTCCGCGACAGGTTAGCGCTGCACAAGGGAACACCGGAACCCGACTGGCCGGGTTTCGCGGAGAGGGAGAGGCTTCATGAACTTGCACTTCGGCACGACCCGCTTGCTGTTGGGCGGTACACTGGCTTTCGGCTTGGTGGGAACAGCGGTGGCCCAAGAGGTCGCGTGGGATTTCAACAACAACTACGCCATCGCCCGCGACGAAACCGGCTATCTGGAGGCTTGGGCGGACGATATCCGCGAAAGCTCCGGCGGCCGGCTCGACATCACCGTCCATAGCGGCGGTTCGATGGGGCTGGCGGATGCCGACGTTCTGCAATGGCTTGGCAGCGGCGCGGTGGAGTCCGGCTTCGTCTACGCCAACTTTCTTGGGCGCGACGCGCCGGCCCTGCAGCTGGCGCTGACCCAAGGCGTGGTCGGCAGCGACGAGGAGATGGCGCTGGCCATTCCGGAATTGCAGGCGATCTTCGAGGAAGCGCTGCCGCCCTTCAACATTCAGATCGTCGGCTACATGGGCCTGCCGCCGTTGGGTGTGGCGATCTTCTGCCAGGACGATCCGGTCGACACGCTGGACGAGCTGCGCGAGAAGCGGCTGCGCGTCTGGGCGGCCGATCAGGTCACGACGTTTGAGCAGCTGGGCGTGGCGGCGGAGATCATTCCGCAGGAGGAGATCTATGTCGCGCTGACCACGGGCGTGGTGGATTGCGCGCTCTACCCGCCGCGGCTGGCCCACACCGTGTCCTTGCAGGAGGCGTCGGACTACGCTGCCTATCTCTATCCGGTAACCGCCATCCCTTACGTCATCTCGGTCAATCAGGATGCCTGGGACGCGCTGCCGGAAGACCTGCAGCAGGTCGTGCTCGACGCCACTGACCGGCTTTGGGCGACCTCGTCGGACTATTCCGACGCCGCCGATCAGGACCAAGCCGCCGTCGACGGCTTGGCGGAGGCCGGGGTCGAGTGGCTGGGGTCCTTCCCCGAGGAAGACCGCAGCGCCTTTACCGACGCCGCGGCCGAGGTCTGGCGCGTAAGGGTCGAAGAGGTTGGCCCGCCGGCGCCGGAATACCGCCAGCGGATTCTGGAAGCGCTGGGCCGATAGAAAGGCGCGGGCCGGCGCGGCCGACCGACCGCGCCGGCCGCCGGGCCGCTTATGACTGACGCCGCCGATCAAGGCGCCTCGGCCGAGGTGCCGTCTGGCGCCGCCGCGCGGATCGGACGACCCTCCGGCATTGCGGTGGTCTATTGGGCCTTGCTGGTGCTGGCCGGCGTTGCGCTTGCCAGCTTGGCCCTGCTCATTTCGGCCAGCGTCGTCAGGCGTTACCTGTTGAACAGCCCAATCTCCTGGACGTCGGAGATGTCGGGCCTGTTCTTCGTATCCCTGTTCTTCCTCAGCATCCCCTTCGTTACCTTCTTCGACCGGCATGTCAGCGTGACCCTCGTGACCCAACTCTTGAACGCGCGCTGGAAACGGGTCGCGGCCGTGGTCGCCAACCTGCTGGTGGTGGTGTTCTGCCTCTGGTTCATCTGGCTGACGGTGCCGTGGCTGGAGTTTGCCCAGCGGGTCAACCCGCGCACGATCGTTCTACGGGTGGAACTGATCCCCTGGATGTTGATCCTGCCCGTCTCGATGGCACTGACCGCGCTGGCGATCCTGCACAAGATCGTCTTGATCCTGCGCTCTCCACGCTGACTCCGATCCGAAGCGCACGCGATGTTCTGGCCGACCTTCTTTGCCGTGCTGTCCGTGACTGCCCTGACCGGCATGGCGCTGGGCGCCGCACTGGGCCTGACCGGTCTGGTCATTCTACAGTTCGTTGCAGGCAATGCGGCCGGACTGGCGATCAACACGGTCTGGAACACCCTGAACTCGTTCACCCTGACCGCCATTCCGCTGTTCATCTTCATGGGCGAGATCCTGATGGCCAGCGGCATCAGCCGTCGGGCCTACACGGCCATCGCGCCCATGTTCGATCGGGTGCCCGGCTCGCTCTTACACACCAACATCGCCGTTTCGGCCGCGTTTTCGGCCGTCAGCGGTTCGTCGATATCAACCGCGGCGGCGGTCGGCTCGGTTGCCTATCCGGAGATGAAGGCGCGGGGCTATGAGCCGCGTCAGGTGATCGGGTCGATTGCGGCCGGCGGCACGCTGGGCCTTTTGATCCCCCCAAGCCTGTCGCTGCTGATCTACGGCGCCTTGACCGAAACCTCGATCGGCCAGCTTTTCGCAGCCGGTCTGGTGCCGGGTGTGCTGATGGCGGTCCTGTTCATGGCCTTCATCTATCTGCGTGTGCGGTTGCGCGGCGCGCCGACCGAGACACAAGGCGACCATCATCCGTTCGGCCGCGCGCTGGTCATGCTGTTGAGCCTTTGGCCGCTCGTGCTTTTGTTCTTTGCGGTGATGGGCAGCATCTTTTTCGGCCTGGCGACGCCGACCGAAGCGGCGGCCGTCGGTGTGATCGCCTCCGCGCTGATCGGCTTTTTCGCTGGCGACCTGACCCTGACCCGACTTTACCGTGCGCTTCTCGCCTCGGTCGTCACCTTTACCTCGATCGGCTTCATCTTTGTCGGCGCCCTGATCCTGGGCCAGTCGGTCGCGATCCTGGGCATCGCGCGCGAGATGGTCGAAGGCGTCTCGGCGGCCGGCTTTCACCCCTATCTGCTGTTTGCCGTCATCGCGCTGCTTTACCTGGCGCTTGGCTGCGTTTTCGACGGCCTGTCGATCATGATCATGACCCTGCCTGTGGTCTTCCCGCTGCTGACCGGTTTGGGCTTCGACCCGATCTGGCTGGGCGTGATCATCACCATCATGGTCGAGATCGGCCTGATCACGCCGCCGGTCGGGCTGAACCTCTATGTCCTGACGGCGATTGCCGGCCGCGATGTCTCGATCTCCGGCGCGGCGCGCGGTGCGATCCCCTATTGGGCCATCATGCTGGTCATGGTGGCCCTGCTGACGGCCGTGCCCGGCATCGCGCTTTGGCTGCCGACGTTATTGTTCCGTTAATCAATTTTTCGGCTGTCTTTCCTGTTTTCATGAATTCGCCTAGACTTTTTATTTGATGTGTTGAGGGTCGTTAGCCTGTTGCATTAGCCAAGCGAGGGTCTGTACATGTCGAGTCTTCGGCCGGCCGGTCTCGGCCCCATCGTCGGACACACGACGGCAACCAGCGCCCGCATCTGGGTTCGGGCCGATCCGCGTACGGACTCAAGTTCGGACCTTGACTCGCAGACAAGAACGATCGGCGTGCTCTCGCTACGGCATGCCGCGGCCAAGCCGGAAGACGCAACCTGCTACTACTTTCGCCTTCGCCGCGAGTTCGACCGCAGTGGCACGATCAACCTCGGCGCCGATGAGGGCACGGCGGCGCTTGACGCCGATCAGGACTACATCGTGCGGGCGGGAACCCTGCTGCTGGACGACCCGATCGATGATGACGAAGGGATTGGTTGGCAACGGCTGCAAACCCGCTTGCCGCGGCCGAGCGCATGGCGCGAGGATCTGCTGGATCTGCCCGAGGGCCAGTCCGAGGCGAGATTTCGCACCTTTCCGGATGAAACAACCGATCGTCTCGATTTCCTGCTCGGCTCTTGCCGTTACCCGGGATTGCTGTGGAAGGTTCGTCACGCGGACCGGATCTTCGCCCCGATGGCCCGGCAAGTGGCCGACGACCAAGACCCGTCGCCGCCGCGCTTCACCCTGATGGTCGGCGACCAGATCTATGCCGACATGTTTCACCGGGCCGTTCCGATCGGCCGCGCCGACACCTATAAGGAGTTTCGGGACCGCTATCTGACCGCGTTCAGTTCGCCGAACATCCGCCGGCTGATGCGCCACGCGCCGGTCTACATGATCCTGGACGACCATGAGATCGAGGATAACTGGACCCAGGACCGGCTGCGCCGCAACGCCTCGCACCTGCTGTTCACAATCGCGATCGACGCCTATCTCAGCTATCAGTGGAGCCACGGGCCGCGCAATTTCGGCAAGCGCCTCTACTACTCCTTCGATTTCGGTGGCTATCCCTTCTTCGTCGTCGATACCCGCACACAGCGCTATCTGGAGGGCGATGACGGCGATCTTCGGGACAACCACATGCTGGGCCGCCCGACCCTGCCGGGCAGCCCGCCGGGCCAGCTGCAACGGCTGCTGAACTGGCTGAAAGCCCAGCAGGAACAGCACGGCAACGTGCCGAAATTCATCGTCACGTCCAGCGTGTTCATCCCAAGCTCGATGTCGGCCAAGGCCGACCGCAGTGATCTGGAAAAGGAAAAGGGCGACTCCTGGCCGGGTTTTCCGAACACGCGGTCCGCGATCCTGCGCTGCATGGTCGACAACAAGGTGCAGAACGTTGTCTTTCTGTCGGGCGACATCCATTGCGCCAACGTGGCGACGGCGTCGATCGACGTGGCGGGCGAGACCGACCCGTTGATCTTTCACGCGGTCACATCATCGGCTTTCTATTGGCCGTTTCCGTTCGCCGACGGCGAACCCTCCGACTTCGTCCATGACTCCAAGGGCGAGGGCCAGAAGGACACGTTCCCGTTCGAAGACAGTGCCGGCAACGCCTGCACGATGGATTACCAGGCCGGCAACTTCACCCAGGAAGACAATTTCTGCCGGCTGTCGGTCGATCGTGCGGCCCACCAACTGCGGGTCCGCACCTATGACCGGCGCGGCGACGTGGTCGAGGAGGAGGATGACAGGGGCAATAAACGGCCCCTTGATGCCAAACTTGATCTGATCCACTGGTAGGACGCCCAAAACCGGAAAGAAGGACAGTACATCATGGCAGCCCACGGCATCCGCTTCGACGAGACCATGGCCGGTCCGTTCGCGTTGGGCGCGACGGATACGAACGAGGGCGCCGACCGCGGCAAGTCCGACAAGACGACGCTTTCGATGCATGCCAGCGTGGCAATCGACGACGTCGATGCGTTCGTCGCTGATCCGAACCATCTGGGCAGCCTGACCGGCACGATCGACTTCGGCCCCTTCGGCGACGGCCTGAAGGCGGAAAGCGGTGTCTTCAATCTGTTCTCGCCGACCGATCACCCGGACACCAAGCACATGATCTACGAGCTTGCCTTTGAGCACGAGGGCAAGCCGTTCTATCTGGCCGGCCACAAGGTGGTCCATAACGATCGGCCGTTCGACCTTTGGCCCGACACGACGACCCTGTTCACCAAACTGTACGAGGGCCAGGACAAGTCCGGCCCGATCGCAGGCGCGGGCGTGCTGAGCCTGGGCCTGGTCGATCTGATGAAGCTGGTCTCGACCATCCGCGTCACCGGCACCGACGATCTGATCGACAAGTCCGCTGCCATGGCCAAGTTCGGCCGGTTCTTCATGGGCGAACTGTGGGACCGGTACGGGCCCAAGGTGCGATAGGGGATGACGCCATGCCCGAACGGTTCGATGCAGTCATCATAGGCAGCGGGTTCGGCGGTTCGGTCCTGGCCTGCCGCCTGGCTCAGGCCGGACGGTCGGTCCTGGTTCTGGAACGGGGGCGCGACTGGTCGCCCGAGACCTATCCCAGCGTCACGCAAGACGACTGGATCTACGACGTCGACGAGCCGGAGAACCAGAATGGCTGGATCGACATGCGGATCTTCCCGCGCATGGCCGTGGTGCAGGGTGCCGGCGTCGGCGGCGGCTCGCTGATCTACGCCAACGTCTTCATCGAGCCGGAAGACAATGCCTTCGACGGCGGCTGGCCGCCCGAGATTACCAAAGACAAGCTGAAGCCGCATTTTGAGGCGACCGGCGAAATGTTGGCGGTTGAGCAACTGCCCGACGGCCAGTTGACGGAACGGTTCAAGCTGGTGCGCGAGGGCGCGGAGAAGGCCGGCCATGGCGACCGGTTCCGCAAGCTGGACCTGGCGGTCAGCTTTGACGAAGACTGGCATTACGGGCTCGACGACCCGCACAACACCGACAAGTCGAAGCGGTTCCAGAATGCGCAAGGCTGCGAACAGGGCACCTGCATCCATTGCGGCAATTGCGATATCGGCTGTCCGGTCCAGGCCAAGAACACGCTGGATCTCAACTATCTGGCCGAGGCCAAGGCCAATGGGGCCGAAATCAGGCCCCTGCATCTGGTGCGGCAGCTACGCGCGCTTAGCAACGGCTATCTCGTCAGCTTCGACAAGGTCGGCGACGGGGTCTTGGAGCCAGGTTCGGTCGAGGGCACAGAAGTCTATCTTGCGGCGGGTTCCCTGGGCTCGACCGAGCTGCTGCTGCGCTGTCGCGACGAGCATCGCACCTTGCCGGATCTCAGCGCCAAGCTGGGGTATGGCTGGTGTTCCAATGGCGACTTTCTGACGCCGACCCTCTATCCCGGTCGCACCGTGTCGCCGACACGGGGGCCGACGATCACGGGCACGATCTCCTTTCTCGACGGCGCGGTCGATGGCCAGGAATTCTTCGTCCAGGATGGCGGCTTCCCCGACCTGCTGGGCAACGCGATCGAGAATATCGGTGGCGAGAACGCCATGTTCCAAGGCTTCTTCGCCGGCATCGCCCAGGGGGTGGCGCGGCTGGCGCGAGACTGCGATCCCATGACCTCCCTCATGCCCTGGTTCGGCCAAGCGGTCGATCAGTCGGTCGGCCGGATGAAGCTGGGGCGCAAATTCTTCGGTCTTGGTGACTTCGAGCTCGAACTTGACTGGGACCCCGGCCCTTCGGAGGACGCGGTGCAGGCCCTGGTCGACATGCATCTGGAGCTGTCCCAGGCGACCGGCGGCATCCCCCTGGTGCCGCCGAGTTGGAGCTTGATGAAATACCTGGTCACGCCGCACCCGCTGGGCGGCTGCAACATGGGCACGTCGGCGGCCGACGGCGTCGTCGACCATCGTGGGCGGGTGTTCGGCTATGACGGCCTATACGTGGTCGATGGCGCGGTCATCCCGCGTGCCGTCGGCCTGAACCCCTCGCGCACCATCGCCGCGATTGCGGAGCACATCGCGGCGGAGCGCCTGGCCGCTTGAGCGTCTGTCTCGAAAGGAGGCCGACATGAAACGCGAAATCGCGCTTTACACCTTGGGCGGCGTGCCCGAGGCACGGATCACGACCCATCCGGTCACCACCGCCGACAATCTCGGCCTCAGCCTGCTTCGGTTCTGGAAGGCGGATTGCGACGATGTCGTGGTGATCATCCACGGGCTGACCACGTCGTCGGACATGTTCATCATGCCGGAACATAAGAACCTGGTCGTCTGGCTGCACGAGCAGGGCTTCACCGACGTCTTCACCTTCGATTTCCGCATGAGCAACCGGCACAGCTATAATCTGCGGCCGCATCGCTACAGCATGGATGATTGCGCGCTCTACGATCACCCGGCGGGCATCGAGGCGGTGCGCGAGATCGTCGGCGGGGACAAGCGCATCCATGTCATCTGCCACTGTTTGGGCTCCATGTCCTTCGTCATGAGCCTGTTTGCCAAGCAGGTCGAGGGCATCGCCAGCGTCATCGCCAACTCCGTGACCCTGACGCCGCGCGTGCCCGGCTGGTCGCGGGTGAAGCTGACCGTGTTCCCGTTCATGCTGGAATACGTGCTCAGCGTGCCTTACGTCAGCCCGTCCTGGAGCCGGGACCCGACCCTGACCTTCGGTCGATCGCTAAGCTGGATCGTTTCCCGCTTTCATCGCGAATGCAACGTGCCGGCCTGCCATATGCTGAGCCTGATGTGGGGCACGGGCTGGCCCGCGCTTTACGAGCACAAGAACCTGGCCGACGTCACGCACCGGCGCGGCGCCGACCTTTATGGCGGCACCAGCATGAACTATCACCGCCATGTGCTGAAAATGATCAAGCGCGGCAATACGGCCGTTAAGATGTATCCGAACAAGTCCGAGTATTCGGCGCTGCCGAACGATTACTTCGAGTACGCGAAGGACATTACGACGCCCGTGCTGTTCGTTACCGGCGAAACCAACAAGGTTTTCACCGATTCCAACCTGGTTTGCTACAATCGGCTGCTGGAACGCGTCCCCGACAATCGCCACGACCGGTTGATCCTGGCCGGCTATGGCCACCAGGACCCGTTCATGGGCGAGCGGGTGTCCGACGAGGTGTTTCCGCAGTTCCTGCCGTTCCTGAAGCGCCATTCAGGCGTCGCTGCCGCCTAGAGCGTTTTCCGATCATTCGGGTTCGTATCCTGTTGCAGTGAAGTAGTTGCGACATTCGTTGGGTGTGAAGATGTCGACGGCTTGGGCGATAG
>JANQGH010000035.1 GCA_028277405.1 Alphaproteobacteria bacterium | reverse complement strand
TCGTTGGCCACCCGGAATAGGTTTTGGTTCGGGATGATGATCAACGTGTCGACATATTGCTGCAGTTCCTTCAAGCCCTCCTCGGCAAGGCGCATTCTGTGCGCGCCCTCGAAGTGGAACGGCTTGGTCACCACGCCGACGGTCAGCATGCCCATCTCGCGGGCCGCCCGGGCGATAACGGGGCCAGCACCGGTGCCGGTGCCACCGCCCATGCCGGCGGTGATGAACACCATGTGGCTGCCGTCGAGATAGGTGGAGATCTCGTCGATCGCCTCCTCAGCCGCGGCGCGGCCGATGTCGGGGCGCGAGCCGGCGCCCAGCCCCTGGGTGATGCCGACGCCAAGCTGCAGCTTGCGTTCCGCCGTATTGCCGGCCAGCGCCTGGGCATCGGTGTTGGCGACGACGAATTCCACCCCTTCCAGGTTGGATCGGATCATGTTGTTGACCGCGTTGCCGCCGGCGCCGCCAACGCCGACCACGGTGATCTTCGGGCGCAACTGCGCGTCGTTCATCGGTATCGTTAAATTAATCATGCCTCACACTCCTTCATTGTCTTGCCTGCGATTGCCATGCCTGCTTGGTCGGCCATCACCGCCCGCCTTGTATCGACCGCCTCGCCCCGGCCGCAGGGCCACCGGTCTCCCGGCGCCAAATCCTTGAATTCGCTGTTAGAGATGTTCACGGACCCATCCTCCCAGTCGGCTCCACAGCCCGCTGTGGGCATCCTCCATCGGGCCTATCTCCGCCCAGTCCATCGCCTGGCCGGACAGAGAGACCAGCAAGCCCGCGGCGGTCGCGAAGTCCGGTCCGGAAACCGTCTCTGTCAGGCCGGCAACGCCGGCCGGTCGGCCCAGCCGCACCTGCTTGTCCATGACCAGTTGGGCCAGTTCGCGCACGCCTTGTAGCTGGCTGGCGCCGCCGCACAGCACGACACGCCGGCCCGAGATCTTTTCGAATCCGCCCGCCTCCAGCCGGCCGCGCGCCAGCTCGAAGATCTCCTCCACGCGCGGCTGGATGATGCCGGTCAGCAAGCTCTTGGGCACATGGTTGGTATGCCCTTCGTCCTCGCCGATCTGGGGCACGTCGATCACTTCCCGCTCGTCGGCGATCGACGGCATGGCGCCGCCGAACAGCGTCTTCATCCGTTCCGCGTCGTTCAGCGGCGTGGTCAACCCGCGTGCCAGGTCGTTCGTGACATGGGCACCGCCAACCGGAATGGTGTCGGTGAAAACCATCTTGCCTTCGAAGAAGACGGCAAGCGTGGTCGTGCCGGCGCCCATATCGATGACCGTGCAGCCCAGCTCCATCTCGTCGGGCACCAGGCAGGCGAGACCGGCGGCATAGGCGCTGGACACCAGGCTGTCGACCTCCAGATGGCAGCGTCGGATACAGGTCTCCAGGTTCCGGATAGCGCTCGACGCAGCCGTGACCAGATGCAGATCGACACCCAGCCGGTCGCCATGCATGCCGCGCGGGTCGCTGATGCCGCGCGCGCCGTCGACGATGTACGAGACCGGGATCGCATGAACGATTTCGCTGTCGGGCCCCAGCGGCGCCTGATTCTGCCCACGCAGCGCCCGGCGCAGGTCGACCTCCGAGACCTCGTTGCCCGAGATGCCGACCTCCACACTGATGGTCTGCGAGGCCGGGTGCCCGCCCGACAGGTTGACATGGACTTGGCCGATCTGCTCGCCCGCGGCCTTTTCGGCCGCCTCGATGGCGAGCCCGATCGACTGGACGGCCGCCTCCATGTCGGTAATGGCCCCCGCCCTCACGCCATTGCTGGCCTGGTGACCGGTGCCGATCACGGTCGGCACGCCATCCTCGTCCATGCTGGCAATCAGGCAGACGATCTTCGACGTGCCCACATCCAGGGCCGCCATCAGCTCGCCCCGGCTCTTTGTCTTTGGCCGCTTTACGCCGTTGAATCCCATGGCGCCTAAGTCGTCTCCTCCGCGATTGGATTGTCGGTCTCTGGGGTGATCTCCGGTTCAGGCTCCAGGACCGGGATGGGGGGCAGCCGCACGACCATCCGGTCGGTCAGGCGCAGATCGATCGTGGCGATATCGCGGTCGACCAGGCCGTCACTTGCCTCGATCGTCAGCAGCCGTTCCAGCGCCGCGGCCAT
Source organism: Alphaproteobacteria bacterium (assembly GCA_028277405.1). GTDB lineage: Bacteria > Pseudomonadota > Alphaproteobacteria > DSM-16000 > Inquilinaceae > JANQGH01. Next base: position 60,620 of record JANQGH010000035.1, on the reverse strand, counting down.
GTCTAGCTCCGGCAATTGGATCGTCACGCCATTGTCCAGCCGCAGGTCCCAGCGCCGGTTGCCGACCCAGACCGCCGCGATCATGCGCTCGGCCAGTTCCGGGGCATCGTCGAGGACCGACAGCAGGTCGGCGGCGCGCGTTTCGGCGCCGAAGCCGACCACCAGTGGCAAGGGTCCAAAGGCGCCGAGATTGTCTTGCGTCAGTTCAATGCCCTCGGCATCGATCAGTCGCACGACGCCGTCCTGCTGCCACAGCGCCGTCGGCACACGCTCCTGAATGGTGACATGCAGCGTGTCGGGCAGGCGTCGGGCAACCGACACAGAGGCAATCCACGGCAGTTCGGCAAGGCGTTCATGGGCGGCGCCGGCATCGAAGCTTAGGATCGGCTCGCCGCGCTGGACCTTAAGGGCCCGCCAGATCGTGGTGCGATCCGTGACGCTGCGGCCGACGACGACGACTTCCTGAACGCTGAAGCCCATGTCGGCGGTCAGGGTCAAAGCATCGGTCTGAAGCTCCGCCCACCAATCCGCTGCCCGGCCGCTGGCGACCGCCCAGCCGCTGCCGCCCAGGATGGCGACAGCAAGCAAGAGCGCGGAGCCGTTGCGCACGATGCGGACAAAGCGCCGCATCGGCCCGGGCCGGCGCCGGGCCGGCGTCGTGACGGCTGCTGGGGCTACGCGTGGCATGTCGCGCCCTCCGCCAGCCAGCGACACAGCTCAACGAACGATACCCCAACATGGTCGGCCTGCTCCGGCACCAGTGAAATCGAGGTGAAGCCGGGCTGGGTGTTGATCTCCAGGAAATGGAGACCGTCGATCCCCGGCTGGCCATCGTCGTAGCGGAAATCCGACCGGCTGATGCCGCTGCACCCCAGGGTCTGGTGTGCGGTCAACGCCTGATCCATACAGGCGTCGAAAATCGGTTTCGGCAGTTCCGCCGGCAGGATGTGCCGGGCCTGGCCGCTGACATATTTGGCCTCATAGTCGAAGAAGCCGTGGCTGTGCTGGATCTCCGTCACAGTCAGCGCCCGGTCGCCCATGACGCCGACCGTCAGTTCGCGGCCGGGAATGTAGGTTTCCACCAAGACTTGCGTGCCGAAATGCCAGTCGGCGAGATCGACCCGTGGCCGGTTATCGCCTTTGCGCACGATCGTGACCCCGACGCTGGAGCCCTCGTCGACGGGCTTCACGACATAGGGCGGCTCTATCACGTGCCGGGACAGCACGTCGGCAAAGCAATGGACAGCCCCTTCAGGGCTGCGGATGCCAACGGTGCTCAACAGCCGTTTGGTCAGCGGCTTGTTCATGGCGATGGAAGACGCCGCAACGCCTGAATGGGTGTAGGGAATGCGCAGATGTTCCAGAACACCTTGGATGACGCCGTCCTCGCCGCCGCGTCCGTGCAGCGCATTGAAGGCGACGTCGGGGGCGGGGGTCAGCGCGTCGATCAGCCGACCCAGATCGTGGTCCACGTCGATCGTCGTGACCTCGAACCCGCCCTCGCGCAATGCGTCCGCAGCCGCGGCACCGGAAACCAGCGACACCTCGCGTTCGGCGGACCAGCCGCCCATCAGGACCGCGACCTGCTTAGCCATCGCCGGCCTCCTGCCCGGGCAGGGGCGTGCCGACGCGGCGGATTTCCCAGCGCAGCTCGATGTCGAAGGCCTTGCGCACCCGCTGGCGGACCAGTTCGCCCAGCGCCTCCAGGTCCCCGGCCGTCGCCGTGCCGGTATTGATCAGGAAGTTGCAGTGCTTTTCCGACACCTGGGCGCCGCCGACGCGCAGGCCACGACAACCGGCGCCGTCGATCACCTGCCAGGCCTTGTGGCCCTCGGGGTTGGCGAAGGTCGAACCGCCGGTGCGCGACCGGATCGGCTGCGTCGCCTCGCGCGCCTCGCTGATCTCGGTCATCCGCGCGGCAATGGCCTTGGCGTCGCCCGGCTGGCCCTGCAGCACGGCGCCGGTGAAGATCCAGTCGTCCGGCGTGTCCGTGTGCCGATAGCGCATGCCAAGATCTTTGGCCGTCACGCGATGGATGGTGCCTGTTCGATCAACGGCCTCGGCCTCGACCAGAACGTCCTTGAACTCGGTGCCGTAGGCGCCGGCATTCATGCGCAGGCCACCGCCGATGGTGCCCGGAATGCCGACCAGGAACGCCAGGCCGGCGACACCGGCCTCCATGGCGACCCGCGCGACATGCACGTCCAGCGCCGCGGCACCGGCGCGGACCCTATCCCCCTCCGCGTCGATGATCGCGAAGTCGCGGCCCAGACGAATGGTGACGCCCGGCACGCCGCCATCGCGCACAAGCAGGTTGGATGCAACCCCGATCACCGTTGTCGGGATGTCAGGCGGGCAGGCCGCCAGGAAGGCCGCCAGATCGTCCCGGTCGGCGGGCTTGAACAGCACTTCCGCCGGCCCGCCAACGCGGAACCAGGTGACCCGCGACAGGTCGGCGTTTTCGGTCAGCCGGCCGCGTACCGGCGGCAGCCGATCGATCAGCCTGGCATCGGCGCGTTCGGCGGCGTTCATCATCGCACGCCCTCTCGCACGGCCGCCTGATCACCTGTGCCAACAATCGCCGACAGTTCGTCGGGCAGGGCGTTGGCCCATTTGGTGATGGTGCCTGCGCCCAGGCAAACGACCATGTCGCCTGCCTGCGCCAGCTCGGCGATCAGCGGCGCCAGCGCCTCGGGGCCATCCAGCGGGAACACGTGGCGGTGACCGCGCGTACGCAGCCCCTCGATCAGATGATCGCGATCCGCCCCTTCGATTGGCTGTTCGCCGGCCGCGTAGACATCGGCGACGATCACCACATCCGCATCGTTGAAACACGTGCAGAATTCCTCGAACAAGTCGGCCAGCCGGCTGTAGCGATGGGGCTGAACCACGGCGATAACCCGATGGTCCTGCCCGGCGCCGGCCCGCGCGGCATGCAGCACGGCCGAGATTTCGACCGGGTGGTGGCCGTAGTCGTCGATCACCGTCACGCCGTTCACTTCGCCTGTCTTGGTGAAGCGCCGCTTGACCCCGGCGAACTGCGCCAGGCCCTGGCGGATGCGGTCGTCGTCGATGCCCATCTCCGTCGCCACAGCCACGGCCGCCAGCGCGTTCAAGACGTTGTGCTGGCCCAGCATCGGCAAGGTCAGGTCGACCAGCGTGCGTCCCTGGTCGCCAACCCGGTCCTGGATCACGACGTCGAACCGGGAACCCGCCCCGTCCATGATGACGTTCACCGCGCGCAGGTCGGCCTGCGGACTGAACCCATAGGTGACGATGCGCCGGTCCAGGACGCGCGGGATCATCGCCTGAACCTCGGCATGGTCGATGCACATGGCGGCAAAGCCGTAAAAGGGCACGTTGGTGACGAATTGCTCAAACGCGGCGCGGACGCCATCGAACGAGCCGTAAAAGTCCAGATGCTCCGGGTCGATGTTGGTGACCACGGCGATGGTCGCTGGCAGTCGGGTGAACGTGCCGTCGCTCTCATCCGCCTCAACGACCATCCAATCGCCCTGGCCCAGCCGCGCGTTGGTGCCGTAGGCGTTGATGATGCCGCCATTGATGATGGTCGGGTCCATGCCGGCCTCGTCCAAAAGGCCTGCGACCAGCGACGTGGTCGTGGTCTTGCCGTGGGTGCCGCCGACCGCGATCGACCATTTCAGGCGCATCAACTCGCCCAGCATCTCTGCGCGCCGCACTACCGGGATCATGGCCGACCGCGCGGCCGCGACCTCTGGATTGTCCGGCTTGACCGCCGATGATGCGACCACGACGGCACAGTCGGCGATGTTCTCGGCGCGATGGCCGATGGCGACCGGGATGCCCAGCGCGCGCAAACGTTCGACATTCGCGCTGTCGGCGATGTCGCTGCCTTGAACGTCGTAGCCGAGATTGCTCAGGATCTCGGCAATCCCGCTCATCCCGATCCCGCCGATGCCGACGAAATGGATGCGGCCGATGTCGAGCGGCATCTCTCTCATTCCGCGGCCTCCGCGGCAGGGGGCGGGTGGTTGCCGTTGGCGCCGCCGCCATGCGCCAGGCCCAGCGCGACGTCCGCCAGCCGGTCTGCCGCGTCGACGATGCCGAGCAGCCGCGCATCCGCCGCCGCTTTGGTCAAGGTCTCGGGCAGCATCAGCAGATTGTCCAGGCAATCGGCCAGCCCCTCCGGCGAGAAGCCGTCCTGCGGCAGCAGCCAGGCCGCGCCGGCCTCCACCAGGTTGGCCGCATTTGCGCGCTGATGGTCATCGGCGGCGTAGGGGTAGGGGACCAGGATCGAGGGCCGGCCCGCCACCGTCAGTTCCGCGCAGGTCGACGCGCCGGCCCGCGTGATCGCCAAATGACAGCCGGCCAGCCGGTCGGGCACGTCGGTGAAGAAGGTCGCCAGCTCGGCTGTCATGCCCATCGCCTGATAGGCCGCTTGGGCCTCGGAAAGATCCTCGGGCCGGGCCTGCTGGGCGATCGACAGGCGTTGGCGCAGCGCTTCGGGCAAGCGCGCGATCGCCGCCGGCACGACCTCGCTGAATACGCGCGCGCCCTGGCTGCCGCCCAGCACCAGCAGGCGGATCTCGCCGCCGTTCGGCGCCTCGTAGGCACGGTCGCGAACCCCAACGATCGGCGGCCGAACGGGCGTTCCGGTCAGGACCATCTTGGCCTGATCGGCGTCGCCGAGGCCGGTGACATGCGGAAACGAGATTGCAATCCGATGCGCACGGCCCGCCAGCATGCGGTTGGCGCGGCCGACGATGGCGTTCTGCTCGTGCAGCAGGATCTTGAGACCCAGCCGGCTGGCGGCGAACACGGTCGGCAGCGACGGGTAGCCACCGAAACCGACCACGGCGGCCGGCCGCAGCCGGCGCAGGATCGCCATCGCCTGCCGATAGCCGAGGCCCAGTTCGATCGCCGTGCGCGCCTTGCCCATCAGGCCGGACTGCAGGCGCGAGGCGCGCACCCGGAAGGTCTCGACGTCCTGCAAATCGTCGCCGAAGGCCTGGCCGCGCTTGTCGGTGATCAGCACGACCCGTTCGCCCCGCGCGATCAAGGCGCGTGCCAGGGCCTCGGCCGGGAAGATGTGGCCGCCGGTGCCGCCGGCCGCCAGCACGAAGGGGCCGGTCATGATCGCCCCCCCGCCTGTCGGCGCGTCGTAGCGAGCAACAGCCCGGTGCCCAGCGCCAGCGCCAGCATGGACGAACCGCCATAGCTGATGAAGGGCAGGGTCATGCCCTTGGTCGGGATCAGGCTGAGGGTCGAGCCCATGTTGATCAGCGCCTGAAACCCGAACTGCGCCGCCAGGCCCGCGGCGGTCAGTATCACGAACAGATTGCGGCTGCGGCTGGCGCCGATCAGGCTGCGGATAACGACCACCGCGAACAGGCAGACCAGCAGCAAGCACCACAACAGCCCGAATTCCTCGCCCGCGACAGCGAACACGAAGTCCGAATGCGCGTCGGGCAGGAACTGTTTTACCGCTCCTTCGCCCGGGCCGACGCCCCAGACACCGCCATTGGCGAAGGCCTCCAGCGATCGGTCGATCTGGTAGCTGTCGCCGCTCGACGGATCCATGAACCGGTCGATCCGGCTGGCGACGTGCGGAAACACGAAATAGCTGGCGATGCCGCCACCGATGGCGACGCAGGCCAACAGCACCACGGCGATGATCGGCAGCCCGGCGACGAAGAACTGAACGCCCCAAACGGCCGTGACCACGACCGCCATGCCCAGATCCGGCTGCATCAACAGCAGGGCCACGACCAGGGCGTACAGCACCGCCGAGGCGAGATAGCCGGGCACATTGCGGTTGGTCTTCTGCAGCGAGAACAGCCAGGCGGCCACGACCACGAAGGACGGTTTCAGAAACTCCGATGGCTGCAGCGTCATGCCGGGAAGATGCAGCCAGCGCGTCGCGCCCTTGATTTCCACACCGACCACCAGGGTTGCAGCCGTCGCCGCCAAGCTGCCGAGCAGCACGAGCAGCGACAGGCGCCGGACCCAGGGGATGGATAGCGTGGAGCAAACGACCAGAATGCCGATCGCCGGCACCAGCATGATCAGATGCCGCTGAATGAAGTGATAGTCCGGCAGATTGATGCGCTCGGCCACCGGCGGGCTCGCCGCCGCGACCATGATCGCGCCAAGGCCGATCAGCACCGCCAACGCGGCCAGCGACCAGCGATCGATGGTCCACCACCAGCGGCCAAGGACGGATGTATCGGTGCGGGCCAGGCTGATCATCACGCCGCCCCGCCCAAGGAACGGGTTTCAAAGCGATGGGCGATCGCCGTGACCGACGCGATGAAGGCCTCGCCCCGCGCCTCGAAATTCACGAACTGGTCCCATGACGTGCAGGCAGGGGCCAGCAGCACGACGGCATCGTCGCCGCCGTCGGCCAGTGCCGTGCTGAAGGCCTCAGAGGCCGCGGCGTCAAGATCGGTGCATTGGCTGGTCGGTACGCCGGGTTCCAGCATCTTGGCCAGCTCCGGCGCGGCCTCGCCGATCAGAAAGGCGTGGCGAATGCGCGGCAGGAAGGGCTTCAGGGCGTCAAAGCCGCCGCCCTTGGGCCGGCCACCGGCGATCCAGTAAACTGTGTCGTAGCTGCCCAGCGCCTTGGCGGCCGCGTCCGGATTGGTCGCCTTGCTGTCATTGACGAACCGGATGCCGGCCACCGTCGCCACGGGCTGCTGGCGATGGGCCAGCCCCGGAAAGCTCAAGAGCCCGGGCGCGATGTCCTCCGGCGTCAGTCCGGCCAGCCGGCAGGCGGCATAGGCGGCGGCCGCATTCTGCCAGTTGTGCTGGCCGGGCAGGGCCGGCGCGCGGGCCAGGTCGAACACCGTCCGCGCGGGGCCGTCGATGGCGTCGACCAGCGTGCCGTTCGCCGCCGAGACGCCCCCCGGCGCCGGGCCGGCCGCGGAGATCGGCACGACGCGGCGGTGGGCGGCGGTCAGCGACTCTACAAGCGCCCGTGATGGCACGTCGTCGATGCCGACAATCGCGGCGGCGCCAGATCCGTTGCCTTCGAACAGGCGTCGCTTCGCCGCGATGTAGGCGTTGATGTCGGGATAGCGGTCGAGATGGTCGGGCGCGATGTTCAAGAACACGCCCGTCGTCCAGGCGACATCGTCGATGGTTTCGAGCTGGAACGAGCTGACCTCCAGCACGTACCAACCGTCGGACCCGAGCGGCGCCAGCGACAGCGCCGGCTGGCCAAGATTGCCGCCGGCCTCCGCCGGCACGTCCGCGTTCGCCAGCACATGGCCGATCAGGGAGGTCGTGGTCGACTTGCCGTTGGTGCCCGTGACGCCGAGATAGTTGGCGTCCGGCCTCGCCTTGGCCAGCAGGTCGATATCGCTCACCAGGCGCACGCCGCGCTCCAGCGCCAGCTTAACCACCGCGTGGGGTGCGGGATGGGCGCGCGGAATGCCGGGGCTCAAGACCAGCGTGTCGATGTCGCCAAGCCCGTCCGTGGCAAACCGGCGCAAGGGGATGCCGCCACGCTCGGCCCAGGCCCGGCCGACCAGCCCGTCGTCCCAGGCGACGACGCTGACGCCCGACGCCTTCAGGGCATCGGCCGCCGCCATGCCCGTTCGGCCAAGGCCCAAGACGCCGAACCGGTGACCGCGAAGATGGCCGAGGTCGATCATGCGCCCTACCTCAGCTTCAGCGTGCTGAGGCCAACGAGGGCCAGGATGACGGCAATGATCCAGAAGCGGATGACGATCGTCGGCTCCGCCCAGCCTTTCTTTTCGAAGTGATGGTGCAAGGGCGCCATGCGAAAGACCCGCCGGCCGGTCAGCTTGAACGACGCCACCTGGACGATCACCGAGACCGTCTCCAGGACGAACAGGCCACCGACGATGGCCAGCACGATTTCGTGCTTGATGATGATCGCGATGGCGCCCAAGGCACCGCCCATCGACAGGCTGCCGGTATCGCCCATGAACACCATCGCCGGTGGTGCGTTGAACCAGAGAAAGCCAAGGCCGCCGCCGATCAGCGCGCCGCAGAAGATGGCCAGTTCGCCCGAACCCGGCACGGCGTTGATCTGCAGATAGTTGGCGAAGATGGCGTTGCCGGCGACATAGGCGATGAAGCCGAACACGCCGGCGGCGATCATCACCGGCACGATCGCCAGCCCGTCCAGCCCGTCGGTAAGGTTGACCGCGTTCGAGGCGCCGACCAGCACGATGATCGCGAACAGCACGAAGCCGTAGCCAAGCGGGATCAGGTAATCATTGATGAAGGGCACGGCGACACCGGTGTTCAGCGGCGCCGGCGTGATCGCCATGTACCAGATCGCGGCACCCAGCCCGATCACCACCTGCGCCAGCAGCTTCCGGCGGCCGGACAGGCCCCGCGTATTGCGCCGAGTCAGCTTCAGGTAATCGTCGGAAAAGCCGATCAGTCCGAAACCCACGGTGACCAGCAGGACGATCCAGACGAACTGGTTGGTCAAATCGGCCCACAGCAGCGTCGCAACCGTGATGCCGATCAGGATCATCAGGCCGCCCATGGTCGGCGTGCCCATCTTCGCGAAATGGGTCTCCGGCCCATCGTCGCGGATCGGCTGCCCGGCGCCTTGGCGCCGCTTCAGCCAGTTGATCAACCAGGGGCCGAGAACGAAGGCGATGATCAGCGCGGTCAGCAGCGCGGCCCCGGTCCGAAACGTCAGGTAACGAACCAGGTTGAAGAGCGTGAATTCGTCCGCCAGTGGCAACAGCGCGGCATACAGCATGCGCTAGCCCCCGTTTGCGGCCCAGGCCGACGGCTGGCCGGCGGGATCGTCGATCGAGATCGCCTTGATGGCGTCGACAACCTTCGCCATGCGGCTGCCGAGCGAGCCTTTGACCAAGACGATGTCGCCAGCGCGCAAGGCATCAGCGACGATGGGCGCCAGGGCCTCGGAGTCCGGTTCATGGGCACCGCGCTGGCCGGTCGGCAGGGCATCGTAGAGAACACGCATGTTGGGGCCACAGGCGAAAACGAGATCGATCTCGGCCTGCTCGATCGGGCCGATCAGTTCATGGTGCAAACGGCCGGCGTCCGGTCCCAACTCCAGCATGTCCCCAAGTACCGCGATTCGCCGATGGGACAAAGCTGAACCGCCGCTAATTTCGGCTCGACCTACTACATCTAGTGCCGCGGCGACGGAAACGGGGCTGGCATTGTAGCTGTCGTCGATCAAGAGAATTTGGCCCGGACCGTCCGGTGTGTGGATCGTCAACCGCTGGCGGGCGCCTCTGCCGCTGCCCGGCGTCACCTTCGAAAGACCGCGCGCGGCGGCCACCAGATCGCCGCCGGCGGCCTTGATCGCCAGCAGCACGGCCAGGCTGTTCATGACCCAGTGTTTGCCGGGTGCCGACAGCGAATACTGGATGGGTTCGCCCCGGATAACCGCGTTGACCGCGCTCGCCGTGGGATGCAGCGAGCAGTCGATCAGGCGGGCGTCGGCCTTCTCGTCGCTGCCGAAGCTCCAGATCCGCCCGACGCCTTGGGTACGTGCGTGGGCGACCAGGCGGGCGAAATGGCGGTTGTCGGCGTTCAGAACCGCGACACCGCGCGGGTCCATGCCGTCGAAGATCTCCGCCTTGGCGTCGGCGATCCCTTCGACCGAGGAGAAGCTGGCCAGATGTACTGCCTCGACCGTGGTGATGATCGACACGTCGGGCTTCACCTGTTGCGACAGGGGCGAGATCTCGCCGGCATGGTTCATGCCCAGTTCGAACACGCCGTAGGCCGCGTCGCTGGGCAGGCGCGCCAAGCTTAGCGGCACGCCCCACTGGTTGTTCAGATTGCCCTGGCTGGCATAGGTCGGGCCTTGGGCCGACAGGCACAGCGCCAGCGCCTCCTTGGTGCCTGTCTTGCCGACCGAGCCGGTCACGGCGATGATTCGCGCGCTGCTGCGCAGGCGTGCGTGATTGCCGAGCGCTTCGAGGCCGGCCATCGTGTCGTCGACGACCAACAGCGGCGCGTCGGCGGGCACGTTCGGCGGCGGCTGATGCACCATCGCGGCGGCCGCCCCGCGTGCCAGGGCGTCGGCGGCGAAGTCGTGGCCGTCGAAGCTCGGCCCCTTCAAGGCCACGAACAGGTCGCCGGGCCGGACCGTCCGGCTGTCGATCGAGACGCCGGAGGCCGACCAGTCGCCGGCCGCCATGCCGTCGGTCGCCTGGGCCGCCTCGGCCGCCGACCAGAGCGCCTTTTGGTTCAAGCCAACGATCTTCATAGCCGTGTCTCCGCATCGATGCCCTTGACCGCCTCGCGCGCCGCTTCGACATCGTCGAAGGGGCGTACCTCCGTGCCCACGATCTGACCCGGCTCGTGCCCCTTGCCGGCGATCACCAGAATGTCTCCGGATCGCAACGCCTCCACACCAGCGCGGATCGCCTCGGCGCGGTCGCCGATTTCCCGGCCATCGGGGCAGGCCGCCATGACGGCCGCCCTGATCGTCGCCGGATCCTCGGTGCGCGGATTGTCGTCGGTGACGATCGGCAGGTCGGCGAGGCGCTGGACCACCGCGCCCATTTGGGGCCGCTTGCCCGGGTCGCGGTCGCCGCCGCAGCCGAACACGGCGATCAGCCGCCCATGCACATGCGGCCGCACGGCGGTCAGGACGGTTTCCAGCGCATCCGGCGTGTGGGCGTAGTCCACATAGATCGCCGCACCGTTGGACAGAACCGCCGCCTGTTCCAGCCGTCCGCGCACACCTTGCAGGCCATTGAGACCCGCCAGCGTCGCGTCCTCGTCTGCGCCAAGCGCCAGGGCCAGACCGACCGCGCAAAGCGCGTTCATCGCCTGAAAGGCGCCGATCAACGGCAGTTCATGCATCACCGTTCGGCCGTTCACCGATAGGGTCAGCTTTTGGCCGTGCGGCAGAACGGTCCGCGCCGCCAAGCGAAGATCGCCGGCGTCGTTTCCGAATGACACTACCTGCCGGCCCGCATCGGCGGCCGTTTTTGCGATCGACCGGCCCGCTTCGCCGTCGATGTTCACGACGGCGGTGCCCGTGGGCGCCAAGACGTCGCTGAACAATCGGGCCTTGGCGGCAAGATAGGCCGCCATCGTTTTGTGATAGTCGAGATGATCGCGGCTTAGGTTGGTAAAGCCGGCTGCACCGACGGCGACGCCGTCCAGTCGATACTGTGACAGGCCATGGCTGGAGGCTTCCATCGCCAGATGGCCAACGCCCGAGTCCGCTAACTCTGCAAGGATCCGGTGCAATGTCACCGGGTCTGGCGTTGTCAGGGCGCCGTAGGTGTCTCGGCCCGGAGACTTAACGCCCAGCGTGCCAAGGCTGGCGGCGGCCAAACCCTGGCGTGACCAAAGCTGGCGCAGGAAATCCGCGGTCGAGGTCTTGCCGTTGGTGCCGGTGATCGCCGCGATATGATCCGGCTGGCGCCCGTAGAACGCGGACGCCATCAGTGCGAACCGACGGCGAGGGTTCTCGTCGGTGATCAACGTGACGTCCCGGCTGCCCTCTGGCAGGCTGGTGCCCGAGGGCGCCAGGATGGCCACAGCGCCCTTGGCCACGGCCTCGTCGATGAAAGCTCGCCCGTCTGCGACCGTTCCCGGCAGGGCCGCGAACAGAAAGCCCGGTTCGACGGCGCGGCTGTCGGCGGTCAGTCCGCGCAGCGTGCCTGGCAGGTGGTCGGGCAGGGGGGGCGTGGTCAGCATCTTGGTCATTGCGGTTCGGCGGGGACTACCCCCCGGTCCAACACGTCGTCGGTCAGCGCCAGGGCGTCGACGATCGCCGGATCGGTCGGGTCGAACGGCGCCAGGCCGACCATCGGCGCCATGCGCTCGATGACCCGGCGCACGGTCGGCGCCGCGACCCAACCGCCGGTGGCATAGCCGTATGTTTCAGCCGTTCCATGCGGCTCATCCAGCATGACGAAGATGACGTATTCGGGGCTGTGAATGGGAAAGGCTGCGATGAAAGATGAAATCAGCGCGTCATCCGAATAGCGCCGTCCGGCCGGTTTCTCAGCCGTGCCCGTCTTGCCGCCGACCAGATAGCCCTCGGCGTTGGCATTCCGCCCGGTGCCGCCTTCGACAACCAGGTTCATAAGCCGCCGCATGCTGTCTGACGTCTGTTCGGAGAAGATCCGGCGTTCCTCGCCGCTGCCGCCGGGCGCCAGGCTGGGCGGGCGGTAGATACCGCCATTCACCACCGACGCCACGCCGGCGGCAAGCTGGATCGGGCTGACGGCGATCCCGTGGCCGAACGAAATCGTCATGGTTTCGACATCGTTCCAACGGCCGGGCACCAGCGGTGCCGTCACCTCGCCCAGCTCGATCGGCGGCGTCGTCAGCATGCCCAGGCGGCCCATGTATTCGCGCTGGGTGTCCGTCCCCATGGCCATCGCCATGCGCGCCGAGCCGATGTTGGAGGAATACTGAAAAATCTCCGGCACGGTCAGCCAGCGGTTCTGCCCGTGAAAATCGTTGATGGTGAAACGCCCGATGCGGATCGGCTGGCTGGCGCCGAACCCGTCGCGCAAGGTCACGGTACCGCTGTCGAGAGCGATTGCCGTGTTAAAGATTTTGAACGTCGAGCCCATTTCATAGGCGCCGAGCGTCGCCCGGTTGAACATGGACTCGTCCTCCGGCCCGCCCGGCGCGTAGGGGTCGAAATCGGGCATCGACACCATGGCCAGCAGTTCGGAGGTGTTGGCGTTCATGATCAGGCCGACACCGCCGATGGCGGAGAATTGCTCGATCGCGGCCGACAGCTCGTCGCGCACCAGGCTTTGCAGCCGCAGGTCGATCGAGACACCGACTGTCGCCGTCTCGTCGCCCAGCATGTCATCATAGGTGCGTTCGATGCCCGCCAACCCGTTGCCGTCGACGTCGGTGAACCCGACAATGTGGGCGGCCAGCGGCCCGGCCGGATAGAAGCGCTGGTCTTCCTCCTCGAAGCCCAGCCCCGGGATGCCGAGACGGTTGACCTCGAACTGCTGCGACGGCGTCAGGTTGCGATAGAGCCAGACGAACCGCCGGTCGGTGGCCAGAACCTCTTCGGCATGTTCGACATCAAGGTCGGGCAGTACCGTCATCAGTGACGCGATGGCCTGATCGGCGTCCGGGACCAGGGTTGCGTCGGCGAACAGCGAGGCGGAGGGCAGGGTGGTCGCCAGCAGCGCGCCGTTACGGTCCAGAATGTCGCCCCGCGCCCCGTCATGAGGCAGAACGGCGGCATTCGCGACCAGCAGCCGGCTTTCCTCAGCGCCGTCGAAAACCGATACGTCGATCAGCCGCGCCGCCACAACCAGGAAGGCCAGCGCGAAGACGGCCGCCGTCACCAGCAGCCTGGTCTGACCCACGGCGATGGCGCCGGTGATCTTGGAGGGTTCGTCCGCGACCAGCCGTCCGCCCGGATCGACCTCCGCGTCGTCGCCGGCATAGAAAAGGGCCTCGTCAAGGGCATTGACAGCGTGGGCGTCGCTCATGGCGCGCTGCCCTCTTCAAGCGGCAGGCCGGGGCCGAAGCTCGCCTCCAGCGGACGGTGGCGCGGGATCGGAATGATCGGCATGTCGAGCGCCACCAACTCAAGCGGCGCGGCGACCCGGTACTCGCTGTTCGGCAAGGGCTCGGGGATCTCCTGAACGCTGTGGATCATCTGTTGGGGCCTGAGTGCCGTCAGATCGGTATGCGCGTCGGCCAGGGCCTGCAGGCGGTCGGGCCGCGTCAGGTAGGCCCACTCCGCGTTCAGAATCCGGATCGACTCCCGCTCAAACTCGATCGACCGGTTCATCGCGTTCAGCTCATCTTCCAAGGACTGAACGCGATAGCTGACATGGAAAACGATCGCGCTGGCGACGGCGATCAAGGACAGCCAGATGATGGTGTGTGCCCGGATCATGCGGCCTCGCCGTCCCAGGCGGGTGCCTCGGTCCGGATCGCGGCACGCAGCTTGGCCGATCGCGCGCGCGGGTTGGCGGCCAGCTCTTCCGCGCCCGGCTCGATCGGCTTGCGGTTGATCAGCTGGAAGGTCGGTGCCAGGTCGTTGGCCGGCACCGGCAGGTGGCGCGACGTCGCGCGCGACATGCTGCTGCGCGTCGCGAGGAACCGTTTGACCTGGCGATCTTCCAAACTGTGGAACGAGACGACCGCCAAACGTCCGCCCGGCGCCAGAATCCGCTCCGCCGCCGCCAGCCCACGGCTCAACTCGCCCAACTCGTCATTCACCGCGATGCGCAGGCCCTGAAAGCTGCGTGTGGCCGGGTCGATACCGTCCTTGGACCGGGGCACCGCCCCGCGCACGATGTCGGCCAACTGGCCGGTCGTCGTGACCGGCGCCGCGCCTCGCGCCGCGACGATCGCCTTGGCCACGCGGCGGGCAAACCGTTCCTCGCCATAGTCCCGCAAAATGCGGGTCAGCTCGCTTTCGTCGGCGTTATTGACGATGTCGGCCGCCGTCGACCCATGATTACCCATACGCATGTCCAACGGGCCGTCGGCGCGGAACGAAAAGCCACGCCCGGCCTCGTCGAGCTGCGGCGACGAAACGCCGAGGTCCAGCGCCACCGCGTCGACCAGCCGGTCGACCAACCGGTCCATATCGCCGAACCGGCCCTCGACCAACGTCAGGCGGCCGTCGTATTTCCCGGCCATGGCACGACCGTGGGCGATCGCCTCCGGATCGCGGTCGATGCCGATCACCTGGCACTGTGCCGCTTGCAGCAAGGCGGCCGCATACCCGCCCCGCCCGAACGTGCCGTCGACCACCGTATCGCCGTCGCCGGGCGCCAGCGCGGCGACCGTTTCGGCCAGCAGCACCGGAATATGCGCTTGCGCCGCCATCAGGTGCCGGCCTTGTGAAGGATGCTAGGCTGGCCGTTGGCCGCCCGTTCGGCCCGACGCTGTTCATACGTCTCCGGCTGCCAGATCTGAAACCGGCTGCTGCCCTTGCCGACAAACATCGCCTGGCCGTCGATCCCGGCCAGTTCCAGCAAGACCTTTGGCAGGATGATGCGGCCGTCGGGGTCGCAACGCATCTCGGAACTGTCGGCGAAATACTCATCCTCGGCGGCGTCGCGTTCCGGCGAGTTGATGGGCAGCGCGTCGATGCGTTCCTGGACATCGTCCATGAACGCCTCCGTCAGGCCGTCGATCGCCCCATCGGCGTCATTGCGCTTGAGATAAAAGAGGCCACCCCCCTGGCTCTCAAGGATCGCGCGGAAGGCCGCGGGCACGCTGACCCGTCCTTTCCGATCGACCTTGTTCAGATGGATGCCCGTAAACCGGCTCATCATATCCCCGACGCCTAGGCCCGAAGGCCATTGCGCCCCTGGCGGCCACGCGCAGCCACGCAAGGACGATCCCGGTCTCAGACGGGATGGTATGGGATATCATGGGTATTTATGGGTCGTCAAACAGTATTTCGGGGTAAATGCCTGTTTCTTCGAGGAAATTTCTGGCGCTCGTTTAACGGTTGTTCCTCGGCGACCCGGTCGAATCAACTAGAGATACGTTGGCAGTTCTCCTTTTTGTTTAGTCATTGGCTCAGGTTGGTTCCATTTTTGTTCTGGTTGAGACTAGCGGGTTCGATCGACCGTCGCAAGGTCGAAGCCCCAAATCAGCCAGACGGCCTGTAAGCCGGGTTCTGTCCCCGCGTCGCCGCGGTGGATGACCATTCATCTGGGACGTTCGTCGCCGAACGCCTCGCGCGACCTACCCGGGTGGCGGGCGGGAAACCCGTCATGCCTGCCGCGCGGACGCGGCGCCATGCACCACCCCTATTCGATCTTGCTCCCGGTGGGGTTTGCCATGCCGTCGCCGTTGCCGACGACGCGGTGCGCTCTTACCGCACCCTTTCACCCTTGCCTGACCTTGATCCGGCGGTTTGCTTTCTGTGGCACTTTCCCTGGGGTCGCCCCCGCCGGGCGTTACCCGGCACCGTTTTCCCGTGGAGCCCGGACTTTCCTCCCCCGGCCCGAAGGTCGGCGGCGGCCATCCAGCCGTCTGGCTCAGTCTCTTATGGGTCGATCCCCGGGCCCGCGCAAGGGGTGCAGTGGACTGCGGTTAGCGCGCCAAGGCCTCCGCACGTGCCGCCAAGTCAAGCCATTGATCCTCGGCCGCCGACTTCTCACCCGTGGCAATCTCCAGCCGAGTGCTGAGGGTCCGGTGGCGTTCCGGATCGCGCCGATACAAGTCCAGGTCGGTCAGGCTTTGCTCGATTGTCGCGATTTCTTGGTCCAGGGCGTCGATCCGTTTTGGCAGCTCGGTCAACGCCCGCTGGTCTTTGTAGCTGAGCTTGGTCGGTTCGGATTTGGGCTTGGGCTTCGCCGGTTGCGCCGTGCCCCGTCGCCTGTGACGGTCGGCTGGGCGCGACTGCGCTGGCCGCTGGCGCGCATAGTCCGAATAGCCGCCGACATACTCGCCGATCGTGCCGTCTCCCTCCAGGGCAATGGTCGAGGTCACCAGCCGATCCAAAAAATCTCGGTCGTGGCTGATCAGGACAAAGGTGCCCTTGTAGGCGCCCAAGACGTCCTCCAGCAGGTCCAGCGTCTCCATGTCCAGATCGTTGGTCGGTTCGTCCAGCACCAGAAGGTTCGACGGCCGGGCGAACAGGCGGGCCAGCAACAGCCGGTTGCGTTCGCCGCCCGACAGGCTCTTCACCGGGCTGCGCAGTTGTCCGGGCTCGAACAGAAAGTCGTTGATGTAGCTCGTAATGTGACGCTGGCGGTCGCCGACCTGGATCATGTCGCCGCCATGGGGGATCAGGCTCTCCTGAAGCGTGGCCTCGGGATCGAGGCTCTCGCGTCGCTGATCAAACCAGGCGATCTCGACATTCGCGCCAAGCGTGACGGCGCCCGCGTCCGGCGGCTCCAGCCCGATCAGCACGCGAACCAGCGTCGTCTTGCCCGCGCCGTTCGGGCCGATGACGCCGACCCGGTCGCCCCGCAGCAGTCGGGTCGAAAAACCGGAAAACAGCCTGTTGGCGCCGAACGATTTCGCCAGGTCCCTGGCGTTGAGGACCAGCTTGCCGCTGCGTTCGGCCGCCGCGACATCGATCTTTGCGGTCCCAGTGGGGGCCGGCCGCGCGCGCCGCTCCGCCCGCATGGCCGCCAGGGCCCGTAACCGTCCCTGATTACGCTTGCGCCTTGCCGTGATGCCCTCCACGGACCAGCGCGTCTCCGCCGCGATCTTGCGATTAAGCTTGTGCGCGGCCTCGGCTTCCTCCGCGCGAACCCGCTCCGCCCAGTCCTCGAACCCGTCGAAGCCTTTGTCGCGTTTGCGGATCATGCCCCGGTCAAGCCACAGCACCGATTGGCTGACGGCGCGCAGCAGCGCCCGGTCATGGCTGATCAGCAGCAACGCGCCGCGAAAGCCGCGCAAGTAGCCTTCCAGCCAGCCGATGGCCTTCAAGTCCAGATGGTTGGTCGGTTCGTCGAGCAGGATGATGTCCGGCGCGCCGACGATCAGACGCGCCAACGCGGCCCGGCGCGCTTCGCCGCCGGACAGAGGACTGGTCGTTCGGTCTGGCGCCAGGTCCAGGTCCGACAGGGCACTGTCGACACGATAGGCATCGTCGCGCTGATCCGCCGGCAACCCGCTGGCAACGAAATCGCCGACGGTCGAATGGCCGCGCAGGTCGGGCTCTTGCTCCAGATACGCAACCTTGGTGCCGGGCTGCAGAAAGCGTTCGCCCTTGTCCAGCGCGATCTCACCCGCAAGCACCTTCATCAGGCTCGATTTGCCGGCGCCGTTGCGGCCGACCAGACAGGCCTTGTCGCCGGACGCCAGCGACAGGTCGAGCCCGCTGAACAGCGGTCGCGGGCCGAAGCCCAGCACCGCCTGGCGGACGGCCAACAGGGGTGGTTCGCCGACCATCGAATGGGTCTTACTTGAGCCCGCGCTCGGCCCGGATCCGGTCGTAGGCGGCGTTGATCGCGGCCAGCCGCCGGTCGGCCACCTCCACGAACTCCGCCGGCATGCCCTGCGCGACCAGCCGGTCCGGGTGATGCTCGCGGACCAGCTCATGATAGGCCTTTTTCAGGCTCTCATCGTCGGTGTCGCGGGTGACGCCGAGCGCGGTGTACGGATCGTCCGGATCGGCGCCGATCTCGCTCGCTCTGATCCGATCGAAGGTCGCGTCGTCGAAGCCGAAGATCGTCGCGACGTTCTTCAGATAAGCCAGCTCGTCGGCATGGATCTTGCCGTCCGCCTTGGCGATGTAGAACAGGCACAGCAGCAGCTCTTCCAAGACGGCCGGCCGGTCGTTGAACAGGCCGGCGATCTGGCGGGCGTAGGGCTCATAGCCCGCGCTGTCCTGCCGCGCCATGTTGAAGACGCGGGCCACATTGTGGGTTTCGCTGGGCGGCACCTTGAACACGCGCTTGAACGCGTCGACCTCGTCGCGTGTCACCCTGCCGTCGGCCTTGGCCATCTTGGCGCCCAGCGCAATCACCCCGATGGTGAAGGCGATGTGCCTGGTGTTGTCGCGCTCAGGCCCCGACGCCGGGCGGGCGCCCTCGATCAGGCCTGCCTCTTGGCCGGCGCGCTCGACCGCATGGCCGGCGGCCGCGCCAAGCAGCGCACCCAACGGGCCGCCGATGGCGAAACCCGCCGCACCGCCGATCAGGGCGCCCCAAATGCTCATCGTTCAAACCGCTGGAAAAAGGTCGGAATGTCGTTCCAGGTCATGACGGCCCGGTCTTACTGCATTGCAGCGAACGATGCCACCAGGGCGTGAACATGGCAGCAATTAGGATTTCATCGGTGTGCATTGCCCTGCACGGGGGTCTTGACTAGGTTTCTGGCAAGATTTCCGGCCCAGACCGGACCTACGAGGCGCACCAGCATGGCGGTATCCGCGACAGTACAGCATCTCAATCCAGTCTCGCCCGAGCTGATCGGGCGTTTGACGGACCTTTTGGGCGAGCGGCTGAGCACGAACCCTTCCGTGCTCGACCAGCACGGTCACGACGAGAGTTATCATCCGACCGAACCGCCGGACGCCGTGGCCTTCGCCCAATCGACCGAAGAAGTTTCGGCGATCGTTCGCCTATGCGCGGAGTACGGCGCCGCGATCATACCGTTCGGTACCGGCACATCACTCGAAGGCGGGGTCGCCGCCGTTGCCGGCGGGATCTGCATAGACCTGACGGGCATGAACCAGGTGCTGCGCGTCAGCGTGCCTGATCTCGATTGCACCGTGCAAAGCGGTGTGACGCGCAAGCAGTTGAACCACGAGTTGCACGAGACCGGCCTGTTCTTTCCGATCGATCCGGGTGCGGACGCCTCGATCGGCGGCATGGCGGCGACCCGGGCGTCGGGCACCAACGCGGTGCGCTATGGCACGATGCGCGATTGTGTGCTGGGCCTGACGGTCGTCCTGGCCGATGGCCGGGTCATTCACACTGGCGGCCGCGCCCGCAAGTCGGCGGCCGGCTACGACCTGACGCGTCTGTTCATCGGCTCGGAAGGAACGTTGGGCATCATTACCGAGGTCACGCTGCGCCTCAGTGGCATACCGGAGGCGATATCGGCCGCCGTCTGCTCCTTCCCGACCATCGAGGATGCCGTCAACACGGTGATCATGACCATCCAGTCCGGTGTGCCCGTCGCCCGCATGGAGCTTTTGGACGAGGTCCAGATGGACGCCTCGAACCGATACTCCAAGCTGAACTACGCCGTGCTGCCGACGTTGTTTTTCGAGTTTCACGGCTCGCCCACTTCGGTGGCCGAGCAGGCTGAGACGGTCGGCGAGATTGCCCGAGAGTTCGGCGGCGCAGACTTCCAATGGGCCAATCGCCCGGAGGAGCGGAACCGGATTTGGCGGGCGCGCCACGAGGCGTACTACGCGGGGCTGGCCCTGCGGCCCGGCGGCAAGGGAATGCCGACGGACATCTGCGTGCCGATCTCGCGCTTGGCCGATTGCATCACCGAAACCAAGCAGGACATCGCGGACAGCGGATTGTTGGCCCCAATGGTCGGCCATGTCGGCGACGGCAACTTTCATCTCAGCATCGTCGTCGACCCCGATGACGCCGAGGAAATCGCCCGGGCGGACGCCCTGCACGAACGGATGGTCTTGCGCGCGATCGAAATGGGCGGTACCTGCACCGGTGAACATGGTGTCGGCTACGGCAAGATGCGTTTCTTGGCCGCGGAGCACGGCGATGCGGTTGAGACCATGCGCGCGATAAAGCTGGCGCTCGACCCCGAAAACCGTATGAATCCGGGTAAAGTGGTGCAGGTGTAAGGTGGTCGTCGTCGGGCGGTCGCCGCGCTGATCCGGCCAGGCTGACACTGATCGGCTTTGGCCGCCGATCCGCGCCGGGCCCGCAACCCTAACCAACGAAACCGACCAGATCGCGGTCAGCCCTTGAAGAAGATCTTATTCGGCCTGTTCGTCTTTGTCTGCTTGGCCATCGTCACCTTGCTGGCCTTGCCGAGCTTCATTGACTGGAACACCCGCCGCGATTGGGTCGAGCGCCAGCTCTCGGCCATGCTCGACCGCGAGGTCGAGATCGCGGGCGACCTGGACTTCGCGCTTCTGCCAACGCCCATCCTGTCGGCCGAACGCGTCCGTTTGACGAACGCGGACGGCGAGACGCTGGCCGATATCGACACGGTCGACCTGCGCATGGCGCTGCTGCCGCTGCTCGGCGGTCGCTTCGCCATGGAGCAGGTGACCCTGGTCAATCCGGTCGTGGATCTCATGGCTGGCGGGGCGGGGCTCGGCCTGGCCGCCACACTTAATGAGCCCGCATCGGCCGACCGGGTGCGCCTTGACAGCATGACGATCGAAAACGGCACGCTGCGCTGGTTGGGGGCCAGTGCCGTGCGCGAGATGGTGCTCGACGGGATATCCGTGCAGATCTCGGCGGAGAGCCTGGCCGGTCCTTTCGCGGTGGTCGGCGACCTTAACGTCGATGGGCGACCGGTGTCGGTCGAACTGAGCGCCGGACGGCTGTCGGCGGCAGGTGCCTGGCCGATGACGATCGCCTTTGGCTCGGACAGCGGTGACGCGGAGGGTCGCTACAGCGGCTTGGTTGGCCTGGACGGCCATGTGCAAGGTGACCTGCGCCTGGAAGGCAGCGACCTTGTCGAGGCATTTGGCGATCTTTTTGCCGGTGTCGCCCTGCCGGAGGAATGGGCACAGCCCTTCTCGCTCTCCGCCCGCCTTCTGGGACGCGACGGTGCCGTCGAATTCAACGGGTTGGAGTTTGCCGTTGGTGAGACGCGGGCCAGCGGCGCGATGTCGGTCACGCTGGCCGAGACGCCCACAATCGCGGTCAACGCCAACATCAACCGCGTCGACCTGGCGCGCACGGCGTCCGCGGTTGAAGCGCGGTGGTTGTCGGCCTTGTCTGAGGACCGCTGGTCGTTGCCGTCAGGCCTGCGTTTGACGACCGATCTTTCGATCGGGGCGCTGGGGCTTGGCGGTACGCCGGTTCGACAGGTCCGCCTGAATGCGACTCTGGGCGATGGCGCCCTGTCGATTAGCCGCCTCACGGCGCAAATGCCCGGCGGCACGGACCTTCGCGCTGTGGGCACCATCGGACCCGGCGAAGACGGGCGCAGCCAGGCCGATATCGCCCTGGAAATGGCGTCCGGCGATCTGCGGCGGTTGTTGACGTGGGGCGGCCTTGATGTCTCGGCCGTGCCGGGAACGCGTCTGCGAGCGTTCAACGGAAGGGCCGCGATCGCAGGCCGGCCGGATGACTTTCAGATCACCGGCTTGGATGTGGTGGTCGACACGATGCGCGTGTCGGGCGGTCTCGCCTATCGCGACCAGGGCCGTCCCGGCCTCGGCTTGCGGCTGGAGGTCGACGATCTGAACCTCGACGCCTATGCCGAAACCCAACTCGCCGCGCCTGGCGTGATCCTGGCGGCCGGCGCGGATGAGCTTAGCGCGATCTGGCCCGCGCTGGCCGGGTTCGATGCAAATGTCGATGTCAGCCTTGGGCGTTTGCAGGCGGCCGGCTTGTCGATGGACCAGATCGCGCTGGTCGGCACGCTGAATCGCGGCCAGCTTGACCTGCGCGACGCATCGATCGCGAACTTCGAGGGCGCGTCGGCGGGCTTGAGCGGGCGCATAGAGCAGGTTTGGCCGATCGAAGACGTCGACCTGACCCTTGAGGTCGCCGCCGCCGACCCGCGACGCGCTCTGGACACGCTTGGCATGGATGTGGACTGGCCGATCGAAAGGCTGGGCGCGGGTGACGGTCATCTGCGCGTGGTTGGCGGCTTCGATCGTCTGGATCTGGAGGCCCAGCTTGCTGTCGATGTCGGTGATATCGCGCTCGGCGGATCGATCGCCGATCCCATCGGCCAACCGGTCTACGACCTGGCGACCCGCATTACGCATGACGACCTGTTGCAGGTGATCCAGGTGGCGTGGCCGTCCTACGCGCCGCGCGGCGATCTTGGCGCGTTGGATCTCTACGCCACGATCCGGGGAACGAACGCCTCTCTGACGTTCGGCGATCTGGTCGGTCAGCTTGGTGAGATCAGCGTGGGCGGCCAGATTCAGGTCAACACGGATGGCGCCAGGCCCTCCTTCGATGCCGCGCTTGGCACCAACCAGGTCTCGATCGAGCCGTTTCTGCCGCAGCCGGAGCCGAGTTTCGTCGCGCCCGGCGAAAACCGCTGGTCGACGCGGCCGTTCGCTTGGCCGGACCTGTCGGTGGTCGACGGCCATGTGTTGTTGACGGCCGGCACGGTCGAGGTCGCCGGTATGGCTTTGGATGCGCCCGCCCTCGAAGGCAGCCTGGACGATGGCGTGTTCCACCTCTCGCAGGCCAGCGCCGGGCTCTTTGGCGGTCGGGCAGGGCTTTCGGGCCACATCGCGTTCGCCCAGCCGACCGAGATCAGCTTCGATCTCGCGCTTGCGGACGCAAACCTTGACCGTTTGCTGAGCGACGGGGCGGGCATCGATGGGGCATCCGGCACGCTCGATCTGGCGCTGCTTGGCGCGGGGCGTGGCGATAGCCCGGCGGATCTTGTCGCCGATCTGAGCGGCGAGGGGCTGTTGGCGGTGCGCGACGGCACCGTCGATCGGCTCGACCTCGCGACCGTGAGCGATCGGCTGGGGACGCTGGAGGATCCGCTGGAGTTTCTTGAGGTCGTGCGCGGGCCGTTGGTCGATGGCACGACCGGTTTCGCCGCCTTCAACGCCCCGTTGACCCTCGACGGCGGCGTCGTCGCCAGCGACGCCGTGCGCTGGCGCGCCGATGCGGGGCTTGGCGAGGGCAGCGGGTCGCTGAACCTGACGAGCCTGGTCTTCGACGCCCTGCTAGAGGTCAGCCTGTTCGCCCATCCGGAGGCGCCGCCGTTCGTGATCGGCTTCTCCGGGCCGCTCGGCCGCCTGCAGCGCAGCCTCGACACCGACGCGCTCAGCGCATGGGTCGCCCAGCGGGCGGCTGAGGCATTGACCGACAGGCTGAGGGCGCCGGATGAACCGGCAGCCGAGCCCGGTGGTCCGCCACGTCTGCAGGCACCCGACGCTGGTGGCGTGGCGCCTTCGGACGACCTGAGAACCCAGCAGCGCGGCTTTGACCCCGCAGGCGATCGTCTCAGGGCCGCGATCAATCGGTCCGACCAGGTCTAATCTGTCGCCCGGCCGGTCCTCACGGCCTCCAGCACATAGACGCGCAGCGCGCTCGACAGGTTTGCCGGCTCCGGCTCGTTCAGTCTCTCGGCATCGATTTCGCCGACCAGCGCCGCGAGGGACATTTGGCGCTGACTGGCGATCCGCTGCAGGTCGTCCCAGAACGGTGCCTCAAGCGAAACGGACGTCCGATGCCCGGCGATCGTGATGCTGCGCTTGACCGTCACCTGGCCCCGCGATCAGGGGCTGGGCCCGACCATGTCGTCGGGCCGCACCCATTCGTCGAACTGTTCCGCCGTCACCAGGCCGAGCGCCAGCGCCGCCGCCTTCAGCGTGGAGCCGTCCTCATAGGCCTTCTTGGCGACCTTGGCCGCGTTGTCATAGCCGATATGGGGGTTCAGCGCCGTCACCAGCATCAGCGACTCATGCATCAGCGTATCGATACGCTCGCGGTTGGCGGTGATGCCGACCACGCACAGATCCGCGAAGCTGCGCGCGGCATCCGCCATGAGGCGAATGGACTGCAGCAGGCTGTAGATCATGACCGGCTTGAAGACGTTGAGCTCGTAGTGCCCCTGCGAGCCGGCGACTGTAATGGTCATGTGGTTGCCCATGATCTGGGTGCAGACCATGGTCATCGCCTCCGACTGGGTCGGATTGACCTTGCCGGGCATGATCGACGAGCCTGGCTCGTTGGCCGGCAGGGTGATCTCGCCAATGCCGCAGCGCGGTCCGGAGCCGAGCAGGCGGACGTCCTGGGCGATCTTTAGCATCGCCACCGCGAGAACGTTCAGGGCGCCCGACATCTCGACCAAGGCGTCGTGCGCGGCCATGACCTCGAACTTGTTTTCGGCCGATTCAAACGGAAAGCCCGTGATGTCGGCGACCTTCGTCGCGAACAGTTCGGCAAAGCCGATCTTGGCGTTCAGGCCGGTGCCGACGGCCGTGCCGCCCTGGGCCAGATGCAGCAGGCGCGGCAGCGCGTTTCGGACGCCGGCGATGCCGTATTCGACCTGCTTGGTATAGCCGGAAAACTCCTGTCCCAGAGTCAGCGGCGTGGCGTCCTGCAAATGGGTCCGCCCGATCTTCACGATGTCGCGGAACTCTTCCGTCTTGTCGTTCAAGGCATGGTGCAGGTGCTCCAGCGACGGGATCAGCTCATGTTCGATCTGCTCGACCGCCGCGATATGCATGGCGGTCGGAAAGGTGTCGTTGGACGATTGCCCCTTGTTGCAATGATCGTTGGGGTGCACCGGGCTCTTTGAACCGATCTCACCGCCGAGGATCTCGATCGCCCGGTTGGACAGGACCTCGTTGGCGTTCATGTTCGACTGGGTGCCCGATCCGGTCTGCCAGACCACCAGCGGGAAGTGCTCGGCCAGGGTACCGTCGATGACCTCTTCCGACGCCGCGACGATCGCGCTGCCGATATCCGTCGGCAGCGCGCCAAGCTCCATATTGGCCTGGGCGGCGGCCTTCTTCTGAATGCCCAGCGCCCGGATCAGAGCCTGGGGCATCTTCTCCGTGCCGATCTTGAAGTTTTGCAGGCTGCGTTGGGTTTGCGCGCCCCAATACTTGTCCGCGGGCACCTCCATCTCGCCGAGACTGTCGGTTTCGATCCGTGTCGGTGGTTTCTCGGGCATTGACGAACGGTCCTTCGATCGGCTGGTTTTAAGGGGAGGCAGTCATAGCACAGCGTGGTGCAAGGGCAATCGCGAGGGCTAGTCGCTCAAGCGCCTATTGACATGACCCATTTTGCGACCGGGCCTTGCCTCTGCCTTGCCATAGAGATGAAGTCGCGCGCGCGGGTCTGACAGCAAGGCAGGCGCGCGATCCACGGCGTCGCCTAGCAGGTTTTCCATCTCGGTCGGCCAAAGCACGTCGACAGGGCCGAGCGGTTGCCTGGTAACGCACCGGACCAGCTGTTCGAACTGATCGGTCGCGCAGCCATCCTGGGTCCAATGGCCGGAATTGTGCGGCCTCGGCGCCATCTCGTTGACCAGCAGGCCGTCGTCTTTGGTCAGGAACAGCTCGACCGCCAACAGGCCTACACTGTCGAAGCGATCGGCCAGCGTACGGCCGATCTCTTCGGCCCGCTGGCACACCGGCGCGGCGCGGCGCGCGGGCGCCGTGCTGACGGCCAGGATATGGTTTTCGTGCTGGTTCTCGGCGACGGGAAAGCACGCGATCGTGCCGGCTGCATCCCGCGCCGCGATCACCGACAGTTCCGCGACGAAGGGCACGAAACCTTCCAGGATCGCCGGCACGCCGCCGATCGCGTACCAAGCCGCCTCGGCCTGGCCAGGATCGTCGATCCGAACCTGACCCTTGCCGTCATAGCCCAGCCGCCGCGATTTCAGGACTGCGGGCGTGCCAATGGCGCGAAGGGCCTCGACAAGGTCCTCAACGCTGTCCACGGCCCTGTAGGGCGCCGTTTCGATGCCGGCGGCGCGAACGAAATCCTTCTCCAGCAGACGATCCTGGCAGACGGCCAGCACGTCGGGGCCGGGATACATCGGCCGCCTTCCGGCGAGATATTGCACCGCCCCCAGGGGGATGTTCTCGAACTCGTACGTCACGACGTCGACCAGTTCGGCGAAATGGTCGAGCGCGGCGCGGTCTTCGTAGCCGGCGGCAAGGTGGCGGTCGGTGACCTGGGTGGCCGGGGCGTCCGGCTCCGGGCACAGAATGTGGCAGCGATAGCCCAGGCGGGCGGCCGCGAGCGCGGTCATGCGGCCCAACTGGCCGCCGCCCAGGATGCCGATGACGGCGCCGGCGGGAAGCGGCATGTCAGGCATTGTCCGAGGGGTGCTCGGCGACGCCGTCCGTCTGGCGCCGACGCCAATCCGAAACCGCGCCGGCCACCGCCGGGTCGTTCAGTGCGACGATTTGGCCCGCCAGCAGGGCCGCGTTCACCGCGCCCGCCTTGCCGATGGCCAATGTGCCGACCGGAACGCCGGCGGGCATCTGCACGATCGACAGCAGACTGTCCAGTCCGCTGAGGGTCCGGCTTTGAACGGGGACGCCAAGCACCGGCAACGGCGTCATCGACGCCATCATTCCCGGCAGATGGGCCGCCCCCCCGGCGCCCGCGATGATCACGCGCAGGCCGCGCCCTGTGGCTGTCCGGGCATAGTCGTACAGCCGGTCCGGCGTCCGATGGGCGGAGATGATCCGGCTCTCGTACGGCACGCCCAACTGGGACAGGGTGTCCGCCGCATGCCGCAGGGTTTCCCAGTCCGACTGGCTACCCATGGCGATACCGACGACGGGCGACGGCGATGCGGTTTCGTCGGGCATGGGCTTTGTCCGTGTTTGGCGCGATGGCCACGAGGATAAGGGGTGATCCGGCCCGGCCGAGCGGCGTGGGCCGGGTGTTAAGCGATGATGTCGGGGACCGTCTGACTCTCCAGGCGCGCGATCTCGTCCTTCAGCGCCAGCTTCCGCTTTTTCAGCCGTTGCATGCGCAGTTGATCGAACGGCACCGACTCCGCCAGCCGCTCGATCACGTCGTCGAGATCACGATGTTCCTGTTGCAAGGCCTTCAATCGGTCTTGCGGGTTTTCAAGGTCCGCCATCCTGGGCGGCATTATCCAATTATCGCGGCTGGTGACAAACCGTTTTTGCACGTCGCGATGCGGTTCGTTCGGCATTGCATCACCCGGGCGTTCTGGTATCACTAGCGCCGATTTTTGGCCCTCCAGCTTATAAGATGTTGCGAACATGGCAGGTGAGAAGCGCATCGGCATTCTGACCAGCGGCGGCGACTGCGCGGGTTTGAACGCGGTCATCCGGGCCGCCGTCTTCCGGGCGGCGGAGTTGGGTTGGACGATCATCGGCATCAAGGAAGGCACGATGGGGCTTTTATCCCGGCCCCTGCAGTATGAAGTGCTGAAGACCACGATGTTCTCCGGCCAGGTCATGCGCCAGGGCGGGACCATCCTGGGCACCACGAACAAGGGCAATCCCTTCGCCTTTCCCATGGCTGACGGCTCCACCAAGGACCGGTCGGCTGAGATCGTCGGCGGTTGCCACGAACTCGGGCTTGATGCCCTGATCGGCATCGGCGGCGACGGCAGCTTTGCCATTCTGCGCAAGCTCTTCGCCGATAGCGGCATCGGACTGGTCGGCGTGCCGAAAAC
Organism: Alphaproteobacteria bacterium; assembly: GCA_028277405.1. Taxonomy (GTDB): domain Bacteria; phylum Pseudomonadota; class Alphaproteobacteria; order DSM-16000; family Inquilinaceae; genus JANQGH01. Next base: position 32,924 of record JANQGH010000035.1, on the reverse strand, counting down.
GATCGACAATGATGTCGGCCACACCGAGATGTCGGTCGGTTTCGACACCGCCGTTGTCGTCGCAACCGAGGCCTTGGACCGGCTTCAGCCGACCGCCGCCAGCCATGCCCGGGTCATGGTCTTGGAGGTCATGGGGCGGGACGCCGGCCATATCGCGCTTGCCGCCGGCATCGCGGGCGGCGCGGATGTCATTCTGATTCCGGAGATCCCCTACCGGATCGAAAGCATCACCGAGAAGATCAGGCATGTGCGGTCCACGGGCCGGAACTTTGCGCTGGTGGTGGTGTCCGAGGCCGTGAAGACCCAGGACGGGTCGGCCGTTCATAAGGAGTTCGCCGACGGCCAGAAGCGCTTTGGCGGTATCGGCGAATATGTAAGCGACCAGATCGCGAATGCCACGGGCGCAGAAACCCGCGTGACCGTCCTGGGCCATGTCCAGCGCGGCTCACCGCCAAGCTGGCGCGACCGCATGGTTGCCGCCGCCTTCGGTGTTCACGCCGTGGACTTGGTCGCCGAGGGCAAGTTCGATCGCATGGTCGCCTGGTCCGACCGGCAGGTGGTCGACGTCGCCCTGGAAGAGGCCATCGCCCACTACAAGGTCATCGAAATGGACGAACCCCTGGTTCGAACCGCGCGAGGCCTGGGCATCTGCCTGGGCGATTGAGCTGGGCAGACTTCCGGGGTGTGGCCTCCCGCGTAACCGATCTGCAATAATCGGGCACCCGCCGATTCTTTTTCATTGAAATCGGGGTCGATTCAAAACAAGTCTTATAGAGATGGGGTCGGAAAGGTAATTTAGTAACAGAACAACAAATGGAGGACGTGAATGTTGATGGAGCGGATCGAAGCCTTGCGTGCCCGTCACGCCGATCTTGACAGCCAGATAACCGAAGAAGGCCATCGACCACATCCAGACGACATACGACTTTCGGAACTGAAACGAGAAAAGCTCAAGCTCAAGGACGAGATCACGCGGTTGACCGTCAATTGATCTTGTCGTTTCACACTGCCGATTGTAACCGGCGAGGGCCTGGTGGGCTCCGACCGGTGAATTGAGAACGGGCGCGCCGGATGGGCGCGCCCGAAGTCGTTTGGGATCAGTGTACGTTTTCCGAGGCGAACGGCTCGTCCAGCGGTTCGGCCTCCGGCGCTGGCGGCTGCTCCTCAGCCGGCGGTTCGGTGATCCCCGCCCGTTTGCGCGCCTTGGCCAGCGCCTCCGACAAATCCTGATAGGTGCACAGGCCAAGCTGGACCGGGCTCTGTGCCTTGATGTTCGCACTGTTCCAGTGGGTCCGATCGCGCACCGCATTGATCGTCGGCTTGGTCGTGCCGATCAGCCGGCCGATGGCGGCATCGCTCAGCTCGGGATGGTTTTTCAGCAGCCAGGAAATGCCGTCCGGCTTGTCCTGGCGCTTGGTCACCGGGGTATAGCGCGGGCCCTTGGTGCGCGCCTTCGGCATCGGCATGTCGTGGACGGCCAGTTTCAGCCGGGCCGACGGGTCCGCCTGGCAGCGGTCGATCTCTTCCTGGGTCAGTTGCCCATTGGCGATGGGGTCCATGCCGACCATGCCGATCGCAACCTCGCCGTCGGCGATCGCCTGGATCTCCAACTCGTGCAGGCCGCAGAACTCGGAGATCTGATCGAAGCTGAGTGCCGTGTTCTCGACCAACCAAACCGCTGTGGCCTTGGGCATCAAGGGCTGGGACATGGGTTTTCCTACCTAGCTGTGGCGATTCTATAGAAATGACTGAGGCCGCGCGTCTGGCCGTCGATCACGCGGCCGGGCGCGTCCGCCCCTGATAATCCTGCTGCAGAGACGGGCAACTGGTCGGCGCCTCACAACACGCGACCAATTGCCACCCGTGCATATAGGGCCTTCCGGCAATCTAGGCAAATACGTTGTCGGATCAGGTCTCTAAGATGATTTTCCCGATATGACTGCTCGTCTCCATCAAGGCATGAGCTTCTGCCGCTTTTTCTAGTGGCATGGTCGCATGGACTACTGGGCGTACCTCGCCGTTTTCTAGCAGCGGCCAGACTTTTTCGCGCAATTGCTCTGCAATCGCAGCTTTGTCGGCGATAGAGCGAGGACGCAACGTCGATCCCGTCAGCGTCAGACGTCTGACCATGACCGGCCTTAGGTCCAGGGTCACTTTGGCGCCGCCGAGAAAAGCGATGGAGACGTGCCGGCCATCGACAGCCAGCGCACTGATGTTGCGCGGCAAATAGTCGCCGCCGACCATGTCCAAAACCAGATCCACGCCTTTGCCGGCCGTCGCTTCCTTGGCGATGGCGACGAAATCCTCGGTCCTGTAGTTGATCGCCCAGTCGGCTCCCAGATCGCGGCAGGCGGCGCATTTCTCGTCGCTGCCGGCGGTCGTCAGCACGGTCGCGCCAAAGCTCTTGGCAAGCTGGATCGCGGTCGTGCCGATGCCGCTGGACCCGCCATGGATCAGGATGGTTTCGCCCGCCGCCAGCCGGCCGCGCTGGAACACGTTGGTCCAGACCGTGAAGAACGTCTCAGGCACGGCCGCCGCCTCGACCATGGACAGGCCGGACGGGACGCGCAGGCATTGTAGCGCCGGTGCGACGCAATACTCAGCATAGCCGCCGCCGGCGACCAGGGCGCAAACCGCATCGCCCCGCGCCCAGCCGTCGACACCGGCCCCGACCTCGACGATCGTGCCCGCGACCTCCAGGCCGGGCAGGGGGCTGGCGCCCGGCGGCGGGGGATAACCGCCCTTGCGCTGCAAAACGTCGGGCCGGTTCACGCCGGCTGCCGCGACCTTGATCAGCACCTCGCCTTCGCCGGGGCGGGGGACCGGCAAGATCGCCGGCCGCAGCACGTCCGGTTCGCCCGGTTCCGTAATCTCGACCGCGGTCATTTCGCTGGGCGGCTGGGCAGCCTCGGCCATGGATGCTCTCCAGTAGCGGGAATAATCGGAGTCTTGGTAGCGTCGGTGCGTGCCTCTTGGCAAGTTGCGGTCTGGCCGGCACCTTGCGCGCAGCACAATCGACGGAAAGGACCAAAGATGGAGCCCGAGGATCTTGAACCGCGCCGCCCCAAGATCGCGCCGCCCAATCTCGACCCCTTGTCGATCGAGGACCTCAAGGACTATATCGCCCAGTTAGAGGCGGAGATCGAGCGTGTGCGCACGGTCATCGCCGCCCGCAAGGATCATCTCAGCGAAGCCGAGAAGTTCTTCAAATCCTGACGTTTTAGGAGGCGTGCAGTCCCATGGCCCTGCTCACCGGCAAGTCCGCCCTCGTGACCGGCTCGACCAGCGGCATCGGTTTGGCGATGGCCCAGGCCCTTGCGGCCGAGGGCGCCAACGTGATGCTGAACGGTTTCGGAGACCCGGACGCGATCGAACGGACCCGTTCGGCGTTGGCGGAGGAGACTGGTGTCAGCGTCGGCTATCACGGCGCCGATCTGTCGCGTCCGGACGAGATCGAAGAGCTGGTTGAAGCGGCCGCTGCCGCGCACGGGCCCGTCGACATTTTGGTCAACAATGCCGGCATTCAGCACACCGACCGGATCGAGGATTTTCCGGTGGCCAAATGGGACGCGATCCTGGCGATCAATTTGTCGTCGGCATTCCATTCGACCCGGCTGGTCGTGGCCGGCATGCGCGAGCGCGGCTGGGGCCGTATCATCAACACCGCGTCCGCCCATGGCATCGTCGCCTCGGTCGAAAAGGCCGGCTATGTCGCGGCCAAGCATGGCGTCATCGGGCTGACCAAGGTGGTCGGCCTAGAAAACGCGGGCACGGGCGTCACCTGCAACGCCATCAGCCCCGGCTGGGTGCGCACGCCGCTGGTTGAGACCCAGATCGTCGCGCTGGCGGAAAAGCACGGCGTGTCGGTTGAGGAGGGCGCCAGGCTGCTGCTCGGCGGCAAACAGCCGTCCCTGCAGTTCGTTCAGCCGCAACAGGTCGGCGCGGCCGCCGTGTTCATCTGCTCGCCGGCCGCCGACCAGATGACCGGTGCCAACCTGTCCATGGACGGCGGCTGGATCGCGCAATAGATGGCCGCGAGGAAACGGTCCCCCCAACGCATCAACCTGGCGCTGCAAGGCGGCGGCTCGCACGGCGCCTTCACCTGGGGCGTGCTGGATGCGTTGCTGGAAGACGGCCGCTACGAAATCGAGGGCATCAGCGGTACCAGCGCCGGTGCCGTCAACGGCGCCATCCTGACCTGCGGCCTGGCGAAGGGCGGTCGCGACGGGGCACGGCAGTTGCTCGAGGATCTCTGGGTCGAGATCTCGCGGCGCAGCGCCTTCGGCCCGTTTCAGTCCGACTGGCTTGGCCGCCTGACCGGCAGCCCCAACCTCGACGTCTCGCCGGCTTATGTCGCCTTCGACTTCATGATGCGGGTCGCCTCGCCCTACCAGTTCAACCCCCTGAACTGGAACCCGCTGCGCGACGTGTTGGACAAGCTGGTCGACATCGACTGTCTGTGCCAGTCGCAACTGCCCCGGCTCTATGTCAGCGCGACAAACGTCACGAAAGGCCGGCTTCGGGTTTTCGCCGGCAACGACATCACCATCGACGCGCTGTTGGCTTCGGCCTGCCTGCCGTTCCTGTTCCAGGCCGTCGAGATTGACGGTGAGGAATACTGGGACGGCGGCTATATGGGCAACCCGACGCTTTATCCCCTGATCCACGCCTGCGAGGCGCGCGACGTGCTGGTCGTGCAGGTCAATCCGATTGAGCGGGACGACGTTCCGCGCAGCGGCACCGCGATCATGAACCGGGTCAACGAGATCAGCTTCAACGCCACCTTCATGCGCGAGGCACGGGCGCTGGGCCTGATCAATCGCCTGCTCGCCGAACACCAGCTCACCGACGGCCAAAGCGGCCTCAAACCGATGTATCTGCACATGATCGGCAAGGAGGCGGAGATGGGCCATTTCGGCGCCTCGTCCAAGCTGAACGGCGACCTCGGATTCTTGCGCGAGCTGTTCGCGCTGGGCCGCGAGGCGACCGCTGAATGGCTTGCAACCGACGCAGAACATGTCGGTCGCAAATCGACGTTCGAGGTCGCCAGCCTTCAGGCATAGACCAATAATCTCAAGGCCTTAGCGGGTCTTGAAGCCTGTCCGGCCGCTTCCTATGTATAGTCGGTCGATGCGGCGCCAATGCTGGGCCGGTCGACGAAAACACAGCTTCGCGGCTTCTTCGGAAAGCGCGCGGCGAGGGGCGGGGCCAAGGTGGCACGCCCCACATCACAGGTATCGCTTCTTAGGAGGATAACCAATGCGTACGTTTGATTTGTCTCCGCTGTTTCGGTCCACCGTTGGCTTTGACCGAATCTCCCGCGTTTTCGACAATGCCTTTCAGCAGGACGCGACCACGTCCTACCCGCCTTACAACATCGTCAAGACGAGCGACGACAGCTATCTGATCTCGATGGCCGTGGCCGGCTTTGGCGAGGACGACCTTGAGATCGTCGCCAACGAGAACACGCTGACCGTGAAGGGCAATGCCCGCAAGGATGAGGGCGAAGAGACCTCGTACCTCTATCGCGGTATCGCCGGTCGCGCGTTTGAGCGCCGCTTCCAGCTCGCCGATTACGTCAAAGTGACCGGCGCGCGGTTGGAAAACGGCCTGCTGCATATCGAGCTTGCCCGCGAGGTGCCCGAGGCCCTGAAGCCCCGCACGATCGAAATCGCCGGCTCCGCCAACAAGCAACTCGAAGCCCAGGCGGCCTGACGGTCAACGACCGAAAACCAGTGGAGCGGCGCCCAACCCGGGCGCCGCTTTCTTCTTGGGGAACTCCCACAAGTCTGCCATGGGATGGCCTGTGCTTTTGCACTGATTACGTCCGATCGGGGCGGGCCCCGTATGGCCTTCGATCAAACAGGATCGTCCTCCCAGTTTCGGCCCGCGCGAAAGAGCCGTAGAATCATTACGCGATCGTGGTCGACCGAAAAGGCAATCGTGACCCGCCGCCGGAAGCTGGCGATCCGCAGCCCTTCACGGATATCGTCACGTCTCTGTCCGCGTTCGGACGCCGTCTCCAAGGATCGGCAAAATGCCTCCAGCTTTTCCACATAGGCGATTGCAGTCTGTGGTCCGGAGGCCTCCGCGATCCAATCATAGAGTTCGACAAGGTCCTGGGCCGCATGGGGGCCAAACCGGACCGTCCGTCGCTTCACGCCTGTCCTTTGACCCTGGCCGCATGCCGCGCGCGGACCCGGGCAAACGCGGCTTCAACATCCATGGCCTTCGAAGGATCGGCCTTCATCGCGTCATAGGCCGGCGCTACATCATCGCGAAGCCATCTCTCGACGGCTTCATCGCGCTCTCTTAAGGCGCGCAGGCCTGCGCGAACGACCTCGCTCGCCGATGCATAGTTGCCCGATCTGACCATTTCATCGATATAGGCGGCCTGCTCCGCCGGCAGGCTGATCGTGCGCTTGTCGATCTTTGACATGAGGCGTTTCCTTTGTCGCCATCATATCATCGGGTATGAATTATTCATACCTCGTCCGGTTGATCTCAACACAGGTTAGCTAAAAACGGTGACAGTTTACTAAATCCCCTTTCGGTTATCTTCAATCAAATTGGAATCGATTTTCATAAGTGGTTTCATGAAAGGGATTTAGTAAACTGTCACCGAAACTCCCGAAACTCCCGAAACTCCACCGAAACTCAAGCAAGGGAGGGGCACATTTGTAGGGCTTACCAAAATTTGGTAATGTGAATCCAGAAAGGAGCGTTGCCGTGAAAAACACCTCAGTCGCTCTTGGCGATCATTTTGAAAGGTTCGTGGCGGGCCAGGTGGAGTCCGGCCGATACGCGTCCGCCAGTGAGGTTATGCGCGATGCTCTTCGGCTGCTTGAAGCAAAGACCAATCATCGGGAGGCTGTGATCGCGGCGCTGATCGAGGGCGAGAACAGCGGCGTCAGTGAGCGGACAGCGGAAGATATCCGCGCGGCGGTCAAACAGGAACTGCGTCTCGATGGGGGCGTATAGGCTTACACGAAAAGCGGATGAAGACCTAGCCAACCTCTATCGCTACGGCATCGATACCTTCGGGCCGTCGCGCGCCGATAACTATTTCGATCGTCTGATCGCCAGACTGGCAGAGATCGGCGACGCGCCAATGCAATTCCAGAAATCGGATTACCGCGCCGGCTATCGGCGCAGCGTGCATCACCCGCACACGATCTACTATCGGATCGTCAATCATGACCTGGTCGAGATCGTTCGTATTTTGCGTGGCCAAGACCCCAGGGAAGAACTCTAAGGCCCTGACCGTCCCGCCGAAATCGCCTGGTTTTTCTCCACTAATATAAAAAACGGTGACAGTTTACTAAATCCCCTTTTCCGTAATACGGTGACAGTTAACTTAACCCCTTATTTAGGCTTCGGCCCACGTTTTTGCGGCGCCAGTGTGCGGCCGGTGCGCTGTTCCAGGGCGCGCAACCAGTCCCGGTCGCCTGTCGGGCGGCCAGTGGATTCGGCGCGGCGCAAGGCTGCGTAGGCCGTGTCCTCGTCAAACGGCTCGGCCAGAAAGGCGGCGAAGTCGCCGATCCGGTCCAGCACGGGCTTGACCGTCACGACCGCGTCGTCCTCTCCCGCCAGATGCGCCCGCGCGCTCGACCAGGCCCAGCCGCGCGCCCGCTTGACCAGGCCGGCGCGCACCGGGTTCAGCGTGACATAGCGCACCGCGTTCATGAGATGGGTCTCGTCCATCACCACGGAGCCAAAGCGCCCTTGCCACAGGTGCCCGGTCGTGCGCGCCCGCGCATTCACGAAACCGGTGTAGCGCCGATGCAGCTCGGCGAAAGTGCGGCGCAGCCCGTCCTCGTCGGACGGCACCAAAATGACATGGACATGGTTGGGCATCAGGCAATAGGCCCAGACCTCCGCCCGCGCCCGCTTGGCGCTGTCAGCCAGCAGGTCGAGATAGAGCGCATAGTCGCCCTTCTCAAAGAAGGTCTGATCACGCCGGTTGCCACGCTGGGTGACATGGTGCGGCAGTCCGGGAACGACGAGGCGGGCGAGACGGGCCATGGGAGGAGCATGGCAGGAACTAGGGATTTAGTACACTGTCACCGGAATCCTGAACCGCACCGGGTTTGCCGGAGGCCGGGTCTTGTGAGTCACGCCGCTATGGCGGGCTCACGGCTTTCGGCACGGTAGCGAAAAACTCAGCCCAGATCAGCGAAGCACGCGCTCACCTCGTTTTGAAACTAGGGTCCGGACCCTAGTAAACTGTCACCGAAGCCCATCGAGGCTAGCCTCGACACCGAGTTCATGGCGCAGGCGGGGCCCTGACCTGGCGAAAACGGGCGAAAACGGTGACAGTTTACTAAATCCCCTTTTCGCTATCTTCAATCGATTTGGAATCGATTTTCACAAACGGTTTCACGAAAGGGATTTAGTAAACTGTCACCGAAGCTGCACCGAAGTCCATCGAGGCTAGCCTCGACACCGAGCTCAAGTCGCAGGCGGGGCCCTGACCTGGCTGTCAGGCAGTCCGCGCCTGCGCTGCGAGACAGAGGTCAGTTGCCGACCAGGAGACCCCGCAGCGTCCCGTCGGCGGACAAGCCGATCAGCATGGGAAACTGGCCGCCGGCCAGGACCAGGTAAAGCGTCGGGCCAATCAGCGCCAGGTTCTTCAATCCTGAAGAAAAATGGCCGACGAACCCGAGCGTTCCCAGCGCGTCGATATCGTCTTTCAAAGGCCCGTCGCCGGCTCCGCCATCGAGGATCTTCTGCTTCAGTTCGGTGGCCGCGTCGCGGCTGCGGAAGTGGATGACCGACGCCGGAATGAGAAAGATCACGAGAGCCAGGGCGCCGAGCCGCGGGAAGATGCCGAACAGGATCGAGACGGCCCCCACCCCCATCATCACCATTCCGGCCGTGGCAAAGAAGTTCCTATGCCACTTGAACACCAGGCCGGTTTCCTTCTCGGTGGATTTGAAGGCCCGCACATCGAACCAGAAACCGGTCAGGAACAGCCAGGCGACCGAAATGCGGATCAGGAGCGAGCCGAGTTCTTCCAAGGTCATTGCGTCCCCCTCTTGCATGATCGAAACGACACTTCCACCAGTTCACGATCGGCAAGGCGGAAGGGTGACTGTCGGCCGGCACCCGGCCATGCAGATCATCGTTCTTCATGCCGAGCATTCTGCGCGGCCCGTTTGTCCCGTTCCACCTCTAATGAACTCGGAAATTTGGAAACCGGTGGGCAACCGGGCTAAAAAGGGAACCCTTTCGCACCATTTTCGCAACGGGGATATGCGCCAGGCCGAGGCACGGATTTCCGGGGTTCCGTCAGGCGGTGCATAAGTCGTGCGCTATGCACACCAAACCCGGTGATGCTCACCCATCCCCATGCAGCGTGTCGATGATGCGGTGGGGCAGGGTCATCTCGTCGACGATTTCCTGCAGCCATTCGGGCGTCATCTCGATTTGCCGCCAGACGCCGACCGGCTCCATGAAACCGCCGCGCCAGGGCAGGGACAGATAGAACCGGCCGTTCGAAAACGCCGCGCGCGGCCGGCCGCCCTTTGCCATGTCGTCGATGCGCACCATGGCGTCGGCGAAGTCCTTGCCGATCAGACGCCGGGCGGTCTCTTCATTGTCGGCATAGACTTCGTAATGCTGTTCAAACGCGCTGTCGGGGAAGGTGACCGGCTGCATGTCGCCGATCTTCTTGACCAGACCGCTCAGCCAGTTGCCGATATTGCCGAAGTCCCGGCCGATGAAGACGGTCCCGTCAAATGGCACGGGCACTGAGACCCGGACCAGCAACCCGTCGAAGACGGTCGTCGACCTGTTGCGCGTTTTGCCCTGGCTGTGCGTCTGCGTCCGCCTCACGACCTTGCATTCGACCAGGAAGAAGTCGGTGCCGCGATGGCGGCCGCGCAGGCAGTCGGCGTATCGGGTCCGGTTGCCGCGCGGCACGACCTTCAGATCGAAGAAGTCCTCCACCTCGGGCAGCGTGAACGGGCTGCGCTCATAGTCCATCTCGCCGATGGCCGCCGCAACGGGTGGCGCCAGCGCCGAGGCGGCCCGGTCCTTGAACGAACGCACGTGCCAACTCGCCAGGGCGATGCCGCCGACCGTGCCCAGCACGAAGACGATGACGGGAATCAAGAGGCCGACGCCGAACAGCGACAGCAGCAGCGCCAGCACAACACCGCCCCCAACGCCGGCGCCCGCCCGGGTCAGCATGCCTTTGCGCACGGCCTGCCGCTCCGTCTCCAAGCGGCCGACGGCCGGACGCATTTGGCGCTCCAGATCGTCCAGAGAAATGCGATCGGCGATGCGTTGGATTGCGTCGGGGGGTGTGGGGGTCGGATCGGTCATATCGTGGCCTGAGGTCTGGCTCGCTTCGATTGCCAAGGACTGCCAGGTCAGTGTGCGCAATGCACTTCAAAAAACATGACCAGAGTGCGTTATCCGCACAAAAAAGAGGGCCGTTGATCGGCCCTCCGTTGTTCTTGCCTCACCCGTTCAACCCGAGCGTGAGCGGCACATTAATGAAGGCGTCAAAGCGCCGTCAACTGGATTCCGCGGCTTTTTGCCCGACTCGCTCGGTACATGAGAAAGAGAGCAAAACGCCACCCGTTCGGGTGGCGCGATCGTCGAAATATGGCTGAAATCAGGCAGAAAAACCGATTGTCGACAAGGCGTTGGCGGATAATCTCACCTGTCGTCGCGCTGATTGCAACAGCATGAAGGTGAGGTCTTTGTGAACATGGCGTGACCATCGCCCATGACCATCACGGCGGTCACGACGCGACGGCGGCACGAATCTCGTCAAGGATCTGGGGATCGTCGATCGTCGCCGGCACGCTGACCTCCTCGCCGTCGGCGATCTTGCGCATCGTGCCGCGCAGGATCTTGCCGGATCGGGTCTTGGGCAGACGATCGACGACAAGCGCGGTCTTGAACGCGGCCACCGGCCCGATCTGGTCGCGAACCATCTGCACCACTTCCCGCGCGATATCGCCATGCGGCCGGTCGACCCCGGCCTTCAGAACGACGAAGCCAAGTGGCAATTGTCCCTTCAAATCGTCGGCGACGCCGATGACTGCGCATTCCGCGACGTCCTGGTGCGCCGCCAGCACCTCTTCCATGGCCCCGGTCGACAGCCTGTGGCCGGCCACGTTGATGACGTCGTCGACGCGGGTCATGACGTGGACGTAGCCATCCTCGTCGACAAAGCCTGCATCCCCGGTCTTGTAGTAGCCGGGAAAGTCGGTCAGGTAGGCCTGACGGTATCGGTCCTCGGCGTTCCACAGGGTGGGGAAAGTGCCGGGCGGCAGGGGCAGCTTTGCCACCAGGGCGCCGACGTCACCCGGCGCGACCTCCTGTGCTTCCGGGTCCAGCGCCCTGATGTCCCAGCCGGGCACCGCCTTGGTGGCCGAGCCGGGCTTGACCGGGAACAGTTCCATCCCGATCGGGTTGCCGCAGATGGCCCAGCCGGTCTCGGTCTGCCACCAATGATCGATCACGGGTACGTGCAGCTTTTCCTCCGCCCAGCGGATGGTGTCGGGGTCGGACCGCTCGCCGGCGAGGAACAGGGTCCGCAGGCTGGAAATGTCGTGGTCGCCGAGCAGAACGCCGTCCGGGTCTTCCTTCTTGATCGCGCGGAAAGCCGTCGGGGCGGTGAACAGTGCGGCGACCTTGTGCTGGTCGATCACCCGCCAATAGACGCCGGCATCCGGCGTGCCGACCGGCTTGCCTTCGAACAGCACGGTTGCGCAGCCGAAAAGCAGCGGCGCATAGACGATGTAGGAATGGCCGACCACCCAGCCGACATCGGACGCCGCCCAAAACACCTCGCCCGGCGCCACGCCGTAGAAATGCCTCATGGTCCAGTTCAGGGCGACCGCGTGGCCGCCATTGTCCCGCACGATGCCCTTGGGCACGCCGGTGGTGCCAGAGGTGTAGAGGATATAGAGCGGATCGGTGGCCAGAACCGGCACGCACGCGGCGGGCTCCGCCGCATCGACGGCCGCCGCCCAATCCTCGTCGCGCCCGGCGATCAGGTCGGCGTGCAATTGAGGCCGCTGCAGGATAAGCGTGCGCGGCACGGAATGGCTGGCTTGCTCGATCGCGCCATCCAGCAGGGGCTTGTAGGCGACCAGCCGCCCAGGCTCGATCCCGCAGGACGCGGACAAGATCATCACGGGCTTGGCGTCGTCGATACGCGTCGCCAGCTCGTGCGCGGCGAAGCCGCCAAAAACCACCGAGTGCACGGCGCCGATGCGCGCGCAGGCCAGCATGGCGATCGCCGCCTCGGGCACCATCGGCATGTAGATAATCACCCGGTCGCCCTTGCCGACGCCGCGCGAGGCCATGGCGCCGGCCAGCTTCGCGACCGCTTCGGTCAAGGCGCGAAAGCTGAAGCGCTCAATCGTCTCGGTGACCGGGCTGTCATAGATCAGGGCGGTATCGTCGCCCCTGCCGGCGGCCACATGCCGGTCGAGCGCGTTGTAACAGGTGTTCAGTTGCCCACCCGGAAACCAGCGATACATCGGCGGACTGGCATCGTCCAAAACCCGATCCCAGGGTTTGATCCAGTCGATGCCTTGGGCGGCATCCGCCCAAAACCCTTCCGGATCGTCCAGCGATCGCTGATAGGTTTGATCATAGATGCCCATGGTTGGGTTCCGCCCCGTTCGTTGACGCCTTTTGACCGGCTGTTCCCGCGATAGTGCGGCGCCTCGTCGCGGAACGCAAACGTCTGGTGCCGTCGCGTCCGCGCCCGTAGGCTGGCAGACGATGTACCGCCGGGGAGGATGCGTAAGGTGAACCCTTTCGAACAGGGCCTGCAGCAAAACGATGCCAATTATGTGCCGTTAAGTCCGCTGTCGTTTCTCGAACGTACAGCCATGACCTATCCGGACAGGTTGTCGGTCGTGCACGGGCGTCAGCGTCATACCTGGCGCCAGACGCGGGAGCGGTGTTTGCGCCTTGCCTCCGCTCTTAGGCGTCGCGGTATCGGTCATGGCGACACGGTCGCGATCATGGCGCCGAACATCCCGCCGGTCTTGGAGGCCCATTTCGGCGTGCCGATGGTCGGCGCGGTGCTGAACGCGCTGAACACGCGCCTCGATGCCGCCGCGCTCGCCTTCATCCTGGAACATGGCGGCGCCAAGATCCTGCTGACGGACACCGAACACGCCGCGAAGATGAAGGAGGCGCTGGCCGCGCTGGCCGTCAAACCCGAAATTATCGACATCGACGACAGCGAGGGCCCCGGCGGCGAGTGTCTGGGGGCCATCGATTATGAGGCGCTTCTCGCGGCGGGCGATCCGACCGACGCCTTCGCTCCGCCGGCCGATGAATGGCAGGCGATTACGCTGAACTACACCTCCGGCACGACGGGCAATCCGAAGGGCGTCGTCTATCACCATCGCGGCGCCTATCTGAACGCCGTCGGCAACGCCCTGGTCTGGCCCTTGCCGCACCATCCGACCTATCTGTGGACATTGCCCATGTTCCACTGCAACGGCTGGTGCTTTCCCTGGACGATTACGGCCATGGCGGGCACCCATGTCTGCCTGCGCCAGGTGTCCGGCCAGACCATCTATGACGCGCTCGCCGATCACGGCGTCACCCATCTGTGCGGCGCGCCGATCATCATGGGCATGCTGCTGAACCAGCCGGCGGATCAGCGCCGAGCCTTCGACCAGACGGTCTATATGATGACTGCGGCCGCGCCGCCGCCGGCCTCCGTGCTGCAGGGGATGGAGGAGCTGGGCTTTGTCGTCACCCATGTCTATGGGCTGACGGAAACTTACGGTCCCGCGACGGTGTGCGCCCTGCAGGAAGCGTGGCAAGACTGCGATCCCGACGAGCGTGCGCGGCTGAAGTCGCGCCAGGGCGTGCCCTATCCGGTTCAAGAAGAGTTGATGGTCGGCGATCCCAAAACGCTGGAAGCCGTGCCCAAGGACGGTCAGACCATGGGCGAGGTTTTCATGCGCGGCAACATCACCATGAAGGGATACTTCAAGAACCCGAAGGCGACGAACGAGGCCTTCGCCGGCGGCTGGTTCCATACCGGCGATTTGGGCGTGTGGCACCCGGACAGCTATATCGAACTGAAGGACCGGTCGAAGGACATCATCATTTCCGGCGGCGAGAACATCTCGACCATCGAGGTCGAAGACGTGCTCTATCGCCATCCGGCTGTTTTGGAGGCCGCCGTTGTTGCGCGCCCCGACGAGAAGTGGGGCGAGACGCCGTGCGCCGTCGTGACGCTGAAGAAGGGCATGAAGGCGACCGAGCGCGAGATCATTGATTTCTGCCGTGATAACCTGGCCCACTTCAAGTGCCCGAAGACGGTGATTTTCGATGCCCTGCCCAAGACGTCGACGGGCAAGATCCAAAAGTTTCAGCTGCGCGAGCGCGTTAGGAACCTGACTGATCATGGATGACGGAAACGACGTCGAGGGTTTTAACCAGCCGGCTATAACGCGCGAAGCCATCAGGTCCGGCGCCATTGCCGAACTGGTCAAGCAGCAGGACCCGGACTTCAAGATGCTGTCGGAGCATGAGCGTCAGGCGACGCTCGACAAGACGCTGGCGGCCTGGGACGGCGGGGACATCTGGCTCTTCGGCTATGGGTCGCTGATCTGGAACCCGGCCTTCCATTACGTCGAGCGGCGACTGGGTCGCATCCACGGCTATCACCGGCAGTTCTGCCTGTGGACGCCCGCGGGCCGGGGGTCTCCCGACTTTCCCGGTCTGATGCTGGCGCTGGAGCATGGCGGCTCGTGCCAGGGGATCGCGTTTCGGATTGCCGCCGACAAAGTATGCGAGGAACTCGACATCGTTTGGCGGCGCGAAATGATCGCCGGGTCCTACCGACCGGTCTGGACGACGGTCCACGCGGCCCCATCACCGGTCAGGGCGATTGCCTTCGTCATGGATCGGACCAACCACCGCTACGCCGGCCGCTTGCCCGATGACCAGATCGTCGACACCCTCGCGCGTGCCTCTGGACCGATCGGCCGCTGCGCCGATTATCTGTTTAGTACGGTTGAACATCTGGCCGAACTCGGCATCGACGATCACCGTTTGACCCATCTCGCCGGGCTGGTACGCGCCAAGCTTGAGCAGAAGCCGGCATGACAAAGGGCGCCCGAAGGCGCCCCCGTCAAAGTGCACAGCGGTGTCGGCCTACTTCAGGCCGATGCCGGCAAAGCGCTTGTTGAACTTGGCCACCTGACCGCCGCGATCGACCAGCTTCTGGACGCCCGTCCAGGCCGGATGCGACTTGGCGTCGATGTCCAGGCGCAAACTGTCGCCCTCTTTGCCCATCGTGCTGCGGGTCTTGAACTCGGTACCGTCGGTCATCACGACGGTGATCTCGTGATAGTCGGGATGGATGTCGGCCTTCATGGCTGAACCGTCCTAATATCTGAAAAGCGAGCGCGTCATATAGAGAACCTGCGGCGCCGATGCAAGGGTTCTGCGCCGGCTCGGCGAAGCTGCGGTCCGTTGACGCGCGTTGGCGGCAGGCGGCTTGTTGCGGCCCAGGCCCGCCGCTATACCAGGCGAACCAACCGGCAAAAAGAGCTTGAAAGCCGAAATGCTGCGCGAACCCACCTATGTCGAGGCCGATCAGGAAGCCAAAGCCGAGCGAAAGCGTTCGGCACGACGCGACCTGAAACCGCTTCGACGCCTGGTACCCTTCCTCAAGCCCTATCGGCGGCCGATCCTGGGGGCGCTGACCGCGCTCACCGTTTCGGCCATTACCGTCCTGGGCCTCGGAAGCGGCCTGCGCGCGCTGATCGATCAAGGCTTTCAGGAAGGCAATGCGATCCTGCTGAACCGGGCCTTGCTGGTCTTGCTGCTGGCGGTCGTCCTGTTGGCCGGCGCGTCCTATGCCCGGTTCTTCCTGGTATCCTGGATCGGGGAGAGAGTGGTCGCGGACATTCGGCGGGCGGTCTACGACCGCGTGATCGGCCTGGATGTCGGCTTCTTCGAGACCACTAAGACGTCCGAGATCATCTCCCGGCTGACCACCGACACGACGGTGCTTCAGGTTGTGGTCGGCTCCTCGGCCTCGGTGTTCTTACGCAATCTGTTGATGCTGATCGGCGGCACCATTCTGTTGCTGGTCACCAGCGCCTGGTTGACCCTTCTGGTCCTGCTTGTCGTACCGCTTGTCCTGGTGCCGATCCTGGTTTTCGGCCGCAAGGTTCGCCGCCTCAGCCGGGCGAGCCAGGACCGTGTCGCCGATGTCGGTTCCGCCGTTGACGAGTCCCTCTATGGCATTCGCACGGTAAAGGCCTTTGCGCACGAAGCGCTGGAGCGGGGCCATTTCGCCGGGCGCGTCGAGAAGGCCTTCTCCGTTTCGATCGAGCGCATCCGGGCCCGCGCGTTTCTCACGGCGACCGTCATTCTCCTGGTTTTCGCGGCAGTCGGTGCGGTGCTTTGGCTGGGCGGCCACTGGGTGCTCGATGGGCGCATGTCGCCGGGGTCCCTGGCCGCCTTCATCTTTTACGCGGTTGTGGTCGCAGCGTCAGCAGGGGCCTTGAGCGAAGTCGTGGGGGATCTCCAGCGCGCGGCCGGTGCCGCCGAGCGTCTCTTCGAACTTCTCGCTCAACGGCCGACGATTGCGACGCCGGCACAGCCCGTGGCCCTGCCGACCCCGTCTCTCGGCGCGGTCTCTTTCCAGGGGGTTAGTTTTCGCTATCCGTCCCGGCCGGACACGGCGGCATTGCACGGTCTCGATCTCGAAATCGCGGCCGGTCAGGTCACGGCGCTCGTGGGGCCAAGCGGGGCGGGAAAGACCACAGTGTTTCAGCTCCTCCTCCGGTTCTACGATCCCGACAGCGGCGTCATTCGCATGGACGGCGTTGATTTGCGCACCGCCGATCCGGCCGAGGTGCGGTCGCGCATCGGGCTGGTGCCGCAAGATCCGGCGATCTTTTCCGCCAGCGTGGCCGAGAACATTCGCTATGGCCGGCCGGACGCGGACGACGCATCGGTGCGCGCGGCGGCCGAGGCCGCCAATGCGGCGGAGTTCATCGAGGCGCTGCCCGAGGGCTATGGCACCTTTGTCGGCGAGCGCGGGGTCCGGCTGTCAGGCGGCCAGCGCCAACGCCTGGCGATTGCGCGGGCGATCCTGCGTGATCCCGCGGTTTTGCTGCTGGACGAGGCAACTTCGGCCTTGGATGCCGAAAGTGAACGCGCGGTGCAGCGTGCCTTGGCCGAACTGATGCACGGACGGACCACGCTGGTCATCGCCCACCGATTGGCGACGGTTCAAAACGCCGACCATATTGCCGTCCTGGATCGTGGACGGCTGATCGCCGGCGGCAGCCACGCCGATCTGATCGCCGAGGGGGGCCTGTACGCCAGGCTGGCCGCGCTGCAGTTCGAATACGCGCCGCTGCGCATGGCTGGCGAGTGACGCTAGCGCTGATCGATCTTCAGCTCGATCCGTCGGTTGCTTTCCCGTCCCTCGGCCGTGGCGTTAGAGGTCAGGGGCTGCCACTCGCCGAAACCTGCCGCGGCCAAACGCTCAGGCGGTAGGCCCTGGTCGATCAGATAGCGCACGACGGACGTCGCCCGTGCCGTGGACAGCTCCCAGTTGGAGGCGAACTCCTCGTTGCTGATCGCCAGATTGTCGGTATGGCCGTCGACGCGCAGGACCCAGTCGATATCGTCGGGCAGTTCGTCGGCGACGGCGATCAGCGTGCCGGCAATCTGTGCCAGGTCGCTGGAATTACCCTCGCGCAACTCCGCCGACCCGGAATCGAACAGCAGGCCGGATTGGAAGACGAAGCGGTCGCCGACGATGCGAATGTCCGGCCTGTCCTCGACGATTTCGCGGACGCGGCCGAAGAATTCCGACTGAGACCGGCTCAGCGCCTCGACTTCGCGGATCAGCGCCTGGTTTAGCCTGTCGTTGAGGCCCGCGATCTCGATGTCGCGGTCCGACACCTGGGCCTCGGACGCCTCCAGCGCCGCTTGCACGCGTTCCAGCCGTTCGTTCAGTTCGCTGATCTGCAGGAACAGCTCGGTCGCCAGCAACTCGGCGTCTTGGCGCAGGCCGCGTTCTTCCGACAGGGCCGCGTTGGATGACGACAGGTTTTCGGAGAGCTCGCGGATCGCGATCTCGTTTGCGTCCAACTCCTCCTGGACCAGCAGGGTGCGTTCCTCGGCGTCGGCCAGTTGTTCGGTCAACACTTGCGACCGGTCGCGCAGGTCGCCCAGTTCGGCCAGCAGCAACTCCCGCTGCTCTTCCGACAGGCGCAGTTCGACGGTCAGCGCGTCGCGCTCCTCGGTAGTTTGGCCGAGGTTTTCGTTGGCGCCGTCGATCTCGCCCTGCAGCGCCTGCGTCTCGGCGGTCAGGCTCTCGATCCGCTGGTTCCTCTCGGCGAGGAAGTCGCGCAACTCCAGGATTTCCTCGGCGCTGAGCTGCAGGCGGGCATTCAGGTCCTCGACCGCGGCCGACTGTTCGGCGAGCTGCCCCCTGGTGGTGCCCAGATCGCCGGTCAGCCGGTCGACCTCGCCCCTGGCATCCGCCAGATCACCGGTCAGCAAATCGACCTCGCCCCGCGTGTCGGCGAGTTCCGTCTCCCGGCGCGTCAGCTCGGCGGTCAGCCAGTCAACTTCGCTAAGCGAGGTCTCGAGATCCGCCGTCAGCCCCTCGATGTCCGACCGTGCCGTCCGAAGATCGGTTGTCAGCAAGAGATTGTCTGCCTGCGCCGCCTCCAGATCGCTGGTCAGCGACCGGTTATCGGCCTCCGCTGAGGCCAGTTCCTGCCGCAATAGGTCGCGCAGCGAGATGGTCTCGTCCAGTTCCACGCCCAGCCGCTCGGCTTCTGCCTGGCTGGCCTCCAAGGTCAGGCTCAGGGCGGCGATTTCCACCTCCAGCCCCTGGCGGACGGCTCGCAGGGCCTCGATATCCTGGCGCAGGCTGGCCAGCTCGCGCAGTTGGTCCCCCATGCTGGCCTCGTTTTCACGGATGGTCGCCAGGGCTTGGCCGAGCTGGCGGTCCAGATCGGTACCGGTGCCGGTCAGGGCATTGATCTGGGCGAGGGCCGCCGACAACTGATCCTCAAGGCTCGCGGCCTGGTTTTCGGCCTGCGTGACCGATCCGGCCAGCTCATCCCGTTCCGCCACGACGCCCTGAAGGTCCAGCGACAGTTGGGCGAAGCGGTCGCGCAGCTCGATGTTCTCTTCGCGCTCCAAGGCCAACAGGTCGCTCAACTCGTCGATCTGGTTGTTCAGGCGCGTCGTCAGCTCCTCTTGGCCCGTCAACAGGTTGGACAGATAGAACTGCGCAACCATGAAGACGACCAGGATGAAGATCAGGACCATCAACAGCGCCGACAGGGCGTCGACGAACCCGGGCCAGATGTCGACCGATTGGCGCCCCGAACGCCGCCGAACGAGGGAGGAAATCATGGCCTAGGGCTGGCCCTCGCCGTCGACATGCGCTTGGATCTCGGCCTCGGCCACCGCCGCGATCGTCCTGGTCAGAACCTTGATCTCGTTCCTGACTTCGAGGCTGAGTTTGTCCAGGTTTTGGCCCTGGTTGCTGAGCAGCTGGCCAAGCCGGGCGTTCATCATGCGAATCTGCTCGCGGCTGTCCGCATCCAGGCCGATTTCCTGCGCGGCCAGCGTATCGTTCAGCCGGGTCAAGGCCGGCTGCAGGGCGGCTTGGGCGTCAGACGCCTTTAAGGCCGCGCGATGCTGATCGTGCAGGTTGGCGTTCAAACTGGTCAGCTGCTCGGCCATGGCGGCCATGGTGTCGCCGGTCTGCCGGTGTCTGCTCTCCAGCGCAGCGATGGCGGCCTGCATGGCTTGCATGTTTTCCGCCGTCTGTTCGACCAGCGCGCGCATGTAGGAGGGCAGGTTGGCCTGGCCTTCGCCCTCCAGGCCGGTGCCGCCCGCGCCCAGTTTGACGGCGCCCGAAAGCCAGTCCTCAAGCTCGTTGTAGAAACGGTTTTGCGCCTGGCTCGATTGCAGCTCGAAGAAGCCCAGGATCAACGATCCGGCAAGCCCGAACAGCGACGACGAAAAGGCCGTGCCCATGCCGGCCAGCGGCGCCTGCAGCCCGTCCTGCAGGTCCGCGAAGACGATGGACAGGTCGCCGGTGTCGACGGAAAGGTCGCGGATCACCGATGCCACCGCCGCGATAGTCTGCAGCAGGCCCCAAAAGGTGCCCAGCAGGCCGAGGAAGATCAGCAGGCCGATCAGATAGCGGGTGATCTCCCGCCCTTCGCCCATGCGGGCGCCGATGCCGTCCAGCACCGATCGCATCGACAGGGCCGAAATCGTCACGCTGCCGCGCTGGTCGGACAGCATGGAGACGAGCGGGGCCAGCAGGCGCGGCTCGGCCATGCCGGTTCGCGGCCGCGGTTGCTTCGCCCTCAGATGCTCGATCCAATCGACCTCGACCCTCAGGCTCAACACCAGCCGGAAGGTGTAACCGATGCCGACGATCATCAGCGCGATGATGACGCCGTTCAGCACCGGATTGGCCATGAAGGCACCGGATAGGCCCGATGACAATATGACGGCCACCAGCACGACGGCCGCCGCGAACAGGCTCATGCGGGTCAAATAGCGTCCGGGAGGCGACATCATTGCTCCTCGATCGTCGAACGCCCTGGATCGACGCGGTCAGTTTGAAAAGATCAGGTCCACCCGATCCCGCGGCCCGGTTTCCGCCGTGTCGCCAAGGGCCCTGATGTCAACGCGGGTACTACGCACGCCGCGATCGATCAAGAAGCTTCGGATCAAGAGGGCGCGGTTCAACGACAAGCTGCGCGAATTGCTCGGCCGCCCCGACGTGTCGGTCGCAAAGGCGCGGATCTGGATCCATAGGGTTGGGTCCGACGCCATGCGCACGGCCAATCCTTCCAGCAGGCTGCCCCCGGCGGCGGTCAAACCGTCCGATCCGGCCTCGAACAGCAGGCGATACCCCTGGCTGTTGGGCAACTGCACAATGGACTCGCCTGGCCGTGGCACCAGGGTGACATCCTCGGCCGCCACGCGCAGATCTTCCATCGGCGAACTGCCGGAACCGCCGTCCGGCAAATCCAAGCCGACGTTCAAACCGCGTGACAGGGCAGGCGGTTCTGTCAGCGGTCGGTCAATGCCCGGCCCGCTTGTCGGCGCCGACGGTGGGGGCGCCGGCGACAGGGGCGCTGACAGCCGGGGTTGCGACGGCTGCGGTGCCGATGGGCGGGGCGCCGGCGACGGGCGCGCTGACGGCAGGGGTGTCGACGACGGGGGCGCCGACGACGGGCGCGCTGGCGCCTGAGGCTCCGACAACGCGGGCGTCGGCGCCTCTGGCAAAGGGGGCTCTGCCGACGGGGCTTCTGCCGACAGAGGCTCCGCCGATACGGGCTCCAACGACAGGGGTTCTGCGGATAGAGGCTCCGAAGACCGAGGCTCCGAAGGAAGGGGCCCCGCCGGCAATGGCTCCGAAGACAGGGGCACCGAAGACTGGGGCGAAGCCGGGCCCACCAGTTCGAACCGCTCGATCGATAAATTGGCGAACGCCGTGGGTCTTGGCGGCGCCTCGCTGTTCACGATCTCGGCGCTGGCGATCTGTTCCTGCTCAGCCAGCAGCGCATACTCCTCTTCGGTGACCCACTCCGGCAAGATCTCGGGCGGGTCGGGGCGCCGGTCGGGCAACGGCAGTATCGGAAACGGGTACTGCGCTTGAAGCTGCGCCGGCATGATCGCACGCGCGCCGAACTGGATGTCCGTCGACCAGAGGCCGGCACCCACCGTCTGGGCACTCGCAATCCCGGGCACGACCGCGACAAGAGCGGCCGAAAGCACCGATCGACCCAGCCAACCATCACCGCGTCGGGGCCTTCGGTGCGTTCTTGCTCTCATGGTCCTCGTTGCCAAGGTTTGCTCATGGATGGCGAGCCTTAGCCCGCCTATGCCTCGATCGGTCTATCACCAGCGGCGCTGGACCATAGCGCAGGCTTCGCGGGACCGACAACAGGCATTCAGCCGGAAACGGCCGCCCGCAGCTCCTTGCCCATGAGCAGATGGAGATGGGAATTGGCCGCCAGCAAGCTGCCGCCATAGACCGGGTTGTGGCCGCCGTCCATCTCCGTCGCAAATCCGCCGGCTTCGCGCACCAGCAAGACGCCCGCCGCGACGTCCCATGCATTCAGCCTGCTCTCCCAGAAACCGTCGAAGCGCCCGGCCGCGACGAATGCCAGGTCGAGCGCGGCCGAGCCACACCGCCTTATGCCGGCGACCTGGGGCATCAGCCGGTTCAACTCGGCCTGGAACTTGGACACATCGCCATGGCCGAGGAACGGGATGCCGGTCGCCAGCAGGCCTTCCTTCAGTGTACGCCGGCTGCTGACACGCAGGCGGCGGTGGTTCAAGAACGCCCCTTTGCCCTTCTCGGCCCAGAACATCTCGTCCGAAATCGGGTTGAAAACGACCCCGGCGGTGATCTCGCCCTTTTCCTCTGCCGCGATGGAAATTGCCCACTGTGGCAGCCCGTGAAGAAAGTTGGTCGTGCCGTCCAGAGGGTCGACGATCCACCGCCGGTCGGGGTCCTGCCCGGCCTTGGTGCCGCTTTCCTCCATCAGGAAGCCGAAGGCCGGCCGTGCCTTTGACAGTTCGGCCGTCAAGGTCTTCTCGGCCTTCAGGTCGGCCTGAGAGACGAAGTCCGCCGGCCCCTTGCGCGAGACCTGCAACTGCTCGACTTCACCGAAATCGCGCACCAGTTGGCGTGCCGCACGTTCGGCCGCGCGCGCCATGACATTGACGAGCGGCGAGCGGGCAGTGGTACCGGCGCCCCGCCGGCTGGGGGCTGATAGGGTCATGGCGATTGGGCTCAGTCCTTCGCGCGCTCGACATAGCTGCCGTCGCCGGTATTGACGACGACGCGCGTGCCGACCTCGATGTGTGGGGGCACCATGATCTTCGCGCCGTTTTCCAGCACGCCGGGCTTGAACGAGGACGAGGCCGTCTGGCCTTTCACCACCGGCTCCGCCTCCACCACCGCCATGGTGACGGTCTGCGGCAGCTCAACCGACAGCGGCGTGCCCTCATGCATCGTCACGATGCAGACCATGCCTTCCTGCAGATACACCGCCGGGTCGCCGATCGCGTCCTCGTTCAGCACGATCTGCTCGAAGCTTTCATTGTCCATGAAGGTGTACTGGTCGCCGTCCTTGAACAGGTACTGCATCTCCGTCTCGTCGAGACGCGCCCGCTCGACGGTTTCCTGCGTGCGCCAGCGGTTTTGCGTCTTGACCCCGGTCCGGACGTCCTTCATCGAAACCTGGATCACGGCATTACCCTTGCCAGGCTGGATCAGGTCGATCTTGGTGACCTGCATCAGCTTGCCTTCATACTCCAAGACGTTGCCAGGCCGGATGTTTATGGCGTTGATCTTCATGCGAATCCTTGTTTCTTCTTCGGGGCTTCTTCACCGGGGCGACTGCGTCAGTCCCGCGCCCGCGCGGCGCGGAACCTATCAGCAAGGCCCATGACTGGCAACGCGCTCCACCCGGCAACCAGACGGCGACGATGACGGACACGACCGACAATCCGCGAAGACCATCTGGGGCGCCCTGGTGGCGCGCGGACGAGCTTGAGAAAAGGCGGCCATATTTGGCGGCCAGGCACGCGATCCGACGCGCGACCGAAGCCTATTTCGATGCCCGCGATTTCCTGGCGGTCGAGACGCCGGCATTGCAGTGGTCGCCCGGCATGGAGCCACACTTAGCCGCTTTCGAGACCCGTCTGGAAACGCCGGGCGAGCCGCCAGCGTCGATGTTCCTGCACACCTCGCCCGAATTCGCCATGAAAAAGCTGCTGGCCGGGGGGCTGGAGCGGGTCTACCAGCTTGCGCGGACCTACCGGAACGGCGAACGCTCCGCGACCCATCATCCGGAATTCACGATGCTGGAATGGTACCGGGCGGGCCAAGGCTATCGAGATTTGATCGACGACTGCGTCGGCCTTCTGCGGGCCGCGGCAACGGCGGCCGGCAGCGACCGTTGCCGGTGGCGGGGCCGCAGCAGCGATCCGTTCGCCGATTGGCAA
Organism: Alphaproteobacteria bacterium; assembly: GCA_028277405.1. GTDB lineage: Bacteria > Pseudomonadota > Alphaproteobacteria > DSM-16000 > Inquilinaceae > JANQGH01. Next base: position 8,891 of record JANQGH010000035.1, on the reverse strand, counting down.
GTTATGAGTGTCGCCGAGGCGTTCGATCGCTACGCGGACATCGATATCCTGGCCACGGCGCCTGACCCGGCGAGCCCCGATTTGGGTTTGCTGTCCGACCAGGCACGCCGCATCGGCATCGAACCCCATCCCGGCGACCGCTGGGACGATCTGTTCTTCCGCATCTTTCTCGACCGAATCGAACCGCATCTGGGCCATCCGGCGCCGACGGTTCTGATCGATTACCCCGCCTCGATGGCAGCGCTCTCTCGCGTGAAGCCGGACGATCCGAGGCTCTGCGAGCGGTTTGAGATCTACGTCGCCGGCCTCGAACTGGCCAATGCGTTTGGTGAGTTGACGGACGCGGTCGAACAACGCAAAAGGTTCGAGGCCGATCAAGCCCTTAAGCGATCGCTTTACGGTCGCGCCTATCCAGTTGACGAGGATTTTTTGGCCGCACTCGATCCTGATCGAGGCGGCGGACTGCCGGACAGTGCCGGCATCGCCTTGGGTTTCGATCGCCTGGTCATGTTGGCAACAGGCGCCGATACCATCGAGCACGTGCTTTGGGCGCCGGTCATGGCGCCCGGCACCTGAACCATTGCAAGTGAGAGGCACCCATGCCGCTGCATCCAGAGGCCGAAACCTATCTGAAAATGGTCGAGGATTGGCGTCGGGAAAACAACATCCCGTCCTATCGCGAAATGGGCGCGCCGAAGTCGCGTCGGTTGGTCCGTGCCGCGATCTTGGAAATGCGCCCGCCGCTGCCGGATATGGCGGTCGAAAACCGTCAGTTTCATGCCCGCTCAGGCCCGCTCGACGTGCGCATCATTCGCCCCCACGACACCGGCGACGAACCGCTGCCGACGGTGCTGTACTTTCACGGCGGGGGCTATGTCTTGGGCGGTATCGAGGACAGCGCGCACGAGGCTTACCGGCTGGCGGAACGGACGCCGGCGGTGGTGTTTTCCGCCGACTATCGCAAGGGGCCGGAAGCGCCCTTTCCGGCGGCCGTCGAGGATGGTTACGACGCCTTGTTGTGGGTCTTCGGCAATGCCCACCGGTTCGGGGGCGACAAGAACCGGCTGCTGGTCGGTGGCTGCAGTGCCGGCGGTGGCCTGGCGGCGGCCGTCAGCCGGTTCGCGGCCGTCAGTCGCGGCCCGAAGATCGCCCTGACCTATCTGTTGTGCCCGTTTCTCGACATGACCTTGACCGAACCGTCGGTGAAGGCGTTCGCGCAGGGCTATGGGCTCGACCGCGACGAGTTGGACTGGATGGTCGAGTGCTATATGGGCAACGGTGATCGCCGCGACCCGCTGGCGTCGCCGGCCTTATCGCCGCCGCCGCCCAACCTGCCGGACACCGCGATCCTGGCCGCGGAATGCGACCCGCTGCACGGCGAGGCCAAGCACTATGCCGAGCGATTGAGCGACGCCGGCATTCCCACATCCTTCCACGAGGCGCCGGGCATGATCCATGCGTTCAACGTGCTGCTGCACTTCATACCCGCCGGCGAACGGGAGTTGGGCCCGATCGAGGCCGCCATGCGGCGTGTCTGAACGGCCCGCAGCGTCCGCTAGATAAGGCCGACCGCCTTGGCGATTGCCCGGGCGGTCGGGGCCGGCCCCGCCGGATCGCCCCATAGGGTAGGGCCGATGGCCAGGAAGTCCGCGCCCGCCTCCGCAAAGCCGTTTGCAGTATCGGGGCCGATACGGTCCAGCGCGACGCAGGGCACCTCCATCAGTTCCGCCCACCAGCCGATCAGGTCGATCGTCTGTGCGGTATCGTCCGGGGTTGGCGCGCCCTCGCCAAATACGATGTAATCCGCCCCCTGCTCGGCGGCGACCATGGCGTTGTGCCGGTCGTTCCGACAGGAATATCCGACGATGGCATCCGGCCCGACCTGGCGCCGACACTCCGCATAGGCCGGACCGACCGGGCAGGTGTGCACGCCGTCGCAACCGGTGGCCACGGCCAGCTCGGGCCGACCATCGATCAGAAAGGCAATGTCCCGATCCTGCACCTCGGGGCGCAAGACATCGACAATCGCGCGCAGCCCGTCGTCATCGCGATGGCCCGGCAGCAACAGCACGCAGGCGATCGGTGCGGCATCCAGCACCGCCCGCAAATCGTCTTCGAATGAAGCCGGATCGGGCGCCGGTGGGGTCACGAGGTAAAGCTGAGGTGCGGCCATCGTTGGAGCTTGGCTGGCAGTCGGTCGAACGGGACGATCTTGCTTAGCTGGGCTGAGTGCCCCTGGCAATCGTCCCCTAAGGCCGATCGGTCAGGAAGTGCTCAACGACTGTTCGCGTTCGCCGATCGATTTGGCCCAGGGTAAGAATGCTTGAAGGCTTGGGGTGCAGGGACACGCCTTGCGCGACCGCAAACTCGACCAAGGCCGGCGGCGCGGCTGCGACTGTGAGGTCGCGACAACCGGCGCGGATCGCGCCCAAGGCGGCGCCAATCTGATCGCCGCAATCAAGGATGGCAGTCACGGCTACGGACGGGCAGGCGTCCACGACATGGTCGGTCAGCGCGCGCCACCACAGCCCGCCGGCATAGATCCCGGCATCGGGCTCGCTGATCAGCACCGGGTCGATGCCCAGGGATTGTGCGGTCTCGGCGGCGAGCAGCGCCGTCGGCAAATCCCGGACGCAAACGGCCGTGTCGAAGGGGGAGCGCGCTGCGGACATGAGCGATTGGGCCGGCTGAGAAGACGCCTCAGCCTAGAGCCTTGTGCGCCGCGACCCAACCGGTCATTCCTCCAACGTAGCGATCTGTGGCTCCCACCCGCCGGCGCCTGTGACCATGGTCGCTCGCCCGCTCGCAGCCCGGCTGCTATAACGTCCCCTCCGGCCGGCCCCTCTCGTTCGGTGACAAGGCATCCCCCCATGCGCATTTCGCTGCGTCGACGCACCCGTTACCGACTGTGGCTGTTTGGCGCGCTGCTGCTCGTCACGATCCTGGCGGGGCCTGTCTACGGCCTGCTGTTCTTGGATGATCAGATCCCGCTCTGGTACACGCTGGACGAGGGCACGGTCCTGGGCCTGCTGGTCTGGGGCTTCGTCGTGTTCGTGCTGCCGTCGCGGTTCGGAAAGCCCATTCGCCGGCTGGCCTTCCTGCCGAGAATGGTGGTGATCGTCCCGATCATCCTGCTGTGTATCCCGCTGTCCGCCGCACTTTTGAACTTGCTTCACGACGGCATCATCGGCTGGGCCGATCTGCCGGCCGAACCGCACGTCTACCTCTATGTCTTGGCGCTGGTGGCCGTCGCCGCGTTGGTGGTCGAGATCACCCACATCATCGGGCCGCGCGTGCTGGGCAACCTTTTGATCGGCCGCTATCAGACGCCGGTCGAGGAAGAGCGGGTGTTTCTGTTCATCGATCTCGCCGGCTCCAGCCAGATTGCGCAAAAGCTCGGCGACCTTGAGTTTCAGAAGCTGCTCAGCCGCTTCTTCTTCGACATCGGCGAAACGATCCTGGAGGCGCGGGGCGAGATCCACGCCTATATCGGCGACGGCGTCATCGTGACCTGGCCACGTGTGATCGGCGACGCCCGGCCGGTGACCACCTTCTTTGCGATCCAGGACATGCTCGCCCGTCAGCGTCGATCCTACAAAGGTGCCTTCGGGATCGAGCCGCGGGTGCGCGGCGCCGTCCATGGTGGCCCGGTGGTCATGGCCGCCTGTGGTGACGCCAAGCGTGCGATCGTCTATTTCGGCGAAACCCTCAACGCGGCGGCCCGGCTTGAGGAACAGGCCAAGAAGCAGGAACGCGACCTGGTGGCGACGGCTGACTTCGCCGACAGCCTTGACCCGCCGGCCGGCATTACCGTCGAACCGCTCGGTCTCGCTGTGTTACGCGGCCTGGAGGGCCAAACAGAACTGGTGGCTTTCAGCCGCCCCGAAAAGAAGGGGGCGCCCCAGGCCGATGCGGCCTAGGGCGCCCTTCACCGCCGAAAAGGCTGGGTTTAGCGCCTAGCCGACATTGGCCATGGCGATGGCCGTGTCGTTCATACGGCAGGAAAAGCCCCACTCATTGTCGTACCAGGTCAGGATGCGCACCAGCGTGCCTTCCACGACCTTGGTCTCGTTCAAGGCGAAGATCGAGGAATGGGGGTCGTGGTTGAAGTCCGACGACACCAGCGGCTCGTCATAGCAATCAAGAATGCCCTTCATCGGCCCGGCGGCGGCCGCCTTGATGGCCTCGTTGACCTCGTCGACCGTGGTTGGCCTTTTGGCGATGAAGTTCAGGTCAACGACCGAGACATTCGGCGTCGGCACACGGATGGCCACGCCGTCCAGCTTGCCCTTCAACCCCGGCAGCACCTTGCCGACCGCACGGGCCGCGCCTGTCGAGGTCGGAATGATGTTCACGGCCGCGGCCCGGGCGCGATGCAGGTCACTGTGCATGGTATCGACGATGCGCTGGTCGCCGGTATAGCTGTGGATCGTGGTCATGAAGCCGTGATCGACGCCGATCGCCTCGTTCAGCACATGGACGGGCGGGGTCAGGCAGTTGGTCGTGCACGAGGCGTTCGAAACGATCTTGTGCTCGGGCTTCAACTGGTCGTGGTTGACGCCATAGACCACGGTGATGTCTTCATCGGTGCCCGGCGCGCTGATCAGCACCTTCTTCGCGCCCGCATCCAAGAGCTTCGCGGCGCCCTCGCGCTTCCTGAAGTGACCGGAACACTCCATCGCGATGTCGACGCCCAAGTCGCCGAGGGGAAGGGTGGCCGGATCGGGGCTGGAAAAGACCTTGATGCGGTCGCCGGCAACAATCAAGGCGTCACCGTCGGCCTGGACGTCCATCGGAAAGCGGCCATGCACGCTGTCGTATTTCAACAAGTGCGCATTGGTGTTCACGTCGGCAAGATCGTTGATGGCGACGATTGCGATGTCGTTGCGTCCGGACTCGTAAATCGCTCGCAAAATCAGGCGACCGATGCGGCCGAAGCCGTTAATGGCGACTTTGACGGTCATGTATGTCCTCCGAAGACTTAAGGATTAGGCCAGGGTTGGGTTAGACAAGTTCCTTTGCGGCGTCGGCGACGGCCTGCGCCGTGATCCCGAAATGGGCGTACAGATCAGGACCCTTGCCGGAGGCGCCGTAACCGGTCATGCCGACAAATCGTCCTTCTGGTCCGATATAGCGATCCCAACCGTGCTGTACACCCGCCTCGACCGCAACTTTTGCGGTTCCTGGCCCTAAAACTTTGTCGCGGTAGTCGGCGTCCTGGGTCTCGAACAGCTCCCAGCACGGCATCGAGACCACGCGGGTTCCAATTCCGTCGCCCTGTAACAAGTCCCGTGCCTCGACTGCCAGCGCGACCTCCGACCCGGTTGCCAGCACCGTCACCGCCGCCTCGCCGTCGGCTTCGCACAGCACATAGGCACCGAAAGCCGACCGGTTCCCGTCATTCGCGCGCGTGCGCAGCGGCGGCAGGCCTTGGCGGGTCAGCGCCAGGATGCTGGGTCCGTCGGTCTTGGTCAGCGCGAGTTCCCAGCACTCGGCCGTCTCGACCGCGTCGGCCGGGCGCAGCACCTGCACGTTCGGCATGGCGCGCAGGCTCGCCAGATGCTCGATCGGCTGGTGGGTCGGTCCGTCCTCGCCGAGGCCGATCGAATCGTGGGTCATGACATAGACGACCCGCTGATGCATCAGCGCGGACAGGCGGATGGAAGGCCGGCAATAGTCCGTGAAGGTCAGGAAGGTGGCGCCGTAGGGCACGATGCCGCCATGCAGCGCCAGCCCGTTCATCGCCGCCGCCATGCCGTGCTCGCGGACGCCATAGCGAATGTAGCGGCCGCCGAACTGGCTGGCGGAAATGTCGTCGAAGTTCTTGACCTTGGTATTGTTCGATGGCGTCAGGTCCGCCGAACCGCCGATCAGCGACGGGATCGCCGGGACAAGCTGGTCCAACACCTTGCCGGACGCCACACGCGACGCGATCTTCGGCGGCTCGTCGAGAAAGGCCCGCTTGGCGGCCTCGGCCGCTTCCACCGCTCCAACCCTGATATCCCCACTGATCGCCTGGTCGAAGGCCTCGCGGTCGCTCGCCCCTTCATGACGCGCGCGCCAGGCGGCACTGGCCGGCTGGCCGCGCCGACCGACCTCGCGCCAGGCTGCGAGGATCTGATCGGGAACCTCGAAAGGCGGGTGGGGCCATTCGAGCGCTTCTCGCGTCCCGGCAATCTCATCCGGCCCAAGCGGCGAGCCATGCGCGCCGGCGGTACCGGCCTTCGTCGGCGCGCCAAAGCCAATCGTCGTCTTGCAGCAGATCAGCGACGGCGTGTCCGTGGTCTGGGCCTGCGCGATCGCGCGTTCGATCGCCTGTGGGTCATGGCCGTCGATCTTTTGGACATCCCAGCCGTAGGACAGGAACCGTTCGGCCGTGTTGTCGGAAAACGCCAGAGAGGTCGGCCCGTCGATCGAGATCCCGTTGTCGTCGTAAAGCACGATCAGCCGCGACAGGCCCAAATGACCGGCCAGCGAGCAGGCCTCGTGGCTGATGCCCTCCATCATGCAGCCGTCGCCGGCAATCGCGTAGGTGTGGTGGTCGACCAGATCGTTACCGAACCGGGCGTTCAGGATGCGCTCCGCCAGGGCCATGCCGACCGCGTTGCCCAGACCCTGGCCCAGCGGGCCCGTCGTGGTCTCGATCCCGGCCTCGACATCCACCTCTGGATGGCCGGCGGTCAACGATCCGACCTGGCGGAACCGTTTGATCTCCGCCATCGTTATCTTTTCGTAGCCGGTCAGATGGTTGACGGCATAAAGCAGCATCGATCCGTGACCGGCCGACAGTACGAACCGGTCCCGATCGGGCCACGACGGCCAGTTCGGATCGAACTTCAAAAACTTGCCGTAAAGCACGGTCGCGACGTCGGCCATACCCAGCGGCATGCCGGGGTGGCCGGCATTGGCCTCTTGAACGGCGTCCATGGACAAGAAGCGAATGGCGTCGGCCAACAGCTTCTGACTGACGTCGGCTTGGTCGATGATCGTGTCGGACGGTGCAGGCATGGGCGTACCGACGGGCCTTTCTTTCTTGGGGGCAAGGGGTGGCGGAGTCCCGCCGGGCGTTGGGCCCGGGGGCGTTCGGCGGCGCACCATGGCGCCAGACCGCCAGCACGTCAACACAATGACGGCCCCAGGACGGCCCCAGGACGGCCCCAGGACGGCGCCCACCGGCCGGCCATCACCGGCACCACCAATTGACGGGATTAACTCATGGTCCTAATGTCATAATAACTAACGAAAACGGCCCCGGCGGAGTGATGACCGACACCGACACCGATCGTTCGGCGGACGACAGCCTGGCCAGTTCCGTCGCACGCCTCGACGCCGCGCTCGACCGTCTGGAGAAGGCCTTGGCCAATCGCGAGAGCCGTCAGCAGTCGCTGCTGGATGCCGTTGACCGCCAGACTGAGGCCGATGCGGCGGAGATCGCGTCGCGCGTCGACAAGGCGATCAAGACCCTCGAAGACGTGTTGAAGGTTTAGACCGAAATGGCCCGTGTCGAGATCGTCCTGAACGGACGCCAATATCCGATCGCCTGCGAGGACGGCCAGGAAGACCGTGTGCGCGAGGTCGCCGGTTTTCTGGAAGAACGCCTGGTCGAGCTGCGCCAGCAGGCCCCGAACGCCACGGATTCGCAGTTGCTGGTCATGGTCAGCCTGATGGTCGCCGACGAACTGTTCGATGCCAATCAAAAGGCGGGGACCGGCACCGCGGTGGCCAATGGCGGCGAAGCATCCGATGCGCTGGCGAGGCTCGCAGGGCGCATTGAAGAGCTTGCGGTCCGGCTGGAGGGTGCCTAGATCTCATCAGGTGGCGGGGCTGCGTGGTGCGTGAGGTCCTTTTATCCCTGGGGCCGATAGAGTTCCTCTAGGGAGCTGTCACTGACGGGGTCGTGGCCTCGTTACACGGCGCCCACCTGCTTTGCAGGGCCCAAGAGGATAGGACATGACCAACGGCCAAGGCGGCTCCGCCATTCTGCTTGCCCAACACGACCCAATCGACGCGGCGAAAAAGACCTCGCGGCATCAGGCCCGTGAGAGACGCGGGTCGCTGCACGCCCGCTTAGGCCCCGTTGCCGCAATGGACTTGGCGAACCATTTTTTCGCGTCGATACCGTTCGACCGTAACGCCGTCATTTCCGCCTATTGGCCAATGGGCAGCGAGATCGATGTGCGCCCGCTGTGCCGGCGCCTGCGTGAGGCGGGCGCGCTGACCGCCCTGCCGGTCGTCGTCGAACGCGACAAGCCGCTGGCCTTCGGGCGCTGGGACGATGCGACCGAACTGGTCGACGGGCCCCACGGCACCCGCCAGCCAGGCGCAGCCTCCCCACGCGTCGTTCCAGACATTCTGATCGTGCCCTTGCTGGCCTTCGACGCCTATGGCAGCCGGCTGGGCTATGGCGGCGGCTATTACGACCGAACGCTGGCCGCACTGCGCGCTAGGCGGTCGGTTCTGGCGGTCGGCGTTGCCTTCGACGATCAGCGGGTCGACCGCCTGACGGTCGGCCATCACGACGCACGGTTGGACAAGGTCGTAACCGAGCGCGACGTCTACAGCCCGCCGCCCCGCCAGGCCATTTGATGCGGCTCCTGTTTCTGGGCGACGTGGTCGGCAAGGCCGGCCGTCAGGCGGTGATCGACGCGCTGCCGCGCCTGCGCGGCTATTTCAAGGTCGACTTCGTTATCGTCAATGCCGAAAACGCGGCCCACGGTTTCGGTCTGACCGCGAAGATCGCCGAGGCGTTTTACGAGGCCGGCGCGGATTGCTTGACCACCGGCAATCACGTCTGGGCCCAGCGCGAGATCCTGACCGCCATCGACAGTGACCCGCGATTGCTACGGCCGGCAAACTATCCCGATGGCACGCCGGGCCGTGGTGCGACCTTG
>JANQGH010000031.1 GCA_028277405.1 Alphaproteobacteria bacterium | reverse complement strand
GGAGGGCATTCGATCGACACGCCCGAGCCGATCTATGGGCTGGCTGTGATCGGCACCTGCCGCAAGCGTAATCTCCGGCGTAATGCCGACGCAAAGCCTGGCGACGCACTGATCCTGACCAAGCCGCTTGGCGTCGGCGTTTACTCGGCCGCTCTGAAGAAAGGAGTCCTTTCAGGGGAAGGCTATGCTGAGATGATCGCAACGACCACGCTCCTCAACAGCATCGGAACGGTGTTCGCCGCCGACCCGAACGTCCACGCGATCACCGACGTGACCCGCTTTGGCCTGCTCGGCCACGCGGTGGAAATGGCGCGCGGCTCGAATCTCAGCTTGACCATCGAGGGGAGTGATTTGGCACTGCTGCGGGACGCCGAAACGCTCGCCCGGCAAGGACACGTCACCGGCGCGTCGGGACGCAATTGGGCGAGCTATGGCATTAGCGTGGAATTGCCGGCGGATTTGCCGGATTGGCAGCGCAATCTCCTGACCGATCCGCAGACGTCAGGTGGTTTGTTGATTTCTTGCGCCTCCGAGGGTGCTGAGGCGGTCTTGCAGTCGATCACGGAGACGGGATACCAGGCGGCACGACGCATTGGGTTTGCACAGGCGGGTCCACCCGGCGTCAAGGTCGCCGCGTAATCAACGTGCCTGCCACCTAAACGCTGACCATCACGAGTGCGACGATCACCTTCGTATTGTCCGAGTTCGCAATCGTGGCGCGTCGGCGCCCGCCAAACACCTTTTTCGGGGAGGTCCTCAAGGCAGCGCCGAAGACGGGCCATGTCGGAGGGCGGCCACCCTGCACCGCTGCGACAGGAGGCGTCGGTCGATCGAAATCCGGTGAATCCCAATCGGACAAAGGACAAGACAACGCACGACCGAGAATTGATACCTATGTCTTAGTACAAAGTATCAATACCGATGGCTAAGCAGCGGCGTCATCCGAATATAGACCGTCGGGCTAGTGTTCATTTGCCAGGTTTTTTGTTACATGAAGAGACTGAAGCAACTTTCTTGCGCACTTGGGGGAACGACTTTCGACAGATTCGTTGTCCGGGAGCTTCGGGGTTTTTGAGCTAGTGATGCGGCACCAACGCTTGGGCTCGTCTCATTGTGTTGGTGCCGCATCACAAAGCATCGAATTAGCTAGTGTTCCTTACCTGACGGTCCAGGGTCGGACCGTCAGGTAAGGAACACCAGGTGAGCTCTCACCCTGAACTTCGTCGGCAAGGCTCGTCTTTGAACCAACATAAGAAACGGCTTTGAACGAACATTAGAAACGGGAGGAATCGCACATGACAAAACTGATCAGGATCGCCGCTTTGGCGATGCCGCTGGCTCTCGCCGCGGGCGCGGCGCAGGCCCATACCGGGGTTGGTCCGACCGCCGGATTCATGGCGGGTTTCAGCCATCCGATCTTCGGTGTCGATCACCTGCTGGCCATGGTCGCCGTCGGCTTGTGGGCATCGCTGCTGGGCGGCCATGCGCGCTGGCTCGTACCGGCGGCGTTCGTCGGCGCGATGACGGTCGGCGGCATTCTGGCGATGGCGGCCGTCGGCCTGCCCGTCGTTGAGTTGATGATCGTGGCATCGGTTGCCGCCCTGGGCGGCTTGGTAGCGATGCGGACAAAGGCGCCGGTCATGGTCGGCATGGTCATCGTCGCCGCCTTTGCTCTGTTCCACGGCCATGCCCACGGCACGGAGATGCCGGCCGGTGCCAGCGGCCTCCTGTATTTCACTGGCTTTGCGCTGGCGACGGCGGCCTTGCACGGGCTGGGGCTGGCGATCGGCCTTGTGGCCGGCGGCCTGGTCCGCGAAGGCGTGGCCGTGCGCGCGGCCGGCGGCGCCATCGCCTTGGCCGGCATCGCGCTATTGGCGGGCGTCTAGAGCATGATTCCGAAAAGTTTGCAGACTTTTCGGACAAGATCATGCGACCAAACAAAGCGAAACAGAGCGCGATCGATTCAACCTGAAGCCATCGCGCTCTAGGCAAGCCGCAGGGTTCCCTTCGCCGCCCAGGTCGGGGAGAGAACCAGGCAGTTCCGGTGTCGGACCGATCCGGTGCCGGTGAGCGGCACCGACCCGACGACGAAACCCGATGATGAAGGAGGTGCGGACACGCGAACCGACCCGACCATCGTGACGATCCGGAGGCAAGGAGAATACTCCGCCTCAAAAAGTTAAGCCCCGATCACGGGGTCGACCAATCAAAAACATGGAGGAAACGCATTATGCAGGCAGAAAAGCTTTGGCAATTCCCGATCAAAGAGTTTCACCGGATGCCCCGCGGCATTCTCGGTCCGGGAGCTTACGAGATGGTCGGCGTGGAGGCCAAGAAGCTTGGTTTCCAACGTTCCCTGCTGGCGACGTCCGGACTGCGCGGAACGGATATCGTTGAAGACATCGTCGGTAAGGTGAAGTACCAGGGGGTCGACGTCGTGGTCTACGACAAGGTCGAGTCCAATCCAAAAGATTATAACTGCATGGATATGGCCGATCTCTATGTCAGAGAGAAGTGCGACAGCTTTATTTCGGTCGGCGGCGGAAGCGTCACCGATGCCACCAAGGGTGCCCGCATCGTCGTTGCCCATGACGGCCGCAACGTCAACGAGTTCGACGGCTTCAACAAGTCAGAAAACCCCGACAACCCTCCGCATATCGCCATCAACACCACGGCGGGCACGGGGTCGGAGACGAGCTGGGCCTATGTCATCACCGATACGACGTCGGACAAGGCGCCGTATAAGTGGCTTGGTTTCGACGACAATTGCCCGGTGACCTTGGGCATCAACGATCCGGTGCTGTTCTACTCGATGCCCCAGGATCTGACCGCGTATTGCGGTTTCGACGTGCTCGCCCACGCCTCCGAACCCTATGTTTCGCGCCTCGATTTCCTGCCCAGCCTCGGCAGCGCCCTAAAGGTCATCGAGCTGGTCGGCCAGGATCTGCGACGGACCGTGTTCGAGCCGCTGAATTACGAGGCGCGCTACAACATGATGTTCGCCTCCTACATGGCGGCGCAGTCCTTCAACAGCGGCGGCCTCGGCATCATCCACGCCATGTCGCATGCCATCAGCGCCTAT
>JANQGH010000085.1 GCA_028277405.1 Alphaproteobacteria bacterium | reverse complement strand
CCATGATCGGCGGTCAGGCGGCCAGCGAGGTGATTGGAAAGGCTCCGATTCACGGGGTCAGCTTCACCGGCTCCGTCGACACCGGCCGCCTTGTCTATGCCGCTGCCGCGCAAAACCTGATCCCCGTCCAGCTCGAACTCGGCGGCAAGAACGCCGCCATCCTGAACGATGCCGCCGATCTGAAAGGCGCCGTCACCCAGATTGCAGGGGCGGCCTTTCAAACATGTGGCCAGCGCTGTACGGCGATCAGCCGGGTGCTGGTCAACAAGGATATCGCGCAAGACGCAAAGACCCTTTTCGCCGAAGCCGCCGCCGACATTCGCCTCGGCGACGGCATGGACGAGGCCACCCAGATGGGACCGCTGTGCAACGGCCCCCATTTCGAGGGCGTGGTCGCGGTCGTGGAGACGGCCAAGGGCGAAGGCGCCATTGCCTTGGCCGGCGGCTCCCCGGCGGACGGCGCGGGCCGCGATGGCGGATACTTCTACCAGCCGACGATCCTGGGCGACGTGACCCATGACAGCACGGCCAGCCAGGTGGAGATTTTTGGCCCGGTCCTGTCCGTTCTCGACTACGACACGTTCGACGAAGCCATGGAAATGCTGAACGGCACCGAATTCGGCCTCACCTCGGCGCTGTTCTCCGACAGTCACGCGCTGGTCCAGCGCTTCCTGCGCGAAAGCCAGCACGGCATGCTGCATGTCAATCACGGCACGGTGCCGGACAACAACATGCCCTTCGGCGGCATCAAGCATTCCGGCGTCGGGGCCTTCTCGGTCGGGCCGACGGCCGTCAACTTCTACACGTCGGAGCACGCGGCCTATCTGGCCTGAGGGAGGGGACATGACGAGTTTGGAAGGGCGCATCGCCCTGGTGACGGGCGGCAGCCGTGGCATAGGCGCGGCCACGGCGAGAGCCTTTGCTGACCGTGGCGCGCGCGTCCTGGTCATCCACCGCAGCTCCGGCGCCGACGCCGATGCGGTCTTGGCCGGCCTGCCGGGCGACGGCCATCGGACGATCCAGTGCGACGTGTCCTTAACGGCCGATCTCATACGCCTGCGCGAAGACATCGAAGGGAACGAGGGTCGGCTCAGCTATCTCGTCAACAATGCCGGCTGGACCACCGTCGTGCCCCATGCCGATCTCGACGGGCTGACCGACGACATCATCGAGCGCAACTTCCAGGTCAACACGATCGGTCTGTTGAAGACCTGCCGGGAACTCGCGCCCGTCCTCCGGGCCGATGCACCCGGCGGTGCCATCGTCAACGTCTCTTCGGTGGCGGCGCGGATCGGGATGGGCTCGTCCATCGCCTATTGCGCCTCGAAGCTTGCGGTTGAGAGCATCACGCAGACCCTTGCCCGCGTCTTTGCGCCCAACATTCGCGTGATGGCCGTCGCGCCGGGGCTCACGCGCACCGCCATGGCGGCGAACTGGACGGAGGACGAGATTGCCAAGCGCGTCCAGTCCAACGCCATGAAGCGCATGGCCGAACCTGAGGAGATCGCCGCCACCATCGTTCACACGGCGGCCGACCTCACCTATTCGACCGGGTCCTCTGTTTTGGCGGAGGGTGGCCGGCTTTTATACTGAGCGATGCTCGACTGGCTCCTGTCCCCGATCGATCCGACCCGCGCCCACGAGGTCGGCGCCGCCATTTCCTGGCACGGACGGGGCATGGTCCTGGCCTGGGGTTTCCTGCTGCCGCTCGGCGTCCTGGCGGCGCGGTTCTTCAAGGTGATGCCGGGCCAGGATTGGCCGCGCGAAATCGAAAACCCAACCTGGTGGCTGCTGCATCGTCTGTTCCAGTATTCGGGACTCGCCGTCATGGTGCTGGCGCTGGCTTTGATCCTGCTGTTTCAGGGCGAGACGCCGAGCGCCCAACTGCATCGCTGGCTGGGGTGGAGCATGGTCGCGCTGACGGCCATCCAGTTCGTCGCCGCGCTCGCCCACGGCACCAAGGGAGGCCCCCGCGCGCCGGCCCCGGACGGCTCGACATTCGGCGACCACTACGACATGACACGTCGGCGCATCGTCTTCGAATGGGTCCACAAGAACACCGGCTATTTGCTGCTGGCGATGTCGATCATCGCGATCCTGACCGGCCTGTGGATCGCCAACGCGTTCGTCTTCATGTGGATCGGCATCATCATCTGGTGGGGCGTGTTGATGCTGGCGTTTGCGCTGCTGCAGCGCGCCAGCCGCGCGGTTGATACCTATCAGGCAATTTGGGGGCCGGACCCGGTGCATCCCGGCAACCGGCGTGCGCCCATCGGCTGGGGTTTGCGGCGCGCCGAGTTTGACCCGGCCGTTGAGCCCGAGAGCATCCGGCAGCGTCGGGACGCACGCCGTCGCAAGTAGGATTGCCGGCAGGCAGGCGCGGTGGGGCTACCTTACCTCGTTGATGTACCGGTGTCGGTCCGTCACCGCCCGGTGGACGGCGTGGATGGTTGCCGCGCCGCTCTGGTCGTAAGCGACCTCGTCGATGACCAGCACCGCCTGATTGCCGTCCAAATCCAACGCGCGGGCGTCGGCCAGGCTGGCGCTGTCGGCCCAGATGCTCTCGCGCACGGCGGCGATGCGGATGCCGTACTGTTCCAACAGATAGAGGTAGAGCAGGGGGGGCAGGTCGGCGGCCGCCGGCAAGTCCGGAACACGGGCGGCCGGCAGCGCCATGGTCTCGTGCATGATCCGCCTGCCGTCGATCTTGCGCACGCGGGTCAGTTCGACGACCGGATCGTCCGGTCCCAGGCCAAGCTGCTGGCGGTCGGTTTCGTTGGCCAGGCGGTCGACGCGGCCCAGCGTCTTCGTGTCCGATTTCAGCAAGCTGCCGTCCAGCCCGTGCAGCCGGAAGTACTGGAAGAACAGGCGCAAGCTGTGATGGGGCGTGCGGCCGGTGACGACGGTCCCGGTCTTGCGCCGGCGCATCACCAGCCCTTCGGCGACCAGGTCTTGCAGCGCGCGGCGCACCGTGCCGACCGCGACGCCGAACTGCGTCGCCATCTGCACCTCGCCCGGCAGCACCGTGCCCGGCGCCCAGGCACCGACCAGGATCAACTCGGAAATCTGCCGCTTGACCTGTTCGTAAAGCGGGATCGCGGTCGCGCCGGTCAGATCGCTCACATGGTTGGCGGCAGGGGGCTGGGGGAGAGGTTTCGACATTCCGGCGCGAATCCGATTTTGCGGTTGACAGGCCATAGCATGCCTCTGCTTAACTATAAACTATATAGAAATAGATCACGGACCAAGGCGATCGATGCGGAACGGGGGGCACGATCTGGATCTGGCGCTGGCCCATCTGCACGATGGGATGCCGGCCATGGTCGATGCCCTGGCGCGATTGATCGCGGTCGACACGTCTTTCCCGCCCGGCGACGGCTATGGGCCGTTCGCCGATACCGCCGAAGACCTCTTCGCGCCTCTGGGCTTTGATTTCGAACGGATCGAGGTGCCCGAGGCGCTGTGGCAGACCGGCGCCGGAGACGTGCACGGGCCCCGGATCAATCTGATCGCGCGACGCAAGACCGGGCGGCCGGTCTGCTCGCTCTACTTCCACACCGATGTGGTGCCGGCGGGCGATGGCTGGACGCGGCCGCCGTTTGAGTTGACCCAAGAGGGGGACCGCCTGCTCGGCCGTGGCGCGTCCGACATGAAGGGCACGATCGCCAGCGTCTATGGCGCCCTGGCGGCGGCGCGCGAAACGGGCCTGGACCTGGCCTACGACCCGGTCCTGCTGTTCTGCACCGACGAGGAAGGCGGGCTCTACCCCGGCATCCGCCACCTGGCCGAGATCGGCGCGGTCGAGGGCCATCTGCTCAGCTTCAACGGCCAGGCCTCGCCGCGCATCTGGGCCGGTTGCTTCGGCAGCCTCGATCTGGCCATCGACATCACCGGCCGCTCGGCCCATTCCGGCGATCCGGTCGGCGGCGTGAACGCGGTGGAGGAAGCCTTGCCGCTGCTGGACCGGCTGATGGCGCTGAAACGGTCGGTCGAGACCCGCACGTCCGACATGACGCCGCCGCCGCACTTTCCGCCTGGCCAACCGCTGGCGGCGCGGTTGACGATCGCGGCGATCAATGCTGGGTCCAAGGGCTCCGCACTGCCCGGCCATTGCCGGATCGTGGTCAACCGGCGCTACACCCCCGACGAGGACGGTGCGGAGGTCGAGGCCGAGCTGCGCGATACGATCGCCAAGGCAATGGACGGCAGCGGCGTGCTCGGCTGGAAGGCCACCGTCGTCGGCCATCTCGCACCGGTGAAGGACCCGGTGGGGCCGCACTGGCCGCGCTGGCAGGCGGCTTTGTCGCAGGGCTTCGGCTACGGCCCGGACGACTTCATCCGCTATGGCGCTTCGTCCAGCTCCGACATGGGCTGGGTTCAACAAGCCGGCATTAGGGAGATCTTGCTGGGCGGCCTCAGCCGGCCGGACAACAACGGGCACGCCGCCGACGAGTTCACCACAACGGGCGATCTGAAGGCACTGGCACATGCCGTGCTGGCCTATTTGGCCCAACCGTTCAGACCCGACCTGTTGACTGACTAAACCAGAGAGGACCGCAAAGGAGACGAGAGATGATGTCACGTTGGAATATGCGCCGCCGCAGCCTGTTGGCCGGTTCCGCCGCTGGATTGACCTTGGTCGGCACCGGCTTGCTGCCCCGCCTTGCTGCCGCGCAGCCGGTGCGGGGCGGCACGCTTCGTGTCAGTGTCGACCAGGCGCCGAGCGTGCTGAACCCGCTGCTGCACCGGGTCAACCCGGAATACATGCTGGGCGAAATGCTCTACAGCGGCCTGACCCGGCTCGACACCGACATGTCGGCCATGCCCGATCTGGCGGAAAGCTGGGTCGCCAATGACGATCTGACCGAATGGACCTTCACCCTGCGCCAGGGCGTCACCTTCCATGACGGCAGCGCGCTGACCGCCAACGATGTGGTGGCCACTTTCAACGCTATCCTGGACGAGGCCACCGGTTCACCTGCGCGGCGCAATGTCGGTCCGATCACCGAAATCACCGCAATCGACGACCATACGGTCCTGTTCCGCACTTCCGGCTCATATGCCGACTTGCCGGTGGCTGTCGCCTACACCGACGCCAAGATCGTGCCGGCGTCGATCCTGGCCAACGATTTCGACAGTCTGAACCAGCAGGCCGTCGGCACCGGGCCGTTCCAGCTCGTCTCCTACGAGCCGGAGCGCGAGGTCGTGGTCGAGCGCAACCCGAACTATTACGACCCGGCACGTCCCTACGTCGATCGGGTCGAGATGGTGATCTATCCGGACATCACGGCCGAAGGCTCGGCGCTGATTTCCGGGGACACGGACATCATGATCCGCGCCGACCCGACCGATTTCGACCGGCTGGCGAACAGCCCCGGCATCGACGGGCTGCGCACGCCGTCCGGCCAGTTCTTGAACATTGTCTTGGGCTGCGATGTGCCGCCGTTCAACGATCCGCGCGTGCGCCAGGCGCTGGCGCTGTGCATCGATCGCGGCGCGCTGGTCGATTTCGTCGCCGAGGGCTACGGCACCCAGGGCGAGGACACGCCGATCAACAGCGCCTATCGCTATTGGGCGGATGTCGGCCATCGCGAGGCGGACATCGCCCAGGCCACATCCCTGATGCAGGAGGCCGGCCATGGCGACGGCCTCGACATCACGCTCGTCGCTTCCGAACGGCCGGGCACGCGCGCCCAGATGGCCGTGGCGATCCGCGAGATGGCACGGCCGGCCGGCTTCAACATCGAAGTCCAGACCATGCCGCACGCCACCTATCTCGATCAGGTCTGGCGCCAGGGCAACTTCTATGTCGGCTTCTACAACATGCAGCCGTCGGCCGACGCGATCTTCTCGCTCCTTTACACCAGCGATGCGGCCTGGAACGAAACGCGCTGGAACAACACCGACTTCGACGCCCTGGTCGAGGCCGGTCGGCGCACGCCGGACGGGCCGGAACGGGCCCAGATTTACGCCCAGGCCCAAGAGTTGATGTTTGCCAACGTGCCCACGGTCATCCCGGTCTTTTTCGACCTGTTGGGCGCCAAGCAGGCCTACGTGCAGGACTATGCGCGCCACCCGCGCGGGGCGGTGTTCAACCTCGACCAGGTCTGGCTGGGCGACGGGGCGCCGTCGCGCGACTAAGCCTTGGCGTGACCACAGGCCGTGAAAGGGTGAACGAAGACCGTGTCGCTTAGCTATCTCGTCAAACGGATCGGCTTCATCCTGTTCACCCTTTTGGCCGTTTCGGTGATCGTGTTCGGCATCACCCAGGTGCTGCCGGGCGACGCCGCCCAGATGATGCTGGGCGAAAACGCCACCGACGATGCCCTGGCCGCCGTGCGCGACCGGCTGGGGCTCGATCGACCCATCTGGCTGCAGTATTGGGACTGGCTGTCAGCCACCTTGGGCGGCGATTTTGGCACCTCGTTGCGCACCGGCCTGCCGGTGTCGGAGATGATGCTGCCGGCCCTGCAGCGTTCCCTGCTGCTGGCCTTACTGGCGATCCTGCTGATGCTCGTGCTGGCGGTGCCGATGGGCATCATCGCCGCCCTGCGGCGGGGCAAGCCGACGGACGTGGTCATCGGCCTTGGGTCGTATGTCGGCGTTTCGATGCCGGAATTCGTCACCGCCACGGTGGTCTTGCTGCTGCTTGCGAACCCGGTGCTCGGCCTGTTTCCGGCCACCGGCTACGTGCCGTTGACCGAGGATTTCTGGGAGGGCCTGCACCATCTGGCCCTGCCGGTGCTGACCGTGTCGGTGATCCTGATCGCCCATGTCTCGCGCATGGTGCGCTCGGAGATGATCGACGTCTTGCACACCGACTATGTCCGGGCCGCGCGCATGAAGGGGCTGACGAGGCGGCGGGTGATCCTGCGTCATGCCCTGCCGAATGCCCTGCTGCCGGCCATCACCATTGTGGCGCTGGATGTCGGCTACCTGTTGGGCGGCATCATCGTGGTGGAGGAGATCTTCGCCTTTCCCGGCATCGGCCGCCAGTTGATCGTGGCGATCCAGAACCGCGACTTGCCGGCGATCCAGGCCGGCGCGCTGATCATGGCTGCGACCTATGCGATCGTGAACTTCCTTGCCGATCTGGCCTATGCCGCGCTGGACCGGAGGATCCAGTATGCCTGAGACCATCCGCCGACTGCTGCACACGCCCCAGGGCGCGATTGGCAGCGTGATCGTGGTCATCGTGCTGCTGGCGGCGATCTTCGGGCCGTGGCTGGCGCCCGACAACCCAGAAACCTTCAACTACGGCAACCGGTTCGAGGGGCCCAGCGGCCAGTTCCTGTTCGGTACCGACCAGTTCGGCCGCGACCTGTTCAGCCGCATCCTGCACGGCGCCCAGTCGACGGTTCTGATGGCGATCTTCGCCACCGTGATCGGCACCGGCATCGGCGCGGTGATCGGCACCGGCTCGGCCTATCTGGGCGGCCGTTTCGACGAGCTTGTCATGCGCCTGGTCGACGCCGTAATGGCGATCCCGAACCTTCTGTTCGCGCTTCTGATCGTCACCGCGCTCGGCGCCAGTGGGGTGAACGCCCTTGTCGCCATCGGCATCGCCTTCGCGCCGGGCATGGCCCGCATCGCCCGGTCGGTTGCCCTGACGGTGCGCGAGCAGGACTATGTGAAGGCGGCCATCGCGCGGGGCGAAAGCGCCGGCTACATCATCCTGCGCGAGATGCTGCCGAACGTCATCGCGCCGATCGTGGTCGAAATGACCATCCGGGTGGCCTTTGCCATCATGCTGCTGGCGACGTTGAGCTTTCTGGGCCTCGGTGCCCAGCCGCCCTCGTCCGAATGGGGCCTGATGGTCTCCGAGGCCCGGTCCTACATGTTCCGCAATGCCTGGATGATGATCTGGCCGGGTGTTTGCATCGCGGTGGTCGCGATCGGCTTCAACCTGCTGGGCGACGGCTTGCGCGATGCCCTCAACCCGAAGACCTGAGCCATGAGCGCCGGCCCCGTCCTGACCGTCGACACCTACTCGCTGGCCTACGGCACCTCGGCCGGCGCCTTTCAGGCGCTGCGCGATGTCAGCCTGGCCTTGCAGGGCGGTGAGGTGTTGGGCCTGGTCGGCGAGTCCGGGTCGGGCAAGACGTCGCTGGCCCATGCCATCATGCGCGGCCTGCCGCCCAATGTCGGCCGCGAGGACGGCCGCATCCTGCTCGGGCGCGAGGATCTGGCGAGCCTCAGCCAGGCGCGGATGACCAACATTCGCGGCCGCCGTCTCGGCATGGTCTTCCAAGACCCCAGCACGTCGCTGAACCCGACCATGACCCTGGGCACCCAGATCATCGAGGTGCTGACCCGCCACCGCGGGCTGGATCGGCAGGCGGCGCAGCGCGAAAGCGTGGCCATGCTGGAGCGGGTTGGGCTGAAGACGCCGGCCGCAATGATGCACCGCTACCCGCACGAGGTCTCGGGCGGCGAAAAGCAGCGTGTCGTGATCGCGGCTGCCTTCGCCTGCCAGCCGGAAGTGCTGCTGTTCGACGAGCCGACCACGGCACTCGACGTCATCACGGCCCGTCAGATCCTCGATCTGTTCCGCGATTTGCAGTCGGAAACCGGCGTCGCCTCGCTCTACATCTCGCACGATCTGGCCCTGGTTTCGACCATCGCCGACCGGGTCGCGGTGATCCATCAAGGCCGGATCGTCGAGCAGGACCCCGCAGAGCGCATCTTCTCCGCGCCGCAGGATGCCTATACCAAGCGCCTGATCTCCGCGGTTCCACGCCCGGACCGGCGCCTGGTCGACGACGAGGCGTCCTCCACCGGCAGCACGTTGCTGAGCGGGCAAGACCTGACCGTGCGCTATGGCCGGCCCTCTTTGCTCGACTTTCTGAACAAGGATCGGGCCAAGCGCGTGACGGGCGCGCAATCGGTGTCGTTCGATCTGGCGCAGGGCGAAATCCTGGGCATCGTCGGCGAGTCCGGCTCCGGCAAATCGACCATCGCCAAGGCGCTGGTGGGGTTGAACCCGTTCACCGGAACGATCGGCTTCGGCAGCAGCAAGCTGACCGGAAGGCGGGATATGGACGCCGCCTATCGCCGGGCCGTCCAGATCATCTTTCAGCATCCTGACAGTTCCCTGAACCCGCGCCAGACCGTCGGCACGATCATCGCGCGCCCGCTGCGGCGCTACGGCCTGGACCGTGAGGCGCCCGTCGCCGAGACCGTCGCCGGCCTGCTGCGCGACGTGCAGTTGCCCGAGGACTACGCCAGGCGCTATCCGCACCAACTTTCCGGCGGCGAAAAGCAGCGGGTGGCGATCGCCCGTGCCTTTGCCTCCAAGCCGCAGATCGTCATTTGCGACGAGATCACCTCGTCGCTGGACGTGTCGGTGCAGGCCTCGATCATCCAGTTGCTGTTGGCGTTGCGCGCGCGGCACGGAACGGCCTATCTGTTCATCACCCACGACCTGAACCTGGTGCGCCAGATCGCGCACCGGATCGTGGTCATGTATCGCGGCGACGTGGTCGAAACCGCCACCGTCGCCAGCCTCGCCCGCCAGCCCGAACACGCCTACACAAAGGCCCTGCTGGACGCCGTACCCGTTCCGGTCGGTTAACCCGCGATAACGGAGAAAATCAATGGATCGCCATGCCCTGCTGGCCAGCCTGGACGAACGGGCCGCGCTCGACTTCCTGTCCAAGATGATCCGGCACAAGAGCTATTCGGAGACGGATGGCGAGCGCCAACTGGCCAAGGTCATGGCGGAGGAGATGCGCGCGCTCGGGCTGGAGAGCGACCTGCAAGACGTGCCCGGCGGACGCTACAACGCGATCGGTACCTGGCGGGGCGAGGGCGGCGGCGCCAGCCTGCTATTCAACGGCCATCTGGACACCAACCCGGTGACCGAGGGCTGGACCGTCGACCCCTGGGGCGGCCTGGTCGACGACAAGTTCATCTACGGCATCGGCTGTTCCAACATGAAGGCCGGCGATGCCGCCTATTTCTGCGCCGTCAGGACGTTGATCGACGCGGGCGTTCGGTTGAAGGGCGACGTCGTCCTGACCTATGTGGTCGGCGAACTGCAGGGTGGCATCGGCACCATCGCGGCGATCGATCACGGCGTGACGGCCGACTATTTCATCAACAGCGAGCCGACGGACCTGCAGGCCCTGACCATGCATGCCGGCGCCTTCACCTTCATCATCGAATTGACGGGCGATACCAGGCACCTGTCGAAGCGCGAACAGGCGGTGGACGCCCTGTCGGCGGCCTGCGCGCTGGTGCCGCGCATCAACGCCATGACCTTCTCCGGCGCCAGGAGCGACGAGCACCTGTCGATCAACCGCGCCCATGTCGGCGTCATGCAGGCCGGGCTGGGCCGCGAGATGCACGACTGGCGGCCGCCCCAGGTCGCCGATTTCGTGCGGATAAAGGGATCCGCCCGTTACGCGCCCGGGCAAAACGAGGAAGGCGTGCTGACCGACATGCGCGCGGCGCTGGATGCGCTGGAGGCGGAGTATCCGGGCCTGTCCGCGAAACTGATCCATGAGCGCGAAGAAGGCCGGCCCAGCATGGGCACGTTCGAGGTCGCCCGCGACAGCCGCATCGTGCGGGTCGTCAACGAGGCCTATCGCACTGTGCGCGGCGAAGATCAGCCGACCGGCGCCATCCGGCCGCCCGGCTTCTACGGCACCGACGCCGCGCACTTTCACCACCGTCTGGGCGTGGAAGGCATCGTCTGCGGCCCCGGCGGCCGATACAACACGATGCCGGACGAACGGGTCGACATTCCGGACTATCTCGACATGATCCGGATCTACATGCTGGCGATCCTGGATATCTGCGAGCCGGTTTGAGCCGATCGGGGCCGACCTAATCGATCCGGGTTGCGCTCATCCAATTGGATTGAACGTCACCATGGGTGGCCGCGTCGCCACGGCCGGCGCGGGTCTCCTCGACGGGCAGTCCCCGTGCGGTGATGGTACCGAGGCAGACAAGCTGCCCGATCGCTGCCAGGACAAACGGGCTCAACGTTGGCTCGATGGTTGCACCGGTTAGAAGCGTTGATTGCGCGGCCGTAGCACCGTCGGCCCGTGCCAACGCGACCGACCGGCACAGGCGGCCCATGGTCGCCGCCAACTCGTCCGCCCGGAAGGCGCCGTCGCCGTCGCCGCCGAGGATCAGCACGCTGTCGTCGGGCTCGACCGTGAAGTTCATGCCGTGCACGAAGTTTTCCGTCTCGGCCGACAAGGACGTAAGGCCGCCGGACTCGTGGTACTTGGCCGCGATGTAGTCGGCGGTCGCCCGGTTGCCGCCTTGGCCAAGCACGAAGAGCTTGCCGGTCTCGTGCAGGTCGGCACCGAAGGCCATTGCCGCATCCTTGGCCGTCGCGATGGTCTCATCGACTGCCGCTGGAACACCGTTCAACCTGTCGGCGCGCTGCTCACCCCAAGTTTCGCCGAGCACGGCCAGGGCCAGCAGGGTCGCCAGATAATCCGCCGTATGCGGCGTTCGCCGGCTCAGAGGCTGGAACCCGAGCGGCAGCACGTGCTCGCAGGCGTGGGCCAATGTGCTATCCGGGTTGCAAGTGATCGCGACGGCTGAGGCCCCCTTATCCTTGACCCGTCCGGCGGCTTGAACCGTGCGGCGCGTGCCGCCCGATATCGACATCAGTATGACGACGTCGCCCCGGCCGACCGGGCTGTGGAACGCGAGATCATGGGCGGTCGCTGGTCTGTAGGGCACGCCGCAGGACCGAAACCAGCCTGCCATGGCGGCGGCCGCGAAGGCGCTGTCCCCGCAACCGCCGGCCCAAACGCAAGCCTCGCTTGGCAGCGGCAGGTCGGCCGCCCTTCGGCGCAGTCCGGGCAGTATGTCCGCCAACAGTTCTGGCTGGCCGAGGATTTCCCGGCGCATTGTCTCACTCATGCCCGCTGATCACCGGCTTTGTCTTGATGGATCGTCGCACTGTCCCCGAACTCCCGCCGGCCGAGGTCCCATAGGTCGGCAGGCGGGATCGTGCCATGCTCGGTGAAAAGGGCGGTGATCAAGTCCGGCGGAACCACCTCCAACTCCGGACCGTCCGTTCGTACCTCGGCCGTCGATGGCAGGTCCGCATCGGCAAGCAGCATGTCAAACTGGCGGATCGGCGGCGGATCGATCGGCCCCGCATAGCTGCGCAAGTCCAGCTTGGAGAGATCCGTGCCGCCATAGACGGGCACGCCGGCCCATTGGGCTAAGCGGGCCAACGGGCGGCTGCCGACCGTGTTCGTCAGGCTGCCGTCAGCGCGCAGGCTTTCGGCCCCGAAAAGCACGGCGCTGTCCGGCTCCAGGATCTGCTCGAACGCGGCATCCAGCACCATGTGAACGGGGATGCCAGCCTTCGCGAACGCTTCGACATAGCGCAGCCCGCCGGCAACCGCACGGCTTTCCGGGACGATGATCTCTCGGTTGCCCGTGTCGGACCAGGCAGCGATGACGATGTTCGCCACCGTGCTGGAATAGTCGAACGGGATCAGCCGCCGGGCGGGGCGCAGGACCGTGACGGCATGATCGACCAGCCGCTTGCGGCGTTCAATGGCGGTTGCCTGCCAATCATCGATACGCTTCTTCAACGTCGCCAGGCGTTCAGCGGGTTTCAGGCGATCGAGGTCCAGCATCAGGGCCCGGATCGCCGTGTTGACCACCGGTGCCTGGGCGCCTCGGACGCGGGCGACGAACGAAGCCGCCATCTCCGTGCGCAGCCAGGCCACGCCGGGGTCATCCGCTGCCGCCATCAAATGCATTAGCAGATCGTGGGTCAGCCGGATGTGGTTGCTGGCGCCCAGGACACCCTCATCCACGATCTTCTCAAGCAGGGCCATGGTCATGTCGTCCGGCGCCGAAAGGCCGGCATCGACAATCTCCTTGGCGTAGATCAGACGATGGTCAGGCATGGTCCGGGCGTATGCTTGTCATTGCGGCCAGTTCGCGCGCGGTGGGCAGGCCGGTTTGTGCGCCCGAGGCGGTGACGACCGCGGCCGCGGCAGCGTTGGCCCGGGCCAGGCACTCGAACGGCGGCAAGTGATCGACCAGCGCCCCGTGCAGCATCGCCGCGACAAAGCCATCGCCGGCGCCGGTCGTGTCCGTCACGTTAACATCTCGGGAACGGGCACTGATCATGGCGCCGTTTAGATGGATGCAGCTGCCGTCGCTGCCCAAAGTCGTCACGACCCGGGGGATGCCTTCGATGACGGCGTGTCCGCCAAGGTCCAACAGTTGCCGCCTGGCGGCCCGGTTCATGAACAGCCAGTCGAGTTTGGGCAGCAGGTCGAGCAGGGGGGCCGGATCGTCCGGGATGTCCGCAGCTTCCAGATCGATCGATGTGGTGACCTCCGCCCGCCTGGCCAGTTCGACCACGCGATGGGCGAGATCGGCATTGCCGAAGGTCGCGTGCACATGACGGACGCCGTTAAAGGCGTCCAAGCCGATCTCGTCGGCGCGCGGCAGATAGGCGTCGGTCTGAAGGCGTACAAGCGCGCGTTCGCCGTGCTCGGTGTGCAGGATCAGACAGACGAAGGTCTGTCCGTTGGGGCGGGTGACCACGAACCTTGTGTCGACGTTTTCCCTCCGCATCCGGGCAAGCGCAAAACGGCCGAAATCATCGTCGCCGACGGCCGCAACCAGCCTGGCATCGGCGCCCAGCCGGGACAGCCCGACAGCGACATTGGCCGCCATGCCGCCAACCTCCTTGCCGACCCAGTGGCCGGCGACCTTTTGATCGGACGACGGAAAGTCGGTCAGATTGGCGATCACATCGACATCGAGATCGCCGACGCATAGAAATCCCTCCCTCATTTCGCCTGCCCCATGAGCCTGCCCAGGCTCTGGCCCAAGCTTTGGCGGCCGAGCAGCGTGTTGATGCCGACACTGCCGATCAGCAGCACCCCGATGACGCCCAACTGCCAGGCCTGGGAGACGTTGGCCAACTGCAGCCCGACCTGAAGCGTGGTGACGATCATGATCGCCAGCACCGTGCCGGCGATCCGGCCCTGGCCGCCGAAGATGTAGGTGCCGCCCAGAACGGCCACGGTGATCGACAGCAGCTCCATGCCGATGCCGGCGTCCGGACGCGCGGCCTGAAACCAGGACAGGTTCATGATCGCCGCCAAGGCCGCCAGCACACCGCTGAGGATGTAGAGGCCCGTGCGCAGCCGGCGGACCCGAATGCCGATCAGATGGGCGGCGCGCTCGTCATTGCCGGCGGCGTAGATGTGCCGGCCGACGCGCATATAGGTCAGAACGACATGAAGGATGATCGCGACTGGCACGAACACGAGCAGGAAGTGGTTCGGGATCAGCCAGATCTGGCCTTGGCCCAGCCAAGTGAAATGGTCCGGCAGGCCGCCGATCGGCGTGCCGCCGGTCAGGGCCAGCGCCAGGCCGCTATAGGCGAACAGGGTGGCCAGGGTCGCCATCAGCGACGGGATGCCGATCCAGTTGATCAACACGCCGTTGACCGCGCCCAGCATGGCGCCGAATAGGATGCCCAGCAAACAGGCGGCATAGATGTCGACACCCAGCGTGAACAGCCAGCCGACCGCCAAGCCGACCAGCGAGAGCATCGCCCCGACCGACAAATCGATGCCGGGCCCACCGGACAGGATGACCAAGGTCTGCCCGATGCCGAGAAGGCCGATGATCGGCACATATTGCAAGAGGAAGGGGATGGTGCTGGCCTGCAGGAAATGCGGCGACAAGAGGCTGCTGATGACGATCACCACCAGCCAGAGCCCGAACAGGAAGAACAGGCGCTTGGTGGTCGGATCGTGCGTTGACCAGGCCATCATAACGATCGCCCGTAGCGATAGCGGCTTTGTAGCGCGTCGATCGACAGCACGACCACCAGCAGGCCGCCGATCACGACGCCTTCCCACAGCGACGACACGCCGATCAAGACCAGCCCGTTCTGCATCAGCTTGATGAACACCACGCCCAGCAGCGTGCCGATCAGGCTGCCGACGCCGCCGCGTATGTTGGCGCCGCCCAGGATCGTGGCGGCTATCGCCTCCAGCGCGACGTTGGTGCCGATATTGACCTCGACATTGCGCAGCCGCGCGACATAGAGCACAGCCGCCAGGCCGGCCAGCAGGCCCAACAGCGCATAGGCTTGCATCTTCACGCGATCGACCGGGATGCCGACCAGGCGTGCCGCCCCCTCGTCATTGCCGATGGCGCAGAGATGGCGGCCCCAGGGCTGCCGGTGCAGCAGGATCCAGCAGAAGCCGTAGACGGCGGCGATGATGAACACCCCGACCGGAATGCCGGCGACATCGCCCCGCGTCAGGAACGACAGCGTGTCCGGCAGACCGGAAATCCAGGTCCCGCCGATCACCAGATACAGGACCGCGATGAAGACATACATGCTGCCCAGGGTGGCGATGATGGGTGGCACCTTGGCCTTGGCGCAAATCGCGCCGTTCATCAGGCCCAACAAGGTGCCGACCGAGACGCCGATGATTACGACGATGGGGGCGGGCAGGTCGGCCTCGAACGCGCGGCCGATGAAGATCGCCGACACCGCCAGGATGCCGCCAACGCTGACATCGATGCCGCCGGACATGATCACCAAAGTCATGCCGGCGCCGATGATCGCCAGATCGACCGACCGGCGCAGCACGGTCGTCAGGTTGCGCTCGGTCAGAAAGAACTCCGACTGGGACGCGAACAGCGCGCAGATCATCAGGATCGCGAGCACGAGGATCAGTTCGCGCTGCGCATCGCGGGCAAATCTAGACAGGGAGGTCAAAGGTTACTGGCCTCGCAAACAGCTTCGATGAACTGGCTTATCGCGCTGTTCATTGTGCACGCGCCAGCCGGACCATCGACACGCGAATGCCGATGGCCCTGGCTGGCGCCCTTCGAGAGTGGGCCGACTTAGAAGTCGAAATCGTTCACGTTGTCGATGGTGAACACCGTCGGCGGCCCCAACAGGATGATGTCGTCATCGGGCAGATAGGTGATCGGGTCGGCCAGGCCCGGGATCTCCATGGTGCCCTCGATGCTGCCGCCATTGACCAGATGGTCGCCGACCCAGACGGTCAGATAGCCAAGGTCGGCCGGGTTCCACAGCACCGAATAGGGCATGGCGCCGCTTTCGATGTAGGCCCGGGCGGTGTTGGGCGAGCAATAGCCGGCGCTCAACACACTGCCGATGGCGTCGGCGGCTTCGACGGCCTGGGCGATGCCGGGGCAGGTCGTCGACGCCATGCCCAGCACGGCCAGCAGGTCAGGGTTGCGGGTCATGGCGTCGGTGGCGAACTGGTAGGCCCGGGCCGCCGTGCCGTCGGTATGGTCGACCGAGACGATTTCGATGTTCGGATAGGTCGATTCCGCGCGCTCCTGAATGGCGGCGATCCAGTTCTGCATGCTCTGGATCGTCGGCGCGTCGGAAACGATGGCGATCTTGCCGCTGTCGCCGACCCTGTCGACGGCTTCGTCCAGCAGCGTGTAACCCAGATCCTGGTCAAGCGCCTGGGCGACGAAATACTGCCGGTCGCTGTTCGGCGCATCGGCATCGGAGGTCAGGACGATGATCCCGGCCTCGATCGCCTCGGTAATCGCCGGCCGCAGGCTTTCTTCGTCCAGCGGCGAGATTGCGATCACGTCGAAGCCCTGGTTGACGAAGCTTTCGAAGATCCGCAACTGGTCCGCCGCGTTGGTGCTGGTCGGGCCTTCCTGGACATAGGTCACGCCCAGCTCTTCGGCGGCCCGGTCGCCGCCTTCGCGCATCGCCACATAGTAGGGGATGCCCGCGATTTGCGGGATGAACGCGATGCGCGTCTCGTCTTGCGCCGACGCCGTCGTTGCCGGCATGGCCAGCATCGCGCCAAGGGCGGTCGCCATCAAAAGGGTTCTGTAAGTCATGGAGCCTTCTCCCGTTCGTGTTGAGGTCATACCCCGGCTGGGTCTCAGTTTGCTTCGCTTGGCACCCGGTTTGGCCGGCGCGTTCGCACCTTGACCGCGCTTGCCCCCGTTATCAGGCCGATGATTTCTTCCGGCGTCGTCGCACCGGTTTCACGCACGCCGATCTGGCGTCCCTGGCGCAGGACCGTGATGCGGTCGGAGACCTCGAACACGTCCTGGATGTTGTGGGAGATCACCACGACACCCTTGCCCTGGCTGCGCACGGAGTCGATGAACTGCAGCACCTTGTCGACCTCCGCCACGGCCAGGGCGGCTGTCGGCTCGTCCATCACGATCAGGTTGGCATCGACGTTCAGCGCGCGGGCAATGGCGATGCCCTGGCGCTGGCCGCCGGAAAGGTTCTCGACCCAGGCGTTCATGTCCGGCACGTGCACGTCCAGATCGCTCAGCAACTGGCGCGTTCGATTGCGCATGGTCCGGCGATCCAGAAACGGGATGCCGAACAGCTTGCGGGTCAGTTCCTGGCCAAGAAAGATGTTGTCCGCGATCGGCATTTTCGCCGCCAGTGCCAGTTCCTGGAAAATCGTCGCAATGCCGTGTTTCTGGGCGTCTTGCGGCGTCTTGAACGTGACCGGACGGCCACCGAGCAGGATTTCGCCGCCATCGGGTTCATAGGCGCCGGCCAGAACCTTGATCAAGGTCGATTTGCCGGCGCCGTTGTCGCCGACCAGCGCCATGACCTCGCCAGGCCGAACACCGAAATCGACCCGGTCCAGGGCAACCACCCCGCCGAACCGCTTGACGATCCCCTTCATGTTCAACTCAGGCATTGGCTCCCCGCAGGAAAGGCGCGGTTGGCGTGATTGGAAGAGCTACTTTGAAACGTTTCATTAGTGAACGGCAAAGCGTGATTGCCTGTCAATAGCCCATTCGCATCGCAGTGAACTTCGTCGGCCAGGCGACCCGTTATCCCCCGTCCGCGATCGCCGAGATTGCCGCCGGCTGGGCGATGCCGGCGCGTGCCAGCAGGTCCTCGGCGTTTGGTATCAGGCCTTGCGCACCGGCCGCAGTGACTGATCGGCTGGCGGCAATCGTCGCCAACTCTGCCGCATCGTCGGTCGGCAGCCGGTTCAGCCAGGCCGCCAGGAACACGCCGACAAAGGTATCGCCGGCCCCGGTCGTGTCGACCGGCTCCACGGGCAGTGCCGCTGTTGTGATCGGCTCGGCGTCGCCCTCGAAAACGGCGGCACCGTCGGCGCCAAACGTGGCGATCACCAGACCGGAGCGATCGGCCGGCGCCGTTCGCCGGATCAGCCCTGCGATCTGGCGTCTCGCGGTTCGGGCGTCCGGGTCGATCGGCCCCAGAATGTCGCGCGCGACATCGCGGTTGAGGGCAACCAGGTGAAACAGGTCTCGCAGCGTGCGAAAGCCGTCTTCCGTGCGCCACTCGGCCGGCAGCCCCGTGGTGTGAATAGAGGTGATGAACCCGCCGCGGCGCAGTGCCGGCATCGAACCGGCAAGGGTTCCGACCTGCAAGCCGTCCAGGTGAATGGCGTGGCGCCTGGCGCCGGCGGTTTCGCCCAGATAGGGGGCCAGGCTGTCGACCTCCAGCGACAGGGGCTCGTTGATGATCGTTCTTGTGCCATCCGCCTCGACCAGCACGATGCACCGGCTGAGCCTGATGTCGCCGCCGCGATCCACGCTTATGGTGCGAACGCCGCGCTCCGCCAACTCCCCGATCGCCCATTCGCTGTCGGTATCCTGCCCGACGCGGCTGATCAGTTCGGTTTCCACGGCCAGCGGGGTGCCCAGACCGGCGGCCATCACGGCGACATTGGCGGCTGGGCCGCCGAGGCTCTTTTTGATGCGCTCGGCAGTGATGCGGTCACCGACATCGGGGTTGGCCGTTACCCGCGCGGTGTAGTCGGCGGAAAGATAGCCGACCGTCGTCAGCTTTGGCCAGGCGGGGTCCGCGCTGCCGGGTTGGGGCACGTTCGATCGGCGCGAGATCAGCGACCTTGCCAGGGTGTTCGGCTGGTAGCCGAGTTCCTTGATCGCGGCCTCCACCTTCGCCTTGGTGGCATCGCGAACCGGCGTGGTCCAGTTCAGCACATTGGACACCGTGCCGATCGAGACACCGGCGTGGCGGGCGACATCATGAATCGTCGGGCGTTTCATCTGGGGGCTGGTCTGCCGGCACACATGCGTTAATGGTGGTTCGTCCTGCGAGCGACGGTCTTCTTTTGGGACTCGAAGTCCACCCAACGGGCAGCTTACCACCCCAAGTGCCAAGACAAAGCCCCAGGGGTTTGGTTTCCGGGTTGCGCGTTCGGCTGCCGGAAGGGCGCACCGAACCCATAGCGTCGATCAATTGATCCGCCCGCCGCACAATGGCTTGCGTTGGCCTTTCGCGATGGACCGGCCGCGAACTGCCGCCGGTGTTACGCGCGCTCGGCAGCCGGAATGATCTCGTTCGTCAGCATGTAGGTCAGCTCGGTGGCGTAGGCGCCCTCCCGGGCCGGCAGTGTCGGGTCCGACATTACGACCACGGTCAGGCCCAGGGACGGCACGACATAGAGCATTTGACCGCCATAGCCGCGCGCATAGGCGATCTGCCGCCCGCCTGTCTCGGCAAGAAACCAGCCATAGCCGTACTGATGGCCGTAGAACGGTGACAGCGTCCTCGGCACCCAGGATTCCTCGATCCAGCCATCGCTCAACACAAACTGGTCGCGCCAAAGGCCGTGCAAACGAGCCATCTCACCAAAGCGGTACAGGGCCATCGGCGACAGCTCCATCTCGCTGCCGCCCAAATAGAAGCCCTGCGGATCGCGAATCCAGGGTCGGATTCGGATGCCGAGCGGATCGCCCAACCAATCACGTGCCAGCGACAGCAGATCTTGTCCCGCCGCGCGCGCGATCACCACGCCGAGCAAGTGATAGCTGCTGGTCGAGTACTGCATGGCCGTGCCCGGCTCGGCGACGAAAGGGCGGCCCAGCGCGTTGCTGATCCAATTGTCGCTGGCGACCCAATTGCCGTAGGTCGCGCCGGACAGTCCGGCCTGCATCGTCAGCAGGTTGGCGACCGAGACATGGCGGACCCTCTCGTCGGCATCCGGCGGGATCATGTCGTCCAGGAAGGGCGCCACGGTCTGATCGACGCTGAAAAGCACGCCGCGATCAAGGGCAGCACCGGTCAACGCGGCCACGATCGTCTTGGACACCGACTTGATGTTGGCCGGCCGGCTCAGTCTGGGGCCGCGGAACGCTTCGGCGAAGCGGATGTCGCCGTGTCGGGCAATGATCAGGCTGTGCAGGCGTTCCAGTCCCGATGCGCGCTGGACAGCCTGACCCAGCAAGGTCGGGTCTAGTGACGTCGATCTGTTCCCAATCGTCGACGCAAGGGCCGGTTTGAGGCTGGGCAGGGCCGCCCCTGCCAGCGAGCCGAGCAGAATGTGGCGTCGGCTGATACTCATGCGATACGGACCCAACTAATGGCGTGCAGCAGCGACAATATGGCTCAGCCCCGCGCCACGCAACCGGGATGGGGAGGGCAGCATGGGCCCGTTATGCCACCGCCTTCATGGCACGGGCAGGTGCTGACAGCGCGATTGGCTGCCATTCAAGATCGCCGGCATAGCGGAACGC
Source organism: Alphaproteobacteria bacterium (assembly GCA_028277405.1). Taxonomy (GTDB): domain Bacteria; phylum Pseudomonadota; class Alphaproteobacteria; order DSM-16000; family Inquilinaceae; genus JANQGH01. Next base: position 66,889 of record JANQGH010000085.1, on the reverse strand, counting down.
CAGCTGGCCTTCATCATCCATGGCGAAGAGATGAAGCCAGCGATTGTCGAACAGGGCGCGCACGTCCGCATGACGGCCGAGGATCTCGCTCATCGCCTCGCGCGGCGCCTCAATGCAGACGGACAGCCGCAGCGGCTCGTGAACATAGCGCTCGCCGTCATGGACCGACTGCCAGGGCAGGCCGGCGCGCAGGAGGCCGCCATTGCCCTCGAACACGCCGATACCGCCGACCACGTTGTGCAGCATCTTGTTGCCGGAACCGAACGTGTCCGGCGCCACTGTCGAGCCGTAATATTGCAGGCTGATCCAGCTTGCCACGACCACCGGCGCCGTCATGATCAGTTCCAACACGCCGAACCCGTTCTGCGCGTCCTGCCGCCAGTCATAGTCGTGAAGGAACGCGCGGCCTCCCAGGCTGCGGCCGGCTGTGCGGGTGCGCGGGGCGGCAACGAAGGCCTTGCAGCCGGCAAGCCCCCATTCCGGCCGGATCTCCGACCAGTCGCGCGCCCGCGCGCTAATCTCGGCCTCGTCGGCCGCGCGGGGCAGCCGCAGGGCCCGCTCGCCGCGGGTGACCCTCCCGGCCGCTGCCAGCCACTGGCGAGCCTTGTCCAGATCCGACCGGTGATGAAGCGCATGCACATCCCGGTCGTAAAGCGTGACGGTGTCCGTCGTCGTATCGTGCAGCGCCCCGACGAACAGCGTGTCTTCGGGCACGGTGATGCCCCGTTCCGCCAAGCCGGCGCGCACCTCGGGATCGTTGAACAGCCGCGCCAGCAGCCTTGCGTTGACCTCGCCGGAATAGCCGCCGCAGGCGCCGCAATGCAGGCCACTGGCGTAGGGGTTGTTCACCACGTTCGCACCATGGCCGGCCAGCACCACCACCCGCGCGAATCCGCTGGTCAGCGACATGGCCCGCAGCACCGTCTCGGCAGCGCCGATGCGGGTGTCGAGGTCGAGCGCCGGGTCGAAACGTGGGGCCGGATCATTCGGCGCGTGGGTTTGATTGAGGCCAAGCGCGTCGCGCACCAGCTTGGCCATGTAAACCGGCCCCATGGCCTCGACGAACGCGAACGACGAAACGGCGGCGAGCTTGAAACGCCCCCAGGCCCGCTTGGCCCGGGCGATATAGCGTGCCGCGATGTCCTTGTCCCTGTCGCCGGGCTCGCCGGAGGATGAACTGACCGTCGGGTTCAGCAGCACCGGCAGGTGCAGCTCCCGGACATCCGAGGCGAAGCGGCGGTGCTCTGTAAAGACACCGAAAAAACCGGCGAAGCCGAGCGTGCGAATGCCGGGGTCGACCGCCTCCAACGCGCGGCGGAAAACCTCGGACCGCACGTCGATGCAAAAGGCCGCTTGCAACGCGGGACGGTCGTCAAGGGTCTGGGAGGCGGGCGCCGCCAGCGTCTCGGCGAGGCCACTCTGGGCCGCGCGCTCCGCCGCCTCCTGCAGGATCGCGTCGACGATCTCGGCGTCGCCAACTTCGATCGGCGCCGCGTGGGTCACTTGGATTTCGGCCCATTGATCGCGGATCGCCGCCTCGTGCTGCACGAACAGCGCCTCCTCCCACAACAGCCGGATGGCCAGCAGGTCGAAAAGGGTCGTGTTCGTGCCGCCGGCCAGCTCGGCGCGCCAGAGCTCATAGCGCCCATATTGGGCCCAGCCGCCGAGTGACAGCAGAAGCTGGTGGAAATAGGTGGCCAGCGCCGCTTCGCTGAGACCGAGCCGGAAGACGGCGCGCGCGATGGCCGCCATCGGGTCTTGCGGCGCGTCGGCAACGAACGTCCCGAAGGCCTTGAGGCCCATGATCTCGGGCGTCAGGTCGTGGCTGGCATGCGCGCGGAAGGTGGCCCAGGCACGCCGGCCATGGGGCGCGGCCCACAGCGCCTGGCCCTGATCGAAATAGCCGCCGGCCCAGACACCGATCCGATCGGCGATAAGCCCCGGCCAGTCGGTGCCGCAATTCTCAGCGGCGAGGTCGGCGATCGTCGGCGGCTTCCGTGGCGACGGTTTGGCCTCCGCCGCGGAGGCCTTCAGGGCCTGGACGTCCGCCGGACCCTTGGCATGGGGCGACGCCGAAAGCGCTTCAGCCAGGTCCTGCTCTGTGATTCCGCCCGAGGCGATGCGGTCCAGATACCAGGCGCGGGGCATGGTGACCGGGATCGCGCCGACGCGGCCGAGCCGCGCGCCGGCCTCGGCCAGGGTCTCGCCCGTCTGGCCGAGGAATGGGTTCACCGCGACGGAGGACGCCAGCGGCCAGAGCGGCGGGATGTGGCGCGCCGCTGCATCGGCGGCGGCCTTGACCGCGGTCATGTCCATCGGCTCGATGTTCGGGGTCGGTTTCATGCTGTTGATCCCTTTCGAAGACATCGGGTCAGGACGGACGGCGGACGGACCAGCCGCCGATCAGCCGATCGAAGACCGCATTGACGTAGAGGCCGTTGGCCAGATGGACGCGCAGTCCTGCTGCCGCCGGGTGATAGGCCCACAGCGGAAACGTGGCCTGCGCGATCGCGACCAGCCCGAAGCTGAACACCGACAGCACCAGCAGCGCCCATTCCAGCGGCCCCGGTCCGGGCGTCGCCGGCAGCGTGCCAGCGGTGAGCCACTCGGCCCCCCGTTGCAGGGCGAAATAGCTGATCGAGGCGGCGACCGAATAGAGCGCGGTCCGCCTGGTCAACACGCGCGGCGCGGCGTCGGCAAGACCCTGTGCCAGCAGATAGGCCACCCCGAAGATCAGAATCGCGCCCAGCACGATCGCTTGCGGGGACTTGCCGTCGAACCCGAAGGCAAAGCCGATCACGGCGTAGATCGCCAGCGCCAACGCGAAGGCGCGGGCCACCGCCCAACCGTTCGGAATCGCGACCGGACCCGGCCGGCGGTTTGCCGCCACCATGTCCACGGCGGTGCCGGAGACCAGGAAGGCATGCGCCTTGTAAAGCGAGTGGGCGACGATGTGCAGCATGGCCAGCGGAAACAGCGCAAGGCCGCACTGCATGATCATGAAGCCCATCTGCGCGATGGTGGACCAGGCCAGCGAGGTCTTGACCGCCGGCTGGGCCAGCATGGCGAGCCCGCCGAACAGGGCGGTAAAGCCGCCAATCATCACCAGCACTGCCAGGACGCCCGGCGCCTGCAGCATCACATCGGCAAAGCGGATCAACAGGAAGCCGCCGGCATTGATCAGGCCCGCATGCAAGAGCGCCGAAACCGGGGTCGGCGCCTCCATCACCTCGGTCAACCAGCCATGGGTCGGAAACTGGGCGGATTTCAGCAAGGCGGCGAGCGCCAGCAGACCCGCCGCCCAGACAGCGCCGCCGGGCACGACGCCCTCTCTGGCGGCGGCAAGGATGGTTGCAATGTCCAGCGTGCCATACCCGATGGCCAGCAGGACGGCGGCCAAGAGCAGGGCCGCGTCCCCGATGCGCGCGACGATGAATTTCTTGCGTGCCGCGCGCACCGCCTGGACCCGGTCGCTGTAGAACAGCAGCAACCGGTCCAGGCACAGGCTGGTAGCAATCCACGCCAGAACCAGCTGGACCAAATTGCCCGACTGGACGAGCAGCAGCACGGCCGCCAGCGTCATCATCATCCAGCCGAGAAAGGCGCCCTGCCGCGCTTCGCCATCCAGATAGGTCGCCGAATAGCGCACCACGATCCAGCCGACGAAGGTGACCAGAACCAGCATTGTCGCGCTGACCACGTCCAGCCGTGTCGACAATCCAACCCCGGCGATGCCCAAGAGAATGCCGGTGCCGGGCCCCTGCCAAAGCAGGACCAGGGCCGAGCCGATGGCGGCACCAAGCGCGGCCAGCGTCGCGGCCTGCGCGAGTTGCGGCAGCCTCTCGGGGCGCGGGCCCGATTGCCGCATCGCCACACCGGCGGCAACCAGCAGCGCAAGGGGCGCCAGAAGCGGGATCAGATCGTCAAGCATGGGGTGGGTGTTTCCGGGCGATTCAAAACGGCCCCTTGCCTATCCCGTTAGCATGCTAAAGAAAATTACATTGTTTTTGGGCTTTTGTTCTGATTTATAGAACGTTATGGCCGAGCTGAACTATCACCATCTGCGCTATTTCCAAACCGTCGCGCATGAAGGCAACCTGACCCGCGCGGCTGAGCGGCTGAACGTCTCGCAGTCGGCGGTGTCGACACAGATCCGCCAACTGGAGGAAAGGCTGGGCCAGGCTCTGTTCGAGCGGCGCGGCCGCGCCCTCCTCCTCACCGAGGCCGGCCGTATCGCGCTCGACCACGCGGACACCATCTTCGCGACCGGGCAAGAGCTGGTCGCTACGCTTCAGCATGGCGGGCGCCAGCGCCAGGCCCTTCGTGTCGGCGCGCTGGCCACCCTGTCGCGAAACTTTCAGCTTGCGTTCCTGCGCCCGGTGCTCGGCCGGCCGGATGTCGAGGTCGTCCTACGCTCGGCCGGCGCGGCGGAACTTTTCGGCGCGCTGGCCGCGCTTCATCTTGACCTCGTGCTCACCAACCAGCCGCCGCCCGCCGACGCGCTGACCTCCTTCGTCGTTCAGCCGCTTGACGAGCAGACGGTCAGCCTGATCGGTGTGCCTGCCCTGTGCCCGCCCGGCCTGTCGCTTTCCGAACGCCTGGACGGATCGACCCTGATCCTGCCGACGACCGCCAGTGGCCTGCGGATGGGGTTCGATGCGCTGGTCGACCGGCTTGACGTTCGGCCGCAGATCGCGGCGGAGGTCGACGACATGGCGATGATGCGTCTTCTGGCCCGCGAGGGCATCGGCCTTGCCGTCCTGCCGCCGATCGTGGCGCGCGATGAACTCGCGAACGGCACCTTGATCGAGGGCGCGAAACTGCCCAACCTGACGGAGACCTTTTTCGGCGTCACCGTCGAACGGCGCTTTCCGAACCCGCTGCTGGCCGAGTTGCTGCGCGATCGCTGACACAAGCCCTTAACAAAACATTCATCGGCGGATTGATGGACGTCAATGCTGCGGTGCAATATATGTGGGAACGAGTTCCCCTGGGGAAGTACTATCGCGTCGGGCGGCCGATGACGGCAGTGAAGCCCGGCATCGCACGCTGTTGAAAGCGTGCCGCCCCTCAGCAGAGGATCTATCGATGCAGGACGAGACCGGATCGGGCCGGCAGGGCGAAGCGACCACATCTTCCGTCGTTTCCTTGTCGCCGGCACCCAAGGCCCAGGAACCCAAGCCCCAAGAACCCAAACCAAAGACCCAAAAGCGGCCGTCGGCCAAGCGGAAGAAGCCGTCGACGGATGTGCTGATACCGAGCGCCGGCAAGCCGCCGGCACAAGTGGCCGTCGCTCCGCCTGCCAAACCGGTCGATCGTCCACCGCCCGGGCACTACACGGCCCAGGCTATTGACCGGGCGTTCAAGGCCAACCTTGCGCGGTTGACGATGGGTGTGTCCCCGGCCGGGTTGGCACGGCTGCAGTTCTCCTGGCTCGCCCATATGGCAATGTCGCCCGGCAAGCAGTTGGAACTGGCCGAAAAGGCGAACAGGAAGCTGACACGCCTGATGACCTATGCCGGGCAGGCCGCACTCGATCCCAACACGCCGCCTTGCATCGAACCGCTGCCGCAGGACCGCCGTTTCTCCGGCGATGCCTGGCAGAAATGGCCCTACAACCTGTTTTACCAATCGTTCTTGCTGACCCAGCAATGGTGGCATAACGCAACCACCGACATCAGCGGGCTGGCGGAGGCGGACGAGCGCGCGGTTTCCTTCATCGCCCGACAAATGCTCGATCGATACGCACCGTCGAACTTCATCTGGACCAATCCCGAAACCTTCAAGCAGACCCTTGAAGAGGGGGGCATGAACCTGGTCCGCGGCGCCCAGAACCTGGTCGAGGACTGGCAGCGCACCGTTGCCGGCAAGAAACCGGTTGGTACCGAGGATTTCAAGGTCGGCGAGAAGCTGGCCGTGACCCCGGGCAAGGTGGTCTATCGCAACCACCTGATCGAACTGATCCAATACACGCCGACGACCGAGCAGGTGCATCCCGAGCCGATCCTGATCGTGCCGGCCTGGATCATGAAGTACTACATCCTCGACCTGTCGCCCCACAACTCGCTGGTCAAATACCTCGTCGATCAGGGCCACACGGTGTTCATGATCTCGTGGCGCAACCCGACATCGGAAGACCGCGATCTCGGCCTTGAGGATTATCGCCGCCTGGGCGTGATGGATGCCGTGGACGTGGTCTCGGCGATCGTGCCGGACCGCAAAATCCACGCCGCCGGCTACTGTCTCGGCGGCACCTTGCTGTCGATCGCGGCGGCGGCGATGGCGCGCGAGCACGACGATCGGCTGGCGACCATCACCTGCTTTGCCACCCAGGTTGACTTCACCGAGGCGGGCGAACTGATGCTGTTCATTCGCGAAAGCCAGGTCGCCTACATCGAAGACATGATGTGGGACCAGGGCTTTCTGGACGGCTATCAGATGGCCGGCGCATTCCAGATCCTGCGGTCCAACGATCTGATCTGGTCGCGGGTTGTGCATGAGTATCTGCAGGGCCGGCAGCAGGGCATGATCGATCTGATGGCCTGGAACGCCGACCTGACCCGCATGCCCTATCGCATGCATTCGGAGTATCTGCGCGGCCTGTTCCTGGATAATGACCTGGCAGCGGGCCGCTACATGGTCGAGGGGCGGCCGGTCAGCCTGTCGGACATCCGCGCCCCGATCTTCGCCGTCGGCACGGTCAAGGACCACGTCGCCCCCTGGCACTCGGTCTACAAGCTCACGGTTCATCCGGCAACCGATGTCACCTTCGTGCTGACCAGCGGCGGCCACAATGCCGGCATCGTCAGCGAGCCGGGCCACCCGCGCCGCCACTATCAGATCGCCACCAACCATGCCGGTCACAATTACGTCGACCCGGACACATGGCAGGCCGAGACGCCCACGACCCAGGGTTCCTGGTGGCCGGCCTGGCACGCCTGGCTGGTCGAAAAGTCGGGCGCGGAGACGGCGCCACCGCCGATGGGCGCGCCGGACGCCGGCTATCGGCCATTGTGCGACGCGCCCGGCACCTACGTTCTTCAGGATTAGCCCAATGAAGCTTCCGACGGATCTGCTGGCCGGCAAGAAAGGCCTGGTGGTTGGCATTGCCAATCAGCACTCCATCGCCGCCGGCTGTGCCTCGGCGTTTGCCGGCGCCGGCGCCGAACTGGCAGTGACCTATCTGAACGACAAGGCCAAACCCTATGTCGAACCGGTCGCCGAAGCGGTCGGCTCGGAGATCTTCATGCCGCTGGATGTTGAGGCGGACGGCCAGCTTGACGCCGTTTTCGACGCTATTGAACAGCGCTGGGGCCGGCTGGACTTCGTGCTGCACTCGATCGCCTACTGCCCGATCGAGGATCTGCACGGGCGGGTAGTCGACTGTTCGCGCGAGGGCTTTGGCCGGGCGATGGATGTTTCGGTGCATTCCTTCGTGCGCATGGCCAAACGCGCCGAGCCGTTGATGGTCGATGGCGGCTGCCTGCTGACGGTCAGCTATTACGGCGCGGAGAAGGTCGTCGACCACTACAACGTCATGGGGCCGGTGAAGGCGGCGTTGGAGGCGGTCACCCAATACATGGCGGCCGAGTTGGGCCCCAAGGGCATTCGCGTCAACGCCCTGTCGCCGGGGCCGATCGCGACCCGCGCGGCCTCGGGCATCGCCCATTTCGATGCCCTCATCGACGAGGCGCGCGAGCGGGCGCCGCAGCAAAGGCTGGTGACGCTGGAAGAGGTCGGCGCCATGGCGGCCTGCCTCGTTTCCGGCTTCGCCCGTTCCGTCACCGGCAACGTCGCCTATGTCGACGGCGGCTATCACGTCATGTCGTGAGGGGGCCCCCATGGAAACGATGCAATACATCGAGAACAAGACCTTCGACGAGCTCGAGGTCGGCCAGTCGGCGGAGCTGGTGCGTACGCTGCAGCATCAGGACATCGAGCTGTTCGCCGTCATGTCGGGGGACGTGAACCCGGCCCATGTCGACGAGGAATTCGCGCGGTCCGACCTGTTCCACAAGGTCATCGCCCACGGCATGTGGGGCGGCGCGCTGATCTCTGCCGTCCTCGGCACCGAATTGCCGGGGCCTGGGACGATCTATCTGAACCAGTCCTTGAGCTTTCGCCGCCCTGTCGGCCTGGGCGACACGGTCACCGTCCGCGTCACGGTGCGCGAGAAGAAGCCGGAAAAGAAGCGCGTCATCTTGGATTGCGAGTGTCTCAACCAGGATGGCGAAACCGTCATCACCGGGAATGCGGAAGTCATCGCGCCGACCGAAAAGGTGCGCCGCCCAAGGGTAACCTTGCCCGAGGTGCATTTGCACGAGCAGGGTGCGCGCTACCACGACCTGATCGGCGCCACGCGCGACCTGCCGCCGATCCGCACGGCTGTCGTTCATCCCTGCGACGCGCTGTCCCTGTCGGGCGCCTTGGAGGCCGCGGAAAAGGAGTTGATTGTACCGATCCTCGTCGGGCCGCGCGCCAAGATCCAGGCGGCGGCCGAAGAGGCCGGGCGGTCGCTCGACGGGTTAGAGATCGTCGATACGCCACACAGCGATGCCGCGGCGGAAGCCGCCGTCGCCATGGCCCGCGAGGCCAAGGTGGAGGCCCTGATGAAGGGCAAGCTGCACACCGACGAACTGATGGCCGCCGTGGTCGACCCCGCGCACGGCATCCGCACCGAGCGGAGGATGAGCCACATATACGGTCTGGACGTGCCGACCTATCCCAAACCGCTGCTGGTTACCGACGCCGCGATCAATATCTACCCGTCGCTCGACGACAAGCGCGACATCGTCCAGAACGCCATCGACCTGGCGCACACCCTGGCCATCACCAAGCCTAAGGTCGCCCTGCTATCCGCCGTCGAGACGGTGACACCGAAGATCTCATCGACCGTCGAGGCGGCGGCCCTGTGCAAGATGGCCGAGCGGGGACAGATCACCGGCGGCCTGGTCGACGGGCCACTGGCCTTCGACAACGCCATTTCCAGACAGGCGGCGGAGACGAAGGGCATCGTCTCGGACGTGGCGGGCGATGCCGACATCCTCGTGGCGCCGGACCTTGAGGCGGGCAACATGATCGCCAAACAGCTGATCTATCTCGCCGGTGCCGAGGCGGCGGGCGTCGTGCTCGGCGCACGGGTGCCGATCATGCTGACCAGCCGTGCCGACAGCATGCTGTCGCGGCTGGCCTCGGCGGCGCTGGTCCGTTTGTTCGTGCGGGGGGCGCCGCAGGCATCCGCATGACCGGCACCATCCTGGTCCTGAATGTCGGATCCTCGTCGATCAAGTTCGCCAGCTATCCGGCGGACACGGACGCCGAGCCGGTTCTGGCGGGTGCGATCACGGGCATTGGCCGGTCGCCCAAACTGGCGGTCAAGGGAAGGAATGCCGGCGACGCGATAGGACCCTTGGCCGCATCCGACACGACGCCGGATTTGATCGCGCGCCTCGTCGGCTGGCTGGAGAGTGAAGGCGGCGACAGCCTGGTTGCGGCCGGTCACCGGGTGGTCCATGGCGGCCGGGACTTCTCCGCCCCAGTGATCGTGAATGATGGGATCATGGCCAGGCTCGAAGGGTTCGAGTCGCTGGCGCCCAACCACCAGCCGCACAATCTGGCCGGTATTCGGGCGGTGGCCGCTGCCCGGCCGGGCTTGCCGCAGGTCGCCTGCTTCGACACCGCCTTTCACCGCACCCAGTCCCGGTTGGCGCAGCTTTATGCCATTCCGCACGCGCTGACCGACGAGGGGGTCCTCCATTACGGCTTTCACGGCCTGTCATACGACTACATCGCGTCCGTCCTGCCCTCGATCGCCGGCGACCGGGCCGATGGCAAGGTGATCGTCGCCCATCTGGGCCACGGTGCCAGCCTGTGCGCCATGCGCGACCGCAAGAGCATGGCAACGACCATGGGCTTCACCGCGCTCGACGGGCTGGTCATGGGCAAGCGCCCGGGCCGGCTCGATCCCGGTGTCGTGCTGCATCTGTTGCAAGACAAGGGCATGGAGATCAGCGCCGTCGCTGATCTCCTGAACGGTCAGTCGGGCCTGCTTGGCGTCTCCGGCATCTCCGACGATATGCGCGACCTGCTGGCGAGCGACGATGTGCGGGCGAGGGAGGCCGTTGACCTCTTCATCTACCGGCTGGTCGAGGAAATCGGCGCGCTGACCGCCCTGCTTGGCGGGCTTGATCTGCTGGTCTTCACGGCGGGCATCGGCGAAAACGCGCCAGAGATCCGCGCCGGCGTCTCGACCAAGCTGTCTTGGCTTGGGTTGGAGCTGGACCCGGCCGCCAATGCGAGCGGCCAGACCCGCGTCTCGACGTCGGCAAGCGCCATCGAGGCGCTGGTCATTCCCACGGATGAAGAGGGCGTGATAGCGCGCTCAACGCGACAGCTTGTCGGCTGACGGACTGCCCTCAACGCGCCCGGCGACACCGATCGGTGCCCGTGCCGGTTCGTCAGGCGTTGGCTGCACCGGTGCTGGCGTCGCCGCGGCCGTCCGCCTCGACGCCGCCCGGACCCGTGTAGGGTCTCTGGGTCGAGATCTCCAGCACGCCCGTCTGAAACGTCTCGTCATACAGAACCGGGGCATCGGCGAAGTCGCGAACCAGGCATGAGCGTTTGACGACGGGGCTGGGATCGTCGACCTCCAGCAACTCCGCATCGTCGCCCGTGACGACGGCGGGGCCAATCCACTCGGTGCCGTGGTCAAGCGTCAGGTCAAAGGTCTTTTCCAAGACGTAGAGTAGGGACTGCGACGGCCCGCGTTCGGAAAAGTCGCTTTCGCTCAGGCCCAGCACGTGCACGCGCGGGATGAAGGCGCGGCTGAGCATCGCCGGCACGCCGTCGATCAGGCGCAGCCGTTCGATCAACATCACCTCCGTGTCCGGCGAGAAGGGCAGGGACCAGTCACCATCGCCGTCCGGCGGCAGTTTGGCCAAGCGGATCAGCCTGGCGGACGGCTGATGGCCGCTCATCTTGACTTGATCGGTGAACGAGAACGCGCAGCTTGGCACCACCGCCTGCGCGGCCCGCACGGTCGTGCCGCGCCCGGCAACCCGTTCGATATAGCCGTCGTCGTTCAGGCGCTTCAGGGCGGCACGGATGGTGATCCGGCTGGCCTTGAACATGTCGGACAGTTCGTGCTCGCTGGGCAGCCTGTCGCCCACGCCATAGCGGCCATCCTCGATCAGCCGGCGCAGCCGGGCATAGATCTCCAGATAGCGCGGCAGCTTGTCAGGCATCGGTCGCGCCCTCGACGGGCAGGACGACCATTGCCACGGTGTGCGGCGGCACCTCCAGCGCCCCCGCCTCCGCCGGCCAGCTTTCGGTTTCGATGATCACCGCGTTCGGGTCGTCTTCCGTGTTCAGGGCCTGAGGCCCTCTGCCGGTCACCCGGTGGATCTGGCCCTGCCCCTGACGCGCGATGTCCTTCACCTCGATCGTCGCCGGCCGCTCCGGATCCCGGTTCACCACGGACAGGTAAACGGTATTGCCGGAGAGGTCGATCGTTGCCGCCGCGTCAACTAGCGGCAGGGCGTCATAGGCGGGCAGGTTGCCGGCGGCCGGTGTCGCGACCGTCGGCGCGTGCACTGTGCAGTCGATGGCTTCTTCGCCGCGAAACTTGGTGAACAGTTCCAGCACCAAGCTCGAGGGCGTTTTCCAGACCGCGCTCGGCGTGACGCGGTAATTGCCCATGACGTTGATCAGGTTGAAGATCGCCGACATCTTTATCCAGTCGGCCCGCATCAGACAGGCGTTCATCAAGGCGCCGACATAGAGCGCGTCGGCGATGCCATAATCCTCGAAGAAGTCGGGCGGCTTGCCGCCGACATAGGTGTTCCATTCGTCGAACGCGATCGGCGGCGGCGGATCGCCGTGCTCCGAGACGATCCGCCAGGTCTCGTCCAGCATCTCCGCCACCTCCTGGGCGGCGGCCACCTTCGGCCAGTAGAGCTCCTCCGCCGGCGGCGGCTGGTCCCATTTCTCCGTGCGGATCGAGTAATAATGGACGCTGATCTCGTCCATCCGACCTTGTGTGCCCTTCACGACCAGCTCGTTCCAGCGGCCATAGAGATCCGTGGGCACGCCGACGCCGATCAGGTTCAGGGATGGGTCCACCGCGCGCATTGCGGCGGCATACTCCAGATAAAGCCGGGCATACGTCTCGGCGTCGCAATGGCCGACCTGCCAATTGCCGAACTGTTCGTTGCCGACGAACCAGGTCGTCACGTTAAACGGCGCCTCATGGCCGTTCGCGGCCCGCAGCCGGCCCATCTCCGTATCGCTGCCGCCATTGCAATACTCGACCCAGCGCGCGGCTTCCTCTGGCGTGCCGGTGCCCATATTGATGGTCAGGATCGGTTCGGTTTTCAGCAGGCGGCAGAGCGCGATGAACTCGTCCGTGCCGACGTCGTTCGGCTCCCACAGGTTCCAGGCCGGGTCCAGATAGCCGGGCCGCTTGTCGCGATCGCCGATGCCTTTTTCCCAGTGATAGGCCGACGCGAAATTGCCGCCCGGCCAGCGCAGGAAGGTCGGCCGCCATTCCGCGATCGCGGCCACCACGTCGGGCCGGTGCCCGTCGCTGTTGTCCACCGGCATCACCGACGCGCAGCCGATCCAGAGGTCGCCCTCCGTCCCGTGCGCGATGGAGAAGACGCCATCCTCCAGCGTCCCGTCGACGGTCAGTGTGGTCTCGTATGTCTGCCAGTCGGCCGCGACTTCGGGGATGAACCAGGACTGATCGCCCAGCGTGACCGTTGCCTCCTGGCCTTGGCCCTTGAGCACGACCCGCACGGCGTAGCGCGTGCCCTGAGACAGATACAGCCCCGCCTGTTGAACCCCGTGCAGGCCGCCATCGGGTTTCAGGATGGTGATCCGCTGGGACTGACGACCGGTGTAGAACGTCGTGTTGTCATGCACGAACAGCACCCGTTCGGCGTCCGGGTTCAGAGCCGTCCACGGCTCGACCACGCCGAAGCTGGGATGCTGGTGGGCAAGCCCCTCGCTGAGGCCCACATAGGCCCGGTCGTCGCCCAGGAACTTGCGGTTGCGCAGCAGTTCCGCCCAGTGGCCGTGATAGACCGACCGGCCGATATGCTCCAAATTGGCGCCGTACAGATGGTCATGCACGCGGCCCAGCCGGGTCGCCGGGTCCAGTGTGATCGTGGCGTAAAATGTCATGGGGGAACTCTCTCCTGGCGCCTTCGGTCAGGCCGCCTGATCCGGTCGAACCATCCAAACCCGATCGGCGGGAAATCCGATCGGCACGTCCTGGCCCTCTGCAAAGTCGCCGGCCACGTCGGCGCTGCGTACCGCCTCGATCTGATGGCTGCCCAGCGCCAGGCGATAGCGCGTGTACGTGCCGACGAAGATGCGCGATACGACCCGGCCCTGCACGGTGTTTTCCGCCGTTGGTTGGCCAAGCACGATCTGTTCCGGCCGGATGGTCAGCAGGCCGTCTTCCGGCGGCCGTTCGTCCTCGCCGCCGGGGGCGAAGCGAAAACTGCCCACATCGGTTTCCACCGTGTCGCCCTGGCGCTTGCCCGGCAGGAAGTTCACGCCGCCCAGGAAACGGGCGATGCGCTCTGACGCCGGGTGGCGATAGAACACGTCGGGGCTGGCGAATTGCTGCAGGCGCCCGTCGAAGATCATGGCGATCCGATCCGCCAGCAGCACGGCCTCTTCCTGGTCATGGGTCACGAAGATCGTGGTGATGCCCAAATCACGCTGGACCGACAGGATCAGCTCGCGCATCTCGTCGCGAAGGTGGGCGTCGAGATTGCTGAGCGGCTCGTCGAGCAGCAGGACGCGGGGCTTGGTGATCAGCGCCCGGGCGAGGGCCACACGCTGCTGCTGGCCGCCGGAAAGCTGCTTCGGCCGCCGGTCAGAGATGTCGGGCAGGCGCACGAGGTTCAGCATTTCCTTCACGCGTTGGTCGATCGTCTTGGGGTCGACGCCCGCCATCTTCAGGCCGAAGCCGACATTCTGGCCGACGCTCATGTAAGGAAACAGCAGATAGTTCTGGAACACCATCACAGCGCCGCGCTTTTCCGGCGGGATGCGCACGATGCTGTCGCCGTCGAACGTGATATCGCCCGCCGTCGGGCGGATCAGCCCCGCGATCATCTTCAAGGTCGTGGTCTTGCCGCAGCCGGAGGGGCCCAGCAGCGCGATCAGGCGGCCCGACGGGATGTCGAGGTCCAGATCCGCCACGGCGGGCGCGTCGACGCCGGAATAGGCCTTGGTCAAATTGTTGATGCGAACATGGGTCATACGCGGCCAAACCCTCCGACGGCCCCGGACTCGCCGGACAGATAGCGGGACGAAACCAGCAGGATCAACACCGCCGGTGCGATGAAGATCAGCGACAGGGCGGCGATCACCGCGTTGTTGCCACTGCCGGCGGCGGAAAACAGCAGGATGGGCAAGGTGATCACGCGGCCCTGGCCGATCAGGAAGGTCAGCAGATATTGGCTCCACGAGACCAGGAAGGCGAACAGGCAGGCCACGAACAGGCCGGGCAGGATGGCCGGGAAGGTGACGTGCCAGAAGGTCCGGAACGGGCCGGCGCCCAGCGTCCGCGCCTGAGCCTCGAAATCGGCGTTGTAGTTGGCGAACACGCCGCTCAACGTCAGCACGACATAGGGCATCACCGGCACCAGATGGACAATGCTGACACCGAGGACGGAGCCCGACAGGCCCAAATTGATGCCCGCCGCTTCCAGCGCCAGGTCCCAGCGGATGAAGTTGATGTTCAGGCCCAGGCTGAACGCAATCGGCGGCACGATCGTCGGCGTGATGATGATGAACTCAATTAGCCGCTTGCCCCGGAAACTGTACATGCCCAGCGCCCGCGCCGCCGGCATGCCGATCACGATCGAAACGCCGGTCACCAGAAACCCGATCCAAAGGCTCAAGCCCAGGGCGCGGACCACATCCGGCACGCTGGCCCATTGGGCGAACAGGTTCTCGATGCTGAACTGCCCCGGCGGCGGCAGCAGGCCCAGCCTCTGCCAGGCCTGCAGGCTCCATTCGTCCGGGATCAGCTGCGGGTAGAACCAGCGAAAGGCAAAGGCGTTGATGAAGAAGGCGATGACCGGCAGTACCAGCACTACGCACATGAAGATCACGGTGGCGTAGAAGACGATTTTGCCGGTGGCGCGCTTGCCCGCACTGCGGTCGGCCGGGGCCAGTTCCTTGACCGTCACGTCCGTCATGGCCCTAACCCCGCCTGATCGTGCGGGCACTGATATACATGTAGATCAGCACCAGGATGAGCACGATGACCGCGATGATGATGCTGAGCGCCATGCCCTCGGCGCGCGCGTTCAAATCGGGGTTCAGGAAGAAGTCCAGCGCCATCACCGGCAGCATCTCCGGGTGTCGAACCCCCAGGATGCGCGGCACCTCATACGTGCCGAACGTGAACGCAAAGACGATGATCGAGGCCGACATCAGCCCCGGCATGATCAGCGGCAAGGTGACGTAGCGAAACCGCTGCCAGCGGTTGGCGCCCAGGCTCTGGGCGGCGGCCTCGTAGTCCTCGCCCAGCGATTGCAGGATCGCCATGACGATGATGCCGAAAAAGGCGATCTCCTTCCAAACGTACGCGAGAATGATGCCGATGCCGGAACTGTCGCGCACCAGCACCGGGAACTCGCGCGGGCTGCTGATCAGCCCTAGCTCGCCGGCCACGCGCGACAGCAGGCCGCTTTGCGAGAACACCAGAATCATGCCGATCGCGATCACCAGATGCGGTATCGGCAAATTGAGCTGGAACAGAAACACCGCCAGTCGCTTGCCGAAGAACGTGCGGCGCAACAGCAGGGCGATGGCGATCGCCAGCGCCGCTGAGATAAAGGTGCTGGCGAACGCCACCCAGAAGGTCAGCAGCAAGCCGGCCCAGAACCGGCTGGAATGCTCTTCGGAAAACATGACGCTGATGTACGCGTCGAAATTCAACTCGGTGTTGCCGAGCTGAGGCTGGAAGCCAAGGCTTTGCAGGAACCCGAAGCCTAAGCTGCCGAAGAACAGCACCAGGATGATCAGGACGGTCGGCCCGAGCATCAAGGGAATGCGCCAACGTTCCCACGACATGGGTTAGCCCTCTGGTACCGGTTCGGGTTCCTGCTGCCTAATTCGCCTTCCGACTATTGCGGCAGCGGCTCGCCGCGCAGGACGTAGCGCTCCCAATCCGCCTCGATCCTGGTCTGGTACTCCGCCGCGATGTCCGCGACCAAGGCGCCGGCCAGAATGCTCGGATCCTCCGCCGCGTCGCCGAGATTCTGCATCGCGGCGTCAATGGCGGCGACCTGATCCGGATCGGTGACCCGCGACACGTCGATACCCCAGCCACAGCAGAAGCCGTATTCCGGCTGCACCTGGAAGGCCTGCCGGTCCGGCCGCAGGATCAGGTTGGCGGTCACCAGGGCGGCCGCCTTGTTCGGCGCGTTGAACGGGATGGCGACATAGTTGAAATCGCCGATCATGTAGTCGTTAAACGAAAAGGCCTGCGAGGTCGGCGGCACGATGCCCGCCGCGATCGATGGCGCCGCGCCCGACGGCGACTGGGTGAAGGTGAACGCGGTCTCGCCATTGGCGAACAGCTGATCGGTCTCCGACTGGTTAGCCGGGTAGGTCTCGCCCTCGCGCCACAGATTGGGCTGCCAGTCGATCAGGGTCTGCCAGACCTGAGGCGCCCACTCGTTGTAAAGATCCTCGTTGAACTCACCGACCCACTGATCGTGGCCGCCGCTCAACTCGAAGAACAGCTGCTTCACGAAGCGCGTGCCGACAAAGGCGCCGGGTCCAGGCGCCATATAGGTGAACTGGCCCGGATTGGCCTCGATCCAATCGCTCAGCTCGGCGTAGGACCGCGGCAACTCGTCCTCATCCAGGCGCGCGGAATCATAGACGAAGTGGAACTGGGCGCTCGACCAGGGGCTCTCATAGCCGTCGACCGGCCGACCGAAGTCGAGGTAGATGGCGGGGTTGTCCCAATCGACCAGGGCGGCGTTCGGAATACCTTCTGCCCACGGCCCGTAGAGCAGATCCGCCTGCCTGAGCGTGAAGAAGTTCTCGCCGTTGATCCAGATAAGGTCGACCGTGCCGCGATCGCCGGTCGCACCGGCCTGCTGCTCGCTGATCACCTGGTTGACCACATCGACCGTATCGGCCACCGGCACCCGCTCCAAGGTGATGCCGTATTCCTCTTGCAGCGGCACGCCGTAGAACTCGTCGACGAAGCCGTTGATGGCGTCCGAACCGCCCCACATGTACCAATAGACGGTCTCGCCGCGCGCCTGCTCGACCACCTCGTCCCAACTGGTAAAGCCAGGCAGGTCCTGCGCGGTCGCACTGGCGCTGATCGCCAGCGCCGCGGTCGCCGCAATGGCCGCGTTTTTGAGTGTCGAAAGCTTCATGGTGCAACTCCTCCCATCGTCACCGGTTATTAGACATTGACCCCGTCCCGCTGCAGATAATCCGCATACGGGACCGGTTCGACCAGCCGCATCTTGGTCCAGGCGGCCAATTCCATCAGCTCACGCGTCAAGTCGCCCTGTCCCATCGCAAAATGATGTTGCAGGCCGCGTACGGTCAGCGTGTTTAAAAGATCCCAGATGTCGATCGCTTCGCCATTCAGATAGGTCTTGGAAACCCACCCCCGCGTGCCGTCGAAGCCCTTCGACGGGTGCTCCACGATCTCCGACTTCAAGACCAGCAGGCGCGACGCGTCCTCGTTGACATAGCTGACCGTCGTCGGCTGGGGCGCGAACACCTGGTCGCCGGAGACGCCGTAGGGCCCGTCATCGGCGTTGCGCCCTAAGGTCACATGGTCGACCCAGGCGATGCCGTCCTGATTGGCGAAATGGCGGGGGGAAACGCCGCAATGCCACATCAGCATCGCTTGCCGGTCCGGGTCGAGCGCGGCGATGTCGAGCAGGGTGGCGGAGCCATCCCGATCGGACATCAGGTTCAGCATGTGCATGCTGACGGCGCCCAGCACGTCGCCCTCGCAAGCAACCGGAAACCGGTGCTCGCTGCCCAGCCAGCCATAGGCCAGGCACGGGGCAACGTTGTAGAGCCCCTGGATGTCGGACCAGCACTGGACCGCCAGCGCGTCGTAGTCCTCGTCGGCGGAGAGATCGTGCAGCGCCAGATAGAGGCGGGCGACCCGGTCGAACGCCTCGTCCTCCGTCACCGCGATCGACCGCGCCGCGCCGCGCATCTCAGCGACCGCTTCGGCCACACGAGTGGCCTCGACGGCCTTGGCGTTGTCGACCACGTCCGCCAGGTCGATCGGTTCGACCGTAACGCCCAGCCGGCGTCGAAAGGCGTCGGCGTCGGAGACCATGCCGTCAAAGCCGGGCGAGACGCCGCCGATCCAGCCAATGCGCGACTGCTCCAGCCCGACAACCGCCCGCAATGCCCGCGCCGTAACCGCAAACCGTTCGCGGAACCGCTCTGAGTCCGGGTTGCCGTAGAACCATTTGTACGGAATGTCGCGGTCCTTCACGACGGTCTTGATCAAGCTGGCGAAATGGCTCATCGAGACCAGCGATGACAGTTGCACCGGGCCGTCAAAGCTGGGGTCCGGCACGGACCAAAGGCCAACCCGGGGTGCCACGTCCAGCAGCGGATAAAGCTGCTCACCCGCGCTGCAGGCGGCGTTCTGGATCATCAGAAAGTCGATCCGCTGATCCTTCAACTCTCGCGCCGCCGCCTCTGCATCCTCTCCGGAATGGATCGGCCGGCCGATCGCGACGAGGTCATAGCCCAGCGCGTCGCTTTCGGCCTGCAAGGCGTCGATCGCGGTTTCGCGCACCCGATACTTCTCGGCGTAGTAGGGCGAGATCGAGACGCCGACATAGCCGATGCGGGGCCGGTGACGGGTCATTGGCCATGCCCCTGGACGGTGTGCCGGGCCGGTTCGGCATTCACTTCGCCGGCGTTGACCAAGGGTACGGCGGTCTCATTGGCGATCGCCGTCAAATGGCGCAGCCTTTCACGCCCCTCGCCCTTCGCCCAGTCCGCAAGGGCCGACGATCCGCCCTTGCCGAAGATCTCGATGGCCGGCCGCCAAACCGCGCGCCCGCACAGATAGCCGCCATAAGGCACACCGGCCTTGCCCGCCAGCTCCAGCCCCTCCGCGAACGCCTCCAAGGTCACGCCGGCGCTCAAAAACACGAACGGGCAGCCGGCGGCTTCGGCCGTGGCCCGAAAATGGTCCAGCGCCTCGGCCAAGGAGCAGTTCGGCGATCCACCCTCGCGTTCGGCCGTTTGGGTGCCGGCGACGAAGGCAAGGTCGATCGGGAATTCGATCTTCAGGACGTCGATGCGGTACCCAGGCTTGGAAAACTCCGCTACCGACCGCCGCACGATGTCGGGCTTGATCGCGGCGAAGGCCGCCGTGCCCGCCTCGACCCCTTGCCGATACGATAGAGGCTCGAAAAGAAACGGCACGTCGTTGGCCTGGCATTCCGCGCCCACACGCTCAATCAGCGCCTGCTTCACCGCGTTCTCGTCCGACGGCGCGTCCGGGTCGTAATACATGTGCAGCTTGATCGCGTCGGCGCCGCGCTGCGCGAGGCGACGCACCGACTCGCTCGGCGGCAATGTCGTGACGGTTTCGCTGTCGCCGCCATAGACGTCTGTCTCATACGCGCGCAGGATTCCCGTTCCCGTGTCGGTGACCGCCTGGCAGGCATCGCCGAAGCGGTGGTCTAGAAGAATGGCGGAGGCGTCAGGCGACAGCCATTTGGCAAGCACGGTTTTGAACTCCGCCGCCCGCGCGTCGGCGTCACCGGCGTTCCCGGAGGCGGCAGTCAAAGCGCGGGTGAGGCTGATGCCCTGATCGATCGCCAGCGCACACATCAGGCCATTGCCGGTCATGCAGGCGCCAAGGCGCTGGCGCTTCAAGGCCGGTTCCATTTAACTGGCTGGACCCTGTCGATGCATGCTTCGGCTGCTGGGGATCAGGCTCGTCATATCCTTTCGGGCCGACCCGTCTGCGCGTCTTCACAAAACACGCCGAAAACAGCTTGAAGCGGACTGAATGCTGCCAAAGACGTCCGCCCAAGGCACTGTAGTGCAATGATTTTCCTGGCTTGATCGGCGTTCCGCACCTGGCCGCGACCTCATCGCGTTGTCGATACCGGTCGCCAGAATGCCTGAGCGCAATTGTTATAGCAATTGGAATGTTTGGGCTTTGTGACTGCGGGACGGCTAAACGACCCGTCTCAGTCCATCCGCATCGTTACCCGGCAATGGCAGGGGCATTGTCGTCCGCCCGTCATGCCGGCCAGGGGCATCATCCTCATCCTCGAAGGTCGCCACCGGGCGCGATCGTGTGATCAGCGAGAAGATAGGTGGCACGAAGTAGAAGCTGACGATGGAAGACAGTAGGACGCCGCCGGCAATGGCTGTTGCGAAGGGCGGCCAGAAGCCGCCGCCGCCGAGGATCAGCGGGATGAAGCCACCGAACGTCGTCAGGGTTGTGGAGAAGATGTGACGGCTGGTGCCGAGCACGATGTTACGGATCGCGACCGGATCGCCAGCGACCGCCCGGCGATCGCCCTTCAGCTCGGTCAGGATGATAATCGCGACATTGACCGAAACGCCGATCGAACCGATGGCGCCGATCAGGGCCTGAATGCCGAACGGGAAACCGAGCAGGGCCAGCGACAAAAAGCTGAGACCCATCGACAACCCGGCGACCGTGGCCACCGCCAGCGACAGGCGGAACGAGTTGAAGGTCAGCACGATGGTGACCAGTGTCAGCGTCACGATCAGCGCGACCGAGGCCATCAGATCGCGCACCGTGTCGGCCCTGGCATCGGCATCGCCGCCGAACTCAAGACGATAGCCGATGGGCAGTGGCAGTGGGTTCTCCTCCAGAATCTGCTGGAAGGCGCCGAAAGCTTCCTGGGGCAGGACGCCCGCATCGACATAGCCGAGCACCGAGTTGAACCGCTCGCCGTCGAGATGCGGGATCGATTGTTGGGACGGTACCAGGGTCAGCTCGCCCAGCGCCGATAGCGGCACGCCGGGAAACAGCTCCGCCGACTGGCCGTTTGTCGGCGCAAGAATGTCGATGGACCCGATGTCGGCGATGCTGCCGCGCTCGTCCGACGAGATCCGCACGCGCACCGGCAACTCGTTCGTCGCCTCGATCAGGGAGCCACCCATGGCGCCCTCGAGATTGGTCTCAAGCTGCCTGGCGACGTCGCCCAGCGAAAGTCCGAGAAGCCGTGCCACGTCCTCGTCGGCTTGAAACTGCAGTTGCGGCACGCCGCCATTCAGCGCGGCGCGCGTGTGCGTGATTGCCGGCACTTGCGTCATCAGCAACCGCGCCTGCTCCCCCAACGCGCGCAACTGGTCCAGGTCCGGCCCGAAGATCCTGAGTTCGACCGGTGCGACAACGGGCGGTCCCTGAAGGATCTCGCGCACGAAGATTTGCGCGCCCGGCAGTTCCTGGTCGAACCGGTCCTGCAAGTCGGGCATCAGGTCGACCGCTGCCTCGGCGGAGGTCGCGGTGACCAGCGCCTCGGCAAAACGCGCGACGCCGTCCTGGTCCATCAGCATGTTGTAGTAGAAAGCCGGCGCGCTTCGGCCCGCGAACCAGGCGACCGTCTCGACGGCCTCGTCCTCGCGCAGGATGGCGTGGGCCTGGCGGACCACGTCGACCGTTTGGTCCAGCGAGGCGCGCGCCGGCAACCGCATCTGGACATAGAACTGGTCGCGATCGGCGCCGGGGAAGAACTGGGCCGTCAGCGTCGGCAAGCTGACGAAACCGATGATCGGCAGGGCGACCGCGACCATGATGCTGAGGATCCGGAACCGCAGGCTCAGATCCAGCGAGCGGGCAAACAGCCACCGAAACGGGCCGCCGCCGATGCCGTTGCGCCACCAGCGGCGCGGCCCTTTACCGACGCGGGCGAGAACGAAACCGGAGATTGCCGGCGTAACCAAGATCGCCAACAGCCAGGACGAAACCAGCGCGGTGATCACGGCGATCGCGATCGCGCTGACGAAGTCGCCCGGCGCGCCGGGCAGCAGCGCCATCGGCATGAAGGCGAGCACGGTCGTAATGGTCGAGGCCAGCAGCGGCAACCACAGATGCCGCACCGCCTCGCCGACGGCATCCACGGGCGTGGCGCCGTTTTCGAGACGCGATCGTATCCGGTCCGTCATCACGATCGCGCTGTCGACCAATAGCCCAAGGGCGACGATCAGGCCGGTGACCGACATTTGGTGCAGCGGCACGCCCTGGGCTTCCAGCAACCCGATCGCCATGAAGCCGGTCAAGGGCAGGATCAGGGCGACGATGGCCGCCGAACGCCAGCCCAGCGTGACGAACAGCACGATGACGACCAGCCCGACGCCGATCGCCAGATTCTCACCCAGGGTGCTGAAGCGCTGGGCGGTATAGACGCTCTGGTCGAAGATCTGCTCGTGGTCCAGGCCGCCGGGAAGGGTCGCCTCGAACTCGGCCAAGACGCCGCGAACCTCCGCCATCCAGGTGTCGACCTGCAAGTTCACCGCCATGCGCACGGCGACCACGACGGCCGGCTTAAGCTCGGCAAAGGCGAGATTGTCGGGCGGGTTCACCAGGGTGCGCCGGACCGTCGCCACGTCGCCGACCCGCACGATCGTGTCGCCGCTCGACGCGATCGGCACATCGCGGATGCGGTCCAGATCCTCGATCTCGCCGGCGACCTCGATGACGAGGTTGTTGTCCGCGCGCAATTGCCCGGCCGCGACCTTGGCATCCGCCGACGCAATTGCCGCGGCCACCGCGTCCGGTGTCAGCGCAAGAGAGGTCAGGACGTTGCGGTCGAACTCGACCACGATCTCCTCGTCCGGCCCGCCCCAGATCTGAACCAATTCCGCGCCCGGGACGGCGCGCAAGCGATCCTGCAGATCCTCGGCAAAGCGGCCCATGATGGCGAGATTGGGCTCGCTCTCCCCGCGCCAGGTAATCGCGCTGATGCTGGTGAAGGCGTTGCCGCGATCGGTTTCCAGTGTCGGCGAGGGCACGCCTTCGGGAAACTGCAGTTCCGCATCGTCCAGCGCGCTGCGCACATCGACCCAGACCTGGTCGATCTCGGCATCCGTGATGTACGGGCTGAGCTCGAGCGTGATGACCGAGATGCCGTTGCGCGATCGCGAGACCATCTCGTCGATCTGTTCGATCTCCAGCAACTCATCTTCGATCTTGTCGGTCACCAGGGCTTCGACCCGCTCGGCCGTCGCGCCGGGGACCGGCGTCACGATGGTGGCGAACAGATTGGTGATCGTCGGGTCTTCCTGGCGGCCGACCGTCGCGAAGGCCGACAAGCCGGCGACCAGCACCACCGCGATCAGCAGTGCCAGATAACGCGGTTGTCGAAACAGCAGGGTAGGCAGGTCGGCGCGGCTAGACATTGTCTGCGACAAGCGAGGTCAGGGGCACGATCCTCTGGCCCGGCGTCACCCGCTCGACCCCGACCGATACCACCCGGTCCCCGCTCGAGACCGTGCCGCGCACAAAGACCTGATCGGAGGCGAAATGCAGGACCTCGACTTCCTCGCGCTGCACGACCGTGTCGCCGAACGGAGTATCGCGCGCGACGAAGACGGACCACAGGCCGTCGAGGCCTTGCGTTAGCGCAGCAACGGGCATCCAGTAGCCGGGCTCGGCGTGGTAGCGTTCCAGGGTCAGGCGGGCGATCTCGCCAGACGGCACGCTGATCGTGTCGCCGAAGACCAGAACGGCCGTCACCGTGCGGGTCTGTCGATCGATGTCGCGGCGCAGCGCGTGCAAGGTTCCGGGTATCGTCCGGTCGCCGACGGCGATCTCGAACACCTCGCCGACATCGAGCCGTTCCGCCAGCGGTGCCGGTATGCCGATGCGCGCCTCCATGACGTCGGTCTCGACGATGTCGAGCACGGGTTGCCCGGCTTGCAGGACGGCGCCGATGTCGGTCATCCGCGCGCCGACGGAGCCGTTGAAGGGCGCCCGCAGGGTCGACTTATCGATCTGGATCTCGACGTTCCGAATGGCCGCGCGCGCCTGTTCCAGAGCCGCTTCCAGGGCGATGCGTTCGAGATAGGACTCATCCAGCCGCTGGTCGGTGGCGTGCCCCATCCGGTTCAGTTCCTGCTGCCGCTCTTCCGTGCGCACGGCGAGCTCGACCTGCGCCTCCAACTCGTGAACCCGGCTCTGCAACTCGTCGAAGCTCGCCTCCAGCAAGGCGGTGTCGAGGCGTGCGACGGTCTCGCCGGCGCGCACGCTGTCGCCCTCGTCGACCAGGATCTCGACCAGCCGGCCCGGCAGCTCGAAGCTCGCGCTGGTTTCCTGACGCGCGACCACCCGACCGACGAATTGGCGCGGCACGGTATAGCCGTCCTCCTCGACGATCGTCAGGATTTCGACCGGTATCGGCGCGGCCAAGGTCGTCTCGTCGCTGGCGGTGCCCGGCTGGCGCAGCGTGCTCACGGCGAACAGCACGGCGCTAACGATAAACGCGCCGACAATAACCTGGCCGGTCAGGCCCAATGCACGCCAGATGAGGCCGCGCCTCGCGCGCGGCTCCGTGGCAGCGTGGTGATTACTCATGCTCGTTCTCAAGATCTTTAACCCCAACAGCAATTTGTACGTGTATCATGGGCCTGAGATCAAGTATTCATGTCAGTTATGGGGTGAGGGCGGGTCGATGCCGCCAATCCTTCGCGCCATCAGATAGAACGTGTAATTACACTTTCAAGCCGGATCTTCACTCTTCGTCCCGACAGCCCAGTACAGATCACGCATATGTGTGATCCGAGCAGTTGACGCTTCTGCCGGTCCCATAGCTTGCTGAGCCGGCTGTTTGGGCGGCAGGAGGTGCAGCCGTGCGTTCATTGGTGGCCGGTTCTTTGTTGATCGTCTTGCTTGGCCTTGGGCCGGCGTTTGGCCAGCCCGCCTGCGGGTCGGATCAACCTTGTCCGATCAGCTTTCCGGATGACGATGGTGTGGACACCGGCCAGTACTATGTCGAAGAACCGCCTGAATGGGACGGCGAGACGCCGTTGCCGGTGATCGTCTGGTTTCACGGCTATCAGGGGTCCGGACGGGCGGCGGTGAGCAATCGGGGCCTTGTCGGGGCCTGGACCGGCGCCGGTTATCTGTTCGTCGCCGGGGACGGGCACGAAAACACCTGGGCGCATCAGGGCTCCCCGAGCCAGGCGCGCGACGACACGGCCTACGTCCGCGCCGTCATCGAGGATGTGCAAGACCGCTATCCCACCGATCCCGAACGCATCGTCGCGGCGGGGTTTTCGCAAGGCGGGTCGATGGTCTGGTCCGTGGCCTGCTTTGTCGGCGCGCCCTTCACCCATTACGCCCCGATCTCGGGCGCCTTCTGGGAGCCGATGCCGGCGACCTGCGAGGCCGGGCCGGTCACCATGCGCCACACCCATGGCACGTCGGACAGGGTGGTGCCCATGGCAGGACGCCCGATCGGCGACCGCTGGCGGCAGGCGGACGTCTTGGCCGGGCTCGACGTCTTGCGCGCGCTGGACGCCTGTCCGACGATGGCCGATCGCGACGATCTCACCGTCGGCAGCTCAACCTGTCAGGTCTGGTCGTCCTGCACGGATGGCGCACTTCAGCTTTGCTTGAACGATGGCGGGCATGGTGTCCCATCCGGCTGGTCGGCGACGACGCAAACCTGGATCGAGGCAACCGCGGAATCGGCCACGCATTAGGTGCTTTCGCGGGCTGCCGACGCCTTGGCCGATGCCAATCGGCCGCGCAGACCGACGTGCACCAAGAGGGCACCGATCGCCAAGGCCAGGCCGGCAAGGCCGCAGATGGCGGCAAATCCGATGTCGGCGTAGATCTCGCCAAACACGGCCGCCCCGATGAACGATGCGGCGTATGTCACCGCGCTGTTCAATCCTAGGATGGCGCCGCGCCGCACCGGGTCTGCCCGCGACAGCAGCAGGACCAGCGCATTCAGGCCGAAATGGTTCACAAAACCCCAGATGGCGGACAGCATGATCACGGACCAGAAGGCTTCAGCCGCCGGGATCATGGCCAGATAGATCAGCGCCACCGTCAGCAGTGCCAGCGGAAACATCCGGCGTAGGCCGAACCGGTCGATCAGGCCGTCGCCAAGGCTGGCCAGGCCAAAGCCGACACCGTAGGCCAGTACGAACAGCCCCGCCGGCGCGGCAGCGATGCCGTGGCTGACCCGCAAATGGTCGCCGACAAAGGGATAGACGCCGTAGAAGCCGATCATGAACGCAAAGCATGTCGCCAACAGGATCGGCACGGTCGGTATCTTCAGCGGCGCCAACGGACCCTCGCGCGCGGGCGCCAACGCCGGCCGGTCCCTCGGCAGCAGCCGGACAAAGCCGATCAACGCAACAAAACCGACACCGGCCAGCACGAGGAACACCGATCGCCAGCCCGCCAGATCGGTCAACAATGCTGCGGCCGGTATGCCCATAACCAGCGACAGCGACCAGCCGGTCAAGACCCGCCCCAGCGTCCGGGCTTCGGCCCCTTTTGGCGCGACCGTCGCGGCCAAATGATAAGTCGCCGGCAGGACGACCCCGGCGCCAAGCCCGGCCACTCCCTGGGCCAGGGCGAGGGCAACCCATGAATGGGCGAGCGCGCTGGCGCCGATGGCCAACATCATGACCACCATCCCGAGCAACAGCACGAGACGCGGCCCGACCCGGTCGATATGGCGGGCCAGCGCAAAGGCCGAGAGTGCGGTGGCGCCGCCATAGGCGGCGATCGCCCGCGCCACGTCGGCCGCCCGCGCATCGAAGTCGGCGGCGACATCGGTCAGGATCGGGCTCAAGACCAGAGAGTTGGAGCCGACCAGGGCGATGCCCAGGGTCAGCAGGCCAACTTGTACAGCGTGTGACCGCCGCGCCGCTTTCTCTTGAATGTGCTCCGCCATGCAGGTTTATTAGATCAATCCGACCAAATGATGAACAGGGTTCAAGCATGGAGGCTGAACAAACGAACAGTGTTCGGCGTACAACCGCGACAAGCCGAACGACGGATGCCAAGGACCGAACCTTGTTAGGCCTGTTGGCGGAGGATGCCACCCGCAGTTATGCCGATCTTGGGCGGCTCTTGCACCTGTCGCCGCCGGCGGTTCATGAGCGGGTCAAGCGTTTGAAGCGCGACGGCGTCATCAAGGGCACGGTCGCGGTGCTGGACCCCGAAAAGATCGGCAAACCCTTGCTGGCCTTCGTCCATGTCGACACGGCCGGCTGGGGCAAGAGCGAACAGCTCATGGCCATGAGCAAGCTGCCGGAGGTCGAGGAGATCCACACCGTCGCCGGCGACACCTGCGTCCTGCTGAAGATCCGGACCGAGGGCCCCCAGGCGCTGGAGGACATTCTGCGCGAGATTTACGACATGAAGGGTGTGGAGCGCACCCGCAGCTATATCGCGCTCAGCACGGTCCTGGAACGCGGGGTTCGGCCGGGCTAGTCAGGCCGACGCCGGCTCGGCTCGAATAGCGGCCCAGGCGACGGCGAGCGTCACCAGCGAAAGCACACCATTTGCAAGGAAGATGATCTCAAAGCTGTTGTTGAAGGCATACAGCGAGCTGCCAACGGCTACGCTGACGGTTCCGCCCAGCAATTGGGACGACATGACGATACCTCCCGCCTGACCCTGTCGTTCGATTGCGACGGCGTTGGGCAGCGCTCGCATTGCCGGCAGGTACAAGAAGCCCATAACCAGGGCCCACGCCAGCAGGGCCGGCAGCAGCACCGTATACTCATTGCGGGCGACAGCGACCCCCATCCAGATCAGCGACAGCGAAGCAACCGAAAGGCCGACCAGTGTTGGAAGCCGCGTGCCGACCCGGTCGACAAAACGACCGGAAGGGACGGCGGCGAAGGCCTGGATACCGACGGCCGGAAGCAGCGCAAGCCCGGCGTAAAACGGGCTGAAGCCGAGCGCCTGCTGGAAGTAAAGGGCGCCGAACACAATAAATGTCAGTTTGCTGTATTGCGCCGTGAACAGGACCAGCGTGCAGGCACTCACAGTGCTGCTTGCGAACAGGTCAACCTCGATCAACGGGTTGCTGTTGCGGATTTCGTAACGCACGAACGCCGCCATCAGGCCGCAGCCGACAATCAGGACGGGCCAAATGCCCAAACTCGCCCAACCCCAGTCGGAACTCTGCATGACGGCAAAGACGATCATGCCCATACCGCAGATCAGCATGACCAAGCCGACGATGTCGAAACGCGCGTCGGCAGGCTCGCGTGGCGGGTCTTTCCAATACACCAGGACGGCAACGGCAATCGCCAACACGATCGGCGGATTGATCCAGAAGATCCAGCGCCAAGAGACGAA
Organism: Alphaproteobacteria bacterium; assembly: GCA_028277405.1. Taxonomy (GTDB): domain Bacteria; phylum Pseudomonadota; class Alphaproteobacteria; order DSM-16000; family Inquilinaceae; genus JANQGH01. The sequence continues at coordinate 38,532 of JANQGH010000085.1, read as the reverse complement.
GTCGGTGAACACCCCGCCCACCAGCGGTCCCAGCGCAAAGAAACTGGTGCCGATGGCGCCATAGAGGCCGATGGCGAAGCCCCGCTGTTCCGGGGGGAATACGGATGTGACGATGGCCAGGGAGATTGGAAAGATTGCCGCCGCACCCATGCCCTGAAAGCTTCGCGCGATGATAATCGAGGCGCCGTCCTGGGCCAGGCCGGCCACCAGTGAGGACAGGCCAAACAGTGCCAATCCAAAAAGGCACAGAACCTTGATGCCCACGATGTCACCTAATCGTCCGGCAGCGGCCGCTAGTCCCGCCAGAAACAGCAAATAGGTGTTAAGTACCCAGTGGCTGCTGACGACGGAAAGGCCGAGTTCTCTTTGGATCGTCGGCAGCGCCACGGCGACGATCGTCTCGTCGAGCAAGATGACCCCGACGACGCAGCCCATGGCGATCATCAGGGTCCATTTGGCGTGACTGTTCTCGGAGCTCAGCAGGCGACGGACCCTCGATTCGGAGCGAGCGACTGCGTTACACTAGACGGCAGGTGGTTGCGCGTCAGCCCTTCACCGCGCCTGCCAAGAAGCCGCTCATCACCCGTCGCTGGGTAAGGATGAACACGATGATCACCGGCACGCAGGTCAAGGTGGCCAGCGCCATGGTCGCCTGGAAGTTTACGCCATATTCGGTGTTCAGCGACAAGAGGGCGACCGGCAGCGTGTAGGTGTCCGGCGAGGTCGAGATCACCAGGATCTGAAACCATTGCTTCCAGTTCAGCAAGACGGCGATCAAACAGGCGGTCAGAACGACGGGCTTGGCCAGCGGCAGGACGATGCGCCGGAAAATCTGCCATTCCGTCGCCCCGTCCATGACGGCGGCGTCCAACAGTTCGCTGGGGATGTTGCGGAAGAACTGTAGGAACAGGATGAACACCAGCGGCACAATGCTGATCGACAGCACGATGCCGACATAGTTTCCGGCCTGGCTTTGCAGCAGGCCCAGATAATAGACGACGAAGTAAAGCGGAATTACCAACAGCATGTTGGGATACATGATCGCGACCAGGAACGTGTTCCGCACCGTGCCGAACAGCGGCAGCTTGGGCGACCGGTAAAGCGCATAGGCGCCCATGGCCATGATCGAGACGCCCAGCGCCGTGGCGACCGCCGTGATCAGCAGCGAGTTGGTCAAGTACGTGGTCAGGGAAACGCCGCCGATATTGGCGATGGTCTCATAGGCCGCGAAATCGAACTGTTCCGGCAACAGGGCCAGCGGGCGCGACAGCACCGCCTCCTGGGTGCGGAACGAGTTCACGATCATCCAGTAGAACGGGTAGACGAAGAAGATCGAGATCGCGATCGCGGCGGCGTAGGCGACCACCTGGATGGCCAGCCGGCTCGCCGCGCTTGGCTTTTTCCGCGCCGGCCCGCTCATCGATAGTCCCCCCGGCTCATCGCCCAAACGAGGGCCGCCGCAAGCACCGCGACTGCTGCGAACAGCACCGTCGCCATCGCCATGGCTTCGCCGTACTGGGCGTTGCCGAACTTGGTGTAGGCGAAGTAGGAGACGAAGTTGGTCGAAAAGTTCGGCCCGCCGCGCGTGATCACCACGATGACGGTGAAGGTCTTCAGGAACTCGATCAGCGCGTAGACCGAGTTGATAATGATGGCGGGCCTGAGCTGGGGCAGGGTGACATAGCGAAACCGCTGCCAGCGGGTGGCACCGTCGATGCGCGCGGCCTCGTCCAGGTCGCGATCCAAAAGCTGCAGGTTGGTCAGGAAGATAAGCGTGTAGAGGCCGACATGGTGCCACAGCTCAACAATGGTCAGGGTCGCGAAGGCCGACACCGGCTCGGTCACGCCCGGAAACGCCGGCAGGCCGAGGCCGTGCAACACCGCGTTCACGACGCCGAAATCCTGATTGAACATCCATTTCCAGACGATGAAACCGGCGACGTCCGGGGTGATGACCGGCAGGAAGATCGCCAGCTTGAACAGCGTGCGGCCGCGCTCCAGGATCGGTTGCGACAGCATGACCGCGAGGACGAGCGCGACCAGAACGTTCAGCACGACCGAGACGAAGGTGAACAGCAGCGTCCGCCACAACGAGTCCAGAAAGTCCGGATTGCTGAGGATCTCGCGGAAGTTCTCCAGCCCGACAAAGACAGGCTGGGGGCTGAGTGCTGTGTAGCTTTCGGTGAAGGAGAGATAAATGCTCTGCCCGATCGGCCACAGGCCGAAGATCGCCGTCAGGGCGGCGAAAGGCAGCAGGAACAGATAGAGCGTGCGCTTGTGCCACGCATTGCCGGCCGCCTTGCGCGACAAATGGGGCAGGAGGCGCCGTGGCGTGGCCGTTGCAACAGCCGTCGTCATCACTCCAACCCCCAGGAAAAGGCTGCCGGACGACCGAAAGGCCGCCCGGCCCAATCAAATCGCGGGCTTAGTTCTGCAATTCCGCAACGGTGTTTTGCAAGTCTTCGGCGGTCGCCTGCAGCCACGCGTCCCAATCCTGCGGCGGGTTGCTGACCGCATCGATCAGGTGCCGGTAATACGCCTCTTCAAGTTCCGGATACCAGGGATGGATCGAGGCCATGAAGCTGTCCGTTGCCATCGGGTATTCACCACTGACGAAGGGGGTCAGTCCCGGCGTCACGCCGCTGATGTCGAGATCGTCGCGGACCACGCCGCCCATATGATCAAGCGAGGCCTGCTGGGCCTCCTGCGAGACGATGAATGAGACGAAGTCGCGTGCCAGATCGACATTGTCGCCGTCGCACGGCACGGCCATGCCGCGGACCGTGTTGACCAGCATGTGTCCTGGCTGGCCCTCGATGTGGCTGGGGTAGGGGCCGACAACATAGTCGCCTTCCAGCGCTTCGCGATCCCACTTGGCGACATTCCAGTTACCGACCCGGAAGAAGCCGACGCGGCCGCCCTCGATCAACTGATACATGTCGGTGAAGTTGTGGTTCACCGTGTCCGGCGACACCAGGCCGTGTTCGGTGAACAGTTGCAGGATGCCGATGGTCGGATCGGCCACAGTGGGATCGGTAATGACGATCTCGGCGTCCGTGTTCATGATGTCGTAGGGCACGCCGTTACCCGCGATGGCAAACATGCGCGTGCCCGCGCCGATCATGGACGGGGCGGAGCCGGCCTGCAGCGCCACGCCAAACGTGTCGTCCTCGCCATTGCCGTCGGGATCGGTGTCCTGGAACAGTTGGGCGATGCGGATCATGTCGTCCCAGGTCTCCGGATACTCTTCGCCGACCGCATCCAGCCAGCTTTGGCGCGCGCCCCAGCCAATCACGACCCGCTGGAACGGCATCATGATGATGTCGCCTTCCAAGGTGGCCGAGGCGATGTCGCCGTCCGTGATATAGGCCCGGTCGCCGTCCGGCAGGGCGTCGACCAGATCAGCCACGGAGCATAGCCGGCCGGTCGACTGCTGGATCGTGGCAATGCGGTTGTTGTCGTTGAACAGGATGTCCGGCCCGGTATTGGTGTTCAGCCCGGCGATCGACCGGTTGAACCATTGCTCGGTCGGATAGGACAGGGACGTGACCGTAACGCCGGGATGCTGCGCTTCGAACAGCGCCGACATCTCCTCGATCATGGCCAGGCCGTCATCGCCCTTGTCGTGCCAGATCACCAGTTCCTGCGCGGTTGCCGCGTTCGCCGCCATCAGCGCCGCGACGCATACCGTGATCCCCAGCGTGCCCTTCATGTCGTTCCCTCCACTGATTGTTGGCCCTTTTCTCTTCGGGCCGGATACCGATAACCGTCCCCGCCCTCGGCCTGGACCGATGAACCCGGCGCCACGGTGGTCGAAACCTGTTGCACGGTCAAGCGCAAATTTCTGTTGTTGCGCAACAACGCAAATTGCGTCAGGTATGGTGGTCGGAGAGCAAGGCGTACCGCATAGTGGTCGGGCTGCGAATCGGCAGCGCGCCGCCCGGTCGCGGCGCGGTTTTGCAATAAGACGTGGGGAATTGATGGCGGTTACGGATCGCACACCCAATCAACGCGATATCGCACGCGCGGCCGGCGTTTCGGTCAGCACGGTGTCTCGTGCGCTCAGCAACTCGGCCGGCATCAGCGGCGAGATGCGCCGTCGGATCGCGACCCTGGCGGCCGAACTGGGCTATTCGGTGGGCGAGCGGGTTGGGCCGGCCACCGAGGTGGCGCTGTTTGTCGCCATGAACGTCTTTCCGACGACCTCGTCGGGCTTCTATCAGGAAATCGTCGACAGCATCCAAGAGGAACTCGACAGGCGCGGCGTGCCCATGGAAACCGTGTTCGTCGAGGGGGATCGATCGGGCGTCGAGCGTGTCGCCGCCCATTGCGACGAGCGTTCGGGCAGCGGCGTGATGCTGATCGGCATCGACGACCCGGAGGTGCTTGGCGTGGCGGCCGAACGGGCAGGGGGGGCTTTGCTGGTCAACGGCGTCGACCCGTTGATGCGCCTGGACGGTGTCACGCCGTCCAACCGGCGCGGTGCCGTGCTGGCCACCAAGCACCTGATCGAGCTGGGCCATCGGCGGATCGCCAACGTCACCTGGCTGGGCCGGCCGACCCTGCGCGACCGGCTGGACGGCTTCAAATCCGCCCTTCGGGATGCCGACCTGGCCTTCGACCCGAGTCTCGTCATCGAGATCGAAACGCTGGAGCCGGAGGCAGCCTATGCGGCGGCGCGGTCGGCCCTGGCGTCCGGCGGCATCGACGCCACGGCGATCCTGTGCGGCAATGATCTCGTTGCCGCCGGTGTCATCCGGGCGCTCGCCGAGAGGGGTTTGCGCGTGCCGGAGGACTATTCGGTGGTCGGTTTCGACGACACCAGGATCACCGCGCGCCTGAAGCCGAGCCTGACCACGGTGGCGGTCGATCAACGCGAGATCGGACGCTTGAGCGTCGCACGCCTGCTCGATCGTCTGCGCACGCCGACATTGACGCCCGTCGACATCCATATCGGCTGCCGGCTAGTGGTCCGGGACTCCACGGCCCCGTTGGCTCCGGCCTGATCATGATTGACCTGCGCGGCTTCGTGGATCAGGCGGCCGGCATCGTCGACGCCGCCAGGCTCGCACCCGGCCGCTATTGTCGATATGCCGATGCGCCGGAGCGGTCGGAAAACCCGTATGGCTGCGCCGACGCCGCCAATATCCTTTACACCATCGGCCGGTTTCCGCGGGATCTGGACGAACGCGCCTGCTGGATCGAAGCGCTGCGGGATCTGCAGGACCCAATGGACGGGCTGTGGCACGAAGCCACCCATCATCCGATCCACACCACGGCCCACTGCTTGGGGGCGTTAGAACTGTTCGATGCAGGCCCGATCCGGCCGCCATCCGCTTTGGACGACTATCGGCGGCCTGACCGCATGGCCCGGTTCCTCGACGGGTTGGACTGGCAGGCCGATCCCTGGCGAGCGTCCCATCAAGGTGCTGGGCTTTACGCCGCGCTGGTTCTGGCAGGGCAGGTGACATTGGACTGGCGCGAGGCCTATTTCGACTGGCTGTCGGCGGAACACGATCCCCAGACCGGCCTGTGGCGCCGCGGCTGTGTGGCGCCAGTCGACCATGACGGCATCGTCACCCGTTTCCCGCATTTGGCCGGTAGCTTTCATTATCTGTTCAATCAACAGCATGGCCATGTGGCGCTGCCGGCGCCGGAAGCCCTGATCGACACCTGCCTGAGCCTCTGGCACGCCGACCCGTTTCCGCTCGGCCGCACGCTAAGCTTCGCGGAGATCGATTGGGTCTACTGCCTGAACCGGGCGATCCGCCAGTGCCATCATAGATTCGGCGAGGCTCAAGCAGCGCTGGCGGAGTTCGCAGCCCACTACCTCGAATGGCTCCTGAGCCTCGATTTCGACGACGAGCCTGGGCTCAACGATCTGCATACCCTCTTCGGTGTCCTCTGCGCCCTGGCGGAACTGCAGCAGGCACTGCCCGGCCTGCTGTGCACCGACCAGCCGCTGAAGTTGGTCCTGGACCGGCGGCCCTTCATCTGATGGGGCAGGCCGTCATGCCGGATCACACGACGTCGAAAGGGCTCGATCGAAAGCCGGCCGATGCCGGTGCAAGGCCTGTCGCGGTCTTTGCCATGGACCCGGACAAGACGCGCTATGTCTTCACCGAGGAGCACATGCGCCGGCTGTCGGATCTGTGCCAATTGCCCGCAAACCGGCCGCTGCAAGGCTTCGACAGCTCGGATGCCGGGCATCTGCTCGGCGACGCCGAAATCCTGATCACCGGCTGGGGCTGCCCCCGCATCGACGGCGCGGTGCTGGACCGGGCACCGCGATTGCGGCTGATCGCCCACGCCGCCGGCTCGGTGAAGCGCATCGTGGGGGCCGAGGTCTTCCGGCGCGGCATCAGCGTCTGCCATGCCGCTGCCGCCAACGCCCTGCCGGTCGCGGAATACACCGTGGCCGCCGTGCTGCTCGCCAACAAGCGTATCGGCCGGTTTCACCACCTCTACACCACCGAACGGGGCATCAACGATGAGATGCGGGCGCTCGCGGATGGCCCGATCGGCAATTACCGCAAGCGCATCGGGATCGTCGGCGCCTCGCGCATTGGCCGCCGGGTGATCGAACTGCTGCAACCGTTCGATCTTGAACTGTTCGTCTACGATCCCTGGATCGAAGCGGCAGAGGCGCGGAAGCTGGGTGCACAGACCTGCGACCTGGCTACCGTCATGGGCTGTGATGTCGTGACCCTGCACGCGCCTTTGCTGGAAACAACCAAGGGCATGATCGATGCTGACGCCCTGGCGCGCATGCCCGACGGCGGTACGCTGATCAACACGGCGCGTGGGGCAATCGTCGATCAGGCGGCGTTGGAGCGCGAACTGCTTTCCGGCCGGATCGACGCGGTCATCGACGTCACCCATCCCGAGGTGCTGCCTGCCGACAGCCCACTTTATCGTCTGCCCAACGTGCTGATCACGCCGCATATCGCCGGTGCCATGGGGCTCGAGCGCAACCGGCTGGGCGCCCTGATCGTCGACCAGATCGCGCGGTTCGTGTCGGGACAGAAGCTGAGCCATCTGGTCAATCCCGACCTTCTGGACCGCGAAGCGTGAGCGTGCGCTTTCTGCCCGGCCTATGCTCGGTCACCTTTCGCGATCGCTCACCCTCGGAGATCGTGAAGATCGTGTCGGATGCCGGCCTTGCCGCCATAGAGTGGGGGGCGGATGTTCATGTGCCACCTGGCCGGTTGGGCGCGGCCCGAGATGTTGGCCGCTGGACGCGGGAGGCGGGGCTGACGGTCAGTTCCTACGGCAGCTATCTGCGTGCGCCGGCCGATGGGGTGGATGCGTTCCATCGCGTTCTTGAAACCGCCCAGGAACTCGGCGCGCCGATGATCCGCATCTGGCCGGGATGGCAAGGCCGCGCGTCGGCTGACTACAGTGACACCGACAGGCGCGCGGCGGTCGATGCGATCAACGCGATGGGCGCCGTTGCGGCAGCCCATGACGTCGCCATCGGCCTGGAGTTTCATCCCGGTACGCTGACCGACAGCACGTCGTCCGCCGTCCAACTGGTGCAAGCGATCGACAGCCCGGCGGTGTTTCTCTACTGGCAGCCACGCCCAGGCATCCCGCAGGCCGAGGCGCTGAACGAGCTTGCAGCGGTCGGAACCGACATCGCGTTCGTGCATGTCTTCCACTGGGACACCGATTGCCAGCGTTTTCCATTGGCCGAAGGCGCCGTGCATTGGCGCGCCTACCTCGCGGCGATCCCGGAAGGCCGCTTCGCTGGCAAGCGTTACGCCTTGTTGGAGTTCGTGGCTGACGACAGCATCGAGAATCTGAAGACGGACGCCAGGGCCTTAAAAGCGCTGTTGGCGGAAACAGCCGCGGGCGAGGCTATTTCATCTTCAGCAGATTCCGCGCCCGCGCCCTGACCGATGCGGCGGGGTCGGCCTCCGCCGCCAGCAGTGTCTCGAACGCGGTATCCCGGACGGCTTCATGCTGCTTGCCGAGCTGCCAGAGCGCATCGCACGCCCAGGCCCGCAGGAAATTGCGGTCCGACTGAAACCAAGCCTTGAGAGTGTCCGCCACCTTGGCGGCTTGCGCATCGGGACAGTGAAGCCAGCGAAACGACTGCGCCAGATGAAGCTGAACCGCCCAGCCGGTTAGGCGTTCGAGGCCGTCGGCGATTGCGGCGTTCTGCGCATCGGTCAGGTCGAATCCCTGCTCCAGATAGTGTTTCAGCAGCCATGTCGCCGCGATCTGCGTGTTTGGCTCACCGCTGAAACCGACATCGACCAGGCGGTCGATGACGGCAGGCGAGACCTGTGCTTTGCCCGCCGCTTCGCGCAACGGCTCGACATGCGTGCCGTCGAATGCCGCGATTGCTTCGTCGATGACCGCAATCGCGGTGTCGTCCGTTGAATGTGTCGGCAAGGTGCGCCCCTTCGACGGCTACAGCAGATAGTCCGGCACGCCAAATGGCGAGCCGAAGCCGCCGACCGTGCTGCAGGTCAGTTCGCCGCCGCTGAGCGGTGTCGTCCAGCTGATCCGCGTCGATGCTTCGCGGCCGAACTGTAGGTCAATCGACCAGATGCTGTCGCAGGCGCCCACCGGCCCGCTGCCGGAGGCCGTGGATCCGCACAGCTCGACGCGGCCGCCGCCATCCCGGGTCAGCCAGACATAGTCCGACCGTCTGGGGCTCTCCTGCAGCACTTGCAGGCGGCGCTGCTCGCCATTCACAAGGGTAACGCTGGACGGTTGCACCAGCACGCGGCCGTAGCCGCTGTCCGGCGGGTCGATGTCGCAATAGGCGATGTCTCCGGGACGGGCGTTACGGTAGGCGTCGATCAGCCGATTGCGTTCCGCCAGGGCACGTTCCTCTGCCTCGGCCGCGGCTTGAAGCGCTTGGGCGCGCCTGAGTTCGGCGTCCGCCAGGCGCGCCTCTTGCTGTTGTTCCGGCGTAAGCAGCAGCCATTCCTCCTCGGTCATGCCCAGCGGATACTGAACGCAGGCCGCAAGGGCCAGCAGGGCAAACAGACCACATGCCAAACCGACAATCCGCTTCATCTTCCGTGCCTATTCGATATCGGGTGCGGGGGGTGATCCGCCGCCGCGGCGAAGGCTAACAGACTTCGGACGGCCGATACAGCCGTTGGCAAACCCCAGAATCTTCAGTCACACCTATTGACAGACCAAAGTATTCAACCCACATAAATAGTGTAAGGTTAGTTTGTAGTAATTTGAAACATAGCGTGATTATATAAGAACAGTAATATAGTGAAATAAATTTTGTTGTGTTTTCAGGTCTCGGCGAGTCATGATTTCGCCGGTGGATTGTCCTCGGTTGCCGTGAGGCACATGACTCGTCGATTTTTTTGGACGTTGAGGGACGGTTGCCTGGCGGTGACCCCGGCATGGCATCCAGCCTCTAACCTCTTGAGATTGGAGAACGACATGACAACACTGGGGATTAAGGCACTCACGGCCACGTTGGCGGGCGTACTTGTCGGCGGGGCAGTTCTGGCGGCGCAGTCAAGCGAAGCCATGAACACGGATCCGATGGCGACGAACGACACGTTCGATCTGCAAACACAGGTCGCCGATGACCGGAACGTACTCCTGCCCTTCGACCTTAGCCATCAGGCCAGCCTGGTCGTGCATTGCAACATTGACGGCACCGAGCACGCGGTCGCATCCTTCGAGATCTGCGACGCGGCCGGCGGAAGCCCGGTTTCGGCAGAAATCTGATCAACCCGGACCGATTTGGAACAGCGCTGATTGATCGCGCTGTTCCGGGCCGGTGGTTCTAGCCCCGAAGCGTCTGGCCCAAGCTTTCCAGCTTACCGGGCCATCCGCCGCCCAGGCTTCTGGCCTCTTGTTCCGTCGGGATGCCTGTGTGGCTTAGACGGAGCCGTGTTCCGTCACCGGTGGCTTCCAACGAAAACACCACCCGCGTTGTTTCGCCGAGGTCGGCATTCTGCCAGCGCCAGACCATGCGGACCGGCGGGTCCAACGCCTCAACCTCGACCAGCACGACGCCGTCTTCCTGGCCGCAGTCTCCACGCGGATAGGTGAAGCGGGCGGTTCGGCCGATCACCGGCTCGAAATCGTTGGGCATCAGCCATTGCGCCAGGGCCTCGGACGTCACCAGAGCGCGCCAGACCTTTGCTGGCGGGTGCGGGAAGTGCTTTTCGAAGTCGAGGCTGAGAGTCATGTCTCGTCGAGATAGCCGCCGAGCCGCTCCAGCCTGTTCTCCCAGAACGCGCGATACTGGCCGGCCCAGTCATGAATGTCGCGCAGCGCGGCGGGCTGCGCCCGATAGATGCGATAGCGCCCCTGCTTGCGCCTTGTCACCAGGCCCGCCTCGGCCAGGATATGCAGATGCTGCGACACCGCCTGAAACGACATGTCGAAGTGCGGAACCAGCTCTTGGACCGGCCGCTCGCCCGCCGCCAACAGGTCCAGCAGCTTGCGGCGGTTGGCGTCGGCGACGGCGTGGAAGATGTCGACTCTGGCGGTCGACGCTCGATCGATTTGCATACCCAAGCTTATATCCACGCCGTGCCGCCGCCAACAGCATGGCTAGGGGTTAGCTGGCCTCGGCTGACGCCTTGGCTTGAAAGGGGCGGCCTATGCCTTCTGCCAGAAGTCCTGGCAGGCTGGCCTTCATGAAATGGTTCCAGCCGTCATTGCAGATCTGATAGCAGGCCAGGTCGGGCGTCAGCCCTTCGTGCCGGAAATGCAGGTCCGTGCCGCCGTCCTCATTGGCCGTCAACGCAAAAACGATGTCGGTGCCGACCCATTCGGTGTTGTCGGCCATGACGTCCGACAAATGGTTGTGCTGTTCCAGCACATGCCAGCGTACTTCGCGGCCCGGATCCAGTGCATCGATGCGCATCACGTCGACCATAGTGCCGAAGCGAAAGACGGCCTTGTCACCAACCTTGTCGCCAAGCTCGCAATCTTGTGTCCACCAGCCCTTCACGCCGCGCTCAGTCGTAAGCGCGTCATAAACCTTCGCCGGCGGCGCTTCTAAGGCCACGTTTAACTCAAAGCTCTCGCTGGACATAGCTGTTGCTCCTTCTCATTCGATGAGTGGTGGAGATAATATTCAAGCAAATGCTTGAATGTCAATCCGGTGTTAGACTGACCGCGTTTGGCGGGGTGATTGGGGAGGGCATGAGATGGCCGAACGGGTCGAAAGCATGTCGGACGCGGCCGTGCAAAAAGCCACGGGTCGCGATTGGGCGGGCTGGCGCGCCCATCTCGACAGCGCCGGCGCGCGGGACTGGTCGCACAAGCAGATTGTCGCTCACCTGAATGAGACCGAGAACCTTTCCGGCTGGTGGCAGCAGATGGTCACCGTCGGCTATGAGAAGATGCATGGCCGTCGCATCATCGGTCAGACGGCCGACGCCGGCTTTCAAGTCGGCGTTCAGCGCACCCTGCCGCTGGGGCTCGACGCGGCGTGGCGGCTGATTGCGTCGCCCGAGGGTGTTCGCGATTGGCTCGGCGACATCGGGGACACGCGCCTCGAGCCGGGCAACCGGTATCGCACCGGCGACGGCATCGAGGGGGAAATCCGCGTCGTCAAGCCGAACGACCGCGTGCGCTTGACCTGGCAGCCGGCCGGGGCCGCGCCGTCGACCTTGCAAATTGCGCTCACCCCCGCCGGCGAAGGCAAGACCGCGCTGCGGTTTCATCACGAACGGCTGGCGTCTGGCGATGAGCGCGAAGCCATGCGCCAGCGCTGGCAGAACGTTTTGGCCGCGTGGCAGGCCGCGTTGGCGTGACGCGGCAAGGCGGGACGAGGACGTGTCGAGGCGGGCGATCGGGTGCCAGCATTCCGGTGCATTGGCCGGGTAGGAGCGCCGGTATCTGGTTGGACGCGCGCCAAATTCACGATTCTGCTAGACTATTTCGCGTTGATTCGGGGTAGCCGTCGCTACACAGCAGACGAAAACCGGTTGATCTACCAGTAGTTTGACGATCGAGAGGTAAACGACCATGAGCGAAAATCGTGACCTGAACCCGTTGCCCGATTCCGCGGAAGAGCTGCTCGGCAAGCTGAGCAAGAACAAGACAACCGTGCTGTGGACAGGCATCGCCATGGCCGTGATCGGCCTCTTGGCGGTCGCCTTTCCGATCGTTGCTACCTTGTCGGTCGAACTGCTTGTCGGCTGGCTGTTCATCTTTGCCGGCATCATCGGGTTCGTCGGCGCCTTTTCCTATCACGGCACCGGACCGTTTTTCGGCGCTCTGCTGCTCTCGCTCTTAAAGCTCGTTGCCGGCGTTTTCCTGCTGATCAATCCGGCCGCCGGCGTGGTCGCGCTGACCCTTGTCGTCGCCGTTTTGTTCATGGTCGAAGGCGCGATGCAGCTTGCCTTCGCCTTCGAGCTGAAATCGGGCGATGGCCGCGGCTGGATGATCTTTTCGGCCATCGTTGCCATTCTGGCGGGCATTCTGATCGCGGCGAACCTGCCGGGCGCGTCGGTCTTTATCCTGGGCCTTCTTGTCGGCGTGAACTTCCTGTGTACCGGCATCGCGATGATCATGCTGTCGCGCAGAGAGGCGAGTTAGGGGGGACGCTACGGGGTGTTGGCGTAGCAAAATCCTTCTCGTGTGACGGTCGGTCTGGGGTAGAGTCCGGGCTGTCGGCCACGCCCGCCGCACCCCCGATCAGCAGGAGCCTTTGGCATGCCCGTTGATGTCGGTCCCCTTCGTCACCCGGTGCCGCTTGTCTTCATGCGGTTTGGGCTGTTGGCTGCCATCGCACTGCTGACGCTGCTCGTCATCATTCTGTCGATCTGGTGGCCCGGCTGGCTGTGGCTGCTGATCGTTCTCGTGCCGCTGCTGGCGATCGGCGCCTTCGACCGCAATCAGAGCCGCCACAGTCTGCGTCGGAATTTTCCTCTGTTCGCCAGGTTCCGCTGGCTGTTTGAGGATCTGGGTCCGTTCATGCGGCAATACATCGTCGAGGACGATCTGTCCGGTAAGCCCTACAGCCGCATGCAGCGGGCCCTTATCTACGCCAGGGCGAAAGGCGACGAGGATGCCCACCCCTTCGGCACCGAACTCGACGTCTATTCCGGCCAGTACGAACTGATCGTCCACTCCGTCGCGCCGAAGGACAAGAACACCGAACCGTTCCGGGTCGATGTCGGCGGGCCGCAATGCGCAAAGCCCTATTCGGCCTCGATCCTGAACATCTCGGCGATGAGTTTCGGCGCGCTTGGCGGCAACGCCATCCAGGCCCTCAACCTGGGCGCCAAGCGCGGCAACTTCTATCACGACACGGGCGAGGGCTCGATCAGCCCCTACCACCGCAAGCATGGCGGCGATCTGGTGTGGGAAATCGGCTCCGGCTATTTCGGCTGTCGCCAGAAGGACGGATCATTCGATCCGGGCATGTTCGCCGAACAGGCAGGCACCGATCAGGTCAAGATGACCGAAATCAAGCTCAGCCAGGGCGCGAAGCCGGGCCATGGCGGGGTGCTGCCGGGTGCGAAGGTTACGCCGGAGATCGCGGCCACACGCCACGTGCCCGCCGGCAAGGACTGTATCTCGCCCGCCTATCACACGGCGTTCTCCACGCCGCGCGAGATGGTCGAGTTCGCCGCGAGCATGCGCGAATGGTCAGGCGGCAAGCCGGTCGGCATCAAGCTTTGCGTTGGCCACGCGCACGAGGTTTTCGCGATCATGAAGGCGATGCTGGACAGCGGCATTTTGCTGGACTTCGTGGTCGTCGACGGTGCCGAGGGCGGTACCGGGGCCGCGCCGCAGGAGTTCTCCAACAGCATCGGCATGCCGCTGCGCGAGGGGCTGATCCTGGTCCGCAACGCGCTCGTCGGCACCGGTCTTGCCGGCAAGGTCCGGCTTGCGGCCAGCGGCAAGGTGACGAGCGCGTTCTCGCTCGCAGCCAACTACGCCGTGGGCGCGGATTGGTGCAATGCGGCGCGCGCCTTCATGTTCTCGCTGGGCTGCGTGCAGTCGCTGAAATGCCATACCGGCCGCTGCCCAACCGGCGTGACGACCCAGGATCCGACCCTGCAGCGCGGGCTGGTGATTGAGCAAAAGGCCGACCGGGTCTGGCGGTTCCATGACAACACGCTCGCCACGTTGGCCGAGATGGTTGCCGCCGCAGGCTTGCACCATCCCAGAGAGTTCGAGCCCTACCATCTGCATCATCGGACCAACACGGTCGAGATCCGCACCATCGATCGGCTGTTCCCCTATTTGCGGGAAAACGAGCTGATCGACGATCCCGACGGCTCGCCCTATGCCACCTGGTGGCGGGCGGCCGATCCGGACAGTTTCGCGCCGCAGATCAACATCGCGGGCGACCGGCTGGCGGTCTATGCCGAGGCCAGGGCCCGCGGCCAGCGGTTGTAGTGATGGCGCGGCTGGATCGAAACACCCCGGTAAAGAGGCGTCTGACCACGCAAATCGTGTTCGGTGCCGGCAGCTATCGGGTCATCGTGATCGGGACGATCGCGCTGGCCGTGCTGATCGTCGGGCGCGATTTCCTGATCCCGCTGGCCATCGCCATCCTGATCTGGATCCTGCTCGGCGCCCTGATCGACCGGCTGGCCCGGCTTCATGTCGGCCCCGTGAAGATGCCGCGCTGGCTGGCAACCACCATCGGCGTCATTCTGATCCTGTTTGGCGTGTTCGTGGTCGGCGAGATCATCGCCGAACAGGCCGCCGCGGTCAGCAATGCCGTTCCGCGCTATCAGGAGCGGCTGCAAAACCTGTTCACCGAAATCCTGGCCTGGCTTGGCGACGATATGGCGTCTAGCGCTCGCGACGCGCTGAATCAGGTCGACGTGTTTTCCACCGTCACCGCGGCGGCAGGGTCCGTTGGCTCGATCCTGCTCAGCGTCGGCCTGGTTGGGCTTTATGTCATGTTCCTGATGATCGATCAGGGCAGCCTGCCGAAGAAGTTCCTGGCCCTGTTCCCCGATCCGGAAGAGGCGCGCGATGTCACCCAGGTGATGGCGGCGATGTCCGCCAGCGTCCGCCGCTACATGTGGGTGAAGACGCTGACCAGCCTGATGACCGGCTTTGCCAGCTATCTGGTGTTGCGGCTTGTCGGCGTCGATTTCGCCGCGACGCTGGCGCTGATCATCTTCCTGCTGAACTACATCCCCAATATCGGCTCGATTCTGGGCATCGTGTTCCCGGCGATGATCGCGCTCGTCCAGTTCAACACGTTGGCGCCGTTCCTGATTGCCACGCCAATCCTGATCGCCATTCAGGTGATCATCGGCAACCTGGTCGAACCGATGCTCATGGGCCGGTCGCTGAACCTCAGCTCGTTCGTGATCATCCTGGCGCTGGTCTTCTGGGGCGTGATCTGGGGTATCCCCGGCATGTTCCTCAGCGTCCCCATCACCGTGGTCGCGCTGATCGTCTGCTCGCACATCAGGGGCGCACGCTGGATCGCCATCCTGTTGTCGAAGGACGGTCAGATCGATTTCGACGAGGACGCCGCCGAGGTCGAGGCGTCACGCGCCGACTAGCGCCAGCCATTCGGCCTCGGTCAGCGTGGTCAGGCCCAACTCCTGGGCCTTCTTCGCCTTCGATCCGGCGTCGGCGCCGACAACCACATAGTCGGTCTTCTTCGAGACCGACCCGGCGACCTTGGCGCCGAGGCTTTCCGCCCGTGCCTTGGCCTCCGACCGCGTCATCTGTTCCAGGCTGCCGGTGAAGACCACGGTCTTGCCGCTGATCTCGCTGTCGCCAGCGTCCGTTCCGATGAAGGGCTCGACCGTGATCTGGTCGGTCAGATCCCGCAGGATCTCCCGATTGTGCGGCTCGGCGAAAAAGCCGAGCAGGTCGTCGGCGACCGATGGCCCGATCTGATCGATGTCGATCAGGCTGGCATACGCCTCGCTCTCCCGATCCTGCGCCGCGTCCATCGCTTCGCCCAGGGCGTCCAGCGTGCCGTAGGTCCGGGCCAGCAGCCGGGCCGTCGCCTCGCCGACCTGGCGGATGCCCAGCGCGTAGACGAACCGGTCCAGCCCGATCGTCCGCCGCGCCTCGATGGCCGCAAACAGGTTGGACACCGACGTTTCGCCCCAGCCCTTGCGCCCGCTCAGCGGCTCCTCCGCCGCTTCGTCGGTCTGGGCCAGGCGGAAGATGTCGCCGGGCGAGGCAATCATCTTCTCGTCGAAGAAATACTTGATCTGCTTGTACCCAAGCCCCTCGATATCGAAGGCGTCGCGGCTGACGAAATGGCGCAGCCGCTCGACCGCTTGGGCGGGGCAGATCAGGCCGCCGGTGCATCGTGTCGCCGCCTCGCCGGCCTCGCGGATCGCCAGGCTGCCGCATTCGGGGCAGTGATCCGGGAAGACGAAGGGCTTGCTGTCGGCCGGGCGCTGGTCCAGCACCACGGAGACGACTTGCGGGATGACATCGCCGGCGCGTTGGATCACCACCATGTCGCCTTCGCGGATGTCCTTGCGGGCGATTTCGTCTTGGTTATGCAAAGTGGCGCGCGCGACCACCACACCGCCGACGGTGATCGGCTCAAGATTGGCGACGGGCGTCAGGGCGCCGGTGCGGCCGACCTGGATGGTGATTTTTTCCAGCCTTGTCTGGGCCTGCTCGGCCGGGAACTTGTGCGCGATCGCCCAGCGCGGGTGCCGGCTGACCGCGCCCAGCCGGTCCTGCCAATCGATCCGGTCGACCTTGTAAACGACGCCGTCGATATCGAAGGGCAGGTCGACCCTGGTTTCTGCGATCGTCCGGTAGTGGGCCAGCATCTCCTGCGCCGACTGACACAGACGCGCCGGTTCATTGGTCTGAAAGCCCCAGCGCCGCAGCTTGTCGCGAAACTCCGCCATGGTCGCCGCGATCGGCTCGCTGACTTCACCCCAGGCATAGGCAAAGAACTTCAGATTGCGTTCGGCCGTGATGGTCGGGTCAAGCTGGCGCAGGCTGCCGGCCGCCGTATTGCGCGGGTTGATGTAAAGCGGCAGCCCGGCTCCCTCGCGGTCTTTGTTCAACGCCGCGAAGTCGCTGTGCAGCATGTAGACCTCGCCGCGCACCTCCAGGACGGACGGCGCCTCCGCGGAAAGCTGCTCCGGCACGTCCTTCAATGTCCGGATGTTAGCCGTGACGTCCTCGCCTTCGCGCCCGTCGCCCCGGGTCGCGGCCTGGGCGAGGCGGCCATTCTCATAGCGCAGCGAGCATGACAACCCGTCGATTTTCGGCTCTGCCATGAAGGCGATCGGCATGTCGGGATCGTCTCGCAGTTCCTTGATGAAGGACCGCACGCTGGCGACGAAATCCTCGACATCCTGGTCGTCGAAGGCGTTGGCGAGCGACAGCATCGGCACGGCGTGCTGGACCTTGCCAAAGCCGCTGGAGGGCGCCGCGCCGACCCTCTCCGATGGGCTGTCGTCACGCTTCAGGGCCGGGAACAGCGCCTCGATCGCCTGGTTGCGTAGGCGCAGCGCATCGTACTCGGCGTCCGACACGGAAGGCGCGTCGTGCTGAAAGTAGGCCTCGTCATGGGCCGCGATCTCGGCAGCAAGCGCCGCCAGTTCAGCCTCGGCCTCCGCTTCGCTGAGGCTGTCGGCCGGTTTGTCGCGCAGCGTCTCGTCGGTCATCGCGATTCGGCCGCCACCAGCTCGTCGGCCACCGCGCGGGCCTGATCGGTGACCCGGGCGCCAGACAGCATGCGTGCGATCTCCTCGCGCCGCTCATCGGTGTCCAGAAGCGTGACCCGCGTGGTCGTGGCCGCCCCCTCGCTCGACTTCTCGACCTTCAGATGACAATCGGCGCGGGCCGCAACCTGCGGGCTGTGGGTCACGACCAGCACCTGCGACCGCTCGCCAAGCCGCGCCAGCCGTTCGCCGACCGCCGCCGCCACTGCGCCCGATACTCCGTTATCGACCTCGTCAAAGATCAGGGTGGGCACCCCACCGTCCGCGCTCAACACCACTTTCAAGGCCAGCATGAAACGGGCCAATTCGCCCCCCGACGCAATCTTGTTCAGCGGGCCGGGGTCGGCGCCCGGGTTGGTGGCCACCATGAAGCGAACCTGGTCCTGGCCCGTCGGCCCCCAGTCGGCTTCATCAAGCGGCTCGACTCTGGTTTCGAACCTGGCCTTTTCCAGCTTCAACGGCGGCAACTCCGCCGCAATGGCCTTATCGAGGGCGGTCGCCGCCGTTTTCCGCCGTAGGCTGACCTCAGCCGCGGCGCTTCTATAGGCCGCTGCCGCCGCTTCGACCGCACGGGCGAGTTCTTCCAGCCGTGCCCCTTGATCGTCGATCATTGCCAGGCGCTCCGCGAACTCCGTTCGCAGGCGCGGCAGATCGGCCACCTCGGCACTGTGTTTGCGGGCGGTGGCGCGCAGGGCGAACAGGCGCTCCTCCAGGCTTTCGAGGTCCGTCTGGTCCAACCCCTGATCGCTGCCGAGACCGCGCAGGCCGGACAAGGCCTCCTCGATCTCGGATGCCGCCCGGCCGAGCGCCGCCAGCGGGTCGTCCAGACGGTTCCCGGCCTTGTCGGCCAGCCGTTCCAGGCCCCGCCGGGCGGTTGCGAGGGCGGAACCCGCCCCCCGATCGCCGTCCAGCGCTTCGACCGCGGCATCCAACGCCTCGATCAACTGCTCGCGATGCATCAGGATCGTGCGCTGTTCCGCCAGGTGGCCTTCTTCGTCGGCCTGTGGGTCCAACTGATCCAGCTCGTCCAGCGCATGGCGAAGGAAGGCCTCTTCGGAGCGGGCGCGATCGACCTCCGCCCGCGCGTCGTCAAGCGCGGTCTCGGCTGCGCGCCTGTCCTGCCATTTGCCGTTCAGGTCTGACGTGTCGATGCCGCCGAAGCGGTCGAGCAGGGCTAGATGCGTGCCTGGGTTCAGAAGTCCCTGCGTGTCGAACTGCCCATGCACCTCGACCAGCGTCTCGCCCAGATGTCGCGCCAGGCCGGCACTCGCCGGCTGGTCGTTGACGAAGGCGCGGCTGCGGCCATCCGCGCTGACCGTGCGGCGCAGGATCAACTGGTCTTCTTCCGGCAACCCGCGATCACGCAGAACCTCGCGTGCAGGATGGTCGGTGGCAAGGTCGAAACAGGCGGTTACGCTCGCTTGCCCGGCCCCCTTGCGGACGAGCCGCGCGTCACTGCGCCCCCCGACGGCCAGCCCAAGGGCGTCAAGCAATATCGACTTGCCCGCGCCCGTCTCGCCGGTCAGTGCACCGAGCCCCGGTTCGATGGTGAGATCCAGCTGTTCGATCAAGACAACGTCGCGGATCGATAGCGCGACCAGCATGGTGTGTCCCGGCTAAAACACGCTGCCAAACGTGCGGCGCAGAAAGCCCTCCCGTTGCGGCACATTGCCTTCGACCAGCAGCGCGTAGCTGTTGCGATACCATTCGCTGCCTGGGAAGTTGGCGCCAAGCACGGTCGCGGAGCGCTCCGCCTCGGCCAGCAGGCCCAGCGACATGTAGGCCTCGGTCAGGCGGTACAGCGCCTCCGGCGTGTGGCTGGTGGTCTGATAGTTGTCGACCACGCTGCGGAAACGGTTGATCGCCGCCGGCAGCTCGCCCTGGCGCAGGTAGTAGCGGCCAATCGACATCTCCTGGCCGGCCAATTGGTCTTGGGTCAGGTCGAACTTCAGCCGCGCGTCGCGGGCATAGACGGAATCTGGAAAACGCCGGATCACGTCTTCGAGGGTTTGGGCCGCGAGTTCCGTCTGACGCTGGTCGCGCTCTACGTCGACAATCTGCTCATAGTAGCAGAGCGCCCGCATGTAATAGGCGTAGGCGACGTCCGGGTGGCCCGGATGCAGTTCGATGAAGCGTTCGAAGGCCAGGATCGCCTGTTCGTAGTCCAGCGCCTCGTAATACGAGTAGGCCGCCATCAGCTGGGCCTGGGTGGCGAACTGAGAGTACGGGTGCTGACGCTCGACCTCGTTGAACTCGTCGGCGGCCAGTTCGAACTCCTCCTCGTCCAGCGCATTCAGGCCGGCCTGGTAGATCTGCTCCGGCGGTCTTTCGATATAGACGATCTCGTCATCGGACGAGCCGCACGCCGCCAGCACCAACAGGGCCGCGGCGGCGAGGGTCAGCTTGAAGCTGTTTGTGATGGCAAAACGCATGGTCATCGCATCGACGTTCCGTGCAGGGGAAATCACGTGCCGGCGGGATCCCTGACCCCACCACGCCCTGTATACCACGGCTTGGACAAAACGCGAGATAACGGAAACGCGATTCCGAAGCGATCAGGCGGTCTTGGCCAGCGGCTGGTCATCCCATTCGGCACTGGCCCAATCGGCGGCCGTCGGCACCTCCATGCGCCAGGCCTGCGGATCGGCGAATAGGGCGCGCAGCACCAGATTGTTCAGCCGGTGTCCCGACTTCACGCCGACGAACCGGCCCATGATCGGCGCCCCGGCCAAGGCCAGATCACCCATGGCGTCGAGGATCTTATGGCGCACGAACTCGTCCTCGTAGCGCAGGCCGTCCTCGTTCAGGACCGAATCGCCATTCACTACGACCGAGTTCTCCAGCGATCCACCGCGGGCCAAGCCGGCTGCGCGAAGCTGCTCGACCTCGTGCAAAAAGCCGAAGGTGCGCGCGCGCGAAATCTCGGCCTTGAAATCGTCAACCGTCGGCGACAGGGCAAAGCGCTGATGGCCGATGGCCCGGCTGGCAAACTCGATCTCGCAGTTGATCGAAAAGCCGACAGCCGGCTGCAGGGTTGCCGAAGCGCCCTTGTCGTCGGAAACGGTGATCGGTCGCAGGACCCGGATCGCGCGCCGTGGCGTGTCCTCGTCGACCTGCCCCGCGCAATCGACCAGGAACAAGAACGGTTCGGCACTGCCGTCCATGATCGGAACCTCCGGTCCGTCCAGTTCGATCTCCGCATTGTCGATGCCCGCGCCTGCCAAGGCGGCCATCAGATGCTCGATGGTGCCGACGGTCGTACCGTGCTCGTTGCCGACGACGGTGCACAGCCTGGTATCGCATACGCGGTCCCAGCGCGCCGGTACCACGGCACGATGGGCCGGCACATCGGTGCGCACGAACGTGATGCCGGTCCCGGCCTCTGCCGGTTTCAGCGTCAGCGTGACCCGCCGTCCGCTATGGACGCCGACACCCGAACAGTGGATTGGGGCTTTTAGGGTACGCTGCAACAAAGTCGGGGCATACACCGGCGCAAATCTCCTGACCGCGAACTCATGCTAACGACGGTTTTTCACCGTCTTATGGCCAAACATTGGACCGCCAGACGCGACGGATGTGGGGCCAACTCAAGCCCTGTCGAAAGCAATCATGTGGTTCATTTGCGCCGACATCATGCAACCCAGGATTTGGAGTTCCTAAATGCCGGCTAAACCCTTGATGCCAAAGAAAAGGCTCCAAGGATTGGATAGCAATCACCCTTGGAGCCCTCAAATCACTCTTTGTTACGCTTTGTTACCGCTCGCCACCTCTATGGAAGCTTTTGGTCAGCACTTTGACAGGCGAGCCTAGTTCGCCTGCCGCCTGAGGAAGGCCGGGATATCGAGCCCATCATCCTCGTTCGGCGGCAACGGTGGCCGGCTGGACGGATCGACGCCCGCAAGACGCTGTTGCGCCGGCTGTGCCCGGGGCGCTTGCGGACGCGGTGCCGCTTGAGGTGCCGTCGGGGCGGGCTGCTCCGCCACCGGCGCCGCCGGACGGGCGGCCGGACGCGGTGCGGCTTGCTGGGGCGCGGCCTGCCGAGGCGCGGCCTGTTGAGTGGACGCGGCCGGTGCCTCATCCTTGATCAGGCCGGTCACACGACGGAACAACCCGCCGGGGCGACGACGGGGCGCCGCCGGCTGTTCCGGCTCGGCACGTTCCGGCGCAGCGGATGCCGCGGCGGACATCGCCGGGCGGGCCTGAGCCCTGGGCTGCTGCGGTGCACGAGGCGCCGGGCGGCTTTCCATCACAGGGGGCGCGACCTCTTCGGCTTCCGGCTCCAGTTCGGGCTCGGGCTCCGGGTCCGGCTGTTGCTCCGCCAGATCGATCAGCGACGGTTCGTCGACAACCTCTTCTTCGAACTGCACATCGGCCGCGACCTCGGGTTCCGGCTCCGGTTCCTCAACGGCTGCTGCAACCGCCGCCGCCGGCGCCGCCCTCGTGGCCGCCATCGCCGGGGCCGCGGCGCCCGCCGCCTGCCGAATCGATTGCGGGAAGCTGGCGGCCGCCGGTGCCGGCGTCGGCTGGGCGGCGGCGCCCGGGCCGTCGGTCGCTGCCGACGTCGCCCGGCGTTCGGCCACCAGGTTCAAGCTGGTCACGTTCGGGCGCGGTGCGCTTTGCGCGTCGGCCTCGATGCCCGTGGCGACGACCGAGACCCGGATCTTGCCTTCCAGTTTCTCGTCGAAGGTCGAGCCGAAGATGATGTTGGCTTCCGGGTCGACCTCGTCGCGGATCCGGTTCACCGCCTCGTCGACCTCATACAGCGTCATGTCCATGCCGCCGGTGATGTTGATCAGGACGCCGCGCGCACCCTTCATCGAGACATCGTCCAACAGCGGGTTGGAGATCGCCGCCTCGGCCGACTGGATCGACCGCCGTTCGCCATCGCCTTCGCCGGTGCCCATCATGGCTTTGCCCATCTCGGCCATGACTGTGCGGATATCGGCGAAGTCCAGATTGATCAGCCCGGGCATCACCATCAGGTCGGTGACGCCGCGCACGCCGGAATCCAAGACCTCGTCGGCCATCCGGAAGGCGTCGGCAAAGGTCGTCTTTTCGTTGGCCACCCGGAACAGGTTCTGGTTCGGGATGATGATCAACGTGTCGACATATTGCTGGAGTTCCTTCAAGCCTTCCTCGGCAAGGCGCATGCGATGCGCGCCCTCGAAGTGGAAGGGCTTGGTCACCACGCCGACCGTCAGCATGCCCATCTCGCGGGCCGCCCGTGCGATGACAGGTCCAGCACCGGTGCCGGTGCCGCCGCCCATGCCGGCGGTGATGAACACCATGTGGCTGCCGTCCAGATAGGTGGCGATCTCCTCCATCGCCTCCTCGGCGGCGGCGCGGCCGATATCGGGCCGCGAGCCCGCACCCAGCCCCTGGGTCAGCCCGGTGCCCAGCTGCAGCTTGCGGTCGGCCATGCTGCCGCTCAGCGCCTGGGCGTCGGTGTTGGCGACCAGGAATTCGCAACCCTCCAGGTTGGACTGGATCATGTTGTTGACGGCGTTGCCGCCGGCCCCGCCGACGCCCACCACCGTAATCCGTGGCCGCAGCTGCAGTTCCGTATCCGGAATGCTCAAGTTAATCATCGTTGACCTCCGTCCCTTACTTGTCCCGCACGTATGCTTTGATCTGAACTGTTGCTCTCAACCTTGCCCCGGCAGTCTTCCGGCGAGGCGGGGCCGCCGCCGCTCATCCTTGAAGTCCGTGTCACAGATCCCCCAGATTCTCGCGGAACCAGCCGCCGAGCCGGTTCCAGAGGCCGCCGCCGACCTCGACGCCGTCCGGCCCGGCGGCAACGCCCGCCAGCACCGGATCGGCCTGATAGCGCGCCGCATAGGCCAGAAGGCCCGCGGCGGTGGAAAAGGCCGGTCCACCGGTGGCTTCCGCCAGCCCGTCGAAACCCTGCGGCCGGCCCAGCCGCACCTGCTTGTCCATCACCATCTGCGCCAACTCGCGCACGCCCTGAAGCTGGCTGCCGCCGCCGGTCAGCACCACGCGGCGGCCGGAGACCTTGTCGAAGCCGCTGTCTTCCAGCCGGCCGCGCACCATCTCGAAGATCTCCTCCAGCCGCGGCCGGATGATCCCGGTCAGCAGGCTCTTGGGCACGTGATTGGCCTGGGCCGGCGCGTCCTCGCCGACCTGCGGCGCGTCGATCAGCTCGCGTTCGTCGGAGACGTTGGGAATGGCGTGGCCGTGCAGGGTCTTCATGCGCTCCGCGTGCAGCACCGGCGTCGTCAGCCCGCGCGCCACATCGTTGGTCACGTGGCTGCCGCCGACCGGGATGCAGTCGACGAAGACCAGCCGGCCTTCGGAGAAGACACCGATGCCGGTGCTGCCGCCGCCCAGATCGATGACGGTGCAGCCGAGATCCATCTCGTCCTCGACCAGGCAGGCGAGGCCGGCGGCATAGGGCGAGACCACGAAGGCCTCGATCTCGAGGTGACAGCGGGTGATGCAGGTGGCGAGGTTGCGCACCGCCGCTGTGCCGGCGGTGATCAGATGCACGTCGACGCCCAGATGGCTGCCCATCATGCCACGCGGGTCGCGGATGCCGCGGCTGCCGTCGATGGCATAGCCCACGGGAATCGCGTGCAGCACCTCGCAATCCGAGGGCAGCCGGGCGCGGCCATTGACCTTCAGCGCCTTGCGCAGATCGGCCTCGGCGACGGTGTGGCCGGCGATCGGCACGTCGACCGGCACGATCTGGGAGGCCAGGTGCCCGCCGATGACGTTGACCACGACCTCGCGGATCTGCTCGCCGGCCATCTGCTCCGCCGAGGAGACCGCATGGCCGATGGCCTTCTCCGCCGCCTCCATGTCGACCACGACGCCGCTGCGCAGGCCGCGGCTGACCTGGTGGCCGATGCCGATCACCGTCGGGCGGTCGTCATCGTCCATGCGGGCGATGAAGCAGACCACCTTGGTGCTGCCGACATCCAGCGTGGCGATCAGCTCGCCGCGCGGTCGCGCCTTGAAGCGTTTGACCCCGTTAAACCCCATGGACTCCTGCGGCCCCCAATGCCGGGCGATCACTCATCGCGCCCGTCCTCACGTGTCTTCTTCCGGCATGCGCCGGCGTTGGCTGGCGCCCGGTGTGGTCTGCACCACCAGCCGGTCGCCGATCCTCAAATCGATGGCGACGATGTCGCGGTCCAGGAGGCCGTTATTGGCCTCGATCTCCGACAGCCGCAGCAGCGCCGCGTCGACACCGGTCTCCGGCAGACGGACATTGACGCCATTGTCCAGCCGCAGGTCCCAGCGCCGCTCGCTGACCAGGATCGCCGCCTCGACCCGCTCGGCGATGGCCGGCCGCTCGGCCAGCTTCTCCAGCAGCGGGGCCGCGTGGTCCGGCGCACCGAGCCCAACCACCAGCGGCAAGGCGGCATAGGCCTCCAGCCCCTGCTCGGTGAGCACCACGCCATCGGCGTCGATCACCCGCATGGTGCGGTTCGACTGCCACAGAGCCAGGGGCTGGCGCTCCTCCAGGCGCAGATAGATGGTGTCCGGGAAGCGCCGCTCGACCACCACGTTACGGACCCAGGGCAGGGCGGCCACGGCGTCGCGGGCCTCGTCCGGATCGAAGGCCAGGATCGGCGTGCCGGTCTGCACCTCCAGGGCGGCCAGGATGTCCTGGCCCGGCGTGCGCTCGCGGCCGGTGACCAGCACGTTGCGGACGCCCAATCCCGCATCGACGGTCATGGCGAGCGCGCCGTCGACGGCCGCGTCCACGGTGTCGGAGACCCAGCCGCTGGTGAAGGCCCAGATCACCGTGCCGACCGCGCCGGTCGCCAGCAGCCCGGCGCCGCCATAGGCAATCCAGCTCAGCGCCCGCGGCGTGGGGCGCCGGCGCGGCGGAGGCGGCTTGGCTTTGACCGGCCGGGTCGCGACCCCGGCCAGCCGGCGGTTTGCGGTCAGGCGTGACATGCGGCGTTCTCCACCATCCAGGCACAGAGATCGGGGAAGCTGATCCCCAGATGCGCGGCCTGTTCGGGAACCAGCGACAGGGGCGTCATGCCGGGCTGGGTGTTGACCTCCAGCATGTAGAGGCCGTCGAGGCCGGGCCGGCTGTCGTCGTAGCGGAAATCCGCACGGCTGACGCCGGCGCAGCCCAAGGTCTCGTGGGCCAGCACGGCCAGGCGTAGGCACTCGTCATAGACCGCCGGGGGGACGTCGGCCGGCACCTGGTGCACCGCCTTGCCGTCGGTGTATTTGGCCGTGTAGTCGTAGAAACCCTCATTCGGCATGATCTCGGTGACGGCGAGTGGCCGGTCGCCCATCACCGCGACAGTCAGCTCGCGGCCGGCGACATAGCTCTCCACAAGGGCCCGGTCGCCGAACACCCAGCTGTCCTTGTCGATGCCCGGCGCGTTGTCGCCCGGCATGACGATGCGGATGCCGACGCTGGAACCCTCGTCCACCGGCTTGACGACGTAGGGCGGATCGATCGGATGGCCGGCCAGCACGTCGTCGCGGTCGACCACGATGCCGTGCGGGGTAGGCACCCCGACGGTGGCCAGCACGCGCTTGGCGATCTCCTTGTCCATGGCCAGGGCCGAGGCCTTGACGCCGGAATGGGTGTAGGGGATCTGCAGCACCTCCAGGATGCCCTGGATGACGCCGTCTTCGCCGCCCTTGCCATGCAGGGCGTTGAAGACCACGTCCGGCGGCGGCGTCAGCGCGTCCAGCAGGGCCGACAGGTCGCGCCCGACATCGATGCGGTCGACCGCGTAGCCGGCCTGCTCCAGCGCCGTGGCGCAGTCGCGGCCGGAGACCAGGCTGACCTCGCGCTCGGCCGACCAGCCGCCCATCAGCAGGGCGACGCGCTTGATGCCCTTCACGCCGTTGCCCTTAGCCATGCCGCACCTCTCCCGCCAGAGGGATGCCGATGCGCCGGATCTCCCAGCGCAGCTCGATGCCATGCGTGTCGCGCACCCGGTCGCGGACCGTCTCGCCCAGGGTCTCCAGATCGCCGGCCGTCGCCTCGCCGGTGTTGATCAGGAAATTGCAATGCATCTCCGAGACCTGGGCGCCGCCGATGGTAAGCCCGCGGCAGCCGGCCTCGTCGATCAGCTGCCAGGCCTTGTGCCCGGGCGGATTGGCGAAGGTGGAGCCGCCGGTACGCGAACGGATCGGCTGGGTGGAGCCGCGCGCCTCGCTGATCTCGGCCATGCGGGCGGCGATCTTCTCCTTGTCACCCGGCTCGCCGCGCAGCACCGCGCCGCCGAAGACCACGTCCTCGGCCACGTCGGAATGGCGGTAGCTGAGGCCCATATCCGCTAAGGACAGATCCAGGCGGTTGCCCTGGCGGTCGAAGCCCCAGGCGCTCTCCAGCACGTCCTTGATCTCCGAGCCGTAGGCGCCGCCATTCATGCGCAGGGCGCCGCCGATGGTGCCAGGGATGCCGACTAGGAACTCCAGCCCGGTCAGCCCGGCATTGCCGGCAACCTTGGCCACGTTGACGTCGAGCGCGGCCGCGCCGGCGTGGACCTCGGTGCCCTTGGCCTCGATGCCGACAAAGGCGCGGCCCATCCGGATCACCACGCCGGGCACGCCGCCGTCGCGCACCAGCAGGTTGGAGGCGACGCCAATCACGGTGATCGGCACATCGGCCGGGCAGCCGGCCAGGAAGGCCGCCAGATCGTCTTCGTCCGCCGGCTTGAACATGACCTCCGCCGGCCCGCCGACCCGGAACCAGGTAACGGTCGACAGGGGCGCGTTCTCGGTCAGCCGGCCGCGGACGGGCGGCAGCCGCTCGATCAGGGAGGGTTTGGACATCGCCGTCATGCCGCGTCCTCCCCCAGTGCCCGCAGCTGGTCGGGCAGAGCGTGGGCCCAGGCAGTGATGTTGCCGGCACCCAGGCACACCACCAGATCGCCCGGATCGGTCATCTCCTTGACGATCGGGGCCAATGAGCCGTCATCGGTCAGCGGGATCACCAGCCGGTGGCCGCGCGAGCGCAGGCCTTCCACCAGCGCGTCGCGGTCGGCGCCGGGGATCGGGTCCTCGCCGGCCGGATAGACATGCGAGACGATCACCGCGTCGGCGTCGTTGAAGCAGGCGCAGAACTCCTCGAACAGGCTGGCCAGCCGGGAATAGCGGTGCGGCTGGACCACGGCGACCACTTTGGCCGTGTTCTCGACCGCCGCCCGCGCCGCCGTCAGCACGGCGGAGATCTCCACCGGGTGGTGGCCGTAGTCGTCGATGATAGTGACGCCGTCGACCACCCCGGTGCGGGTGAAGCGCCGCTTGACGCCGCTGAACTCGGCCAAGGTTTGCACGATGCGCGCATCGCTCATCCCCATCTCGGCGCCGATGGCGATCGCGGCCAGGGCGTTCTGGACGTTGTGCTGGCCCAGCATCGGCAGATGGACGCCCTCGACCGCCCGGCTCTTGCCGGTCCCGCGATCCGTCAGCATCACGTCGAACCGTGACCCCTCGGCATTGATCTCCAGGTTGACGGCCCGGACATCGGCCTGGGGGCTGAAGCCGTAGGTGACCACCCGGCGGTCCGGCACCCGGGGGATCATCGCCTGGACCTCGGGATGGTCGATGCACATGGCGGCGAAGCCGTAGAACGGGATGTTCGTGACGAACTGCTCGAAGGCACCGCGCAGCGCCTCGAAGGAGCCGTAGTGCTCCATGTGCTCGGGGTCGATGTTGGTCACCACGGCGATGGTGGCGGGCAGGTGGGTGAAGCTGCCGTCGCTCTCATCGGCCTCAACCACCATCCACTCGCCCTCGCCGAGGCGCGCGTTGGTGCCGTAGGCGTTGATGATGCCGCCATTGATCACCGTCGGATCGAATTCCGCGGCGTCCAGCATCGCGGCGATCAGCGAGGTGGTGGTGGTCTTGCCATGGGTGCCGCCCACCGCGATCGCCCATTTCAGGCGCATCAGCTCGGCCAGCATCTCGGCCCGCCGCACCACCGGGATCAGCGAGGCCCGCGCGGCCTGGATCTCGGGGTTGTCCGGCTGGATCGCCGAGGAGACGACGACCACCGCCGCACCGCTCACATTCTCGCCGCGATGGCCGATGGCGACCGTGATGCCCTTGTCGCGCAGGCGCTGGACGTTGGCGCTCTCGGCCACGTCGCTGCCGGAGACGGAATAGCCGAGATTGTGCAGCACCTCGGCGATCCCGCTCATGCCGATGCCGCCGATGCCGACCAGATGGATGGTTCCGATGTCGAGAGGCATTTGTCTCATGCCGCGACCTCCTGTCGGGATTGGGAACTGCCTCCACCGTTGTCCTGTGCGAGACCGGCCAGACGCAGGACGGCGTCGGCCAGGTTCTCGGCGGCCTTCGTTGTGCCGAAGGTCTTGGCGGCCCGTGCGGCCCGGGCCAGGGATTCGGGGTCCGTCAGCAGGCCGGACACCTTGTCCGACAGGCTGTCGACGGTCAGCGCGGCCTGCGGCATCAGCCACGCGCCGCCGGCCACCTCCAGGGCCGCCGCATTGGCGGTCTGGTGGTCGTCGGCGGCGTAGGGGTAGGGGATCAGGATCGCCGGGCGGCCGATGGCGGTCAGCTCCGCCAGGGTCGACGCGCCGGACCGGCAGATCGCCAGATGCGCTTCCGCCATCAGCTTCGGCACGTCCTGGAAGAAGGTGTCGAGCTGGTGGACGATCTGGGTTTCCTCATAGACCGTCCGGGCGGTCTGCAAATCCTCCGACCGGCATTGCTGGGTGACCACCAGCCGGCCGCGGATGTCCTCCGGCAGCTTGGCCAGCGCGCCCGGCACCAGCTCGCTGAGCGCCCGCGCGCCCTGGCTGCCGCCGAGGACCAGGATCCGGATCGGGCCGCTCTCCGGCGGCGCATAGGGCGTGTCGGCGCGCTCCACGATGCCCGGGCGCACCGGATTGCCGGTCTTGACGAGCGTCGCGTCGCCGGCCCCGCCCACCGACGGGAAGGCAACGGCGATGCCGGAGGCACGCCTCGCCAGCAGCCGGTTGGCGCGGCCCAGGATGGCGTTCTGCTCGTGCAGCAGCACCGGCACCTTGCGGGCGCCCGCGGCCAGCACCGTCGGGGCCGAGGCGTAGCCGCCGAAGCCCACGAGTGCGGCCGGCTTCAGGCGCTTTAGCACCCCGCGCGCCTGGAGGTAGCCGATGGCGATGGCCCAGGCGGTCTTCAGCTTTCCGAGCAGGCCCTTGCCCACCATGGCGGCGCGGACGCGGAAGATATCGACGTCCAATTCCTCGCCGCCGAAGGCGCCGCCGCGGCTGTCGGTGATCATGGCGACCTTCAGGCCACGCGCGACCAGGGCGCGGGCCAGAGCCTCGGCGGGGAACATGTGGCCGCCGGTGCCGCCGGCGGCGAGCGCGATCACGGCCCGGCTCATGATCCACCCCCGGTCGGCAGCACGGCGGTCCGGCGCCGGGTCAGGGCCAGCACCATGCCCATGCCGAAGGCCAGCGCCAGCAGCGACGAGCCGCCATAGCTGACGAAGGGCAGGGTCATGCCCTTGGTGGGAATCAGGTTGAGCGCGGAGCCCATGTTGATCAGGGCTTGCAGGCCGAACTGGACCAGCAGTCCGGCCGCCGCCAGCAACACGAACAGGCTGTGCTCACCGATCGCGCGGTTGAAGCCGCGCAGGACGACGAAGGCGAACAGCGCGATCAGCACCAGGCACCACGCCACGCCGAATTCCTCGCCGGCCACCGCCATGATGAAGTCGGCATGGGCGTCGGGGATGCCTTCCTTGACCGATCCTTCGCCCGGCCCGGTGCCCCAGAGGCCGCCATTGGCGAAGGCCTCCAGTGAGCGCTGGACCTGGTAGTTGTCGCCGCTGGCCGGGTCGAGGAACCGGTCGATGCGGCTGGCCACATGCGGAAAGACCAGGTAGGAGCCGATCAGCCCGGCAACTGCCAGCCCGGCCATGACCGCCACCATGCTCATGGACAGTCCGGCCAGGAAGAACTGCACGCCCCATACGGCGGTCACCACGACCGCCATGCCGAGATCGGGCTGCAGCAGCAAGAGGCCCAAGATGGCCGCGAGCAGGGCGCAACAGGCGATGTTCCCGTGCGGCTGGTCGCGCATGGCGGACCGGGTGAACAGCCAGGCGGCCGTTACCGCGAAGGCCGGTTTGACGAATTCCGAGGGCTGCAAGGAGAAGCTGCCGATCTGAAGCCAGCGGGTCGCGCCCTTGATCTCCACACCGGCGACCAGAGTCATCCCGACGCCGACGAGACCGGCTGCCAGGACCAGCGCCGACAGCCGGCGCACGCCGGTTGGCGACAGGATCGAGGTGCCGACCAGGATCAGTACCGCCGGCACCAGCATGGCCAGGTGGCGGCGCACGAAGTGGAACTCGTCGACATTCAGCCGGTCGGCGACCGGCGGGCTTGCGGCGACGATCAGCACCGCGCCGAACCCGACCAGGATGCCGAGCGCGCCCAGGCTCCAGCGGTCGACGGTCCACCACCAGCGGCCGAGGATCGAGGTGTCGGTGCGGGCCCAGCCGATCATCATGCCGCCGCCCCCGTGCCCGACCGGGCACCACCATTGGCGCGCCGCGCCATGGCCCGGACCGCCGCTACGAAGGCGTCGCCGCGGGCCTCGAAATTGGCGAACTGGTCCCAGGAGGCGCAGGCCGGCGACAGCAGCACCACGGCATCGCCGGCACCATCGGCCTCGGCCTGGGCGACGGCCGCCTCGACCGCCGACCCGATCTCGCCGCATTGGCTGACCGGGACGATGTCGCCCAGGAAGTCGGCCAGCATTTCTGACGCAGCGCCGATCAGGAAGGCATGCGCCACCCGTCCCAGATGCGGGGTGATGACCTCGAGGCCGCCCTGCTTGGCGAGGCCGCCGGCGATCCAATAGACGCGGTCATAACAGGCCAGCGCCCGCGCCGCCGCGTCGGGGTTGGTGGCCTTGCTGTCGTTGACGAAGCGCAGGGCGCCGATCGAGCCGACCAGCTCCTGGCGGTGGCGCAGGCCGGGGAAGCTGCGCATGGCCTCGGCGATGGTATCCGGCGCCAGGCCGACCGATAGCGCCGCGGCATAGGCGGCGGTCGCGTTCTGCCAATTGTGGCTGCCCGGCAGGGTCGGCATGGCGCGCAGGTCCAGCACCGCCCGTTCGGCGCCGGCGGTGGCGTCGGTCAGCACGCCGTCGCGCACGAAGACGCCGCCGGCCACGGGCCCCTGCGCCGAAATCGGGATGACGCGCCGGTTCCGGTCGCCGGTCATTCCCTCCAGCGTGGCCCGCGACCATTCATCGTCGACGCCGATGATCGCCGTCGCGCCCTTGGGCTGGCGCGCGAAGATCGCCCGCTTGGCCTCGACATAGCCGTCCATGTCGGCATAGCGGTCGAGATGGTCCGGCGCGACGTTGATCAGCACGCCGATGTCCCACGCCACCGCCGAAATGGTTTCAAGCTGGTACGAGCTGAGCTCCAGCACATACCAGCCATCGGACCCGAGCGGTTTCAGGGAGAGGGCGGGAATGCCGAGATTGCCGCCCACCTGGGTCGGCGGCCCGGTCTTGGTCATCACATGGCCGATCAGGGCCGTGGTGGTCGACTTGCCGTTGGTCCCGGTGATGCCGAGATAGCGGGCGCTGGTCTGCGCCCGGCCGAGCAGGTCGATGTCGCTGACGATCGGGCACTCGGCCTCGAAGGCGCGCGCCACCACCAGATGCGGTGCCGGGTGGCAGCGCGGGATGCCCGGGCTCAGCACCAGCATCGATGCTTCGGACAGATCGGCCTGGCCGAGATCGGTGACGGTCACGCCCTCGGGCACCAAGGCCGGGTCGGGCTGGCTGTCGTCCCAGGCCAGCACGGTGGCGCCGGCGGCCGAAAGCGCGCGCGCCGCACTCATGCCCGACTTGCCGAGCCCGAGTACGGCGACTGTCTCTCCTTTGAGGAAGCCGAGGTTAATCATTCACCTCACCTCAGCTTCAACGTCGATAGGCCGATCAGGGCCAGGATCACGGCGATGATCCAGAAGCGGATAACGATGGTCGGTTCGGCCCAGCCTTTCTGTTCGTAGTGGTGGTGCAGCGGCGCCATGCGGAAGACCCGCCGTCCGGTCAGCTTGAAGGACGCTACCTGGACGATGACCGAGACCGTCTCCAGCACGAACAGCCCGCCAATGATCGCCAGCACCAGCTCGTGCTTGGTGACGACGCTGATGGCGCCGAGCGCGCCGCCCAGCGAGAGCGAGCCGGTGTCGCCCATGAACACCATGGCCGGCGGCGCGTTGAACCAGAGAAACCCGAGCCCGGCACCAATCAGCGTGCCGCACACCACGGACAGCTCGCCGGCCCCGGCGACATGATGGATCTGCAGGTAGTCGGAGAAGATCACATTGCCGGCGAGATAGCTGATGAAGCCGAAGCAGCCGGCGGCGATCATCACCGGAACGATCGCCAGCCCGTCCAGACCGTCGGTCAGGTTGACGGCGTTGGAGGCGCCGACGATCACCACCGCGGCGAAGGGCACGAAGAACCAGCCCAGCTGGATCAGCACGTCCTTGACGAAGGGAACGGCCAGCCCGGTTGAGAAGGAGGAAACCGGCACCGGCAGGCCGAACCGGTCCGCCATCAGATCCCCGGAGGCGGCGATGGTGAACAGCGTGGCGACGACGGCGATCAGGACCTGGAACAGCAGCTTCACGCGCCCCGGCAGGCCGCGGGAATTGCGTTTGGTCAGCTTCAGATAGTCGTCGAAGAAGCCGATCAGCCCGAAGCCGGTCGTCACCAGCAGGACTATCCAGACATAGGCGTTGGTCAGGTCGGCCCACAGCAGCGTCGAGATCAGCACGCTGATCAGGATCATCAGCCCGCCCATGGTGGGGGTGCCGCGCTTGGCGAAATGCGCTTCCGGCCCGTCGTCGCGGATCGGCTGGCCGGCGCCCTGGCGCGAGCGCAGCCCGCGGATCAGCGACGGCCCGATCACGAAGGCGACGACCAGCGCCGTCATCAGCGCGCCGCCGGTGCGGAACGTCAGGTACTGGAACAGGTTGAAGACGATGAACTCGTCCGCCAGCGGGAAGAGGAGGTTGTAGAGCAACCGCTAGCCTCCGTTCACCGCCCGGGGCCGGCACATCAGCCCCGACTGCCCGTCATCGCCGGTGTCGAGCGCCTGCAGCGCGTCGACCACCAGCGCCATGCGGCTGCCCAGCGAGCCCTTGACCATGATCACGTCGCCCGGTTGGGCGGCCTCGGCGACCTTGACCGCCAGCTCGCGGCTGTCCGGCGCGTAGGCGCCGCGCATCGAAGGCGGCAGCGCATCGTAGAGTGCGGCCATGTGCGGGCCGCAGGCGTAGACCAGGTCGACATCCGCGGCGACCAGGGGCTGCTTCAGCCCGACATGCATGTCCGACGCCTGCTCGCCAAGCTCCAGCATGTCGCCCAGCACGGCGATGCGGCGGCCGCCGCCATCCGGGTCTGTGGTGCCCAGCACCGCCAGCGAGGCGGCGACGGAGGTCGGGCTGGCGTTGTAGCACTCGTCGATCAGGGTGAAGGCGCTGACCTGGTCGTCCTGCAGCACGCGGATGCGGCTGCGGGCACCGCGGCCCTTCAGCGGCTGGATCTTGGACAGCGCCCGCGCCGCGGCGGCAATGTCGCCGCCCAGCGCCTTGACCGCCAGCAGCACGCCCAGGCTGTTCAGCACCCAGTGCTGGCCGGGCACGGACAGGGAATACTGCAGCACCTCGCCGCAGATCGACGCGCTGACGGCGCTGCAGGTGGCGTGCAGCGAGCAGTCGAGCAGCCGCGCCTCGGCGTCGGGATGCTCGCCGAAGCTCCACACCCGGCCGATGCCGGCGGTGCGGGCATGGGCGACGAGACGGGGGAAGTGCCGGTTGTTGCGGTTCAGCACCGCGGTGCCGGCCGGGTCCATGCCGGCGAAGATCTCAGCCTTGGCGTCGGCGATGCCCTCGACGTTCTCGAAATTCTCCAGATGCACCGCCTCGACGGTGGTGATAACCGAGACGTCCGGCTTGCAGAGCCGCGACAGCGGCTCGATCTCCCCGGCGTGGTTCATGCCCAGTTCCAGCACGCCGTAGGCATGGCCGGCCGGCATGCGGGACAGGCTCAGCGGCACGCCCCAATGGTTGTTCAGATTGCCCGTGGTGGCGAAGGTCGGCTTCTGGGCCGACAGGGCCGTGCGCAGCGCCTCCTTGCTGCTGGTCTTGCCCACCGAGCCGGTCACGGCGACGATGCGGCCGCCGAAGCGCATCCGGGCATAGGTGCCCAACGCCGTCAGCGCCTCCATGGTGTCGTCGACCACCACCAGCGGCGCGTCCGGATCGACCGATTTCGGCGGCCGATGCACCATGGCGGCGGCCGCGCCCTTCTTCAGCGCGTCGGCGGCGTAGTCATGACCGTCGAAGTTCGGCCCGACCAGGGCGATGAACAGATCGCCGGGCTCCACGGTGCGGCTGTCGATAGACACGCCGCTGGCGGCCCAGTCGCCGATCGGGGTTCCGCTGGTCGCTGCCGCCACATCCTGGGCGGTCCACAAGGGCTTCTTGCTCATCTTGAGTCTCCCGCCGGGGCCGTGGCGCCGAGGTCTTCGGCGGCGGCTCTGGCGTGTTCGGCGTCGTCGAAGGGATGGACGTCCTCGCCGACGATTTGTCCCGTTTCATGCCCTTTGCCTGCGATCACCAGCACGTCGTCCGGTGCCAGGCCGGCGATCGCCGTGCGGATTGCCTCCGCCCGGTCGCCGATCTCAATGCTTCCTGGACACGCCGCCAGCGCGGCGGCGCGAATGGTCGCGGGGTCCTCTGTCCGCGGATTGTCGTCGGTGACGATGGCCCGATCGGCCAGACGCGCCACCGTGGCTCCCATCACCGGCCGCTTGCCGGGATCGCGGTCGCCGCCGCAGCCGAACACCGCGACCAGCTTGCCGCGGGTATGCGGGCGCAGGGCGGTGAGCACGGTCTCCAGCGCGTCCGGCGTGTGGGCGTAGTCGACATAGACGGCGGCGCCGTTGGGGTGCTGTGCCACCAGCTCCAGCCGGCCGCGCACCCCGGTCAGACCTTCCAGCGCGGCGATCGCCGAATCCGGCTCCGATCCGTCCGCCAGCACCAGGCCCAGCGCGCACAGCGCGTTGGCTGCCTGGAAGGCGCCGGCCAGCGGCAACTGGATGTCGACGGTCCGGCCCCGGACGGTCAACTTGAGGTCCAGTCCGCGCGGCTGGGGCGTCGCGGTGTCGAGCTGGATGTCGGTGCCTTGGGCGCCATAGCGCAGGACCCGCCGGCCGGCCGCCTCGGCCCGCGCCGCCAGGGCCGGGCATTCCGGCGCGTCGGCGTTCAGCACGGCGGTGCCGCCCGGTTCCAGGACCTCGTCGAACAGCCGGCCCTTGGCGGCCAGATAGGCCTCCATGGTGCCGTGATAGTCGAGATGGTCGCGGCTCAGATTGGTGAAGCCGGCGGCGGTGACGCGCACGCCGTCCAGCCGGTGCTGATCGAGCCCGTGCGACGACGCCTCCATCGCCAGATGGGTGATGCCGGCCTCGGCGAGTTCCGCGAGGCTGGCATGCAGCGCCACCGGGTCGGGGGTCGTGAGCGCGCCATATTGCTCCATGCCCGGCGCGGTGATTCCGAGCGTGCCGAGGCTGGCGGCCGACTTTCCCAGCTTCTCCCAGATCTGGCGGGCGAAGTTGGCGGTCGAGGTCTTGCCGTTGGTGCCGGTGACAGCGGCGATCGTGCCGGGCTGCTCGCCGTAGAAGGCCGCGGCCATCTTTGCGAAGCGCCGGCGCGGCCGGTCGTCGGTGATCAGCTCCACGCCGGTGATGGTGGCGGGCAGGGTCGTGCCGGTCGGCGCCAGGATGGTGGTTGCCCCCTTGGCGACGGCCTGGTCGATGAAGTCGCGGCCATCGACCCGGCTGCCGGGCAGGGCGGCGAACAGGAAGCCGGGCTCCACCGCGCGCGAATCCGCCGTCAGCCCGGTGATCTCGGGCACTCCGTCAGCGGCGGCTTCGATGCGCGGTCCGGTCATCAACAACATCAGTTCGCGTAGGCTGCCAGCGCGGTGCCGGGGAGTTGATCCGCCCCGGGAAGGTCCACATGCATCGCCTCTTGGATGTCAGGCGCGTTGGGGTCGAGCGGTGCAAGACCGACCATCGGCCCCATCTGCTCGATCACCCGTCCGACCAGCGGCGCCGCTACCCAACCACCCGTGGCGTAGCCATAGGTGCGCTCATTGCCTTGCGGCTCATCAAGCATGGCAAATACGACATATTCGGGGCTTGTCATGGGAAAAGCCGCGACGAAAGACGACAGCAATGCGCGCCGGCTGTAGCCGCTTCCCTGGGCCTTTTCCGCGGTCCCGGTCTTGCCGCCGACCAGGTAGCCCTCGGCATCGGCGTGGGCGCCGGTTCCCGACAGCACGGTTAGCCGCATCAGCCGCCGCAGGACGTCCGACGTATCTTCGGAAATCGCCCGGAGTCCGGGGGCCGGAGCACCGTCCTCGCGGGCCAGCAGGGTCGGCGCGCGCAACACGCCGCCATTGACCGCGGTGGAGACCGCGCCGACCAGCTGCACCGGGCTCACCGCCAGGCCGTGGCCGAAGGCGATGGTCATCGTGTTGATCTCGCGCCAGGGGTGCGGGACCATCGGCATGGCGACTTCCGGCAGCTCCACCGCCGGCATGCGCATCAGCCCGAAGCGGTCGAGATAGTCCTGCTGGGTGCGGGTCCCGGCCTCGAGCGCCATGTGCACCGAGCCGATATTGGACGAGTGCATGAAAATCTCGGGCACCGACAGCCAGCGCCGCTCCGGGTGGAAGTCGTTGATGACGTAACGGCCGACGCGGATCGGGTCGGTGGTGTCGAAGCCGTCCGAGAGCGCCATGGTGCCGCTGTCCAGCGCCATGGCGGTGTTAAAGATCTTGAAGGTCGACCCCATCTCGTAGACGCCGAGCGTGGTCCGATTGAATCGGCCAATCTCCGGCGCCGCATGGGGGCGGGCCGGGCTGAAATCCGGCAGCGACACCATGGCGACGATCTCACCGGTATTGGCGTCCATCACCAGCCCGGCGCCGCCGATCGCCTGGAACTCGTCGATGGCCGCCTGCAGCTCGCGATGCAGCAGCGACTGCACCCGCACATCGATCGACAGCCGGAGCGGTTCGCCCTGGCTGCGCAGGCGGCGGTCCATGGATTTCTCGATGCCGGCCAGGCCCTGGCCATCGACATCGGTGAACCCGACCACATGGCCGGTCAGCCGCCCGAACGGGTAGTAGCGCCGGTCCTCATTCTGGAAGGCGATGCCGGGCAGGCCCAGCCGGTTGACCTGATGATGCTCGCTCGGCGTCAGGCCCCGGCGCAGCCACACGAAACGGCGGTTCGACTGTAGCGCCGCCAAAACCGTGTCGTAGTCCAGATCCGGCAGCACCGCGACCAGCATCTCCGCCGCCTCCAGCGGGTCGATGACCAGCGCGGGGTCGGCGTAGAGCGACGCGGTCGGCAGGGTGGTGGCCAGGATCTCGCCGTTGCGGTCGGTGATGTCGGCGCGCAGACCGGGGAGTTCGGTGGCGGCGATGCCGGGGAGGCGCGGCTCGCCACCACCGCCCATGGCGGCGACGTCGACCAGTCGCCCGCCGACTGCGAGGAAAGCAAGGAGAAAGAGGACGCCGGTGATGGCCAGCCGCCGGCGGCCAAGCTCCAGGGCCCGTTCTGCCGGATCGTCGTGACGGCCGGCTGCGGTGTCTCGCCGGGGTTTCAGGACCAGCGGCAGGACGCCCTGCCGGCTGTCGTCGCGGCGCCGCTTCAGTCGGGATCTCATTGACCGGCTCCTGTCCGTTCGGCGGTCTGCTGGGCGCGGAAATTGGCCAGCAGGGCCTGCAGCGGCGTTGTCGGTTGTGCCGGGGCGGGGGCTGGCGATGCGGCAGTCGGGCGGCGCGGCGGCAGCGCGGAGGACTGACCGGCGGGTGCAGAGGCGATCTC
>JANQGH010000067.1 GCA_028277405.1 Alphaproteobacteria bacterium | reverse complement strand
TGATCTGTTCCTCGCTATACCGACTGCGCTTCATCTCGAGTTCTCCCTCTCTCCACAATCTACGGGAAAACTCACTCTCCTCATGGACCGAATTCAGGGAAGATGGTCACCTGCACTAACGAACACATCGTCGGGCAAACAAGGTTTGTCTTCTGATTCTGCTATGCAGTTACCCGACTAAAGTAGGTAGTCTCATTCTGCGGCTAAAGAGTGGCGCGCGTGATGGGTGAGGTCGGGACGTGTTTGGCAAAAGCGGGAAGTGTCAGTTGCAATCATGCAAACGGTGCAGGCAGAAAGCGCTCCGCAATCAGTTGATTATGGGCGTTGCGCTCGGCGGCCTGTTGATCGCCGGTTACGGTCGCCAAGCCGGTGCGGGCGATTGCGTCGACAATGGCGGGTTCAATTTCACCTGCTCGGGCGCGCCCGATCCGGCGACTGACAAGCAGCAGAGTCTTGGAGAAGGCATCGGCCCCGTTGTCGTGACGGCCGACCCGACCTTCGGCATCGACGTCACCACTGCCGGCGCTGATGCATTCAGTATCGTGTCTAATGGAGGCCTGAAATTCACTCAGGCAGGCACGAACCCGATCACCGGTGCGTCCTCAGGGATCGTCGCTAAGAACACCGGAGGCGGCGAGCTGTCGATCACCGCCTCAACAGTCACCGGGACGAGTAGCAAGGGCATATACGCGTTCAATGGTGGTGGCACGGACCTCACCATATCGGCGGGATCTGTCGCGGGAGGAACTGACGGCGTATTTGCCAACAACTTTGGCTTCGGCGCGTTATCGATCACAGCAACAGGCCAGGTCACTGCGGCGGGTGGTAGCGGTATTCTCGCTATCAATGCGGGAACCGACCTCACCATTTCGGCGTTTGCCGTCGAGGGAGGAGGGAATGGCATTACCGCAGACAATTCATATGGCAAGGGTGCCCTATCGATTACCGCCTACGGCCCGGTCACCGGGGCAACCGGCAACGGCATCAGCGCCATCAACGCCGGTGCAGGTGGCCTGACCATTTCGGGACTGACGGTTGCCGGCGGAGCAGATGGCGTTAACGCGAAAAACCTAGGCGGCGGCGCGTTGTCGATCACGGTAACCGATGTGACCGGAACGAGCGGAAACGGCGTTTATGCGCTCAACGCCGGTACCGACCTGACGGTTTCGACAAAGAACGTCAGCGGCGGAACAGATGGCATCTACGCCAACAACACTGGCAGCGGTGCAACGTCGATCAAAGCGACGGGCCCGGTTTACGGGCTGAATAGCGGATCCGGTATTGCTGCCAAACATGCGGGATCCGGCAACTTGACGATTTCTTCTTCGGCGGTCTTCGGAGACACGAACGGCATCGACGGGTACAATTCGGGCTCGGGTGCGCTTTCCATCACCTCTGACGGTTCCGTCACCGGGAAGACCGGCAGCGGTATCACCGCGTTCAACACAACCGCCGGCACTGAGTTGACCATCTCGGCGACGTCGGTCAGCGGCGGCCAGAACGGAATTGTCGTGCAGAACTATGGTGCGGGGCCTGTGAAGATCGACACGACAGGCCCGGTAACTGGCGGCACCGATAATGGCATCTATGCGTTCAGCTACTCCGGTGGCTTGACCATTTCTGCCGCCGACGTCAGTGGCGGCAGCGATGGTATCAGCACGCGGAACTTTAAGGGCTCACTATCCTTGACCGCATCCGGAACGGTCAGCGGCATCAGTGGTTCCGGGATCAAAGCGTCCAATTATTCCGGCGATTACGTCACCATCACCGCGGCGACGGTTGTCGGCAATAAATTCGGCATCGACGTCTACAACGTCCAGGGAGATCTGTCGATCACCGTCACCGACAGCGTCACCGGTAACGGCAATTACGGGATCCGGGCATCTAACATTGGCGGCTCCAGCACGACGATAGCGCTGCTGTCGGGGGCGACGGTTGAAGGGGCAGCAGGCGGCATATACGCCCTTAACCAGTACGGCCCGCTATCGATCACAGGCAGCGGCATGGTCACGGGGAGCAAGGGCAACGGCATCTACGCCGTCAACGACGGCACCGATCTGACCATTGAGGCGTCGACCGTCAGCGGAAGTGAAAACGGCATCAATGCCAAGAACACGGGCGCCGGGTCCCTTTCGATCACAATCACCGATACGGTGACCGGGACCGGCGGCTCCGGCATCTTGGCAAAGAACTCCTCCGGCGGCGACGTGACCATCTCCGTCGCATCGGCTGTCGGCGACGCGTACGGCATCGATGCGTATAGCGCCTCGTCCGGGGACATGTCGATCACGGTTACAGACAGCGTCACCGGCAATGGGAAGTACGGGATCAAGGCCGACAATAAGGTCGGCGACGACCTGTCCATCGCACTGTCAAAGGGCGCGACGGTGTACGGGGCTACCGGCGGCGTGTTCGCCTTCACTCAAAATGGCGCGCTGTCGATCACGGGCGCCGGCACGATCACGGGAAACAGCGGCGACGGCATCAACGCCGTCAACACCGGCACCGACCTGACCATTGAGGCCGCGGCCGTCAGCGGAAGTGAAAACGGCATAAACGCCAAGAACACGGGCACCGGGTTCCTTTCGATCACGGTCACCGATGCGGTGACCGGGACCGGCGGCTCGGGTATCGTGGCAAGGAACTACGCTGGCGGCGACGTCACCATCTCCGTCGCATCGGTTGTCGGCAACAAATACGGCATCGATGCGTATGGCGACGGTTCCGGGGACATGTCGATCACCGTCACCGACAGCGTCACCGGTAACGGGCAATACGGGATCAAGGCGGACAATAAGGGTGGTGACGACCTGTCCATCGCCCTGTCAAAGGGCGCGACCGTGGACGGGGCAACCGGCGGCGTCTTCGCTTTCACTCAAAATGGCGCGCTATCGATCACGGGCGCCGGCACGATCACGGGAAGCAACGGCAACGGCATCAACGCCGTCACCGCCGGTACCGACCTCACCATTGAGGCCGCGGCCGTCAGCGGAAGTGAAAACGGCATCAACGCCAAAAACACGGGCACCGGGTTCCTGTCGATCACGGTCACCGATGCGGTCACCGGGACCGGCGGCTCCGGTATTGTGGCAAAGAGTTACTCCGGTGGCGACGTCACCATCTCGGCCGCAAAGGTTGTCGGCGACGTGTACGGCATCGATGCGTACAGCGACTCCTCCGGGAAAATGTCGATCACCGTCACCGACGGTGTCACCGGCAACGGGAAATACGGCATCAACGCATACAATAAGGGCGGCGCCGATCTGTCGATCACTCTGTCGAAGGGTGCGACGGTGGAAGGGGCATACGGGGGCGTCTTTGCCAATCACGTTGGCTCCTCCGGCAATTTCATAGCCACCAACAACGGCATCATTCGCAGCCTGTCGCAGTCGCCCGGAGACTTGGCATTCAAAGCGGTCTCGGACCTCGTCGGAATGCAGATCATCAACGGGTCAAGCGGTACAATACTCGGCCGTATCGAAGCAACCGCAATGGGAGATAGCTTCAACAATACTGGTCTGTGGACCAACACCGGCACGTCCGATTTTGCCGGTGGAAGCGACACACTCAACAATCTCGCCGGCGCGACGATTCGGGTGGCCGACGACAGCGCAGCCGACGAGACCGCGACGTGGGCCGGTCTTGAGACTTTCAACCACGTTGAGGGCCTTCTGACCTTCGCCGACGGCAACGCTGGAGACCAGCTGACCACATCGGGCGATTTCAACGGCGGCGGCACGATCGCCATTGACGTCAACTTCGTCGCCGATACCGCAGACATGTTCAACATCGGCGGCAGCGTCGCCGGCAGCCCGACTGGGGTGACCGTCGATGCGGTCGGCGGGGTGGTGCAGGATACCGGCGATCCCGGCATTGCCGTGATTACCGTTGACGGCAATACCGCGGACGGTGACTTTTTCGTCACCCAGCAACTTGGTATCTATAGCTACACCCTGTCGCTCGATGACGGCGTCGGCACCTGGTACGTGCGACCGGAACTGGCGCCGGGGCCTTTCGGCGGGGTGAATATCGTCGATCCGGCCTTTGTCTTCCTCTCCGTTCAGCCGGCCGCTCTCAATCTCGGCCGCGACTTGATCGGCACGTTGTGGGAGCGGGTCGGACTGCGCGAGATCGGCCATGGCGCAAACGGCGTGTCGGATGGTTCTGATCGCGACGCGTTTGGAACCTGGTTTCGGGTCAGCGGCTCCTGGATCGATGGCGACGGGGCGATCGAAACCAGTTCTGGGGCGCCTGACGCCAGCTACGACACCGATCAGTGGTTCGTGCAAGGCGGCATTGACGGACGGCTCTACCAAGGCACGGATGGCCAGTTGATCGGCGGCGTTTTTGCCCATTGGGCCACATCCGATACCAACGCCGATGCGCTCGACGGTTCCGACGCTGGCACGGTCGACATGGACGCCTATGGCGGTGGCGCATCGTTGACCTGGTATGGAGCGAACGGCCTCTACGCCGACGCTCTTGCCCAGGCGACGGCTTACCAAGTCGACATGTCGGCGCGGGAAGAGGGTGCGCTCGGCTCGCCCGACGGCTGGGGTTTCGGCACCAGCCTTGAGGTTGGCTATTCCGCCGAAATCGCCCCCGGCTTCAGTTTGGTTCCCCAAGCTCAACTCGTCTATCAGTCGGTCTCATTCGACGACTTTACCGACCAGCTTGGCAACACTGTTGTCTGGGACACGAGCGAAAGCCTTGAGGGCCGGTTTGGGCTCGCGGTCGAGACAGGGGATCGAGGTGTCAGCGGCACGGGGTGGTCAGCCTACGCCGACGCCAACCTGATCCACGATTTCTTTGACACCGAGGGGGTCAGTATCAGCGGCGACGACATTGAGTTCGACCGATCGCCGACCAGCGTCGAAGTCGGTGGCGGGATCAACCTGCTGGCCATCGAAGGAGCAGTGGGTATCAACCTGTACCTCGATGGCGACTATCGCTTCCCGATCGACGGCGATGGCGTCACGGTGGTCCAGGCCACTGCGGGTGTCCGTGTGAATTGGTAGCAAAACTCCTATTTTCCGGGGCATCGACCGCGTTCTACCAGAGCGTTCGTCGTTTTCGCCAACTCAAGGATGCCTACTCCGGATGCCGATAGGTCACGAGGCTTGTCACAACCGTGGAATGCCCGTTCGTCGGTGCCTTGTTTGTGCCGGCCCGGATCGTTGACGGGACACCTTCAAAATCGGGGAACGCCAGCGAATGGGAGACGTTTGGCATTCTCGTCGAGGGGGACAACTCGCGTTCTTATCTGCGCCGGAAGACGAAGATGAAAAACCGAGTCATAAGTGGCTTTCTCATCATAAAGCCTGGGGCCTGCGCCTCAGCCGACGCATCGGTTTCAAAAAGGCCAAGATCGCCGTGGCAAGAAGGCTGGCGGTCATCCTGCATCGCATGTGGTGCGATGGAACCGACTTCTTTTGGTCAAGGAAGGAGGCTGCAGCTTAGAAGAAACAACGTCCAAGAATTCCGCCGCGGCGGAACCGATGTCCCTGTCGGGACGGTGGCGCCGGTGAGATCGACCGATTTTTTGCGAACCCTCCCGAAAGCTGCCATTGACCGAATTCAAGTGGTCGAGCAGCCAAATGACCTGAGCGCAGGCGAGGAGGACAATCGCTAGCGTGGTCTTAACTGGTCTAGCAGGCCTGGATCTAAACTTCCGGCTTCAGTCAGGCGCGTTCTCCACGTCAGTCGTTCC
This sequence comes from Alphaproteobacteria bacterium, assembly GCA_028277405.1. GTDB lineage: Bacteria > Pseudomonadota > Alphaproteobacteria > DSM-16000 > Inquilinaceae > JANQGH01. The sequence continues at coordinate 22,124 of JANQGH010000067.1, read as the reverse complement.
TGGCCAGACCTCCGCTCCTCATGGAGAGGTCAAGTTGGTAACACATGATTTGTCCGGGCCGCCTTTACGGAGTTCTCGCTCTAGCGCATCGCTGGGTTGACCGATCGGACACCTCGGCCATTCACTGGCTGTCGGAGCTTAGACAGAGATTTGAAGGCATGACGGCACAACAGCTGGTCGACCAAATGTAGTTTCAAGCGTTTCTGACGCACATCGTGACCAATAGTGGAACCTTGCCTGGCGTGGCCCTGTCCTAGTCCAATGCCGCTTTGGACCATGCCCGGTGGAGTGTCGGGTCCCATGTGGGTTCGACGCAGTTCGCGTACACCGGGCTGGTTGGTACTGCGGTTTCAAAGGCGCCGCCGGGATTGCATGGTTCAATCCGAAGATCGCCGTGAGGGGGTGAAATGCGGGAAATCAACTTGAAGGCGACGGAATACTTCGAAGCCGTCGCCCGGCACGGAACAGTTGCAAAAGCGGCAGAGGAACTCGGCATTTCGCCTTCGGCGGTCAGTCAGCAGGTCCGCGCCCTCGAGGCTCAACTTGGGGTGCTTCTCTTTCGACGTGAGAAGCGGCGCCTCCATCTCACGATCGAAGGCGACCGCCTCTACCAAACGGCATTCCAAGCCTTTGCCGCGTTGCGCAACACCCGCACCGCTATCGGCCGGCAGATCGAACAGCGCAGTCTGAATCTACGGGTCGGACCCAGTTTCGGCGTCCGCTGGCTGGGTCCCAGGATCACCGCGTTCGCAGATGCGCATCCCGAATGGAACATTCGCATCGATGCGTCGCCTGAATTCACGACTTTCGAGACCGAGTTGGTTGATGCCGATCTGCGCTATGGAACCGGTGCATGGGCGGGTCTGTCGGTCGAACGGATGATGAACGACCTGGTCCTGCCGATGTGCAGCCCGTCCTATCTCGAGCGCCTGCGAGACATCTCATCCGATCCGGCGGAACAGATCGCGAATGCGCGACTGATTGAGAGCGTGAAGATGCTCTACCGATGGGATTTCTGGCTGGCCGCCAACAAGATCGATATCCCGGGCCTGGTCTACCCATTCCGCTTCGACCGGTCTTCGATGTCGATCGAAATTGCCAAGCAGGGCGGCGGGGTGGCGCTGGACAGCGCGTCGCTATGCCTGTCTGAGCTGGAGCGCGGAGAACTCGTTCCGCTCTGCCCGGACTATGCGGTGATCGATTTCGCCGCCTATTGGTTCGTGTGCCCGAGGCGGCATCACAACAGACGGATCGTGAAACATGTCCACGATTGGCTGATGGCCACCTGCGAAGACCACGAGCTGCGCCTACGCGGGTTCCTGACGCGGCGAGGATGCAGCTTCCGGCAAGTGGACCCCTCCGACCTGCTGGGCGGCCTGCAACCTTGATGGTCGCGGCAGGCGCCGCCTATCGGCTCAATGGATGAGCGCGCCGCCGTTCACGTCGACTTCGGTGCCGGTGCAGTAGGCGGAAAGGTCGGAGGCCAGGAACAGGGCGCAGCCGGCAACGTCGGAGGCTGAGCCCGCGCGACCCATGGGGATGCCGGCCAGCACGTTCGCGCGCATCTCCTCGGTCAGCTTGCCCGCCGTGATGTCGGTGGCGATGAAGCCGGGGCAGATCGCGTTGACCCGCACGCCGTCGGGGGCAAGCTCGCGGGCCATGGCCTTGGTCAGGCCGAGGATGCCGGCCTTGGCCGCCGAGTAATGCGGCCCCCCGAAGATGCCGCCGCCGCGCTGTGCCGAGACCGAGGAGAGGTTGACGATCGCGCCCGATTTCCTGTCGATCATCGACGGGATCACCGCCTGACTCATATAGAGCGTGCCGCGCAGGTTCACGTCGGTCACCGCGTCGTAGTTTTCCGGCGCAATCTCCATGATCTTAAGAGGCTGGGTGATCCCGGCATTGTTGACCAGCACATCGATGCGCCCCCATTGCGTGAGCAGCGTCTCGACCGCCCCGGCGCAGGCCGCCTTGTCGGTCACGTCGCACGCCAGCCCGACATGACCCGCCCCGAGCTCGGCCGCCCTGGCCTCGGCCGCAGCAGGGTCGAGGTCCAGGATCGCCACCGTCGCGCCGTGTTCGGCGAAAAGTGCCGCCGTTGCGCGCCCCAGACCGCGGGCCGAGGCCGCGCCGGTCACGATCGCCGTCCTGTCACCTAGAAGCCCCATGAACCCTTCCTCTCATGTCTCGTCGGCACTCAAAGCCAGCCCTTGATACGCTCGGCGACCTTGTCGACCGAAAGCCCGTACATCTCGTGCAGCGTCGGCAGAGCGCCGGCCTCGAGGAACTCGTCGGGCAAGCAGATCATCCGGAATTGCGGCGTCACGCCACGGGTCAGGAGCGTCGCGGCCACCGCCTCGCCAAGGCCTCCGACGGCCGTGTGGTTCTCGGCCGTGACGACGAGCCGCCCACCATTGCGCGCCTCGGCCAGGACCGTCTCGGTGTCGAGGGGTTTCAGCGTCGGCGCATGAAGCACGGCGACATCAACATTGTCCGCCTTGAGCTTCTGGGCGGCGTCGAGCGCGCGCATGGTCATGAAACCAGTTGAGATCACCAGGACGTCGCGCCCCTCGCGGATCATCTGCGCTTTCCCCAGTTCGAAGCGGTAATCCGGCTTATGGCGGGTCAGCACCTTGGGCACCTTGCCGCGCAGGAGCCTGGAATAGACCGGCCCGTCATGGGCGGCGATCTGCGGCACCATGCCGGCGATATCATCGGCATCGCAGGGATCGACGATGGTCATATTTGGCAAGCCGCGGAAGATCGCGAGATCCTCCGTTGCCTGGTGACTTGGCCCGTAGCCTGTGGTCAGGCCCGGGAGCGCGCAGACGATCTTGACGGGCAGATTCTCCTCGGCGACCGCCATGGCGATGAAGTCATAGGCCCGGCGCGAGGCGAAGACGGCATAGGTGGTGGCGAAGGGATTGAACCCTTCGCGCGCCAGCCCCGCCGCAGCCGACATCAAGAGCGCCTCCGCCATACCCATCTGGTAGAACCGCTCCGGCATCGCCTTGGCGAAGACATGGAGGTCGGTGTACTTGGCAAGATCGGCGGTAAGGCCAACGATCCGTTCGTCGGTCCTCGCCACCTCGACCAGGGCTTCGCCGAAGGGGGCGGCGATGGTGTCGTAGCCCTCGGCCGCAAGTGAGGCAATCATCGCGCTCGTTGCGATCCGCTCGCCGTCGGGGCCCAGCTGAACCTTGCGCGGTTCGTACTTGCGTTTCATCGAGGCCAGCGTCATTGCGGCATCCCCGCGTCCAGGACCGCCAGCGCCTTGGACCACTCATCGGGCTCCACGCGCACGAAATGGGTGATCTCGCGGGTCTCTAGAAAGTCGACGCCCTTGCACATTCTTGTATCGAAGATCACGACGCGCGGGCCTGGATGGTCGGTCCCACGGGCCGCGTCCAGGGCTTCGACCACGGCCGCCATGTCGTTCCCGTCTACCCGCTCTGCATGCCAGCCGAAGGCCGCCCACTTGGCCTCTTCCTTACCGGTCGCGAGAGCGTCGCGGGTCGGACCGTCTGCCTGCTGGTTATTGAAATCGACCAGGCAAATCAGGTTGTCGAGCCCGTGCTGAACGCCCGACATCACTGCCTCCCAGGTCGAGCCCTCGCCCAACTCTCCATCCGACATCAGGTTGTAGACGAAGGCCGGGTTCTTCTTGCGCTTCAACCCCAGCGCCATGCCCACTGCGATGCCGAGGCCGTGGCCGAGCGAGCCGCCGGTGATCTCCATCCCGGGCGTGTAGGAGGCCATGCCCGACATTGGCAGCCGGCTGTCATCCATCCCGTAGGTTACGAGCTCGTCCTCGGGCAGGATGCCGGCCTCCATCAGCGCGGCATAAAGCGCTATGGCATAATGCCCGATCGAGAGCAGGAACCGGTCCCGCCCCTCCCATTCGGGGTCGTCGGCGCGGTAATCGAGCGCGTGAAAAAACGATGCAGCCAGCACATCGGCCACGCCCAGCGCCTGCCCGATATAGCCCTGCCCCTGGACCTCTCCCATCAGGAGCGCCTTGCGCCGGATACTCCACGCCCGCCGCGCCAACGAAACATTCGAGGCCGCGTGCCGGCGACGAAACGCGGTCATGATACCCACTGCAACAGGGGCGGGCACTCCAACATCGGCTGTGCGAGCTTCCGCGAAAAAGCCATGAAATACGTATCCTGTCTCTTGCTCATTAAAGTGCGGCGAGCCGTGCCGCACTAGGGGCGTGCTTGCTTCAGATACGGCGCCTTGGAGGCCGCCTCCGGCGCGGGATGGCGCTGTCGGTTGTAGATGGACGTCACGTCCTCGGTGGGCGCGTAATCCCAGGATGATCCGTTGATCTTCATCGCCGCTTCGATGATCAGCCGGCGCTCGATGCTGTCGGAGATCTCGCGATCGATCGCGCTGGCATCGAAGCTGTTCAGAAGAAGGGTCCGCAGTTCCAGCTCGGTCGCGGCCATGTCAGGCCGGCCAACGAGGTTCGTCCACTCCTCGGGGTCGGTCTGCATGTCGAAGAGCTGGCTGTCATGGTCGTGGATGTGGATGTATTTGTAGCGACCCTTGCGCACCATGAAGGAAGGGCCGTAGACGCCGTCGGAATGCTGCTCGGCAAAGACCGCTCGATCGGGATGCGCCGCGCCCTCGAAATACGGCAGGAGCGAAATCCCGTCGGTCGGGGCCATGTCCCCGGGCGGATAGCCCGCGATTGCGGCGAAGGTCGGCAAGAGGTCGACCAGAGACACCGGGTCACTGACCGTTATGCCGCCAGCGGCCCCAGGCCGCCGGATCAGCAGCGGAACCCGCACCGATTGTTCGTAGAAACAGCGCTTCTGGATCATCCCGCGCGTGCCCAGCATTTCGCCGTGATCGCTGGCGAACACGACCGTTGTGGACTCGCGCAGGCCCAGATCGTCCAGTGCGGTCAGAAGGTCGCCGACCAGATCGTCGATATAGCTGACAAGCCCATAGTAACATCGATGCATCAGCCGCAGGTTCTCGGGCGTGGCGATGTTCTTCTTGTCGAGCCCGTGAGAGCTGTGAAGCCAGCGGTCAAGTTGCGACCAGGTCTTTTCGATATCCTGCGGAATGTCCGGGATCGGAATCTCCACGCCTTCGTAGAGATCCCAGTATTTCTGCGGCACCTGGAACGGCTGGTGTGGGTGGTGATAGCTGACCGACAAGAAGAAGGGTTGGCGTTCCCCGTCGTCGTTGCCCTCGTACCATTCGTCCCGAACCTGGCGGCGCAGATACTCCAGCGCCGCGTAGTGGGTGCGTTCGTCGTATTCCAGGTGCCAGTTCCAGCGCCGCCGGCCCATGCCGTGGCCATTGTCTGGACCGCCCCGGTCATAGGCCGGCCCGAGCCGATCTGGGAACGAGACTGGCTTGCCCTCCCACGCCCGGCTGCGCACCCAAGAGAAATCGGCGGGGTAGATATTCGTCGTCAGCCGCGCTCGGTGGCCGTGCAGCTGGTCAGGGCCGATGAAATGCATCTTGCCCGAGGCGACCACGTCGTAGCCCATGTTGGTGAGGTAATGAGCATAGGTCGGCACATCCGCCGGAAAGAGCGCGGAGTTGTCATAAGCCCCGATCCGCGATCCGTAGCGGCCGGCGCACATCGCCGCGCGCGCCGGCGAGCAGAGCGGCACCGGGGTATACGCCGCGTCGAACCGCGCGCTCTGGGCGGCGAGACGGTCAAGATTGGGTGTCTTGACGGCCGGATTGCCATAGGCCCCCATCGCCAGCGGCGTCAGCTGGTCGGCGATGATGAACAGGATGTTCTGTCGCAAATGCGTGTCCCCCATGGACGGCTGTCATTTCCGGCGGCGGGTCGTCATCCGCCAATCAGAAGGTTCGGTAGAAACAGGACCAGTTCCGGCACGTAGGTGATCAGGAGCAGAACCCCGATCAAAGGCAGGAAGAACGGCAGGCAGTGGCGGAACCCGGTCAGTACCGGCATCCGCGCAATCCGGCAGGAGATCAAGAGCGTCGATCCCACCGGTGGCGTGAACAGGCCGATGGCCAGGTTCGCCACCATGATGACGCCCAGATGGACGCCGTCGACCCCGAGGCTTTCGGCCACCGGCAGGAATATCGGCGTGATCAGGATGATGGCGGCACCCGTCCCACCGATGAAAGTTCCGAGGAACAGGCAGGCGATGTTCACGAGAAGGAGAAACAGAATCCTGCCGCCTTCGATCGACTCGAACCAGGCAATCAGCATGCCCGGCACCTGTTCGATCGACAGGATCCACGAAAATGTGCTGGCCGCGCCGATCACGAACATGACCGAGCCGGTCGCCAGAGTGGTCTCCATCAGCACGCCCGGCATGTCGAGGGGTTTTAGGTCGCGGTAGATGCCCATCCCGAGAATCAGGGCATAAACCACCGCAAGGACACCGGCCTCGGTTGGGGTGACGATGCCGAGCACAATGCCGCCGAGGACGAGGGCCGGGAACAAAAGCGCCAGAAACGAGTCCTTAAACGACGTCACCAGCGACGACAGGGTCGGAGCAGGTTCGCGCGGGAAATCGCGATCCTTCGCAATGAAGTAGGTGATGATCATCTGGATCAGGCCGAACAGAACGCCCGGTACCAGACCCGCAAGGAACATCTTGCCGACGGAGACATCCGCCATCCAGGCATAGATCACCATCGGGATGCTCGGCGGTATTATGATGCCCACGGTCGAAGAGACCGAGTTGATCGCGACCGCAAAGCCCTTGGGATAGCCCTTCCGCTCCATCTGGGGGATCAGGATATTGCCGATCACCGCGGAATCGGCGGCGGACGAGCCCGAGACGCCGGCAAAGAACATGCTGCCCGCGATCGAGACCTGCGCCAGCCCGCCCCAGATGAAGCCCACGCATTTGTTGGCAAAGTCGATGAGGCGCCGCGCGATGCCGCCGCCGCTCATCAGAACCCCCGCAAAGACGAAGAACGGGATCGCCAGAAGAGGAAAGGACCCAGAGCCCGAGGCGAACTGCTGGATGAAAATGCCCATCGGAAAGCCGCTCGTCAGGAAATAGAACGCCGAGGCCGTCGCCATCGCGATCGCGATCGGCACACCGAGAAAGATCATCCCGAACAGGGCTAGGAAGACGACCGCGATCATTGGGCGCCATCCCCGCCGTCGCGGCCGGGGGCGACCAGCGCGGCGATGTTGTAGAGCCCGTAGATCAGCATGAAGACACCCGATACCGGGATGCTGAGATAAACCAGGCCATAGGGTATTTGCAGGAACGGCGTGAATTGCGCCATCTGCGCCATGGTCGTGCGCCAGCCGAAATAGATCAGGCAGACAAAGGCGGCCAGTTCGATCAGCCGGATCACCCAGAGGATCAGCGGACGGAAGGCTCCCGAATTGTCGACGATGAATTCGACGACGAAGTGTTCATGCTTCCAGAAGCACAGCGCAGCGGAAAGGAAGGCGAACCAGGTGAAGAGGTAGGGCACGAACTCGCCGGCGGCGAGGAAACCACCGTTCAGGACGTAGCGCATCACGACATCCACGAACACGCTGGCCACGATGACCGTCAGCAAGAGCTGGCAGGCCGCCGTATTCAGTGTGGTCACCACCCGGAGGAACATGCCCGTCCTCGTTCCCCTGGTGCGTCAGTTGGCGCCGGCAAGCTCGATGACGTGGTCGACAGCCTCGTCGCCGAATTGCTCGCGATAGAGACCCCAGACCTCGCGTGCGATATCCTGGAATGGGGTGCTGTCCTCCACGGCGTTCACCTCCATGCCGGCTTCTTCGAGCTCGGCCAGGAGTTCGGCCTCAAGTTCCTGCACGCGCTGGCGGTGGAAATCGCGCGCGGCCTCTGCGGCGGCCATGATCGCCGCCCGGTGGTCTTCGCTGAGGTCCTCCCAGGTCGAACTTGCCACGGCCAACGGCAAGGCGCCGTAGACATGGCCCGAGAGCGTCAGGTACCCCTGCACCTCGGCGAAGCGCGCGCTGTGAATGTTCGCCAGTGGGTTCTCCTGGCCGTCGACCACGCCCTGGCTGAGGGCGAGGTAGAGCTCGCTGAAGGAGATTGGCACGGGCGAAGCGCCGAACGCCTCGAAGGTGGCCAGTCGCACCCGGCTGCCGGCAACGCGCAGCTTCAGGCCGTCAATGTCGGCAGGAGTATTTATCGGGCGGACATCATTGGTAATGTGCCGCAGGCCATTCTCCCAAAAGGCAAGGACCTGAAAGCCGCTATCGACAAGAGGGGCGGTCAGTTCCGCGCCCAGAGGGCCGTCCAAAACCTCCCACGCAGTGTTTACGTCGGTGAACAGATAGGGCATGTCCAGAAGCTCAAGTTCCGGCGCATAGGCAGCAAAAAGCGGCGTGCCGGCGAGCGCGAAGTCGATCGCGCCGCTGGCAAGCGCCTCGAGCGACTGGCGCTCGTCACCGAGCTGGCCGGAGGGGAACACGGTGACTGTGATGTCGCCGTCGGTGTTTTCCTCGACGAGCTCGGCGAAGCGCAGAGCAGCCTCGTGCCGCGGGTTCGCTGGTGCGGCGCCATGGGCGAGGCGCAGTGTCTGGGCATGCGCAAACGTGCTGCCCATGACCGCTACCGCAAGTGCCGCCGATGCGATCAGCTTCCATGAATTAGGTCTCATTTGATCCTCCCTAGGGCTTTCTTTTGAGCCGCGAACAATTCGGTTTTCCATGCTGAAGTGCGGGTGCGGCGCGGCGTGAGATCGGCAAGCCGGTGTCCCGCGTGTACAACCAGCGGGCTGTCCGACGAGGTCGGCCCATGATCTCCACCCAGTTCATGCGCAGACCGACAGCGCGACGATCTCAACTGTTCAAGCGCTCCCTCCCTTGCGCTGCCGATCCAATCCGATATCCGGCCCGGGCGCCTCATTTGATCCTCTCCTCACATCACCGATGCCGGCTCAAGAAGTAAATTAAGAATATTGCATGACCCGTGTAGCTGAGCTTCACAAGTCGCGGCCAATTGACTGCACTGGACGATCCGATTCAGTTCCCGCGCGACACACCAGCCGGAGACCGGCACGTCGGGAATGGCACACATACATTCGCGCGTAACGTCATCGACCATACTCAGGATCCAGAACCGGCACCCGTAATCTGGCTGGTCGTGCACGAAGTCCAGCGACCAGCGGGCGTTGGGCTGGGCGTCGACCAAGATCCGCGCGCGCAGCGGGGTCGTCCTCTCCTGCCTCATGGCAACCTCCTGTCTGTCGAGTGAGAAGGCCTCAATCGTCAGACAGGCGGGCCCACTACCAAATGCTCAGCAGTCGTCAGCTCATCGCCCAACAGCAGCCACAAGCGCCAATGCCGCGCGAGCGGCTTCGTCCTCGGGCTCGAGGCGGTCATTGGCGGTATCAGGAATTCTTGACTATCGTTGGCCGTTCGAGTGTCTCGGGCGGTGCGGTGTGGGGGGAACGGTTCGGAGGAACCGTTATGTCTGCTTCAAACGTGCCGATGGTCATCCCGTCAAAGAAAGCTTGGAACCACGGCCGCATCATTGGCCAGAAACGACCACTGCTTCCCAAACACGTTTGGGCTATCCGGGGCCGACTTGAGTTGTAAGCGGTGTGCTGCTCACACCTTGGCGGCGTAGTTCCAGGGAAGCAGGTCTTCGATCCGGCTTTGCCTGTGATCGTTGATGATGGCCGTGATCACGGAGGTCAAGTAGGCGTGCGGTTCGATGCCGTTGAGCTTGCGGGTCTCGATGAGCGAGGCGATGACCGCCCAGTTTTCGGCGCCCGCGTCATGGCCGGCGAAGAGTGCGTTTTTTCGGTTGAGGGCAATCGGGGCGATGATAGCGCGCAGCGCATCGGGATCCGAAGGCAGACTGTCGAGCGGCGGCGCCAGGCATAGATCTGCTGGGGCAGAAGATCATGGCGCCGCGCCACCGCCGCCGCAAATCATTCGACTGAGGTCTCGCCGTGCAAGCCGGCCTCCTTGACCGGCCTGCTGGTACCGGTGACCAGTGTCCGTGCTTTTGTGCAGTGTTTCAAATCACCCGCTCGTTGCCGCCATCGACCGGAATTTGCGCGCCGGTTGTGACTCTCAGCATTCCATTCACCAGTACCGTCACCGCGTTTGCGATGTCGTTCGACGTGATCTCGGCCTTCAGAAGGTTTCTCGCCTTGTACTCCTCAACGCTAACCCCGTAGCGTTTTGCCGAGCGTTCCAGCGCGTCTTGCGTCCAGGCGCCCGTGTCGAAGACCGCATCAGGGTGGAGCGCGTTCACGGTGATGCCTTTTGGGGCGAGCTCCAACGCCAGCACGCGCATCAACTGCGTCATGCCGGCCTTGGCGACACTATAGGCGGATGCCCCAGGGCCGGGGGCGGTCACATTCCGCGAGGCCGTGAATACAATCGCCGGATCGAACCCATGTTCCATAATCGGGATCGCGGCCCTTACCAGGCGCATATGGGCATCGAGGTTAAGCGCCATGGATTTGCCCCAGGTCGCATCATCCATCTCGGCCACATATTGGCCCGAGGGGAATATCCCGGCGTTGGATACCAGGATGTCCAGCCCGCCATAGGCCTGAACCATGTCATCGATCGCGGCGCGGGTTCCGGCATCGTCGGTTGCATCCACGACTTTGCCTTCAAGCCCGGACCCTTGCAGGATGTCGGGCGTATCGGGGTTGACATCGAACCCGACCACCACCGCCCCGCGTGCATGCAACGCCTTGGCCGTGGCAAGACCGATGCCTGAGGCGGCGCCCGTCACCAAGGCGACCTTGCCGGTCAATTCCGGCCCCTTGGAGGTTTGCTTCAGCTTGGCTTGCTCAAGCTCCCAATACTCCAGCCCGCGCAGGTCCGCTTCGGTCAAGCCCTGCCAGCCGCCTGCGGCATCCGCGTAGAGCAGGGCGCGTGCGGTGGTTCGGATCACGTCGGCGGAGATATTCGCCCGTTTGAGATTGGGTCCGAAACTGCGGATATCGCCCGTTTCAAACAATGCCCAATGGGGGTGAAGCGGTAGCCTCGTCAGACTGGAGTCATTGGCACGGTCGAAATAGGCCTGATAGTCGGCCGCGAATTTCGCCAGACCGTCTTCCGGGTTAGCGCCTATTACGGCGGGGAAGGGTTTGTTGTGGATCACATGTTCCGGTGTGACGGTGCCGTTTCTGGACATCTCCGCCAATGCGGCGACCTTATCCGCCGGCACCGAGCATGCCGGCCGGGAGATGACCGGCGAACCGGCAAGGGCGCCAACCGCATTGCGTATCTTGGCCAGGGCCACCGCGTCGTGTGTTTCCGGCGGCGTTGGCGTTAGGGCACCGAAGGAGCGCGACAGATGGGTTTCGGCTTTATCGACCAGATCGATATGCCGGACATAGGCGTCCTCCGCGTTTTCTGAGAAGGTGAAGAGCCCGTGATGCTCTAAAACCAACCCCTCGCACCCCTCAAAGCCGCCCTCGTCTCGAAACGCCTTGATCTGCCGCGCCAGATCAAAACCGGGCTTCACATAGGGCAGCACCGCAATGGAGGGGCCAAACAGATCGGCCCAAACCGTGTCCGGGAAGTTTCCGTTCGACAGGGTTAGAATGGCATCCGCATGGGAATGATCGACGAATTTGAGCGGGATAACCCCATGCACAATCGCTTCGATCGACGCGTTGGCGGCGGTGGGCTCAAGCTGCGTGCGCTTGACTTCGCGGACCATGTCCGGGTCGCTTAACCTTTCCAGTTCAGCGAGGCGCAGCAGGGGCTTTAGCGCGAGGCCCGTGAACCCCTCGGTCCCCATCTTGCCAAGGTCGAAGCCGGACGCTTTGACAAAGATTGCCTCGATCTCGTCCCCGAAAGGGTCTGTAACGGTGGTCTTGACCGATGTGTTTCCCCCACCATGCAACACGAGTGTCGGGTCGATGCCGATGAGCCTGGAGGTATAGGCCCGCAGTTCCAGATCGCCGGTCGGGGCTTCGGCGGAATTCCAGCGGTTTTTCATGGGCGTATCACTGCGCTTGGAGGTAGAGGACGTAGCCGTAGGTGGCGGCGACGGCGAGCGCGAAGATGACGGCGAAAACCGCCAGAATGATCAATGCAGCCCTGCCGACCAGCGCCCAGCGTACGCCCTCCTGCAGGATGGGCATCAGGTTGAACACCAGCGCGGATGCAAAGGCCAGCACGCAGCCGATCGCGAAAACGATGATTGAGAAGGGCTGAAAGACCATTACCAGCGCCGCGACGGAAATGGTCAGGACAACACCGCGCGAGAAGGTTGCTGACTTTGCCGAAAGCGTGCTCACTGACGGTCCCCTTTCATGCGCAGGCGGATGCCGTTGTTATCGAAGACATGCGGCGCAGCGTCACCCAGATAGACGGTGCATATCTCGTCAATCTGGGGGGCGTCATCCTGTGTCAGCACGCGGACGGCCTGGCCGTGCCAATCGAAATGCAACAGTTTCTCGGCCCCCATATGCTCGCTTAGGACAAGCCGGCAGCCGCCAAGCGCCAGCCCTCCCGGCGTCAACGAGGCGGCGCGGGGGCGGAAACCAACGGTGGCCGCCTCGCCGGTTCGCGGCATGTCCGCGAACCGGCTGGCGGGCAGTGTCCAGCGCATCTGATCCGTGCCGACAGTGACCTGGGTCTCCCCGGCGTCGAGGCACCGCCCGTCCAACAAGGACATTTGCGGCGTGCCAATGAACCCGGCGACAAAGGTGTTCGCCGGATGGTCAAAGACATCTTGCGGCGTGCCGACCTGCTCAATCCTGCCATCGCGCATCACCGCGATCCGGTCGCCCATGGTCATCGCCTCCAGCTGGTCGTGGGTGACGATCACCGTCGGGCGGTTGAGTGTTGCGAGAATGCGCCGGATTGATCCGCGCATGTCTTCCCGCAACGCCACGTCCAGGCGGCTGAGCGGCTCGTCGAACAGGAAGGCGTTGGGACGGCGGATGATGCAACGGCCCACGGCCACGCGCTGTTTTTCGCCTTCCGACAGTTCATGCGGACGGCGTTGCAACACGCTGTCGAGGTGCAGTGTGTCCGCGATCCCGTCCAAGCGCTCCTGGGTCTCAGCCTTGCTCAACCCTTCGGCCGCCAGCGGAAATATCAGGTTCTCGCCCACCGTCAGATCCGGATAAAGCGCATAGAACTGAAACGCCATCGCGACATTGCGATGCTGGGCCGGTTTGGCCGAGACCTCTTCGCCGCCGAACAGGATTTGCCCTTGCGAGACGCTTTCCAGCCCCGCGATCATGCGCAAGGTCGTGGTTTTGCCGCAGCCCGAGGGGCCCAGAAGGCACAGCACCTCATCCTCTGCGACGGTCAGATCGATGTCGCTGACGGCGGTGAAGTCCCCAAACGTCTTGGTGACCCTTTGAACGGTGAGTGCGGACATCGTCATCTCCGGATCGTTCCGAAGGTGACGCCGCGCAACAGTTGATTTTGCAGCACAAAGGTCACGATGACGACGGGGATAAGGAACAGCGTAATCATCGCGGAAAGCTTGCCCCATTCCACGCCGACCGATCCGCCCACGGTCGAGGCCAGCGCCACGGGAACCGTGCGGGACTCGGTGCCCGTCAAAAGCAGGGCGAAGATGAACTCGTTCCAGGTCAGGATCAGGGCGAACACCATGGTCGCGGCGAGGCCGGCCGCCACTTGCGGCAGCACGATCCGCCGAAACACGGCCCAGTCGCTCGAGCCATCCATGCGCGCGCTGTCCTCCACCTCCCGGTCCAGATCGTCGAAGAAGCTCTTCATCATCCAGATCGAGAACGGCAGATTGAAACTCGTGTAGAGCAGGATGATCCCGATATAGGTGCCCGACAGGCCGGTCAGCCGGAACAGCAGGAAGATGGGAATGATCACCACGATCGGCGGCAGCATCCGCGTCGTCAGGATGATGAACAGGTAGGTGTCGTTGCCTCTGAGCGGATAGCGCGAGAAGGCATAGGCCGCGAGCGTCCCCAGGATCAAAGCCAGCAGCACCGACGCGCCGGCGATGAAAGCCGAATTGACAAAATAGAGCCAGGCATCCGTCGCCACCAACTCGCCCGAACTGGTGGTGTCGAAGAAAACGGCGCGGAAGTTCTCCAATGTCGGGGTGAAGAACAGCTTTGGCGGGATGGCCAAGGCATCTTGCCGGGTCTTGAACGCGGTCAAGACCATCCAGAAGACCGGCGCGAAATAGATGAGGCCGATGGCGCCGGAGACCAGCGTTTGGCCCCAGCCGCCTTCATTGTGTTTGCGGAAGGTCATGATGCCGCCTCCGCATCTCGTCGGTTGACCAGGTAGAGGTAAAGGGAGGTCAGCACGATCACGACGAACAGGATCAGATAGGCCAGCGCCGAGGCCTCGGACGTGCGGAAATTCTGAAAGCCCAGCCTATAGGCATAAACGGCAACGGTCTCGGTGGCGGAGCCTGGCCCGCCCGCGGTGATCAAGTAGACAAGATCGAAGGTCTTGAAGGTTTCGATCGTCCGAAACAGCAGCGCCAAAAGGATCAACCCCTTCACATAGGGCAGGGTGATCGTGCGGAAACGCCGCCAGCCGCTGGCCCGGTCAACGTGCGCGGCCTCGTAGAGATAGTCCGGTACCGATACCAGGCCGGCCAGGACCAGCAGCATCACGAAGGGCGACCACATCCACGCATCCGCGATCACGATTGCCGAGATAGCACCGGCCGGTGTGGCGAGGATCGCGAAAGGTTCGCCGGTGAACTGCCCGACGATCCAGGACAGGAGGCCGAGGCTGGGGTCGTAGAACAGCTTGAAGAAGATGCCGACGGACACGAAGGACAGCATCATCGGCGTCAGGACAAGCATCAGAAGGATGCGCCGCAGGGGGAATTTCTTGGCGAACAGCAAGGCCAGCCCAAATCCGATGATGAGTTGCAGGCCGACGGAGCCGGCAACGATCATGCCGGTCGTCACGAACCGTTCCCAGACCCGGTCGTCGGTCAGCAGGTCGCCGTAGTTGTCCAGCCCGTCGAAGCGGGGCGCGGCTTGCCGGTTGGCGCGATAGTTGAAGAAGCTGAGGCCGAACGACCATAGCAGCGGCAGGATATTGACCAAGAACAACGTTAAGATGGCCGGCGCGACCAACAGGGGGCCGCGCCGTTCCGGTGCGTTGAGCCATTGCAGGATCCCGCGCGCCGAACGTTGCGTTGTGAACGCAGGAGGCAGGTGCATGTCGCTTGTCATCACGCGGGATCCTGCGACTGGCTATTCCAGACGGCCGGCGTCACGCAGAAGCTCGTCCTGGAACTCGGCAATGGCGTTCAGCGCTTCTTCGGCCGAGATCTGGCCGGTGATGGCCCGGTCGAACTCCTCCTGCTGCTGGGTCAGCATTTCGAACATCTCGGGGATGTGCCAAAGGTCACGCTGCCAGGGCAGGGACTGGCGGAACTGGGCGTTCCACGGAGCCCAGCTGTCATAATCCGGGTTGTTCAGCACCGACATCATGCCGGACTGGCCGCCGGCCTGAACGGCCGCGATCTGCGTGTCCTCCGACAGCCACCATATAACCAGGTCCAGCGCCTCCTGGATGGTTTCTTCGTCATTCCAGGTGGTCAGAACGAAAGGCTGGCCGCCGAGATTTGCGCTGCGGTCAAGGTCGCCGTTCAGAATGTTGCCCGGCATCAAGCCAAAGCTGGTGACATCGGCGACCGTGCTGGAACTCGGGTCCACCACCGGCCCGGCAAGCGCCGCCCAGTCGATGATCGCGGCGATCCGGCCCTGCATGTAGAGATCCTGGATCTCGAATATGCCCATCTGACCGGTCTGGGCGATCGGCGGTGCGTAGTCGAGCAGCGACAGGTAGGTTTCGAACGCGGCGATGTTTTCAGGCGAGTTCACGACACCGATGACTTCGGCATTGGGTTCGTTGGACTCATCCCAGATGCCGCCGCCCCATTGCCAGAAGAACGCGTTGATCTGCATGGTCGAGAAGTCGAGCGGCTTTCCGGCCTGATAGGCGATGCCGTAGAAATCCTCGGTCAGCTCAACGCCGGCCAGGGTCTCGCCAGCGGCACGTGTGAAGAACTCACCGAAGTTGCGCCAGTCATCCCAGGTGACGGTCTCCCAGGCCTCGGGCGCACAGGGCAGTTCGGCGCCGTAGGTCTCTTGGAAGGCCGCGTTTTCACCTTCGTCGCAGAACAGGTCGTTTCGGTAGTAAGTGAAGTAGTTATCCGGGAACTGCGGGAAGCCGTAATAGTTCATCTCGGGGGAGTACCCGCCGAGCGCCTCGATCTCGTCGGCCGGCACATGCGGATATGTGGAGTATCCGGCCACCAGGGCAGGGTGCAGGTCGGCCATGATGGCCTGCAACTCGTCGCTCTCTTCGATGTAATCGTTCAGGCGCAGAAAGTGGCCTGCCTCGATGAAGTTGCCGAGCCACTGGCTGTCGGACACGATCATCTGATACCGCTGCTCGCCTGAATTGAGCGACGCGTTCACCCGGTCGAAGAAATTGGGCCAGGGAATGAAGTCGATCTCAAGCGTGACATCGTTGCCGGACGGCGCCGAATAGGTCTCGTTTGCATGTTCCTGCATGAACCGGGTGGGTCCCCAATCAGGGGCTGCCATACGGATCACGATCTCTTCGGCCATGGCGGTCGAGCCGATGAACATGGCCGTGCAGGCCAACAGATATTTCTTCATGGGTCTTCGTCTCCTCCAGTTGGTTGGTCTTAGTGCAAGGGCAGGGGGCGTAGCTTGGATCGGTCGACCCGCAGCGGGATCTTGTCTCCCACCTCGACCGAGCGCCCCTCCTGCCCGAACGAAATGCTGCGCAGCGGGTGGCCCGCCGCCTCCACATGCAGCACCGTGATGTCGCCGAGCGCTTCGACCAGCACGACATCGGCCTCGAAATCAGGGGCCGCCCTGTCAATCAGCAGGTGATTTGGCCGGATCGCGTAGCGACCGGTCGGGCTGCTGACGTCCGCCAGCTTGGCAAACCCGAACACCAGCCCGCTGCCGGTGGCCTTACCCGCCGCGATGTTGACGGGTGGGGAGCCGAGCATCCGCGCGACCCGTTCATTTGCCGGCGTTTCATACAGCGTGCTGGGCGTGCCTGTTGCGATGATCCGACCATCATCGATGAGCGCGATTTCCTCGGCCATGCTGGTGGCTTCCAGCTGGTCGGGCGTGGCGAACAGCATGGTGATGCCCAGGTCCCGGTGCAGCCGTTTCAACTCCACCCGCATCTCGTCGCGCAGCTTCGCGTCGAGGTTGGTCAGCGGCTCGTCCAGCAGCAGAATGCGCGGATTGCGGATGAGGGCGCGCCCGATGGCCACGCGCTGGCGTTCGCCGCCGGAAAGCTGGCCGGGCTTCATGGCAAGCCGGTGCGGGATGCGCAGGACCTCGGCCGTTTGCCGAACGCGCACGGCGGTCTCCGACCGGCCGATGCCTTCCTCGCGCAGCGGGTAGCCGAGGTTTTGAGCCACCGTCAGATGCGGGTAGAGCGCGAAGCTTTGGAAAACCATCGCCAGCCCGCGCCCCTGAACCGGGACATTCAGGGCGTCTTGCCCGTAAAGGGTGAACCGACCGCTATCGACCTTCTCCAAACCGCCGATGACGCGCAGCGTCGTGGTTTTGCCCGCCGACGACGGGCCCAGCAGGGCGGTGAAAGAGCCGTCCCTCACCGAAAGGCTCAGGCCCTTCAGCGCCGGATGGCGCCCATAGGATTTGTGGATATCGGCCAGTTCGATGATCATTGCTTGGCCTCGACCAAGGCGATCAACTCCGCGATCGCGCGGTCGACGAAGGCGGGGTCTTCGGCCGCGGCGTCCACGTCGATCACCGGTATGCGCCGGTCGAATTCGAAATGTGCCGCGGCAAACAGCGCGGCGTCGGCTTCCACATCGCGCAGCTCGCCGTCCTCGACCGAGTAGGAACTAACACCCCGCAAGGGCAACAGAATGGCGCAGTTCCTGGCATCGCCCAGGCGCCTTGCCAGTTCCGCCATCAGCGCGCGGCCTTCGTCGGCCGTGGTTCGCGGCACGAGGATGACCGGGTTGTGCCATGAATGCTGGCGGCCCTTGAATTCGGCTGGAACCACATTGGCCTGGGGCACCAGTACCCCGATGTGATCGGCCCCTCCGGGAACGATCACCGTTGGCAGGCCGAGTTCGGCGGCAACGGTCATCCGGTTGTCATCGCTGGCGCGAATGCCGCCGAACAGCTGATCCGTCAGCTCGCCCAGGGCATAGTCGAAGACGGCGGTGACGACGCCTTCGCGCATCATCGCCTCCATCGCCGCGCCGCCGGACCCCACGGCATGGAAGACGATGACCTCAAAACCAGCCTCGTTCAGCTTTTCGATGGCGTACATGGTGCCCTGGGTCAGCACGCCCAGATTGGTCATCCCGATGACCGGGCGGTCCGACTGGTAGGTGATCTTCGAGGCCGCGTCGGCCATGCCGACCACCGCCCCGGCGGCATTGTTCAGCACGTTGCGAAGGAACGGGTTCAGGCCCAGAATGTCGCTGACCGAGAACATCATGGTGATGTCGCGGTTGCCCACATAGCCGGAGGTATCGCCCGACGCCATGGTCGAGATCATGACCTTCGGTAGGCCGTAGGGCAGCGCCTGCATCACGGCGGTGGCCGCGGCGGTGCCCTGAGTCCCGCCAAGCCCGACAACGCCGTCCAGCGCGCCCTGCTTTAACTCGGCTGTCAGCAAGGCGATCATGCCGCGCGTCATTACGGCGCTGGCTTCCTCGCGCTTCTTCGACCGGCGCAGCGCGGCCAGGTTGGCGCCCCCGGCCTCGGCAACCTTGGCGGCGGAGATATCAACTGGGATCGACGGATCGCCCATGACGCTGAAATCGATGACTCTGGCGGTGCCGCCTTGGGCCTCGATCCGGTCCCGGAGAAACGCGGTCTCCTCGCCCTTGGTATCGGCGGTCGCGATGATGTAGATGGTCGAACCCATGGCGCGCGCCCTCACTTGCTGAACTTCAGGGACCTGAATGTCGCGGCAGCTTCGGTCACGGCCCGCTCGATGGGCAGGCGTTCGGTCGAAGACCCGGTCCAGAACCCGTCGCCCGAGGTGTTGTCGAGCATGAACTTCGCGTCCTCGGGCGTTTCCATGGCCGCCCCATGGCCGACCAGAATGACGTCCGGGTCGACGGCACGGATGGCCTGGTAGGCTTCTTCGGCGGCCCGGGCCGTGTCGGCAATGGTCGTGCCGTCGTCGTAACCCTTGCGCCCGCCCTTCGTGGTGCCGGCGTGGAAACAGAACAGGTGCGGGCGGGCCTCCTCGACGATCCGCAAACTGTCCTCGATAGTGAAGGCCAGCCCGACCGTGATCAGCCCCATCTCCTTGGCCAGTTCCAGCATCTCGATCTCGTTCTCGAGCGTGACGCCGGTGCTGGTCAGCACCTTCTTGATCTCGCTGTCGGCGTCCACATAGGATACCGACGGCCCGATGTTGCTGACGCTGGTGACGCCCATGCGAAGGCAGTCATCCAGCACCATGCGCATATCCTTCAGAGGGTCGTTGGCGTTCAAGCACGCGCAGATCGACGCCTTGCCCTTTACCGCCGGCATGATGTCTTCGCGGGTGTAGCGCAGCGTTTGTTCGTTGCTATCCAGGATCGGCCACAGCATCGACATCGTGCCCATGCCGTTGGATCGCAGCCTGGCGCCCGAGAATGTGTTGATGAAATCAACGCCTTGCTCTTCGAGGATCTGGGCGACCAACCCGCCGCCCGCACTTGCGATCATGATCGGATCGCGATCTGCTACCTTCGCGCGCAGCTTTTTCAGAAATTCAGCGGGATCGAGACGGGCGGTGATCATTCGGCGACTCCGATTTGCTCAAGGATCAAGGTGGCGACGGCTGCCTGGTGCTTTTCGGGCTGCAGATATCGCGGCGGTAGAATCCGAAGCTCTGCGTTGGGCAGGGCGTTTGCCGTCGCTTTTGCGATGGACAGCGGGTGGAAGTTGTCGCCGAGGTTCCCGACGACGGTCACCGGTTGTTCGATGTTGCGCAGCGCACTTAGCGAGTTGAACGGTGCGTCGTGGAACATCGCCGAAAGCACCGGCGCATGCAGGGCCGCATGCTCTCGTTCCAACGCCGCGCGAACGGAGGCCGCGGCCAGCGGCACTTCAGCGCGCATTTCGTTGTATTCGGGATCGGCCTCGAGCGCCTTGAAGGCCTGTTCCAGCGGCAGGGTTGACAGCCAGGTGCCGCATCTGTCGATCAGGGCCAGATGGTCGGGGGCCGGTGAGGCAATCCAGGCAGGGCGGATGGCGACAACCCGGCGTACCAGATCTGGCCGGGCCGCCGCGCAGCAGAGCGAAACAGCGCTCCCCATCGATATGCCCGCGAAAACGGCATCCGTGACGCCCAGATGATCGAGCAGATCGGTGGTCAGATGCGTAAAACTATCGAACGAGATCTCCACCTCGGGCGTGACGATATTTTGTCCGTGACCGGGAAAATCGATCATGACAAAGGTGGTGTCAGCACTGGCCTGCGAGACCAGTTCATCGAACTGGGCGTGGGAAGCGCCTAGTCCGTGCAACAGTACAACGACGTTTTCAAGCGTGGTTGAGTTCCGCACGGCATAGGATAACCTGCCGTAATTACAGCAAAAAACTTCCAGATTGCTCTGCGGGCTATTGACCCGCCCTCCCTTTGTCGCGGCGGTGTTTTCTACCGCTTATGGGGAGTGAGCCTGCCGGGTTCGAAATCGGAATTCTTGAACGGAGTCAGCGAAAAACTATGCGTAATCGATCATTTGGGCCCGGCTAACGCCAATGCAGCCGGTAGCTTCTTGGCGTTTGGCCAAAAAAGCGGCCGAATTGACGGCTGAAATGGCTTTGGTCGCCAAAGCCGCAATCCAATGCAACGCGCGCGATCGACCTGTTGGTTTCCGTCAGCAATTGCGCCGCCCGGCGCAGGCGCTGCTGAAGCACGAATTCCTGCGGCGCGATCCCGAAGCACTCTTTGAAACTACGGCGAAAATGGCTTGTGGACATATTGGCCAACGCGGCCAGATCAGGGATGCTGGGGCGGGCGTCCAGCGTGCTGTCTATTTCATGAATGACACGCCGAAACTTCTCGAAACGGGGCGGAAGCTCGGCATTCACATCCAGGAGCTGCGTCAGCCCGACCAGGCCCCAAACCTCGCCCGAGGAGTTCTGCACCGGCAGTTTCGACGTTTTGGCCCAAACCAGCTGGCCATGTTGATCCGCCACCAGCTCGATCCGGTCGATAATCCGTTCGCCGCGCTGCAGGATCGTCAGGTCATCCTCACGGATGGCAGCGGCCACCGCCGGCGGAAAGAAATCCTCCTCCCGGGCGCCGATGACCTCGCTATGGTCCCGTTTCCTCAGAAGGGTCAGCGCAGCGCGGTTACAGCTGACCCACCGCCGCGTGTAATCCTTTGCGTAAAAGATGACTTTGGGCAGCAAGTCAAAAATGGTTTCAAGATGCGCAAACTCCTCGCGCTGCAGGCGTTCGCCATCGGAGTGAAGAAGATAAAAGCTCTTGTGTTGCACGGCCGCCACTATTGTCAGCGTTGGTCCTTGGTCCTTGGTCCTAGGTAGCTGAAGCGCAGCGTGGCTGAAAGGCGGGTTCAGGGAAGGGCGGGCAGGCCTTCCACACTCCTACAGTCGAATTACCTATACCGTTGCAAAACCTCGATGCCGCGGCGCGATCAGTTTATCCACGCTGATGAGTCTATGAAACGCAAATCCTACCCCCGCAACCAAACTCTCTCGGGTCCAGCCCGGGGACATAGGTAACAGATTGTTCCTAAGACATGGGTGACACCCTCGCGCCGAACGGGGTGTCGATGGTTTGCAGGGTCCTTTGCTCCAGATCGATGTATCCGAGATCATAGTGCATGCAGCTGATCAGCCAAATGCCGTCGTCGACTTCCTTGATGCCGAGGCGTTGGCCGGCGAGCACGGTTGAGATGTTGATCTTCTTTTTTGCCATGCAGATGCGTCCGCAGGCGGTGACCAGGATGTCGCGGTCATGGAAGGGATAGTCGATGTCGGGCAGGCCGAGATAGGGTTTGGCTGAGGGCCGGTATCGCTCGGCGGGTGTCTTCATGCCGAGGGCTTCGTGGGGCCGTTGGGTATTGAACGCGCTGACGAACTCGTCGAAGCGGGCCTGCTGTTGCAGGATGTTGTCGCTGGCGGGCTTGGTGGCTTCGCGCTTCAGGGTCAGATGCATGCGCTCATGGCGGCCGTTCTGT
>JANQGH010000018.1 GCA_028277405.1 Alphaproteobacteria bacterium | reverse complement strand
ACGATCCGCTTGGCGATGCCGCCGATCTTCTCGGCCATCTTGTTCGAGTCGTCCTTCAGCTTCAGGAACGTGCCCTGATAGTCGCCGGCGATACGCTGGGTCAGGTCGCCCTGCGCCATCGCGGACATCACCGTGACGGTCTCGTTCAGTCCCCGGTCGACGGTGTCGACCAGCTGGTTCATGCCCTTGGCCAGCTCCAGCATGAAGCCCTGCTTGCCGGCTTCGGCCAGCCGCTGGCTGAAGTCACCGGCGCCCGCCGCCGTCACCAGATCCGCGACCTCTTCCTCGACCGCCAGCTGCGCCGTCACGTCGGTCCACTCGACCGAGGTGCCGACACGCTCGCCGCCAGGCCCGAAGACCGGCGTCACGATCAGATCGAAGGTCAGACCCGCGACCGATACCCGGCCGTTGTAGGGCGCCTTCAGGCCGTCCAGCAGGTTGCGCTGGTGCGAGGGGTTCTTGTGGAACACGTCGATGTTGGTGCCGACCAGGTTGTTCAGATCGAACGCCGGCAGCTCCTTGCGGATGTCGCTCTCGCGGGTCCGCATCAGATCGACCAGCGCCTTGTTCACGTAGACGATGTTGTAGTCCGCGTCCGCGATCATGAAGTTGGTCGAGGCGGCGTCCAGCGTCGACTGCGCCCGCGCCATCTCTTCCTCGGAGATCAGCTTCTCGGTCACGTCCATCCACTGCACCGATGTGGCGATCCGGTCGCCATGATCGTTGAAGGCCGGCGTCACCACCAGATCGAAGATCACGCCGCCGATCTTCAGGCGGCCCTCATGCGGCTGCCTGAGGCCCGCCAGGATGCCGCGCTGATGCGCCGGGTTCTTGTGGAACACATCGATATTGGTGCCGACCAGGTTCTTGGCGTCGAGGTTCGGCAGGTCCTGCCGCATCTCGGCCTCGCGGCTTTCGAACAGCTCGCGCGCCGCCTTGTTCATGTAGACGATGTTGTAGTCGGCATCCGCGATCATGAAGCTGGCCGAGGCGCCGTCCAGGGCCGAACGCGCCTGGGCCGCTTCCTTGCCGATCGCCCGGATCTTGTCGACCGAGCGGGCCATGTCGCCCAGCTCGTCCTTCTGGTTCATGCAGGGCAGCTCGACATTCGCATCGCCGCCCGCCAGCGCCTCGACGGCGCCGCTCATGGCGATGACGGGGCGCGAGATCGCGCGGCCGGTCAACATGGCCAGCAGGATACCGACCACCAGCGCCACGGCCGAGACCATCATGCTGGCATATTCCGCCGTCTGTATCGCCGTCGTGGCGCGCGGACCGAGCTCGTCCTGGAGCTGCTTGTTGTGCAGCTTCATGTCTTCCATCTCGCCGGCGATCTTGGGCCCGAGCGTGTCGAGCGTGCCGGAGATGATGGCGTTGCGATTGTTGATCAGGCCGATGACCTCGTTGAAGGCCGCACGATAAGCGGCGGCGCCCTCGCTGACGTCGCTCGCCAGCCGCCGACGGGTCGGATTCTGCAACTGGCTGCGCATCTGATCCGCGACCTTGCTGAAATCGTTCAGTTCCTGATTCGCCCGGCTGGCGCTCACCTCGGTATTGTCGACCAGGAAACGGTAGGCATAGAGCCGCGCCAGCAGCAGATGCCGCAGCGCCGCGCCGGCAAGGAAGCTGGCTTCGGGATCGCCGTCGTCATACGCGCTCTGCATGATCTTGGTCAGGTTGCGCTCGGCCTGCGGGCCGAGCTCGTTCATCTGCGCGACAACCTCGTTGCGGTTGTGGAACAGGTCGACGACCTCGTCGAAGCCCCGCTGATAGGCCTCGATCTCGCCGACCGCATGCTCGACCGCGGCCACATCGTCGGCCGACTCGAACAGCGTCGCCGCACGGTTGGCGACATCGAGCGTGGCCTGCACGCGTTCGCGCACCGTCTGCGCCGCTTCGTCGGTCTGCTGCAGGATGAAGTTCTTCACGTTCAGCCGCGCCGTCAGCAGGTTGGCCTGAACCCGCCCCAGTTCATTGGTCTGCCGCGCCAGCGAGCGATAGTCGGTGAAATGGTCGTTGGCGCCGACCAGGCCGAAAAAGCCGGTGGTGGCAACGACCGTCAACAGCACCAAAATCACGCCGGAGCCGACACCGATCTTCTGACCGACCTTCATGTTGGAGAATAGGTTGCCTTTGGACTTGCTATCCGCGGAATTGTTCTTGCCTGACATGACCTGTTCCTTGGCGACTGAACGATTGAAACACTGCCTGCGACGGCATGTTGATCGGGTTTTGGCCGTGACGCCGGTCGCCCCCGCCCCGTCGTCACCTGCCTTGAATCTTGCTGCCCGCGATCTTCCAAATCACGGGGCGGACAGTCGCATTCAGATCGAAAACAGTAAAAATGATATTAAATTGTGATATAAATCTATGTTAATAAATCAGAAAAGGATAATATTCCAGTTATCCTTTTGCGAATACGGCGGTTTATTAACAGGCTCCTAATAGTCCAGGCGCGCAGACTGAAAATGTCGCGCATCGAAGCGGGGCATCCATGACGGTGCCGACGCCGAGACGGATCGCCGGGGAAAGCCCGCCGGACGTCCCGCCGATCGGTCATGTCTACGGCAGGAACAACATCGGGACTGCCCGAATATGGGATTCACGCCCGCCATACACGCGCTTGCCCACGGGCTTGAAAAACCATACCTTCCGCTGCGTCGGGGAGTAGCGCAGCCTGGTAGCGCATCTGCTTTGGGAGCAGAGGGTCGCTGGTTCGAATCCAGTCTCCCCGACCAATACGGACGGACCGGCAATCGGTGACGAGACGGTATGCAGGCGATCATCTATCAACCGGCGCGGACGGCGATGCAGTCGGGGCGCGCCAAAACCAAGCAGTGGCTGATTCAGTTCGACCAGGAAGCGGCCCGCAAGATCGACCCCTTGATGGGTTGGACCTCGTCGGCCGACACGAAGCAGCAGCTGCAGCTGCGTTTCGACAGCCGCGATGCCGCCATTGCCTTCTGCGACAAGCACGGCTTGCCCTACGACGTCCGCGAGCCGCACCGGCGCAAGGTGCGGCCGAAGTCCTACGCGGAGAATTTCAGCTATTATTCAGTCCGTGGTCCCGGCACCACGCCGCTTCCGCGCCCTTAGCTCAGCTGGATAGAGCAGCTGCCTTCTAAGCAGCAGGTCGCAGGTTCGAGTCCTGCAGGGCGCGCCACCCCCCATTCATCGGATGGCGGGCCATTACGGCAGGGTCGAACCGCCGCTCGACATCAAAGCAACGTGGCGTCGAACCAGACCTTTGGGTTCTTGGCGCCAATGCTGAAGCGCCAGCCCGGCGCCAGTCCCAGGTAGGGCGCGACCGTCGGGGAAAGGGCGGCGAAGTCCCTGACCCGCATGACGTTGAAGAAGCCGATATCGTCGGGTTGGGCATTGCCGGTCCAGATGTGCCAGCCGGCATCCTTGTCCGTTGCGGCGCGGCGCAGTCCGTGAACGACTTCGCTCTCGGTATCGAACGGTTCGCAAAGGGCAATCCGGGCATCAGCCGGCGCGGCCACGAACGTCACCTTCAGACGCTCGCAGATTTGTATCTGCCGACGAATTTCGGCGCCGGCAATATCGGTTGGCATTCGTCATCCTCAATCCGACCCCCGCTGCCAGATCAGACCTGATGACTAACATGGGACAGATTACCAATTGTTGGTAATCCAGCGATCATTGTTATCCGCACGCTGGTTGCGGCTAAGACCGCGCGTGTATTCGTACCTGACGGGCGTGCGCCCGAGGATTCGCTGTCATATGGTCGGGAACGAGAAGAGCCCGGCCGCAGGTACGCACGACCGGGTTCCCGTTACGCGTTACAACACGAAAGCGGCTTAGAACTCTTCCCACTCGTCGTCGGCTTGCTCGGCGACGGC
>JANQGH010000058.1 GCA_028277405.1 Alphaproteobacteria bacterium | reverse complement strand
GGCCGTTCTGTGGACCCCCTCCCGGCGAGCACGCAGCCAAGCCTGCGCAGGCTGCGCAAGCTTGCCTGCGCCGCTCGCCGACCTCCCCCTTTCAGGGGGAGGTGAGCATCAAGCCCGAAGCAATCACCCGGAAAGCGTATGATATTGACAAGTGCCGGATCAGCCAGACGTCGCCAAGACTGAGCCGGCGGACCGCGGGCGGGGCATCGGCAGCCGCGGGGCGCATCGCCGCGGCAAACCGGGCGTCGGGATCAGTAGCTGCGCGACATCCCCAGCACATGCTGGCCGAGATAGCCCAGGATCATGTTCTTGGAGATCGGCGCCGTCTGATAGAGCCGCGCCTCCCGCCATTTGCGCTCGATCCCGTATTCGCGGGCGAACGCGAAACCGCCATAGACCTGCATGCAGACTTCGGCCGCCTGCCAGGAGGCATCCGCGGCCAGCATCTTGGCCATGTTGGCTTCGGCGGCCGCCTTGTGCCCGGCGTCGAACATGGCGGCGGCCTTTTTCACCATCAGTTCGGCGGCCTGCGTCTCGGCATAGGCCTTGGCGACGGGAAACTGGATGCCCTGGTTGGCGCCGATCGGACGCCCGAAAACGGACCGTTCGCCGGCATAATCGACGGCCTTGCGGATGAAATATTTCGCATCCCCGATGCACTCATAGGCGATCAGAATGCGCTCGGCATTCATGCTGTCCACGATGTAGCCGAAGCCCTTGCCTTCTTCGCCCACCAGCGTGTCGTCCGGGATTTCCAGATTGTCGATGAACACCTCGCAGGTGTTGTGATTGATCATCGCATCGATCTTGCTCAGCTCGAGCCCCTTGCCGCGCGCCTCGCGCATATCGAGCAGGAAGACCGACATGCCGTCCGACCGCTTCCGGACCTTGTCGGCGGCTGTCGTGCGGGCCAGCAGCAGCATCAGATCGGATTCGAAGGCCCTGCTGGTCCAGACCTTCTGTCCGTTGACAATGTAGGTGCCGTGCGCGGTGCGTTCGGCGCGGGTCTTGAGCTGGGTCGTATCGCTGCCCGTCGTCGGCTCGGTCACGCCGAAAGCCTGGAGGCGCAGCGCGCCGCTGGCGATGTCAGGCAGGTAGCGCTGTTTCTGCTCAGGCGAGCCGTATTTCAGCAGCGTGCCCATGGTGTACATCTGTGCGTGGCAGGCCGCCGCATTGCCGCCGCGCTCATGGATAGTTTCGAGCACAACGCCGGCGGCACTGAGCGGCAGCCCGGCGCCGCCATAGTCCTCGGGGATCAGCGCGCCGAGAAAACCGGACTCGGTCAGGGTCCGCACGAACTCGGTCGGATAGCGGTCTTCCTTGTCCAGTTTCAGCCAGTATCCGTTGGGGAAGTCGTCGCAGAGTCTGCCCACGGCTTCGCGGATTTCCGGCCAATCGTCACCGGCAGGAATCGAGATGGTGTCGGCTGCGATCATATTCATCTCAAGTCCCGTCTTTCAGATCACGCCTTTGGCGCGGAGTGCCTCGATACGATCGGCGGAGAAGCCGAATTCCGACAGGACCTCGTCGGTATGTTCGCCGGCTTCCGGCGTTGCCGTCTCGATCGACGCCGGCGTGCGTGAGAGACCGACGGGCTGGCCGACGACGCGGACATCGCCGCGCACCGGGTGGGATACGCTCTGCGCGATGCCCAGATGCTTCACCTGGGGGTCGGCGAACAATTCGTCCATGCGGTAGATCGGCCCCGCCGGCACGGCATGTTCGTCGAGGATCGCGATCCATTCGGCGCTGGTCTTGGTCGCGAAGACCGGCCGGAGCAGGCTCCAGACCTCCTCGCGCCGGGCGGTGCGATCCTTCACGCGCGCATAGGCCGGATCCTCGGCCCATTCGGGATGGTCCAGCACCCGGCACAGCGCCCGCCACTGGCCATCCCCGCCAACACCCAGATTGATGTGGCCGTCCTTCGTCGCGACGACACCCATGGGCGTGACGGTGGGGTGATCATTGCCAGCCTGGCCGGGCACTTCGCCGTCCACCAGATAGCGCGCGGCCTGAAAATCCATCAACGCGATCTGGGCCTGGAGCAGCGATGTCTGCACCCACTGGCCAAGCCCGGAACGCGTCCGCTCGTGCAGCGCCAGCAGAATGCCGATGGCCGCATAAAGGCCCGCCGAAAGATCCGCGACTGCGGTCCCGGCACGCGTGGGCGCTTCGCCGGGAAACCCGGTCACGGCCATGAGGCCTCCGAGGCCTTGCGCGATCTGGTCGTAGCCGGCCTTGTTCTCGTAGGGCCCGTCCTGTCCGAAGCCGGAGATCGAAGCGAGGATGATGCGTTCGTTCACCGCCCGCAACGCGTCGTAATCGATGCCG
>JANQGH010000052.1 GCA_028277405.1 Alphaproteobacteria bacterium | reverse complement strand
TCGCCCACCGCCGGCACGCAGGCCTTGGCCTCTACCGCGCCCTTCACGTTCAGCACCTGCTTGCCGGACCGGGTCTGGGCCGCGACGTCCGCCTGGGGCACGATGAAGCCGCGCCCGTCGCTGGAGGCGACAAGCAGCTTGGCCTTGGCATCGTGGCGCACCAGGGCGACGATATCGGCATCGTTGCCCAGATCGATCATCAGGCGCACCGGCTCGCCAAAGCCGCGCCCGCGCGGCAGCTTGTCGCCGGCAAGCGTGTAGAACCGGCCGTTGGTGGCAAAGATCAACAGCTTGTCGGTGGTCTCGGCGTGCAGCACGAACCGGCCGCGATCGCCATCCTTGTACTTGACCTCCGCGTCGTGATCCTGGTGGCCCTTGACGGCCCGGATCCAGCCCTTCTGCGACAGGTAGACAGTGATCGGTTCCTTCTCGACCAGGGTTTCAAGGGCGATCACCGTCGCCGTCGGCGCCTCGCCGACCGTGGTACGCCGCCGCCCAAGTTCGGTCTTGCGGCCGAATGCCTCGTCGACCTTGCCGATCTCGAAACGCAGAACGGTCCAGCGCCTCGCCTCGTCACCCAGCAGATCTTCCAAATCCGCCTGCTCGGCCGACAGCTCGTCATGTTCCCTGCGGATCTCGATTTCCTGCAGCTTGTGCAGGGCGCGCAGGCGCATGTTCAAGATCGCATCGGCCTGGCTCTCGGTCAGGTCGAACCGGGCCATCAGCTCCGCCTTCGGCTCGTCCTCGAACCGGATGATGCGGATCACCTCGTCCAGGTTCAGATAGGCGACCAGATAGCCGGCCAGCACGTCCAGCCGCTGGGCGATCTTAGCCAGACGGTGCCGCGTGCGCCGTTCCAACACCTCCAGGCGATGGTCCAAAAAGGCGCGCAAGGCCTGCTTCAGTGACATCACCTTGGGCACCTGATCGGCGTCCAACACGTTCAAGTTCAGGGGCACGCGGGATTCCAGATCGGTCTGACGGAACAACAGCTCCATCAACTGCTCAGGATCGACGTTGCGGCTGCGCGGCACCAGGATGAGGCGCACATCGTCCGTCGATTCATCGCGGACATCTTCCAACAGCGGCAACTTGCGGGCGTTCAACAAGTCGGCGATTTTCTCGATCAGCCGCGCCTTGGGCACCTGATACGGGATCTCGGTCACGACGATCTGGTACTGGCCCTTTTTCAGCTCCTCCTTTTCCCAGCGCGCGCGCACCCGAAAGCTGCCCCGGCCCGTGGCATAGGCCTGGGCAATCGCCTCCTTGCTTTCGACGAGAATGCCCCCCGTCGGGAAATCCGGCCCCTTCACATGTTTCAGCAGCGAGGCGTCGGTGCAGTCGGGCTTGTCGATCAGATGCATCAGGGCGGCACACAGCTCGCCCGCATTGTGCGGCGGGATCGAGGTCGCCATGCCGACCGCGATGCCTTGTGCGCCGTTGGCCAACAGGTTCGGGAAGGCGGCGGGCAGAACCACCGGCTCGCTGCCCTCACCGTCATAGGTGTCGCGGAAGTCGACCGCGTCTTCGTCGATGCCGATCAAGAGGGCGTCGGCCACATCCGTCAGCCGCGCCTCGGTGTAGCGCATGGCGGCGGCGTTATCGCCGTCGATGTTGCCGAAATTCCCCTGCCCGTCGATCAGCGGGTAGCGCTGGGCGAAATCCTGGGCCAAACGAACCAAGGCGTCGTAGACCGCCTGTTCGCCGTGGGGATGATACTTGCCGATCACGTCGCCGACCACGCGCGCGGACTTTTTCGGCGCCAGGTCCGGCGCCAGGCGCAACTGCCGCATGGCGTACAGCAGCCGTCGGTGCACGGGCTTCAGACCGTCGCGCACATCCGGCAGGGACCGCGAAACGATGGTCGACAGCGCGTAGGCGAGATAACGCTCGCCGAGCGCGTCCGTCAGGGCAATGGGGAGAATGGTGGCCGAGTCGCTCATGCGTCCACGCTACCAGATGTTGCGGCGTATCGGCGATACCGTTCAACATAGCGCGGCCGGGCGGGCGGCACGGGCTGGTGCGACTGGCCGAACAGGTTGCGTTCGATGAAGTGGCCGGTAAGCGCGAGGCCTACGGCAATGGATGGCGGGTCCGCCTCCCCTTGCCCGATCAGAAAGCCGGGAAGCGGCAACAGCCGATCGGCATAGGGTTCTGCCGCCGACAGGCTGACGGCGCGACCGGTGCGCGGGCTGACATAGGCCAGTTGGTCGTTCGACCCCGTCGCGGCGCAGCGCTCCAAATCGAGCCCGAAGCCGAGCGCGCGCAGTAATCCGACCTCCCACTGGACATAGGCCGCATCCCAATGGGCGCCGGGCAGCAGTTCCAGCAGGCTGGCCAACCCGCCATAGATGTTCGGATAGGCGGACCGCTCCGGCGCCGCCTGTTCGACCAGTCCACACGCCGAGGCGAGCGCTGCCAGCCGCAACGGGTCGTCGATCACCAGGGCGGCGACGCTGGCGGCCGGTTCCAGGGTGAAGGTCCCCAAATGCTCTGCCAATCGCGCCCGCCAATGGGCCTGCACGCGGGTGCCGGGCTGAAGCTGGGCGCGAATGCGCTGGCCGCGGACCAGGCCGGCATGCCGCCCGTGCTCGCGGGTCATCAGCACGCAGATCGTGCCGGTCTCGCCATAGGGCCGGGCCGACAGGACGATGCCGTCATCACGCCATTCCATGGCTGGCGCGCCCGATCAGCCGTGATAGTTCAGGCCAAGGTCGCGATAGCGCGCCGGATCTTCCGTCCAGTTGCGGCGGACCTTGACGAACAGGGACAGGTGAACCGGGCACTCCATGATCTCAGCCAGTTCAAGCCTTGCATCGGTGCCGATCGCCTTGATCGTGCGGCCACCGGCGCCCAATACGATGCCCTTCTGCCCGTCGCGCTCGACATAGACCACCTGGGCGATCCGCACGCTGCCATCGTCGCGCTGCTGCCACTCCTCGGTTTCGACCGCGACCGAATAGGGCAGTTCCTGATGCAGCCGGTTGAACAGCTTCTCGCGCGTGATCTCGGCGGCCAGCAGACGCATCGGCATGTCCGAGACTTGATCTTCAGGGAACAACCACGGGCCTTCCGGCACGCGGGCGGCCAGATGCCGGACGAGGTCGTCGGTGCCGTCGCCGTTCAAGGCGGAGATCATGAAGATGTCGGTGAAAACATCGCTGGCGTTCAATTCCTCGGCCAACAAGAGAAGCTTTTCGCGCCGGACCGCGTCGACCTTGTTGAGGATCAGCAGCGCGCGCCGCTCATCGCCCTTCAGCCGATCAATGATCATCTCTGTGTCCGCATCGATCAACCGTCGGCTGGCGTCGACCAGAACCGCAACAAGGTCCGCCTCGTCCGCGCCCTCCCAGGCGGCCGACACCATGGACCGCTCAAGCCGCCGCTTAGCGGCAAATATGCCCGGCGTATCGACGAAGATCAGTTGGCTCTGGCCTTCCAGCAGGATGCCCAGCACACGGGTCCGTGTCGTCTGCACCTTCGGCGACACGATCGCCACCTTTTGGCCCACCAACCGGTTGATCAGGGTCGATTTGCCGGCGTTTGGCGCGCCGACAAGCGCGATGAAGCCGCAACGCGTGGGCGCGGTTTGGTCCTCTTTCTCAGCCATCGTCCGCCCTGGTCAGATTGGCCAGCAGCGCCTCCGCGGCGAGCTTGGCGGCCTCGCGCTTGCTGGCCCCGTCGGCGGATGCCGGCGGCCAGCCGCGCACGCTGACCGTCACGGTGAAGGACGGCGCATGGTCCGGCCCCTTGCGACCGGTGGTCTCGTAAGAAGGCAACGGTAAT
Organism: Alphaproteobacteria bacterium; assembly: GCA_028277405.1. Lineage (GTDB taxonomy): Bacteria > Pseudomonadota > Alphaproteobacteria > DSM-16000 > Inquilinaceae > JANQGH01. The sequence continues at coordinate 53,714 of JANQGH010000052.1, read as the reverse complement.
CCCCGCGCCTGCGCCCACTCCTGCAAAGCGGTCTTCGGGTCCTGTGGCGGCTTCAGGTGCTGTTCGACCAAGCCGTGCCACTGGGTGCGGATGAACCGGTCGGCGGCATCCAGACCGCCATCGCGATAAAGCGCGCCGATCAGCGCCTCGCAGGCATCGGCCAGAATGGCATCCTTGTTGCGGCCACCGGCACCCGCCTCCGCCTCGGACATCAGCACGAACTGGCCGAGGCTGAGATTCTCAGCAACCCAGGCCAACGCCTCGCGCCGGACCATGGCGACAAAGCGCTTGGCGATTTGGCCCTCATGCTCTCGCGGATAGCGGTCGAGCAGCCACTGGGCGATAACCAGGGCCAGCACCCGATCGCCGAGAAACTCCAGCCGTTCATAGCCGAACTTTGCGCCACTGCGCTCCGCCGGTTCGACACTGGGATGGGTCATCGCCTCGCGCAGCAGCGCGCGGTCATGGAAAGGATGGCCGATCCGTTCGATCAGCGCGTCGGCGTGGAACTCGGTCGCGTCAGCCCCGTTCAACCTAATTGACCGCGTCGAAAATGCGGCTGACCCGCAGCGAGGTCGGCCAGTTCCATATCTCGAAGAAGCTGGAATCCTCCAGGCTGAACCAGATCACCTCGGCGCGGCCGACCAGATTGTCGCCGGGCACGTAGCCAACCTGAGCCGGCTGACCGTTGCGGCCGGGCACGCGGCTGTCCAGGCTGCCGTCTCGGTTGTCGCCCATGAAGAAATAGTGGTCCTCCGGCACGACATACACAGGCGTGTTGTCCAGCCCGGCGCTGTCGGACCGTTCGATGATGTTGTGCTCGCGGCCATTCGGCAGGGTCTCGATATACTGCTGATACCGCACGCCGTTGTAGAGGTAATCCTCGATCCGCTCCCGCTCGACCATCTCGCCGTTGATGTAAAGACGGCCTTCGATCATCTGGATCTCGTCGCCCGGCAGGCCGATCAGGCGCTTGATGTAGTGCTCCGACGGGTTTGTCGGCAGCCGGAATACGATCACGTCGCCGCGGTCAGGCTCGCTGGCAAGAATGCGGCCGTCGAAGGCCGGAATGCCGAACAGCAACGTCTGGGCGCTGTAGCCATAAGCGAACTTGGAGACGAACAGATAGTCGCCAACCAGCAAGGTCGGCACCATCGAGCCGGTCGGGATGTTGAACGGCTCATAGAGAAAGGTGCGCACGCCCAGCGCGATCAGAACCGCGATGACGATCGTCTTGATCGTGCCGATGATGCCGCCGGATTTGCTCTTGGCGGAGGCCGAAGTGGTCATGGGCTGTGCTGCTGAATTTCAGTTGGGGGGTGTATCGGCCTTGCGGCGCAGGAAATCAAGCTTCTGTGGTCTGCAGCCCGGCGGCCGGGACTGCCGAAATGATCACGACCGCCTGGGCTTGCGGGAAATCGTCGGTGATCGTGAGGTGTATCTGGGCCGCCATGCCATCCGGCACCATTTCACTCAAGCGCTTCGCGGCTCCGTTCGTCAGCCTCATCGTCGGCTGACCACTGGGAAGATTCACGACACCCATGTCGCGCCAGAAGACGCCGCGCCTGAGGCCCGTGCCCAAGGCCTTCGAACAGGCTTCCTTGGCGGCAAACCGCTTGGCATAGCTGGCGGCGCGCAGGCGCCTACGATCGGACTTGGCGCGCTCCAGCTCGGTGAAGACACGGTCGGTAAAGCGCTGGCCAAACCGCTCCAGCGTGCGTTCGACCCGCCTGATATCGATAATGTCGTTGCCGATGCCCAGGATCATGGCCGCGCCGTTCCGATCAGCCGCTGCGCGCCCGATCGACCCGCGAAATCTCGCGCGTCGCCCGCAAGGCGGCGATGATGTTGGCCAGATGTTTGACATCGGCGACGTCGATATCGATCAACATCTCGAAAAAGTCGGTATTCCGGTTGGTGATCTTCAGGTTGGTGATGTTGCCGCCATTCTTGCCGATCACCGTAGTCAGATTGCCCAGGCTGCCGGGCTCGTTGGCGATCACGGCATGGATGCGGCCGACATGGTCGTCCGCCGCCCGGTCGTCCCAACTGACGTCCAGCCACCGCTCCGGCTGGTCGTAGAAGCTCTCCAGCGTCTCGCAGTCGATGGTGTGGATGGTAACACCCTTGCCCGTGGTGACGATGCCGACGATGCGGTCGCCGGGGATCGGGTGACAGCAGCGCGCGTAATGCACCGCCATGCCCGGAATCAGGCCTTTGATCGGGATCGAGGGATCGCCGGACTTGCGCGCTTGGCCCCTTGTCAGCGGAATGACCTGGCCGCGCCGCTGCTCTTCCTGTTCCTTTTGCTGCTCGCTGCGGTGGCCGGGGAAGACCAGATTGAAGACCTCGCGCGCCGGCGTGATGCCCGAACCGACATTGGCGTAGACGTCCTCGACCGCGTTCACCTTCAAGGTCTTGACCACGCCGGCGACGGCCTTCTCGGTGAACTCGTACCCCTCTTGCCGGAACAGCTTCTGCAGCATGGCGCGGCCAAGCTCGGCATATTGGTCGCGCTGGCGCAGACGGATGAAGCGGCGGATGCGCGCGCGGGCCTTGCCGGTGACCGCGATCCGCTCCCATTCCGGCGAGGGGGTGGAGGTCTTGGAGGTCAGGATCTCCACCTGATCGCCGTTAGACAGAGCCTCGCGCAGAGGCACCAGCCTGCCGTTGATCTTCGCCCCCACACAGGTGTCGCCGATCTCCGAATGGACGGCGTAGGCGAAATCGATCGGCGTTGCGCCTTGCGGCAGGTTAATCAGCGTGCCCTTAGGCGTGAAGCAGAAAACCTGGTCCTGAAACAGCTCCAGCTTCGTGTGCTCCAGGAACTCGTCCGGCTTCGACGCATGCTCCATGATGTCCAGGAGCTCGCGCAGCCAGCGATATTGCGGGCCATCGGTGATCGGCTCGCCGGACTTGTAGGACCAATGCGCCGCGACGCCCAGCTCGGCGACGCTGTGCATCTCGTAAGTGCGGATCTGGATCTCGATGCGCTGACGATGCGGGCCGATGACGCCCGTGTGCAGCGACTGATAGCCGTTGGTCTTCGGCGTCGAAATATAGTCCTTGAACCGGTTCGGCAGCGATGCGTAGTGGGCGTGAATCTCGCCCAAAGCCTGATAACACTCCGCGACCGTGTCGACATTGATGCGGAACGCCATAATGTCCGACAGTTGCTCGAACGCAATCGACTTGCGCTGCATCTTGCGCCAGATCGAATAGGGGCGCTTCTCGCGCCCCGACACCTCCGCCTTGATGCCGCCTTCCCGCAGCACGTCGCTCAACTCGCCGATGATGCGGGCAACCAGGTCGCCGCCTTCCTTGCGCAGGAAGGTCAGCCGCGCATCGATGCCCTCGCGCGCCTCGGGATGAAGCTGGTCGAACGCCAGGTCCTCCAGCTCGTCCTGCATCTCGCCCATGCCGATGCGTTCGGCCAGCGGGGCATAGATTTCCAAGGTTTCCCGCGCGATGCGGCGACGCTTTTCCTCATTATCGATGGCGTTCAGCGTGCGCATGTTGTGCAGGCGGTCCGCCAGCTTGACCAGCAGGACACGAAGGTCCTTGGACATTGCCAGCACCAGCTTGCGAAAGTTCTCCGCCTGCTTGGACGCCGAATCCTGCAGTTCCAACTGCGACAGCTTGGTTACGCCCTCGACCAACTCGGCGATCTCGTCGCCGAATTGCTGTTCGATGTCGCCGCGCGTCGCGACCGTATCTTCGACCGTGTCGTGCAGCAGACCGGTGACGATGGAGCCGCTGTCCAGTTTCATGCCGGCCAGAATGCCGGCAACCTCCAGCGGGTGCAGAAAGTAGGGATCGCCCGAGGCACGCTGTTGGGTGCCATGGGCCTTCATCGAAAACACATAGGCGCGGTTGATCAGGTCTTCGTCGGCCGATGGATCGTACCGCTTGACCGTCTCAATCAGCTCATACTGCCGGATCATCCATTTCCCTCGCCTCGCGGCCGGAGGAAACCGGCATGCCGACGGGCGCCTTAACCTACCTTATAACGTAAGGCGCCGAGACGAACGCAAAAGATCAAACCTGCTCTTCGCTGGCGTCCGGCTGGTCACCAGCGGCCTCATCACTGGCCGGCGGCTCGGCATCGGTTGCGATCTCGCTGGCGTCGGAGACGTGGTCGGTGCCGGCGACAAGTTCGTTCTCCGCCTGAACCACCCCGGCCAGCTCTTCCTCACCGGCCATGAACTCGATGATCTCTTCTTCCGGCTCATCTTCCATGCTGATGAACTTCTGGTGCCCGCGGATCAGGTTTTCCTTCAGACCCTCCAACTCGACGGTCTCGTCCGCGATCTCGCGCAGCGCAACGACCGGGTTCTTGTCGTTGTCGCGCTCGACGGTCAGCTCTTCACCGGCGGTGATGTTGCGGGCCCGTTGGCCGGCAAACATGACGAGGTCAAATCGATTAGGGACTTTCTCAACACAGTCTTCAACAGTAACGCGCGCCATGGGCGATTATGCTCCAAATGCAATCATATGGCCGGGAGGCGCGGAATATAGGCATGCGGCCCGCCGGACGCAAGGCCGCGCCGGCATAGCCGATATGAGCCTTTGAATAGGGCTGGCGCTTTCTTTCGGAACCGATTACATGGATGATCATACGACAGATCGCCTGCGATTCCGGTGGGAATCAATGGTTGGGATAGTATATCTCGGGGCCGCTTCAACTAATTCGCTGTGATGTGAAGACTCCGCCCTATCGAAGGCGATTTTGAATTGAACTGCTAAGTTTCCGTCCAACAAGGCGGATTGGGAAGGTTTCTGGATGATTTTCTACAAGGAAGAACGTCTGGCGATTTTTATTGACGGCGCCAACCTTTATGCCACGGCACGGGCCCTCAATTTCGATATCGACTATCGGCGCCTCTTGTCCATGTTCGCCAAGAAGGGGCGTCTGATCCGGGCCTTCTACTACACCACCATGTTTGAGGATCAGGAGTATTCGCCGTTGCGGCCGCTGGTCGACTGGCTGGACTATAACGGCTTCACCATGGTCACCAAGCCGATCCGGGAGTACACCGACAGCCAGGGGCGCCGGAAGGTGAAGGGGTCGATCGACATCGACCTGGCCATCGATGCGCTGGAGATTGCCGACAAGGTCGACCACATTCTGCTGTTCACCGGCGACGGCGACTTCAAGCGGTTGGTCGAGGCCCTGCAGCGCCGGGGCGTCCGGGTGACGGTGGTCAGCACCATCAAGGCCCAGCCGCCGATGGTTTCGGACGATCTGCGTCGGCTGGCCGACAATTTCATCGAGTTGCAGGACCTCGCCCCGCACATCGAGCGCGAGGGTGGGCCGAACGCCAACCGCGCGCCCGAGGGTGACGAAGACGATCAGTACGAGCAGGAGTATGAACAGGCGATGGCGCATTTGCGCTCTGCCTGACCACGCGACCCAAGAAGTCTGACGTTCCGCATGCCTGCCGTCGAGGCCGTACAGCCGGCGCAAGATTGTGCTCTGTGCCCACGCCTTGCGGCCTTTCGGGCAGACAACCAGGACCAGCATCCGGATTTCTTCAACGCGCCGGTCCCCAGCTTCCATGAGGCCGAACCGGCGTCCGGCGGCGCCCAACTGCTGATCGTGGGTCTGGCGCCCGGGCTGCGCGGTGCCAATCGCACCGGTCGGCCGTTTACGGGCGACTATGCCGGCGACCTGCTCTACGCCACGCTTGTCGCCTTCGGCTTCGCCGAGGGAACCTACCGGGCCGACCCCAATGACGGCCTGCGCCTGCTGAATTGCCGGATCACCAACGCTGTGCGCTGCGTGCCGCCCAAGAACGCGCCGACACCGGCGGAGGTCAACACCTGCCGGCGGTTTCTCACGGGCGAATTCGACGCGCTGCCGGACCTGAAAGCCATCGTCGCGCTTGGCGGTGTCGCCCACCGGTCGGTGATCGCCGGCTATGGGCTGCGCCAGGCCGCGTTTCCGTTCGGCCACGGCGCCCTTCACCGGTTACCCCACGGGCCGGTGCTGGCCGACAGCTATCACTGCTCGCGCTACAACACCAACACGGGCCGGCTGACCACCGAGATGTTCCGCGCCGTCTTCGCAGACGTGCGTCGCCTAATAGACGCGGGCTAGGCCGCTTCGGGCGGCGTCAGAGATTGGTCCATCAGGGCGCTGCTGAAATAAAGCAGGATCTCGGCCGCCTGGTCCTCGCCGCGCAGCCGCATGACGCGCTGAAGTTCCATGGCCCTTTGATGTGCGCGCCTGGGCAAGGCGGGGTCGGAATCGCTCAAGGCTTGGGCGATGGCTACGCCGACGGCGGCCGCGCCCATTTTCGTCTGGTCCAGAGAAGTCGCCGAAGCGGTCATGCCTTCCTCATGTGGGTATCGGAAGAAACCAAACTGGCTGACAGCGCGCTTGCGTCGGGGAACGCCAACTGGACTATCAGCCGCTTGTCCGAGACGCTATGTCAGCACCGTTAACCGCGCGTTATTTTGGCCGTCGGGATCAGCCTTTTTCGCGCAGCAATCTCTGCTTTTCGCGCTGCCAGTCGCGCTGTTTGACCGTCTCGCGCTTGTCGTGCTGCTTCTTGCCGCGCGCCAGCCCGATGGCGACCTTCGCCAGCCCGCGCTTGTTGAAGTAGATCGCCAACGGCACCAGGGTCACGCCCCGCCGCTGAGCAGCGCCCAACAGCTCGTTCAACTGCTTGCGCCTGACCAGCAGCTTGCGTGGCCGCCTGGGGGCGTGGTTGAACTGGTTGGCCGGCCGGTATTCCGGAATATGGGCGTTGAACAGGTAGAGCTCGCCTTCCATGGGCCCGGCATAGGATTCGTTCAGGCTCGCCCGACCGGCGCGCAGCGACTTCACCTCGCTGCCGGTCAGCATGACGCCGGCCTCCAGCGTGTCGTCGATGAAATAGTCATGACGCGCACGCCGATTGCGGGCGACGGTCTCGCCCTCCTGTCCTGATTTAGGTGCCATGGCTTCTAGTTCAGGATTCCGGCATGTTCCATCGCCGCGCGAACTGCCTTTTTGGTCTCGACGGTTGTCTCGACCAGAGGCGCGCGTACGATCGGCTGGGCCTTGCCCAGCAAGCTGGCGGCATACTTGACTGGGGCCGGACTGGCCTCCAGGAACAGAGCGCGGTGCAGCATCGCCAGCCGGTCTCGAATTCGGCCCATCTCGGCAAGATCACCACGCTCCCAGGCCGTGTATTGCTCGGCGCACAGGCGCGGGGCAACGTTCGCCGTCACCGAGATACAGCCATGGCCGCCCTGGGCATAAAACGCGGTCGCCGTGATATCTTCGCCGGACAGTTGGCAGAATTCAGGGCCGATCTGAACCCGTGTCAGCAACGGCCGGCCGAGGTCGTTGGTCGCATCCTTCACGCCGACGATGTTTGGCAGCTTGGCCAGCCGGGCCATGGTCTCGACCGACATATCGATCACACAGCGGCCCGGAATGTTGTAGATAAGGATCGGCAGATCGGCGGCGTCGTGAATGGCCTTGAAATGCTGGTACAACCCCTCTTGCGTCGGCTTGTTGTAGTACGGCAGGACGACGAGCGCGGCGTCGGCGCCAGCCGCTTTGGCATGGCGGGCCAACGAGATGGCCTCGGAGGTCGCGTTCGACCCCGCGCCGGCGATCACCGGCACCCGGCCGTTCGCGACCTCGACGGCAAGTTCGACCACGCGCTCATGCTCGGCATGGCTCAGCGTCGGCGACTCGCCGGTCGTGCCCACCGGCACCACGCCGCCCGACCCTTCTTCGATTTGCCAATCGATGAACTCCTGAAACGCTTTCTCATCGACCCCGTCTTGCGTAAACGGGGTGATCAGGGCGGGAATCGACCCGCTGAAAAGAATGGAACCGTTCGCCATGATGCGTGCCTTGGGGCAGCCTGAAAAAAGGGCCGTGACCATAGACAAAAGGCCTAGTCTTGCCAAGCGAGCCGCGTGGCTGTTGGTGCTGTTTGGGCTGACGCTTGCTTCTCCCGCCCAGTCCCAGCAATCCCAGCTCTCGCTGGCCGATTTGGCCATCTATCGGGCGGCCTTCGAAGCCGCCGATCTGAACGCCTGGTCGACCGCCCGGACGCTGGTGCCGCAGGCGTCGAACCCGCTGCTGGCCGATGTCGTCTTGTGGCTGGATCTGCCACGCAGGGACGGTGGCGCCAGCTTCGCCCAGATCACCCAGTTCCTCGACCAACACCCAGACTGGCCCGGCCTAACGGATCTTCGGCTGCAGGCCGAGCGTGTGATGCCGACGAACATGGCGCCGGCCGACCGCGTCGCCTGGCACCAGCGGTATCCACCGCTGACCTTCGATGCGACATTCGCCTATGCCGAGGCCTTGGCCGCCCTAGGCCGCCAGAACGAGATCGGCCTCTATCTGCGCAGCCGCTGGCCGAGCATTCCCATCACGCAAGGTCAACAGGACCAGTTGTTGGCGCGCTTCGGCAGCGCGTTCACGGCCGACGATCACTGGCGCCGGCTGGACAACCTCATCTGGGTCGGGCGGCTGGACGAAGCGCGCCGCATATTGCCGCTGGTCGACAGCGGTCGCCGCGCGCTCGGCAATGCGCGCATTCTGTTGCAGGCCCGCCAGCCGGGGGTGGACGGCGCAATCCAAGCCGTGCCGGCCAATCTGCGGAACGATGAAGGGCTGAACTACGAACGGACCCGTTGGCGCCGCCGCGCCGGGCTGGATGCCGGGGCCATCGAACTGCTGCCCAGCCAGCCGGTCCAGTCGGACCATGCCAGGCGCTGGTGGACCGAACGGCACTATCAGGCGCGCGAGGCCTTCTATCGCGGCGACTACAGCACCGCCTACGCGCTCGCCAGCGACCATCGCCAAACAGGCGGTTTCCCGCTCTTACAGGGCGAATGGCTGTCGGGCTGGGTGGCGTTGCGCCGCCTCAACGATCCGGGGCGCGCGTTCGGCCATTTTCAGAACCTGTACAACGCCACCAACACGCCGATCAGCAGTGCGCGCGGTGCCTATTGGTCAGGCCGGTCGCAAGCGGCCCTCGGCAACCAGGCCGAGGCCCAGCGCTGGTACCAGTTGGCAGCCCAGCATCCGACGGCCTTCTACGGCCAAATGGCGGCCGGCGAACTGGGACAGGCGTCGGTCGCCGCGCTGGACCCTACGCCCGGCGTACCCGCCGCGGCGGCCCAAGCGTTCGAGGCGGACGAGCGGGTCCAAATCGTGCGCGCGCTGGCCCAGCTTGGCCAGGCCGAGCACGCCGAGGAGTTCCTCGCGGTGTTGATCTCGGAGGCCGAAACACCGGCCGATCACGTCCTGGTCGGCCAGTTGGCGGTGGAAGCCGGCAACAACTTCCGTGCCGTAAGGGCGGGCAAGCAGGCCGTTCAGGACGGCATTCAGGTGGTCGGGTCAACCTATCCAGTCGTCGATACCACCACCGCCCACTCGGCGGTCGATCCGGCGCTTGTCCACGCGATCATTCGAACGGAAAGCGAGTTCGACTTCGATGCCGTCAGCGGCGCGAACGCCCGTGGGCTGATGCAGCTTCTCCCAGAGACCGCGCGACGGGTCGGCAGCCAGATCGGCGTCTCGGTCGACACTGCCCGGCTGACCACCGACCCGGCCCTGAACATCAGGCTGGGGTCGAGCTACCTCGCCGATCGGATCAATCGTTATGGCGGCTCATGGGTGCTGGCGATACCGTCCTACAATGCCGGTGCTGCACGCGTGGATCAATGGATCGGCCGTTTCGGCGACCCAAGGCGGATGGAACTCTACGACGTGATCGACTGGATGGAGACCATTCCGTTCTACGAGACCCGCAACTACACCCAACGTGTCTTGGAGACCGCACAAATCTACCGCCGCCTCTTGGGTGAAGGGCCGCGTCAACAGGGACTGGAGCAGGACATGCAACGGTGACCGGCGCGCCGTCGGTCGCGACGGGCTATGCCTCGGCACAGGATGGGACGCCGCTGTTCTATCGGATGTATGGAGACCGGTTGGCGCTGCCGCCACCGGTTGTCTGTCTGCCGGGCCTGACGAGAAATTCACATGATTTTCATTATGTTGCATCCCGACTTGCGAGTGATTTCTTAGTCATCTGTCCGGACTATCGCGGCCGTGGGCACAGCGGTTACTGCCGATCGGCCTCCGACTACGCGCCGCCCCAGCTTGTGGCGGATTTGGCCGATCTCATGACCGCGCTGTCCGTCCACCGGGCGGCGTTCATCGGCACGTCGCTGGGCGGACTGCTGGCCTTGGGCCTGGCGGTGATGCATCCGACGAGCGTGGCGGCTGTGGTGCTGAACGATGTCGGGCCCGACCTCGACGCCGCGGCGGTGGCGCCGATCGGTAAGGCGCTTGCTCAGGCCGCGTCACCGGCAAACTGGGACGAGGCCGTGCGGTACCTGCAGAACTTGCTGCCGGACCTCGGCGTGCCGGAGCCGAAGTCGCAAGGCTGGCTCGACGTCGCGAAAGGCACCTGGCGCGAGACCGGTGGCGGCCCGCTGCAGTTCGATTTCGACGACCGGATCATCCAGCAGCTGATGCCGCGAGAGACCATACCGGATCTTTGGCCGCTGTTCCGGGCCGTTCGCCGCCTGCCCGTCGGGGTCGTTCGCGGTGCCAAGTCGCCCGTATTGACATCCGAAGGCCTGGCAAGGATGCAAGCGGCCCATCCCGACCTGATCCACGCCACGATCGACGATGTCGGTCACGCGCCTCACTTAGACGAACCCGCCAGCCGAGAGGTCATCGATGCCGTCCTCAGCCACGTCAGATAACGGCTTTTTGCCCACCGATATCGTGGCCGCCGCGGGCCGACTTGACGGGGTCGCCGTGCGCACCCCGATCCTGGAGGCACACCTGCTCAACGCGCGGATTGGCGGCCGGTTGCTGATCAAGGCGGAGCCGCTGCAGCACACGGGCTCGTTCAAGTTTCGCGGCGCCTACAACCGCATCAGCCAGATTCCGGACGAGGAGCGCGGCCATGGTGTCGTCGCCTATTCCAGCGGCAACCACGCCCAGGGGGTTGCAGCAGCGGCCCGGCTGTTCGGCATTCCGGCGACCATCATCATGCCGGCCGACGCGCCGGCCATAAAGCGAGCCAACACCGAAGCCTATGGCGCCACGGTGATCACTTACGATCGATACCGCGAGGTGCGTGAGACGATCGGTGAACGGCTGGCGGCGGAGACAGGCGCCACTCTGGTCCGGCCCTACGACGATCATGGCATCATGGCGGGCCAAGGAACGGTGGGGCTGGAAGCCACCCAGCAGCTCGATGCGGCGCCCGACGCCGTCCTCTGTTGCTGCGGCGGTGGCGGCCTGATCGCGGGCGTCTCGACGGCGGTCAAGGCGGCCTGGCCCGACTGTCCGGTCTATGCGGTCGAGCCGGCAGGCTTCGACGACACCGCGCGATCGCTAGCGGCTGGGGCCATTGTTCCAAATGACGGTTCGGCGCGATCGATCTGCGACGCGCTTCTGGCCGCGCAGCCTGGCAACCTGACATTTGCGGTCAATCGGCAGACCCTAGCCGGCGGGCTGGTCGTCACCGATGACGAGGTGCGCCATGCCATGGCAATCGCCTTCGAAACCCTGAAGCTCGTGGTCGAACCCGGCGGTGCCGTGGCCTTGGCGGCTGCGCTGTCCGGCAAGATCGAGACCGCAGACCGCACGATCCTGATCATCGCCAGTGGCGGCAACGCCGACCCGGCGCTTTTTGCCGAGGCACTCGAAGCAGGCGCTAGACGGTGACCGTCGGCTTGAACGCCGGTGTACGACGCGCGTTGGTCGCTTGCTCAAAGGCGTACGCGTAGCCGATCAACTTGCCCTCCTGCCAGGCCTCGGCAAAGAAGGACAGGGCCACGGGCAGCCCATGGACCATGCCGGCCGGCACCGTGATGTGCGGATAGCCCGCCATCGCCGGCGGCGACGAACAGCCGCCTAGGATGTGATCGCCCGTCAACTGGTCGATCGCCCAAGCGGGCGTGCCGTCAGTCGGCGCGATGATCGCGTCGAGGCGATGGGTGCGCATGACCTTGTCGATGCCATCGGTGCGCGACAGCCGTCGGCATTCCGCCTTGGCCTCACGATAGGCAGGCTCGTCCAGGCCGCCCTTCGCCTGGGCCATCTCCAGCAGTTCTTGCTGGAAATACGGCATGATTTCGTCCGCTCGCACGCGGTTCTGACGGATCAGATCCTCAAGGTCGCGCACCGGCGACGTTGGATGCTCCGCAAAGTACCGGTTGATACCGGCCTTGAACTCATAGAGGCACAGCTCGGTCTCGGCCGCCCCGAACAACGGCACGGCACAGCCATTCGCCGGATCGACAATCTCCGCCCCGAGACCGCGCAAGGTGTCGATCGCCGCGTCGATAACCGCGTCGACACCTTCGTGGGCGCCCATAAGGTCGCGCGCGACACCAAGCCGGGCGCCGTCCAACGCGTTGGGATCGAGGAAGCTGCGATAATCGTCCGCCGTGTGGCCGGCCGCCTCTTCCGTAGCGGGATCGCGCGGGTCGATACCGGTTAAGGCCGTCAAGACGGTGGCGAGATCGGCCACGGTGCGCGCCATCGGCCCCGCCGTATCCTGCGGCGCGGCAACCGGCATGACGCCGGACCGGCCGATCAGCCCCACCGTGGGCTTGATGCCGACAATGCCGTTGGTCGAGGATGGCCGCACGATGGAGCCGTCGACCTCGGCGCCGATCGCCGCCATGCACAGATTCGCTGCAACCGCGACCGCCGAGCCGGAGCTTGAGCCCGACGGGCTGCGATCCAGCACGTGCGGGTTGCGCACCTGGCCGCCCCGGCTGCTCCAGCCGCTGCAGGTGCGGGTCGATCGCATGTAGCTCCATTCCGTCATGTTGGCCTTGCCCAAGATGACCGCGCCGGCGTCGCGCAGTCTCTCGACAACGAAGGCGTCTTGGATGGCGATGTGTCCGACCATGGCCAGCGAACCGGCCGTGGTCATGGTCTTGTCGGCGGTGTCGATGCTGTCCTTTACCAGAATCGGAACGCCATGCAGCGGGCCACGCGGCCCGGTCGACGCGCGCTCCTCGTCCAGCGCCTGACCAATGGCGATGGCGTCGGGATTGACCTCGATGACTGAACGCAGTGTCGGGCCGGCCTGATCGATGTCCTCAATGCGCCTGATGTAGGCCTTACACAGATCGGCGCTGGCCCAAGCACCATCGGCGAAGTGGTCCTGCAACTCGTTGATCGTGAACTCTTCGAGGGCCAAGGGTCGCCATCCTCGTCGCTGACTTCGGGCCAGGGCACCCTAGGTGTTCGCGACAAACAGCTCAATCGATGTCGCTGCCAGGCAAGCAAATCGATCGAGCGGCGTTTTTTGCCGATCCGCTATGCGCCAAAGTCGAGCCATCGGGTCTGGCGAACCTTCGCCAAGCTGGTATCGTCTTAAATTTAGAATCGTAGGATGACGGTCTCGCTTCTAGGTCGTCATTTGTTGCTCGTCAAATCCGACATGAGTCCGGAGGCGAGAGGGAAATGGTAATGGCCGATCGCTTCAAACACCTGAATGACTACCTGGTCTCCTGGGGTCGTCCAGAGAAGGTTCTGCCGGCACTGGCCGACGATTACGTACTGGACGACCCCAGCGAACCCAAACTGGTTACCCGATTGACGATCATTGCTTGGATGAACCGCTGGACCGAGGCGATGGAGGCGGCCGGAGGAACGGGCCGAGTCGAATCCGCGGACAGCGTCGAGTATGACCATGATGGAATCCTGGTCCGTTGGAGCTGGTGGCACGCGATCGGTACCGAAATCGAAGGCTCCTCGCTGATCAAAGTCACCGATCAGGGTGTAGCCCACCACCGCATGGCGTTCGCTCGCCCTCGCCCGGCCTGGCGCAAGACACCTTGAGGACTGCCGGCCGTGGCCGTCTCTGGCTATGGGATGGTGGCCTCCTTCGGCGTCCATTCGGAATGTCATGGCTTCCACGGATGGTAAGGCGACGAAGCGTGATCTATGCTTTCGACCCGTCCGGTTTCATGGCTTCAGTCGGGGGAAATGACGAATGCGCCGTCTTTGGATCATAGGGGTCGCCTGCCTCGCGGCGGTTTTTACCACCGCCGCCCAGGCCCAGAACAACAGCCTGCACGACGAAATCATGCAGGCGTTCAACGCCATTTCGGAGGCCTACGCCAACCGGGATACCGACACTGTTCGGTCGATGACGGCCGACGGTTTCATCTGGATTTCGTCGTTCAACGGCGGCGGGCGTAGTCTGGACGACCAGCTGGCCGCCGTGTCGCAGGGCCAGTTCACCTTTTCGCTTCAGCCGCTTGGCGAGATGGTGATCGAGTCGGTGGCCGACGACACGGCTCTGCAGCGGTTTCATGCCGACGTGTCGGGGGCCTATGGGGGCGAACCGCTGCCCTCGCCGATCGCGATTACGCTGATCTGGCTGAAGCAGGACGGCGATTGGCGCCAGCGGCTCTATCAGGAGACGCCGATCGAGGACTGACTTGCGGTCATCCGTGATGTGATGCCGTAGGGTCGCCGCAGTCCCGCCGGGATCAGTCGGACGGCCATCTTGGGTGGTGGTCGTCGATGACGAAGGCGTGGGCATGGCGCTGTGCGGCGTGGCGGTGGGGATGCCGGTGCGGTTCCGGCCCCTCCCAGCCCTCATGCTCGTGCTGGTGATGGGCGTCGTGCACATGGAGATGTTCGTGGCTGAACTCCGGGTGGCTGTGCACCAGTTCCAACCCGGTCTCCGTCCCCCAAAGCGTCGCCGCGACCCCAAGGCCCAGCAACGCGCATGCCGCCATCACGACAAATGTCGCCTCCAGCCCGACCCAGGCGCCAAGCCAGCCAGCCAGCGGATATGTCACCAGCCAGCAGGCGTGCGACAGCGCGAACTGCGCCGAAAACAGGGCGGGCCGATCGGCCTCGTGCGCGGATCGGCGCAGTAACAGCCCGGCCGGCGTCTGGACCAGCGAGCCGCCCAGGCCAAGAAGCGCCCAGAGGGCGAGCGCGCTGCCATAGCCAGGGCCCAGCGCCGCACCGGCCAGCCCCAACGCCAGCACCGCCGCCCCCGCCAGCATGAACGGCCGCGGCGCGAAACGGTCCAGCAGCTTGGGCAGCACCAGCGCGACGGCCATCGATCCGAGCCCGTAGCAGGCGAAGAAGATGGCCACTTGCTCGTCGGTGCCGTCCAGGGATGCGCGCACGAAGACCACGGTATTGACGATGACCATGGCGCTGGCGGCCGCCACCGCGAAGCTGAGCGCGAGCAACGCGCGCAGTCGCGGCGTCGCCAGATAAATGCGCAGACCGACAAGCGCTTCTTTGCGGAAGCCGGCAGGCTCCGCCCGCGCGGCCATCTTCGGCAGTCGTGCCCCTACGACCAGAGCGGCAGATGCCAGGAAACCGATTGCCGTGCCGGCGAACAGCCAGTGGAAATTCATCACCGTCAACAGCAGGGCGGCCAATAGCGGGCTGAACAGGCTTTCAAGATCGTAGGCAAGCCGCGACAGCGACAGCGCCTTGGTATAGTCGCCCTCGTCGGGCAGGATGCTTGGTATCGTGGCCTGGAACGTGGGCGTGAAGCCGGCGGAGAAGGCCTGAAACACGAACACCAGAACGTAGATCTGCCAAATCTCCGTGACGAATGGCAGCAACCCCACCAGGCCGGCGCGGCAAAGGTCGAGCGCGACCAGAAACCTGCGTCGCGGCCAGCGCGCGGCGATGATCGCGGCGAACGGGGCGATCCCGACATAGGCGATCATCTTCAACGCCAGCGCCGTGCCCAACACCGCGCCCGCATCCGCCCCCGCCAGATCATAGGCAAGAAGGCCCAGCGCGACCGTCGTCAACCCCGTTCCGGTCAGCGACAGGATCTGGGCGCTCAGCAGACGCCGATAGGTTCGATTGGCGAGAACGTCAAACACGGGAGGCCACGTCCAAGAGGTTTGTGCGCGACCGCCGCCGCTGGCAAAGTGACGACGGGGCCGCTCTGATCTTCCACCCGATTGTCGCAGGGGATGATGCCATGGCGCAACCAGCCGACGACGGGAAGCCTGATCCGCAGGGCGGATCCCAGCTTGTTGACAGACCGGTCGGGCGCCGGCCGCTGGTCGCCCTTCTAGCGACCCTGCCTTTCACGTCCCACGCGCTGGGCGCAGCCGCGGCCAAGGCGCAAGCAGGAGATTACGACGCCATGCCGAGCAACCTGTTGGCCAATCTGCCCGATGCCTCGGCCGAAGAAGTGTTCGAGACCTTGGCCGAATGGCCGGGCATCCGGTTGGAGCGGATTGTCTCCAACGGCCAAATCACGCCCGAGGGCGAATGGTACGATCAGGAACAGGATGAATGGGTGATGGTGCTGGCCGGCGCCGCCCGGCTGCTGATCGAGGACGAAGGCGAAATCGCCCTCGGTCCCGGCGACACGGTCTTTCTTCCCGCCCATAAACGCCACCGCGTCACCTGGACCGACACGGACCAGCCGACGGTCTGGCTGGCCCTGCACGTTTGGGCGCAAGCCGAATAGCCGGCCGAACCCTTTTCAGACGCTGACCAAGCGGCGCTTAGATGCCCGCAACCGCGCGGATGTCAGCCCGCGATCGACTGGCCGCTGGCGGTGTTGTTGCTCTTGCCCTTCGCCGCATCCGCCCCGGCAATGGGCGTGACCCGGGCCGTTTCGCGGGGTTTTTCAGCCTGCTGCGGCGCGCGTTCAGGCGCGGCCTCGCCAATGCTGGTGTCGCGCTTGACCATGCCCTCGATATAGGCCCCGCGCACGACCTCAAGGCTGTGATGCAGGATGTCGCCGTGCACCTCGGCCGTCTCCTGCAGCGATACGTCCTTGGAGCGAATGCGGCCATTCACCTTGCCCCAGACACGCACGATGTCGGCCGCCACCTCGCCATTGACCACGGCCGACTTGCCGATGGTCAGGCTGTTGGACGAGATATCGCCGTCGATGATGCCATCGATCTGAACATCGCCATCGGTCCTGAGATCGCCCGAGACCCGCATATCGGCGCTGATAACCGAGGGAGCCGTCTCGGCTGCGTGTTTCGGCGCGCTGGCCGGATCGGATCGGCTGGCCGCCGGCGCGGCCGTGCTGGCATTGGACATCGCGTTGCTCTGCTTAGTCGTCGTCTTGGGTTGTTGCGATTTCGTAAACATGTTCGCCCGCCCTGATGAAATTCATAGGATCGTAGGGGACGCCGTCCACCAGCACCTCGTAGTGCAAATGCGACCCCGTGCTTCGGCCTGAACTGCCCATGAGCCCGATCTGGTCACTATAGCCGATCGGCTGGCCTTCCTCGACAAGGATTTCCTGAAGATGGGCATAGCGGCTGACCAGGCCGAAGCCGTGATCGATGTCTATGGTGCGGCCATAGCCGCTGAACCACTCCGCCCGGACGACCATGCCGGGCCCGGTTGCCTGGATCGGATCGCCATAGTGGCCGTCGAAATCAACCCCCTGATGCATCGCGCTTCGGCCGTTAATGGGGTCTCGGCGCGGCCCAAATCCGCTCGATATGGGCACGTCCTGGTCGACCGGCCAGCCGATGGGCAGCTGATTGGCAACATCGCGCAGTTCAACGGCGCGGTCCGTCAACTCGATAGACTGCAGTGCATCGATCCAGCCCGGCTGGCCGGCGATATGATCGTCCAAAAGCGGAACCATGGGCCCGCCGACGCCATAGAACTCAGCCCCGTAAATGTCCTCGATCAGGGCCTCGATATCGAGGCCGGTCACGGCGAGCCCCTGCTCGACCGCCCAGACATGATCGTCGATGGCCTGGCGCAGCTGGGCGAAGACCTCCTCCTGATACGCCGCCAGACCGCTGATCCGCGCCTCCAGCGCGCCCACCTGCCCCTGCAGCGCGCCGTTGGCATCACGCAGCCTGTCACCTTCCGTCAGATGGTTGGCGGCGGCGACCGTAACGAGGCGCAAGGCCTCCTCAGCGTCACCCCTTGCCGAACGCTCGTCGTGAAGATCCTGCTCCAGTGCCGCGATTTCGCCGGACAGCAGGGCGTTGGCGTCGCGCAGCCTGTCGCCATCCGTGAGATGGTCAGCGGCGGCGGCCGTCACGATGCGCAGCGCCTCCTCGACATCGCCGCGTGCCGAACGCTCAGCGCCAAGGTCCCGCTCCAACGCCGCGATCTGGCCTTGCATCGCATAGGCCTGGCCGTCCAGCCGATCCCTTTCGGCGGACAGGTCGACGGCAACGGCCATCGTGTCGCGCAACAGCCCTTCCAGATCCTCGCCGACCATCCGCTGCGTGTGCAGTTCGGCCAGAACGGTCAGCGTTTCCCGTTCGGCGGCGGCAAGGGCAAGACGCGCGTCGGACAGCGCAGTCGACGCGTCATCAATGCGGCCGGCGAGGTGATCATTGCGGGCCGCCGCGTCCGCCAGTCTGGCGGTCAAGTCTGCAATATGATCGTGCAGGAGGGCCGCCTCCTCGGCCGCGGCATCACGATCGACCCTGGCGACGGCCAGGTCCGCGTTGCGCAACGCCAAACGTTCTTCCAGCGCGGCCAGACTGGCGTTGGCCCCGATCAGGCCGGCCCGCAACCGATCGATGTCGTTATGGAGGGTCGATCTCTCGGCAATCAGGTCTCGACGCTCGGCGTCTGTCGAGGCCGCCACCGTGCCCAGCACGGACAGCTGCTCAACCAAGGCGTCACGATCGGCCTCCAGCGCCGCGATCTGGGCAACATATCTGGAATTGCGCGCCGAAACGGCGACCGCGTCTTGAACTTGGCCGTTCAAGTCCACGACCAGGTTGGCGTAGCCGACCTCGAGGTCATCGATTTGGCGATTGGACTGCACGGCTGTGACCACCAGCGCCGTCGTCGCCACCAAGGCCCAGAGGGAGACCCCGGCCGTCAACCCGGCGACAAGCTTTCGGCGAGACCTCGACGGATGACCGTTGCCGTCGGACGCACTTCCTGCGTCACGATCAGGAAATCCAGACCGATACCACCGAACAGCCCGTCCGTGGGTCGCCATTTCTGACTCCGCCCCGTTCATGTCCCGCGTCGAGTTCTCGTCTCTATTATCAAGCGAACAAAAACTCGCATGAGACTGATTTTAGATGATTCTTTCCGCCGAGAATGGCCCGAGCGCACCCGTGCGGAAATGTATCGAAAACCAGACAACAATTGAATTGTGGCAAAACATTGTCACCCATCGTCGTCTTTTCAAGCCACCCCACGCCGCCGGGCCGCAGCGCCGTTTGCCGAGCGATGGGATTACAGTGATCCCGTTCGCGGTGGGCTTCGTAAGTAGCAGCAAGATCGGAACTGCCGATCGACCGGTGAGCCTTCAGCCAAGGGTCGGTTCCAGAAGTATGCGTGTTGAGGATTTTGACGGCCGAACCCCCCGCCTTGCGCCTGAGACTTTCTTTGATGGCCAGGTCAGGGCCTGGGGCCTGTTCGAGGACCGGTTCGGGCGGCTGAGGCGTCAGTTCACCGTCGACATCGAAGGCCAGTGGGACGGCGAGATCCTGACCCTTACCGAGGACTTCGTTTACGATGATGGCGAGCAGGAGCGGCGGGTTTGGCGGGTCACCCGGATCGACGAAAACACCTATGAGGGAACGGCCGACGATATTGTCGGCAAGGCCTCGGGCCGCTGCTTCGGCAATGCGATCAAGTGGACCTACATTTTTGCCCTGAAAGTCAGCGGCCGCGAGTTGCAGGTGAAGTTCGACGACTGGATGTTCCAGCAGAACCGGGATGTCATGATCAATCGCGCACTGGTGACCAAGTGGGGGTTCGAGGTCGGGTCCGTCTCGATCTTCTTTCTGCGCAGCGATCAAAAGGCGGCGTAATGGCGTCCGCCGGCTAAATCCGCCGCCGGATCAGCCTCAGCAGCCAGCCGATCAGGGGCAGCTTTTCGTAGACCTGCCCAGCAGCGTCCCAATGGTCGATATGTTCGGTCGCCAGCCCGTTTTCGGCAAACCGGACCTCGCTCATCCCCTCGATCGACAGACGCTTACCCGATCGCAGGGTGTAGGCGAACGTCCAGCGCAGGTAGCAGACAGCGCCCGCCGGCGCTTCGGCGCTGAATGCGCGGTCGTGCACCGTGATCTCGACGTCCCGGATCATCCGATAGATGCGGTCGAAGGCGGCCGTCACCTGCGGCAGGCCATGGAGATCCTTGAACGGATCGCGGAAATGCATGTCCGGCGCCATGAACTCCGGCAGCCGGTCGAGGGTCTCAGCCGACAGCGCCTGCCAGAACGCGACGTAGCGCTCCGCCGCTTCAGCGTTCACGACGTTTCGCGCGCTTGTTGACGCCGGTCGCGCGGGCGACCAGCGCGAAGTAAAGCCAATAGGGCATCGCCCGCAGCCGCTTCAGCATGAAGGCAAAGAAGCGCGGAAAGGCGATCTCGAAGCGCGGGCGTTTGAGGCCGGCGACCAGCGCATCTGCTGCGGCGTCCAGCTCCATCAAAAACGGCATGGGAAACCGATTACGATCAGTGAGTTCGGTTCTGACAAAGCCCGGATTAATGACCTGAACCTTCACGTTATAGGGGCGGCATTCCAGAAACAGCGATTCAGACAGGTTGATCAGCGCCGCCTTCGTCGCGCAGTACCCCATGGACAGGGGCAGGCCCGAATAGCCGGCAACCGACGCCATGATCGCGATATGGCCCCTTCGACGCTGCAACAGATGCGGCAGCAGGGGCTGCAGGCAGTTGATGACGCCGAGATAGTTGACATCGATCTGGCGCTTGAAACTGTCGGCGTCGAACTGATTGACGCTGTCCATCGTGAACGTGCCCGCGTTCAGGATGGCAAGGGCGATGCCGCCATGATTGCTTTCGATCCGGTCGACAGCGGCGCGGACATCATCCTGCGACGTCACGTCGGCGGGCATCGGCAGGATCTCGCCATCAAGGCCATCGGCTTCGCGTGCGACATCGATCAACTTGTCGCCGCTGCGGGCGCTGGCAAAGACGGTCCAGCCTTCGCCCGCCAGCCGAAGGGCCGTTGCCTTGCCGATGCCTGAACTCGCGCCCGTGATCCAGGCGGCGCCGTCCTTCGGCGTCGGCGTTTCAGGTCTCACGGCGTGGTCTCTTCATGGTGGCGCGGGGGACGACCCATAGTTGGCGACAATCGCGGCGAGAATCCGACAAGGTCGGGGCGCTGTGTGCAGCCCGTCAGCTTCTCCACATCAGCCTTTCGAGGCAAGCGCGGAGCGACCGCCATCGACGCCGATGATCTGCCCGGTAATCCAGCCCGATTGCGGACCCAACAGGAAGGCCGCAAGCGCTGCAAGGTCCTCTGCCTCGCCCAGACGCGATAATGGATGCAGAGCGGCAATCGCCTTGGCCATCGCCTCGCTCGACAGCAGCGGCTTGGCGAGATTTGTGCGGGTTAGACTCGGTGCAATGGCGTTCACACGCACCTTGGGCGCCAACTCAGCGGCAAGCGAGACCGTCAAGCCCTCAACCGCCCCTTTTGCCGCCGCGATGACCGCGTGGTTTGCAAAGCCGCGACTCGCGGCCACGGATGAGAACAGCACCACCGCGCCCTGCTGTTTCGCCAGGGCCTTCTGGGCTGCCTGAACCGACAGGGCCGCGCCTACGGCATTCAATCTGAAGCTGTCGATAAAGGCGCTTTGCGATGCGGCGCGAAGGGGCATGAGATCGATCGAGCCGATGCAATAGGCAAGACCGGCCAGCCCGTCCCCCTCATCGGCTTCGGCAACCGCGCTTTGGATCGAGGCCGGCTCCATGGCGTCGCAGGCAATCGCCTTGGCATTCAGGTCGGCGGCCAGACCGTCGATTTCGCCGGCATCGCGCGCCGCAACGGCAACCGGCTTGCCGTCGGCCGCCAGCAAACGCGCCAAGCTCTCCCCGACGCCGCCATGGGCGCCCATGACCAGGAAGGGTGCACTCACAGGATTCCCTCACAAAAAGCTTTGACGTCCAATACGCGGCGAAGCCTCTCGCGGTTCAATCCGCAGACCGCGAACCCGCCGATTTCTGAGACGGCCACCGCGCTTGCCGGCACCGAAACCCGGCTGTCGCGAATACATCGCGTCGTTGCAACTTTTCTGAAGCATTTCCGTAACTAACGCGCCCTATGGTGCGGCGTTTTCGACCTCAACGCCGTCTGACCGGTCTGCCAGACCGAGCTCACCCACAATCCGAGGAAGCCATGGATACCCACGATTCCAAAGCCACCCAACTCACCCGCGCTCAGGCCTACGAACTGTCCGAGGACGTGCCGACCAACCGGTCAACGCAGCCGACGATCGGCGACGTGATCAACGCGCGGCTCGGCCGCCGCGACATGATGCGCGGCGCTCTCGCCGTCAGCGCGATGGCCGCCATCGGCGGCGCCGCGACGATGGGAACCAGCCGCCATGCCTACGCCCAGGCCGGCTCGTCGTTCGACTTCGAGGAGCTGACGGCCGGCGTCGATGCCGACCACCATGTCGCCTCGGGCTACACCGCCAACGTGCTGATCCGCTGGGGCGACCCGGTGGTGCCGGGCGCGCCGGACTTCGACCCCGCCGCGCAAACGGCCGACGCCCAGGAACTGCAGTTCGGCTACAACAACGACTATCTCGGCTACCTGCCCTTGCCGGCCGGTGGCAACAGCGCCGACCATGG
This sequence comes from Alphaproteobacteria bacterium, assembly GCA_028277405.1. GTDB lineage: Bacteria > Pseudomonadota > Alphaproteobacteria > DSM-16000 > Inquilinaceae > JANQGH01. Next base: position 31,154 of record JANQGH010000052.1, on the reverse strand, counting down.
CCTGCTGGTCGTGAACCACGAGTACACCAATGAAGAGCTGATGTTCCCCGGCCTGGGTCGTCAGGACCGGGACGCCGAGTTTGCCGGAATGACGGCGGAACTCGTCGGCGTCGAGATGGCCGCCCACGGCCTGTCCGTGGTCGAGGTCACCCGCGACGACAGCGGTAACTGGACCTACAACCCGGCCAGTACCTACAACCGTCGCATCTCGCCGCGCTCGACGGAGATCACGCTTTCGGGTCCGGTCGCCGGCAACCCACGCGTTCAGACCTCGGCGGACCCCAGCGGCACCACCGTCATCGGCACGATCAACAACTGCGCCGGCGGCCTGACGCCGTGGGGCACTGTTCTGACCGCAGAGGAGAACTTCCACGGCTACTTCATGGGCGAGGCCGCCGAGGACAGCCCGGAGTTCCGCAATCACGAGCGCTATGGCGTGCCCGGCGGCTGGTATGCCTGGGGCCGCTACGAGGACCGTTTCGACGTCGGGCGTGAGCCCAACGAGCCGAACCGGTTCGGCTGGATGGTCGAGGTCAACCCCTACGACCCGAACTCCACGCCGATCAAGCGCACCGCGATGGGTCGCGCCAAGCATGAGGGCGCGGGCCTGGTCGTCAACGGCGACGGCCATGTCGTGGCCTACATGGGCGACGATCAGCGCTTCGACTACATCTACAAGTTCGTCTCGAACGGCACGTTCGACCCGTCGGCCGGGACAGACAATGGTGCGCTTCTCGATGACGGCACGCTCTACGTCGCGCGGTTCAACGAGGACGGCACGGTCGACTGGCTGCCGCTGGTCTTTGGCCAAGGCCCGCTGACCGAGGCCAATGGCTTCACCAGCCAGGCCGACGTCCTGATCGAGACCCGCATCGCCGCCGACCTGCTGGGCGCCACGCCGATGGACCGGCCGGAGGATATCGACGTCCATCCGACCAACGGCCGCATCTACGCCATGCTGACCAACAATACCCGGCGCGATGCGAACGACCTGAACGCGGCCAACCCGCGGCCCGAAAATGCCGGCGGTCACATCATCGAAATCGTCGAGCGCGATAGCGACTACACGGCGACCCAGTCGGACTGGAGCATTCTGGTCCTGGCCGGTGATCCGGGTGCGCCCGAGGTCGGCGCGATGTGGAACGACGCCACGACCGAAAACGGCTGGTTCATCGCGCCGGACAACTGCGCCATCGATGGCCAGGGCCGCCTGTGGGTGACCACCGACGGCAACAACTACGAGGCGTCGGGCCGCACCGATGGCGTCTGGTCGATGGAGACCGACGGCGACCTGCGCGGCACAGGCAAGCTGTTCTATCGCGTGCCGGTGGGCGCGGAGATGTGCGGCCCGATGTTCACGCCGGACGACACGTCGCTGTTCGTGGCCGTTCAGCACCCGGCCGACGGTGGCGACGAATGGCCCGGCTTCGGCCGGACGTCCGTCTACGAGGACCCGTCGACCCGCTGGCCGGATTTCGACGACAACATGCCGCCTCGGCCATCGGTCGTGGTCATCACGCGCGACGGCGGTGGTCCGATCGCGTCTTCCTAGCCACCCTGGCTTGAGTTGAAAGAGCGGGCGGCCTGCGGGGCCGCCCGTTTTTCTTGCCCGGGCACCGCGTCGCGCATCAGACCGAACGGCGCCTCACGGTTACCACCGCCGTTCCGACACAGATGACGATCAGGAACCAGAAGGCACCCGGTACGCTGACCGACATCAACGTGCCGGTCGCCGCTGGACCGATCAGGCCGCCGACGGCATAGGCCAGCGCGAACGCGGCGCTGCCGGCGACCAAGGCGCCGCCGCCATAGTCCTGGCCCAGCAGGGCAAGGGCCGAGGTGTACAGGCCGAAATAGGCCGCGCCCAAAACGGCCGCGACTGGCCACAAGAGCCAGCCTGCCACCGGCAGGTAAAGCATGGCCACCAGCGACAGGCCGGTCACGGCAAGGCAGCCGATGGCCACCGACCAGCGATCGAACCGGTCGAGCAGCAATCCGACACCCGGCTGTGACACCACCATTCCGGCGCTCAGGACCACGACGAACACCGCGGCGAGGTCCTGGCTGAGGCCGCCTGATGTCAGATAGAGCGGCAGAATGGCGATCGCCGTGGTGTCCAGGATGCCGTAGACGATAACGATCAGAACCATAAGCGGCGCGAGCCGGAAAAAGGAGAAGATCTGCCCCAGCACCACGACGCCCGGCTCCACCCGCGTGCGCCTCAGCAACGCCGTGAACAGGAAGGCCACGGCCGCAACGATGGCGGCGCACACGGCGAAAGCCAACCCGCCACCGGTGCCGAACAGCGGGATGCCGAGAGGGCCGACCGCGAAGCCGCCGGCCATGCCGGCGCCATAGATACCGGCGACACGGCCGCGCTTATCGTCCGTTGCCGCCGCGTTCAGCCAGGCTTCGCCCAGGACGTAGATCGTGTTCACGCAAAAGCCGAGGGTAAAGCGCAGGAGGAACCAGACGAACAGATCGTCGATGACCGCAAAGCCCACGAGGCAGGCCACAGCGGTGAGCAGACCGGCAAGGATCAGGTGCCGAGCGCGCAGGATCCTGTTCAGGACGGGCAACACGGCAACGGACACCCCAAGGCCCAGCATGAAGGAGGCGGCGTGCAAGCCGACCATGCCATCGCTGGCACCACGATCGTCCAGCAGGAACGAGAACAGCGGGTAGGTCAGGCCCTGGGCGGTCGAAAAGGCCGTGATGCCCAGCGTTACCGCGAGCACCGACGCCCAGTCCGTACCGTCGCTTCGCGCGTCGGCCGGGGCGGCTGGCGGTATCTTCGGGCGTTTGCGCAGGAACAATTAGGCCGCCGCGCGTCGGGACCGCGTCCGTTTCAGCGTTTCCGGCACCAGTAGAATGGCGATGAACGAGATCGCGGCCATAGCGATCAGCAGATAGACGGGCGCAAACTCGCTGCCCGTCATTTCAACAAGATAGGTGGCCACCAGCGGCGTTAGGCCGCCGAAGATGCCATAGGCGAGGCCGTTGCCGACGCTGATCACGGTGACGCGGACCCGAGGGGCCAGGGTCTCCACCATGATCACCGCGTAGGATGCCCAGCCGATGGCAAACAACACTGCGAACGTTAGCTGTCCGACCAGGATATAGCCGCTGTTGTCGTGGTGGATCAGCCACCATAGCGGCAAGGCCAGCACGCCCGTGCCAACGGCTGCAATGATCGCCAGAGGTTTGCGCCCGAACCGATCGGCAGCCATGCCGGCGAACGGCGTGACCAGGATGACGGCGAAGAGCGCGACCGTGTTGATGTCCAGCGCCCTGGCCGTGGAGACATGCATGTGCGCCGTGATGTCGTTAACCGCGTAAACGTAGGCCACGAACCAGCCCACGCCGGACATCACGATCATGCAGAAATAGATCAGCATGGATCGCCATTCGGTCCGCGCCGCCACGATCACTGGCGACCTCGATTCGGCCGCTCCCTGTCCTTCTTCCGCAACGGGTGCGTCGGCCATGCCGCGACGATAGTAGAAACCCAGTGCGGTAATAATGATGCTCAGGATGAACGGCACACGCCAGCCCCAGTCGGCAACCGCCTCTTGACCGACGATCGTGCTGACCAGCGCACCTACGCCGGACCCCAGGATCAGACCCGAGAACTGCCCTACGGTCGACCAGCTCGACACGTAGCCCCTGCGGTGGGCCGGCGCATGTTCGATCAGGAAAACCGTCGACGTCGAGTACTCGCCGGCAACGGCAAACCCTTGAAGGATGCGCAAGAGAACCAACAGGATTGGCGCTGCAACCCCAATCGTCGCGTAGCCGGGCAACAGGCCAATGACAAGCGTGGCGCCGCCCATCACGCTGATCACCAGCGTCAGTGCCCTCATACGACCGAGTTTGTCGCCGATGTGGCCCAACACCAGCGCCCCAGCAGGACGCGCCAGGTAGCCGGCGGCGAAGGCCCCGAACGACGCCAACAGCGATGTGAACGGATCGTCTGACGGGAAGAAGACATTGCCGATGATTACGGCGAAGAAACCGTAACAACCGAAATCGTACCATTCCAGGACGTTGCCCAAGCCGGCCGCGAAGACCTTCTTGATGATGCCCGGCTTCTTCTGATCGCTCATGGCCCGGGTGACTCCGTCGTTGCTGAAGGAACAACTGCCGAGAGGGCTTCACAATTCGCCCGATGAGAAGGCATCTAGAGGACAGTCTCAGCGCTGCCGCGATCATGCGCAACCGACTTTGTCTGCATCGGAGCAGTTGCGTTCTCGCTGCAATCGTCACGCAGAATGGTGCTGCAAGTTCTGGTGGGCCGGACGGCTCTCACATTGACAGATCGGGTCCCCAGCCGCATCTTGCCGCAGCGCAGCAAAAACCAACAATGCCGATAAGCGAAAGGCAGGTCGTTCCCCCCCGTGAAAGACACCCCGCCCCTTTCGATCGACGGTCTTCTGGGCCGTGTGGCCGGTCCGTTTCAGCCGGCCGGTGCCGTCTGTTTCGAGGCCGAGGGTGCCACCGATTGCGCCGCACTTGCCGCTTCCTTGGCCGATGATCTGCGCCGCCATGAGGAGGCCCGATCCGACGACCCGTTCAGCAATCCGGTGCTGTTGCTGGCGCTGGATATCGGCCGGGCGCTGGAGCGCGGCGAACTGCGTTACGCCGATCTGGAACAGCTGACCCAGTACCTGACCGCCGAGGGTTGGCTGGCCCGGGCCAAGAGGCTCAGGGGCTATGTCGGCGAGACCGACCCGGCGGCCAATGATGCCAGGCTGCGCACCGTCTTCGCCAGCCTGGCCGCGCCGCGCCATTCCGACGAGCTGGGCAACGAGGCGGCCGACAAGGTTCGGTTCGAGATCTTCAAGGGCCGTGTCGAAGCCGAGATATTCGGCATCGTCATCACCGCCCACCCCACTTTCACCCAGCCTACGGCACTCATGCGCGGCCTGGCGGCCCTGGTCAGCGGGCGGGGCAATGACGGCAAGGTGCTGACCAAGTCGCAGGCCGACGAACTGGTCCGCCAAGCGGCCACGACCGAGCACCGGCCGGACGCGGACATGTCGCTTGCGCGCGAGCATGCCTTGTCGCTGGAGGTCATCGCCAACCTGCACGAGGCACTCTATCGGGCCTACGATCTTCTGCTGGACGTCGCGGCGGAGCTTTACCCCGATCGCTGGCTAGAGCTGGTGCCGCGCCTGGTGACGATCGCATCCTGGGTTGGGTACGACCTCGACGGGCGGTCGGACATCAGATGGACCGACACGCTGAACAAGCGCATGGTGGTTCAGCAGATGCAGTTCCAGCGCTATCTGGCGCGGACACGGGCCCTGATGGCCGACTGGGCCAGCGCTGCGGCAGGCATCCTGGAAACGCTTGAGCTGGTCGAAAGCCGCCTGGTGCTGGCGCTGACCCAGATCGGCGATGAGATCGAGGCATTCGGATTGCCGAGCACGGCCGCCAACGACGAGATGGAGGCGGTCCAACGCATCTCGCGCCGCATGCATGATGGCAGGGCGATGCGCCTGACAGAGGCCAGCACCCTGGTCGAACTGTTCGACCGGGCGCTGACAAGGGCCGTGGCGGCCGATGCCGGCGGCAAGAAGTCGCTGCGCGCGCTGATCCGCCAGATCGCCATCCTGCGTGCGGAGCTGGCCAATTACGGGCTCGGCGCGGCCCACACCCATGTGCGCATCAACGCCACCCAGGTGCACAACGCCATCCGCAAGGCGGTGGACCTGGTCTCCGACCCGAACGACCCCCGCTACCGACAATCCTATCTCGACCGGATCAACCGGCTGTTGGAGACGGTCGAGCCGGTGACGATCAATTTCGGTTCGCTGATGGCCGAGCGGACCTCGGTCAAGCGCCTGTTCATGGTCGTCGCCCAGATGTTGAAATACACCGGGCGGACGGCGCCGATCCGGTTCCTGATCGCGGAGACCGAAAGCCCGTTCACGGCACTGACCGCGCTCTATTACGCCCGCCTGTTCGGCGTGGAGGATCATGTCGACATCTCGCCGCTGTTCGAAACCGAACGGGCGCTGGAGGTCGGCAGCCGCTTCATCGAGCAGTTGCTGGATAACCCACACTACCTTGCCTATGTCGAAAAGCGCGGCCGGATCTGCGTCCAGACGGGCTATTCGGATGCCGGACGGTTCATCGGCCAGACGCCGGCCAACGCGTCGATCGAACGGCTGCGCCTGCGTCTGACCCGTGCGATCGCCAAGCGCCAGTCCCAGGGCAAACTGTCGGATGTCCAACTGCTGATCTTCGACACGCATGGCGAATCGATCGGCCGCGGCGCCCATCCGGAGGATTTCGAGCAGCGCCTGGCCAACATCGACACGGCGGCCAGTCGCGGCTTTCTGGCGGAAAACAACGTGTCGTTCAAACAGGAAATGAGCTTCCAGGGCGGTGACGGCTATCTCTATTTCCTCAACCAGCCGCTGGCCTACGCCGCACTGACGCGCATCCTGGAACATGCCCTCAGGCACGGCGACAACTCGGTCGACGATTTGTTCTATGACGAGGCGTCGTACATTCGGGAGTTCTTCACCACGGTGAAGGAGTTCCAGGTCGACCTGATGAAGGACACCAATTACGGCGTCCTGTTGATGGCCTTCGGTGTCAACCTGCTGTTCCAGTCAGGCAGCCGCGCGATCAAGCGGCAGTATGACGACCCGTCCGACATCGACCACGCCAACGCGGCGCAACTGCGCGCCATTCCGCACAACGCCGTGCTTCAGCAACTGGGCCTGCTGGCCAACACCGTCGGCGGCTTAGGCGCCGCGACAGCCAAGGACCCGGACCGGTTCCAGGAGCTCTACGCCGCCTCGCCGCGTCTGCGCCAGTTGATGCGTCTTGTCGAATACGGGGCCGCCGTCAGCAACCCGATGATCATGAAGGCCTACATCGACAGTCTGGACCCGGTCCTTTGGATCGTACGGGCCAGCCAGTCGGGCCGAACCCGTGCGGCCGAGGACATGCTGCGCCTGGCCCACCATTATGAGGAAAATGGCCTGCACGCCCGGCAGGTCCGCGTCTTCCGCGCCCTCTTCCAAGACTTCACCATGCTGGAACAGGCCCTGAACTCGGTCCACGCCGACGGCGCGCCTGGCGGAACCGCGTCGTTGATCAGCACCGAAGGACGCGAGCGGCTGTGCCTCTTGCACGCCATCCGCATCGCGCTGCTGCATGAGCTGTTTCGACTGGCCATGCGGCTGCCGAGCTTTTCCGACCGGCACAGCATTACGCCCAAGCAACTGGTCGACCGGCTGCTGCACCTGGACGTCGACGAGGTGGTGGACCTGTTGAGCGAGATCTTCCCGCGCGCCGCAGGACCGGCCGGCGATGAAGACTTCGGCGAGCCGGCGACCTATGTCTCCGACGAGACGCAAAGCTATCGTTTCGAGAACGAAATGATCTTCGATCCGATGCGCGGGCTCTACCGCCTGGCAAGGCGCCTGTCGACGGCGATTTGCCATCGGGTCGGCTTCCTGGGCTAGCTTCCTGGGCTAGGCGACAGCGCGCCCGGCCAACAAAGCACTGCCCATCGCCGGCTGATCCCTTAGTCTGACATCCAAGCGCGGTTGCAAGGGGGATCGATGGCCGGTCAGGGTTCGACAGGCGAGCGTGCGGGCGATCGCATTCTGCTGGGCATCGGCTTCATGGTCGGGGCCAATCTGATCTTCGGCCTGATCAATGTGATGGCCAAGTGGCTGGGCGAGACCTATCCGGTCGTCGAGATCGTCTTCTTCCGCAACCTGTTCGCCCTGCCGACCATCGTCTGGCTGCTGATGCGCCAGGACGGCTTTCGGCCGCTGCGCCACGCCCATTGGGGATCGCACGTGGTGAGGGGTGTGCTCGGCTTCGGCCATATCACGCTGTTGTTCCTGTCGTTCACCTTGATGCCGCTGGCCGACGCCACGGCGATCAGCTTCGCGGCCCCCTTGATCCTCACGGCCCTGTCGGTACCGCTGTTGTCGGAAAAGGTCGGCGTCTGGCGCTGGAGTGCCGTGATCGCCGGCTTCATCGGCGTCTTGATCACCGCGAGCCCGAGCGGCGATTTCGGCTATGGCGGCGCCTTGGCCGGGCTGGGCAGCGCCACCTGCTTTGCGCTCGCCATGATCACCGTGCGCCGGATGAGCGCCACGGAGTCGAGCGCGGCCATCGCCTTTACCTACACCGCGATCATGACGCTGCTGGCGGGGCTGGCCATGATACCGGTCTGGGTGGTCCCCGCCTGGTCCCATCTCGCCGTCCTCTTGGTTGCGGGGCTGGTCGGCGGGATCGGGCAGTATTTCATCGCCCAGGCTTACGCGCTGGCGCCGGCCTCCGCGACGGCGCCGTTCACCTATACGACCCTGATCTGGGCCCTGTTGTTCGGCTTCCTGATCTGGTCAGAGGAACCGACGCTGCACCTCGCCATCGGCTGCACCATCGTGATCGCCAGCGGGCTGGTCATCCTTTGGCGCGAGCACCGGCTGCGCAATCTGGCCACCGTTCGGCCCAAGGCCGCCACCCCACCGAGGCGACCCCCAAACATCGACAGGGACGACGGCGGCTGACCGGGATCAACAGGCTCAATCGGTGGGCCGGGACGATCCGCCTGCCTTCCATGGATGTCGTCAGCCGTAAAGGATCTGCTGCAACTGCTGGATGCGGGCCTGGTCGGACGGATGGGTCGACAGAAACTCCGGCGGTCCGCCACGTCCCGCGTCCGCCATGCGATCTTGCCAGAACTCCAACGCCTCGACGGGCTGATAGCCGGCCTGGGCCATGTAACGAACGCCGATCCGGTCCGCCTCCAACTCCTGCTGGCGTGAAAAAGGCAGGATCACGCCGTAGTTGGCGCCCATGCCCAGCAACCCGGCGAGTTCGTTGGCCTGCTGCGGTGTGCCGCCGAGGGCGGAGCCGATAAGCGCGGCGCCCAAACGGGACATTTGCTGGGTGCCGATACGCTGGGCTGCATGGTCGGCGGTCACATGGCCCAACTCATGGCCAATCACGGCGGCCAACTGGTCGTCATTTTCCACCGCATCCATCATGCCGCGATAGATCCCGATCTTGCCGTTGGGCAAAGCAAAGGCGTTGACGGCCGGGTCGTCGAACAGCACGACCTGCCACGGCAGGCCCGGCTCGCCGGTCAAGGGTATCAGCCGGCCGGCGACGCGTTGCGCGCTTTGGTTGGCCGAACTGTTGCGCCAAACCGGCCGCTCGCTCAGGATGCGCTGCCAACTCGCATCGGCCGCCTGCATCAGCTCCGATTCCGGCGGGGCGAAGGCCGCGCCGATGCCGCCGACACTGCCGGGCACGCACCCGGCCATCGCAATTGCTGACGTTCCGGCACCCAGGCCCTTCAAAAAGGACCGGCGCGACGGGTGGACCAGTGGCTTGCTGTTATGGTTTCTCCCTGAATGGCAGCTACATGCCATGCTTCCACTCCCTATCGAACACTTGGCGATCGGTAGATCGCAATCTCGTCATTTCTGCGGCCTCATTGCCCTAGGCGCCACGCCTTTGGTTCTCTACAACGGCCCAAATACCATCTCGGTCCGCTACAAAGTAGACACCTATGGATCACGATCCAGCCAGCCGCCCCGCCCCGCCCCGCGAAATCCACCTCGCCGATTACCGACCGCCGGACTTCCTTGTCGACGAGATCGATCTGATCTTCGACCTGCGCGAGGACGGCGCAACCGTCACGGCACGCAGCACATTCCGGCGCAATCCTGACGCCGACGGCAAACCAGAAGCCCTGAAGCTCGACGGCGGCGGCCAAAAGCTTGTCTCCATCGCGCTTGACGGCGAGCCCCTGGGCGAGAACCGCTATCGGATCGAGGATGAGGGGTTGCTCCTCATCGACCCGCCCGATGCCGGCGTCCTCGACATCGTGACGGAGACCGAACCGCACAAAAACAAGAGCCTTGAGGGGCTGTACAAATCCGGCGGCAATTTCTGCACCCAGTGCGAGGCCGAGGGCTTTCGCAACATCACCTTCTTTCCCGACAGGCCGGACGTGCTGGCGGTCTACACGGTGACGCTGGTCGCCGATCAGGCGCGCTACCCCGTCCTGTTGAGCAACGGCAACCTGGTGGACCAGGGCACCTCGGCGAACGGCCGCCATTGGGCGAAGTGGCACGACCCCTTCCCCAAACCCGCCTATCTGTTCGCGCTTGTGGCCGGCGATCTGGTCTCGCTGGATGACAGCTTCACCACCAAGTCCGGCCGCGATGTCGCCTTGAAGATCTACACAAGGCCCGAGGATCTGGACAAATGCGGCTACGCCATGTCGGCGCTGAAGACCTCGATGCGCTGGGACGAGGACGTTTTCGGGCTGGAATATGACCTGGACCAGTTCAACATCGTCGCCGTCGGCGATTTCAATGCCGGCGCGATGGAAAACAAGGGCCTGAACATCTTCAACACAGCGCTGTTGCTGGCCCATCCGGACACGGCGACCGATGCCGATTACCGTCGCATCGAAAGCGTCGTAGCGCACGAATACTTCCATAACTGGACCGGCAACCGGATCACCTGCCGCGACTGGTTCCAACTGACCTTGAAGGAGGGGCTGACGGTCTTCCGCGACCAGCTTTTCTCCGCCGACCAGGGCGATCCCGCGATCGAGCGCATCGACCAGGTGCGCCGGCTGCGCGCGATGCAGGTCCCCGAGGATGCCGGGCCACTGGCCCACCCGATCCGGCCTGAAAGCTATATAGAGGTGAATAACTTCTACACCGCGACGGTCTATGAGAAGGGTGCAGAGGTCATTCGCATGATCCACACCCTGATCGGCGCCGAGGCGTTCCGCCGGGGCATGGACCTGTATGTCGAGCGGCATGACGGCCAGGCGGTGCGGTGCGAGGACTTCGTCGCCGCGATGGAGGCGGCCTCGGGGCGCGACCTCGGCGCCTTCCGCCGCTGGTATTCCCAGGCAGGCACGCCCGTGGTTTCGGTCGAGCAGTCGTACGACGGCGAGGCCAAGGCGCTGTCGCTGGTCCTGCGCCAATCAACGGCGCCGACGCCCGGCCAAAAGACCAAGCAGCCGGTCGTTATCCCGGTGGCGATGGGGCTGATCGGCGTAGACGGCAGTGACCAGACGCGCGTCCTGGAACTGGATCACGACGAGCTGACGGTGCAGTTCGAGGATCTGCCCGCCGAGCCGACGGTTTCTCTGCTGCGTGGCTTCTCGGCGCCCGTGCAGTTGAAGCGGGAGGACGCGGCGACAGCCCTGCCCTTGCTGTTCGCCCGCGACCCCGATCCCTTCGCCCGCTGGGACGCGGGCCAGCAATGGGCGACGACCTGCCTGCTGGACATCGTCTCGGCCCTGCAGTCGGACCAAACACCCGCGACGGATCCGGCCTTGATCGAGGCATTTGGCACCAACTTCGCAGACCAAACCTTGAGCCCTGCGTTCAAGGCCGAACTGCTGACCTTGCCAAGCGAGGACTTCCTGGCCGATCAGATGCTGGTCGTCGATGTCGAAGCCATTTATCAGGCGCGCCAGATCGCGCTCGCGGCCATCGGGTCGGCGTTGGCCGATCCGCTGCGCACCGCCTATGACGCGCTGGAGGATCACGGACCCTACGAACCGACGGCAGCGGCGATTGGGCGGCGGGCCTTGCGCACGCTCTCCCTGGCCCTGATCACGGCAGCCGATACTGAAACGGGCATCGATCTGGCGACCAGGCAGTTTCAAAGCGCCAACAACATGACCGACACGCTGTCGGCCCTAACGGTCTTGCGCGATCGCGACCATCCGGCGCGCGAGGAGGCGCTGGCCACTTTCTACGATCACTGGCAGCACGAGCCGCTGGTGGTCGACAAATGGTTCGCGTTGCAGGCCACGTCCCGCCTGCCGGGCACCGTCGGGCGTGTCCGCGCGTTGCTGGATCATCCTGCCTTCTCGATCGAGGTACCGAACCGGGCGCGGGCGCTGATCGGTGCGTTTGCCTTCGCCAATCCGCGGCACTTCCATGCCGCGGACGGCGGCGGCTACGACTTCCTGGCCGACCAGGTTCTCCGGCTGGACAGCTTCAATCCGCATGTCGCGGCGCGCATGCTGACACCGCTTGGCCGGTGGCGCCGCCAGGACACGTCGCGTCAGGCCTTGATGAAGCAAGCGCTGGAACGGATCGTGGCCAAGCCGGGCTTGTCGAAGGCCGTCTACGAGATCGCTTCAAAAAGCCTGGGCTAGCCGAGCGTCAGAGCGCGGTGGTGTCGAACAGCAACAGCGCGTTCTGTGCCTCCTGGTCGCCGCCGGCGGCGGCACGCTGCAGCCAGGCCTGCAAGGCGTCGAGATCGGCGGCCGCCTCCGCCGTCCCTAGCGCCAGGGCCGCACGATAGCGATCGATCGCCAGTTCGGCGTTCGGTCGCGTGAAGGCGGTCGGGGCCGTCTCGAAGTGAACCGGATCCGCCATGCGGCCGATCGCCCGCGCTGCGGGGCCGCTGCCTTGCAAGGCGGCATAATCGAAAAGCGCCAGGGCCGTTCCCGGATCGCCTTCGGTCTGAAAGCTGCGCGCCAAGTCAAACAACCGGACGGGGGCGGCGTCTTCCTCAATCGCCGTACGAGTCTCGCCGACCGGCCCGGTGATAGCCACCGCCAGTGCATCAAGGGCACGCTGGCGCATAGCGGCCATGGTATCGACCTCTTCCTCGCGCGGCAGGGCTTGGATCGACGGCCCATCCCGCCCGGCGATCGCCTGCTCGTCGGACGAACCGGCAAACATCCGGACCGGGTCCCAGCCATTGAACACCATGGCGTAGCCCACGGCGCCGAGGATGATCAGAATGACCAGATTGACCCCCACGATGCGCCATGGCAGCGGAACCCGCCTATAGCGGGCTGATCGGGAGCCCCGCCTGTTCGCGCGGTCGCTGCTGGCAGATGGCCCCCTGTCGACGGCGTCCGCCTGTTGCGTCTGATCGGACCATTCCCAAGGCATAGTGGCCTCAGCCGCGCCGGCGGCCGGCATTGGTTCGGCCCGAGGTGCCTGTCGTGCCGGGGCTTGCGATCGCCCGGATCCAAGATCGGGCCTTGGGCGCGCGGGTTTGGTCGCAGACAGAGGGCCAGGACCGTCCGGGCGGCCCAGACGCGGCTCCTGGCGCCCGCCATCCCTCGGGGCGGCCGGGCCGACGCGCGCACCGGAACGGGCTGGGCGCCGATGATCGGACGGGGCCGCCAAAGGGCCAGGCGCCGGCACATCGAGCGGTTGGCCGCTGGTTGTCTGCGGCTCGGCTCCTTGTCCGAGCCACGTTAGCCGGCCGTCGAAGCCCAAGCCGTCGATGCTGAGCCGGACAGCGGACCCGGCCGCCACATGGCAGGTGATTTCGGGTCCGATCAAGAGATCGAGCACATCGCCGCGATGCACGACGCCGCTCAGCGCCAGCGAAACTGGCTCATCCTGCCAGCCGGCGGTGCCCAGAAAGCCCGCTTCCGGCGCTTCCCGCTGAAGCGTGATCACGACCGGAATCTCCGGCTTTTGCGCCACGCCCGTCACGCGGATGATCGCATAGCCGTCGTCCGGCGCGTTGCGATCTTCGACAACGCTAGCCTTTAGTGTCGATGTCATGGATGGGCGGCTCCGGAAATCTGCCAACGTGCCCCGATTGAGAGGTTGCCATTCGGGCGTGGCGATTGCTATCGGGACAGCATGGCGTTGCCAAGGCAAGAATACGAACGAAGTCTATCATCATCTTCCGCTAACCCTGGTACCCGGGGACGGTCCGGCGAGAGGCCCTGGAGTAAGGACACAATCAGCGTGCGCATAGCCTTGATTTCTCTTTCCGTGTTCGCGGTTGCTGCCTGCACCACGGCGCCGGCCCCGGTCCAGACGAGCGGCCGGACGGTCGACCCTCTGATCATTGCCGCCCTTGATGGCGCCGACAGCGATGGTTCGGCGGAGATCGGCCTGACGGAGGACCTTGTTGTCGCCGAGGGTTTCACACTGCTGGACCCCGAGAGCATCTACACGTCCCTAGCCGGCAATACCCTGATTTCCCAATGGCGGAGCGGCCGAATTATCGAGCGCCAGCATCACCTTCCGTCAGGGCTGCGCCTGGACGATGTCGATTTCAGCACCCTGGGCTTTACCAATGGCGTCACGTCGCTGTGGTATGTCGACGAGAATGGCGAGTATTGCGAGGCCAATGTCAGCCGGCGCAATTGTGGCCGGCTCTATGCAAAGGACAGTCAGTTCGTCTGGTTCAACCGGGCCGAGCCGGAGGGACCCTACGGCGTGCGCTTCTGGCTCGCGCCCGGTGCGCAGCCGATCCCCGGCCACGGCCCGGCGGGGCCCGAGCGGCCGGCACCGACCATCACGGTCGACTGGCAAGGGGTTGGCACATCAACGGGTACGGCGAACATCTACACCATGATGGTGCGCGGCAATCCGATGGAGGTGTCGGCGTCCTTCGAACTGCCCCACCCGTTCGACGAGACGCTGACCTGCGCAGCCATCCGCCATCCCGAACGTGAGGGCGAGGTTCGCTGCCCCGACGGCCTTTCGGCGATCGGCCCCTTCGGCAGCGGCGACCCGACCGACGACGAGGCGTTGGTCCTGACAGATCCGACCGGCAATCAGGTCGTGTTGGATCTGATCGGCCCGCCGGCTGCAGTGAGCGACGAAAACGCGCTTACCGAGTTGCTGGACACGACGCTTTAGGGCAAGCGCCGCGACGTCAGGCTACCAGGTTCTGACCGGGCCGGTATCGACGTGGACGAAGCCTGAGCGCGGATAGTAGCCGACGCCGCCAAGACCTAGCGATTCAGCCGTCTGGCGCAGGGCGCCCAATGTCCGATGCGGCAGCCGGATGTCCGCCGCCTGCCCGGTGACGTGGTAGGAGTTGCGGGCGACGCCACCACGCTGATTTGCCAGAACCGCGTTGGTCGTCGGCGACCTGTAACCGCAAATCACCTCGATCGGCTCTTGGGTGCCCAAGCGTTCTTGCACCAGCGCCATGACATCCAGCAGGCGCGGATCCATGGCTCGGACCTCGTCGGTCCGCCAGTCCCGCAACAGGATGTCCAAGCGATGCAACGCGTCCGGGTTGTACCAACCATCGACCCAGTAATTGACCTGGGCGGTTTCGCGACTGTGCGTTTCGTGGAGGAAGAGGGATCGTCGATTGGGGCTGGCAAAAGCACTTTGTGGAACAAGAACGGCGCCTGCCAACATGGCCGCGCCAGCGGTCAGAAAGCCTCTGCGATCGATCACCCGAACGTCCCCTGGGGTTGATATTTGCCTGCCGCGCCGCCCCGGCCGAGCACCGGTGCGTCTGATTCGTGAGTGGTCGCAGTTTTTCGGACCAGGCAGCCAAAATCAACCGCAGAATTGTCGGAAAATTATCGCCTACGCCACAATTTCGACATTTTATGAAGATCGCACAAACGAACGTGTCAACGCGCGGGTCTCGCGCGCTTCAGCCATGCCGCGAGACGAGACTGTTCAGCCTGCCAATGCCAGCTCGATACGCCCCGGCCGTTGATCACGTAGGGCGTTGGTAACCATGCGGTCGATGCCATAGACGTCTTCGCGATAGACCGGCTGGCCGGCGGCGTCCAACCAGGCCGTGTGATAGACCAGATGCAGTGGCATCGGCGCCGGCATGTTGACCCGGGCCGTGCGGCCCGTCGCCAGAATGGACTCGCGCCGAGCCACCGACCAATCGTCCAGATCGTTCAGCAGATAGTCGGCCAGCCACATCGGATCCTGCACGCGAACGCAGCCCGAAGAGAAGCTGCGGTGCGTACGACCGAAGAGCGATCGTGTCGGCGTATCATGCAGATAGACGCTGAAGTTATTGTCCATCATGAACTTCACACGGCCGAGCGAATTGCCAGGCCCCGGGGCCTGGCGCAGCATGTATTGCCGTATGCCCGAACCGACACGTTCCCAATCAACATGTTCCGAAAGGATCTCTTGCGCACCGTTGTGCCAGCCGCTGTAGACCCGGATGTTCTGAGACCTCAGATAGCTGGGATCGTCGATCAGCCGGGGCAGATAATCATTGTAGGCGATGCTGGTCGGGATGGTCCAAGTCGGGTTGAACTCCAGATAGGTCAGCGCGCTGCTGAACAGCGGCGTCTGGCGGTCACGCCGGCCGACGATCACGTCCATCGAGCGGACGGGGACACCTTGATCGACGATCTGCAGGCGATAATCCGGCAGGTTGACCATGATGTAGCCGTCGCCCAAATCGTTCGGCAGCCAGCGCCACCGCTCCATGGTCGCAACGATCTGGTCGACCCTCTGGTCGGCGGTCACGTTCAGCGCCGCAAGCGTTCGTGGGCCGATGACGCCATCGACGTCCAGCCCATGGGCCTCTTGAAAGCGCTCCACAGCCAAGACCAGGTCGTCGTCAAACAATGTCTGATCGACAGGCGCGTCGTCGGTCTCGATGTGCACCGCCGGGACGGGCAATGTCGCCGTCTCAGCGCGGCTGGCCGTCGATGCCGGGGTCAACAGCGGATCGGGCGCGGTGTCGGCCGGGGCAGCCGCCGCGGCCGCACCTTCGGCATACTCGCCGGTCGCGTGAAGACGCGCCCGGATTGCCGGCACCACGGGGCTGCGCTCACCCGGCCGCAATGTCGGCATGTCTGGAACCGTCGGCCAACCGCCGGCATCGGCGACCTCGCGCGCAACGACCAGCGCATCGCGCAAGCCGCGATACTCAGGATGGCTCGGCGCCAGGGACAGCAGGTGGTCACCGGCATCCGGTGCCGTGGCGACATCCGACAGCACGGACGGATAATCGATCGACGGCCGGTCAAAATCGAAGTCACGAGACAGCGACGATGGCGTCAGGCGCCCGCGATCGATATCGGACGCGTATCGTGCCACTGCGTGGGTCAGCAGCATGTCGAAGGCGGCCTGCGCCTCTACCGCCTGGTCCGGCCGCAGGCCGGCCAACTCATCGACGAAATAGTGGTGCGGCTCCAACCCTTCGAGATGGGCGGCCTCGAACAGGCCGATCAGATCATCGATCCGCGCCTCGGCATCCGGCTGGCTCAGCCAGACAGGCTGGTAACCCCGCGCCTGATAGACATCCTGCACTGTCGTGCCGCTGACCGCCACCTCGCCGATGATCAGTTGGCCCGGCATGTCCAAGGCGTCTTGAATCGCGATAGCCACGGGATCGGCAGGCAAACCGGGCGCGGCTACTTGGGCTTCGCTGTGCGCTACGATGGTGTCGCCGCTGGCCGCTGTACCGGATGTGTCGCTGGCAGCCGGCTCGGCCTGCGCGACCGCCACACCGCCGACAAGAAGGGCCAACACAGAGACCGAGATACCGCTAAGCTTGCTCACATCGATCATGACGCCACTCCTCAGCCGACCCCCGGCCGCCCCTCGCCCATGGTCCAAGACACGCCCGCTAATTGTCTCATGTGCCACGGTGACACCCCTGTGGCAAGGGCGCCAGCGTCAAAATTATGTTAACGAGTTCAAAGGGTAACGATGTTGCCAAAATGCAACACGGCCGGCTGGGGCCCTTTGCCCAGCCGGCCGTGCCGACGCTAATTGGTCGGGTTCAACCAGTCATAGAACCTCGACAGTGACCGCCAGAGGCCCCTTTTGGCCCATGCGAATGCCGACCCGAACCCGCTGTTCGGGCTCGAGATTGCCGATGCCCAACTGGGTCAGCACACGGCCGGACACGAAGATGTCCCGCCCGCCATCGTCGGGCTGGATGAAGCCGAAGCCCTTTTCGTTGTTGAAGAACTTGACCGTGCCCTCAACCGTCTGGCTGACGGGTTCTTCATGGGCGGCCGGCCGGGCGAAAGACCGTGCATCCCCGCCCGCGCCCGGCGGCGCCGCCGCAATGGACGATATCTCGGTAACTTGAAGCCCGCGCCGCCCTTGGGCGACGTCGCAAACGAGAGTGGCACCGGGATCAGGCGCGGCATGGCCGCCGCGTTCCAGCACCGAAGCGTGAAGAAAGGCGTCCGGAGAGCCATCGTTCAACTGAACGAAGCCGAAGCCCTTGGTTGGATTGTACCACTTGACCACGGCTTCCAACCCATGACGGGTGTCTTCAGCCGAAACGTACTCTGACATTGGTGATTGATCCACTCATCCTATGGTTACGACGGACGGTGCCAACGCGGAAAGGCCGCTCGCCGATCAGGAGCTGCCCAGAGCCTATCGCGATGCTCCAGAAGACATGTTGAGAATGCCGAACCTAGCCCAACTCCAATGCGCCAGGGAGATGGTCCCCCTACCCCAGTCCGAACCGCGATCCCCGCGGGTGGCCCAGTATGGCCGCATTGGGGGGCGCATGTACAGCGATATAGTCATTCGCCGTCCGCGTCAGAGTCTCAACCAGGAGACGAGCGGCGCAGGGCGTCCAGCAACGAAGACGATATGAAGCCATCGGCCGGGACGCCGATCTGCTGCTGAAAGACACGTATGGCACGCCGCGTTTGGCTGCCGGGGATGCCGTCGACGGGCCCGGCATCAAAGCCCAGCGCATTCAAACGCTGCTGGATTTCGCTGATTTCTTCGAACCGCAAGGCCCGTTCGCCCGCCGGTGCGGTGCGCGACAGGCCCGGGCGGCCGGCCAGCCGGTCGGCCAGATGACCGATGGTCAGGGCATAAAAGACCGCCCTGTTATAGGTCATGATCGTATCGAAATTATCATAGACCATGAAGGCGGGGCCCTGATGGCCGGCGGGCAGAACGATCGAGGCGGAAATGTTCGCCACCGGCAGATCGGATCCGCCGACACGGCGCACGCCAAGCTGCTGCCACTGGGCCAACGTCCGCTCGGTGTCCATGCCGGTCAGGTTCCAGTTGAAGTTCCGGGGCAAGACAACCTCGCGCCCCCACAGCGCATCGCGCTGCCAGCCGTTTCGGGCGAGGTAGTTGGCGATGGAGGCAAACACGTCCGGTTCGCTGTCCCAGAGATTGGGAAAGCCATCATTATCGTAGTCGACCGCAAACGCGAGAAAGGCCGACGGCATGAATTGCGGCTGCCCCATCGCGCCTGCCCAGGAACCGACCATGCGGCTGGACGGTACGCCGTTGGCAACCATGCGCAGCGCGTCGATCAATTGGGCGCGGAAGCCGCCCGTCGCGCGGCGGTCATACGCCCTGGTCGCGATCGACTGAATGACCGGAAAACTGCCTTGAATGTCGCCGAAATTGCTCTCGACCGCCCAGAACGCGACGATGTAGTGACGCGGCACGCCATAGCGCTGTTCGATCTGTCCCAGCACGCCGGCATATTGCTGAAGCGCGGCGCGACCGCGCGCGACCCGCTCGTCGGTGACGGCGCGGCTGATGTAGTTCCAGAATGTGCTGACGAACTCGGGCTGGCGTTGATCGCGCTCGACGATTTCAGGATCGTAGCGAACCTGGGCCAGCACCGGATCGATCGCCGCGGCGGAAATGCCTTGGGCGATGGCTTCCTGGCGCACCCCCGCCAGCCATTGGTTGAAGGATTGGGGATTGCCCTGCGCCGCCGCCGGCGCGGCGACCAGCATGATGGAGGCGATGAAACCCACGAGGGCGAGAGCTCTGATGCGCATCTTGCTTCCGTTCGACGACGATTCGGCGACAACCAGAATACCCTCTGCGGCCTCCCGAGAGGCACTTGTTTGCCGAATCGCACCCTTGTTGCGGTCACATTGTCTTGACGGCCGAATGGGATATCCGTGTGGCCGAGGCCAAAAGACGATATAGATCGGCCTGCTATGCAGTCACCCATTCCTGAGACGTCGCGAGCTTTCTGGCTGGCGGAACCCGGTCGCGGCGAAATCCGCAGCGAGGGGCTGCCGGCGCTTGGCCCGGACGACGTGCTGATCAAGACCCGCTTCAGTGCCATCAGCCGGGGGACGGAGGCCCTCGTCTTCAACGGCCTGGTGCCGCCCAGCCAATACGAGGCGATGCGGGCGCCGTTTCAGTCGGGCGACTTCCCGGCTCCGGTCAAGTACGGCTACATCTCGGTCGGCACGGTCGTGGATGGCCCGGTGGCACGGACCGGCAGCACCGTCTTTTGCCTGCACCCGCATCAGGACTTCTACGTGGTTCCGGCCACGGCAGTCGTTCCAGTCCCCAGCACAGTCCCTGCCCGGCGCGCCGTGCTTGCGGCGAACATGGAAACGGCGGTCAACGGTCTTTGGGACGCAGGCGCCGGCATCGGCGATCGGATCTCGGTGGTAGGCGCTGGCCTCGTCGGCTGTCTGGTTGCCGCATTGGCTGCGCGGATCCCCGGCGCAGAAGTCACCTTGATCGACACGGATCCTGGCAAAGCACAGGTTGCCGCGACGCTCGGCGCCAGGTTTGCGGGGCCCGAAACAGCACACGGCGACGCCGATCTCGTGATTCATGCCAGTGGCAGCCCGGAGGGCCTGCAGACGGCGCTGACCCTCGCGGCCTTTGAAGCCACCGTCCTGGAAATGAGTTGGTTTGGCAGCCGTCCGGTACCCGTCCCGCTGGGCGAGGCCTTTCACGCCAAGCGTTTGACCCTGAAATCGTCCCAGGTCGGTCATGTGCCACCGCTCCGACGCACCAACTGGTCTCACAGGCGCCGCTTGGAATTGGCGTTGAGCTTGCTCAGCGATCCTGTGTTTGATGCGCTGATAACGGGCGAGAGTGCGTTTCAAGACTTGCCGGAGACGCTGCGCAACCTGTCGAACGACCCGGCCGGCACGCTTTGCCACCTGATCGTCTACAACCCCTGAAAACCGGACAGATCCGAGAGGTAGCCGTCGATGTACAGCGTTTGCGTCCGCGACCATTTCATGGTGGCGCACAGTTTTCGGGGCGAGGTGTTCGGGCCGGCCCAAGCGCTGCACGGCGCGACCTTCGTGGTCGATGTCGAGTTCCGCCGGGCCGAACTCGACGACGCCAACATCGTGGTCGATATCGGCCGGGCGACCGATGCGCTGAAACAGGAGCTATCGGCGATCAACTACACGAATCTGGACGACCTGCCTGAAATGGCCGGCCACAACACGACCACCGAGTTTTTGGCCCGTCATATCTTTGACCGCATGGCCACGCGCGCACGGGCCGGAGCGCTGGGCGCACCGAGTGATGCGATCGCCGCGATCAAGGTCACGCTGCACGAAAGCCATGTCGCGTGGGCGGCCTACGAGGCGGAGCTCTAGGGGCCGCGTTCCATGCCGCCGATCGCCTGGCTGCAGCCCGGCCCGTTGGACACACGTACGGGCGGTTTCATCTATAATCGCCGAATCATGGAGGCGATGGATCAGGACGTGCGGCTTGTCGAGCTAGGCGGCGGCTTTCCCCTGCCTTCGCCGGCGGAGCGGCGGGACGCCGCCGGACGGCTGGCCGATCTGCCCGACGGCACGGTCACGATCATCGACGGTCTGGCACTGGGTGTTCTGGCCGACGAGGCGGCGGCCGAAGCCGACCGTCTGTGCCTGATCGGGCTGGTCCATCATCCGCTGGCGCTCGAAACCGGCCTTGCCGCGAAACAGGCGCGGGCCTTCGCCGACAGCGAAAGGCGGGCTCTGGCCCAGGTTCGGCACGTGATCGTCACCAGCAATGCCACCGCCGCCGGCCTGGCCGACTACGGGATTTCCAGTGACAGGGTCGACGTCGTGACGCCGGGCACCGATCCCGCGCCTCTGCAGGACAGCCAGGATGACGGGCCGATCCGGTTGCTATGCGTCGCAACGCTGACCCCGCGCAAGGGTCACGCCGTGCTGGTGTCCGCCCTCGCCCAGCTAACCGATCTGGACTGGGTGCTGGACTGTTATGGCAGTCTCGACCGGGATCCCGCATGCGCGGCAGAGGTGCGCCGTCAAGTCGAGCGGCTGGGTCTTGCTGACCGTGTCCATCTCCACGGTGAACGCGATCCGGCCGATCTGTACGATGCCTACGCGGCGGCAAGCGCCATGGTCTTGCCGTCGTTTCACGAAGGCTACGGCATGGCGTTGGCCGAAGCGTTGGCCAACGGCTTACCGATCGTCAGCACGACGGCCGGCGCGATCCCAGACACCGTACCATCTGACGCGGGTGTGCTGGTTCCGCCGGGCGACAGCGACCGCCTCGCGGCCGCGCTGCGTGCGGTCATCGGCGACCCGGTCGTGCGCCGGGACCTGTCCGAAGGTGCCGCCAAGGCACGCGCTGCCCTCCCCACTTGGCCGGCGCAGGCCGCCCGCTTCAGCGCAATCCTGCGGCGGGTCGTGGCATGAGCTTCACCGCAGAATGGCTTGCCATGCGCGAGCCCTACGACACGCAGAGCCGTAGCCGAGCCCTGGTCGACCGCCTGGCATCGGTCACCGCCTTCCGCTCTGCACTGACGATCCTCGATCTCGGATCGGGCACCGGATCGATGATGCGGCATCTGGCACCGCACCTCAGGCCGCCGCAGCACTGGCTGCTGGCCGATCACGATGCCAGCCTGCTGGCCTTGGCCGAACCGCCCGGCTTGGCCGTCACGGCGGAGACCCGTGTCGTCGATCTGGTCTTGGACCTCGATGAACTGCCTTGGGAGACGGTGGACCTTGTGACAGCGTCAGCGCTACTCGACCTGGTGTCGGCGCATTGGCTGGACCAGCTTCTCGAACGCTGTCTGGCGGCGAATGCCGGCCTGTACGCGGCACTCAACTACGACGGTCGGATCGCCTGGGCGCCCGCGCATGCGGACGACGAGTGGATTACCGGCTGCTTCAACCGCCATCAGACAACCGACAAGGGCTTCGGGCCGGCGCTCGGCCCCGCCTGTGCAGAGCGGGCCGCCGACCTGTACCGCCACGCGACCTGGCTGGTGGAGACCGCGTCCAGCGATTGGCGATTGACACCATCCGACACCGATTTCCAGCGCGCCCTGATCGACGACATCACCGGGGCAGCCATGGCCATCGAGGGCGCTCAACAGTCGCGCATCACCGAGTGGCAAACATGGCGGCTGGAAGCGGTCGCTGACGGGCGGTCGCATCTAACCATGGGCCATACGGACGTGCTGGCCCTGCCGGCCGAGTTGGGCAGATGAACGGTTTCAGCCCATCGATGGCGGTCCGGCTGGCGATCAGCGCAGTGCTCTTGGGTGTTGCCTGGGTCGTGGTCGGCGGCAACGAGATCCTGGTGCGGTTCGCAAATGTCGACGGCACGTGGCTGGCGATCGCGGTCGCGCTATCCGTGCCGCAAATCCTTTTGTCCGCCTGGCGCTGGCGGTTCACGGCAGCCAGGCTCGGCGCCCATCTCGGCAGGACCGAGGCGGTTGCCGAGTACTATGTCTCCACCTTCGTCAACCAGGTCGTGCCCGGGGGCGTCACGGGCGACGTGTTGCGGGCATGGCGGCATGTGCGCCGTACGCCGGCCGAGATCGTGCCCTGGGGCCGGATCGCACGCGCGGTCCTGTTCGAGCGCGCGGCCGGCCAGATCGTGCTTTTAGCCGTCATGGCGATCGGCCTGGCGCTGTGGCCGTCGCTTCTCGGCATCGCGCCGCCGAGCTGGATGGCAACCGCAATCGGTCTCTTGATCGGCGGCAGCGCTCTGGTGCTGGCCGTTGGCCAGGTCGTCCGTCGCCTACGCCGCAGCGGCGGCGATACCGCCGTCAGCCGCTTCGTGGCCGATGCGCGCGCGGCCCTGTTCAACCGGCGCGTCCTGCCGACACAGATTGGCGTCTCGGTGCTGATCGTCGGCACATATCTGCTGACCTATTGGTGTGCCGGACAGGCGCTCGGGATCGACCTGCCACTCGTCGTGATCCTGACCGTCGTCCCTGCCGTGCTGATGGCCATGCTGCTGCCGGTATCGATCGCCGGCTGGGGGCTTCGGGAAATGGCCGCCGCCGCCTTATGGCCGCTGGCCGGCATGTCGGCGGCCGACGGGGTTGCGGTTGCTACCCTTTACGGCGTCGTCGTGCTGGTCGGCAGCCTACCCGGCGCCTTTCTCGTTCGGCGCACCCGCAAGGTCGAACTCGAACAGCACGTCCTGGCCCATGGCGACGGTGCGGCAGGGCGGCCGCAGGGCATCAGCCATCCGAGGCACGGCGGGCCAGGATAGACCGGGCACACCGCCGCCAACGATTACGGGCGCCACGGTAATCTGCAGCCGGTCAAGCAACCCGGCCGCCAGGAACAGGCTGACGGTCCTCCCGCCCCCTTCGACAAACAGGCCGCCGAGGCCACGCTGGCGAAGATGGGCGACGGCCGCGTGCACGAAATCGATTGGCTCTTCGCCCGACGGTATGGTCTCTCGGGTCAACCAGACGGTCTCCGCCGCGTCATCACGGAAGATGGTGGCCGACTTGCGCGCCCCCCCCTCCGGATCGAGCACAACGCGAACCGGATTAGGACCATCCACCCTGCGGACCGTCAGCTTCGGATCGTCCTTCATGACTGTGCCCACCCCGACGATGACGGCGTCGGCCAGCGCCCGCATGCGATGCAGATGGTCGAGGTTTTCCGGCCCGGTGACGTAGTAGCTGTCGCCGGTGGTCGTTGCGATATGGCCGTCGATGCTCTGGCCGAGATGGCCAATGATCATGGGCTTGGCGGCAAACGCGGCGTAGAGCCCATTCAGGTCGTGCATCTCGCCCGCGTCGGGCACGGACTGGCCCGACCGGCGCTTGGCGGCCTGGGCCAACAACCCGCTCCAAACGGCGTCAGACGTCATCGGTGACCAGCGTGGCATGAAGGTCGCCGAACCGCGCCTGGCTCGGCCGGCCGACCAGCCATGCACGCGCCTCGTCGGGTGTCCAATCATCGCGGGCAACCGGCTTCACGCTTTCGCCGATCGTGGCCCGATAGCGATAATCGCCGAGCGCCGCCAGCCGATCGATGCATTGCAAGGCCACATCGATCGCAGCGGGGATGTATTCGAACGAGACATGGTCGATCGGCTGGCTCAGGCCGGCCAGAACCGCCGCCTCGCCGCCCTCGACATCGATCTTGCACAAGCGCGGAACGCCGTACCGGTCAATCAGCGCGTCGAGCGTCGTTTGCTCGACGGTCAGCCGATCGTCCCACGAGACCTTGGCGAAGCCTGCGCTGGTGCCCACCGCGTCCATCCAGGTCGCGTTGGTCGTGCTTACGGTGGGGGTGCGCCGGCTGATGTTCAGGACCGTTTTGCCGCTGGCTTCGCCGACGGCAACGTCCAACAAGGTGATCGTGTCGAATTGCGCCGTCATGCGCCGCAGATAAGCCGCAAACAAGGGCTGTGGCTCGACCGCGATAACCTGGGCGCCGAGCCTGGCGAGCGCCCGGCTGCGGTTTCCGATATGGGCGCCGATGTCAAAGCAGAGGTCGCCCGGCCGCACGATGGGGCCGTAAAGCTTCGCAATCCGCCGCGCGCGGCCCGGTATCAGCCGATACATGGCGATCGACCGCGCCAGCCCGAGGCGGCTTTGCCAGCCAGCCTGAAAGCCGTCGTCCTTCGCCATGGCCACGGGCACTTCCCCTATTGGCGGATCGCCTCGAACGCGATGGTGATGTCGACCTCGTCGCCGACCCAGCCATTATCGACGGCATAGGTCATGCCGAAATCGCTGCGCTGAATGGTCGTGGTCATCGTCACGCCAAGGACGTAGTTCGGTTCCGGCCCGGTGGTCGGAAACGGATAGGGTCCGGCGCCGACCAGCTCGACATTCAACGTCACCGGCTGGGTGACGCCGCGAATGGTCAGGTCTCCCGTCACCCGTCCCCTGTTGGCGTCGATCGGCGTAGCGGTGCGGGCCACAAAGCTGATCGCCGGGCTGGCACTGGCGTTCAGGAAATCGCCGCTGCGCAGATGGCGGTCCCGCGCGTCGTGATTTGTAAACACGCTGTCGGCGTCGATGGTGGCCTGGGCGCTGATCAGGCGGCGCGCCTCCTCGGCATAAACAAAGCTGCCCTGGCCCGAAAGAAACAGTCCGATCACGTCGCCGAAGCCGATATGGTCGACGGCAAAGGCGATGCTGAAATGGTCCGGATCGATCCGGTATTCCCGCGGTTCGGCTTGCGCTGCGGAGACCGACAGTCCGGTCACCAGGGACAGGGCCAGAAACCAAGGACTCCATTTGCGCATCACCGGCTCACCTCTTCCGCATGTCGGTTATCAATCAACCAAATGGTATCGACAGCGAAGGAGTAAAGCAGCAGGGCCAGCGCGACGATTGCGGCTGGAATCGCCAGCAGCGGCGGGATGATCGGCGCCAAGCAAACCGTCAGCACGACACCCTGCACAACGCAGATGGTCTTGCGTCGCCGGTCGTCCGGCAACGGGCGCGCGAGAACCGGCCATAGCCAGCCGGCCGCAATGAACAGATAACGCGCCAAACCAATCAACAGGACCAAGCCGCCAACCTTGCCCAAATCAGCCACCATGGCAGAGAGCACAAGCAGGCACAGCGCATCGATTTCCATGTCGAAGCGGGCGCCAAAGCGCGACTGGATGCCCGACCGGCGCGCCGCCCAGCCGTCAAACCCGTCAAGGATCAGTGCCACGGACACCACGACGACCATGGCCCAGGCCCATTGCGCGACGAGGCCGGCCGCCAAGACACCCGCCATCGCACAGACGATGACCGTGCGCGAGAGCGTGATGGCGTTCGGCGCTCCGAACACCGGATAGGGGTGATGGCGTGCAATGGCCGTCCAAAGCACGACCGCGATACCGCCAAACAGGATCAACGCCGACGGCGCGATCAGGGTCGTGCCGGCCAGCTTGTCGAGCAACATCGCAACGACGGCCAACACGATACCGGCCGAGGCCAGGATCATTGCCGTGTTCAGCCGCAACTGCAGAGGTTGGGGCCAAGTCGATTGCAGACGGAATCCCGTGACCAGTCGCATGTCTGATTTCCCACTGAGCGCGATTCGCCAAGCCTCGCCCATCCCTGTCATCGTACCGTCATAAAGGCGGCCAGATAAGGGCGCGACCCGCGACCCTTTGAAGCTCAGTACGGGAAAAAGCGGCCCTAGATCAGGGCCTTGTGCAGGATGTCGCGGTACTCGGAGGCGTTCAGCGGGCGCGGATTGGTCTGGTTGAGATGCTCACCGACCGCCTGCTCTGCGGCCGCGTCCACGTCGCTTTCCGTGATACCGAGTTCGGCCAAACGCGTAGGCAAATCAAGGCTTTGCACCAATCCTTCGGCCCAGTCGGCCAGATCGTCGTCGTCGCCAATGCCGATGACTTCCTTCAGGCGCGCGAACTTATCGGAAGCAAGTGCCTGATTGCGGCGCAGCACGGGCGGCAGCAGGATCGCATTCAATTCTCCGTGATGGTGCCCCAGCGCCCCCAGAGGATGGGAGGCGGCATGGACGGCGCCTAAGCCCTTTTGAAACACCATGCCGCCTTCGACCGCGGCCATGGCCATCTGCCAGCGCGCTTCCCGGTCGTCGCCGTCGGCAACCGCGCGAGGCAACCAGGTCGCGGCGCGGGCCACGCAATCGAGCGCAATGGCATCGGCCGGCGGGTTGATCCTCGGCGAGCAGAAGGCCTCGATGCCATGGCTCAGCGCGTCCATGCCGGTCGACGCCGTCTGCCGGGGCGGCAGGCTGAGCGTCAGGTCCGGGTCGCAGATGGCGACGCGCGGGATCAGGCGTGGGTTGACGCAGGCGGCCTTGCCGCCGTCGATCAGGGTCAGCGAGGCGGCCCGGCCCACCTCGGCCCCCGTCCCCGCCGTCGTCGGCACAGCGATCACCGGCGCGATCCGGCCAATCCGGTCCGATCCGCCGCCGGCCATGGTGTAGTCCGCAAGCTCGCCCGGATGGGTCGCCAGCAGGGCCACGGCCTTGGCGAGATCGATCGACGAGCCGCCACCGACCGCGACCACCCCGTCGCAGTCATGCGCGCGATAGACTGAGAGCGCATCCAACGCCGCCGCCTCGGTCGGGTTGCTAGGCGTATCGCCATAGACCGGGGCCGCCTGCGCCAAGGCCTCCTGCGCTCGATCAACCAGGCCGGCTGCAGCAACGCCTGGATCGCTGATCAACAGTGGATTCTTGACGCCAAGCAACGCCAGCTCGTCGGGCAACAGGGCGATGGCGCCGGCCTCGAACTGAACCCGGCTGACATAGGTGATCAGCGCCATCAGCCGAACATGGTATCGGGCAGCAGCAGGACGATCTGCGGCGCGATCAACAGGATGATCAGACAGGCCAGCATGGCGAACCAGAACGGCGCGATGCCGGCGAATATCCGCCCCATGGGCACCCCGGGCGCGATCGATTTGACAACGAAGACATTGACGCCGACCGGGGGCGTGATCAGCCCCATCTCCAGCACGATGACCATGATGACGCCGAACCAGATCGGGTCGAAGCCCAGCGCCAGGATCAGCGGGAACACGATCGGCAAGGTCAGCACCAGCATGGCGAAGCCTTCCAGGAACGTGCCCAGGATGATGAAGGCGACCAGGATGATGATCAGCGTGCCATAGCTGCCGAGGCCGAGGCCGATCAGCGCCTCGGTCAACAGGCCCGGAATGTCGGTGCGCGCCAGAAACGGGCTGAAGACGTGGGCGCCGATCAGGATCAGGTAGCTCATCGCCGAAATGCGCACGGTCTGAAGCAGGATCTTGCCGAAGCTGCCCCAGGTCAGCGACCGCCGATAGAGGGCCACGGCCAGGGTCAGCAGCGCGCCGACGCCTGCCGCCTCCATCGGCGAAAAGACGCCGCCATAGATGCCGCCGATGGTGATCGCGATAATCGCGAGCAACGGCCCGGCCTTGGCCAGCGCGACCAGCTTTTCGCCGAACTGGGTTTGCGGCCCCGCCGGTCCGTATGACGGCCGCCACATCGTCAACAGGGTGATGGTGACGATGAACAGGCCGGTCAGCAGCAGGCCGGGCAGGATACCGGCCATGAAAAGCCGGCCGATCGATTCCTCGGTCAGGATCGCGTAGATGACAAAGCCGGTAGAGGGCGGGATCAGGATGCCCAACGTGCCGCCGGCGGCGACGGAGCCGGTGGCCAGACGGTTGTCATACTCGTAGCGCTTCATCTCCGGCAGCGCGACGCGGCCCATGGTGATCGCCGAGGCCACGGACGAGCCGCTGAGCGCCGCGAAGCCTGAACAGCCGACCACCGTCGCGGAGGCCAGGCCGCCGCGCCAATGCCCGACCCAGGCATAGGCAGCGTCGTAAAGGTTCCGGCTAAGTCCCGACTGGCTTGCCAGATTGCCCATCAGGACGAACAGCGGGATGATGGTCAGTTCGATCTTGGTCGCGATGACGAAGGTCTCGCTGCCCAAGGTGGCCAGGGCCGCCCGGCTGTTGCTCAAGAGCGCAATGCCGCCCGTGCCGACGATCATCAAGGCGACCGCCACCGGCATGCGCAACGCCAGCAGCACGAACAGGGCGACGATGCCCAATATGCCGATCAGTTCCGGCGACATCCGCGCTGCCCCCCGTCGCCCGCTTGCTCAGCCGACGTGTTCGACGTCGCCGGGCCGGCGCAGACCTGCCCAGACCAGCACGCCTTCGATCAGATAGATCAGGGCCGACAGCGCGCCGCCCACCGCGATCGCCCACCAGAACGGCGCGTGGGGGATGTGCAGCAGGTTGGTCGTCTCGTCCCAGCGCGCCGCCGTCATGGCCGAAATCGCCGCGCGCCAGGCCAAGAGGCCAAACATCGCACCGGTCAGCACGCGCACGATGCCATCCGCCACGCGCCAAAAACCCAGTCCGAAGACATTGGACAAGACATCGACGGAGACATGCGCGCCGGTTCGGCAGGCGAAGGCCATGGCGGCGAAGATCGCCAAGACCATGGCCATCTGGATCACGTCGAAGGCGCCGAAGATCGGGTCGTTGAAGACGTAGCGCATGATCACGTTGGCGACGATGACCACGGCCACGCCGACAAGCACGACGCCCGCCAGCAAGGCCAGCAGGGAAAGCACCGCGTCGACCCGAGCGATCAGCCGCGCCCCCGGACCGGGGGGCGCCGAGGCCTCTTCATCCAGCATCGACGCGGACCTTTCGGACGGGCTCGGCTAGGAAGCCTCGCGATAGGCGTCGAGGATTTCCTGCGCGTTGACGCCGTCCGCCTCGCGTTCGGCCACCGCCTGCTCGTAAACCGGGGCCAGGGCCTCCAGCCAGCGGGCGCTTTCCTCCGCGCTCAATTCGATCACATCGGTGGAGTCGTCCTCGGCGAACAAGGCATACGCGGCCTCGCGGGCGCCGTCATAGGCTTGGGTCCCCGCCATGCTGAGCGCGCGGCCGGAGATTTCCTCGATCTCGGCCTGTTGCTCGGGCGACAGGCCGTCCCAGGTATTCCGATTGCCGACCAGGAAGAAGCTGGTCAGGCCGGTCGGAAGGCCGGTTGTGACGTGCGAGACGACCTCGTTCAGGCGGAACGAGCGGATGCCGTCCGGCCCGATCATGACGCCGTCGATCACGCCGGTCTGCAGCGCGTTGTAAAGCTCCGACACCGGCATGGTCACGGCCGACGCGCCCCAGGCCTCGAGCACTTGGGCGCCAAGGGCGGAGGGTGCCCGAATGGTCAGGCCGTCCAAATCCTCCAGCGAGGTGACCGGTGTCTCTGTCGTGGCGATCACCGCCGGCGAATTGAACCAGACGCCGTAGACGTGCACGCGCTCATAGTCCGGCGCGATCAGATCGTAATTGTCCCAGACCGCGTCGGTAGCGTCGAACGCGTCGTCAAAGAGGCCCGGCAGCTCGGTCATCAGCGTGCGCGGGAAGGTCGACGAGGTGTAGCCCTGCAGGCCAAAGGTAATGTCGGCGATGCCGTCGACGGCACGGTTGTACTGCTGCGCTGGGCCGGCCCCCAACTCACCCGCCGGGAAAATCCGGACCGTGACCTCGCCGTCGGTGATCTCCTCGACCTGTTGCGCCCACGGCTCGAACACGCCGCCATGCATCGTGTGACGTGGCGGCATGAAATGCCCCAGGCTCAACTCCGTCTGCGCCACCACAGGCGCCGCGCCCAAGGCGCAGGCAACCGCGACGCCGCTCAAAAGACCCTTTCTAACCACTACGTTTTCCATGTTTGGTCCTCCCGATCATCGACTCAGTGGGCGTTCGCCGCCCCGTTCTGACGCTCTTGATCAACCTCGTCGGAATTGCCCCGCAATCCCATTCAAATCCAAGAGCGGCGGCATAAGGTTTTGCTATAGCCGCCGGCAAACCAAAACGCGTTTCGCTCTTAACCTTATGACAAACCAAAGATTTTCAGACTAGTGGCTTTCAAGTTGTTGAACCATCGGCGGCAAGCCAATCCGTCTCGCTGTAGATGTGCTTGGTTTCGAGGA
>JANQGH010000005.1 GCA_028277405.1 Alphaproteobacteria bacterium | reverse complement strand
CGCTGAAGCGCGGCCCCGTCGGCTCGGGCTATCTTTGCCCCAATCTGCCGGGCCCGACCTTCTATCCCGCGTCATTGCTGGCCGCACAGACCGGC
Source organism: Alphaproteobacteria bacterium (assembly GCA_028277405.1). Taxonomy (GTDB): domain Bacteria; phylum Pseudomonadota; class Alphaproteobacteria; order DSM-16000; family Inquilinaceae; genus JANQGH01. The sequence goes on along the minus strand of JANQGH010000005.1, from coordinate 98,296 downwards.
GGCCTGTCCCTGGTTTTCGGCATGACCCTGCTGGCCGGCCTGTTTCAGGCCTTGCTGTCCCGGGTCATCCACCGGCTCCGGGCGTTGCTGCCGCCCGAGGTCACCGGGGTCATCGTCGCGATGGTCGGGATTTCCCTGATCGGCCCGGGCATCTCCAGCATCGCCGGCATCGCGCCGGGCGACACGCAAAGCACGGCACTCGAAACCTTTGCCGGGGTCAGCACCCTGCTGGTGATGTTCGGACTATCGGTCTGGGGCACACCCTTCATGCGCCTCTATTGCGTCTTGATCGGCGTCGCGTTTGGTTACGCCCTGGAGTTCGGCTTGCAGATCGTGCCGAACACGGTGGTGGACGAGTTTCGCGACAGCGGACTATTCAGCGTGCCGGACATCGGTCTGCCGGTGGCGATGTCCTTCGACGCCACGCTGATCCTGCCTTTCCTCATTGCCGGTATCGCGTCGACCGTAAAGGCGGTCGGCGATCTGTCGACCGCGCAAAAGATCAATGACGAGGATTGGGTGGCGCCCGAAATGCGGTCGATCCGCAAGGGCGTTCTGGCGGACGCGCTTGCCGTGATCTCCTCGGCCGTGATGGGCGGCATGGGCCAGGCAACCTCGTCAAGCAACCTCGGCGTCGCGCTAGCCACCGGCGTGACCAGCCGCTGGATCGGGTTCAGCGCCGGCGCCATCTTCATTCTCGCGGCGTTCGTTCCGGCCCTCGCCCATGTGTTCGTTTTGATGCCGGGGCCGGTTAAGGGCGCGGTCCTCGTCTTCGTGGCGTGCTTCATGATCGTGTCCGGCATGCAGCTGGTCATGAGCCGTCTGATGGACACGCGCAAAATCTTCGTGGTCGGCGCCTCCATCATTGCGGGGCTCAGCGTCGATATTCTGCCCTCGCTGTACGCGGATCTCGATCCGACCTTGGGGTCGCTTGCGGCCTCGTCCCTGTCCTTGGCAACGGTGACGGCGATCGGCCTCAACCTCGTCTTTCGGATCGGGGTCAAACGGCGTGCCGACTTTGTCCTGGAACCAGATGAGGACAAGGAAGCGGCCGTCATGAAGTTTTTGCACGACAAGGGGGCGCTTTGGGGGGCGCGACGCGATATCATTCAGCATGCAACAACCGCCCTGGTTGAGTTCGTCGAGGCTTCGGCCCGGTCGGGCAGTTTGATGGAGGACATTCGCATCGACGCCCATTTCGATCAGTTCAGGCTCGACATCTTCATCCATTACACCGGCCCTGCCTTGCCGCTGCCCGAGGCCGCGCCGAGCCTGGCCGACATGGATGACGAAGCCGATCAGATGCAGCGCCTTTCGGGCTTCCTGATCAGAAGCGCCGCAACCAAGGCGGAGGCGACGCGGCGCGACAACAAAAACACCCTCCACCTGCTCTTCGAGCACTAGGAGCCTGTCCGATGGTCCGCCGGTCCCTCTCCCTGTCGATTGTTGGTCTGCTGGCGTTCCTGGTTGCCGGGTGGACAGACAGCGGACATGCCCAACAGGCGTCCGGCCCCGGCGCGTCGGACGGTCGGATCGTGTTCGGCGGGCAGGCGCCCGATCCCGGGGTCTATGACGATCGCATCGTGTTCGGCCAGTCCGCCGCGCTGGAAGGGCCGGCGGCGGAGCTGGGCCAGGAGATCCGCGAGGGTATCGTGGCGGCGTTCGACGAGATCAATGCATCGGGCGGCGTTCACGGCCGACGGCTGGAACTGATCAGTTATGACGACGGGTATGAGCCCGAAGTCGCGATCGCCAACACAATGCAACTGATCGACGCTGATCAGGTTTTCGCCCTGATCGGCGCGGTCGGAACCCCGACCTCCATGGCGACGGCGCCGATTGCCGCAGAGGCCGGCGTGCCGTTCATCGGCCCGCTGACCGGGGCGGAGTTCCTGCGCGACCCCACGTTGCAAGGCGTGGTCAACGTGCGGGCGTCGTACTTTCAGGAGGCCGAACAGATCGTCGACTGGCTGGTCACGGACATGGACCTTCGGGACATCGCGGTTCTCTACCAGGACGACAGCTTCGGCCGCGCCGGGCTGGCCGGCGTTCGCCAGGCGTTGGAGCGGCGCGACCTCGGCACCGTCAGCGAGGGCGCCTACCCCCGCAACACGACCGCCGTTCGCCGGGCCCTGCTGGCCATCCGCGCCGGGGCGCCCGAGGCGATCATCATCGCCGGCGCGTACCAACCGACGGCGGCCTTCATCCAGTGGGCGCGGCTGTTGGATCTGGACACCATCTTCGTCAGCCTCTCGTTCGTCGGCAGCCAGGCCCTGGCCGAGGCCTTGGGCCCCTTGCCCGAAGGTGCGGAGCCGGACACCTATATCAGCCAGGTGGTGCCGCCGCCGGATGGGGACGACGTGCCCATCCTCGATCGCTATCGATCGGCAATGCTGGCCTCGAACGGGCAAGACGAGCCCAGCTTCGTCTCGCTGGAAGGCTACATCGCGGGCCGGCTGGTCATCACGGTGCTGGAATCGCTCGACGACGCGCCGACCAGAGAGGAGTTCTTGGCCGCGCTTAGCGAGCGGGGGCAGTTCGATATCGACGGTTTCACGTTCGATTTCAGCGCGACCGACAATCAGGGCTCCGACTCGGTGTTCCTGACGATCATCGACGATGCCGGTGAGGTGGTGTCGCTGGACAGGGCGGCGCCTTGATGCGGACGCTGCTGAAGGCGCCGAAGACACGCCTTGGCCTGGCGGCGCGCCTCTACGTCGCCATCGGCGGCGCCGTCGCGCTGACCTTGATCGCCAGCATTGTCGCCTGGCTGTCCTTCATCGACCAGAGCGATCATCAATCGGCCATCACGAACCGTTATCTGCCGGCGATCACCATTTCGCTGCGCCTATCCCGCCAAAGCGCGCTGATCGCATCCACCGTTCCCAGGCTGCTGGTGGCAACCGACGAGGAGGAGCGCCTGGGCACGATCGCCGATCTTGAGGAACTGCAGGCGGGCTTCGTCCGACAGCTGGAAGAGCTTGAAGAGACAATGGGCAGCGGTGCGATAGATCGCAGCGACTACAGCCCCTTGGCCACGCTTTGGGGTGAGAACCACCGCCTGTCCCAAACGCTGGCCGAACTGGGCGAGGCGATCGGCGTGCTGCATGAAGAGGAAGAAGAAATGGCCGCCCAGGTGGCGCGGGCGGCCGCCCTGCAACGAGAGCTGATCGATCTGATCGGGCCCCTGGTCGATGAGATGACCTTCTACATGGTCACGGGCTATCGATCGCTGGACGATACCGCGCCAGCGCCGCTGGAAGACCGAGTCGATCCCGCGTCCCTGGCGGCGTTCGCGGCGCTGACCGAGCTGCAGGCAGAGGCCAACCTTGCCATCGGCCTTTTGACCGAGGGGTCGGTCACGCCCGATGCGGCCCTTCTGAGGCCGCTGCGCGAGCGGTTCGACGCCTCGCTCAACCGGTTTGCGACCGCCATGACCAATTTCGGCGACGCCCCCGACGCCGCCGCGATCGAAGCCGCGTTCGAAGAGATGATCGAGCTGGGACAGGACGACGACAACATCATCGACCTGCGCAATCTCATCATCCAGCAGATGGCGGAAGCGGAAAGGCTTGCCAACACCAGCCGGCGCGTGGCCGCCAGCATGTCGACCGGCGTGGGCCGCATTGTCCAGGGGGCGCAGAACGGCACGCTGACGGCCATCGCCGCGACGGAGGCGGAGGCGGAGTTCAGCAGCCGCCTGCTCTTGTGGGTGAACGTCATCGCGGTCATCGGCGCCATCATAATCGGCTGGATCTATGTCAGGCGCAGCTTTACCGAGCCTGTGTTGCGGCTGACGGCGGCCGCGGCGAGGTTCGAGAATGACGAGTTCGACGAGGCCGCGCTGGCGCCCACGGCCAGGCGCCGGGACGAGCTGGGCAACCTGGCGCGCACCTTCACCAAGATGGCGCACGAGGTGCACGCCAGAACCGAGATCCTCGATCGCATGGTGGCGGAGCGCACCCAGCAGCTGAACGAGAAGAACCAGGCGCTGCAGCGGACCCTGAACCAGATCGCCGACGAACTGACCATCGCCCAGCGCACCCAGCTCTCGATCCTGCCGAGCCATGTGCCGTCGATCGAGGGTCTGCGCCTGTTCGCCCACATGCATGCGGCGCGCGAGGTCGGCGGCGACTTTTATGACCTGATCGAACTGGATACCCACAGGGTCGGCATCGTGGTGGCCGATGTCTCCGACAAGGGCGTGCCGGCTGCCCTGATGATGGCCGTCAGCTACACCCTCATCAAGTCGACCGCCATGCACGAACCGTCGCCGGCCAAGGTGCTGGCCGAGGTCAACCGCGTGTTGAGCGAAGACAACGACACCATGATGTTCGTGACGGCGTTCTATGGTGTCGTCGACGTCAGAACCGGCCGGTTCACCTTCGCCAATGCCGGGCACGACGCGCCGCTGCTAAAGCATCTCGGCGCGCCGGCGGAGGCCTTGCCGCTGCTGGGCGGCGTGGCCCTCGGCGTGCTTGAAGATGCGACCTATGACGAGACCAGTGTCGATTTGCAGTCGGGAGACACGGTCGTGCTTTACACCGACGGCGTCACCGAAGCGTTCGACGATACCGGCACGCCGTTTACGGTCGACGGGCTGAAGGCGCTTTTGGACGAGGCCGGACCGCTGCCCGCCGAGGAAATGTGCAACCGCGTGCTCGACGGCGTCGAGAAGCACGCGAAGGGAACCCCGCAATCCGACGACATCACCTGCGTCGTGCTCAAGTTCGGATCGGCGTTCGGCGACGGGCAGGCGGCCGTGAACGACGATGCCGCCAAGGTCCCGGAACTGGTGGTTCCCCTAAAGGCGGACCTTGACGAGATCACCCGCCTGGCCGAGGCGGTCGACCGGTTCGCGGCCGAGAATGGGCTGGACAAGGCGTTCGCCAGCCAACTGAATCTGATCCTCGACGAGGTCGTCGGCAACGCCATCAATTACGGCTGTGTGGAGGATCGCGACTATCACCTGCAGGTCCGGCTGCGCCTCTTGGAGTCAAGGCTCGAGCTTGTGCTTGAGGATGACGGCAAGCCGTTCAACCCCCTGGAAGTGCCGCCCCCGGACGTGGAGGCGTCGCTGGACGAACGGAAGATCGGCGGCCTGGGTCTGCACCTCGTCCGGCATTTCGCCGACGATCTCGCTTACGAGCATGACGGCAGGGTGAACCGGTTGACGATCGTGAAGTCGGTCGAGCGCCAGGATTGAGCGTGCCGCCAGCCGATCCGTCGGCTCGATCAGTAGGCTTGGGTATAGCGGTCGACCTGCTCGTCCGGTGACAGGCCTTCCAGCACCTTCAGCTCGCTGCGCTTGTGGACCAGATAAGCCTCCATCAAGGTCTCGCCCATCCAACTCTTCGCGCGCTCGCTGGAACTGAGATTATCCAGGGCCTCGGGCAGGCTTTGCGGCAGGCGCACGATGCCGCGCTGGGCACGCTCGCCCTTCGACAGCTTCTCCGGATCGTCGGTCGTCGCCCGCGGCACAAGCAGCTTGTCGCGAATGCCCCCAAGGCCGGCCCAAACCAGGGCGCCCAACGCCAGATAGGGCGAGGCGGCGGCATCGCAGGCGCGGTATTCGAAATTGCACTGGGCCTCCGGATCGCAGCCCGGAAAGGTCGCTATCGGGCAAAGCCGAAGGCCGGCCTCACGGTCCTTGTCGCCCAGATTGCTGTAGGTCGGGCTCCAGCGATCGGGCTTCATGCGCTCGTAGGAGACGACGCTGGGCGCCGTCAGGGCGACGATCGCCGGCATGTCACGCAGGACGCCGGCAAGGAACTGGCCCGCCTTCTCGCCGATCGCGTCCGGCCGCGTGGCATCATAGCTGATCGGGTTGTGGCCCGTGTCCTGAAGGCTGAAATGGATGTGCGTGCCGTTGCCGACCGCACCATTGACCATCACCGGCGAGAAGGTGGCCTTGTGGCCATAGTGGCGCGCGATCGAACGGACGATCTCACGCAGCTTCACGGCCCTGTCGGCCGACGCCAGGCCGAGCGCCGGTTTGCACGTCACCTCGAACTGCTGCGGCCCATATTCGGGCATGAAGCTCTCCGGCTCGATACCGCTTTCGGCCAGCGCCTGCAAGAGGGCCGTCGGGAAGTCGCCGCACACCCGCATGCCGTCCAAGAGATAGGCGTCGCCCAGCCTTTGTTCGGCGCCGGAGTAGTGAAACTCGTGCTCAAAGGCGGACTTCAGGACCACGCCGGCCTCTTGCTCCAACGCCTCCAGCGCACGCCGGGCCCAGGACCGCGGGCAGCCGGCCCATGGCGTGCCGTCGAGATGGATCAGGTCGGCGATCACAAAGCGCTCCGGCGGCCGGTCGTCCAGCGTGATGGAAACCTCGGTCTCCGGATCCGGCATCATCAGCAACTCGCCGCGCGGGCCCCACGGCGTGTCGATGATGTCGCCGAAGGTGGTGATCATCATGCTGGTCGGCGCAATGCCCATGCCGATATGCAGGCGGGTGCCCAGCTCCCACGCCGGAAAGCCCTTGCCGCGCATCTGCCCGCCATAGTCGTTGACGCAGATCATGACGAAATCCGCCTGCTTCATCGGCTGATCCTCTTTGTCCTGGTGGTCCGGTGGTGATTACTGACGAACGAACAGCATACGGGCCGCGAAGGCGTGGGCGCCCGCCTCAACGAACACCAGCGCCATCGTCTCGGTGTTCAACAGTTCGCCCATCATCAAGCTTGAGTCCTCACGTTCGGCAATCGTGAAGGATCGGTTGTCCCAGCCCATGACACCCAGAAACGGTTCCGAGGCCATGCGGGTCAACGACGTGCCGTCATGGAAGGCGGGCTCGTCTTCGTTGACCTCGTAGGCGAGGCTGCCCGTGAACACGGCCCCCTGCTGACGGTCGATCGTGATTTCCGTGGCGGCCAGATCCGTGATGACCTGGTCACCGAAGATGCCATCCATGGCCACGAGCCGCCAAACACCGACCAAATCGGGCACGGACGGCGTGCCCCGGTCGCTTTGCCCAAAGGCCGTGCCGCTTGCAAAGACAAACAGGGCCGTGAACAGGACGGCTAGTCTTCGTGCCATGGGAACCTCGTTGTTGGCGTTGCGCTTGGGGACAGTGGGCAGGCGCATCGGGACAGACTTTCGACGATGCTCACGCGTCGGACACGAACTTGCCCTAGTATCGGGCGCACTTCCAACCGAAAACGTCGCCTTGATGCAACAGCCGCCTCTGGCCCACGATCCTATCCCATGACCCTCTACGATGTCGTCAAATGGCTGCACATCCTGTCCAGCACCGTGCTGTTCGGCACGGGCATAGGCACGGCGTTCCATCTCTGGCTGACCCATAAACGCGGCACTGCGAGCCAGATCGCGCTTGCCGCGCGTAACACCGTGCTGGCCGACTGGCTGTTCACCTTGCCGGCAGGCATCGCGCAGCCGGTCACGGGGTTTTGGCTGGTCTGGCTGGCGGGGTGGGATCTCTGGTCACCCTGGCTGGTTGCCAGCTACGGCCTTTACATCCTGGCCTTCTGCTGCTGGCTGCCGGTCGTCTTTTTGCAGATCGAAGCCGAAAGACTGGCGTCAGCAGCGGCCCGAAACGGGGAGCCTCTGCCGCCGCGCTACCACACGGTGATGCGCCGGTGGTTCGCGCTTGGTTGGCCGGCCTTCATCGGCTTAATCGCGGTGTTCGGCCTGATGGTCGCAAAACCGCGTCTTTGGTAACCGTCACGCAACTATCATGCGCGCATATTTGCGTGTTCGGGCCACATCTGCTGAAATCGGTGATCGTGCCGAAAAACGGAGATGACCAGCCAATCATGCTAGACGCAAAAGCCGCGCCCGGTTTGCCGCCCCTACCCTACGACGCCTGGGTCGATACCAAGGAGACGCTGCATCTGTTCTGCCAGATCATCGGCAAGATCAGAATGGCGGCACACCCCAAGCTGAACCATTGGTGGCATGTGACGCTGTACCCGTCGGTGCGCGGTCTGACGACGGGCCGGGTTCCCTATGGCAACGGCAGTTTCGAGATCGTATTGGACATGATCGACCACCAGGTGGTGGCAAGCTCAAGCGACGGCGACCGGACGGCGTTCGACGTGCCGGGCAAGTCCGTGGCCGAGTTCTACGCCGCAACCATGGCCGCACTTGATCGGTTGGGGGTCAACCGCACCATCAACACGATGCCGTACGACAACAAGAGCAAGACGCCGTTCGAAGCGGACAGTGAGCACAGCGCCTACGACACTGGCGCGGTGCACCGCTATTGGCAGGCGATCAGTTCGATCGCGACGGTCATGGAGGTGTTTCGTGGCCGGTTCGACGGCAAGTCAACGCCGGTACATCTCTATTGGCACAGTTTCGACTTGGCCCTGACGCGCTTTTCCGGCCGCCGGGCGCCGCTTGAAAACGCGCGCACCCAGTCGGACCGGGAGGCCTATTCGCACGAAGTCATCAGCTTCGGCTTCTGGCCCGGCGATGACAGCGCGCCGATGCCGTCCTTCTATTCCTACACCTATCCGGAGCCGAAGGGCCTGGCCGAGACGGCGCTGGAGCCCGAGGGTGCCGCCTGGATCGACAGCAACGGCAGCGCGCTTGCGGTCTATTCCTACGACGCGATGCGGGCCGAGGCCGACCCCGCCAAAGCCTTACTCGGGTTCATGGAAAGCGCCTATCAGGCCGGCGCACGACTGGCGGATTGGGACATCGAGGCCCTCACCCACCTGTACGCCGACGCACGCGCCTGACGGCTTACAGGCGTCCGACGACGACCCGCCCGATATCCGAGCGCTTCAGGCCCAGCTTGGCGAGCTTCTGGTCGGACAGGTGGGACAACCGGTCATACTCGGCCGCCGCGACGGTAGCCCGGTTCATGAGGGCGAAAAAGTCGGCGACGCCCTTGAAGACCTGGGCAAGGCCATGCCCAAACGCGTGGGTTAAGCGAGCGGGATGTGAAACTATGTGTGCTGTTGCCATTGGTATCCTCGGCCACGAGACGGTGTTGATGCTCGCGACTAATGTGCGCTGCAACATGTCTGTTGCAATGCACAAAAGACAGCCGTCTGGCATGCTAAGCATGCATGGGAAGTTGGCCTGAGGCCCGCCGGACGCGGCCGGGTCGTTTGCGCTATTTGGGCGGCAGGCTGCCGGCAAACCGCAGGGCCAGCGCAATCCAGTCGGCCAGCGTTTGTGCATCGCAGCCATCGGCGTCGACCCAGACGAAGCCGCCCAGCTTGCGCCCGCCCTGAATCATGGGGTTGGCCCCCGGGCGCGCCAGCGCCTCGGCCTCCTGGTCCTTGCCGACCCGGAACATGTACCGTCCCTTGTCCGCGCCGCCCAGCATGTTGCCGTTCACCAGGAAGCAAACGCCGCCCATCATGCGCTTTTCGGTCACGCCCGACACGCTGGCGAGGGCTGCGTGCATGGGTATCAGGGTGGCATCATCGACCATTGGCTCGGTCCCTCGTCAATGGATGCCCCCGCCCGACGGTCGCCGCGCGGGGGCTGGGTGGAGGGGGCGACGGTCACTCCGCCGCCGCTTGCTCATAGGTGATCACGGCCAAGGTCGCACCGAACGGGTCCTTGAACACGCCCATCCGGCCGACGCCGGGAATGGAGATCGGGTCTTGCAAGGCCGTGCCGCCCTCCGCGATCGCGGTCTTGAAACGGTGGTCGACATCATCGACCGTGATGTAGTTCAGCCAGGCACTGCCATCCGACGGCATCGGCGAAAAGCCGCCGATCGGCGCCTCGCCCACCATGATCCCCGGATAGGAACTGCCGTCCTTCATCGGCATCTCGACCACGTTCCAACCCAGCACCTTCTGATAGTAGGTCCGCGCCGCGGCCGTGTCCCTGCCCTTGTACTCGATCCAGCTCGCCGCGCCGTGCGTCGCCATGGGGTTGCCACTCATCGTCTCGTCTCCTTGGTTGCATGGACCACCTCGCGTGGCCATGACCAGAGGACGAACGCGATCGACGCTATCCGACAGGGACCGCGATTTTTTTGCTCAAGCCCGCAAGACGCTTTTCCACCAGGGCCGTCTCGACAGCGTTCGAGCACAGGGTCAGCGCGGTCTCATAGGCCGATCGCGCCTCGTCGAGCCGGCCAATTTCCTCCAACAAGGCCGCCCTGGCGCCGTGGAAGTAAAAGTAGCCATCGAGCGCCTGCGACAACGGTTCGATCATCGCCAGCGCCGGCGCCGGCCCGTCCGCCTTGGACACCGCGACGGCGCGATTGAGGGTCACGACGGGCGACGGATCGAACTCCTGCAAGGCCGCGTACAGCCGGTCGATCTCACGCCAATCGGTATCCGCCGCGCTGGCAGCGGCGCAATGCACGCCGGCAATGGCCGCCTGGATCTGATAGGGGCCGGGGCTGGCCTTGCGCAGGGCCTTTTCGATCAGGACGCTGCCTTCCCTGATCGCTACCCCATCCCAAAGCGAGCGATCCTGGTCCTCCAGCGAGACCAAGGCGCCGTTCCGGTCGAGCCGGGCGCGGTGGCGGGAGTGCTGGAACAGGCACAGCGCCAGCAGGCCCATCACCTCGCTCTGCCCCGGAAACAGGCCGAGCAACAGCCGCAGCAGCCGGATGGCTTCGTCGCACAGCGCCACGCGAATGTGTGCGTCACCGCCGGCCGAGGCATAGCCCTCGTTGAACATCAGATAGATCATCTTGGTGACGGCGGCGAGGCGCTGGGTGCGCTCAGCCGTCGACGGGGTCTCGAACGGCAGCCCGGCCGCGCCCACCCGGCGCTTGGCCCGGGTGATGCGCTGCTCCATGGCCTTGGGCGCGACCAGAAAGGCCCGGGCGATCTCCTGCACCGACAGGCCCGCGACGATCTTCAGGGCCAGCGCGAGCTGGTCGGTGACGGACAGATCGGGGTGGCAGCAGACGAACAGAAGGCGCAGAACATCGTCTCGATAGTCCCGATCGTCCAGATAGCCCTCCATGTCAGGCTGCACCGCGACGTCGTGGTCCTCGGCGAGGGGTCCCAACCGGCTGGTCCGCCTGAGATCGTCGATGGCGACATTGCGGCCGACGAAGATCAGCCAGGCGGTGGGGTCCGCCGGCGGCCCGTTGTCGGGCCATGCCCTGAGCGCCCGGACGCACGCCTCCTGAAAGGCGTCTTCGGCCCGGTCGATGTCCCGGAAATGGCGCATCAGCGCGCCGACCGCGCGCGGCCGTGCCGCCGCCAGGGCGGCCCCGATCCAGCCGGTATCAGCCATCAGGCGCCCGCGTGCAGATGCTCACCCCCAAACCAGTTGACCGGCCGGATCTCCAGCGTCCCGACATCCAGCGGCAACAGCTTGGCCGCCTCGATCGCCTCATCGAGACTGCCGCACTCGATGATGTAGACGCCGAGCAGGGCTTCCTTGGTCTCCGTATAGGGACCGTCGGTCACGAGCGGGGCCTTGCCGCCGCCGCGAATGGTGACCGCCGTGGTCGTCGGCATCAACTGCACGACCGGGCCCAGCTTGCCTTGCTCGCGCATGGTCGCCTGCAAATGGCGGTGCTTGCCGAACAGGGCCTCCCGCTCCTCCGGCGACAGTTTTTCGACCAGACCTTCAGTGCCGTAGATCAAGATTGAATAGAGCATCCCGCCGATCTCCTTTCGCGCGACCAATCGATCATAGGACGGCTATCCGGACGACAATCCGACATAGGCCCACAAAACTATCACGGATTAGGCCCTCGCCGCGTCCGTACCGGTCAGGGATCGGCGGCCGCCGACCAGATCGGCATAGCCGTTGATCGCCGTGACGATGAACTGGACAAAGACGCGCACGCGCTCCGTCGTGCGCAGCGCCGGATGGGTCAGCACCCAGCCGGGCCGGGCCGGTTTCGTGCGCCCCGGCGGCACGCGACGCAGATCCGGGTCCTTGTCGCCCAAAAAGCAGGGCAAGTGCGCGATGCCCAGGCCGGCGCGGGCGGCGGCACGCTGGATCATCACCTCCGGCACCAGCCATTTGGTCTTGCATTTCGGATGGTCGCTGTCCCGTACCCATCGGGGGAAGGCAATCTCGTCCTGCCAGCCGATCCAGCGGCCCGTGGGCCGGTCGCCGGCGAAGCTGTTGTCCGCGATGTATCCGGGCGCGGCATAGGCGGCATCGCAGAACTCCGGCAGGCGCCGTCCCACCAGATGCTCTGCCGGCTTCTCGACAAAGCGGATCGCCACATCGGCCTCGCGCCGCGACAGGTCGAAAATGTCCGACGAAATCGCCAGGTCCAGGTCGATGTCCGGATAGATGCGCGCGAACCGGACCAGGTCGGGCATCAGCAGGTCGGAGGCCAGCGGGGCCGGCATGGTCACGCGGATGCGTCCGGCCAGCTTGGCGTCCTGGCCCGAGACCTCGCGTTCGAGGCCGAGCAGTTCGGACTCGGCTCGCTCCGCCCGTTCCACCATCTGCTCGCCCAAGGCCGACAGCACATAGCCGTCGGGCATGCGGTCGAACAGGCGGACGCCCAGCGCCTGCTCAAAACCCTCGATCCGGCGGGCAACGGTGGAGTGGCTGACGCCCAGGGCCTGCGCCGCGACCCGCACCGAACCGCCGCGCGCCAAAGCTAGGAATACCTTCAGATCATCCCAATCCATACCCGTGTACCGTTCTTGAGTGTACAGAAGTCAATATTGGGACGTTACGCGTCAACTTCGCAACCCATATGCTGGGTAACAGGGCCGTCAGACGCCCGTCGAGGCTCGTGGACGTTTTGACAACGACCGACTAGGGAGACCCCCACAATGTCCCTGAAACGGCCTGCTTCTCTTGCCCAAACCAGCGATCTGGCACAGCGATACGCGCAGATCCGGGCAGCGACGATGGCCCTGGCGGCCGATCTCTCCGACGCCGACGCCACCGTCCAGTCGATGGAGGACGCCAGCCCGGCCAAATGGCATCTGGCGCACACCACCTGGTTCTTTGAGACATTTATCCTAGCGCCGTCCATGGCCGGATACCGCCTCTTCGACGATCAGTTCGGCTTTCTGTTCAATTCCTATTACGAAGCCGTCGGCGCGCGCCAGCCGCGACCCCGACGCGGCATGCTGACAAGGCCGTCACTCGACCGGGTGAAGGACTATCGCGCCCATGTCGACGCGGCGATAGCGGCGTTCCTTGAGCGGGACGTCGATCACAAGGTCGGGGCGCTGATGACGCTCGGCCTCAATCATGAGCAGCAGCATCAGGAATTGTTCCTGACCGACATCCTGCACCTGTTTGCCCAAAACCCGTTGCGGCCCGCCTTCAAGAGCCCAGAACCGCTGGCCGTTGGTGAGGCCGACGCGGTCGAACTGTCCTGGACCGCCTTTGATGGGGCCACCGAGACGTTCGGCCATGACGGCGACGGTTTCGCCTTCGACTGCGAGGGGCCGGCGCATGAGGCCGTGCTGTGCCCCTTCTCGCTCGCCTCGCGCTGCATCACGAACGAGGAATGGCTGGCGTTCATGGCGGATGGCGGCTACCGCACCGCGACCCTGTGGCTGTCTGATGGTTGGGCGACGGTGCAGCAGGAGGGCTGGGCGGCGCCGTTCTACTGGGAACAGCGCGACGATGGCTGGTGGTCGATGAGCTTGCGCGGCATGCAGCCGGTCGACCCCGCCGCACCGGCCACCCATATCTCCTATTTCGAGGCGGACGCCTTCGCCAGCTGGGCCGGCGCCCGCCTGCCCACGGAGTATGAGCTGGAACGGGCCGTGCGGGATGTGGAGATCGCGGGCAACTTCGCGGACAGCGGCCGGCTGCGCCCGGCTCCGGGTCCGACCGATGCCGACGGGCTGACGCAGCTGTATGGCGATGTCTGGGAATGGACCCGCAGCCCGTTTACGCCCTACCCCGGCTTCCGGCCGCCGGACGGCGCGGTCGGCGAATACAATGGCAAGTTCATGAACGGCCAGTACGTGCTGCGCGGCGGGTCGTGCGCGACGCCGCCCAATCATCTGAGGGCCACCTACCGCAACTTCTTCCAGCCCGAGAAACGCTGGCAGTTCTCCGGCCTCCGGCTTGCGAAAGACGTCTGATGCCTGATCAACGATCCCAACGCGCGGCACGGGCCGACGCGAGCACAACCCTTTCCGACTTCGAACGGTCGGTGAAGGCCGGTCTCACGAAAACGCCGAAAAGCCTGGAGCCGAAATACTTCTATGACGAGGCCGGGTCGGCCTTGTTCGACAAGATCACCGAACTGCCGGAGTATTATCTGACCGCGGCGGAAACGGAGATCCTGCGCGACCGGTCCGCCGAGATCTCCGATCTGGTCGGCCCCGGGGCGGAACTGGCGGAGTTGGGCAGCGGTGCCAGCATCAAGACCCGGCTGCTGCTCTCGGCCCTGGTCGAGCCGGCGACCTATATCCCGATCGACATCTCGGCGGAGCACATGTCGGCCGCGGCGAAGGATCTGCAGGCCCTGCACCCGGACCTGGCGATCCACCCCGTCGCCGCCGACTTCATGCAGCCGCTGCGTTTGCCGGAGCGGTCAGGTAACGGGCATCGTGTGCTGTTCTTCCCCGGCTCCACCATCGGCAATCTGCAGCCGGCGGACGCGCGGCAGTTTCTCGGCCGCATGCATGGCGAGGTCGGCGCCGACATGCTGATCATCGGCGCCGACCTGGCCAAGGACCGCGCGACGCTGGAGGCCGCCTACAATGACAGCGCCGGCGTAACGGCGGCATTCAACCTGAACCTGCTGGCTCGCATGAACAGCGAGCTGGGCGGCACGTTCGACCTCGCCCGGTTCCGCCACCATGCGCCCTATAACGAGGCCGCCGGGCGGGTGGAGATGCATCTGGTCAGCACGGTCGACCAGACGGTCACGATTGGCGACCTGACCGTGGCATTCGAGGCGGGCGAGACCATCCACACGGAGAACTCTTACAAGTTCACCATCGCAGGCTTTCACCAGCTCGCCGGCCTGGGCGGCTGGCGGCCGCTGAATGTATGGACTGATGCGCGGGAGCGCTTCTCGGTGCATCTGATGGTGCCCGCCTAAACGGGCTTGGTCGCGACCGCGTAGAGCACACCGGTATCCACCTTCTTGACGCCGTTGTCCCGGACCCAGGCGATGTTGGCGGCCCGCACGCGCGCGACCTCGGCCTCGTCCATGTGCAGCAGGGTCCATTGCAGGCCGGACCCCAGCACCACCGCCCACCAATCCTCGGGCTGGTGGAGTTCCTGGTGGCCGTCCTCCTTAACGATCTTGGCCCCCGTTACGCCACCCGCAGCCAACAGGCGGCGCAGTTCGTGGGGATCGGTCAGGCGCGTCCACGGTTTGGCGGGCGCGTAAAGGTCGGGCCGCTCGCGCTGGATCACCTGCCACCAGCCGGTCGACGCGGGCTCGAAAAGGTCGCCGCCCCAGGTGGTGATCGCCAGCTTGCCGCCCGGCCGGACGAGCCGCCATAGGTCCGCCACCTGGCGTTCCATGTCCGCAACGAAAAAGATGCCAAAGACGCAGACCACCGCATCGAAACCATCGCGCGGATAGTCGAGATCGGTCATGTCGGCGACCTGGAAGGTGACATTGTCGAAGCCACGTTCGGCCGCGTGGCGTTGGCCGACCCGTATCATGTCCTCGGCCAGATCGATGCCGACGACCGTGCCGGTGGGGCCGACAGCCTCCGCGGCCGGGAAAACCGACGCGCCCGTACCGCAGCCGATGTCCAGCACCTTCGCGCCGGGCTGAAGGTTCAGACGTTCCACCGTGCGCCTGCCATAGCGCGCCCAGAACGCCACCGGGGCGGCATCGAAGTGCTCGGCGGCGGCGTTGTAGGTCTTGGCGGCCTTCTGTTTCGCGTCGGCGGGCAAGCCGTTGTCGTAGGGCATTTTTCTCAACCTCGTCACAAAATGTCAGCGCGCCGAGCCGCTTCACACGCAAACCGACTGCGGCAGCGCCAACACAGCAGAACCTCATGGACAAGACCTGAAGGAATTCGACAGGTTTTCTGAAATACGCGCTTTGACGAAGCATCTGATGCGGAAAAAACACTTTCGAAGCTTGTTACTTTCGAAAAGACTTGCTAACATTTGTTCATGGACCTGCAGCTCAAGGCAATTGCGGACCCGACAAGGCGGGCGATCCTGTACCGCGCGTGGAACTGTGAGGTGACGGCCGGCGAGATCGCCGCCGGCTTCGACCTGACGCGTCCCGCCGTTTCCCAGCACCTGAAGACCTTGGCCGAGGCCGGCCTGCTGACCGTGCGCCGCGTCGGCACCAAGCGGCTGTGCCGCACCGATCAGGGCGAAATGCGTAAGCTGCGCGCCTTTCTGGACCAGTTCTGGGACGGCAAGCTGGAGGTTCTGAAGGATGCGGCGGAGGCGAGCGCCCGGCGCCGGCGCGAAGGGCCGAAACATGGATGACGCCCAGCCCTTTATCGAGAAGACCATCTGGGTCGATGCGAGCCCGGAGGATGTCTTCGACTTTTTCACAGAGCCGAAAAAGCTGCTGCAATGGATGGGCGTGGAGGCGCAGATCGAGGCCCGCCCCGGCGGGCGCTTTCGTATCGTCCACAGCGCCGAGTTCGTCTCGACCGGCGAATATGTCGAGGTCGATCGGCCGCACCGGCTGGTCTACACGATCGGCTGGGAAGGCGGCGATGACATGCCGACCGCGTCGGGCACGGTGCACGTGACCCTGACCCCGGACCAGGACGGCACGCGCCTGGCGCTGACCCATCACGGCCTATTGGAAGGCTCGCGCGAGGCCGACGGCTGGTCGGTCTATCTGCGACGGCTGCAGGATGCCGTCGCCGGCAGGCATGTGCCCGTGGACCCGTTGACCAGCCGCACCCTTTGGGACGCCCCGTCGGCAGGCTGACGACCACTACAAAACAGATCGATCAGGGAGGATCAGACCGATGACCAGCGCTGCGCTCAGCGCGGAGCCCAATACTGGGATCTTCAAGAACTTCCATGCGGCCATCGTCGGCGTGCCGGACGTCGACAAGGCCCGCGAGTGGTATGAGGACGTGCTGGAACTGAAGCCGGCCAAAATCATCCCAGGGCAGGATGGCAGCGGCTTCATGGCGATCTATCGCCTGGACACCACCACCCATCTCTGCCTGTTCCTCAGCCCCGAGGCCAAGCAGGGGTTCACGGCCGACGGCCTAATCAATTTCCGCACCGACGACATCGAGGGCGTGCGGTCCAAGCTGATCGATCGCGGCACCGATTGTTCGGATACCAGCGACATGGGCGCGGTCAGCTATTTCACCGCCCACGACCCGTTCGGCAACCGGATCGATGTCTGCCAGTTCACCAAGGACTGGCTGCCCTACCTATGAAGGTCAGGTATCCCACTCCAGGTCCGTCCGCCGTTTCAGCGTCAGGGTGGCGACAAGGCTGATTACGGCGACGGTGGCGAGATACCAGGCAGGCGCGGCCAAGTCCCCGGTCTCTTGGACCAGCCAGGTCGCGACCAGCGGCGCGGTGCCGCCGAAGATCGCGATGGTCAGATTATAGCCGGTGGCCATGGCGCTGTAGCGCAGCCGCGCCGGAAACTGTTCGACCATCGCCACCGGTGTCGCCCCTTGCAGAAAGCCGCTGAAGATCGCGAAGACCAGCTGGGCGATGATGACCGCGATCAGCGCGCCCGTGTCGATCCACAAAAACAACGGGTAGACCACGATGGCGGCGACCAGCATGGAGGCCGCCAGGACTGGCTTGTAGCCCACCCGATCGGCGACCATGCCGGCGACTGGCATCAGCGCCACGAGCACGACCATGGCCAGCGTGTTGATCGTCAGCGCCCCCGGCACGGGCGGGCTGACGATATGGGTCAGATAAGTCGGCATCCAGATGAAGAGAACGTAGATGCCGACGCCCAGCAGCATCACCATCGCCGCCATCTGAACCATGCGGAACGGCATTTGGCGGATCGCGTCGCCCAGCGGCCGAACGGCCACCCGCGCCGATGTCTGAAGTTCCTGGAAAGACGGCGTTTCGCGCAGGTGCAGGCGCAGCCAGACCCCGATCACGCCGATCACCACGCCGCCGAGGAACGGCAGGCGCCAGCCGAAATCGGCCATTTGCTCGGATGTCAGGGTCAGGTGAAGCAGCGCCGCAACCGCGGACCCGGCCAGCATGCCCAACACCGTGCTGAAGACAGACCAACTGCCGAAATAGGCGCGGCGACCGGGCGGCGCCATTTCAACCAGATAGGTGATCGACCCGATGAACTCGCCGCCCACCGAGACGCCCTGTGCAAGACGCAGAACCACAAGAAGCAGGGCCGCGAGAGCGCCGACCTGTTCATGGGTCGGCAACACCGCCATCAAGCTGGTCGGAACCGCCATCGCGATAATGGAGATCAAGAGCGCGCGGCGACGCCCCAACCGGTCGCCAAGATGGCCGAACAGAAACCCGCCGATCGGCCGCATGAGATAGCCCGCGGCAAAGACGCCGAACGTATTGATCAGGCCGGCGAGATGGTCGTCCGCCGGAAAGAACTGGGTGCTGATCACCGGCGCGAAGAAACCGAAGACCGCGAAATCGTACCATTCCAGGGCGTTGCCGACCGCACCGGCGGCGATGGCCCTTCTGTTGACATCGGGCATGCGAGCTTAGCCTCGGACTGAAAACCTGAACCCTGCGAACGCCGGCCGGCAAATGGTCGCCTTGGACCGGTTCGGTTTCAAGCCGAAAGAGCACCCGCTAGCGGTTGCACCAATACCAAGGTCGTCGCCGCGACGCTCCCCTGCATACGGGCCGACAGCGAGTGGAAAGGCTCAACGGAGGCTCTGCCCACCATCGACCGTCAGGGTCTGGCCGGTGATCCATCGCGCGCGCTCCGACGCCAAATAGACGGCCGCATCGGCGATCTCGTCCACCGTTCCGAGCCGACCAAAGGGCACGCTCGCCACCGTCGCGTCATAGATGTCCCGGTTTTCGGCCTTCATGACATCCCAGAAGCCGCCATCGAAGAACGTCGACCCCGGGGCGATGCCATTGACCCGAATGTTGTGCGGGGCCAGGGATTTGGCCTGCGACGTGGTGTAGTGAATGACGGCCGCCTTGATCGCCGCGTAGCCCGGCGAGCGCGTTGACGGCATCTCGCCGGACACAGACGAGATGTTGATGATGCAGCCACCGCCCGCCGCGATCATCATCGGCGTCACCAGCCGCGACACGCGGACAACGCCCATCAGGTCGACGTCGAAGTTCCGCCGCCAACCCTCGTCGCTCTCACTGTCGCCGGCTCCCGTCGGGTTGTTGACCAGGACCTGGATCGCGCCGAGGGCCTCGTGCGCCTGTGCGATGTAACGGGCGAGCGCGTCCGGGTCCGAGACATCGCACGGGGCTGCGTGGATCGACGTGCCATGTCTGGCGAGATCTTGCCGGGCCGTTTCAAGCGCCTCGGCCCCCCGCGCGCAGATCGAGACGTTGGCGCCCTCTCGGGCAAAACAGTCGGCCATGGCGCGGCCGATGCCCCTGCTGGCGCCGGTAACGATGACGCCCTTGCCCTTCAAGCCTAAATCCATCGCGACGGGTTCCGTTGATGCGTGCTGTCAAGTTCGGGGCCCGATTTAGCAAACGTCGCGCCAGGCAGCCAGGATTGCATCGACGGACCGGGCGCCATCCTCCTCCGTCGTCGGCCAGCCGATGACCGAGATGCGCATGACCCACCGATCCCGCCAGCGCGCGCCGCCCGCGAAGCAAACACCGTCTTGTTGCACCCGGTCGATCACCGCCTGGGTCAGCGCGTCACCCTCGGCGCCCGGCCGATCGGCCCCGAACCGCACGATGGCCTGATTCAACTCGACCTGATTGACGATCTCGACCCCTGGCTCGGCCGACAAGCGATCAGCCATCTGCGCCGCGATACGACAGTGGCGCGCCACCATCGCGGCGATACCGTCGCGGCCCAAATGGCGCAGGATCGCCCAAGTGGGGAAGCCGCGCGCCCGACGCGACAGTTCCGGCACCAGGTGGGTCGGGTCCCGCTCATCCTCTGTCGACGTGGGCAGGTAGCTGGCGGCGATCGTCATCGCCTTGCGATGGGCGTCGGCATCCTTGACGACGGCATAGCCGCTGTCATACGGCGTTTGCAGCCATTTATGGCCATCGGTCGCCCAGGAGTCGGCGCCCTCCACGCCGGCGGCCAGACCGGCATAGTCCTTGCTGGCCCGCGCCCAGAGGCCGAACGCGCCGTCGACATGCAGCCAACCTCCGCGACGATGCGTGGCCTCGGCCAGTCGCGGGAAGGGATCAAAGGCGCCCGTGTTCAACTGCCCCGCCTGGGCAATCGCGATCACCGGCCCCTCTGTATTCGCCAACGCGGCATCGAAAGCGTCGGCGTCGATCCGGCCGGCCTCGTCGGTCGCGACCCGTATGACCGGATCATGGCCGAAGCCGAGCAGTTGAAGGGCCGAAAACACGGTGGCGTGCGCGTCATCGCCGATGAGCACCGACACCTTGGGCGCGCCGAACAGGCCCTGCCGTTCGACATCCCAGCCTTCGCGCGCCAGAACGGCGGTGCGGGCTGCGGCCAGGCAGACGAAGTTGGCAACGGTGGCGCCCGTGACGAAGCCGACGGAGCTTTCGCGCGGCAGGTCCAGAAGGTCGAGCAGCCAGCCTGCGGCGGCTGTTTCCGCCGCCGACGCCGCCGGCGATGCCTGGTGATTGCCGGCATTCTGGCCCCAGGCGCTGGTCAGCCAGTCCGCGGCCACGCCGACGGGATGTGACGACCCGATCACCCAGCCGAAGAAGCGCGCGCCCGTGGGCATCATCAGGCCGCGATCGGCGTTTCGCGCCAGCGTCTCAATGACCTGTGGCGCCGGCTCACCCTTCTCCGGTGTCGGCCCGTCAAACAGGTCCAGCATTTCAGAGTAGGTCAGTTCCGGCCGCTGCAGGCGATCGGCAACACCGTGCCGGAACGCGATCGCGGCCTCAGCGGCCGATCGCAACAGGGCCTCGTCCGCGCCGATTTGCCTCGCGCCGGTTGCCGCATCGTCGGCCATGTCGGTGTCCTTTCTAACCCTTGTGGAGCATCCCGCCCTTCATCGGCTGGTCTGCGTCCAAAAGACGTAAAACGGCCGGTACCAGTTCAGCGACCGGCCGCAATTGTGAGAACACACCACGGGCGCGCGACTGGTTCAACGTTCCGCAGATCGTGACATCCATGGCCGGCCAATAAAGCGCGAAAGCCTTCAGGAACCCGGTGTGGCCCCAAAGCCCGCCATATCCGGGCAGACCCAGTGCGGAGAGATCGAAACGCCGCAGGCCCAGACCATAGAAGACCCCGCGTTCGCCCGTCTCGATCCAGGGCAGCATCTGCCGTCGGCAGGCGTCGTTCCTGAAGATCCGCTTGTCGGCAAAGGCGCGCATGAACAGCGTCAGGTCGGCCGCGTTGGTGACCAGCCCCCCGCTGGCCCAATCGGCCGAGGTCGCCCGCATGGCCCCATACGCGATGTCGCCCACGGCGGGCATCGAGACGGGCCGGGCGGCGTTCGCCGGCCGTCTCGCTTCGCGATAGAGCATGTAGGTGTTGTGCATGCCCAGCCGCGCAAACAGCCGTGACCGCATGACATCGTGCAGCGTGTCCCCGGCAACGCGTTCGATGACAAGCCCGGCGAGCACATAACCGGTATCCGAGTAGTGCCAGCCGCCGCCGGGCGCAAAGCGGCCGCAGAGGTTCCGCCGCGTCCAGGCCAGAACCTCATGCGGCTGCCACAGCCGGTCCGGCTCGTCCAGCAGCGCCGCCATGAAGGGCGAATTGCCGCTCGCGTCCGGCGGCCCGTCGCCGAAGCAGTCCGCCACGCCGCTGGTGTGGCTGAGCAATTGACGCATTGTCAGCCGGTCTTCGTAAACCTGACCGCCATGGCGGTGGAGACCGGCTATCGTCGCGGCGGGAAGATAGGCCCCGATGCCTCGATCGAGATCGAGCAGGCCATCCTCGACCAGCAGCATCGCTGTCGTCGCCGTGATCATCTTGGTGATGCTGGCGGCGTGGAACTGATCGTCCGGCCGCATGCGACGGCTATGCCGTGGGTCGGCCAGCCCGGTGGCCAGCGATACGCGATCCTCGGCCGTCGCCACGGTCAAGACGCCACCGTGGACCGCCCCATCGAAGACAAGTGCCTGATCCAAGGCGTTCTGCAACGACATGCGCATGTCGGGTGAGGTCAATGCGATCATGATCCGCGGTTCCTAGCTTCGCCAGAGATCGGCGCTCAGCGAGGCTTGGAGCCCGTCGGCCAGCCGGCGGCGTCCGCGCCGTAAAGGCGGTAGGTCGTATCGTGCTGCGCGCCATGCAGCGCCGAGCTGATTTCCGAGCGATGGAAGCCCAGATCCTTCAACTGGGCATCGCTCAGGGATTTAAGCTCTGACGCGACCCGGTGCCGTTCGCGGTGTAGGCGCAGCATGCGCGAAAAACGCTGCACCAGCGGCAACGTCGTACCGGGCAGGCCGACCGGCCGTTCGGGTGCTTGTTCACGAGTGCCGTCGACACGGTCCAGCGTCGGTCCGGCCGTCTTGATCATCGTAGCCATGCTCATCTCCTCAAAAAAAGGCAGGCGCCCCCGCACCGGAAATCTCCGCCGCGAAACGCCCGAACGAGCGGCTAGATAAGAAACCTCGCAAGGGAAGACCTGAAGGTTATCGCCGATTTTTGTGAAGCCGGGGCCGCGATGTCTGCGCCTGGCCGCGCAAGGCAGGGCACAAATGTCGACAAGCCAAACAACGGCCCGGCCGTGTTAAGCCGGCCCATGCAGGCAATACATTCCGGAGCAACGACATGCATATTGGCTTGATCGGCGGGATCGGCCCGGCGGCGACCGAACACTACTATCGCTGTCTGATCGCGGCGCACGAGGCGGCCGGCAAGAAGCTCGACCTCACCATCGTGCATGCCGAAACCAGCGACCTGGTCCGCAACATGGGCGACAACAACCCGCAGCGTCAGGCGGAGATCTTCCTGCCGCTTGTCCAGCGGTTGGAAGGTGCCGGGGCCGAAGCCGCCGCGATCACCTCGATGACGGGACATTTCTGCGTGAACGCACTAACGGCGCTGTCACCCTTGCCGGTGATCAACGCGTTGCCGGCGGTTAACGCGGCGATCGCGGCAAAAGGGCTGAAGCGGGTCGGCATCCTGGGCACCAAGCTGGTGATGGGAACCCGCCTTTACGGCGCCATCGACGCCGCACAAATCGTGGTGCCGGAGGGCGAGGATTTCGAGGCGTGCCACGACGCCTATCTCGCCATGGCCTTCGCCTGTCATGCAACCGACAGCCAGCGCTCGCTATTCTTCGAAATCGGCCAGCGCCTGTGCGACGATCAGGGCGCCGAGGCCGTCATTCTCGGCGGAACGGACCTGTTTCTGGCCTTCGACGGCCGCGATTGCGGCTTCGACGTCATCGACTGCGCGCAGATCCACGCCGAGGCGCTGACACGCCTGTAGTCGGACCTGCGCGCAGAGAGCGGACTAAGCCACGTCGCGCCGCGGCAAGCGCCAGTTGGGCCGTGGAAAGTGGCAGGTGTAGCCGTGGGGATAGCGCTGCAGATAATCCTGGTGTTCCGGTTCCGCCTGCCAGAACGGGCCGGCGTTGGCGATCTCCGTTACCACCGGCCCGGGCCAGAGGCCCGACGCTTCGACATCGGCTATGGTCTCGCGCGCGACCTTCTCCTGCGCCTCGTCGGCGACCAGAATGGCCGAGCGGTATTGAGAGCCGACATCGTTGCCCTGGCGGTCCTTCGTCGTCGGATCGTGGATCTGGAAGAACAGCTCCAGGATTTCCCGATAGGACACCTGTGCGGGATCGAACACCACCTCCAGCGCCTCGGCGTGCCCGGTGCGGCCGGTGCAGACCTCGCGATAGGTCGGGTTTTCCGTCGTGCCGCCGGCATAGCCGACGCGGGTGCTGATCACGCCCGGCATTTTGCGGACCAGATCCTCCATGCCCCAAAAGCAACCGCCGGCAAGTATGGCCGTCTCGCGCATGTCAGTCCTCCTCAAACAGGTCTTTGTAGTCGCCGTAGCCTTCCTTCTCCAAGTCCGCGACCGGGACAAAGCGAAGCGCGGCGGAGTTGATGCAGTAGCGTTGGCCCGTCTCCCCCGGCCCATCGGGAAAGACGTGGCCCAGGTGACTGTCGCCATGCTTCGACCGCACCTCGGTACGGACCATGCCGTGGCTGCGGTCTTCGATCTCGACGACGTGGCTGTCCTCGATCGGCCGCACGAAGCTGGGCCAGCCGCTTTGGCTGTCATATTTGTGGGTCGAGGCGAACAGCGGCTCGCCACTCACGACATCCACATAGAGGCCGTCTTCCTTATGGTCCCAGAACTCGTTGCGGAACGGGCGCTCGGTGCCGTTGTTCTGGGTGATGTCGTGCTGCTCGCGCGTCAACGCGGCCACCGCCTCCGGCGTTTTGGCATAGCGCTGGGTCATCGTTGGTCTCCTGACTGTCGGGATCGACGCTTAATATGGGAGTTGAACGGCCAATATTGAAAGTCAAGTTGACCGACTTGTGAAGACGGGCCGCCTACCGGTGCCACGTTAAAATGCCAGCGAGAGCCGGACGTCGTCCGCGTCGGCGCTGAGTTCCGCCTGTCCACCCATCGGCAGGACCATGCGGTCGGCGCCATGGGCGCAGAGGAAGTTGGTCACGACCGGGTACGGCGCGTCGGCGAAGCGGCGTTCGATCAGGCCGGCGAAGTCGAACGGAAAATCCTCGCCCTCCTGACTGATCGCGACCGGCTCGCCGACGATCAGGCCCGCGAGGCCGCGCAGCTTTCCGGACTGGTCCAAATGGGTCAGCATGCGGTCGACCGAGTACATCGCCTCGTCGACATCTTCGATGAACAGGATCTTGCCGTCCGTATCGATATCGCGGCGGGTTCCGATCGATACCGAGAGCAGCGACAGATTTCCGCCGACGATCGGCCCCCTTGCCGTTCCCGGGCGCAGGACCGTGGCCTGGGCGAGAAGGCCCGCCATGCCGTCCGGATCGGGCAGACCGCGCAGCCGCTTGATAAGCTGGTCGCAGCCGTGGGGCAAAACGCGCGCAAAGTCCCTAAGGATGGGGCCGTGCCAGGGATTCTGGCCGGTGCCGGCGTGAACCGCCAGCAACAGCGCGGTCAGATCGCTGTAGCCGATCAGCGGCTTGGGATTGGACCGGATCAGATCCAGATCCAGCCGATCGGCGATGCGCCCCGAGCCATAGCCGCCGCGCGCGCAGAGAATGGCCTTGATCGAGGGGTCGCCATAGGCGCGGTGCAGCGCCGCCAGCCTTTCGTCGTCCAGTCCGGCCAGCCGGCCCCAGCGCAATTCGTTCTGCGGATCAACGGCAGGTTCGAAGCCGGCTTGACGCAAGGCCGCGCAGCCGGCCTCCAACAGGTCCGGTTCCAGCCAGTCCGCCGGAGAGACGATGGCGATGCGGTCGCCATCGGCCAGCGGCGCGAAGCTCATGCCAGCGGTTCGGTCGCCGCGTCCAGCCAGGCCCGGACCTCGCCCTCGACCAGCGGCCCGATCTCGGCGCGCACGCGGGCGTGATAAGCGTCGAACCAGGCACGCTCGTCGGCGGTCAGCAGGTCCGGCAGCACCAGTGCGCGGTCGATCGGCGCCAGGGTCAGCGTCTCGAAGGACAGGAACGGCTTTTCCGCCTCCGCCAGTTCCGCACAGGGTATGACGGCGACCAGATTCTCGGTCCGGATGCCGTACGCGCCCGCCTTGTAGTAGCCGGGCTCGTTCGACAGGATCATGCCAGGCTCCATCGCCACCATGTTCGGCGCCTTGGAGATGCGGGCTGGACCCTCATGGACGCTGAGATAGCTGCCGACGCCGTGGCCCGTGCCGTGATCGTAATCGAGGCCCGCTTGCCACAGCGCCTGGCGCGCCAGCACATCGATTTGCGGGCCGCCGGTCCCCGTCGGGAACCTCGCGGTGGCGATCGCGATATGACCTTTCAGCACCAGCGTGAAGGCGCGCTTGATCTCGTCGCCGACCTCGCCGAGGCCGATCGTGCGCGTGATGTCCGTCGTGCCGTCGAGATACTGGCCGCCGCTGTCGACCAGATAGACATTGCCGGCCTCCAGCGTCGCGTCGCTTTCCGGCGACACCCGATAGTGGGCCAGTGCGGCATGGGCGCCGAAGGCGGAAATCGCCTCGAAGCTGTCATCCTTGCACATCGGATCGGCCGCCCGCAGGTCGTGCAGGTGCTTTGAGGCGTCGAGTTCCGTGATGGTGCCGGTCGGGCCGACATCGGCAAGCCAGGCCAGGAACCTGGCCATGACCGCACCGTCGCGCAAATGCGCCGCCCTCGCGCCTTGCAGTTCGACCGCGTTCTTGCGGGCCTTCGGCAGCTCGCAAGGATCGGCCGACCGGACGACCTTGGCGCCGGCCTGCTTCAGCCGTTGCGCGATCCAGGCGTTGACGGAAGCGGGATCGATGGCGACCCGCTTGCCGTCCTGGCCCAGCCTGTCCAAGGCCGCGCCCAAGGCGTCCGGCGCCTCGATGCCGACCTGGTTGCCGAGATGCGGCGGCAGCGCGTCGGTCAGCTTCTCCGGCGCGACGAACCAGTCGACCAGGCCGTCCTTGCCCAGGATCGCGAAGGACAGCGCCAAGGGCGTGTTCGGCGTGTCGGCGCCGCGGATGTTCAACAGCCAGGCGATCGAATCCGGCGCGCCCAGCACCGCCGCGTCGACGCCGTCCTTGGCCAACTGCGCGCTCACCTCCCGCCGTTTGTCGGCCGAGGACTTGCCGGCGTAGCTCTCCGGATGCGGCACGATGGGCGCCAAGGGTGGCGGGGGCTGATCCGCCCACAGATCGTCGATCGGGTTCGACGCCACCGCGACCAGGGTGCTACCCGCCCGCTCCAACGCCGCGTCGGCCCTGTTGACCCAACGCGGCGTGTGCAGATGCGGGTCGTAACCCAGCTTGCCACCCTTCGGCAGTTGCTGGACCACCCATTCCAGGTGCGGCTCCTCAATCAAATGGTGGATCTCGAAAAGGCCGCTATCCACCTGTTCGGCAACCTGTACCGTGTAGCGACCGTCAACAAAGATGGCCGCCTTATCGGCAAGCACGACGATCACGCCGGCGGAGCCGCCAAAGCCGCTGAGCCATTCGATCCGGCGCGCACCGTCCGGGATCGCCTCGCTGAGGTTGACGTCCGACATGGGCACGACAAAGCCGTCGAGACCCTGGCCCGCCAACGCGGCGCGCAGCCTGGTCAAACGGTCGGCATGGTCGGTCTTCATCGCGTCTGAGGCGTCCGGCATGGGTGCGGCCTGTCTCTTGTCGTCAAGGGGCGGCGGCCAAGCTACGGGCAGCGGCGGACGCATGCAAGCTGGCCCGGCGCATGGCACAGCCGATGCAGAAGCAATGCCCATTGCCATGCGGAAAGGTCAATGCTGCACCGCAACAAAGAGCGATGTGTTTTCGGCGATCGGGACTATCTCTGGCGCGTCGACGGAACGACCGAAGGACCCCGTACGACGGACAACCCAATGATGGACCGGGTAATGTCGCAGCCGAAGCCTCAAAACACATAGTCGAGGTGGTTGGTGAGGACCCCAACTGGCCGCAACCCCCTTTTAGGAAAGGGACCCACATAATGAACATGAATATCTCGACCCTACTCAATCGCGTCGGTGTCGTTTTCGGCATGGACGAGTTCACCAAGCGCCAGCGCAACACTTACGATCAGCTCAGCCGGCTGACCGAGCGTCAGCTTGAGGATATCGGCTTGACCCATGGCACGGTGCGCGCCGTGGTTCTGGGCGGGCCGGACGCCGTTCGGACCGTGTGCCCCGACGGCGCGATCCAAAGCGCCAACGCAAACGCGCGCCCGGCAAAGGCCGCCTGAAGCCTAAGGCCTCAAGGCCCAAGAGTTTGTCGCCGGCAGCCGTCTTCCTCCTCCCTGGACGGCGCCGGCGACCGGAACGCGAGCCGCCCCGCACGGGACGGCTCGCGTATCCATTTTTGCTTGAGAGTCCATGACGTTGGCAGCAACGCCGTGCCAAATCGCATGCCGATGTTGCAGCGCAGCATTGCGCAGTTTGTGGATTCTCAAGGGCGCCCAATAGCCCATTGTAAAGCCGTGATCGACGAACGAGCGTCGGCACCCACCAGGCATCAAAAACCGCAGTCCCGGCGCGACCGGGACAGACACCGTCTCATCCTTTGGAAAGGAGACAACGAACCATGCTGCTTGCAGCCCTATTGAACCCGCTGGCCCGCGCCCTTGGCATCGGCCGGCAGGCCCGTGAACGCGGTGACGCCTATCTGGAACTGATGAGCATGACCGACCGTCAGCTCGAGGATATCGGCCTGACCCGCGGCCTTGTCGAAACCGTGATTTGGCAGGGACCCGAGAAGCTTGAAGAAGTCCTGCCTGAAGGCGCGATCCGACGTAGCCTCGTCGAGGCAGCCAATCGAAACCGCAACCAGATTTCCGGCGCCGCTTAATGCCGCCCGGCCCGCAGGATCAGGGTTGGCCAGACACCGACCCTGATCCGAGCGGTGAGATGAAGGCCATGCGCGCGGTGGGCCGACAGCACTTGCGCCTCTTGCCGGTCCAACAGGCCGGCCAAAACCGCCGTGCCACCCGGCGCCAAATGGCGCCTCAAATCGCCGGCCATCTGACACAGCGGGCGCGCCAGAATGTTCGACACGATCAGATCGTAGGGCCCGCCCGCCTCGACCGCCGGGTTGCCATACCCCGCGCTGAGGATCGTCCGGACCCGCCCCTGTAGGCGGTTCACCTGCGTGTTGACGCGCGCAACGCGCACCGATTCCGCATCGATATCGGCCGCCACGACCGGGCGCCCGAAGCGGCGCGCCATGGCGAACGCCAGGATCCCCGTGCCGCAGCCCATGTCCAGCATTCGCGTCGGCTGAAGCCGTTTCGCCAGCCGATCGATCGCGATCAGGCAGCCCGCGGTCGTCGGGTGCTCGCCGGAGCCGAACGCGGTCGCGGCATCGATGCACAGGCCGATCTTGCCCGCCGGCGCAGGTTCTAGATCGTGCGAGCCGTGAATGTAGAAGCGTCCGACGGTTAACGGCGGAAAGGCGGCATAGCTGGCCGCCAACCAATCGGTGGCAGGCAGTTTTTCGATCTGCAGCGGCGGCGGCGCCAGACCGGCCGATTTGGCCGCCACCGCCAGCGCGGCCTCCAGCATGGCGCGATCGGGCGGTTCGGTCGCGCAGGCCTCCGCCGCGACGCTTCCCGCCTCGTCCGCCTCAAAGACCGACAGCGAGACGAAGCCGTCCTCGAACAGGCGTTCGATCGCGGGGGTCAGGGCGGCCGGCGCGATCAAGCGCACGGCCCAGACGGTCCTCTCTTCCGATGCGCTCGGCACCGTTCGCCCAAACCGCATGGTCCCGCTCCTCTCAAAAAAACGCGACGGGTTTTGCCTGTTGTCCCGTTCGAACTCAAAACGGCCGCGACCATCCCAGGCCGACTGCGGGAGTGCAAGACCATGTCACGCATCGATGCCGCCCACGCGTTGGTCCGATTTGGCCTTGGGCCACGGACGGGAGAGATCGACGCCTTGTCGGCCTATCCCACCGGCTGGCTGATCGAGAACATCACCAACGGCGCCGACCGCTCATCAAGCGTCGGCCACCAGGACCGGCTGGTGGCGTTCTTGGAGGCACGGGAGGCCGGCACGGCGCAAACCAGCTTTCGCGAACAGGTGCGCCGCCAGGTCCGCGCCGACGTCCACCAGCGCATCAACACTGCCATCCGAACCGAAACGCCGTTTGCCGAGCGGCTGGTGCATTTCTGGGCCAACCATTTTACCGTGGCCGTCAACCGGCCCCAGGTCACCAGCCTGGCCAAGCCGTTTGAGGATGAAGCGATTCGCCCGCACGTCACCGGCCGGTTCGCCGACATGCTGAGCGCCGTGGTGCACCACCCGGCCATGCTGCTTTATCTCGACAACGTGATCTCGTTCGGGCCGAACTCCCCGGCCGGGCGGCGAACGGGTCGCGGCCTGAACGAGAATCTGGCGCGGGAGTTGCTGGAACTGCACACGCTCGGCGTCGACGGAGGCTACACACAGGACGATGTCATTGCGCTGGCGCAAATCCTGACCGGGTGGAGTGTCAGCCGGCTGCGCGATCCGGACCCCGGAACGTTCCGCTACCACGATCTGGCCCACGAGCCGGGCAACAAGGTGCTGCTGGGCCGCCTGTTCGCCCAAGGCGGCCAGGCCGAGGGCGAGGCGGCGCTGGCCATGCTGGCCACCCATCCGTCGACCGCGCGCCATATCGCGACGAAGCTGGCCCGCCATTTCATCGCCGACGATCCACCCGCTTCGGCGATCGAGGCGCTGTCCCAAACCTTCTTGGACGCCGACGGCGATCTGGCCGCCGTCTATCGCACGTTGATCGATCTGCCCGAGGCCTGGCAGCCGCATCTGACCAAGGTGCGGACGCCGAACGATCTGCTGATCGCGGCCCTGCGCGCCTTCGATGTCCGCGAGGCGGACGACCGGACCGCCGCGACCCTGCGTTTGCTGGGCCAGGTGCCCTGGACCGCCCCATCCCCCGCTGGCTGGCCCGATGACGCCGCCGGCTGGCTGGGGCCAGAGGCGCTGATGCGGCGCATCGATTGGTCGGTCGCAGTCGCCGGCCTGGCGGAGCGGGCCATGGACCCCAGGCAACTGCTGGAAACGGCGGTCGGCCCTTTGGTCTCGGCCACCACCCAGTTCCACGTCGACGGCGCGCCAAGCGCGCTGGAAGGCATCGCCCTGGTGCTCAGCAGCCCGGAATTTCAAAGGAGATAGACATGGTCGATCTGACCCGACGGCATCTCTTGGCCGGCGCCGCCTGCGGGCTGGCGGTCGGCGCCCTGCCCACGCGGCTGGTCCTGGCCAACGCGCCGACGGAAAAGCGCCTGGTGCTGATCATCTTGCGCGGCGGCATGGACGGGCTGTCGACGGTCGTGCCGTACGCCGATCCGGATTACCGGTCTCTGCGCGGGGATCTGGCCCTGGCGCCGCCGGATCGCGAGGACGGCGTGCTCGATCTCGACGGGTTTTTCGGCCTGCATCCCGCACTGGCCACACTGCACGACTGGTATCGACGGGGCGACGCGCTGGCCCTGCACGCGGTCGCCTCGCCCTATCGCGAGCGGTCCCATTTCGACGGGCAAGACCTGCTTGAGGCCGGCGACAGCCGCCTGGGGTCCAGCCCGGACGGCTGGCTGAACCGTACCCTCTCGGTGATCGGCGGCGAGCAGCGGCTGGGGCTGGCGGTCGGCCAATCCGTGCCGCTGGTGCTGCGCGGCGAGACGCCCGTTATGTCGTGGGCGCCGTCCGCCCTACCCTCCGCCGATCTCGGCCTACTCGACCGCTTGGCGCATGTCTATGCTGGCGACCCCCTGTTCCGCGATGCGCTGGCGGAGGGCCGCCGCGCCAACCTGCTGGCCGGCGCCGCCATGGGCGACACGGAGCCGGCCGGCGGACGGCAGGAGGCCTATCTGCAACTCGCCGACACGGCAGCCGGCATGCTGACGGCCGAGGACGGACCGCGCATCGCCGTGATGGACGCGCCCGGTTGGGACACGCACATCGCACAGGGCACGGTCAACGGAGCTTTGTCGCGGGCGTTGGGCGGGCTGGACGCGGTCTTGGCGCGATTGAAGGCCGGATTGACGCCCGTCTGGCCGGAAACGGCGATCGTGATCGTCACCGAGTTTGGCCGCACGGTGCGGCCAAACGGCAGCGGCGGCACCGATCACGGCACGGCGACGGCGGCCTTCCTGGCCGGCGGCGCGGTCGCCGGTGGCCGGGTGATGGCCGACTGGCCAGGGCTGGGCACAAACCGGCTCTACGAGGATCGCGATCTGGCGCCGACCGCCGACATACGCGCGCTGTTCAAGGGCGTGCTGGCCAGCCACTACGGGCTGCCCATAGGCGATCTTGAGCGGTTCGTGTTCCCGGACAGTGCTGGCGCGCGTCCGCTCGACGCGCTGGTCTAGCGCTTATCGCTGATCATCCGGCCTGATCGGCGGGCACGACAAAGCTGTCCATGACCTTTTTGTCGCCGCTGTGGTCGAAATTGATGGTCAGCTTGTCGTTGTCGGTGGCCTGGACCGTGCCGTAGCCGAATTTCTGGTGAAACACCCGGTCGCCGCGGCCGAAGGGCTGGGACGGCCGGTCGCGCGGCGCGCTCTCATAGGCCACGCCCTCCAAGGTCACTGCCTCGCGGCGCATGAAGCCCGTCTGCCGGGGCGCCCGCCACAGCGTGGTCGGCGCCTCGAACCCCCGGCCCAAGCCCGGCTCGCTGTCCGGCACGATGTGCGGTTCGGGCAGTTCCTCGACAAAGCGCGACGGCAGGGTCGAGGTCCACTGCCCATGAATGCGGCGATTGGCGGCGGTCGAGACATAGGCGCGTTGCTTGGCCCGCGTCAGGCCGACATAGGCCAGCCGCCGCTCCTCCTCCAGCCCTGCCAGTCCCGTCTCATCCATCGCCCGCTGGTTGGGAAACACCCCCTCCTCCCAGCCGGGCAGGAAGACATGGGCGAACTCCAGCCCCTTGGCCGCGTGCAGGGTCATCAGGCTGACCTGTGCGCCGACCGAGTTGTCGGTCGTCTCCATCACCAAGCTGACATGTTCCAGGAAGCCGGCCAGGCTCTCGAACTCCTCCATGCCGGCGACCAGTTCCTTCAGGTTCTCTAAGCGGCCGGGCGCCTCGGGCGACTTGTCCTGCTGCCACATGCCGGTATAGCCGGACTCGTCCAGTACGGTCTGGGCCAACTCCGTGTGCGGTGCCCGCGCTGCCATCTCCCGCCAGCGTTCGAAGTCGAGCATCAGGGCGTTCAGGGCACCGCGCGCCTTCGGCTTGATCTCATCGGTCTGGACCAGGCGCCAGACCGCCTCGGTCAACGGGATCGAGGCGGCGCGCGCCAGTTGGTGCAGGGCCTGAAGGGTCGCCGAGCCGATGCCGCGCTTTGGCGTGTTGACGATGCGCTCGAACGCCAGATCGTCGTCCGGCTGGGCGATGACCCTGAGATAGGCCATGGCGTCGCGGATCTCCATCCGCTCGTAAAAGCGCGGGCCGCCGACCACGCGGTAAGGCAGGCCCAGCGTGATGAACCGTTCTTCGAACTCGCGCATCTGAAAGCTGGCGCGAACCAGCACGGCAATGTCGTTCAGGTCGACCTTCTTGCGCTGCAGATCCTCGATCGTGTCGCCGATCCAGCGCGCCTCTTCCTCACCGTCCCAAATGCTGCGCACGGTTACCGGCTCGCCGCCATCGATCTCGGTGTAAAGCGTCTTGCCGAGCCGACCGCGATTGTTGGCGATCAGGCCGGAGGCCGCGCCCAAGATGTGGCTGGTGGAGCGGTAGTTGCGTTCCAGACGGATGACCTTGGCGCCGGGGAAGTCGCTCTCGAACCGCAGAATGTTGCCGACCTCCGCCCCCCGCCAGCCATAGATCGACTGGTCGTCGTCGCCGACGCAGCAGAGGTTGCGGTGGCCCTGGGCCAAGAGGCGCAGCCAGAGGTACTGGGCCACGTTCGTGTCTTGATACTCGTCGACCAGGATATAGCGAAACTGCTGGTGGTAGCGGGCCAGGATGTCGGCATGGCCCTGGAACACGGTCAGATTGTGCAACAGCAAATCGCCGAAATCGCAGGCGTTCAACGCCTGCAGGCGCGCCTGATAGGCCTTGTAGAGCTCAACCATGCGGCCGCCGGCGACGTCGCCGGCATCTTCCGCCTTCAGCTTGTCCGGCGTCAGCCCGCGATCCTTCCAGCGTTCGATGACGCCCAGTATCAGCCGGGCCGGCCAGCGCTTGGCGTCGATGTTCTCCGCCTCCAGCAACTGCTTGATCAGGCGGATCTGGTCGTCGGTGTCGAGGATCGTGAAGTTGGACTTCAGCCCGACCAGGTCGGCATGACGGCGCAGGATGCGGGCCGCCAGCGCGTGAAAGGTGCCGAGCCACCAGCCCTCCATCGGCGCGCCGAGCAGGTCGCCGACGCGGTCGCGCATTTCGCGCGCCGCCTTGTTGGTGAACGTCACCGCCAGGATCTGGCCCGGAAAGGCCTTGCGCGTGACCAGCAGGTGGGCGAGCCGCGTGGTCAAGACCCGCGTCTTGCCCGTCCCGGCGCCAGCGAGAACCAGAACCGGGCCGTCCAAGGCCTCGACCGCCTCGCGTTGCGCCTGGTTCAGGCCGGCAAGATAAGGGTAGTCGGCGACGGGCGCCGGGGCGGCCAGCGGGTCGTCATGCAGGGGCAAATCACTCATGCCCCTGATATAGCACGCGCCGGCCGCCGCCGAAGCGGTTATGCCCGGCTATTCGAAGGATGATCCCAAAGGCTTGGCCATGCGGACGAGATCGGCCGGGCGGCCATCGATCAGGGCGTGGGCGCCGGAGGTCGCCTCCTCAACGAAGCCGTGACGGCGGTAGAACGCCCGGCCACGCTCGTTGTGGGCAAAGACGCCCAGGGCCAGCCGGCGCTTGCCGGTCCGCTGGCCCCAATCGACCACCCCGTCCATCAGCCGGTCGGCGACGCCGCTGCCCCACCAGGGGCGCAAGACGCCCATCCCCATCGAGGCGGCGTGGGCGAGCCGGCGGTACGGTCCGGCCTCGGCGCCGATGGCCGCCACCATCTTGTCGCCGCAGAACGCGGCCAGCGACAGGCGCCCGGGGTTCTCCGGCCGGGCCAACTGGTCACGCATTTCGCCCTCGTCGGGCAGGGTGTCGCGGGGATCGAGCATCGGACCCCGCGTCTCGCGGCAGAGCGCGCGCCGAAACTCGAGGAACGAAGCGGCGTCATCCGGCGTCGGGCGCCGCACGACGGCCGACGCCTCTTGGCCGTCTTCCTTGCGGTCCGACAGCGCCGGATCGGACCAGACGGGCGGCGGCAAGGCGCGCAGCCGCTTGCCCATGACGATGTCGTCCACCGGCCGGCCATCGATCTGCTGGCTGCCGACCAGACGGCCTTCCTCATGATAGCCATGCCGTCGATAGAGCGCCAAGGCGTGATCGTTGTCGGGCCGAACGAACAGCTCGATCTTGTGCATGCCGTCCGCCCGCGCCTGGGCCTCGGCCAAATCCATCAAGCAGCCGCCCCAGCCGCGCCCCTTGAAACCCTGCTCGATGCCGATGCCAAGCGTCGCCAGGGACCGCACGCGATAGCGCCGGCCGCGCGACAGGCCGATCGAGCCAACGATCTCGTCATTGGCCAACAATAGATGGATGCGGTCGCCATCGCCGAGCAGGCGTTCCAAGTCCGCCTCGGGGGACTCCAGCCAGTCCGGGCTTTCATCCGGCTCGCGGATGGAAAACTCGGTCACACGGGTCAAGTGCGCCTTCAGCGCCGGCCCGTCCGCGGGCCGCGCCAGGCGGACGGTCATAATCGTCGCCATGGTAAAACAGCCAAATAAATCCGATATCGGATTTATTCCAAATCCGTCAGTGTTCGTCAAGCCTGCTTTTTGGCCCGCCTCTTGGCCCGACGCTTGTCATCCGGTTCGCCGCGTTCTTCCGCCCGCGCCCGCATCAGCGCGCGGTGATAGGCGAGCATGATATCGTGTTCGTGTACGACCCCAACCACGCAGCGGGACTCGTGGTCGTCGACCACAGGAATGTGGCTTTCGCCGGCCTTGTCCATCAGATCCATGGCCTTTGCCAAACCGTCCCCCGCTGCCAGAACCGGCTGGTTGGCTCGGCAGGCGTCAGCGGCAGAGCAGTTCGTCTTGCCGTCGGCGGGTTCGGCATGCGCCAGATCGGCAAGCGTTACGACGCCGACCAGGTCGCCCCGCCTGCCCATGACAAAGACTTCGCCATAGCGGGCGGTATGAAACTCCTCCCGCAGATCCTCGAAGCTGGCCTCCGGCCTGATCCGGGCGAAATCATGCTTCATCAGGTCGCCGACCTTGATCTCGGCCAGCAGGGTGGTCTCTCGACCGCCGCTGATGTTGATGCCGCGTCGATCGAGCTGCGCTTGGAAAAAGCTGCGGCCGCCGACCTGTTCGGTCAGAACCGAGGCGATGACGACGGCGACCATCATCGCGATCGTCAGACCGTAGTCTGAGGTCATTTCGAACATGATCAGGATGGTCGAGATGGGCGCGCCCAGCACCGCCCCCGCAACGGCACCCATGCCGACCAGGGTGTAGGCGCCGGCGCCCGAACTCAGCTCCGGAAACGGCAGCGAGGCGATGTAGCCGAACGCCCCGCCGGTCATGGCGCCGAGAAACAGCGACGGGCTGAACACCCCGCCGCCAAAGCCGCAACCCAGGCTGACCGAGGTCGCGACGATCTTCGCAACGATCAGGACGAGCAGCAGCCAGATCGGCAGCGCCTCGCGCAGGGCCTGGTCCGTCGCCTCGTAACCGACGCCGATCACTTGAGGAAACCAGATCGCGATGACGCCGACGATCAGGCCGCCAATCGCCGGGCTTATCACCCGCGGAATGGCGAGACGCTTGACGAGATCCTCGACACCGAACGTGGCCCGCATGAAGGCCACCGCGACCACGGCCGAAACGATGCCCAGGATGGCAAAGGCCGGAAACTCCCAAAACGACTCGATGGAGAACTCCGCCGGCAGGACGAAGGCAGGGAAGTCGCCATAATGCAGGCGGCTGATGATCGTGCCCGTGACGGAGGCGAGCACCACCGGGGCAAAGGCGCCCAGCCCGTAATGGCCGATCACGACCTCCAGGGC
Source organism: Alphaproteobacteria bacterium (assembly GCA_028277405.1). Classification (GTDB taxonomy): domain Bacteria; phylum Pseudomonadota; class Alphaproteobacteria; order DSM-16000; family Inquilinaceae; genus JANQGH01. Next base: position 61,723 of record JANQGH010000005.1, on the reverse strand, counting down.
GAAAAACACCCCGGCGATGGGCGCGTTGAAGCTGGCGGCAACCGCCGCCGCGACGCCGCAGCCCAAGAGCGTCCGCGTCATGCGGCTGGACAGGCCTAGATACTTCGCCAGCCAGGCGCCGATCGTGGCCCCGATATGGACGACGGGGCCCTCGCGGCCGGTCGAGGCGCCGACGCCCAGCGAGCCCGCGCTGACGATCGCGGCACCAAGGCCGGCACGCACCGACATGCGGCCGTCGCGCAAGGCCGCCGCCTCGATCACGTCGGCCACGCCTCTGGGCCGGCCGCCCGGCATCAGGTAGCGGATGAACAGCCCGATCGCCAAACCGCCCAGGGTCGGCGCCAGCACGATATGCCACCAGGGCAAGGTCTCGACCCATAACAGGATGCGTTGCGCACTGGAGCCGAAGGCGGCGAACTGCACGCCTTGCAGCAGATAGCGAAAGGCGATTTCGCCAACGCCGGCACCGGTGCCGATCACGACCGCCAACAGGGCCAGGATCAGCTGATCGTTGCGTACGAATCGCCGTACGCGAACGAGCAAGTATCTGACCGGGCGACGAGGAAGCATCACATACGCAGCCACGTCTCAGCGATGAGGCGAATCAAGGGGTTAGGTGTACGCCCTCAACAGCGGGCTGACCAGCCCTTCGTCGCGCTGTGGCAAACGAGCGCAGCAGCACAAGACCTAGTTGCAGCGGCCGATCGACCCCTCGGCACAGACCCGCTCGCCATCGATCCAGGTCGCGCCCGACAGATCGACATTGCGCAGGCCCGTGCGCGCCAGATTGGCATCGGTCAGATCCGCGCCGACCAGGATTGCGCCGACCATGTTCGCCGAACCGAGGTCCGCCCCCACGAACGAGGCATTGGTCAGGTCCGCCCCGGTCAGGTCGGCATCGAACAGCCGAGCGCCGTCCAAGATCACGTCGATCATGCTGGCATTGATGAACCGGGCACGAAACGCATCGACCCCGCTAAGGTCACTGCCGTCCAGGATCGCCCGCCGGAATGAGGCGTCGCGCATCTGGGCCTGCGCCAAGTCGACGCCAGAGAAATCCTGGCCGTCGAAGATACACCGGCGCCAGTTCACCTCCGGCGATGCTGGGTCGGTGCAATCGGCGTAGGCCGGCGGGCTGATGGACAGACCGGCGAAGAGAACGACGCCGGCAATCGAGGCAAGTCTGTACATGGGCGAAGATTTAAGCCACTCGACCCGGCTTGTCCAAGCGACAAATCGGTGATGGCTGCTCCGCTGTCCGCGCCCAGCCCCTTCAGACCGTGAAGTATTTGGCCTTTGGATGGTGCACGACGATGGCGCTGGTCGACTGTTCGGGATGCAGTTGGAACTCGTCGCTGATCTCCACCCCGATTCGGTCCGCCTTCAGCAAGTCCAGCAGCGGGATCTGGTCCTCCAGGTTCGGGCAGGCCGGATAGCCGAAGGAATAGCGGCTGCCGTGATAGCCCTGGCTCAACATGCGATCGATGTCGCGATCGTCCTCCGCGGCGAAGCCCAGCTCGGCGCGAATGCGCTTGTGGACATATTCAGCCATGGCCTCGGCCATTTCGACCGACAGGCCGTGCAGGTAGAGGTAATCCTGATACTTGTTGTCCGCAAACCAGTCGCGCGCCACGTCCGAGGCGTGCTGGCCCATGGTCACGACCTGCAACCCGATGACGTCGCGCTCCTCGTCATCGACATCGCGGAAGAAATCGGCGATGCATTCACCGTCGGCTTTCGACTGGCGCGGCAAGGTGAAGCGGGCGACCTCGGTGCCGCCATTCTCTTCGAACAGGATGACGTCGTTGGCCTCCGCCGCGCATTGCCAATAGCCGTAAACGGCACGCGGCTGCAGGATGTTCTCCTCCTCCGACCGGTCGATCAGGTCGGTCAGGATCGGCCGCAACTCCGAGCGTGCCCAGCGCATATACTCGCCCAGCCGCTTGCCGTCTTTGCGATAGCCCCATTGCAGCTGATAGAGCATGCGTTCGTTCAAGAACGGCAGCAGAGACTTCAGCGGCACCCGTTCGACCGTGCGGGCACCCCAGAAGGGTGGCAAGGGCACCGGCACGTCGTCGGTCAGGCGCTTGCGGCGGGCGCGCGCGGCCTCCAGGTCGACATCGACCACCGGCCGAACCGCCCTTCCCAGCTTGCGGTTCTGGTTCGACGGTTTGCCTTGCCGTTTTTTCTCGCGCGCCTCGATATGGCTGTCGAAGGCGCCGTCGGCGACCTTGGCCATCAGATCCAGCCCATCGAAGGCGTCGCGGGCGTAGGCGACCCGGCCGGCGCCATAGGCGGCCCGGCAATCCTGTTCGACATAGCCGCGCGTCAGGGCCGCCCCGCCCAGCAGCACGGGCACATCCATGCCCTCGCGGGTCATCTCGAGCAGGTTTTCACGCATCACCACGGTCGATTTGACCAGCAGGCCGGACATGCCGACCGCGTCGGCGTCATGTTCCTTCGCCGCGCTGATGATCGAGGCGATGGGCTGCTTGATGCCGAGATTGACCACCTTGTAGCCGTTGTTGGTCAGGATGATGTCGACCAGGTTCTTGCCGATGTCGTGAACGTCGCCCTTCACCGTGGCCAGAACGATCGTGCCCTTCTCCTGCCCCTCGACCCGCTCCATCATCGGTTCCAGATAGGCGACGGCCGTTTTCATGGTCTCGGCGGATTTCAAGACGAAGGGCAGTTGCATCTTGCCGGCGCCGAACAGATCGCCGACCACCTTCATGCCGTCCAGCAAATGGCTGTTGATGATGTCGAGCGGCGGGTAGGTCTTCAGCGCCACGTCGAGGTCGTCGGTCAGGCCCTGGCGATCGCCATCGACGATACGGTCCTTCAGCCGTTCCTCGACCGTGGTCGCCTTCGGCCGCTTTTCCACCTTCTGGCCCTGGCGGCCCTCGAACAGGGCGATGAAGGCCTCCAGCGGATCGTAGCCCTCCGCCCGACGGTCGAAGATCAGGTCTTCGGCCGCCTTCACCTCTTCGGCAGGAATGGCGTGCAGCGGCATGATTTTCGACAGATGCACGATGGCACCGGTCAGGCCGCGCTTCAGGGCGTGATCCAGGAAGACCGAGTTCAAGACATGCCTGGCCGCCGGATTCAGCCCGAAGGAGATGTTGGACAGGCCCAAGATGATCTGACAGTCGGGCAATTCCTCGGCGATGCGCTCGATCGCGTCGAGGGTGGCGATGCCCAGCTGGCGATCGTCCTCGTTGCCGGTGCAGATGGTGAAGGTCAGCGGATCGAACATCAGATCATGCGCCGGCAACCCATGCTGATTGACCGAGAAGTCGTAAAGCCGATGGGCGATGCGCAGCTTGCCCTCGGCATCCTTGGCCATGCCCTCTTCGTCGATCGTCAGGGCGACGACGGCGGCGCCGTACTTGCGGGCCAGCTTCAGCTTGTCGGCCGCAGGCTCCTCACCATCCTCGAAGTTGATCGAGTTGATGACCCCCTTGCCGCCATAGAGCTTCAGGCCCGCCTCCAGCACCGGGTATTCGGTCGAATCGATGACCAGCGGCGCGGTAACCGCACCGGTCAGGCGGGTCAGCACCTCGGTCATGTCGGCGATCTCGTCGCGGCCGACATAGGCGGTGCAGACATCCAGCGTATGGCTGCCTTCCTTCACCTGGGTCTTGCCGATGGCGACGCAGGCCTCCCAATCGCCGGCGGCCTGCAGCTCGCGGAACTTCTTCGAGCCGTTGGCGTTGCAGCGTTCGCCGATCGACAGATAGGCGTTTTCCTGGCGCAGCGGCACCTGGCTGTAGAGCGAGGCCAGCGACGGCACCCAGTCGGACAATCGCGCGATCGGCCGGGGCCGATAGCCATCCTCGGCCAGGTTTCGCAGCATGCCGTCCAGCGCCTGGATGTGCTCGATATTGGTGCCGCAGCAGCCGCCGATCAGGTTCAGACCGTCCTCGCGCAGGTACCGTTCCAGCCACTGGGCCAGTTCCTGCGGCCCGAGCGGATAGTGGGTCTTCCCGTCCACCAGCTCCGGCAGGCCGGCGTTGGGCTGGACCGAGATCAGCTTCGGCCAGTTTTCCGCCAGCCACTTGATGTGCTCAGCCATCTCCTGCGGGCCGGTGGCGCAATTGAGGCCGACGAGATCGGCCCCCATGGCGTGAATGACGGTGGCGGCTGCCGCGATGTCGGCGCCGACCAGCAGCGTGCCCGTCGTCTCCACGGTCACTTGCACGAAGATCGGCGTGTCGGTCGCCGCTTCCTCGCGCGCCGCCTTCGCGCCGTTGATGGCCGCCTTGATCTGCAAGGGGTCCTGGCAGGTTTCGATCAGTATGGCGTCGACGCCGCCGGCGATCAGCCCGCGCGATTGGATGGTTAGCGCCTCCTGCAGCGGGTCATAGGCAACGTGGCCGAGGCTGGGCAGCCGGGTACCCGGCCCGACCGAGCCGAGCACGAACCGGTCGCGGCCGTCCTTCACCTCGGCCCCATGGATTTCCAGCACCTCGCGCGCCAGTTCCGCCGAGCGCTTGTTGAGGTCGAAGGCGTCATCGGCCAACCCGAACTCACCCAGCGTGATCGGCGAGCCGCCGAAAGTGTTGGTCTGGACGCAATCCGCACCGGCGCGCAGATAGCCGAGATGGATATCGCGCACGACATCGGGCCGCGAGCGGGTCAGAATCTCGGTGCAGTTCTCCTGGCCCAGATAGTCGGCATCGATATCCAGGTCGATCGCCTGAACGCGGCTGCCCATGGCGCCGTCGTTCAAGAGAACGCGTTCGTTCAAGATATCAAGAATGTGCGGCAAGGCGGGGGTCCTCTGGAATGTCTTGCGGTCGGGCGCTGATTAAGCGGCGACGTTCGTTGTTTTAGCGCGCAGGCCCAACGCCGCGCAGACTGCCAAGGTCAGTTCGGCGCGGTTGAGCGTGTAAAAATGGAACTCGTCGACGCCATGCCGCCGCAGGTCCAAACACTGTTCGGCGGCCACCGCAACGGCCTGGCGCTGGCGCGCCTCCGGATCGTCGTCAAGCCCGTCGAACAGCGCGTGCATGCGGGCCGGAACGCTGGCGCCGCACATCTCGGCAAAGGTCTTGGCGCGCGCGAAGTTGCTGATCGGCAGGATGCCCGGCACCAGGGGTACATCGATGCCGGCCGCCGCGACCCGGTCGCGAAACCGCAGAAAGACGGTGTTGTTGAAGAAAAACTGCGTGATTGCCCGATCGGCCCCGGCATCCACCTTGCGCTTCAGGTTCTCCAGGTCGGCCGCCGGGCTGACCGCCGCCGGATGCACCTCCGGATAGGCGGCGACGCTGATCTCAAAACCGGCGACCCGCTTCAGGCCCGCGACCAGATCGGCAGCGTAGGCATAGCCGTCGGGTCGGGGCTGGTAGGCGGCATCCGTATCGGGCAAATCGCCGCGCAGGGCGACCACGTGGCGCACGCCCATGTCCCAGTACCGGCGCGCGATCGCGTCGATCCTGTCACGCGGCGCGCCGACACAGGTCAGATGGCCCGCCACCTGCAGCGTGGTTTCGCGTTTGATCCCTTCGATCGTTTCCAGCGTCTTTTCCCGCGTCGATCCGCCCGCGCCATAGGTCACGGAGACGAAGTCGGGGTGCAACGGCACCAGCCTTTCCAGGGTGGCCGCCAAGGTGGTCTCCATGCCCGGCGTCTTGGGCGGAAAGAACTCAAAGCTGACGATCGGTTCGCGGCTGGTGGCAGCAACGGCGTTGGACATGGCTCAGGCAACCTCTCCGCTGTCGCGCAGGTTGGGTTCGGGCGTTGCCGTGACGCGGGGCAACGGCTTCAGTTCCGCGCTTTGGCGGCGTTTCGCGTTCCACAGCAGCACGGTCAAGCGGTCGCCGGGCAGGGCCAGGGGATCGGCCGCGTCGAAGCCGGCCTCGGCGAGCCATCGTTTCATATCCGCAAGGTCGAACCCCAGCCAGCGATGGGCGTGATCCTCGCGCAAACCGTCCAGATCATGGCGGGCGAAATCGGCAATCAGCAGCCGGCCGCCCGGCTTCAGGACGCGGGCCGCCTCGGCCAGCGCCTCGGCGGGCCGGTCGATGTAATGCAGAACCTGGTGCATGATCGCGACGTCCACGCTGGCGGCCGCCAAGGGCAGCGCCAGAACATCGCCCTGGCGCACCTGGCAGTGCCTCAGCCCGGCCCTGTCCAAACCGGCGCGGGCCAGGGCCAGCATTTCGCGGGACTGGTCGATGCCGACCGCCCGGTCGGCACGGTCCGCCGTGATCGCCAGCATGCGGCCGGTGCCGGTGCCGAGATCGACCAGGTTGCCGACCCGTTCGGACGGCAAGGCGTCGCACATGGCGCGTTCCACCCGCTCGTCGTCCACATGCATGCGGCGCAGCTCATCCCAATGATCGGCGTTTGCCCGGAAGTACGCCGCCGCCCGTTCGGCCCGCGCGCGCCGGATCGCGTCGTGTCGCACCCGGTCTGAAAGAACCTGGCTGTCGTCGGCCGGCAACAGCGCGGTCAGCGCTTCGGCAAGCCGCCCGCCCTGGTCCCGATCGGCCAGCCGGAAATAGGCCGAGGTGCCCTCGCGATGACGCTCCAACAGGCCCGCATCGCACAGCAGCTTCAGATGGCGAGAGACGCGCGGCTGGCTCTGGCCGAGGATCTGGGTCAGTTCGCTGACCGTCAGTTCGCCATCGGCACACAGGGCCATGATGCGCAAACGCGTCGGTTCGGCGGCCGCCTTCAGGCCATTCAGCAATATGTCCATGCCGGCAGCCCCGTCTTGCTGTCGAAGGAGCGGGACTCTTACGGCAACACGGATGTGATTTCCAGAAAAATATAAAGATATGTTTATGAAAGATGGCGTTGGCAGCGCATGTACCGAGGTGCCGAGCCGTCGTCGACACATTCTTGCCGCCAATGCCCTTCAGATCGCTTCTTTTGCTCATTGTGACCGCTGCCACACCCCAAAGCAGACGGATTAGCTAGACACTGTTGCGATTGGCACTAGAGTTGCCGCCGCACTCAGGCGAACGGTAATGTCCTGAAAGATCAGTGAATCGCGGGCTGGATTGAGAACAGGCATGACACATCGCACCCGACACCTCATGCGCCGAGGCGCGCGCGCGACCGCCGCGGGATTGCTGTGCGGTCTGACCGTGGGCTGCGCCGCACCGCAGGCCCAGGTTGCCGACGCGGGCGAGGTCTACGACCCGCTGGAGCCGGTCAACCGGGTCATCTTCGATTTCAATACGGCCGTGGACGACGTCATCCTGGAGCCTGTCGCGCGCGGCTATGCCGAGATCGTGCCGCCGCCGCTGCAAGACGGCGTGACGAACTTTCTGCGCAACTTGCGCACGCCCGTCATCTTCGCCAACGAAGTGCTGCAAGGCGATTGGGACGGCGCGGAGAACGCCGCCGCGCGCTTCTTCATCAACTCGATCGCCGGCGTGGGCGGGCTCGTCGATGTCGCCGAATTGAACGGCTACGAGTTCCAGGACGAGGATTTCGGCCAGACGCTGGCCGTCTGGGGCGTCGAGGAAGGTCCCTATCTGGTGATCCCCTTCCTGGGCCCGTCCAACTTCCGCGATGCGGTGGGCACCGCCGTCGACGCCTATGCCGATCCGTTCGACATCATCGCGGCGCAGCACGAAGATGGCATCTGGTTCATCGTGGGCCGCGGCATTCTGTCGGCGATCGATGCGCGCGCGCGCAACCTGGATACGATCGAGGACATTCGGGCATCGTCTTTGGACTACTATGCGTCCGTCCGCTCGATCTATCAGCAGTTCCGCAACGCCCAGATCCGCGACAGCGAGGCAGAGGCGGAGGCCAGCTCCGATGCGCCAGGCGCCGACGAGTTCATCTCGCCGGGCGCTCCGAGCGGCGGCGGCGACCTGCCCGGGGCCGACGACTTCGTTTCGCCGTAATGGCCGAATACTCAAATTGTTATCAGCGAAGGTGGAGCAAGGCATGAACCGTCGCACGTTCTGCGGCCTGATGGCCGCCATGATGCTGGCCCTCAGCGCAACCGGTCTGGTGCGCACAGCCGCGGCGGAGGCCGACCAGGCCGCCGCGCGAAGCTTCATGCAGACCTTGGGCGATAACACGCTGGCAGTGCTGAGCAGCGATCCGACCTTCAATCAGGCGCTGCCACAGTTACGGCCGCTGTTCATCCAGAACTTCGACATGCCGACGATCGGACGGTTCGTGCTGGGCCGGTATTGGAACCAGGCCACGCCCAGCCAGCAGACGACCTATACCGACCTGTTCACCGAGATGGTGGTGCGGACCTACACCCGCCGGTTTGTCGGCTATGATGTGGGCCAGACCTTCCAGATCGACGGCAGCCGGGCCGATGGCGACAGCGACGTGATCGTGCAGTCGCAGATCATCCAGACCGGCGGTGCCCCGCCGATCGCGGTCGACTGGCGGGTCCGCGACTATGGCGGCGGCAACTACAAGATACTGGATGTCGTCATTGAAGGCGTCAGCATGGCCGCCACCCAGCGCAGCGAGTTTTCCTCGATCATCCAGCGCAATGGCGGCTCGATCGACGCACTGTTGAACCTGATGCAGGACAACGTCAACCAGGCCAGCGGTTAGCGCTGGGTCCTTATCGCGTCAGCGGCTTGTACTTGATGCGGTGCGGCTGGGCGGCGTCTTCGCCCAGCCGACGCTTTCTGTCGGCCTCGTAATCCTCGTAATTGCCTTCGAACCAGACCACCTGGCTGTCGCCCTCGAACGCCAGGATGTGGGTCGCGATGCGGTCGAGGAAAAAGCGATCGTGGCTGATCACGACGGCACAGCCCGGGAAGGCCAGCAGCGCCTCTTCCAAGGCACTCAGCGTCTCGGTATCCAGATCGTTCGTCGGCTCATCGAGCAGGATGACGTTGGCGCCGGATTTCAGGATCTTGGCCAGATGGACGCGGTTGCGCTCACCGCCCGAAAGCTGGCCGACCTTCTTTTGCTGGTCGGCCCCCTTGAAGTTGAAGGCGCCGACATAAGCGCGGCTTTGCATCTTGCGCTTGCCAAGATCGATCTCGTCCTGGCCGCCTGAGATCTCCTCCCAAACCGTGGCGGTGCCGGCCAGCGTATCGCGGCTTTGGTCGACATAGCCAAGCGCGACGGTGTCGCCGGTGCGCAAGTCGCCGCCATCGGCCGGTTCCTGGCCCGTAATCATGCGGAACAAGGTCGTCTTGCCGGCACCGTTCGGGCCGATCACGCCGACGATGCCGCCCCGCGGCAGGTCAAAGCTGAGATCCTCGATCAAGAGATGGTCGCCGAAGCCCTTCGACAGATGCTCGGCCTTCAGCACCAGGTCCCCCAGCCGCGGCGGGGTCGGAATGAGGATCTGGGCCTGGCCCGGCGCCTGATCCCGGCTTTGGGCCAGCAGTTCTTCGAACGCCTGGATGCGGGCCTTCGACTTCTTCTGGCGCGCCCGGGCGCCGGCGCGGATCCACTCCAGTTCAGAGGAAATCGTGCGCTGGCGGGCTTGTTCCTGCTTGGCCTCGTGCGCCAGGCGCTTTTCCTTCGCCTCCAGATAGGCAGTGTAGTTGCCCTCGTACGGGATGCCCCGGCCGCGATCGAGCTCCAGGATCCAGCCCGTGACATTGTCGAGGAAGTAGCGGTCGTGGGTGACCATCACGACCGTGCCCTCATAGTCGCGCAGGAACCGCTCCAGCCATGCCACCGATTCCGCGTCCAGATGGTTGGTGGGCTCGTCCAGCAGCAGCATGTCCGGACGGCTGAGCAACAGGCGGCACAGGGCCACGCGGCGCCGCTCGCCACCGGACAGGGGGCCGATATCCGCATCGCCGGGCGGACAGCGCAGCGCATCCATGGCGATCTCGATCGTGCGCTCCAGATCCCAGGCATCGGCGGCGTCGATCTTCTCTTGCAACTCCGCCTGCTCTTCGATCAGCCGGGTCATCTCGTCGGGATCGGTCACTTCGCCGAGCTGCATCGAAACGTCCTCGAAGCGCTTGACCAGCTCCGCGATCTCGCCCAGCCCCTCCATGACGTTGCCCTGGACGTCCTTGTCGGGGCTCAGCTCCGGCTCCTGCGCCAGATAGCCGACGCTCGCCCCCTCCGCGATCCAGGCCTCGCCGAGATATTCGGTCTCGATGCCGGCCATGACCTTCAACAGGGTCGACTTGCCGGCGCCGTTCGGGCCCAGCACGCCGATCTTCGCACCCGGCAGAAAGTTCAGGTTGATGTTCTCCAGAACCTTCTTGCCGCCGGAATAGGCCTTGGTCAGGCCGCTCATGTGATAGATGAACTGGTAGGAAGCCATGGTCGTGATCGCTGAGTTGGGGCGAGGCTTTGGCGCACTGGGCACCGGCGTCAGAAAAGTTCGAAACGATGGTGGGCCCGGCAGGACTCGAACCTGCAACCAGACCGTTATGAGCGGTCGGCTCTAACCAATTGAGCTACAGGCCCTCCGGCGACGGTGCTTAGCACCGTCGGGCGGCTTCCGCCAGATTGGAGATGACCTAACTGTCGAGGAAACTGCGCAGCTTGCGGCTGCGCGACGGGTGCTTCAGCTTGCGCAGAGCCTTGGCCTCGATCTGCCGGATGCGCTCACGCGTGACGCTGAACTGCTGGCCGACTTCCTCCAGCGTGTGGTCGGTGTTCATGCCGATGCCGAAGCGCATGCGCAAGACCCGTTCCTCGCGCGCGGTCAGGCTGGCCAGCACACGCGTCGTGGTTTCGCGCAGATTGGCCTGGATCGCCGCGTCCAGGGGCTGGACGGCGTTCTTGTCCTCGATGAAATCACCCAGATGGCTGTCTTCCTCGTCGCCGATCGGGGTTTCCAGCGAGATCGGCTCCTTGGCGATCTTCAAGACCTTGCGGACCTTTTCCAGCGGCATCATCAGCCGCTCGGCAAGCTCCTCCGGCGTCGGCTCGCGGCCGATCTCGTGCAGCATCTGGCGCGAGGTGCGGACCAGCTTGTTGATCGTCTCGATCATATGGACCGGGATGCGGATGGTGCGCGCCTGGTCGGCGATCGAGCGGGTGATGGCCTGGCGGATCCACCAGGTAGCGTAGGTCGAGAACTTATAGCCGCGGCGATACTCGAACTTATCGACCGCCTTCATCAGGCCGATATTGCCTTCCTGGATCAGGTCCAGGAATTGCAGGCCGCGATTGGTGTATTTCTTGGCGATGGAAATCACCAGGCGCAGGTTGGCCTCGACCATCTCCTTCTTCGCCCGCCCGGCCTCGCGCTCGCCCTTTTGAACGGTCGAGACCACGCGCCGGAACTCGGCAATAGGCAACGCCGCCCGCTCCGACAGGGACCCGACATCGGTTCTGATCTGGCCGATCTCGTCCGTATGACGTTCCACGAACGCGGACCATTTTTTGTCGAGCCCGCCGACATGGTCCAACCAGCTGGGGTCCAGTTCGCGGCCGTAATAGTTGTCGAGGAAGCTTTCGCGCGACACCTTGTTGTTCAGCGCCAGCCGCAGCAGCTTGCCTTCCATGCCCACGAGCGCGCGGTTCAGGCCGTAAAGCTGATCCATCAGCTGCTCGATGCGGTTGTTGTTGAGGTGGATGCCCTCCATCAACTCAACCAGCTGGTGCTTCAGCTTGCCGTAGCGAACGTCGGACTGTTTGGCCGGCTTTTCGCCCTGCTGCATCTGCGCCATGCGCTGTTCCTGCAGCTTGTGCAGCTTGGCGTACGTCGCCTCGATCTTGTCGAAGGTTTCCAGGACGCGGGGCTTCAGTTCTTCTTCCATCGCGGACAGCGACGGGCCGCCCTCGTCATCCTCGTCATCGTCGTTGTTATCGCTGCTGTCGGACGACTCCTCTTCCTCGTCGCCGTCCTCGGCCTCGTTGTCGTTGTCCGCCTCCATCGGCGCGCCGCCGCTTTCCGGGCCGGCACCGTAGGTCGCGTCGAGGTCGATGATGTCGCGCAGCAACATCTTCTCGTCCTTCAGGGCGTTGTGCCACTGAATGATGGCGCGGATCGTCAGCGGCGACTCGCAGATGCCGCCGATCATCATCTCGCGGCCGGCCTCGATGCGCTTGGCGATGGCAATCTCGCCCTCGCGGCTCAGCAGCTCGACCGAGCCCATTTCGCGCAGGTACATACGTACGGGGTCGTCCGTACGCCCGACATCGTCGTCGTTCAGGTTGCCGGCGGAGCGGCCCTCTTCCTCCTCCTTATTGTCGGCGGAGGCGACGTCGTCCTGTTCCTCATTCTCGATGACATTGATGCCCATTTCCGACAGGGCGGCCATCACGTCCTCAATCTGCTCAGACGAGGTCTGGTCGGACGGCAAGACGGCGTTCAGCTCGTCATAGGTGACGTAGCCCCGCTCCTTCGCCCGTGCGATCAGCTTCTTGACCGCCTGGGCGGTCTTGTCCATCAGCGCGCCATCGGCGCTGTCTTCTTGCGTCTGGCTGGTTTCGGCCGTGTTGGTCGCCTTTGTGGCCATGCGACTGTCACCCCTTCATTCGCTTGTCGAGCGCGCTCTTGGTCGGAGCGTCTTGGCCCAAATCAACTTCGTTTCGCCGCTTGCGTCGGCCCTGACATCCGGCGCAATCGGCCTCAATACCCTGTTCGGCGCATGGTTACTAGCCCTTCATCCCGAAAGCCCTGCGCTGGAGCATCAACGTGGCTCTTAACCCTATGGGTCATCGAGGTTTTCAGGACGACGCGCCACTATTGCCCCCAACTGCTTGGCCCGATCACGACTCTCCTGGGTTTCGTGTCGCGTCGCGTCTGTCCATGCCCGCCGATGGTCGGCCCTGGCTCGCTCATGACCTCGATGGGCAAAGTAATCGGCCCATTTTGCCCGCGCCTCTTCAAGAGTCGCCGACAAAACCGGCTTGACCCTATCATCCGACATAAGCCTCGAGACCACCGACTCGTGACCGTGCGCAGTCAAGTGGGCGCTTAATCCATTGGAATCAAGCGTGGGATCGGTCGATAGTGACAAAATGATGTCGCCTCGTAGAGCATCGAGTGAGCGATCTGGAATGCGAGTCTCTGCCAGTTCCTCTTCGACCTCGGCGAACAGAGCCGGGTGACCCAAGATCGTCGCGAGCAGGACCTTCGCTAGGTTGAGATCAGCCGACCGTGGCCGGCGGGGCCGCGCACCGCTTAGGCCGGTTGGTGACCTGGCGTTCGAGTGCCGACGCCCACCCGGCCGCCAGGGGAACTTCTCCTCCAGCCTCGCGGCAAAATCCTTCCTGTAATAGTCCCGGACCGTCTGGTCGCCGATACGGTCGGCCTGGCGGTTCAGGCCGGCGCGCAGGCCCGCCCGGCCTTCAGGCGTTTCCAGCGCATGAGCGGTAAGTTCCTGGCGCCAGACCAGATCGGCGACCGTCACCGTCGCGCCCAAGACATCTTTCATCGCCTGCCGGCCTTGGGCGGCGATCAGGCTGTCCGGGTCCTCGCCGTCGGGCAGGAAGGCGATGCGCGAAGTCTTGTCCGGCTGCAGCATCGGCAGCAGGCGCTCAATCGCGCGCCACGCAGCCCGTCGCCCGGCCTCGTCACCGTCGAAACAGAGGGTCGGCGTATCCGTCAGCCGCCAGAGCAGCCGTAGCTGGTCTTCGGTCACGGCCGTGCCTAGGGGTGCGACCGCGCCCTCGAACCCGGCACGCACCAGGGCGATGACGTCCATGTAGCCCTCGGCGACGATGACGCCGTGGCCGCGCCCCGCCGCCTTGTTGGCGCGGGCCAGGCCATACAGCATCTGGCCCTTGTGAAAGATCGGGCTGTCGGGGCTGTTGATGTATTTGGGCCCGTCACCGTCAAGCAGCCGGCCGCCAAAGGCGACGACCCGGTCGCGCCGATCCGAGACAGGGAACATCAGCCGGTTTCTGAAGAAAGAATAGGGCGCCCTGCCGTCGTCTGGCCGCCGCGACAGGCCAACCGCCTCGATAGCCGCGTCCTCGTACCCGGCATCCTTCAGATGCTTGATCAGCGCCCCGGACTCCGCCGGCGCGTAGCCGAGCCGGAACCGCCGGGCGGTTTCGCCATCGAGACCGCGGCCGCGCAGATAGTCCCGGGCCGACCGCCCCGGCGGCGCCTCAAGCGCGTCTTGAAAGAAAGCGCAGGCGCTTTCGACCAGATCGTGCAGGCCCTTGCGCCGCTCCGCCTCGGCCGTCGCCCTTGGGTCGGGCGCCGGCACCTGCATCCCGGCCTGGCTGGCCAACTGTTCGACCGCGTCCATGAACGCCAGATGGTCGTGCTGCATGACGAAGCCGATGATGTCGCCATGGGCGCCACAGCCGAAACAGTGGAAAAACCCCTTGTCGTCATTGACGGTGAAGCTGGGGGTCTTTTCCTTGTGAAACGGGCAGAGGCCCTTGTGTTCCCGTCCCGCGCGGGTCAGGCGCACCCGCTGGCCGACAATCTCCGATACCGGCAGCCGGGTGCGAAGCTCATCCAGAAAGGCGGGGGGCAGGGTCACGGCCGGGCCGGCCGGGTCAGCTCAAGGCCGACTTCACAAAGCCGCTGGCCCTGCCGAAATCCATGCGGCCGGCATACTTGTCGCGCAGGGTCGACATGATCCGGCCCATATCCTTCAGGCTGGTCGCGGACTGTTCGCGGATCACCGTATCGACGGCCGAGCGGATCGCCTGCTCGTCCATCTGGGCCGGCAAAAAGCGCTGCAAAACGCCAATCTCGGCCCGTTCCTGCTCGGCCAGGTCCAAGCGACCGCCCTTTTCGTAAAGGTCGATGCTTTCTCGGCGCTGCTTGACCATTGTTTGCAGCAGGCCCAGCACCTCGTCATCGGTGATGCCGTCGGTGTTGCCTTTGGATCGGGCGGCGATATCGCGGTCCTTCAGGGCGGCAAGGATCAGCCGAACGGTGGATACGCCGACCGTGTCCTTGGCCCGCATGGCCTCTTTCAGCGATTCGTTCAGCCTCTGTCTGATCATGGTGACGACAAGCTCCACTCTTCCCGGCTTCAGACGAAGAGATATAAGTTATTGATTTATAACGATTTTCAGTTCAAATCCCCTCACATATCTAAGCGTCATGGGTGGATTGCACAAGGTGCAACTGGCACTTGGACGAATCCTCTTCCGCATTCGCCGCCTTCCTGGTTTATTGCGGTCCCCAATCAAACGCCTGTTTCCGTTAAGCTTTCCGCGAGCCGCCATGCCGCCTGAGAAAAATCCGCCTGCCCCGCCCAAAGGCGCCACGGGTGCGCTTGCCCTGGCCAGCGGCGAAGTTCTGTGGGGCAAGGGCATCGGTGCGCCCGGTTCGGCGGTGGGCGAGGTCTGCTTCAATACCTCGCTGACCGGCTATCAAGAGGTGATGACCGACCCGTCCTATGCCGGCCAGATCATCACCTTCACGTTTCCCCATATCGGCAATGTCGGCGCGAACACGGAGGATGTGGAGACCACGACCCCGGCCGCCCGGGGGCTCGTGCTGCGCGCCGACATCACCGGCCCGTCCAACTGGCGCGCCAGTCGCGGCTTCAACGATTGGCTGTTGTCGAACGATCTGGTTGGCCTGGCGGGGATCGACACCAGGCGGCTGACACGCCGAATTCGCGACGCCGGGGCACCCAGCGGCGTGATCGCCCATGCGCCCGACGGCGTCTTCGACGTGCCCGCCATGATCGAACAGGCCCGCGAATGGCCCGGACTGGAAGGCATGGATCTCGCCATCGAGGTCAGTTGCCGGCAGACCTATCGCTGGGATCAGACGCGCTGGGAATTGGGCAAGGGCTACGGCCAATTGGACAATCCCCGGCACAAGGTCGTCGCGGTCGACTACGGCGCCAAGCGCAACATTCTGCGCTGCTTGGCCAGTGCCGGCTGCGCGGTGACCGTCGTGCCGGCAACGGCAACGGCCGAGGATATCCTGGGCCACGAGCCGGACGGCATCTTTCTGGCCAACGGCCCCGGCGATCCGGCGGCGACGGGTGAGTACGCCGTGCCGACGATTCGCGCCCTTCTGGAGACCGGCAAGCCGCTGTTCGGCATCTGCCTGGGCCACCAGCTTTTGACGCTGGCGCTGGGCGGTCGGACGGAAAAGATGGACCAGGGCCATCGCGGCGCCAACCACCCGGTGAAGGACCTGACCACGGGCAAGGTCGAAATCACCAGCCAGAACCACGGCTTCAAGGTCGTGACCGAAAGCCTGCCGGAAACGGTCGAGGCCACCCATGTCAGCCTGTTCGACGGCACCAACGAGGGCATACGGTTGAAGGACCGGCCAGTGTTTTCCGTCCAGTACCATCCCGAAGCGTCGCCCGGCCCCCACGACAGCCATTACCTTTTCCAGCGATTCGTGTCGCTGATGGACGGCTAGGCCGGACCTCACTATAAAGCCGCCCCAAATCAGCCCCGGTCAGCCCGAGCCCCGGTAAACAGCGCCCATGCCCAAACGTACCGATATCCAGTCCATCGCCATCATCGGTGCCGGGCCGATCATCATCGGCCAGGCCTGCGAGTTCGACTATTCGGGCGCCCAGGCGTGCAAGGCCCTGAAGGCGGAGGGGTATCGGATCGTCCTGATCAACTCCAACCCCGCCACGATCATGACCGACCCGGAACTGGCCGACGCCACCTATATCGAGCCGATCACGCCGGAGATGGTCACACGCGTGCTGGAGCGGGAAAAGCCCGACGCGCTGCTGCCGACCATGGGCGGCCAGACCGCCTTGAACACGGCGCTGGCTTTAGCCCATGACGGCACGCTGGAGCGGCTGGGCATCGAGATGATCGGCGCGGATGCCGACGTCATCGCCAAGGCCGAAGACCGTCAGCTTTTTCGCCAGGCCATGGACAAGATCGGGCTGGAAAGCCCGCGGTCCCACCTGGCGCACAGTTTGGACGACGCGCTGGCGGCCGTGGAGGCCGTCGGCCTGCCCGCGATCATCCGGCCCAGCTTCACGCTGGGCGGCACCGGCGGCGGCATCGCCTATAACCGGTCTGAGTTCGAGGACATCGTGCGCAACGGTTTGCGCGCCAGCCCCACGCATGAGGTGTTGATCGAGGAATCGGTGCTGGGCTGGAAAGAGTTCGAGATGGAGGTGGTCCGCGACAACGCCGACAACTGCATCATCATCTGTTCGATCGAGAATATCGACCCGATGGGCGTGCATACGGGCGATTCGGCCACCGTGGCGCCGGCGCTGACCTTGACCGACAAGGAATACCAGATCATGCGCGACGCCTCGATCGCGGTCTTGCGCGAGATCGGGGTCGACACCGGCGGATCGAACGTGCAGTTCGCCATCAACCCGGAAACCGGCCGCATGGTCGTGATCGAGATGAACCCGAGGGTCAGCCGGTCCTCGGCCCTGGCGTCAAAGGCCACCGGTTTCCCGATCGCCAAGATCGCCGCCAAGCTGGCCGTCGGCTACACCCTGGACGAGTTGGACAACGACATCACCAAGGTGACGCCGGCCAGCTTCGAACCGACGATCGACTATGTCGTCACCAAGATCCCGCGCTTCACATTTGAAAAGTTCCCCGGCGCCGACGCCACGCTGACCACGTCGATGAAGTCGGTGGGCGAGGTCATGGCCATCGGCCGGACCTTCCCGGAAAGCCTGCAAAAGGCCCTGCGGTCCATGGAGACGGGCCTGACCGGCCTCAATGACATCGAGATCCCGGGCTGGCACCCCAAGGCGGGCGAGGCCGGCGACCCGAACATCCTGCGCGCCGCGCTGTCGCGGCCGACCTTGAACCGCTTGCGCTATATCGCCCAGGCGCTGCGCGAAGGGCTGTCGATCGACGAGATCCACACCGCCTGCAAGTTCGACCCGTGGTTCCTGGCGCAGATCAAGGACATCGTCGAGGCCGAGGCGATAGTCCGGTCGCGGGGCCTGCCGAACGACAAGGCCGGATGGTCGCGCCTGAAAGCCTTGGGTTTTGCCGACGCGCGTCTGGCCGAACTGGCCGGCACGGATGCCGAGACGGTTGCAGAGGCCCGCCGGACCGTCGGCGTCCGACCGGTCTACAAGCGCATCGATACCTGCGCGGCGGAGTTCGCCAGCGACACGCCCTACATGTACTCCACCTATGAAGGCGGCGGGCTGGAAGAGCCGGAATGCGAATCCCAGCCGACCGACCGCCAAAAGGTCGTCATCCTGGGCGGCGGGCCGAACCGCATCGGCCAGGGCATCGAGTTCGATTATTGCTGCGTCCACGCCGCCTACGCGCTGAAAGAGGCCGGCTATGAGACCATCATGGTCAACTGCAATCCGGAAACGGTCTCTACCGACTACGACACCTCCGACCGGCTTTATTTCGAGCCGCTGACGGCCGAGGACGTTATCGAGCTGATCCTGACGGAACAGCAGAACGGCACGCTGAAAGGTGTTATCGTGCAGTTCGGCGGCCAGACGCCGTTGAAACTGGTGCATGAGCTGGAGGCCGCCGGCATCCCGATCCTGGGCACCTCGCCCGACGCGATCGACCTGGCGGAAGACCGGGACCGGTTCAAGCGGCTGGTCACCGATCTTGACCTGCTGCAGCCGAAAAACGGCATCGCCTGGTCGGCCGAGCAGGCCGAGACGATTGCCGATGAGGTCGGCTATCCCTGCCTGATCAGGCCGTCCTACGTGCTGGGCGGAAGAGGGATGGAGATCGTCCATGATGTCGACGATCTGCGCCGGTACATCACCGATGCCGTGCAGGTCTCCGGCAAAAGCCCGGTCCTGATCGACCGCTATCTGGAAGACGCGATCGAGGTCGATGTCGACCTGGTCAGCGATGGCGAGCAGGTCTACATCGCCGGTGTGATGCAGCATATCGAGGAGGCGGGCGTGCATTCTGGCGACAGCGCCTGCGCCCTGCCGCCCCATTCGCTGTCATCGACCGTCGTGGCGGAGATCGAGCGGCAGGCCGGGATGCTGGCGCGCGCCCTGGGCGTTGTCGGCCTGATGAACACGCAGTTCGCGGTCCAGGACGAGACCGTCTATCTGATCGAGGTGAACCCGAGGGCGAGCCGAACGGTGCCGTTCGTGGCCAAGGCAACGGGCACGCCGATCGCCAAGATCGCGGCCCGGGTGATGGCTGGCGAAACGCTCGACGCCTTCACCCTGCACGGGGCCACGCCGCCCTACACGGCGGTGAAGGAGTCGGTCTTTCCCTTCGCCCGCTTCCCCGGCGTCGACACGCTGCTGGGCCCGGAAATGCGCTCCACGGGCGAGGTCATGGGGCTGGACACCAGCTTCGGCCGCGCCTTCGCCAAGGCGCAGATGGGCTGTGGCGTGACCTTGCCGACCGAGGGCACCGTGTTCTTGTCGGTGCGGGACAGCGACAAGCCGGCGCTGATCGAAATCGCCAAGAAACTGCACGAGCTGGGTTACGGCCTGCTCGCGACGCGCGGCACGGCGGGCCGTCTGCGCGAGGCCGGTTTGCCGGTCGATGTGGTGAACAAGGTGCTGGAAGGACAGCCGCACATCGTCGATGCGATGATCAACGGCACCGTGCATATGATGTTCAACACCACGGACGGTGCCCAGGCGATCCGCGACAGCTTGTCCTTGCGCCGAACCGCGCTGGTCAATAACATCCCGTACTATACGACGGTTGCCGGTGCCCGAGCGGCCGTCGAGGCGATTCCGGCCCTGCAGGCCGGCCGTCTTGAAGCGACCCCCCTTCAACATTATCTGGGGCGAACCGCGATCTGACGGCCGCTTTGGATTCGGCGTCGGCGCGACAGGGATGATCGTCATTGACGCCTGACCCTCTGACCGGGGCCGGGCGTGATTGCATCTGTACCTCGGGTCGTTGCGATGGAAGCTGTAATTGACGCGTTGAGTGTTGTGAACGACTAGGCAGGAATGCTGATGAACAAGGTACCCATGACGGCTGACGGTTACGACCGCCTGATCGAAGAGCTGAGGCACCTGAAAAGCGTCGCGCGGCCGGAGATCATCAAAGCGATCGCCGAGGCGCGCGAACACGGGGATCTTTCGGAAAACGCGGAATACCATGCCGCCCGGGACCGGCAGAGCTTCATCGAAGGCCGGGTCATGGAGCTGGAGGATAAGATCTCGCGTGCCGAGGTCATCGACGTGGCGAAGCTGTCCGGCGACGCCGTGAAGTTCGGCGCCACCGTCCGGCTGGCCGACGAGGACACCGACGAAGAGGCCGAGTATCAGATCGTCGGGCAGGACGAATCCGACATCAAGTCCGGCCGGCTGTCGATCACGGCCCCCCTCGCCCGCTCGCTGATCGGCAAGGCCGTCGGCGAATCGGTTGAGGTGAGCACGCCGCGCGGCTCAAAAAGCTACGAGATCGTCCAGATTCGGTTTGTTTAAGTAGCGCCGGTTAGCCGGCGTCCGCCCCATCGACATCAACGGGAACGCCCGGCTGCAGCTTGCTGGTGCGGATGGCGAGCGCCGACTTCACGTGGCTGACATTGGGCGCCGCGGTGAGCTGTGTCGTCAGGAACCGCTGGTAGGCGTCCCAATCCTCGGCGACGACCTTCAACAGGAAGTCCATCTCGCCCGCCAGCATGTGGCACTCGCGGACCAGCGGCCATTCGTTCACCAGGTCCTCGAACGCCTTCAGGTCGACCTCGGCCTGGCTGGACAGGCCGACCTGGGCAAACACGGTGACACCGAACCCCAGGGCCTCGGGATTGAGGTCCGCGTGATAGCCGCGGATGAAGCCGGCCTCCTCCAAGGCGCGCACGCGCCTGAGGCAGGGGGGCGCGGAAATGCCCGCGCGCTTGGCCAGTTCGACGTTTGTCATGCGACCATTGTTTTGCAGATCGCGAAGGATACGGCGGTCGATCCGGTCAAGCTTGATGCGGCGCATTGGGTTTTCTCGTAACAATCTGATAGGGGATTGCGCAAAAATATTACCGAGCGGGCGGCAGCACAAGGGGCAACGGCTAGCAAAACCCGCGCGCCATGACTATCTGGAAAGCGCGCCCTTGTGAACCGCCGCGGAGCGGGATTAGGGTGGCGATCCGTCAAATTGGCGTCATTCGACAGCGCCGATTCAGAAAGCACATGTCATGCCAGAAACCCATCGTACGAAGGTGTTGATCATCGGCTCCGGCCCGGCCGGCTACACCGCCGCGATCTATGCCGCGCGGGCGAGTCTAGAGCCGATCCTGGTGCAGGGTCTGCAACCGGGCGGCCAGATGACCATTACGACGGATGTCGAGAACTATCCGGGTTTCGCCGACGTCATCCAAGGCCCGTGGCTGATGGAACAGATGGCGGGCCAGGCAGAGCATGTCGGCACCCGCATGATGTTCGACGTGATCACGGATGTGGACTTTTCGTCCCGCCCGTTCACCTGCACGGCCGATTCCGGCGATCGCTATGTCGCCGACACGGTGATCATCGCCACCGGCGCTCAGGCCCGCTGGCTGGGGCTGGCGTCGGAGCAGAAATATCAGGGCCAGGGCGTCAGCGCGTGTGCGACCTGCGACGGGTTTTTCTTTCGCGGCAAGGAGGTCGCGGTGATCGGCGGCGGCAATTCGGCCGTCGAAGAGGCGCTGTTCCTGACCAATCACGCCACCAAGGTCACGCTGGTCCATCGCCGCGATCAGCTTCGCGCGGAAAAAATTCTGCAAAACCGGCTGTTCGCCAACCCGAAGATCGAGGTGATCTGGGATCACCAGGTGAAGGAGATCCTCGGCGGCGGCGATCCGCCAGCCGTCACCGGTGTGCGGCTCGCCCACAGCAAGACCGGCGAAACAAGCGACATCGACGTCGACGGCGTGTTTGTCGCCATCGGCCACGACCCGGCCACGGCCGTGTTCAAGGGCAAGGTCGAGATGGATGAGGGCGGCTACATCCTGACCGCCCCCGATTCGACCGCAACCGACATTCCAGGCGTCTTCGCCGCCGGCGACGTGAAGGACAAGATCTATCGCCAGGCGGTCACGGCCGCCGGCATGGGCTGCATGGCCGCGCTGGAGGCGGAAAAATTCCTGGCCGAACACGAGATTACCGACGTTTCGCCGCGCATCGGCGGGCGGGACGGGTTGGAAGACTCTCCCAGTCAGGCCGCGGAATAGGTATATTCACCCAAGGACGATTGCCTTCGCCGCGCCAAACGGCGACAATGGACACATAGTCGCTCACGGCCCGGACCGGGCCAAACAACGGACAAGTGGAACGCCACGGCGGGCTCCGACCCGGCCGTTGGCTTGTGAGAGGAACAAAGCAAAGTGGTCGCTCGCGGACGCATGGATTGGGATAAGCTGCGCGTGTTTCACGCCGTGGCCGAGGCGGGCAGCTTCACCCATGCGGGCGAAAGGCTGAACCTCAGCCAGTCGGCCGTCAGCCGGCAAATCAGTGCTCTCGAGGAGAGCCTGAACGTACCGTTGTTCCACCGGCACGCGCGCGGCCTGATCCTGACCGAGCAGGGCGAGCTGTTGTACAAGACCGCCCACGAGGTCTTCGCCAAGCTGTCGATCACCGAAGCGCAGCTGCTCGAAAGCAAGAAACAGGCGGCGGGTCAGTTGCGGGTGACGACAACGGTCGCCTTCGGCTCGACCTGGCTGACGCCCCGGGCGCGCGAGTTCCTGACGCTGTACCCGGACATTCAACTGTCCCTTCTGATCGACGACAGCGAACTCGATCTGGGCATGCGCGAGGCCGACGTGGCCGTGCGCATGACGGAGCCGCGCCAGCCGGACCTGATCCAGCGCCATCTGATGACCGTGCGCTTCCACATCTACGGCTCAGTGGACTATCTGAAGCGTCGCGGCATCCCCCAGACGGTCGAGGATCTGAAGAACCACGATCTGATCGTCTACGGCCACGATACCAGGCCGCCGATCCACGACATCAACTGGATCACCGCCGTCGGCGACCCGGAGCCGGGCGAGCGCAACGTGATCCTGGAGGTCAACAACCAGTACGCCATCTATCGCGCGGTGCGCAGCGGCCTGGGCCTGGCCGCCCTGCCCGACTACATGATCGATGAGAACCTGAACATCGTGCGGGTGCTGCCGGAGGTGAGCGGGCCTAAGGCCGAGGCCTACTTCGTCTACGCCGAAGAGCTGCGCCACTCGAAGCGGATATCGGTGTTCCGCGACTTCCTGATCAAGAAGGTCGCCGAGGCCAAATTCTGACGGCACGCCGTCGGCGCGCGTTGGCTGTGGATTATCAATCGTGACACGCTGGTGCATGGCGGCCTTGGTGGCGACCCTGTCAGGCCTTCACCTGACGGGCGCCGGGGCTCAACAGCCTTTACCCGGTTTTCTCGACCATCCGCTGGACCTGGTGGCGCAGGACTGGGTGCGGCCAGACCCGTCGAACAACGGCACGCCGATAACGTTTTTCGGCGTCGATGATCTTGATCTCCGGTGCCGCGAATCGGCCGCCTTCATGACGCTGGCCGAGGCCGTGGCGATGGCCACCGTCTACTACGCCTATGCGGAGAACGCCTTTCGCGGCGACCTTTCCTCAGATCGGCCGGGCTATGCCATCGACCACGACCTGTCCGACGCCAGTGCGATCGGCGCAGTTGACCTGCTGAAGCGCATCGATCCGGAAGCCTTGTCCGACCTGATCGAGACCGCGATGGACGGGCTGGAGGGGTGGCAACGGGAACTCGCCTTTGCGGGCCTGAGCGCCCTATTAGGCAGATATCAGCCGACGATCGAGCGGCTGGACCAGCTTGGCGACAATCTGCCGGCGCTGGTCGCCCAACTCGATATCCGCAGCTACGACTACAATGTGATCAGCGCGTTCGGACTGCCGCAGGACGGCGATCCGTGCTTTTCCCACGTCTTCTACTTCAACGTCCGGATCGGCGACATCGGCTCCTACGCCGCGATCCGCTCGATGGACCACTATCTCGACAGCTTCTGGGTCCGCCGCTATGTCGACGGCAGCTATCGGCTGGTGCACAGCCTGCTGTCGGAGGCCCAAACCGCCCTGCAACAGAGGCCCTGAGCGGCCGTAGCAGGCCAGTGCCCGGCCGCCAGGCTGGACGCCTCTACTCGGCCGCCTCGACCCGCATGGGGTTGTTGGGATGGGTGGTCCAGTTGGCGTAGGGCTTGCCCGTGTCGACAGCGTTCATGGTGATGCAGTCGTCTACCGGGCAGACATGCATGCACAGGTTACAGCCGACACATTCCTCGTCGATGATCTCGTAGCGGCGCTTGCCGGTCTCGTCGCGCAGCGCGGCGATTGACTGATGCGAGGTGTCCTCGCAGGCCACATAACACTTGCCGCACTGGATGCAGAGATCCTGATCGATTTTGGCGATCGTCTTGAAGTTCATGTTGAGCTGTTCCCAATTGACGTAATTGGGCACAGCGGCACGATAGAAATCCGCCGTCGTGCGATAGGCTTTCCGGTCCATCCAGTTGTTCAGGCCCGAGACCATGTCCTCGACGATCTTGAAACCGTGGGTCATGGCGGCGGTGCAGACCTGGACATTGCCCGCGCCCATGGAGATGAACTCGGCCGCCTCCCGCCATGTGGAAACGCCGCCGATGCCGGAAATGGCCATGCCGGCGCATTCCGGGTCGCGGGCGATCTCGCCGACCATGCGCAGCGCGATCGGCTTGACCGCCGGGCCACAATAGCCGCCATGGGTGCCCTTGCCGTCGACCGTGGGCGTGGGCGCCATGAGGTCGAGGTCGATCGAGACGACCGACTGGATGGTGTTGATCAGGCTGACCGCGTCCGCCCCGCCGCGTTTGGCCGCCCGCGCCGGGCCGAGGATGTTGGTGATGTTGGGCGTCAGCTTCACGATCACGGGCATGCGGCTGTATTGTTTGCACCAGCGCGCGACCATCTCGACATATTCCGGCACCTGGCCGACCGCCGAGCCCATGCCGCGCTCGCTCATCCCATGCGGGCAGCCGAAATTGAGCTCGATGGCGTCCGCCTCGGTCTCCTCCACCCGTTTCAGGATGGCCTTCCAGTTTTCCTCCTCGCAAGGCACCATCAGCGAGACGATCATGGCGCGGTCCGGCCAGTCACGCTTGACCTGCTTGATCTCGCGCAAGTTCACGTCCAGCGGCCGATCGGTGATCAGCTCGATATTGTTGAAGCCGGCGACCCGGGTGCCGTTGTACGAAACCGCGCCGTACCGCGACGAGACGTTGACGATGTGCGGGTCCTCGCCCAGCGTCTTCCAGACCACGCCGCCCCAGCCGGCGCGGAACGCCCGCTCGACATTGTATTGCTTGTCCGTCGGCGGCGCGGAGGCCAGCCAGAACGGGTTCGGCGACTTCACGCCGACGAAGTCGTTGGTCAGATCAGCCATAATTCTGTCCTCCCCTTAATCAGTGGCGCCGGATCTAGGCGGTGAGCATGCGGTGGATCGCCGCAGCAGCAATCTTGCCATCCTCGACCGCCGCAACGGTCAGGAACATGCCGGGCACACAATCGCCGCCCGCAAAAACGTCCGGCAGCGACGTTTGCCGATCGTCGTTGACGGCTATCATGTCACCCTCATGTTCCAGCAGCTCGGCCGTCAGCCCATCGCTGATGAAGGTCTGGCCGACGGCCTTGAAGACATGGTCGGCCATGAGGGTAAAGGTGTCACCCGTGCCCATCAGCCGCCCTTGCTCGTCGAGTTGGGTGTACTCGAACTCGATCTCCTTCACCGCCGGCGCCGCACCGTTTGCCGGCCAGCCGATCAGACGCCTGGGCTGGGCCCAGTGTTTGATCTTCACGCCGTTGGTCTGCGCCCATTCCTGCTCTTTCCAGGTCGCCGACATATGCTCGACGCCGCGCCGGTAGACGATCGTGACGTCCTCCGCGCCTAAGCGTTTGGACTGGGTCGCGATATCGATGGCGGTGTTGCCGGCACCGATCACAACCACCTTGCGCCCGATATGCAGGTCGGTCAGATCGTCGGCCTGGCGCAGGCGCGCGATGTAATCGACCGCGTTCTCGACGCCCTCCATGGCGCCGGAGTCGAGGTCCAGCGCGTTGACGCCGGTATGGCCCAGGCCGAGAAACACCGCGTCGTACTCGCGACGGAGATCCGGTAGGTGGACATCGCGGCCCAGCGCGTGTCCGGTCCGCAACTCGATGCCGCCGATCGACAGGATAAACGCCAGTTCCTTCTGGGCGAAATCGTCCGGGACCTTATAGGCCGCAATGCCGTACTCGTTGAGGCCGCCGCCCTTCTCGCGGGCCTCGAAGACGACCACGTCGTGCCCATTGACGGCCAGTGCATGGGCGCAGGCCATGCCCGCCGGCCCCGCACCGACCACAGCAACGCGCTTGCCTGTCGGGGCGGCACGTTGAAACGGCTGCTCGCCATGTTCGAACAGATCATCGGTGGCGTAGCGCTGCAGCAGACCGATGGTGACCGGCTTGTCCTCCGCCGTGTTGCGCACGCACGCCTCTTCGCACAGCTCCTCCACCGGGCAGACACGGGCGCACATGCCACCCATGATATTGGACTGCAGAATGGTGGTCGCCGCACCGCGCGTGTTTTCGGTCGCGATCGACTTGATGAAGCTGGGAATGTCGATCGAGGTCGGACACGCCTCAATGCAGGGCGCGTCGTAGCAAAAGTAACAGCGGCTTGCCTCGATCAGCGCCTGCTGCTTGTTCAGCGGCGGATGGGCGTCGCCGAAATTGTCTTCAAGCGTCTCCCGGGGTAGACGTCCCGGCGCGATGTCCGACCCTATTGTCATGGCCTACTTCCCTGTTCCCCAAAGATCGCCTTATTGTCTCGGTACGCGTCGCTGGCACATACCGGACGCATCCTTGCCGTCAGGCTATAAAAAACCTGACCAAATGGTCAAAAAAATTCTAAACCAACGGAATGATATCGGGGGAACCAATGCCACGGGGCGGCGCAACCGCGCAAAAAAGCGGTGAAGAGCCACAAGACCAGATCCGGCCGCTGGCGGATGTTTCGGCGCTTCCGCGGTCGAATGGCGGTCGAACCCGCCAGCTGAACGAAGACCGCATTCTGCGGGCGGCGGAGGCGGTGTTCGCCGAGGCCGGGTTCAACGGTACGACCATGCAGGCGATCGCCGAGGCGGCGAGGCTGCCCAAGGCGAACCTGCACTACTATTTCGGCACCAAGGAGGGCCTGTATCGCGCCCTGCTGAACCGCGTATTGGACGGGTGGGTCGACGCCTTCGATCATTTCCAGCCCGACCGCGAGCCGGCCGACGCCTTCGCCGACTATGTCCGCGACAAGATGCGCTTCACTCGCCAGCGCCCGATGGCGTCCAAGGTGTTTGCCAACGAAATCATTCACGGCGCGCAGCACGTTTCACACTATCTGAAGACCAAGCTGCGTGACCGGGTGGACGAGAAGGCCGTGGTTATCGCGGACTGGGTCAAGAGCGGAAAAATGGCGTCCGTTGACCCTCATCATCTGTTTTTCAGCCTCTGGGCGGTAACCCAAACCTATGCCGATTTCGACGTCCAGGTCGCCGCCGTGCTGGCCAAGCCGAAGTTGGGGCGCGAAGATTTGGATGACGCCACCAATCACATTCTCAGGCTGGTGCTGCGGACCTGCGGCCTGCCCGAAACGCGCCCCGAAACAGGGCCCGAAACAGGGCCCGAAACAGGAATAGAACACCATACGTGAGCAAACCCCATATCGTTTTCCTGGTCGCCGAGGACTGGTATTTCTGCCTGCACTGGCTGCCTGTCGCCCGGGCCGTCAGCGACGCCGGCTATCTGGTGACGGTGGTCACCAAGGTCGACCAACACGCCGACGAGATCCAAACGGCGGGCCTGACGCTGGCGCAGTTCGATCTCGGGCGCGGCCGGTTCAACCCGGCAACCGAAACCGCGCGCGTCTTCCGGCTGGCCCGTCTGCTTCGGCGCCTAAAGCCGGATCTCACCCATCACATCGGCATCAAGGCGATCGCAACCGGCAGCTATGCCGCCCGGCAGGCCGGCGTGGGCGCATCGATCAATCTCTTTGCCGGTCTCGGCTATCTGTTTGCCAGCGAGCAGAGGCGGGTGCGCGCCCTGCGAAAGGTCTTGCGGCCGTTACTTGCCGGTCCGCTGAAGTACCGGTCCAGCCGCGTCGAGACGCTCAATCAGGATGATTGCGACCGCCTTGCGGCGGATGGCTGGATCGACCCGGAAAGAACCACCGTGCTGCCCGGTTCCGGGATCGACCTGGAACGCTTCACCCCGATGCCGCCACCGGAAAACGCAGTCGTCACCCTGGCCGTCGTCGCCCGGATGATCCGCATCAAGGGGATCGATCTGATCGTGGAGGCGGTTCGCCGTGTCCAAGCGGCGGGCACGCCCTGTCGCCTTCTGCTGGTGGGCAAGCCGGACCCGGCAAACCCCAGCAGCTACAGCGTGGACGACCTGCAGACATGGGGGTCGCTCCCCGGCATCGAATGGCGCGGCCATGTCGAGGATGTGCGCACGATCTGGCAGGAGGCGGACATCGCCATTCTGGCATCGCACGGCGGCGAGGGCGTTCCGGTGACGCTGTTGGAATCGTCGGCATGTTGCCGCCCCGCCATCGCCACAAATACGCCAGGATGCCGAGATATTGTCCTGAACAACTCTACCGGACTGTTGGTCGAGCCCGACAACTTATTATCCTTAGTAGATGCGGCACAAGTACTGGTTGCTGACAAGAAAAAACGCTTGCGTTTCGGCTTGGCTTCCCGTCATTTGGTGGAAACACGCTTCACAAGTCATAGAGTTGCGAGCATGATCCTTCAAGACTATGACTGTCTTGGGCTTGAGCCTTGACGTCATCCGGGCTTTGGCTTGGACTGGCGACCGCGTTCTTGACCGCCTTTGGTCTCGGGCCTCTCAAAACCGCATTGAAACGATGGTCGGTCGTTGACTGGCCAAACAACCGCAGCAGCCACAAGCATCCCACGCCGCTGGGCGCCGGCTGGCTCTTGGTCCCTGTCGCGCTGAGCGGGGTTGCCGCGGCCTCATTTCTCGGCGGCCAGTCGGTCCCCTGGTCAATCATCATCGGCGCCATCGGCCTTATGGCGATTTCCGGCCTGGACGACGTGCGCCCGATTTCGCCTTGGCCACGCCTGGTTTGTCAGGCCGTCGCCGTGGCAATCGTGCTTTTGATCCTGCCGCCCGATTATCGCCTGTTCGAGGCGCTTCCGCTGGTCATGGAGCGGCTGCTGATCGGGCTTGCCTGGCTTTGGTATATTAACCTGTTCAACTTCATGGACGGTCTGGACGGGCTGTCGGCCATCGAAATCCTGACCGTCGGTGCGGGCGTCGCCATGATCGGTGCACTGGCCGGCTTTATGGGCACCATGGCACTGCCCGATGCGCTGACGGATTGTGGTCTCGTGCTGGTCGGCGTTGCCTGCGGCTTCCTGATCTGGAACTGGCACCCCGCCCGCGTCTTTCTCGGCGATGTCGGCAGTGTTCCGCTTGGGTTCCTGCTTGGCTGGGTGCTGTTGTGGCTGGCCTTCCAGGGCCATCTGGTCGAGGCCCTGCTGCTGTCATTGTTTCATGTCGCAGACACGACCAGCACGCTCACCAGCCGCCTGATCCGGGGCGAGCGGGTTTGGCGCCCGCACAGGGAGCATGCCTATCAGCAGCCCGTACGCGCCGGTTGGCGGCACGATCGCGTGGTCGGGATCATCGCGGTGGTAAAGGTCGCTCTGGTGATCCTGGCGGTTGCCGTGGCGGCCAACCTGGTGCCGGGCATCCCGTCGCTGGTCATCGCAGTCCTGATGGTGTTTGGCGTGATCTTCGGTTTCCACCGGACCGCGCCGACCGAATCGCAACCGCGGCCCCGCGCGCTGACGGACAGGACTTCGGAGCCAATCAGCGGTTAGGCGCCAGCTGTAGGGACCAACGCCGCGAACCGGACTACTCGGCGGCTTCCGCCAGCGGCGGCAGCGCCTGCCAGATTTCTTGGGCGTATTCGCGCACGGTACGATCGGACGAGAACCAGCCGACACGGGCGGTGTTCAAGACCGCCTTGGTGACCCAGGCGTCACGGTCGCGATAAAGGTCGTCCACCACCGCCTGGGTATCGGCATAGCTGGTGAAGTCCGCCGTGACCAGGAACGGGTCGTGATGGATCAGATTGTCGATGACCGGCCTGAAACGGTCCGGATCGTCCGGCGAGAAGGCGCCGTCGGCGATCATGTCGATGGCGCGCTTCAGCCTAGGGTCGTGGGCAATCGTCTCGGCCGGGCTGAACGCCCCGCCGGCGCGCAACGCCGCGACCTCGGCCGCCGTCATGCCGAAGATGAAGATATTGTCGGACCCGACCCGATCGCGGATCTCGACATTCGCGCCGTCCAGCGTGCCGATGGTCAAGGCGCCGTTCAGCGCCAGCTTCATGTTGCCGGTGCCGGACGCCTCCTTGCCTGCGGTGGAAATCTGCTCGGACAGGTCTGCGGCCGGGATGATCCGTTCCGCCAGCGTAACGTTGTAGTTCGGCAGGAACGCGACCTTCAAGAGATCGCGCACCGCCGGGTCGTGGTTGACCTTCTGGGCGATGTCGTTGGCCAGCTTGATGAACAGCTTGGCGAGCGCGTAGCCGGGCGCGGCCTTGCCAGCAAAGATCTTGACCCGAGGCTGCCAGTCGGCCGTGGGATCGTCGCGCATCTCGTTGTAGAGCGCGACGGTCTGGATCAGGTTCAACAGTTGGCGCTTGTACTCATGTATGCGCTTGATGTGGACATCGAACAGCGACAACGGGTCCACGGGCTGCCCGAGCGTTTGGCCGATGATATCCGCCAGCCGGCGCTTGTTCGCCTGCTTGGCCGCCTCAAACGCGTTCTTAAAGCCGGTGTCCTCGGCGAACGGTTCCAGACGCTGCAGGTCCTCAAGATCACCGATCCAGCCGTCGCCGATCGTCTGGCAAATCAGATCGGCCAGCGGCCGGTTGCATTGGTGCAGCCAGCGCCGCGGCGTGATGCCGTTGGTCTTGTTGACGATGCGGTCGGGATAGAGCGCGTGCAGATCCCGGAAAACCGTTTCCTTCATCAGCTCCGTATGCAGCGCCGAAACGCCGTTGACACGCCGGCTGCCGAGAAAGGCCAGATTGCCCATGCGGACGCGCCGGCCGCCATGCTCGTCGATCAGCGACAGGCTGTCGAGGCCGGCCCGCGTCCGTGAGGACCGCTTGCTGATCTGGCGCAGGAAGCGGGCGTTGATTTCGTAGATGATCTGCATGTGCCGCGGCAACAGCCGCTCCATCAAGCCGACGGACCAGCTTTCCAACGCCTCCGGCAAGAGCGTGTGGTTGGTGTAGTTGATCGTGCGGCTGGTGAGCGACCAGGCATGCGCCCAGTTCAAGCCATAGACGTCGATCAGCAGCCGCATCAGTTCCGGCACCGCGATGGCCGGATGGGTGTCGTTCAGCTGGATCGCGACCTTGTCCGGCAGCGCGTCCCAATTCTCGTGGTTCGAGCGGAAGCGGCGCAGCAAATCCTGCAGGGAGGCGGAGGTGAAGAAGTATTCCTGCTTCAGCCTCAGCTCTTGCCCCTGCTCCGTCATGTCGTTGGGATAGAGCACGCGGCTCAGGGTCTCGGCATCCACCTTCTGCTGGACCGCGCCCAGATAGTCGCCCCGGTTGAAATTGTCGAAATCGAAGGCGCTGGTGGGCTTTGCGGACCATAGGCGCAGCGTGTTGATCTGCCGACCACCATAGCCGACGACCGGCGTGTCGTAGGCCACCGCCAGCACCCTCTGCCCGCCGACCCAGCGGAATTTCGGCTCTTCATCATCAGACTCGACCGGTTCGACATGACCGAAAAAGTCGATCGGGTACGCCACCTCCGGCCGTTCGAACTCCCAAGGGTTGCCGCCCCTCAACCAGTCCTCCGGCTGTTCGATCTGCCAGCCATTGTCGAAGGACTGCTTGAACAGCCCGTACTGATAGCGGATGCCGTAGCCATAGCCCGCGATGCCGACCGTCGCCATGCTGTCGAGGAAACAGGCGGCCAGGCGGCCCAGGCCGCCATTGCCCAGCGCGGCGTCGCTCTCCGTCTCGAACAGGGTCTCCAGGTCGACGCCGATTTCCTGCAAAGCCTCCCGGCAGGTCTCGACGATGCCCAGATTGGCCATGGAGTTTTCCAGCGACCGGCCGATCAGAAACTCCAAGGACAGGTAATAGACGCGCTTCTGATCGCGCTCGTAGTAAGACCGGGTCGACGCCATCCATTGGTCGACCAAACGGTCGCGCACGGCCAACGCGACGGAGGTGAACCAATCGTGGGGCTTGGCGTGTTCGGTGTCCTTGCCGACGGCATAGACCAGCCATTCCAGGAACGAGCGCTTCAACGCTTCCTTGTCCAAACCCCTTTTGTCGAACCCCGCGGGCAGGCTTCCAACATCCATGACTGCTGACTTTCAACTCGACTTGGAAATGATCGTTGCGACCGGCGGCACAATACCTGTCGAAAAGGCGCCATAACATACATCGGCCGGCCAGACTTTCAACGGCCCGAGACTGGGGCAAAGCCTGCCGGCAAGCAAGAAAAAGGGGCCGGCGAGAAGGCCGGCCCCCGAAGGTGCCCGGGACTGGTCCCGAGCCGATCGATTACGCGCCCGAGGCTAGTTGATCTCGGCGTAGTTGCCGTCCGACCACTCGTACCAGACATAGGCCGGCTGCAGGATGTCGCCCTGGCTGTCGAAGCTGATCGGGCCGATGACCGTCTCGAACTCGTTGCCGTGCAGGGCCTCGATCACCGCGTCAAGATCGGTCGTGCCGGCGATCTCCGCCGCCTGGGCGAAGACCTGGATGGCAGCATAGGTGTAGAGCGTATAGCCCTCAGGCTCGAAATCGTCCGCGCGGAACGCCGCGACCACTTCCGCCGCGGCCTCGAAGTTGCGCGGATCCGGCCCGAACGTCATCAGCGTGCCCTCACCGGCGTCACCGGTGATCGACCAGAACTCGTCGGTCACCAGCGCGTCGCCGGAGATAAGCTGGGTGTCCATGCCCTGCTCGCGCATCTGGCGCACCAGCAGGCCGGCCTCGGTGTGGTAGCCGCCGACATAGATGACGTCGACGCTGTTGTCGTTCAGCAAGGTCGCCAGTGCTGAGTAGTCGGACTCGCCCGGCGTATAGGCCTCGTAGAGTGCCTCCAGATAGCCATTCGCGTTCAAGGCGATGCGGGTGGCATCGGCCAGACCCTGGCCGTAGGCGGTGCGGTCATGGACGATCGCCAGGTTAGAGTCCGGATAGTTTTCCTCGATGTACTGCGCGGCGATCAGACCCTGCTGATCGTCCCGGCCGCAAACCCGGAAAACGTTCGGGCCGCCATTGTCGGTCAGGGCCGGATTGGTCGAGGCCGGCGAAATCTGCAGGACGCCCTCCTCGGTATAGACCTCCGACGCCGGGATCGACGAGCCGGAGCAGAAGTGCCCGGCCATGAAGATCACGCCCTCGTTCACTGCCTCGTTGGCGACGGAAACCGCCTGGCGCGGGTCGCAGGCGTCGTCACCGACATAAAGCGCCAACTGTTGACCCAAAACGCCGCCGGCGGCGTTCAGATCGGCGACGGCGCGTTCGGCACCGGCCCGCATCTGTTCACCGAACGAGGCATATTGGCCGGTCATCGGGCCGGCCGTGCCAATCTGGATCTGGGCTTGGGCCGCGGTCGCGCCAATGACCATGGTCGCGGCCGTGGCCAGCAATGCCAGTCTCGTGCTGTACATTTACGTTACTCCTTTCGCGTTGCCTCTCCGGACACCGGACGTCGAGGTCAATGCTGTCAACCTGGTTTCTGGCCCGGTGTCCGTGCGCCATGCTTTTGGGGGGTGCATGGCACCTCGTTAGCGTGAAGCGGGCGCCTCGAAGGCGGGCGCTGCACGCCGATCTCGTTCACGTCGAATTCAACATCAACCGCCGATCTCACGCCAACCGAAAATGCCGGATCGGCGATAGCGCCATGGGTATTGGGAAACCATTCGACTTGCCCTCGTCGTGAAATAGGCCACCAACATGGCGAGAAAAAGGATGGGTGTATGTATGACAAAAAGCATCACCGCATCCAGATTGTTGATGAGGCGTCCATCAAACAGGCTGGGGCAGACATCGGCAAATCCAATCAGAACCGAATACGGCACCGTCTTCCAGAACGGCTGCCAGGTCCGCCCAAGCACCTGGCCGGTCATGACCGCGCCCCCGATCATGATCACCAGCCAGAACAGCGCGTAACCGCTGAGCGCGCGGTCGATCGCGACGGCCACGGCCGAGGGGCGGGTAAACGTTACGGAGCCGCCGAGAATCGCGTCAGAAACCAGGATCAGGCTCTCGTCGCCCAACTCGACGATGGTGAAGCGAATGGCGCCCGACCGCTCGTTGGCGCGCGCGATGATTTCGCCGGCGCCTTCCGGCACCGCGTAACGACCGGTCAACTGTGGCTCTTCGACAGCAAGCGTGCCGGTCAGCTCGTACGTGCTGTCGGGCGACAGGTGGAACATGATCGCGCCATCCTCGCTGACCCAAAGCCCGACAACGGAGCCTTGCGCCGCCGCCGGCACCACGGCCAGCATCAGCGCGATCACAAGCGGCCAGACGGCCAGGCGCAGGGTTCGCAGCACCGGTCAGTGCCCCCCTTCCAGATAGGCCGCGCGGACCTCTTCGTTGGACAGCAGTTCCGCCCCCGTCCCGGTCAGGGTGATTTCGCCATTGACCATGACGTAGCCGCGCGTCGCCAGCCGCAGGGCGTGGAACGCGTTCTGTTCGACCAGAAACACCGTCACGCCCTGTTCGCGGTTGATATCCTCGATCACCTCGAAGATCTGCTTCACGATCATCGGCGCCAGGCCGAGCGAAGGTTCGTCCAGCAACAGCAGGCGCGGCCGGCTCATCATCGCCCGGCCGATGGCCAGCATTTGCTGCTCGCCGCCCGACAAGGTGCCGCCGCGCTGGCCGCTGCGCTCGCGCAGCCTTGGAAACAGCGCGAAAATCCGCTCCAGATCACCGTCGAAATGCGCCGGATCGCTGGTCAGCGCGCCCATCTGCAGGTTCTCCAAAACCGTCATGCGGGGGAAGATCCGGCGCCCCTCCGGCGATTGGGCGATGCCCTTGCGCACGATCTGAAAGGTCGGCGTGCGGGTGATGGTCTCGCCGTCGAAGACGATCTGGCCCGACCGGGCCTGCGGGTTGCCGCAAATGGTCATCAGCAAGGTCGACTTGCCGGCCCCATTGGCACCGATCAGGGTGACGATCTCGCCCTCGTCGACCTCCAGGCTGACCCCCCGCAGCGCCTCGATCGCGCCGTAGAAGGTGTGGACGTTGTCGACCGTCAGGATCATGCGCCCGGATCCCTCGGCTGCGCGGCATCGCGGGCGAGATCGGCCGCGACATCGGGCGGCAGCGCGTCGTCCTCTTCCTCGCCCAGATAGGCCCGGATGACGGCGGGGTCGTTGCGCACCGCCTCCGGCGCGCCGTCCGCGATCTTGCGGCCATAGTCCAAGACGATGACGTGGTCGGAGATCTTCATGACCACGCTCATGTCATGCTCAATCAACAGGACCCCGACCTCGTGATCGGACCGGATGGACAGGATCAGCTCGTTCAGTTCGCCCGTTTCCCGAGGATTGAGACCCGCCGCCGGCTCATCGAGACACAACAGGCGGGGATTGGTGCACATGGCGCGCGCAATCTCCAGGCGGCGCTGGGCGCCGTACGGCAGGTTGCCGGCCTCCCAATCCGCGCGCTCGGTCAGGCGCACCTTGTCCAGCCAGTACTTGGCAAGCTCGATGCCCTCCCGCTCCGCCCGGCGATAGCTGGGCAGACCGAAGAGACCGGCAATCGAATAGCCGGACGCCTTCATCAGCTTGTTGTGCTGGGCCACGAGCAGGTTTTCCAACACGCTCATGTTCGCGAACAGGCGGATGTTCTGAAATGTGCGCGCGACACCGGCCTTGGCGGCGATCAGGTGGCCTTCCATGCGCTCCAGATAGTGCGTGGCGCCATTGCGGCTCAGCGCCAACTGGCCCTCGGTCGGCTTGTAGAAACCGGTGAGGCAGTTGAACATGGTCGTCTTCCCGGCACCGTTCGGGCCGATCACGGCCGTGATGTCCGTCGCGCCGGCCTGGAAGGAGACGTCGTCGACCGCGGTCAAGCCGCCGAACCGCATGGTCAGGTGGTCGACCGTCAGCAGGGGTGCCTGGACGTCGATCATTCGGCGGGCACCTGTTCGGGGCGTTGGCCCGGAGAGGGGCCACCCTTGCGCCGGCCGCCATGCAAGGTGACGGTCGGCACCCGGTGCGCCAGCAACCCGCGCGGCCGCCAGACCATGATGATCACCATGGCCGCGCCGAAGATCAGCATGCGGTATTCCTCAAGCTCGCGGAACAGTTCCGGCATGCCGATGATCAGGATGGCGGCCAGCACGACGCCCGTCTGGCTGCCCATGCCGCCCAGCACGACGATGGCCAGCACGATCGCGGATTCGATGAAGGTGAAGCTTTCCGGGCTGATGAAGCCTTGGCGGGTGGCGAAGAAGGACCCGGCGAAGCCGCCGAACATGGCCGAGATCGTGAAGGCCGCGAGCTTGATGTTGCGCCGGTTGATGCCAAGCGATTGGCACGCCACGTCGTCCTCGCGCAACGCCTCCCAGGATCGGCCCAGCGGCAGCCTTCTGATCCTGAGCGACACCGCGTTCACGACCAGCGCCAGGATCAGGATCAGGTAGTAAAGAAAGATCAGCCGGTGCAGGGGCGTGAATTCCAGCCCGAACAGGGTGTGGAAGGAGGGCAACCCGTCAGCCTCCGGCGCGCTGGTGAACTCCGCGATGCCGAAGAAGCTGGGCCGGGGGATCGAGGCGATGCCGTCCGGCCCGCCGGTGAAGCTGGACCAGTTCTGCAGGACCACGCGGATGATCTCGCCGAAGCCAAGCGTGACGATGGCGAAATAGTCGCCGCGCAGGCGCAGGACCGGAAAGCCGAGGATCAGGCCGGCGAAGGCGGCCAACAGGCCGGCCAGCGGCAGGCAGAGCCAAAAGCTGAAGTCGAAATACTGCGCCAGCAGGCCGTAGGAATAGGCCCCGACCGCGTAGAAGGCCACATAGCCGAGGTCCAACAGGCCGGCCAAGCCGACGACGATGTTCAGGCCCCAGCCGAGCATGATGTAGGTCATGACCAGCGTGGCCAGGTCGATCGACGACCGGTCGGGGAACAGAAACGGCAGCGCGATGGCGAAGGCGACGCCGACGACGCCGATGACCACCGACTGGCGCTGGACCCAGGCCGCGACATCGTCCATGAGCTGGGCGCTGGTCTTCGGCGGCGGCCGGTCCGGCCGCATGGGGCGAGCAAGCCGCCAGACGGCGTTGATGCCGACGATCGCCCCGGCCCCGACGCCCATGATCTCGACCACCGTGGGCAAGCCTGGATACAGCAGGCTGCCCGCCACGATCAGCACGCCGATGCCCAGGCCATAGGCCGGAAAGCCCTCGCGCGTGAACGCCAGCGCCATCCGGCCGAAAAAGACCAGAACGACGGCCATAAGCACGTCGCCGAACCGAAACTCCAAGGTCAGGCGGCTTTGCGCCCCGGGCACGGTGTGCAGGCCGACCATGGTCGCGGTCAGCGCCAGGGTGACCAGCCCGGCCAGCGCGGCCTCGCGCCCGACGCGCGGCAGCACGTCGTCCATGGACGGTCGTTGAACGGCAGCCATGGCGGCTAGACCTTCTCTATCTCGGGCTTACCCAACAGCCCGCTCGGCCGGAAGATCAGCACCAGGACAAGCACGCCGAAGACCGCGACATCCTTGTACTGAACCGAGAAATAGCCGGACCACAGCGCCTCGATCATGCCGATCAACAGCCCGCCCAGCATGGCGCCGGGCAACGACCCGATGCCGCCCAGGACGGCGGCGGTAAACGCCTTGATGCCGACCAGAAAGCCCTCGAAGAAGTCGATCACGCCATAGCGCATCAGATAGACGAGGCCGGCCACGGCGGCCAAGGCGGCGCCCATGACGAAGGTGATGGAAATCGTGCGGTCGACATTCACGCCGATCAGCGCGGCCATGGTCTTGTCCTGCTCGCACGAGCGTTGCTGACGGCCCAACGAGGTGCGCTGGATCAGGAAGGTGAACGCGATCATCAGAACGACGGTCAACAGGATGATCAGGATCTGCAGATAGCTGATCGTGGCGGTGAAGCCGTCGGGCCGGCGCATGAGCTCAAAGCCGCCCTCGATGACCGGCGGCAGCGGTTTTGCCCGCGCGCCCTGCAGCAATTGCACATAGTTCTGCAAGAACAAGGACATGCCGATGGCCGAGATCAGCGGCGCCAGCCGGAACGAGCCGCGCAGGGGCCGATAGGCCAGCCGTTCCACCGTCCAGCCATAGGCCGCCGTCAACATCATCGAGGCAATCAGGACGATCAGCAGGGTCAGCGGCAGCCAGCCGACACCCAACAGCCCCAGCAGCAAGAAGCCCATCAGCGAGATGAAGGCGCCGATCATGAAGATGTCGCCATGGGCGAAATTGATCATGCCGATGATCCCGTAGACCATCGTGTAACCAATCGCGATCAAGCCGTAGATGGCGCCCAGCGTCAGGCCGTTGATGACCTGCTGCAGAAAATATTCCATATGCTAGGGGGAAGTCCGAAACGTTATGGGCATGCGGGCCAATTAGGCGGCCTCGGGCCGCGAGTCTGGAGTGTGTCGATACAATCGAGCGAACGTCTCGCTATCTATCGCCGCCGCGACGCCCAACGCAAGCCCAAACGCAATGCTGCTATGTCGAATCCGCAACCGATATTAACATAATGATGCTAAACAGAAGGATGGATCAACCACCGATTGAAATTGCGCGCGAAGCCTTGCGGCTCGAAATCGATCCGGCGCACGGATCCGTCATCCGTCGATTTGCTTGGCGGCAAGGCGGCGCGGAGGTCGATCTGCTTCGGCCGGCGCCGGCGGGGTCAACCGACCCGTTGGACAGCGGCTGCTTCCCGCTCGTCCCGTTTTCCAACCGCATCGGCCTCGGCCGATTTCAGTGGAACGGCCGAACCGTTCAGCTGCACAGCAACATGATGGGCGGGCACGCGATTCACGGCCATGGCTGGCGCCGCGCCTGGCAGGTCGAGCGACACGATGCCGCACGCGCGCTCTTGGCCTACGACTACGAGCCGGGCGACTGGCCGTTTGCCTATCGCGCCGAGCTGTCGTTCGAGCTGTCCGATGACGCGCTGGCGGCGACCCTGACGGTGAAGAACAGGGGCGATGAGACCATGCCGGCGGGTCTGGGCTTCCATCCCTATTTCGGGCGACGCCAGGAAGGCGGTCTACGGGCGGATGTTTCGGGCGTCTGGCTGAACAGCGACACCATGCTGCCCG
Organism: Alphaproteobacteria bacterium; assembly: GCA_028277405.1. GTDB lineage: Bacteria > Pseudomonadota > Alphaproteobacteria > DSM-16000 > Inquilinaceae > JANQGH01. Next base: position 22,616 of record JANQGH010000005.1, on the reverse strand, counting down.
TTCGGCATGTGGCCGTGCAGCCGCCGGAAAATCTGGTCGGCGGCTGGCACCCGCCCGGTGCCGACTATCTCGACCATTGCTTCACCGGCTGGTCCGGGACGGCGACGATTGACCTGTCGCAGGCCGGCAAGACGCTGACCCTGACGGGCGGCGGTGCACTGCGATACCTTGTCGCCTACGCGCCGGACGGCGCCGACTTCTTCTGCGCCGAGCCCGTCAGCAACATCAACAATGCGGTCAACTTGCGGGATCAGGCGGACACGGGCTTGGTCGCCCTCGAACCAGGCGCAGCTATGAGCACGACCATGACCTTGAGGGTGAGCGCCTAGTGACAGACGCCTAACGAAAGACGACGGTTCGACCGCCGTTCAACAGGACCCGCCGTTCGGTGTGCCAGGCGACGGCGCGCGCCAGAACCGCGCTTTCGATATCGCGGCCGATGGCGATCAGATCGTCCGGCGTCTGGCTGTGACCGACGGGGCGGGCGTCCTGCTCGATGATCGGCCCCTCATCCAGATCGGCGGTGACATAGTGCGCGGTCGCGCCGATCAGCTTGACGCCGCGTTCATGGGCCTGGTGGTACGGTTTCGCACCCTTGAAGCTGGGCAGGAAGCTGTGATGGATGTTGATGATCCGGCCGGACATCCGCTCGCACAGGGCGTTGGACAGCACCTGCATGTAGCGCGCCAGCACCACCAGCTCGACATCCTCCTGCTCGACGATCTCCATCAGGCGCCGTTCCTGGTCCTGCTTGGTCGTCTTGGTGACGGGCAGGTGGTGGAACGGAATGTCGTAGGAGGCGGCGAGGCGATAGTAATCGCGATGGTTGGACACGATCGCCGGTATGTCGATGCCGAGCGCCCCGATGCGATAGCGATAGAGCAGGTCGTTCAGGCAGTGGCCAAAGCGCGAGACCATGATCAGGACGCGCGGGCGCGCGGCCGCATCGTCGATCGACCAGCGCATGGCGTAGCGCCGGCCGATCTCGTCGAACGCCTGCCTGATCTCGTCCAGCGACGGACCGTCCGGCACCGCAAACGACACCCGCATGAAAAAGGCGCCGCTGTCCCGGTCGCCGAACTGCGCGCTGTCGATGATGTTGCAGCCGCGCTCGGCCAAAAAGCCCGACACGGAGGCGACGATGCCGATCACGTCCGGGCAGGACAGGGTCAGGATGAACTCGCGCGGCTGGCTCACCGGAGCACTCTCACGTCGTTGGGCTGGATAAGGCAGGCTGTCCTAGCGCCCTCGCGGCGCGAAGGCAATCGCCCCGTCAGACGGTCTCGGCCGCTTGCCCGCTGCGATGGCGGCGTGGTGCAGCGAGACACGCCACGGCCAGGATGATGCCGGAGACGGTGGCGATCATGCCGGCGGCACTGACCGAATGGGGCAATCCGAACCAACCGGGGCCATAACCCGCCAAGACATAGCCCAGGATCGCCGACACGGTGGCAAAGCCGACGCTCCACCAGACCTGGCGGGCCAGGCTGTCCGTCATCAAGCGTGCGGCGGCGGGTGGGCAGATGAACATCGCGATCACGATGATCGACCCGACCGCGTCGAACGCCGCCACGGCCGCGATCGCCGTGGCGACGACCAGGGCAAATCCGACGGCACGGGTGCGAATGCCGATCGAATGGGCGAAGACACCGTCGAAGGTGGAGATCGCCAGCTCTTTCCAAAGGACCAGGACGAACAGGGCCAAGCCCACGGCGACGATCGCCATGCGGGCGAGTTGGGGCGGCAGTCCGGCCAGCGCCTCGGCGTCGAACAGGGACGACCAGCCCGTGGCATCGAACCAGATCAGGCTTTCCAGATTGCCGTAAAGCGCGTGTTCGACGTCGAGGTGAACCGAACTGGTGTCGCTCTGCTCCAGCAAGAGCACGCCGGCGGCGAACAGGGTGGTGAACACCACACCCATCGCCGCGCCGGATTCGATGCGGCCCAAACGCCGGATGGCTTCGATCAGCAAAACCGCGACGATGGCCGCCGCCGCCGCGCCGATCATCATCGGCCAGGCCGTCACCGTTCCGGTGACCAGGAAGGCGACGACGATGCCCGGCAGCACCACGTGGCTGATCGCGTCGCCGATCAGCGCCTGGCGCCGCAGCAACAGGAAATTGCCCGGCAGGGCGCAGGCGATCGACGCCAAGATCCCGATCAGCATCGGCGTCAGGCTGAGCTGGACGAACTCGGCGCCCATCATGTCGCGACCTCAAGGCGCGCCAGACGGCGATCCAGATCGGCGATCTGGTCAGGCGTCAAGACGTCCTCGATGGGCGTCAATCCGTCATAGTCCGCGACGACGGGCCCATCGGCCTCGCCGCGCATCGCCTCCGCCCAGCGCGCCTCATCCTTCAGCGCCTTGGCGGCGGCCGACCGTCCGGCCAGGGTGGCAACCCCGTCGCGGCGCATATAGCCGGCGCGGCGCAGGGTCGAGAGCGTCAACCGGTCATAGATCGCCTCGCCGCGCGCAAGCGCGAGCAGGCCCTGTCGCTGGTGCACGAGGCGGCGAAAACGCCACTGGCGCAGCGCCGCGGCAAGGGCCCCGCGCAAGGGCGAGGCCAGCAGCGACACCAAAAACAGGACGAAGGCGATGAGCACGATCACCGGTCCGGTGGGCACACCGGCGAACGCGGAAGAGATCGCTGCACCGACATAGCCGGACACCGCGCCCATACCGGCCGCGATCAGGATCAGCGAGGCGACCCGGTCGGTCCAGAACCGCGCCGCGACGGGCGGGATGATCAGCAGCGCGACGATCAGGATCAGGCCGACGATCTTCAGCCCGATGACGGTCACGATCAGGGCCAGAACCAGGATCGCGATGTCGGTGCGGCGCACATCGACCCCGGTGGTCGTTGCGAACTCCGGATCGAAGGCGACCAGCGTCATCGGCCGACGCATCAGGAAGACGAGACCGGCCGCGATGGCGCCTGCGATCGCGATCACATAGGCCTCGCTGATCAGCATGCCGGCCGTTGAGCCCAGCAGGAAGGAGCCCAGGCCAGCCTGCTGGCCGGAAGTCATCGTCTGAATCACGGTCAAAAGAACGACGCCCAGGCCGAAAAACACCGACAGCACGGCACCGATCGCCGCGTCCTCCGACAGTCGGGTCCGCCGCGCCATCCATTCGACGATCAGGAGGCCGATCGCGGCGGTAATGGCGGAACCGGCCAAAAGGCCCGGCAGCCATCGGCCGGTGCCACCGAGCACGGCCATGACGATGAACGCGAGGGCGACGCCGGGCAGCGTCGCATGGCTGATCGCGTCCGACACCAGCGCGCGTTTGCGCAAAAACACGAAGGCCCCGGCACCGCCGCCGGCGAGGCCCAGCAGCGCCGCACCGATCGCCACCAAGGCGGAGTTGTAGCCCGCCTGCAGAGTCAGCGCGTCTATCAGCCTGTCAAAACCGGTCACTGCCGTAGTCGCCTAGGCGTCAGCCGACGCCGAGCTGCAAATCCTCGATATGGGTCGCGGCCAGCCGGCCCCCGTAGGTCGCCTGCAGGTTGGCCTCCGTGAAGACCGTGTCGGTCGGCCCCTCGGCGATCTTGCGCACGTTCAAGAACAGAACACGGTCGAAATAGGCCGCCACGGTGGACAGGTCGTGATGGACGCAGACCACCGTCTTCTTGTCGTGTTTCAAGGTCTTCAGAACGTCGACGATGGCCTTTTCGGTCGCCGCATCGACCCCGGCGAAAGGCTCGTCCAGCAGGTAGAGGTCGGCGTCCTGCGCCAAGGCGCGCGCCAGAAAGACGCGCTGCTGTTGGCCGCCGGAGAGTTGGCCGATCTGCCGGTCGGCGAAATCGGCCATGCCGACGCGTTCGAGGCAGGCCAAGGCCTTCTTGCGATGCCCCCAGCCGGCAAAGCGCAGCAGCCCGATCTCCGCGTAAAGCCCCATGATCACCACATCGATGACCCGGGCGGGGAAATCCCAATCGACGCTCGCCCGCTGGGGCACGTAGGCGACGCGGCGGCGGGTCTTGGCGAACGGCCGGCCGAACACGCTGACCTCGCCGGACACGGTCGGAATAATGCCCAGCGCGCCCTTCAACAAGGTCGACTTACCCGCACCGTTGGGGCCGATGATCGCCGTCATGGACGTGGCCGGCATGTCGGCGTCGACGGAAAAGACCGCCGGTTTCCTGCCGTACGAGACCGTCAGGCCACGGATGGCCAGCGGGCTCTCGGCCGCTACCGACGGTTCGACGATCCGGCCGGCGTCGACGATCAGTTCCGGGCTTGCCGCGATCGCGGTGGTCACGAACCCGCCCCCAGCCGGCCCTGCATGCCCAGTTCCGGCGCCTCGCCGCCCAGCGCGCGGGCGATCGAGGTCGCGTTATGGTCAATCATGCCGATATAGGTGCCCTCATAGCTGTCGGGCTGGCCCATGGCGTCGGAGAAGAGCTGGCCGCCGATCGACAGATCGTGGCCGCGCGCCGCCGCCCCCTCGATCAAGGCGCGGATGTTGCGGTCGGAGACGGAGCTTTCGACGAAGACGGCCGAGATTTCCCGCTCGACAATCAGGTCGACCAGTTCCTCGATGCGGCGCAGGCCGGCCTCTGCCTCGGTCGAAATGCCCTGAATGCCGACCACCTCGAAACCATAGGCGTCGCCGAAATAGTTGAAAGCATCGTGGGCGGACACCAGCACACGCTGGTTTTCCGGAACGCTGCCGAGCACCTCGCTTGCGTAGGCGGCCAGCTCCTCGATCTCGGCCAAATGGCTGTCGGCGTTTTCACGATAGGCCGCCTCGCCGTCCGGGTCCAGCTCGATCAAGCTGTCGCGCACGGTCAGAACGACCTGGGGCCACAGATCCGGGTCCATCCAGACATGCGGGTCGAACCGGCCGTCATAATCGTCGTGGGACAGCAGTTGGTCCGCCTCGACGCCCTCGCCCACGGCCACGACCGGCTTGCGCTCGGCCAGATGCAGCAGGAAATCCTCCATCTGGGCCTCAAGGTAGAGGCCGTGCCAGAGCACGAGATCTGCGGCCACCATGCTGGCGATATCCGACCGGGTCTGGCGATAGGCGTGCGGGTCGACGCCGGGCCCCATCAGGGCCACGACCTCCGCGCGGTCGCCGGCGACCTGTTCGACCGCGTCGCCGATCATCGACGTCGTAACCACCACTTGCAGCGGCTCCTCCGCCAAGGCGACGGTGGCGCCGAAGGTGAGCGGCAGGGCAAGGGCGGTGGTGCTGAGAAATTTGGTCATCGCTTTAACTCTTTGCCTTACGAGCTTTGTTACGGCCCAACTAACAGCATTAGGCCCCGTTGAATGCCTATGTCGGCACTCCCAAATAGTGAGTTGGCTGATAAAGTTTGTCAAGGCTAACTTCGTGCGCGCATCCATTCCCTGGGCTATGGTGCGCCGCCGCGCCATGGAGCCCGAAAGTCGCCATTGATGAAATCTGTCGAGCAGCACGCCCGCGCGTTCAAGATCGTGCGCGACGCGCATGCGTTGGAAATCGTCGAGGACTATGTCGAGCTGATCGCCGACCTGACCGATTCGCAGGGCGAGGCGCGCGCCGTCGACCTGTCCCGCCGGCTGGGCGTGACGCCGGCGACGGTGAACAACACGCTAAAGCGGCTGGAGCGGGACGGGTACCTGAACAGCGCGCCCTACCGGTCGATCTTCCTGACCGACAAGGGCCGTGACCTGGCGGAAAAAAGCCGCCAGCGGCACGAGCTGGTGCGCGACTTCCTGATCGCGCTGGGCGTCGACGAGGCCACGGCGGAGCAGGACGCCGAGGGCGTGGAACATCATGTCAGTGCCGAAACGCTGGCGGCATTCGAACGGTTTATTAAGAAACAGGCCGGCTAACCCAAGCGCCAACGTTCGATCCAGGCGTGGATGGCGTCGAAGACGTCGGGTGCGCCCAGCCAGTCCATCCATCGGTGCCAGGTGTCCGCCGCCGCGAAGACCAACTCGGCGCCTGGAATCGCGTCCAGGGTCAGTTCGAAGGCCCAATCGCGCATCGCGCCCGAGCCGAAGACCGCCGCCACCACGACACCGCTGATCAGTATCGCGACAACGACGCTCAAGCGCTGGCTGGGCGCGCCGACGGTGATGTCCAGCTCGTTGCGGTGGCGCTGGAAGGCGGCGTTGGCGCCGATATTGGGGTCAATATTGGGGTCGATGCTCATATGCGCTCCGATCAGAACTGGAAATAGATGAAGGGCGCAATGCCTTCCGGCCCCAGCGCGTCGATGACGACCAGCAACAGGCCGCCGAGGGCACCTTGGGCGACCGGCGGCAGGCGGCGGACAACCGAAGCGGTGCGTTCGACCGTATCGTGCGGCACGAAATGGAACGACAGGCCAACCAGCAGCAGCCCGATGATGAACGGGGTCGCGAACTCCACCGGCGCGGAGAAATTGGCAAAGCCGCCGAGATAGGTCAGCGCGGTCGCGAAGTCCTCCGACCGAAAGAAGATCCAGGCCAGACAGACGAAGTGGAACACCAGCACCGTGGCCAGGACCTTCTGCCAGGCGGGGCGCCTGGCCGCCGACCGACCCCAGCCCAACATGCGTTCGACCACCAGGCCGAGGCCGTGCAGGAGGCCCCAGAACAGGAACGTCCAGGCCGCGCCGTGCCAGATGCCGCCCAGCAGCATGGTGATCATCAGGTTCAGCCGGGTGCGCAGCGGGCCGGCCCGGCTGCCACCCAGCGGAATATAGAGATAGTCGCGCAGCCAGCTGGACAGGCTGATGTGCCAGCGGCGCCAGAAATCCTGGATCGACTGGGCCCGATAGGGCTGGTTGAAGTTCTTCTGAAAGCGAAAGCCCAGCAGCAGGGCAACGCCGATCGCGATGTCCGAATAGGCGCTGAAATCGCAGTAGATCTGGATCGCGTAGCCGTATACGGCCAACAAGAGGTCGATCGGTCCGTAGAAGAACGGGTCGAAAAAGACGTTGTCGACCATCTCGGTCGCCAGATAGTTGGCGATCACCACCTTCTTGAACATGCCGATCAGGATCAGCGTGATCCCGATGCTGGCGAAGATGCGGTTCGGATCGGCCGGCTTTTCGATCTGGGGCATGAAGATCTGGGCGCGCACGATCGGCCCGGCGACGAGCTGGGGGAAGAACGAGATGTAGAGCAGCACGTTCAGGACCGAGCGCGAGGCCGGGATGACCCGTCGATAAACGTCGGCAACGTACGAGATGCCTTGGAAGGTAAAGAACGAGATGCCGACCGGCAGAATGATCTCAAGGAACGGCAGTTCGCGTTCCAGGCCCAGGGAATAGGCCGCGTCGTTCAGGCTTTCGATGAAGAAGCCGGTGTATTTGAAGTAGGCGAGCAGGCCCAGATTGATCACCACGGCGACGATCAGGACCAGCTTGCGCTGCCTGGCGTCGCCCAGCCGGTCGATCCACAGGCCGGCGGTGTAGTTGGCCAGCGAGCTGAAGCCGAGCAGGAAGCAAAAGCGCCAGTCCCAATAGCCGTAGAAGATATAGCTGGCGACGATCAGCACCGACTTGCGGCCCGTCGGCGACCCGCGCACGCTCCAGGCGATGGCAAAAACGATCAGAAAGAACAGCCCGAAATCGAGGGTCGGGAACAGCATGAAGTCGTGGCCCCGCCCTCAAAGGGGCGGATGCGTCCCTGTCACTGGGGCCAGCGCAACGGCACCGCCGGACCAGGCGCGGTACCGGTTCATCAGGTCGGCATAGAACCGGTCGGCGCTGAGCACATAACCGTCGTCGCGCATGTGAACATGGTCGCCATAGGCCAAGGGCGTGGCGGCCACGACCCATTCATGCATGCCGCAGGCGCCGCCCATCACCGACGACCAGTCCCAGAACCAGACGCCTTGGGCGGCGGCCTCGCGCTGTTGAATGGCGCGCACCTCCGCCAGGCTGGGCGGCGGGTGCCAGCGGCACAGGTCCGGGCCGTCGGCATCGTCCGCCAACAGGTCGGCATAGGTCTCGACCTCGATCGGCGTCAGTGGCGCACACATGGCCAGCGCCGGATCGTCGAGGGTCGGGCAGCCCCGTGCGCGCCGATTGCCATCCGGCGGGCCGACAACCACGATCGCCGCCTCCGGCGCCCAGCGTCGTATCTGGGCCAACCGCGCACGCCAGCGCTGGGCGTAGGCGCCAAGGTCCAGCGTGTCGTCAAAGCCCTCATTGGTGCCGAAGGCGAGGATGATCAGGCTGGGGTCGCGGTCGGCGATTTCCGCCGCAACCCGGTCAGGCCCCCAATTATCGATGATGCCAACCGTCGCGCCGCCCACACCCATGGCGTCCAGCTCGATGCCCGGCTGGTTGCGCCCGACGCCCCAACCGGCCAGCGATGTCGGCGCGTTGTCCAGCGTTTCGACTTGCAGCGATCGGGTGCCCTCGGGAATCGTTAGTCTGACCAGCCGAGCTTCGGACCGCGCGCTGGCGGTCCCGACCTCCACAACCGGTTGACCATCGGCGGAGACGAGGAGCCTGCCGCCGCCGGGCTGCGCGGCGATCTGCAGCCAGGCGCGGTCGAAGCCCGCTAAGGTGTCGGACGTCAGCGTCATGACCTCGCCCGCATCGAACGCGGTCTGGCGATAACCGGACAGGCCGAAGGGCCCGGGCGCGCTGGCCGACAGGCTGTTGGCAACTTGCCAGCCCTCGGTCTGTTCGGCCAAAACCCCGGCGGGATTGTAGAAGGCGAACGGCACGCCGGGCTGCAGATAGCCCCGGCCGGCGTCGCCGAACCGGGCCTGCAATTGCGCTCGCAGCCGGCCACTGAAGCGGTCGCCGGCGGTATGGCTGTCGCCGATCTGCAGGACCACTACCGGGTCCTGCCTTTGACCCGTCTCCAGCGCGTTCAACGCCCGGAAGAAGGGGTCGAGGTTACCGTCAGCACTGCCCGTCTGGATGGGCGTCGAAGGCTGACAGCCGGTGAGGAAACCAAGAACAAGAACAGCGGCGATCGCAGGCCATGCGCGACGCCAGACAGCGGTCATTCAGCGGCGCCTGTCTGGAAGACCTGCAGTTGCTGGTTCATGGCCGCCAACACCTCGCGGCCCAACAGCTCGTAGCCGCGCGTGGTGAAGTGGATGCCGTCATCGTCGCGCATCCGGCGGGTGCGCCCGGTTTCGTCGGGCAGGTGCGAGGTATATTCGCCGGTTTCGCTGGCGGTCAGATCCCATAGCGGGATGTATGTGGCGCCGTACTGTTCGGCCAGCGGCTCGAAAAAGCTGTTCAGATGGGCGATGTTGCCCGAATAGGTGCCGCTGCGCATGATCGGCAGGCCGATCCAGAAGGTCGGCACCCCGTTCTGGCGCAGGGTCTCCATCAGTGCGGCCACCCGTTCCTGATAGGTCTGGTCCCACTCAGGCGTGCGAAAGTTGTGATGCCCGCCCTCGCGCAGAACCGCGGACTGCATATCGTTCAGTCCGATGGAAAACACCGCGGCGTCGATCGGGTCGTCGCGCAAGAACTGCTCCAGTTCCGCCTGCCAGTCATAATAGTCGGGCCGCGCGATGCCGGTGGAGGCGCGGGTGCGCCGCAGCACCTCGAACCTGTCGTCGCGCTGCAAAGCGCGATATAGCGAGGTCCAGATACCGTCCGCCATGCTGTCGCCGAAGACGGCAATGGTGAAGACGCCATCGCCCGTGCGGTCGCCCGGCAGGCCACGATCGTTGCTCTGGGCGAATGAGGCGGCGATCGGCGTCAGAACGATCGCCGCGAAAAACAGGGCCAAGCCGGCAAAAAGGCCGACGGGCGCCGCCGGCTTTCCAAGGATCGATCGTGTCACCCGTCCCAAGCTCCGCGTCACTCAAGGGGCCGATGGGCGCCAATAGAAATCACACCGATGTCAAAATCAAGGTTGACCGATGCGCTTGATGAGAAAAGTCTCGGAAGCATCATGATTCCAACAAAAAAGCGTCGTCCGGCGCGGACGGTGCGCACCTTTGACTGCAGCGGTCGGCGGCGATGACACGCTTGGATGAACTGGCGGACCAGGCCTTCGCGCCGGTCAAACTGGCCCTTGATTCGGGCGCGTTGCCCGGCGCCGCCCTGGGCATCGTCGACGCAGCCGGCGAGACCCAGGTTCGTTTCGGCGGGGTCGCCACCTGGCTGCCGGCGCCGGAGCCGGTGGTCCGTGGCACGATCTTCGATCTGGCGAGCCTGACCAAGGTCATGCTGACGACATCGGCGGCGATGGCGCTTGCCGGCGCGGGCACGATCGACCTGGACCAGCCGATCGCCCGCTACCTGCCCGATATGAACCAGGTTCAAATGCACGCGCCGGCGCGCGCTTGCACGGTACGGTCCCTCTTGTCCCATCAATCGGGGCTGCCGGCCTGGGCACCGCTTTACACACTGGGCGCACCTCCGGCGACGCTGAAAGCCTACCTGTTGCAGCATGTCTGGCCGCTGGGCGAACCGGTCTATTCAGACCTGAACTTCATGCTGCTGGGCATTCTGGTGGAACGGCTGACAGGCGCCAAACTCAGCGCGTTCGATCTCGGTCCGGGGCTGACGGCGGCACCGGCCCCGTCGCTGTGCGCCGCGACCGAGCAGTGCCCGTGGCGTGAACGGTTGATTCGCGGCGAGGTGCACGACGAAAACGCCTTCGCGCTTGGCGGGCTTGCCGGCCATGCGGGACTGTTCGGCACAATCGATGGCGTTCTCGGCTTCGCGCGCGGCCTGATGGCGGGAACGGTGCTCGACGCGGACGGTCTGGCCGAGATGCGTGCGCCCGTCACATCGGACCGTGCCTTGGGCTGGCAGGTCGCCCACCCGGATTGGTCCGGGGGCAGCACCTGCTCGCCCGAGACGATCGGCCATACCGGCTTTACCGGCACCGGGCTGTGGATCGACTGGTCAAAGGGCGTGGCCTGGGCCTTGCTGACCAACCGGGTGCACCCGAGCCGGCATCGCGACACGCCGATCGTCGCGCTGCGCCAGGCCGTTGGGAACATCATAGGTATGGCAAGTTGAAAAGAGTATGCTATGCGCATTCGCGTCGACCCTAGTTGGAGATAGGACCCATGCGTGTTCGTCTGACACCCCGCGTCGCTTTGTTGGCGCTTGCCGCCGGCATCTTTGTCAGCGTGGCCGCCGCAATCGGCGTGGGCCCTGACGTCGCGGCGCAGGATGCAGGCGCGGACGATGGAGCGGAAGCAAGCTATCCGACGACCAGCAACCCGGAAGTGCATGGCGAGTGGCTTGTCCGGTGTTCCGGCGAGGATGATGTCGCATCGGTTTGCGAGGCCTATCGCAACCTGTTTCTGACCGATTCGGAACAGCGGCTTTTGCATATTGCCGTCGGCCACGGTGCTGAGGACAACGCGGCCGTCGCCATCCTCATCGCGCCGCTTGGGGTCTCGCTGGCCGAGGGCATGTCGATCAGGATCGACGGCGGCTGGCCGGCCGAGTTCGACTATGTCAGCTGCACCGCCGATGGCTGCCGTGTGCGCGCACCGTTGGACGAGGACATGCTGTCCGCGATGCAGGCCGGTGCCGAGATGCGGGTCATCGTCGCCGAGCTGTCGGGCCGCCGTGTTTCAATCCCGGTATCCCTCGACGGCTTCACCGCTGCCTTCGAGGCGGCGGAGTTGCCCACAACCAACTAGGGTGCCAGCCAGGAATGGGTCCATTGCGCGCCGTCGCGAACATGCAGTGCGCGGCTGTGACCGGTGGCCAAGAGGTATAGCCAGTCAACTCGGACGACCTCGACGGTGATGGTGGCGAAGTTGCCGCGCCCCCCCTCCGCCTCTTCCTCCGTCGGTTGTCGGGCCACCAGGGCCTCGGTCAGATTGCTGAAGGGCGCGTCGGTCCGGGTGCCGGGGGCAAGCGGCGCGGCATAACAGCGACGGGCCCAAAGGGTTGACGAGGCCCAGGCGCCATCCGCGATCTCGCCGTTCGTGTCGATCGTGGCGGTGCCCTGCAAGCAAACCTGAAGCTTTTGCCCGGGATCGTAAACCAGCACCCCGACCCTCGGGTTGCCCTCAAGCTCCGCCACCTTCGGCGACCGCAGATCCGTGTGACAGCGCAGCGTCGCGTTCTCGCGATCGACGGACCGCAAAACGACGGTTCGGGCCTTTGGCCATCCGTCCAGGCCCACACTGACCAGGGCCGGCGTGTGAAAGACACGGCGCCGATCCGACACCCCCTCGCCCAACATGCGCCAGACGGCAGAAAAGGCGTGATCGAGATTATCGGTCGGGAAATCGTCGCTGGTGGTCATGGGTCGCTCACTCCAAACCGGTCTCGATCGGCAACCGCGCCGACTCCTTGATCTGGGTCAGGGCGATGCTTGAGCGCAGATTGGCGACGCCCGGCAAGCGCATCAACCGGTCGGTCATCAGGGCGGAAAAGGCCGTCAGATCCGTCGCCACCACACGCAGCAGGTAATCCCCGTCGCCGGTCACCAGTTGGCATTCCAAAACCTCGTCCACGTCTTGAACCGCGTCGTGAAAGGCCTCGGCCTGGACCTGGCCATGCTTCTCCATAGTCACGGTGACGAAAGCCGTCACCCCGATGCCGACGGACGCCAGGTCAAGCCTTGCGTTGAAACCGCGAATGACGCCGCGCCGCTCCAGCGCCTTCAGCCGGCGCGCGCACTGCGACGCGGACAGGTTGACCCGCCGCGCCAAGGCCACGTTGGACATGCGCGCATTGTCCTGCAACGCCACCAGGATACGCCGATCGAAGCGATCGAGAGAAGTCGACGCCATAATCATGCACAGTATCATATCTTCTCACATGAATCACGCAGTATGGCACGAAATCGTGCCGCACTTTGCGCGGATCCGCCGTCGATAGCGTGCGATTCTGTCCCCACATACTTCAGCAGTGTTTCCAAATCCCGGGAGGATGACTCATGGCCATGTTAAGCGGTCGACCGATTGACGACGTAAACCCGATGGGGACCGACGGGTTCGAGTTCGTCGAATACACCGCCCCCAACCCGCAAGAGCTGGCGGACCTGTTCCGGACCCTCGGCTTCAGGGCGGTCGCCAAGCATCGTTCGAAGGACGTCACGCTTTATCGGCAGGGCGGGATCAACTTCATCATCAATGCCGAGCCCGACAGTTTCGCCCAGGCCTTCGCCAAGGTTCACGGCCCCAGCGCCTGTGCCATGGCATTCCGCGTCGCAGACGCGGCCTATGCCTACGAACGGGCCATCAAGCTGGGGGCCAAGCCCGTGCCCAGCGCCGCCGGGCCCATGGAACTGAACATCCCGGCCATCGAAGGCATCGGCGGCAGCCTGATCTATCTGGTCGACCGGTACGGCGACCGGGGCACCATCTATGATGTGGATTTCGTGCCGTTGGCGGATGCCGCCGACACGGACGTCGATGATGCCGGGCTGACCTATGTCGACCATCTGACGCACAATGTCTGGCGCGGCCGCATGGATGTCTGGGCCGGCTTTTACGAGCGGCTGTTCAACTTCCGTGAAATCCGGTACTTCGACATCGAGGGCAAGCTGACCGGCCTGAAGTCAAAGGCCATGACCAGCCCGTGCGGCAAGATCCGCATTCCGATCAACGAATCGTCCGACGACAAGAGCCAGATCGAGGAATACCTGAAGGCCTATAAGGGCGAGGGCATTCAGCACATCGCGCTTGGCACCGACGACGTTTACAAGACCGTCGGCGCGCTGCGCGGCCTGGGCGTGACCTTCATGGACCCGCCGCCCGCGACCTATTACGAGATGCTGCACGAGCGTCTGCCGGGCCATGGCGAGGATGTCGACCACATGCAGGATCTGGGCGTGCTGATCGACGGCGCGCCGGGGCAGGAGGGCGACGAGCAGGGCCTGTTGCTGCAGATCTTCACCAATACGGTGATCGGCCCGATCTTCTTCGAGGTCATTCAGCGCAAGGGCGACGAGGGCTTCGGCGAGGGCAACTTCCGTGCCCTGTTCGAATCGATCGAGCGCGACCAGATCAAGCGCGGCGTTCTGGACGCCTAACAGACCGCCTCATCCCGCCCGGTCAGTGGACATGGCCGGGCGGGGACTGTTCACCGGCGCTTGGCGTAGGCAGCTGGAATTCCACGCCCCAGTCGACCTTGTTCACCGCACCGGCAAAGACGCGCGCGAAATTGTGCAGCAGGGCCGGGCTGAGGTTCAGGGGCATGGCGATGTCGCCCTCGCCTTCGAACGTGATGGTTGCGCTGCCGTTCTTCCGCAACGTCCAGCGCACATTGAGGGGCAGCATCGGCGCATCCAGCACCTGTTCCAACCCCTCGGGATCGTACTTCTTGGAAAAATCGGCCTGCTGGGCCGCCTGTTCCTGCTGAAACGCCATCACCGCCGTCCGCGCCGGCCCGTCGCTGGCCTGGGCGGGCACCTGGCTTTCCAGCCCTTTGATCAAGATCGGCCACAACAGGGTCGCCACCCGGCGGGTGATCCAGATGCGGAACTCCCGCTTGTTGACCGTGCCGACGCACAACAGCAGCCGGTCTTCATGTTTCAGATAGCGAAAACTCAGTTGGCGCAGACCGTCGGGGCGCGGTTTCGGCGCAGCCTCTTGCGGCGTTTCGGGTGATGGCGGTGTCTCAGGCATCGGTCGCCGAACCCTCCGTCAGAAACGGCCACAAGGCCTCAAGCGTCGCCTCAGGCGCCTCTTCAACCAGGAAGTGGCCGGCGTCGATGGCCTCGCCCCTCACGTCATCGGCCTCCTGCCGCCAGATCGTCATGACATCATAGGCCTTGGCCACGAGACCGCGCGCGCCCCACAGAACCAGCAGAGGACAGGCGATTCGATCGTCCTCGTCCTCGTCCTCGCGGTCGTGTTCCAGGTCGATCGAGGCGCCGGCGCGATAGTCCTCGCACATGGCGTGGATCGCCGCCGGGTCGGCAAAGCAGCGCCGATATTCCGCGACCGCGCGTTCGTCAAAGAGGCTGTCTTCTGCCGCCCAACTGCCCAGCGTGTAGTCGAGGAAATAGTCCGGGTCCGCGCCGATCAACCGTTCGGGCAGGTCATGCGGCTGAGCCAGGAAGAACCAATGGTAGTAGCGCGTGGCGACGAGCTGGTTCACGGTTTCGAACACGGTGCGGGTCGGCACGATGTCCAGCAGGGCCAGGCGCGAGACGCGGTCGGCATGGTCGAGCGCGAGGCGCCGCGCCACGCGAGCGCCCCGGTCGTGGCCGACGACCGCGAAGCTGTCGAATTCCAGCGCCGTCATCAGCGCCGCCATGTCCTGGGCCATGACGCGTTTGGAGTAGTTCACGTGTTCCGGGTCGCCCTTGGGCTTCATGCTGTCGCCATAGCCCCGCAGATCCGCCGCCACGACCGTGAAGCGCTCCGCCAGGACCGGCGCGATCGGATGCCACATGGCATGGGTCTGGGGAAAACCGTGCAGCAGCAGCAGGGGCGGCCCGTCGCCGGTGACGACGCAATGGATGTCGCCCTCGCCGACATTGACGAACTCGCGCCTGAAGGAAACCGCCATACCGTCATCCCTGCCCTGCCTCGTGCGGCTGGCGCTTGCACCACGCCCGTCCGCGGCGTAAAGCCTAGTCGCCTTTTGCCCGGCGACAAAACCTAACATGCGATGGCCGACCAGAAGATCGTCAAACCTCAGCCCTTGAGCGGCTTTCCGGAATGGCTGCCGGCCGAAAAGCTGGTCGAGACGCGGCTCTTGGACATCATTCGGCGGAATTTCGAGCTGTTCGGCTTTGCGCCGATCGAAACCCCGGCCGTCGAACGCAAGGACATCCTGCTGGCCAAGGGTGTCGAGGCGAAGGAGATCTACGCCCTGTCGCGCCTGGCGGCTGAACAGGGTGCCGGGCCCGCCGAAACGGACATGGCCCTGCATTTCGACCTGACGGTGCCGCTGGCCCGCTATGTGGCCCAGCATTTCGGCCGGCTGGTATTCCCCTTCCGGCGCTATCAGATCCAGAAGGTCTGGCGCGGCGAGCGGCCCCAGGCGGGCCGGTACCGCGAGTTCTATCAGTGCGACATCGACATCGTCGGCACCGACCATTTGAGCATTCTGGCCGACGCCGAAATCCCCTCCGTCATCAACGCGATCTTTACCGAGATCGGCATCGGCCGGTTCCTGATCCGCATCAACAACCGCAAGGTCCTGCAAGGGCTGCTGCAGGCCGAAGGTATCGAGGGCGACCGGGTGGTCTCCACCTTGCGTATCCTTGACGCCCTGGAGAAAATCGGGCGCGAGAAGGTGGCGGCCAATCTCGCCGACGAGGCCGGCCTCACGCCAACAGCGGCCGACCGGCTGCTGGGCCGCATCGACGGCACCACCGATCTCGACGGCTTGGCCGAAGAGGTCGATCTGCCGCTGGTCAGCGAGGGCGTGGCGGAACTTCAGGCCGTGCGCGCCGGCCTGATGGCGCTGGACGTACCGGAGGAAAACTGGACCGTCGACCTGTCCATCGCCCGCGGCCTCGACTACTACACCGGCACGGTCTACGAGACCCGGCTGGTCGACCATCCGTCGATCGGCAGCATCTGTTCGGGCGGCCGCTACGACAATCTGGCGCACACCTTCACCAAACAATCGCTGCCGGGCGTCGGCATCTCCATCGGCCTGACCCGATTGCTCGCCCGCCTGCTCGAGGCCGGCATCCTGACGGCCGAACGCTCCACACCAGCGCAAGTGCTGATGACGGTCATGGACCGCAGCCTGTTGGGCCAGTGCCTGTCGCTGGCCAGCCGGCTGCGGGCCGCCGGCATCGCCACGGAAGTGTTCACGGAAAAGAAAAAGCTGGGACAGCAGCTCAAATACGCCGACCAGCGCGGCTTTGCCCTCGCGCTCGTGCTGGGCGAGGACGAGGCGGCGGCCGGCAAGGTCCAGGTCAAGGCGCTGGCATCGGGCGAACAAAGCCTGTGCGATCAGGACGCGATCGTCGAAACGGTGCGCGCCCTGCTGGATTAGCCCCCCAGCAAAGCGTAGCGGGTAATCGCGGCCAATTCGCGCGGCACCAAGAAGAAGTCGCGCCAGCCCCAATAGTCGTCACCAGCGTGGGCGATAGCGCGGATGCCATTTTGCCGAAACGCCAGGCGGATGCGCGCGATGTGGAAGTATTGCGAGACCGCCAACACCGATTGTGCGCCATGCGCGTACATCCAGGCAGCCGTATTGGACGCGGTGGCGGCCGTGTTCACGCCCTCAGGATCGCGAACGATGGCGTCGGCGGGGACCCCTGCAGCCTCCAAATAGGCGGCCATGGTCGTGACCTCGTCCGCGCCGGAACTGCTGATGCCGCCGCTGACGATGACCGTCGGGAACAGCCCTGCGCGATAAAGCGCCGCGGCGCGGTCGAGGCGGCCCACCAGCCTTGGCGTCGGCGCGCCGTCACTATGGACGTGGTTGCCCAGCACGACCGCGACATCGACCGGCCGGACATCATCGCGCAAGCCGATCCAAAGCAGGGCAGCGACCGATAATGCGACGACCGCGACAAGACCGAGAAGGATGGCCAGCGGCCACGTCACCGCTTGGCGGCGGGTCCGGCCTGGGCGGCGTGCCAGAGGCGGCGCAAGGCATCGATCAGAACGGCCTGATCCTCCGCCAGCGCGCGAAAGAAGTCGGCATCGGTTTCGAGGACCATGGGCATGGCCTCGTTCAGCAGTTTGGCGCCGCTGGTCGTGAGTTGGAGATGGCGCGCCCGGCCGTCGGTCGGGTGACGCGTGCGTTCCAACAGGCCCTGCCCTTCAAGCGTGCGGACCACCTGGCTGGTCATCATCGGGTCGGTCTTGCAGAACTGGGCCAGCCGGGATTGGTTCACCGGGCCTTCGCGCTGGTCCAGCCATGCCAGTCCGGCCAGCAGGATGAACTGAACATGGGTGATGCCGATCTCATCGAGCTTCGACCGCTGGCAACGCTGCCAGAGATTCGTGACCTGCCACAGCAGAAAGCCGGGATTGTTTTCCGGCCTCAGTGTCAGCGTCAGCGTGTCGATATCGACGGACGGTCTTTTCTTACTCTTTACGCTCATTCGGTCGGCTCTCCCCCGCGCTGTTGCGGCAGCTTAGCCTAGTGCATCGCCAAGAGCACGCTTAGAGGTCCGTTTGCGTTGGCGGCCGCTCGCGGCCTATACCTGAGCAGCAGCCGGTCGGGCTGAGCCTTCTGCGCCGCGGGCCCCATGGAAACAGTCATCGACATCATCTTGCCGGTGTTCGGCGTGATCGCGATCGGTTTCGCGGCGGCCAAGCTGGGCCTGTTCGACCGGGCCTCGAACCGGGGGCTTTCGCTCTTCGTCTTCAATTTCGCGATCCCGGTCCTGCTGTTTCAGAGCCTGGCCACGACGCCCCTGCCCAGCGACATCGAGTGGGGTTTCCTGATCTCCTACTATGCCGGCGCATTCGCGGTGTTCGGGCTGAACATGCTGATCGCCGGTCGGGCTTTCGGGCGACGCCTTGACGAAGGCGGCATCTTCGGGCTCAGCGCCGCCTTTTCCAACACCGTGCTTCTCGGCATCCCGCTGGTGCTGACCACCTTCGGCGAGGATGCGGCCTTGCCCCTGTTCCTGATCATCGGCCTGCACGGCCTGCTGATGTTTCCGACCGTCACGCTGGTGATCGAGGGCAGCCGCGGCCAAGGGGTCGGCACGCTGGCGATCGTCCGCGCCACCTTGCTGGGGCTGGTGCGCAATCCGATCATCTGGGGCCTCTTGGCCGGGCTGTTGTTCAACCTGATGGACTGGTCGATCCCGTACGCGGTCGACGACGTGGTTGCGCTGCTGGCCCGTGCTGCGCTGCCCTGCGCCCTGTTCGCCATGGGCGCATCGCTGGCGACCTTCACCGTTGCCGGCCATGTCAGCCAGGCGATGGTGACGGTGGTGCTGAAGCTGGCCGTCCATCCGCTGCTGGTCTGGCTGCTGGCGGAGTTCGTCTTTGCGCTCGACCCGCTGTGGACCGGGGTCGCGGTCTTGCTGGCGGCGATGCCGACCGGCATCAATGTCTATCTGTTCGCCCAGCGCTACGGCGTCTGCATCGGGTCGTCGGCGACCACGGTGCTGATCGGTTCGGTGGCGTCGGTCGTTACAATCGCTGGCGTGTTGCTGATCCTGCCGGGGCAATAAGGGGCCGGCCGGCGAACCAACCCATGACCACAACGGCCATGAGGGCGCCGACAAGCTGGCAGAGAATGAACAGCGGCATATCGGCGGCGGCGATGCCGGCAAAACTGTCGCTCAGGGTCCTGGCGATGGTGACCGCCGGGTTGGCGAAAGAGGTCGACGAGGTGAACCAATAGCCGGCGGTGATGAACAGCCCGACGGCATACGGGACCGCCTCCGGCCGCGCCCGCAGGCAGCCCAGGATGGTGACGACCAGCCCGAACGTGGCCACACCCTCGGCCAGCCACTGCCCGCCGCCGCCCCGTTCGGTCACCGACCAGTGAACCCACGGCAGATTGAACATGGCATTGGCGACGATGACCCCAACCGCGCCACCGGCGAGCTGCATAACGACATAGGCGAACGCCATTCGGCCCTCGATCTCGCGCCGCAGCCAGAAGGCCAGGGTCACCGCCGGGTTGAAATGGGCGCCGGAGATCGGGCCGAAGATCAGGATCAGGACGATCAGGATCGCGCCGGTCGCAACCGCGTTGGCCAACAGCGCCAGGCCGGTGATGCCACCGGCCAGCACCTCGCCCATGATGCCGGAGCCGACGACCGTCGCCAGCAGGAAGGCCGTGCCCAGCGCCTCGGCAGCGAGGCGCCGGGCCGGCGTGTTGCCCTGGTCAGCCACCCGCCGGTTCCGGCGTCAGGCTGGTCCTGCCGATGGCATCGAGCTGCTGTTGCAGCTTCAGGCGCTCCAGCCCGTCGATCGGCAGGTTCACGAAGATGCCGATGCGGCGCTCGATCATGCGATAGACGTCGGCGACGAAGGCCGCCTTCTCGCTGTCCGTGCCCTCGAAGGAGGACGGGTCGGGAAAGCCCCAATGGGCGGTCATCGGCTGGCCCGGCCAGACAGGGCAGACCTCGCCCGCGGCCTGGTCGCAGACGGTGATGACGAAGTCCATAGGCGGCGCGTCTTGGGTCGCAAAATCGCTCCAGTCCTTGGACCGCAAGCCAGCGGTGTCGTAGTTCAGGCGTTCCAACAGCGTCTTGACCGCCGGATTGATGGCCCCCGACGGCTGGCTGCCGGCCGAATAGCCGACGAACCTGCCGGCGCCGAGCCGGTTGATCACGCATTCCGCCATCACGCTGCGCGCGGAGTTGTGGGTGCACAAGAACAGGATGTTGTAGGGCTTGCTCTGATCGTTCATGGCGTCCTCGTTCAGCAGGTGTCCAGTGCCGCGACCAGCGCGCCGCAGATTTCGGGCCGTCCCTGACAGCAATCCTCGGTCAGAAAGCTCAGCAACCGTCGTGTGCCCTCGATGTCGGCCGCGTAAAAGATCCGTCGGTCCAGCCGCCTGGCGCTTATCAGCCCGGCTCGCTGCAGCAGGGCCAGATGGGTCGACAGGGTCGAGGGCGGGACCATGACCTGATTGGCGATATCGCCGGCCGTCAGACCATTGGGGCCTTCTTTCACCAGCATACGGAATGTGCGCAGCCGGGTCGGGTGGGCCAACGCCGACAAGGCATCGATCGCGGTCTGTTCTTCCATATTTCGGAAAATATCGAATTATCGAAGTCACATCAACAGCGAAAGGTGACGTAAGAGCTCTAGGTCAACGGAGCCTAGGATCGTGTCTGGGGATCGCGGCGCCAGCGCCAGCGTAAAAACCGGCGGACCGGACCGACGAAGCGCGGATAGCGCCGGTGAAGGCGGACAAAACCCTTCTTGGCGGTCAGCGAGCCGCGCAGGATCAGGATCAGGCCGACCGCGACGATCGGGATGCCGCCCGGCCCCGGCAACGGGCCTAGCGCAAGCCCGATCAAGACGATCACGCCGCCCAGCACGACCAGGCCCCAGCGCAACAGCCAACGCCAGATCGCCTGGGTCAGCCGACCTGTCGCCCGCGCCAGCCGACCGCCAGGCCAACCGCGCGATTGTGGAGAGGGTACCGTCGAGGTCATGTCAGGACCCTAACGTGGGGCGAATGGGGGTCACAATCCAGCGATCATGTTGGCAGCGTTGCGTTGTTGGAACGCAAAAGACCCCGGAGATCGGTCGATCCCCGGGGCCTTCGGCGTGAGAGCCAAGCTCTCGGACCATTGCTGGTCGGTGGGACGCGGACCTTAGAAGTCCATGCCGCCCATACCGCCCATGCCACCCATGCCGCCCATGTCGGGGGCACCGCCGGCGGCCGGCTTCGGCTCCGGCTTGTCGGCGACCATGGCCTCGGTGGTGATCAGCAGCGAAGCGACGGAGGCCGCATCCTGCAGCGCGGTGCGCACGACCTTGGTCGGGTCGATGACGCCGGACTTCACCAGGTCTTCGTACTGACCGGTAGCGGCGTTGAAGCCGTGATTGACGTCCGACTGCTCCAGCAGCTTGCCGACAACAACCGAGCCGTCACCGCCAGCATTGCCGACGATCTGACGCACCGGCGACTGGATCGCGCGACGCACGATGTCGATGCCGACGCGCTGCTCGTTGTTCTCCGGGCTCAGGCCGTCCAGGACCTTGCCGGCATAGAGCAGGGCAACGCCGCCACCGGCGACAATGCCTTCCTCGACCGCCGCACGCGTGGCGTGCATGGCGTCGTCGACCCGGTCCTTCTTCTCCTTCACCTCGACCTCGGTGGCACCACCGACACGGATCACGGCAACACCGCCGGCCAGCTTGGCCAGACGCTCTTGCAGCTTCTCACGGTCATAGTCGGAGGTGGTCTCCTCGATCTGGGCCTTGATCTGGGCGATCCGGCCTTCGATGTCGGCCTTCTCGCCGGCACCGTCGACGATGGTGGTCTCGTCCTTGGTGATCTGGACCTTCTTGGCGGTGCCGAGCATGTCGAGCGTGACGTTCTCGAGCTTGATGCCGACATCTTCGGAGATGACGGTGCCGCCGGTCAGGATGGCCATGTCTTCCAGCATCGCCTTGCGACGATCGCCGAAGCCCGGCGCCTTCACGGCCGCGACCTTCAGGCCGCCGCGCAGCTTGTTGACCACGAGCGTGGCCAGGGCCTCGCCCTCGATGTCCTCGGCGACGATCAGAAGCGGCTTGCCGGACTGAACGACGGCCTCGAGCACCGGCAGCATGGCCTGCAGGTTCGACAGCTTCTTCTCGTGCAGGAGGATGTACGGGCTTTCCAGCTCCGTGGTCATCTTCTCCGCGTTGGTCACGAAGTACGGCGACAGGTAGCCGCGATCGAACTGCATGCCTTCGACGACTTCCAGTTCGGTGTCGAGGGACTTGGCTTCCTCGACCGTGATCACGCCCTCATTGCCGACCTTCTCCATGGCCTTGGCGATCATCTCGCCGACCGAGCTGTCGCCATTGGCGGAGATGGTGCCGACCTGCGCGACCTCTTCATTGGTCTCCACGGTGCGGCTGCGCGATTTGATGTCCTCGACGATCGCGTCGACGGCGAGATCGACGCCGCGCTTCAGATCCATCGGGTTCATGCCGGCGGCCACGGCCTTCACGCCCTCGCGGACGATCGAGTGGGCCAGAACGGTCGCCGTGGTGGTGCCGTCACCGGCGATGTCGTTGGTCTTCGAGGCGACCTCGCGGACCATCTGGGCGCCCATGTTCTCGAACTTGTCGGAAAGCTCGATTTCCTTGGCGACGGTGACGCCGTCCTTGGTGA
>JANQGH010000095.1 GCA_028277405.1 Alphaproteobacteria bacterium | reverse complement strand
GTAGAACAGAATGATCTTGTCGCCGATCTGGTAGGCGGTTGACAGATCGTGGGTGATGTAAAGGAACGAGATGCCTTGCTCGTCGCGCAGCTTCATCATCACGTCCAGGATCGAGGCGCGCAGGGACGCGTCGACCATGGACACAGGCTCGTCGGCCACGATCATCTTCGGTTTCACCATATAGGCGCGGGCCATCATGATGCGCTGGCGCTGGCCGCCGGAAAGCTGGTGGGGGTACTTGCGCAACACGTCGTCGCCATGCAGGCCGACGACGTTCAGCGACTCCTCCATCATGTCGCGGGCCTGGGCGCGGCTGCTGGCCAGCTTGTAGTTCTTGATCACCAGATCGAAGACGTGCTGGACGCGATAGTATGGATTGTAGACCCCAAACGGGTCCTGGAAGACGGCCTGGACGTGCCGGTGATACTCGCGCATTTCGGCCGGCGAGGCGTTGCCGACATCAAGACCGTCCACGACGATCGAGCCGAAGGTGGGCTTGATGAAGCCCAGCGCCAGTGAGGCGAGGGTCGACTTGCCGCTGCCGCTCTCGCCCGCGATGGTGACGATCTCGGCCGGCGATCTGGGGATTGTCAGGCTGAAATCGTGCAGGGCGACCAGGCCCGTATCGACCGGCCCGTAGATCTTCGAGACGTTGCGGATCTCAAGCAGATTGTCGGACATCCGCGTACCTCCCGTCTGGTTGGCGTTGCCACAGGTGACAGGCGACCTCCTGGCCCGGCTCGATCTCGCGCCGCTCCGGCGGCTCCCGCCGGCAGACATCCATGGCATGCGGGCAGCGCAGTTGGAAGATGCAACCCTTGGGCGGGTTGCGCGGGTCGTGCGTGATGCCCTCGACCACGCGCAGCGCCTGGCGCTCGGTCAGGGATGGCACGCTGTCGATCAGCACCTGCGAATAGGGGTGACCGGGCCGGCGGAACATCTGCTCGACCGTGGCGATCTCGGCGATGTGGCCGGCATACATGACCGCGATCCGGTCGACCATTTGGGCCATCAGGCCCATGTCGTGGCCGATCATGATCATGGACACGCCTAGCGCCTTTTTCACTTTCAACATGGTCTGGGCAACCACCCGCTGTACGACCACGTCCAGCGCCGAGGTCGCCTCGTCGGCGATGATCACCTTCGGGTTCAGCGCGATGCCCATGGCGATGCAGACGCGCTGCTTCATGCCGCCGGACAGTTCATGCGGGTACATGCTGTAGATGCGCGCCGGCAGGCCGACGGTCTGGAACAGGTCCAGGATGCGCTGCTTCAGCTTCGCCTTAGGCTGCTTGCCCTCATGGGTCTGGATCACGTCGCGGAACTGGGCGCTGATCCTCATCGTCGGGTTCAGCGAGTTCATGGCGCCCTGGGGGATCAGCGACAGCTTCTCCCAGCGCTGGCGCCGCAGTTCCTCCTCCGACAGCTCCAGCAGGTTCTGGCCATCGAGCCGGACTTCGCCGGCGACGATACGGCCTGGCGGCGTGATCAGTTGCAGGATGCCCATCGACGCGGTCGACTTGCCGCAGCCGCTCTCGCCGACAAAGCCGAGCGTCTCACCTTCGTAGAGCGTGAAGGAGACGTCATCGACGGCGCGCACGTCTCCGGCGGGCGTCTCGTAGTAGATTTTGAGGCCCTTGACCTCCAGCGCGGCCGTCCGCTGCGGGCTGTTGTCCAGCATCACGACCTCCTACTTCGACGCCTTGCGCAGGCGCGGGTTGGCGATCTCGTCAAGGCCGAGATTGACCAGCAGCAGGCCCACGAACATCAGCGCCAACAGCACGGTCGGCAGGCCCCACCACCACCACATGTTGCGCAGCAGGGCGGCGGCGCTGATCGCGTCATAGATCGTGCCGCCCAGCGTCGGCACCCGCTGAGGGCCAAGGCCCAGCGTCTCCAACCCGACGGCCGCCAGGATCGCGCCCGTGGCGCCGGCGATGAAGCTGGCGAACAGATACGGGATCAGGTTCGGCAGCATCTCCTTGAACATGATGTCGATGGTCGAGGCGCCGGAGAGCTTGGCCATACGCACATAACCGCTCTCCTTCATGCTCAACACCTGGGACCGGATCAGGCGCGTCGGCGATTGCCAGGCAAAGGCGGCGATCAGCAAGGCCATGGTGACCAGGTCGATCTGGCGCAGCACGGCGCTGATCACCACCAGTACCATCAGGGCGGGGATCGTGATCGTGACGTCGGCGGCGAGGCGGATGACGCCGTCGACCCAGCCGCCGATGAAGCCGGAACTGAAGCCAAGAACGATGCCGATGCCCATGCCGGCGGCGGCCGCGATCGCGCCGATCAGGAAGGTGTTCGGCGTGCCCAGCAGCAGCACGGCCAGCATGTCGCGGCCGGAATTCTCGGTGCCCAGCGGATGCGCCCATTCGCCGACCTGCCCGCGATTGTTCTCAAAGCCGACAGGCGGCAGGTTCAGGGGCGACGAGCCGGTAAAGGCCAGTTCCGTGTCCCAGACCAAGCGGCCGATCAGCCCCATGACCAGGATCGCCAGGATAATCCCGGCGCCGGTCAGCAGCTTGCCGTTCAGCCAAGGCGTGTCCCACTTGTTGAACCGGCCCATCGTCCGTTCGGGCTTGCCCGCATCGGCCGTTTCCAGCGCCTCGGAGGTCATTTGCGCGTCGGACATCAGCGACCTCCTTTCAAGGAAATCCGGGGGTCGATGAAGGGGTAGGCCAGGTCGACGATCAACACCGCGATCGCGGTCAGCAGGATGACGATGTAGGACGTGCCCTGGATGACCGCGAAATCCTGGGTGATGATCGCGTCATAGATCAGCTTGCCCATGCCCGGATAGCCAAAGATGTATTCGACCAGGATCTGGCCGGAAACCAGCGTGCCCAGGGCCAGCGCAAAGGCCGTGATCTGCGGCAGGATCGCGTTCCTGACCATGTAGCGGTAGAGGATGTGGAAGGGCTTCAGGCCCTTGGCCTTGGCAAGCTGGATATAGTCCTCGCCCTCCACCGTGATCATCATGCCGCGCATGCCCAGCGCCCAATAGCCGAAGCTGACCAGGATAATCGCCAGCGCCGGCAGGGTCCCGTGATAGATCACCGTCCAAATGAAGTCCCAACTGAGGCCGGGTTCGACCCCCAGCGCGTAGGCGCCGCGCATGGGAAAGGCGTTCAACAGGAAGGCAAAGACGTAGAGCAATAAGAGCGCGGCCAGGATCGTCGGGATCGAGGTGAAGACTAGCCCGAACGGTATCAGCGCCTTGATGATTCGCGGCGTGTGCGACCAGACCATGATCGCGCCGACGAAATTGCCGAAGATGAAGGTGATGGTCACGGCCAGCAGCAGGAGGCCGATGGTCCAGGGCAGGGCAAAGCCGATCAGCGTGCTGACCTGGGTCGGGAAACTGGCCAGCGAGTAACCGAAATCAAACCGCAGGCAACCCCAAAGGTAGCGGAGATACTGGTTGAACAACGGCTCGTTGAGGCCGAAACGTTCCTGCCAGCCTTCGATGATCGCATCGGCGTTTTCGATGAACCCGGCGGAGGCCGCCATGCGGCCCACCATGGCCGAGATCGGGTCGCCCGGCGCCAGTCGGGGGATGATCCAGATAACCGTCGCGGCCAGCCAGATCGTCAGGACGAAGATGCCGAGCCGCCGAAACAGGTACCCTGCCGGAATTCGTCCCATCGTTTCCTCCCTTCACGGCATGGAGGGGTTGGCCGGCATGGCGCCGACCGCCCTTCTTCTTAGCCGTAGACGCCCGAGTTATCGCGCGTGCTGTGGTGATTCCACCCGCGCAGCACCATGCCTTCGTTGGGGTGCTTGTTGTCGCTTTCGACCTTGTCGTCGCCGGAATAAAGCTGCACCAGCACGGTCTTGCGCGTCCGGCTGGACCGGTTCGGCATCGAGCCGTGCAGCGTGAAGTAATGAAAGAACACCACGTCGCCGGGCTCGGCCTCGATGACCTGGGCCCGTTCGATCGGGTAGTCCGCCAGCAGGTCCGACGCAACCCGCCCGTTGGTGCCCTCAACGCGGCCCAGCCTGTGGCTGCCGTCATAGACCCGAAGGCAGCCCATCTCGTCTGTCGCGTTCGAGACGTGGATGATGCCGGCGATCATCGTGTCCTTTTCGGTCGGGAAGTAGGTCCAGTCCTGATGCATCGGAAAGGGCGAGCCCTTTTCCGGCGGCTTTTGGAACAGCTTGCTGTGATGCAGGACGATGTCTTCGCCCAGGATCTCGGAGGCTGCATCCAGGAAGCGCTGATTCAAAAACGCATCAAGCCACGCGCGCGAGTATTTCTGAACATTGTGCGTGTGGATGATGACGTCGTCCTTGCCGGCGAGTTGGGCCGTCGCGTCGCCCCTCCAGGTCGCGTCGATCCGCTCGCCGGAAACGGAAAGCTGGTCGACGATCCGGTCGAAATCGCGCTCCAGCGCGGCGATTTCGGCGGACGAATAGACACCTTTGGCCAGGTAGTAGCCGTGATCGGCGAAGTGTTCTTTGATTGAAGTCATGGGTTTCGGAATCCCAGTTGGCCGTCGGCCGGGGCGAACCAGCGGGCGCGCCCCGGCCAACCATCTGCCTATTGGGCCGGCTCCAGATTGTGGATGATCCGGTGGGTGTGGTTCCACCAGTGGGCGGGATGGATGTAGTTGTCCTCCGCCGTCGGCCAGCCGGTCCAATAGGTCGTGTTGTAAGGCAACAGCTTGGAGGCCTGAACGAGCGGAATGAACGGCATCTCGTCGTGGAAGTACTGATAGGCCTCCGCGACCATGCCCGGAATGGCCGGATCACCCAGCGGCATGCTGCCGATCTCGTCGACGATCGCGGTGTAGCTGGCTGTCGCCTCGGTATCCCAGCGTGCTGAGTTGTTGAAGCCGGGCGAGCGCTCGCCGACCGGCACGACGAAATGGTTGGTGTACCGGTTCATCGAGGCCCAGGGCTCGTTTACCGAACCGCAGGATAGCCAGGTATAGGCAAGATCATATTCGCCGAGCGGCAGGACAGTACCCCAGAAGACGGAGTTCTCAACCGGCCGGGCGATGGCGTCGATGCCGGCACGCCGAAACTGCTCGACGATCAGATCGACCGCGCGGGTCAGTTCCGTGCTCGCCGAGTTGACGATGATGTCGGCGGTCAACGGCTCGCCGTCACGCTCATAGATGTCGCCATTCAGCGTGTAGCCAGCACCCTCGATCAAGGCCCGGGCCTCGTCGAGATTGGCTGAGGTCGGAAGCGTCATGCCTTCGGCCAGGATCGCGTCGATAAACGGGGCCATCGCCGCGTATTCGACGAACATGGTGCGCGACGGGATGGTGGTGCCTTCATAGGCGACATTCACGATCTGATCGCGATCGATGATGTTGTTGATCGCGCGCCGCATGTTCGGGTCGTCCCAGGGCGCGACCGTGGTGTTGAACTCAAGCTGGCGGGCACACGGGTCGGGCCAGGAGAAGGGCATGCCGCCATGCCAGGCGATGATCGCCGGGTTCATGGCCTGGATCACTTCGAAGGCGCCCAAGGTCACGGTCTGGGCGGCATCGAGCTGGTTGTTGGCCAACAGCTGGGCGCGGTTTTCCTCCGTGCCCGATTCCAGCCAGATCAAGCGCTGCGGTTCAGGCAGTTCAATGAAGCCGGAGGCAGCACCCCACCAATCGTCGTTGCGGTCCCAAACGGCGCGGCTGGTATCCGCCGTGGTGAAGGTGTAAGGGCCGGTGCCGATCGGCCAGCCCTGCTCCTCGTCATAGAACTTGAAGGTCTCCGGATCCTGGCCGGCCCAGACATGCTCGGGCATGATCAACAGGCTGCCAAAGATCCGAACCGAGAAATAGTCCAGCGGGAAGCGCGGGTTGGCGCCGACCAGGTTGAACTGAACCGTGTGGTCGTCGATCTTTTCGACGCTCTCGACCCATTGCTGCATGTTGGCCGCCTCTTGCAAGGCCGCCGTTTCGTCCCCGAGCAGCATGTTGATGGTGAAGATCACGTCGTCGGCATTGAACGGCTCGCCGTCCGACCATTCGACCCCGTCGCGCAGCGTCAAGGTCCAGGCATCCAGCGTATCGTTGGGCTCGAAGCTGGTGCCGAGCCACGGTTCGATCTCGCCGGATTCGTAGTTCAGGATGAACAGCGGTTCCCACATCGCCTGGTGGGCGCCCTGGACGCGTTGATAGGCGCCGGGGGTGAACCAGTTGAAATTCGTTGGGTCGGCGATCGTGCGGTCGAGATCGAAGATCACGGTTTGCTCGCGCGGCACGTCCTGTGCCAGCGCGGGTGATGCCGTCAGGGCCAGCGCGATGGCCGAGGCCGCCAGCAGACCGTTGCGTACTGAGTTCATCTGTTTTCCTCCCAAGTCTCTTGGCCGTTCTGTGTGGTCGGTTCCGTCGCGGCACGAACAGGCGCCGCGCCCAGGGTCGACATGAACAATCGTTCCCTTAGCCGCGATCTCAATGGCCGCTTTTGTCGGCTAAGTGTTTCGATCTTGCTCCCTCGTAGCCCTTGGGCTCGCTCGTGTTCTTCTCACCGCCTCTTACCGGGCGTAGTCCATCACCAGAACCCGCGTTTCCCGCGGGATGTCATCCGTGCTCAAATCCACTTCGCTGCCGAATGCGAAGTCGACATCCTTGTCGTGAAAATGCGCCAGGAACGCCTCGATCCAGTGCGTGTTGCGCGGCCTGTAGGTCAGCGTGCGGAAATGCATCGGCACGACCAGCTTGGGCCGGACCGCGTGGATCATTTCCATGAGATCGGGGAATTCGATCGTCAGATAGCCGCCGGCCAACGCCAGCAGCAAATCGGTGTCTTCGAAGAAAGCGATCTGTCGGTCGCTGAGCCTGTTGCCGACATCGCCCATATGGGCGATGCGGATGCCGTCGACCGTGAACCGGTACATGGCGTTTTGGCCTGGCGCGTGTTCGGGATGGTCCTTGAACTCCATCGCCTCGATCGCCGAGATCTCGACGCCGTTCACCGCTTGGCGACCACCATTCTTGGCGATGTTCAGCGCATTGATCGTGGCCGGCGACCCCTGGATCAGGTCGGCGCGGCAATGGGCGTCGTCATCGTCGGACGAGGTGATGACCAGATCGGCCGTGTCCGTGATCGGCGCGTAACCAACGCCTTCCGGCGTGTAGGGATCGGTAATGATCGAAGAGCCGTCCGCACCGGTGATGCTGAACGCGGCATGCCCATGCCATTTGAGCTTCACGATGCTCTCTCCCCGGCGGCCAAGTTCGATCCAAGTGTCATGCGTCAGTTGCCGCCGATGTTCAGCGGTCCGCGATCGTCCGTAATGTCATCGCCGGCCGGGCGCGGGTGGTGATGCCACTTGCCCGTGGGGTCCTCGCCGCGGCAAATGATCGGTTCCACGCTCTTGGCCCAGCGCGCGTCCACGACGTCCACCTCCGGCGGGCAATAGCGGATGGTGAGGCCGGTCCGGCGCCGGTCCGACCGGTTGGGCTTGGAGCCGTGGACCAACATGTCGGCGTGCAGCGAGACTTGGCCGGCCCGTAGATTGTTCGAGACCGGCTGGCCCATCGCCTCCGCGTCGGCGGTCTCAAGATGCAGGACCGACCCGCTCTCACCCTTATCGATCTCGTTCTGCCGCAGATGGCCCTTGTCGTGGGTGCCGGGGATGAAGCGCATGGCCGCGTTCGCCTCGTCCGCGTCGTCGATCGCCAGCCAGACCGTGACCGTGCGCGCCGGCGACAGCTTCCAATAGGCCGCATCCTGATGCCATGGCACGACCTTGGGATCGCGCGGCAACTTGCAGAAGAAGTGCGAGGCCCAGCAGACGATATTCGGCCCGATCAGGTCTTCGACCAGATCCAGGATGCGCGGCTCGGTGCACAGGTCCCAGATGCCCCGGCAGCGCGCCTGATAGCAGTTGATCGAATAGGCGCCGCGATCGGCCACCTGGTTAAGCAGGCTGTCGAAATAGCGCCGGTTGGCATCGGCCCCATCGGCCGAAAACACGTCGAACGGCGTCAGATAGCCTTCGCGATTGTAAAACTCGATCTGCCCCGCACTCAGCCGCTTCGGGTCGGCGTTGACGACGGGTTTAAACGCCAGGTCCAGCGTTTCCGCTAGCATGGTGGGTCCTCTCCCTTTGATGACCCAACCCTACCTTTTCCCTATTTGATTATTCCCGCCCCATTTTGACTTTTCTTTGTGCTAAATTGATATCATGCATGTCCGAACCTTCCATATCGCCAACTATCTGCGCGACGGCGAGCGCTTCCATTTCGCGCGCAAGCATCTTGAGGCCAAGCCGCCCCGGGTGCTGCACACCCACGATTATCCGGAATGTTTCTGGTTCGAGCGCGGGCGGGTGATGCATTGGGTGAACGGTGAGAAAATCACGCTCGGGCCGGGCCGGCTGGTGTTCATGCGCGCGCAAGACGTCCACGGCTTTCAAGCGCTGGGGTCGGAGCCGTGCCGGATCGTCAACATCATGTTTCATCCCGATTCCGCCGACCATCTGGTCACCCGCTATGGCGGCGATCTGGCGGGCAAGTTCTTCTGGTCAACGGCGCGCCTGCCCGAATCCTACCCCTTGCTGGAGGCTCAGCAGCAGACCCTGGACCGCCTGGCGCACGAGCTGCAGACCGGTCCAAGGAGCCTGGCGCGGATCGAAAGCTTCCTGCTCGGCGTCATGACGCGGGTCGTTGACCAAACGGAGGATATTGCCTCACACGCGCCGGCCTGGCTGATCTCAGCTTGCCAGGCCTCGCGCGACCCGAAGGTGTTTCGGCTCGGTGCAACCGGTTTCGTTCGGGCGGCCGGCCGGGCGCATGAGCATGTTTGTCGCACCGCCCGGCAGTATCTCGGCGTCTCGCCCTCGGCTTATGTCAACCGGTTGCGCATGGACCATGCCGCGAGGCTGCTGTCCGGGTCCGACGACAGCATCACCAACATCGCACTGGACTGCGGGCTGGAGAATCTCAGCCATTTCTACCGCATGTTCCGCGACCGCTTCGGCACCACGCCGCGGGCCTACCGCCTGCGCCACCAACGCGACGCGGTGCAGCCGGCTAGCTGACGGGCCGGCCGAAGAAACAGATATAGCCGTCTGGATCGGCCACCTCGAAACCACGCAAACCGTCGTCGGTGTCGGCGAGCGGTTGGTGGAACGGAACGGTACGATCCGCAAACTCGTTCGCCAGCGCGTCGGGGTCCGACACAAAGATAAAGACGTCCCAGCGGGCCCATGCATGCCGTTGATGGTTGGGTAGCGGCGCAACATCAGGGCCAATCGCCTTCAGCATAATCTGAGCAGAACCGCGCGCCACGATGGCAAAGAAAGGATCGTCTTCAGGCGTCCGAACCGTGCACCCGAAGCCGAGACTTTCCACGTAATGCTTCACCGACCGGGGAACATCGGAAACGATGAGGAAGGGCGAGCAAGGTCCAAATCGATCAGCGGTACTCATCCTTGAACTCAGTCAAGCTCCCAGTAGCGTCCATTTCGCCACTCGTACCAGACATAGGCGGGCTGCTCGATGTCGCCATTCTCGTCGAAAGTCAGGCGACCGATCACCGTGTCAAAGGCGCCGTCGCGCATTTCGGCGACGATAGCGTCGGTGTCCGTCGTGCCGGCCCTTTCGGCCGCTTCCGCCCATACTTGGATGGCGGCATAGGTATAGAGCACGTAACCTTCCGGCTCGAAGCCGTACGCGCGCGACCGCACCACGACATCCGTTGCTTCCGGGAAATTGCGCGGGTCTGGGCCGAAAGTCATCAGGGTACCGTCGCTTGCCGCGCCAGCAAGTGCGTGGAACTCATCGGTCACGAGTGCGTCGGCACCGATCAGCTGCGTCCCCATCCCCAGCTCGCGCAAGGTCCGCGCGATGAGCGCCACATCGTCGTGATAGCCAGCGACATAAAGCACATCGACATTTTGCTGATCCAACTCGGCGACGAGCGGGCCTGCGTCGGCTAGTCCTTGCGGGTAGCTTTCGAAGATCGCAACTGGCACACCGCGCCCGGCGAGCGTCACCATTGCCGCCTGGGACAGATACTGGCCGTACGTGCTGCCGTCATGGAGCACGGCGATAGTGCCTGTCGGATAATCGTCGGCGATTAGGGTGCCGGCAATTGTCCCCTGCTGATCGTCACGGCCGGCGACGCGGAACACATTGTCGCCTCCGGTCACCGTCAGGGCCGGGTTGGTCGACGCGGGCGAGATCTGCAAGATGGCCTCGTCGGTATAGACCTCTGAGGCCGGAATTGAGGCGCCTGAGCAGAAATGCCCCGCCATGAACACCACGCCATCCAAGGCCATTTCATTGGCGACCGAGACCGCCTGCCGCGGACCGCAACGGTCGTCGCCGATCAGCAACTCCACCTCTCGTCCCAGAACGCCACCGGCCGCGTTAAGGTCGTCCACCGCCAGGATCGCCCCTTCGCGCATCTGCCGGCCGAACACCGCATACTGGCCGGTCATGGGCCCCGCCGTGCCAATCACGATGGGACCGCTCGTTGACGCAGTTTCGACATTGGATGGCGTCGTGCTTTGACAGGCAGCAAGCATGACGCCGAGACCGACAAGAACAGCTGCTCGCAAGGTTGGCATGGTGATCGATCTTCCCCTTTTGCGACGCCTGTCGGCCAGCCTAGAGGCAGCGCGGACCAGATTCCAGGACGATGCGGCGCGTGGCCACATCCCGGTCATCACGATCCAGCGGTCCGGTCCCTTCAAACCGTCTTGACAGCGTTTGCCCCTCTGCGCTTCTATTACGTTCTTGTGGAGTAACTTCCACAACAACGGTGTTTTGGCGAAAGTGACAGCCGTGGGAAAGATCACGGAACGAAAGCGCGTTCGCGAGCCCAACAAGAGATGAGGAGAGGTCAATGCTACGTCTGAAAACAGTGCTTGTCGCCACCTGCGCCCTGGGCGCCCTGCTGCCGGGCGCGGCGACGCTGGCCCAAACCCAGGGCGGCGTGGTCGATGTCGCGATCATCGGCGAGCCGCCGACCCTGGACCCGATGATGTCGACCGCTGACGTGGTCAGCATCGTCACCCAGCATTTTTTCGAGACGCTGTATACGTTCGATGAGAACTGGCGCGTCGTGCCCTTGCTGGCGGCCGACATGCCGACGGTCAGCGATGACGGCCTGACCTACACGATCGCCTTGCGCGACGGCATCACTTTCCATGACGGCTCGACCATGGATGCGGGCGACGTGGTCGCCTCCCTGAACCGCTGGCAGGAGGTCGCGACCCGCGGCCGCGGCTTGGCTGATCAGATCGCGTCGGTCGAGGCCCCGGACGACAGCACGGTCGTGATCACGCTGACGGAATCCTACGCGCCGCTGCTGTCGCTGCTGGCCTTCTCGAACTCCGCCGCCGCGATCATGCCGGAAGAAGTGCTGGGCGGCGATGAGGTGTCCGACATCGTCGGCACCGGCCCGTACCGGTTGGAGGAGCATCGGCCGGACCAGTACATCCAGGTCGTGCGCTTCGACGACTATGTCTCGCGCGACGAGCCGTCGAGTGCGGGCTCGGGACATCGGGCGCAGTATCTGGACGAGATCCGCTTCATTCCGGTGCCGGACTCCAGCACGCGGGTGGAGGGCATTGTCGCCGGTCAGTATCATTATGCCGACGGGCTGCCGACCGAGTCCTTTGAGCGGCTGGGCGACAGCGAGGGCGTGGAGCCGATCCTGCTGGCGCCCTTCGGCTGGCCGGTCTTCGCCTTCAACCTGAAGGACGGGCTGAACACCGACCAGACGGTTCGCCAGGCCGTGCAGGCCGCCTTGGCGCCGGAGGATATGCTGCTGGCCGCGTTCGGCGACGAGAACTTCTTCGTCGTCGATGCCGCTATGTTCCCGGAATCCTATGTTTGGCACAACGAGGAGGGGGCTGACCTCTATAACCAGGCCGATCCGGAGCGCGCCGCCGCCCTGCTGCAGGAGGCGGGCTATGACGGCACGCCGCTCAGAATCCTGACCTCGCACCAGTATGAGTTCCATTTTCGGATGGCGGAGGTCGCCAAGATCTATCTGGAGGCCGCCGGCTTCAACGTGGATCTGGACGTGGTCGACTGGGCAACCCTGACCGAGCGTCGGGACAATCCGGAGCTGTGGGACATTTTCATCACCCACTCGCCCTTCCTGCCGGAGCCGGCCTTGACCAGCATGTACTCGTCGACCTCGCGCGTCGGCTGGATCGATGAGGAAAAGGACGCGATCTTTGACGAGTTCGTGTCGGAGACCGATCCCGACCGGCGGGTCGAGCTGTTCGCCGACCTACAGCGCCTCGTCTATGAGCAGGTGCCGTTCTACAAGGTCGGCGGCTTCAACGCCCTGATGGCCCAGTCGTCCGACCTGCATGGCATCACGCCGACACCGTGGCCGTACTTCTGGAACGCCTATCTGGACCAGTGACCGGACGGCGGCTGCCCTGCTTGGTCGCGGGGCAGCCGCCACCTTTCGCGGCGTTAAGCGGCGCGCGGCCTTGACCGCTTGCGCTAAGCTGTGATGGTGCGCCGGGCATAGGGCAGGGACACGTGCTTCGCTACATCCTCAACCGCGTCCTCGGGATGATCATCGTGCTGGCCATTGTGGTGACGGTGGTCTTCGTGATCGTCCGTCTGGCGCCCGGCGACCCGGCGGCACTGATGCTGGGGCCGGATGCCATGCCCGAGGACGTGGTGGAATTGCGCGCCCGGCTGGGCCTCGATCAGCCGATCATCGCCCAGTTCCTGCGCTTTGTCGGCCAGATCGCCTCCGGCGATTTCGGCGAATCGATCTTCTTCGACCTGCCGGTGCTGGAGGTGATCGGCCAGCGCGCCGAGCCGACGATCTTCCTGACCCTGTTCTCGATCCTGATCGCGACCTCGATCGCCGTGCCGATCGGCATCGTCTCGGCCTATTACCGCGGCGGGCTGTTCGATCAGGGCTCCATCTCCGGCGCCATGCTGGCGGCCTCGATCCCGTCCTTCTGGATGGGGCTGATCCTGCAGCAGTATTTGGCGACCGACGCCGGCTGGTTCCCGGTCTCCGGCTATGGCGGGCCGGATGCGAGCTTCGCCGACCGCATGGGCCATCTGGTGCTGCCCTCGATCGTGTTGGGCGTGGTCAATTCCGCCCTGATCATCCGCTTCACCCGCGCATCGATGCTGGATGTCTTGTCTGACGACTATGTCCGTACTGCGCGGTCGAAGGGCATGTCGGAACGGCGCGTGGTGCTGCGCCACGCGTTCAAGAATGCCCTGATCCCGGTGGTCACCGTGATCGGCCTGACGTTCGCCCTGTTGATCTCCGGCGCCGTGGTGACGGAGCGGGTGTTCAACCTGCCCGGGATCGGCTCGCTGGTGGTTGGCGCCGTGCTGAGGCGCGACTATCCGGTCATCCAGGGCACGTTGCTGGTCGTTGCCGGGCTTTATGTCGTGATCAACTTTCTGATCGACATGGTCTATCTCGCCATCGACCCGCGGGTGAGGTACTAGGCGATGGCCGCCAGCGTCTCCGCCGCCATGCAGGTCAGCCTGTGGCAGGTGCTGATCCAGCGGCGCTCGGTGCTGATCGGCCTGATCATCCTGGCGATCATCGCCCTCGCGGCCATTTTCGCGCCGCTCATCGCGCCCTACGAGCCGAACGCCATGTCGATCCGCGACCGGCTGACGCCGCCGGGCGGGCAATTCCTGCTCGGTTCCGACGAATTCGGCCGCGATGTCTTCTCACGGGCGATCTATGCCGGCCGGGTATCGCTGTCGGTAGGGCTCGGCACGGCGGTGCTGGCCTCGCTGTTCGGTGTTTTGCTGGGCCTGCTCGGCGGCTTCTTCCGCAGGCTGGATGGCCCGATCTCGCGCCTGATCGACGCCATGATGGCGTTTCCGGACATCCTGCTGGCCATCGCCCTGGTCGCGGCGCTGGGCGGCTCGCTGTTCAACGTCATTCTGGCCCTGTCGATCGTCTACGCGCCGCGCATCGCGCGGGTCGTGCGCGCCTCGACCCTGGTCATCCGCGAACTGCCCTATGTCGAGGCGGCCAAGGCGCTGGGCGTCTCCACGCCGAACATCCTGGTCCACCACATTCTGCGCAATATCGTCTCGCAACTGATCGTGCAGGCCACCTTCATCTTCGCCTACGCGATGCTGGCGGAGGCGGGCCTGTCCTTCCTCGGCGTCGGGGTCGATCCGTCGACGCCGACCTGGGGCACCATGATCAATGCCGGCCGCGCCTTCGTCGGCACCGCCGACTGGCTGATCCTGGTGCCCGGGGCGGCCATCGTGCTGTGCGTCCTGTCCTTACAGATTGCCGGCGACGGTCTGCGCGATGCGCTGGACCCGCGACTGGCGAAGGAGGTGTGATGTCCGGCCTGACCTTTAAGAATGTGCGGCCGATCGCCCTCGGCGTGTCCGACGCGCCGCGCGACATCTTCATCGGTGCGGACGGGGCACTCGCCGATGCTCCGGCGCCTGGCGCGCGCGAGGTCGATGGCAAGGGCGCCTGGATCTCGCCGGGCTGGGCCGACCTGCACGTCCATATCTGGCATGGCGGCACCGACATTTCGGTGCGCGCCGAAGATGCCGGCCTGCCGACCGGCGTGACTGCCTTGGCCGACGCGGGATCAGCAGGCGAGGCCAGCTTTCACGGGTTGCGCCAATACGTCATCGACCGACGGCCCGAGACGATCAAGGCCTTCGTCAATATCGGCTCCATCGGCCTTGTGGCCTGCAACCGGGTGCCGGAGCTGATCGACACGCGCTTCATCGATATCGACCGCACGCTGGCGGTGATCGAGGCCAATCGCGACGTAGTTTGCGGCATCAAGGTGCGGGCCAGCGGCGTCATCGTCGGCGCCTGGGGCATCACGCCGGCCAAGATCGCCAAGCGCGTGGCCGAGATCGCGGGCTTGCCCATCATGGTCCATGTCGGCGAACCGCCGCCGATGATCGACGAGGTGTTCGACATCCTGACGCCGGGCGACGTGGTCACCCATTGCTTTAACGGCAAGCAGGGCGGCTCGATCGCCGACACACCGGCGCTGTTTCAGTATGCCCAGCGCCTGGCGGACGCCGGCATCTTGATGGATATCGGTCACGGTGCGGCGTCCTACAGCTTCGAGGTCGGCAAACGTGCTATCGAGGCCGGCCTGAAGCCGTTTTCGATCTCGACCGACCTGCACGCCCGCAACATCGACGGCCCGGTCTATGACATGGGCACGACCGTGTCGAAGCTGCACGCTGCCGGTCTTGATCTGGACGACTGCGTCACCGCGATCACGACGAACCCGCGCCACTTCCTGGGTCTCGACGGTCCCGTGGGGTTGACGCCCGGCGCGCGCGCGGATTTTACCGTGTTCGATGTGGTCGACAGCGACGATGTCGTGACCGATGCCCATGGCATCGAGATGGCTCTGTCCCAGCGCTTCGTGCCGCGATGCGCCGTGATCGGTACCGATTTCTGCGAGGTTGGGCGGTGACTGGGCCGGCCCTTGCCGATGATCTGGTGCTGTCGGTGGAGCGGCTGAGCACGCATTTCGTGTTCAAGCGCCGCACGGCCAAAGCGGTGCGCGACGTGTCCTTCGACCTGCCGAAAGGCAAGACGCTGGCCATCGTCGGCGAATCCGGTTCCGGCAAGTCGGTCACGTCCCTGTCGATCATGAACCTGTTGGAACCGCCGGGGCGGATCACCAGCGGCCACATCCTGTTCCGCCATCGCGACGGGACGGTCAGCGACCTGGCACGGGCCTCGAAGGCGGAAATGCGGGCCCTGCGCGGGGGCCAGATCGCCATGATCTTTCAAGAGCCGATGACCTCGCTGAACCCATTGTTCACCATCGGCGACCAGATCTCCGAGATGATCCAGCTCCACCGGCCGCTCAGCCGCCGCGAGGCCCGCGCCAGCGCGCTGGAGATGCTGGACCTGGTCGAGATCCCGGCGGCCGCCAGCCGGTTTCACGACCATCCGCATCAGATGTCGGGCGGCATGCGCCAGCGGGTCATGATCGCCATGGCGCTGGCCTGCGACCCGACCGTGCTGATCGCCGACGAGCCGACCACGGCGCTGGACGTCACCATCCAGGCCCAGATCCTGCAGCTGCTGCGCCGGCTGCAGGATGATCTGGGCATGTCGATCCTGTTCATCACCCACGATCTGGGCGTGGTGGCCGAGATCGCCGACGAGGTCGTGGTCATGTATGCGGGCGAGGTGGTCGAAAAGGCGCCGGTCCGGGCGCTGTTCCACCAGCCATCGCATCCCTATACCAGCGCATTGCTGGGTTCGCTGCCGGCGGGTGCGCGGGGTCTGGGGCACGACAAGGCCAGGCAGCGGGTCGAGCCTATCCCGGGCTCCGTGCCGTCCATCTTCGACATTCCGCCCGGCTGTGTCTTCGCGCCGCGCTGCAAGTTCGCCGAGGCGCGATGCGGCGATCCGGTCGTGACGGCGGAGAGCGCGCCCGGACATCTGACAAGCTGCTGGAAGTGGGCCGAGGTCGACGATGCCGCTTGACGCTGCCGCCGATACGCTGATGCGCATCGAGGGTCTGTCGAAGACCTTTCGAACCGCGCGCGGCGAGGTGCATGCGGTGCGCGATGTCAGCTTCGACATTCCGCGCGGTTCGGTCGTCGGCCTGGTCGGCGAATCCGGTTCCGGCAAGACGACGCTGGGGCGTTGTCTTCTGCGCCTGATCGAACCGACGGGCGGCACGATCGATTTCGACGGCGTCGATGTCACCTCGCTGGGCCACAAGGCGCTGAAGGATCTGCGCAAGCGTGTGCAGATCATCTTTCAGGACCCGGTCTCAAGCCTGAACCCGCGCATGAAGGTGCGCGACATCGTTGGCGAGGCCTTGAAGGCGCACGGCATCGGCCGGTCACGGCGAGAGCGGCGCGAGATCACGGTCGGCCTGCTCGAAGAGGTCGGCCTGGCGGCCGAGCATATTGAGCGCTATCCGCATGAATTCTCCGGCGGCCAGCGCCAGCGCATCGGCATTGCCCGGGCCTTGGCGGTGGAGCCTGACTTCATCGTCGCCGACGAATGCGTCTCGGCCCTGGATGTCTCGGTTCAGGCCCAGATCCTGAACCTGCTGGACGACCTTCGCAAGAAGCGGTCCTTCACCATGCTGTTCATCGCCCACGATCTGTCGGTGGTCGAATACATCTGCGACCGGGTCGTGGTGCTGTATCTCGGACGGGTGATGGAGGCGGGCGTTGCCGCCGACCTCTATGCCGATCCATGCCACCCCTATTCCCGCGCGCTGTTGTCCGCCGCGCCGGTCGCTGACCCGGATCATGGCCGCGAGCGCGAAGTGTTGCGCGGCGACATTCCAAGCCCGATGGCGCCGCCGTCAGGCTGTGTCTTCCGCACCCGCTGCCGCTATGCCGAACCGCGCTGTGCGGAAAGCGTGCCTGCGCCGCAAATCGCCGGCGCCCATCACCAGCAATCCGTTGCCTGCCACAGGTTGGGAGAAATCTAATGGCCGACGCTGACATCGGTTTGGCGCATGAGAGCCCGGAACAACGGCTCGGCCGATTGGGCATCGCCCTGCCGCCCCGACCCCACGCGCCGATCGGCAATTTCGCCAATGTCCGGACCTCGCGCGGCATGCTCTACATTTCGGGCCAAGGGCCGGTTACGCCCGATGGTACCTATTTGACGGGCAAGGTAGGGGCCGACGTGTCGACTGACGACGCGCACGATCACGCCCGCCTGGTCGGGCTGAACTTGCTCTCAGTCGCGCGCGAGGCTGCCGGATCGCTCGACCGCATTGCCGGGGTGGTGAAGCTGCTGGGCATGGTCAATGCCGTGCCCGACTATCGCGACCATCCGCGCGTGATCAATGGCTGCTCGGACCTGTTGATCGAGGTCTTCGGTCCCGACGGCGTGCACGCCAGGTCGGCCATCGGTGTGGGCTCGCTGCCCAACCAAATCACGGTTGAGATCGAGGCGATCTTCGAGCTGGCCGGGTGACGGCGCCGGTGTCAGGCGGCGATGCGGCCGACGCTGCGCTCGATCGTGGCGGCCGAATCTCTGACCTCCGCCGAATAGACCTGGAACTTCTCGCGCGCCTTGGGCTCCGCCGCGACGATCGAGATGGTGGCGACGCAGGTGCCGTCGCCGTCGCGGATCGGGCTGGCGATGCAGGAGACGGCAAAGTCGGACGCGCCGAACTGCACGGCGAGCTTGCGGTCGAAGTCGTCACCGGCCAATTGGGCCAGCGTGGCCGGGTTCGTTTCGGCCTTTTCGGTCGGCGACGGCTTGGCGTGTTCGGCAAAGATCGCCTGACGGTCCTCCGCCGACAGATGACCGACCAGCAGGCGCCCGGACGCCGTCCAGTTCAGCGGCACACGGGTGCCGACATCGGAGGTGACGCGGAAGTGCCCGTCGCCATAGGCCATCGCGGCCACCACCATGAAACCCTCGTCGCGCACACAGATCTGCACAGTCTCGCCCAGCTTGCGCGACAGCATCTCCATCTCGCGCTTGGCCTCGGCCAGCAGGTTCAGCCCGGCCTCATAGGCAAGCCCATAGCGCAGCAGACGGGCGCCCAGCCAGACCATCTTGGGGCTCGGCCGCGACAGCAGGTTGCGCGCGACCAGATCGTCGACGATGGCATAGATCGTCGAGATCGGTGCGCCGACAGACTTGGCGATGTCGTAGGCGCTGGTCGGGGCGCCGACTTCGCTGAGATAGTCCAGGATCTGGATCGTCCGGTCGATGCCGCTGACGCGGGACCGTTTGGGGGAGGGCTCGGGGTTCGGCATAAAGGCTCCAAGGTTCACACGCCACTATTCTCTTATAGTGGATGAGCGGCGAAGGCAACGGATCAGCATAGGCAATAGGGCGGCAGGCAGATGACCACATCCGGTACCCACGATTGGCAGGCGTTCTATAGCGCTTCCGGCATGACCCCGGTGATCAATGTGTCCGGCACGATGACCGGGTTGGGCGCCTCCAGCGCCGGTCAACCGGTGGTGGAGGCCTGCGCGGCCATCCTGCCGCATTTCGTCAGAATGCATGAGTTGCAGGCCTTGGCCAGCGAGACCATTGCCCGGCTGACGGGTGCGGAGGCCGGTTTCGTCACCGCATCGGCCAGCGCCGGCATCACGCTTTCGATTGCCGGATGCATGACCGGCCTGGACCCGGCGGCGGCTGAACGGCTGCCTGACGCGAGCGGCCTGAAGAATGAGGTCGTGATCCAGGCGGGCCATCTCTGCCATTATGGCGCCCCGGTCGATCAGTCTATGCGCCTAGCGGGCGCCGCGGTCGTTCCGGTCGGCCAATCAACCCAGGTGCTGGACCATCAACTGACCGGCGCCATCAACGAACGGACGGCCGCGGCCCTCTACGTCGTCTCTCACCATGTGGTCGATTACGGCCAGATCCCGTTCGACGCCTTCGTCGCGCTGTGCCACGAGGCCAACCTACCGGTGATCGTCGATGCCGCGTCGGAATACGATCTGACGGGCTTTATCGAAGCCGGCGCCGACCTTGCGATCTATTCCGCCCACAAGTTCCTGGGCGGGCCGACCGCCGGTCTTGTCGCCGGTGCCGCCGATCGCGTTCGGGCGGCCTATCTTCAAAACATCGGCATCGGCCGTGGCATGAAGGTCGGCAAGGAAAGCATCTACGGCGCGATTGCCGCGCTGAAGGCCTGGGAAGCGCGTGATCATGCGGCGATCCGAAAGGCCGAACGACAGGCGCTTGACACTTGGCTCGCCGCGCTTGCGGGCAGGCCGGGCATCGATGCCACCATCGTGCCTGACCCAACCAACAACCCGCTCGACCGTTTGCGCATCAATGTCGACCCGGCCGTGGCGGGGGCCAGCGCCCGCGCCATCGCCGCCGCCCTGGCCGCCGGCGATCCGGCGGTCATCGTCCGCGACCACGAGGTCGAACAAGGCTGGATCCAGCTCGACCCGTGTAACTTGTTGCCCGGCCAAATGGCGATGGTTGCCGAAAGACTGGCCGCTGTTTGCGAGGCCGCTTCGGGCGGACGGCTAACTGAGCCCGACCTGACGGTCTGGCGTAATCAATCGGTTGACAGTTATCTCACCTGGGGTCGCTGATCGCCAAGTGTTAGCAAGCGGCGGCCCAAGCCACCTCAAAACACATCTTCCAGCATTCCACGAAACGCATCGAGCAGCATGCGGGTGTGAGACGGCGGCGATTCTGAGGCGAGAGCGGCGTTCCAACTCGACTCGTCCAGAGGGTCGGTCGCGCGCCCGTCGACGCGGACCTCGTAGTGGAGGTGGCTGCCGGTGGCGACGCCCGTCGACCCGACGGTACCGACGGTCTCGCCTTGGAGAATGCTGTCTCCCTCGGCAAGGCCGCTCTCGAATGACTGCAGATGCGCGTAGACGGTCGTAATGCCGTAGCCGTGGTCGACGCGAACGGTATTACCCAGCCCGCCGGACCAGCCGACGAAAGACACCTCGCCGTCGCCGGCGGCGCTGACCGGGTCGCCGTAGTCGGCATCGAAATCGACGCCCGAATGCATGCGGGCGGAGCCGTAGATCGGATGGCGCCGGCCGCCAAACGTAGACGTGATTGGCGCGTCCTCGATCGGCAGGCCCAACGCGATGATCGGCTGCTCGTTGCGATACACCGCAAACTCGCCGCGCTCGGGCGCATCCGTGCGAATGATCTCGTAGCGGTCACCGGCGACGTCGACGCTGGCGAATTGGATCGGGGAGGTATCAATCGCGCCGACGGCTTGTGGCTCCCGATAGACCAGATCAATGGACCCGCCGGGAAGCCGATAGCCGTCCAAGATCGCGTATCGATCCAACACCTCTTGAAGTTCGGCGGCGACCGTCCGGGGCAGGCCGGCGTTGGCGACGGATGACGAGACATCGCCGGTCAGGTCGAGGCGGACGGCAACCTCGTTGCCATCCATGTCCGGAGGAGCCATGCCGATGAACGAGC
Organism: Alphaproteobacteria bacterium; assembly: GCA_028277405.1. Classification (GTDB taxonomy): domain Bacteria; phylum Pseudomonadota; class Alphaproteobacteria; order DSM-16000; family Inquilinaceae; genus JANQGH01. The sequence continues at coordinate 68,017 of JANQGH010000095.1, read as the reverse complement.
CATCGTCCCTGACCTCCACGGTCACGATACCGCCGACGCCCATATCCAGAGCCACCTCAACCCATTCCTGAGTGGTTCCGAGACGTCGGACCGTCAGGACGTGACCAGGCTGGACGATGTCCGGTCCCAGATTGCCGTGCAGGCCCAGAACGACCTCTCTTCGTTCCGTCTCGTTAAGGCCGGCCCGGGCAAGCAGGCTGTTCAGGTCATCGCCGGGCCGCAGGACGTTTTCGTAGGCGCTGTGCGTTGCCGCGTTGTGAGCGGCACAACCCGCCAGGGCGAGACCCATGACGAGCATGGTTAGACGGAGGGCTCGGCTTGCGAGGGTAGGGATGGGGTGATCAGTCATGCCATTGCCGGTGATTTAAGTGGGCGCGATGGGCTCTGGGGTCGGCCTCGTGGCCGACGCTCAGCGACTAGATCGACCGCGCCATGCCTGTGCCGGGCGGATGGCTAACCACCGGGCGGTGCAGATGTGATCGCCGGGCCCGGGCAGGCGTGCTGATAACGTGGCGACCGGGCGGTCTTTTGGCGGGCGGTCTTTTGGAACGTACATGGGGCGCCTCCTTGCGATCGTCGGGCGCCTGGCTTCTCGATTCTACTCGACATGCTTTGGACGGCGCCAAACAAGGTGCTTGCGAGATGACGACGATTGTCCCCTGGGATGCAGCCTCGCGTATCAAGACGCTGCCACAGCCAGCCGCGATGGAACGACCGCTCAGGGGCAGATGCCGCACGTTGATGACCAAACTGTGGCGACCCTTGGACGCAATAAGGCGCAACGCAACCCATTAGTTTTTGTGCGGATTTTGAAGTAATTAGCGCGTGTGCCTGATGATGAGTCTCAACGATTCCGACGCGTGTAGTCGCGGCCTCGTTTTCGAATTATGGCAGGCAATCCAGACCAGCCGGTTTAGCGAAAGTGGCTGGTTGGTTCATGTCTATGATTGCAACCACCTACAGTCTCGCCCCGCCAAGATCCGGCGCCCGGCTGAGTGCCAGCGAGCGTCGTGGCGATCGTAGAAAAACAGCTGAGGTGCAGAGGTCACTGTAACGTCGAACAGAGCGTTTCATGCAGTCTGTTCAACCGAGAAAAAAACGAAGCGTTCACGGGGTCCGGTTTGCTGCGGTTGAAGCGATGGCCAAGCTCGCCCATGAAGCCGACGCAGTGCACGGCCGTGTAAAAATCGAGGGCGGTGAGTTCGTCGTTGTCCGGCCGCAGCAGACTGAGCCAGTCGTCGATGTAGGCCGGATCTCGGTCGTGAGCGAGAAGCGCGATGCGGATCAGGGCGACCAGAAAGAACGGATCGCCGAAGCAGAGATCATCGACATCGACGATGCCGCTTAGGCCGCCCCGATCGACAATAACGTTCTTGGTCGTGATGTCGTGCAGAAACGGCGTCGGTCGAACTGTGGCGAGATAGTCTCTCAAATCGTCGGACCATCGCTCGACGGCATCGACCTTTTGCTCGTCGACGAGTCCTGCGGCACGAATGCGGACCCGATGCCGTTCGAGATCGACCGCGATGACGTCGGGCCAGCTTTGGGCCGAAAACGGACCTTTGTCGGAGCGCGAGAAACCAAATCCCGCTCCCTCAGGCTGGGCTGTCACGATACGCTGGATTTCGACCAGTCGGCACGCGAGGTCTCGTCGCTGGCGCGCCGTGAGATCCGGGTAGATGTTGCCCAGATCCGTTCCAGGAAGCCGATCCAGCACAATGAACGGAAAGGGCCAGGTGCGCATGTCGAGATCGGCATGCAGCAATTTAGGCAGCGGAACGCCCAGCGGCCTCAAGCGGCGTGACCAAAAGACCGCCCCGCGAGCGATGTCGACGTCGGCCGCCCGAGACAGGCGCACGACGACCGTGCGACGATCGGTCAACACAGCCTCGAAGACGAAATGCTGATTGCCGGTGCCGAAGCGACGGACCGCCTTGGGCTGCAGACCGTAAAGATCGGCGACGATGGCGGCGGCATGCGCGTCGGTCGGATTGCCCGTGTTTGTCATGGTTTCGACCTAGTGGAGGTTCGTGGCACCGTATGCTGTCTTCTAAACGGCGCAACCATTTGATCGAGGCATCGCGTGACATCTCTTCCGACCGTCAGCCAGTCCTACCGTGACCCGCATCGGTATCCGCCCGGCATCGCGTTCATGGACGGTCAATATCTGCCGATCGCGGAGGCCAAGATCTCGGTCCTGGACTGGGGTTTTCTGCATTCCGATGCCACCTACGACACGGTCCATGTCTGGCAGGGCGCGTTCTTTCGCCTGGATTTGCATCTGGAACGGTTCTGGCGTGGCCTTGCGAAGCTGCGCATGACGATCCCTTACGACCGTGACCAGGTGTCGGCCATCCTTCATAGGTGTGTCGCGCTGTCCGGGCTGCGAGACGCCTATGTGGAGATGATCTGCACGCGCGGAACCTCGCCCAGCTTCAGCCGCGACCCGCGCGATGCGGTGAACAGGTTCATGGCCTTTGCCGTGCCTTTCGGATCGGTGGCGAACGAAGAGCAGCTTCGGCGCGGGCTGGACGTCGCGATCAGTGATGTCGTGCGCATTCCGCCGGGCTCTGTCGACCCGTCGATCAAGAACTATCACTGGTTGGACCTGGTGCGCGGCCTTTACGACGCCTATGACCGAGGGGCGGAGACCGCGCTGATCCTGGACACCGACGGCAATGTCGCTGAAGGGCCGGGGTTCAACGTCTTCGCGATCAAGGATGGTCGCCTGACGACACCCGAGTTCGGCGTGCTGCCCGGCATCACCAGGCGCACCGTGTTCGACCTGTGCGCCATGCTGGGCGTGGACTGCGCGGCCTTACTGATGAGCCCCGAGGCGCTGGCCGCCGCCGATGAAGTCTTCATCACCTCAACGGCCGGCGGCGTGATGCCGGTCACCCGCCTGAACGGCCAGGCGATTGCCGATGGCTCAGTCGGCCCGATCACCCGCCGCATCATGGATGCCTATTGGGCCGCCCATAGCGATCCGGCCTGGTCGTCGCCGGTCAGCTATCCGGACGAGCCCTAGGCGCCGGCGTCGTCTCGAAGCAGATCAGGGCCATGATGGCGGCTGCCATCGGAACCCAAACAAGCAAGCCGAAGTCGGCCCAATAGAGCAGGCCCGCGATGACCGCGCCGAAGGCGTAGGCGAGGAAAGCCTCGATCTGGCGCCAGGTGGCGGCGCGGATCTCGGGGCTGTCCCTGCGGCCCAGCAGAAACTCGGTCAGCGACAGCACGATCGCCACGAGGGTCGAGGTGAAAACGATGGTGTTGACGCCGGGCGCATTGATGATCTTCGCGGCGATGCCCTGAACGCCCATGGCGAACGCGGACGTCGTGATCAGCGCGTATTGGGCAAAGCCGTCGGCGGGATGGCCGATGATCTGCCAAATCAGCGCGAAGCCCGCGAGACAGGCCACCTCCAAACCGACCAGTCCGCGCAGCGTCGCTTGCCGCCTTTTGGCCGTTGCGTTGGGCTTATAGATCACTGATCCGACGACGGCCCCCAGCACGAAGCTGGTCAAGGCCGTGATTGGCAGCAAGGCCCCGGCCAGATCGCCCCGGCTCAGCGCGATGCCCAGCAACGCCGTGTTGCCCGTCATTGCCGAGGCGAAGACATGGCCCAGCATCAGGAACGCGATCACGTCCGACCCGCCCGACGCGACCGCCAGGAACGCCGTGCCAAGATCCTTGGTCCCGCGCCCAGTCGCGGTGCCCTCGCTGTCGTGCAATAGAACCCTAACCATTGCCGAAGGAATGCCAGACATGGTGCATTTCTCGCGCCGGACGTGCAATCTTGGCCTACGACCTTGCAGCCGATACGCAGAATGATATGGACGTTCGCCTCATCAAGCGGGACGATCCCGGGCTGCTTGCGGCCGCTTTCGCCGATGCCGGCTGGAACAAGCCACGGGCGTTGTTCGAGCGCTACTTGGACGAGCAGCAGTCGGGCTGGCGTATTGGGCTTGTGGCGGAGGCCGATGGTCGGCTGGCGGGCTACGTGACATTGGTCCGGCAACCCGCCTATGCCCATTTCCGAGAGCTTGGTGTCCCGGAAATTGTCGACTTGAACGTGCTGCCATGTTTCAGCGCAGGGGCATCGGCACAAGGCTGCTCGACCGGGCCGAAGAAAAGGCGTCGGAGATGGCGTGCCAAGTAGGCATCGCGGTTGGCCTGCATCCGGGCTACAACGCGGCACAGCGGCTGTATGCGCTGCGTGGCTATGTTCCCGACGGACGGGGCGTTACCTACAAGAACCGCTATCTGAGCGAGGGCGACAACGTTCGGCTGGACGACAATCTAACGCTGCATCTGATCAAGGTGCTTCGGTAGGCGCGTGTGCGACGGGCACCGGTGGCAAGTCGCCAGGGCGCACAAGGTTTGCGGCAGACGGTAACGTTTGAGACCCAAGAAGCATCCAAGCAGGTGAAGCCGATCGCTTGTCGGCGGGCGCTCAGTCATGCTTACTGGGTTGCGAGATATACGTGCCGAACACCTCTACCCCCGGGGAACCCGCCCACGTGAACCCGCTGCGTCTTCTTTGCTTTTTGCTGGCCCTGCTTGTCTTCGGCACCGCGCAGGCTCAGGCGCCTTTTGTCAGCGGAGGATCGGTGGAGTCGGCAGGGGAGGAACTGCCGACCGATTTGACGGTGGACGAGATCGATGCCTGGCTGGCCACGCGCAGCGACGGCGAGATACGGGCCCTGCTGCGCCAGGAACTGTTCGCGGGCGCCGAGGCGGAGACGGATGGTCAAGGCAGCAGCCTGATCGCGGACATCGACAACCGTCTTTCGGCGATGGCGACGACCATCGGCGAACGCGTGACCCGGTGGGCCGATGCCCTGTCCAATCTCGGCGACCGGCGCGAGCAGATCGCGGCGCGCATGGCGCTCGCGGCCAACGGCTCGGGCGGCATGGTGCTTGCCGCGCTCGGGCTCGCTGTGGCCGGTATCGGCGCCGGGCTGATCGTCGCGCTGGTGATCGGGCGATGGCGGCGCTGGCTCATGATGGCCGATGAGGCCGGGTATCGCGAACGGCTGGTGCGCACGATCGTCCTGACGGCGCTGGACATGGTGCCTCTGGTCGCCTTCGTCATTGCCACGGGGGCGGCCGGTTGGGCCCTTCGCCAGCCCTTGGGGCCGCTGGTCGATTGGGTATGGATCTGGCAGTCCGGCGTGTCGAACGCATGGCTTGTCATCCTCGTCGCCCGCCGTCTGTTCGCGGCGGACGCACCATCCATCCGCATCGCCCCGCTGGCAGATGACGACGCGAAGGCCGTTCTGGCGCTGATCCGCCGCACCGCCATCATCGGTGCCGCCGGCTGGACGCTCGCGGGAATGTCGCCGACGCTGGGGCTTGGCTTCCCGCCGGCGATGGTCGCGGTGTTTCTGGCGGGTACCGCGATCGCCGTGCTCTTGGTCCTTGCGATCATTCGCAACTGGGGACGCATCAGGGGGACAGCAGCCGCCCTGTTCGATCGCCGTTCGATGGAGGTCAGTGCCGTGGCCGCCGCCGCGCCCATTCTGCTGACCGCCTACATCGTCTGGGCCTACATCTATTGGGGCGCCCTTTGGCTGGAGACCGGGCGAGCCCATCTGGTCGGGCCATTGGGTACGCTTGTGGTGCTGCTGGTATTGCCCGTGCTGGATCGGCTGGGGGCCGAGATTGCTGGTTGGCTTTTCGCCCGCTCGACCAAGGCAGCGCGGCTGAAGGCGGTTATGGTGCGGGGCTGGCGAATGGTGCTTGGCATCGCCGCTATTCTGGTCGCGGCTGGCCTGTGGGGCTTTGACGCCATCGCCTTTGCCTTGGCGCCCGATGGGGCCCTGTGGGCGCGGGCCGTTTTCGAGATTGCGCTGACCTTGCTGATCGTGCGCATCCTGTGGCTGTTCCTGTGCGAGGCGCTGAGCATCGACGATCGGACGTCGCGCGGCGATGCGGAGGATCCAGACGAAGAGGCGGTCGAGGCGACGCGACGCGATACGCTGCTGCCGCTGCTGCGCAACACGGCCCTCGTGGTGCTGGTGATCGCGACCATCATGATCACCCTGTCCGCGGCGGGTCTGAACATCGGGCCGCTCTTGGCCTCGGCCGGCATTGTCGGCATCGCCATCGGCTTTGGCGCGCAGACGCTGGTGCGCGACATCTTCTCCGGCGCCTTCTTCCTGATCGACGATGCCTTTCGGGTCGGCGAATACATCGAGCTGGACAGGGATCTGCGCGGCGAGGTCGAGGGCATATCGATCCGGTCGCTGCGCCTGCGCCACCATCGCGGCGCGATCGTCACGATCCCGTTCGGCGAGCTGAAAAACGTCACCAATCACAGCCGTGACTGGGTCATCTACAAGATGAATTTCCGGTTGGAGCCGGATACCGATCCCAACAAGGTCAAGAAGCTGGTCAAGCGCATCGGGGCGGAACTGATGGAAAATCCCGAACACGGGCCGAAATTCATCGAGCCGCTGAAAAGCCAGGGCGTGTTCATGATCGACGACGACAGCGCGCTGGTCATTCGCGTCAAGTTCAAGTCAAAGCCGCGCCAGCAATTCACCCTGCGGCGCGAGATCTATCATCGGCTGCAGGCCGCGTTCGCGGCCGAGGGCATTCATTTGGCCCGGCGCAAGGTCGAGGTCGTCGCGTCCAACCCCGATCCGCAATCCGTTGCCGCATCGGCGGCGGCCGCCGCAACTTCGGAGGCGGAGGTCGCGCCGGCAAGTACGGACACTCGATAACCGTCTCGTTTTGCCCGGCCACCGAATCCGGTCCATTATCATCGAGACCCGACCACTACAGTCGCTCCGCCGCCCGCGGCTTCCTGCATCAATGTGTGCTTGAGTGAATGACTTAGCCGAGACCAGACCCGCCGCCCCTGCGGAAAACCGGTCGATGTCGATCCCGCTGCTGTTTGCCAGCCGCCTGTTCATGACGGCGATCTTCATGACCTACCCGGCCTGCCTGGCCACCCTGGTGGTCGCGTGGGACATGACGGGTGCCCAGGCGGGGCTGGTTCAGACCGGTTTCTCCGCCGGGTTCGCGGTTTCGTTGCTGGTCACGTCGTGGATTTCCGACCGGCTGGGACCAAAACGCATCTTTGCTTGGTTCAACTGGCTTTCCGCCACGGCTGCCCTTGCCTTCGCCCTGTTTGCGCGATCGTACGAAGCGGCCCTCGTTCTGCTGACCATCGTTGGTTTGACCCAGGGGGGCACATACACGCCGGCGATCATGCTGGTCGCCCGAAACCTGCCGCCGGAAAAACGGGGCGCCGGTGTCGGCTGGGTCGTCGGCGGCATGTCCGCCGGCTACGTTCTGTCCATTGCGCTGGGCGCAGGGATCACGGCCACGGTCGGCTATGAGGCTGCGCTGGTCGTCTCGGCCGCGGCAACGGTGCTTGGCGCCCTTTTCGGCGCCGGCGCCGTTCACGGTTTGCGCGATCGGGTGGTGGCGACCGCAGGGGCGATGGCGGGCAAGTTCTCTTTGTTGAAAGACCGGCGCTCGGTCTTGCTGACCGTCGGTTACATGGGTCATTGCTGGGAGCTGTTTGGCGTCTGGACCTGGGTGCCGGCGTTCCTGACCATCTCGCTGCACGGCCATTTCAGCGCCGGAGGGATCGGTCTTGGCGGGGTCGGCTTGGGCATTGCGATCGCGATCGCGCTGCACCTGTCGGGATTCGTCGCCTCGTTTTCGATGGGGCGGGCCTCGGACCTTGTCGGCCGGCGCGCGGTCCTGATCGTCATGGCGGCGCTGGGGGCCATCTGCTCGTTCAGCTTCGGTTGGGCTGGCGGCTGGGCGCCGATCCTGCTGTTGGCCTTCGCAACGCTCTATGGATTCACCTCGGTCGGCGATTCCGGCGTCCTGTCGACGGCGATGACGGAGAGCGTGCCGGCCGACCGGTTGGGCCGGGCGCTGGGTGTGCGGTCGATCCTGGGTATCGGACTGGGCGCGGTCGCCCCGGCCTCGTTCGGCCTGGTTCTGGATTTGTCGCCAGGCGCCAGCGGCTGGGGCTGGGCCTTTGCACTGCTCGGCCTGGGCGGATTGATCGCCACGGTTTGCGCCCTTCTGTTGCCGCGGCACGATCGCCCGATTGCCTGACGCCGTCGGCGAAAGAAGCTATCGGGGGAGAGGCCAAGCGAACGTGGCGGACTGGACGAGGTGATTTTCCCTCGGCCGCCGCAAGGCGCTGGTGACGATGGCGTCAAGCGGTATCGGTGCCAAGATCTGCGAGGTTTTCGCCGACCCGGGCGCCGACATCGTCGCGGCGGCTGCCGGCCGCGTGCCACGGGCCCTGCACAAGGTTGTCTCGTCGCGTTCGATCGCGTCAGTACACAGGCCCAAGATCCAAGCGTTAACAGCGATCTGAGAGTCCGATTCCACTTGCGCCGGGCCCATGAGGTGACCACTTGTAGAGTGGAGTAATAATGCGCTCGGCGGCGTCCATATTCAGCGCCGCTTGCAGATTTTGATCGATTGATATTGGAGTTTGAGATGACGACTGACAGCACACATTCGAAGGGTGAATCGGCTCACGAAAAACGCCGCCGTTACAACCAGACGGTGGCCGAGTTGAGCCGGTTGTCCGACTTCCGCCTCTCCGACATCGGGGTGTCTAGAAACAACATTCGTGCGGTCGCCCACGAGGCCGTGTACGGCCGCTGAATCAGCCTGCTAGTCCCCCAGTCTGGTGTTAACCTGACTGGGGGACGGCTGCACATCTTGGCCGCATGGGCCTCTCGCGACAGAGCGGCCTTAGCGGTCGTGGCAAACGAACTGACGTGCAGCGGCGATGACGCCGGCCTCGGCGATCTTATGGACCCCCGGATTTCAACCCGCTTTGAAAGGAGGCCTCAATGGCCACCCTCAACGCACACTTGATGCAGGCGCCCGCCTCGGCGTCTCGCTTTGACCCCGTGGCTTGGATTGTGGCGCTGTTCAACAAGCGCTCAGCCTGGCTAGAGAAGCGCCGCCGCTATGGCCGGATGGTTGATGAGCTAAACCAGCTTTCCGACCGAGCGCTGGCAGAGCTCGGCATGTTTCGGGTCGACATTCCCGCCGTCGCCCGGAAGGCGGTCTACGGCCGCTGACAATGCGCGGCAAGGTGGCTAGGCGCGTCGCAGGCCGTTAGGCATTGTGGACGATCGACTGCAAGACATTGCGGCGCACCAGCCCGCGATCGATCCAGTCCGACAAGACGACGTCATAGCCCTCCGGTCGGTTGCTTACCGCCATGTGGTAAAGCATGGCGGTGGCACATTCCTCCGGCGTGTTCTTGTACCAATAGCCGACATTCTTGATCTCTCTGCGGAACGCAGGATGCACGCGGCCGCGATCGACACCGATCTCGGCAATGCATCTGTTGACCCCTCGAAAATACCTAATCTTTCCAAACATTTCGCAAACTCCTGACTTTGCCAGTCGCCGTTGAGTTTGCGCATGCGGTGTGAACAGATCATGAGCGGAACGTCAAAGCCGGCCGCTGACGGCGGCTCGCACGGCCGTCGGATCAGGGCTGATCGCCCTGGATGCGCTCGACCGCGTCGGCGAAAGTCGGCTGGGCGACGATGATGTCGGCATAGGCATTGCCCAGCTCCTGACCAGAAACGACGTCGATCGGGTAGTGAACGCCGGCGATCACCCGACCATGCGAAATCCGGGTGGCCAGGTCCATGAGGTCGGCCTCGCTGGCCGGAAAGATCTCCGCCAGCACCCGTGCGTAGACCGTGGCACGGATCGCGTGGCCGCTGGGGTAGGACGCGACCGGCCGCGCATCCCCAACGGGTATGACGGCGTCGTTGATTTGGAACGGTCGCGGTAGGTCGAACACCTCCTTCAAGGCGTCATAGTCGGTGCGCACCTGATCGATCACATCCTCGATCATCCGGTCCAACTCGATGCCGTCGACACTCAGCATGGCATCGTCTGCCAGCAGCGGAATGAACCGGCTTTGATCCAGCGTTTCCTCGACGAATGCGACCTGTTCGGGCGTGCGTGTTTCCTGCAGCCAGAGCACGATGGCCATTTGCTGATCGAGCGCTTGGGACCCGACCTCGGGCGGTGGCCCGATCAAGGCCGCAGCGTCGATGCTGCCGGCGGGCAGATAGACCGGGGCGTCATGCTCCTGCGCATGGGTTGCACCGGCTGCGCCGATCGTGAAAACGATCAGGCATGCGAGCAGAGGGATGTTTCGACGTGTCATGTCGCCCGTGTCCTCCTTGATGAATGGCTCTGCCGACTGCGCATCGGCAGACGCATCAATAAAAACCCAGCTGAGCCAACGCACGGGGCGCCGGCGACTATCGCCGACCCGCCCTCTTGAAGCTTCCCGGCCATTCCGGCCAATAACATGGCCAGCAGCCAAACGTCGCCAGACCAATCATGCTCGGGTCTCGCTGATGACGGTCCGCGCCGCTGCCCAGATCGTCGCCATTGGAAGGCGCGCACTTCGCGTTCGCGCGGTTCAAATTGCGAGCTGACAAACGGTCAGAAGACATTCCAACACTCCCCAGATAAACCAATATGACTATCAATGTGCTATTATTTCGATATGGTAATCGAAGGGCAAATTTGAAGGGAAATCGGCCTCGAAATCCGGTGATCTCGCAGCTTTGAATGACGTCGCGAGCATCGCTCCTCTCCGGGGTCAGCGCGGAAACTCGGCTTCGAACGCCGCCCTCGTCACGTCGTCGGGCAGGTTTGCCGCGGCATCGGCGTCAAGCTCCAACCCCCATGTGTTGATCATGCAGCCGAGAATGACGTACATGCCGTGAATGGCCATGATATCCATGATCTGCTGGACGGTGTAATGCTGGCGCAGGCCGGCCTCGGTCTCGCGCGACAGGCCGTGATTGGCGACCAGTTCGTCCACGGCGGTCAGCAGCAGGGCCTCGCTCGGGTCCCAGCCGGGTGCATCGGGTCCTCGCTTCACCCGTTCAATCTCTTCGCGGTCGAGGCCGCACGCTAATGCGCGTTCGACATGCGACGCCCATTCGTACCAGGCCCGCAGCAGGATCGCGACGCGTAGGATCACCAGCTCGCCCTTGCGGCGGCCCAAATCGCCGCCCCGGACCGAATAGTTGCGAAAGTTCCACCAGGCCTTCAGCAGATCGGGGTGATGCGCCATCAGCTTATGGACATTGATCGGCGCCCCTTTCATGTCGTTGATGACAAAGGACAGCGAGGGGTCCCAGTCTTCTAGCGGCAGCGGCCCCGGGGCAACTGGATCGGACGGCTGGTCTGTCATGGCTGGTTGACCCTGGATAGCGGTTTTGCGTGGTATGCGACCCGATCCTAATGCGTGCTATCCGGTGTTTGCTAGCGCTGGTGGGTGCAGCACGTTCGATCAAGCGCGTTGCCTGTGGGCCCGTCACATTCTGCCGATACCTCGTTTTGGGATGTCTCATGTCACTGGTGCACAGAGTCCTTTGGGCGATCGAAATCGACGGGTCGGATCCGCCTGGCCTTGAACCGATCGCCGATCGTGTCGGCGTGTCCCGGTTTCACATGTCGCGCGCTTTCGAGATCGCGACCGGGCAATCGGTCATGCGCTATGCCCGGGCGCGTCGTCTGTCGGAGGCTGCCCGTCAGCTTGCGGCCGGCGCGCCCAGCGTTCTCTCGGTCGCATTCGACGCCGGCTATGGCTCCCACGAGGCATTCAGCCGCGCCTTTCGCCGACAGTTCGGGCTGACGCCCGAGGCGGTCCGCGAACAGCGGCATGTCGACAATCTTGACCTGATGGAGCCGATAAACATGGACGAAGACCTGATCATCGACCTCGCCCCGCCGCGCTTCGAGGACGGTGGCGAGATACTGATCGCGGGCCTTAGCGAACGGTATCGCTTTGAAACCAATCAAGGCATTCCCCAGCAGTGGCGCAAGTTCGGGCCCTACATCGGCAATCTGCCGGGCCAGATCGGTGCCAAGACCTACGGGGTCAGTTGGAATGGTGACGGCGCCGGAAACTTCGAATATGTCACGGGCGTCCAGGTTCGAGACTTCGAGGACCTGCCTGACGAATTCGCGCGGGTCCGCGTGGCGCCCCAGCGCTATGCCGTTTTCACCCACACGGGCAACATCTCGACCATGCGCCGAACTGCCTACACGATTTGGAACAAGGCACTGTCTGAGGCCGGCCTGACCGCGCTCGATGCGCCGAACTTCGAACTCTATGACGATCGCTTCGACCCGCACACGGGCGACGGCGAGGTCGAGGTTTGGGTACCGGTTGAGCGATAAGCGGCAGCGGTAGCTGATCACACCGCCGCCGGTTGGCGGCGGGAACTTTCCTCTTCCGGCCTTGCGCTGCGGCCAATGAGATCGGATATCCTTGACACGGCGTCGAGGCAGGAGAGGGAAAGCAAGACATGCTGACGGGTGAGCAAGTCCGGGACTTTCGGCGCGACGGGTATCTGAAGCTTGAAGGGTTTGCCGACCCGGCCGCGTGCGACCGGCTCATGGCCCGCGCCGCCGAGCTGATCGATGGGTTTGATCCCGCCAGCGTGCAGTCGGTATTCAGCACCACGGATCAGGAACGCACGACCGACGACTACTTCCTGACCTCCGGCGACAAGATCCGGTTCTTCTTCGAAGAGGGTGCCTTCGACGCGGAAGGCCGCCCAGCCGTCGAGAAGCAGTTGGCCATCAACAAGATCGGCCATGCCTTGCACGATCTCGACCCAGCGTTCGAGAGCTTTTCGCGCGACCCCCGACTGGCGGACATCGCGGCCGAGATCGGGCTGGCCGAGCCGCGCCTCATTCAGTCGATGTACATCTTCAAACAGCCGCGCATCGGCGGCGAAGTGGTCGCCCACCAGGATGCCACCTTCCTCTACACCGACCCGATCAGCGTGGTTGGCTTCTGGTTCGCGCTGCAGGACGCCACCATTGACAATGGCTGTCTGGAGGCGCTGCCGGGTGGCCACAGGCTGGGGCTGAAATCCCTGTTCCGGCGCGACGGCGCGGGCGGTGTCGCAACGGACACTTTGGACTCCGACGCCCTTCCGACCGACGGCTATGTCCCTTTGGAGGCGCCCAAGGGCACGTTGGTGGTGCTGCACGGCCTGTTGCCGCACCGCAGCCGCGCCAACCTCTCCGATCTGTCGCGCCACGCCTATGCCGTGCACGCGATCGACGACACCGCCACCTATCCCCTGGACAATTGGCTGCAGCGTGCCCCGGACATGCCCGTGCGCGGTTTCTGACGTGCCTGGAGCGCCTCGGTTTCCTATCGCCGACATCCGAACTAGAGTCAGGACAACTGCAAAAGGTGAGCCCAGTGGACAGTGTGACGGCAACCGGCCAACTGATGATCGGCGGCGAATGGCGGCGGCCGACCGATGGCGGCACATTGGACGTGGTCGATCCGTCGACCGGAGAGGTGTTCGCAGTCATCGGCCGGGGTGACGCGGCTGACATCGATGCGGCGGTCGTGGCAGCGCGCAACGCCTTCGATGGCGGCTGGGGCGAGGGCGATCCGGTCGAACGCGGGCGCTTGCTTAGCCGACTTGGGCGCCTGATCGAGCGCGATGCCGAGCGGCTGTACCAGCTGGAGGCGCGTGACACGGGCAAGCCGCTGGCCCAGGCGCGGGCGGACATCGCCGCCTGTGCCCGCTATTTCGAGTTCTATGGCGGCGCCATCGACAAGCATCACGGCGAGACGTTGCCCTACAAGCCCGGCTTCACCGTCCTGACCGTGCGAGAGCCCTACGGCGTCACCGGTCATATCATCCCTTGGAACTATCCCGCCCAAGTGTTCGGCAGGACCATCGGCGGTGGTCTTGCCGCCGGCAATGCCTGTGTCCTGAAGCCGGCGGAGGATGCCTGTCAGGTGCCTTTGGCGCTTGCGGACCTTGCGCTGGAGGCCGGATTTCTACCCGGCGTCGTCAACGTCGTGACCGGGCTTGGGTCGGAGGCCGGCGCCGCGCTGGCGTCGCATCCGGGTATCGATCACATCAGCTTCACCGGTTCGCCCGCGACGGGCGCTTCGGTCCAGGCCGCCGCCGCCAGGCACAACCATCCCGTCACGATGGAACTGGGCGGCAAGTCACCGCAGATCGTGTTCGACGACGCCGATCTCGACGCGGCCATCCCGTTCCTCGTTGCCGCGATCGTCCAAAACGCCGGGCAAACCTGTTCGGCCGGCAGCCGCATGCTGGTTCAATCCGGCATCGCCGATCGGTTGCTGGACACACTGGCTGAACGCTTTCGTGCGCTCATCACGGGTCCCTCGGCCTCGGACCCCGACTGCGGGCCGTTGATCAACGCCAAGCAGAAGCAGCGGGTCGACGGCTTCTTGGATCGCGCCAGGGAAGATGGTCTGCCGATCTTGGCTCAGGGGCGGTTGGCCGACGCTCTGCCGGACGGCGGACACTATGTGCCGCCGACCCTGATCGATCAGGTGCCGGTCGAGCACCCGCTTGCGCAGGAGGAGGTGTTTGGGCCCGTCCTGTCCGTCCTGCGGTTCGACGACGAGGCCGAAGCCATTCGGCTGGCGAACGCCACACCCTTTGGCCTGGTGGCCGGTGTCTGGACTCAGGACGGTGCCCGGCAGTTGCGCGTGGCACGGCGTGTCCGGGCCGGCCAAGTCTTCGTCAACAATTACGGCGCCGGCGGCGGTGTCGAATTGCCATTCGGCGGTGTCGGCAAAAGCGGCTTCGGCCGGGAGAAGGGGTTCGAGGCGCTCAATCACTTCTCGACCCTGAAAACCATCGCCATCAAACACGACTAGGAAAAGGGGAGCGGGGCAATGTTGGGCAGTCTGTCTGCGGTCGCGATCTATGGCGGCCTTCTCGGCCTGCTGGCGCTGGCCGTCAGCATCAACGTTACGCGCCTGCGCGCCAAGCATAAGGCCTTGTTCGGAGACGCCGAAAGCGACGATTTACGGCGCGCGATCCGCACCCAGGCAAATGCCATGGAATATGTGCCGATCTGTCTGCTGATGCTGCTGATCGTGGCCTCGACGGGCTATGCCGCCTGGGTTGTCCACGTGCTGGGGATCATCCTCGTGGTCGGGCGCTTGGCCCATGTCTATGGCATGCTGGTCCAGACCGAGACCGATCAGCCATTGGGCCGCGCGGTCGGCGCCCTGTTCACCTGGATCACCCTGGGCGCGACCAGCGTCCTGGCCCTGATCGGTGGCCTGTCGTGAGCGGCAGGTTGAACGGCAAGGTCGCCCTGATCACCGGCGCCGGCTCCGGCTTCGGCGAGGGCATCGCCCGCCACTTCGCCGCCGAGCGCGCCAAGGTGGCCGTCGTCGACCTGAACCTAGGGGCCGCCGAAGAGGTCGCCGAGACCGTCGGTGGCGTGGCCATTGAGGCGGATGTCTCGGACGCTGACCAGGCCAGGTCGATGATCGACCAGACGGTCGATGCGTTCGGCGGCATCGACATCCTGGTCAACAATGCCGGCTATACCTATGCCAACAAACCCATGTTGGAGGTTACGGACGAGGAATTCGACCGTGTTTTCGCGGTCAACGTGAAGGCCGTGTTTCTTGCCTGTCGGTATGCCGCGCCCAGGATCGCGAAACGCGGTGGGGGTTCGATCATCAACACCGCGTCGACCGCCGCCCTGCGCCCCCGTCCGGGTTTGACCTGGTACAACGCGTCCAAAGGGGCCGTGGTCACCGCGACGAAGTCGATGGCGTTGGAGTTCGCGGAGTGGAAGATCAGGGTCAACGCGCTGTGCCCGGTACTGGGCAAGACGGGCCTTACCTCTACATTCCTGGGCGATGACAGCCCGGAGCGCCTGGCCCAGTTCATGGCGACGATACCGCTCGGACGGATGAGCACGCCCGACGATGTGGCCAACGCGGCCTTGTATCTGGCGTCGGATGAGGGGTCGTTCCTGACCGGGGTGGCGCTGGAAATCGACGGCGGACGCTGCATTTGACTCCGTCGCGCTCCCTGTCACCGGTCGATCGACCGGGCGAACGGCTCGGGTTGCGCCGGATGTGAAAGTATAGACAGGCCGGGCATGACCGACGTCACCGTTCCCAGCACGTTGCCAACAGCACCGATTTCGCGGCGTGGACGCATCAGCCTGCGGACGCTGATGCTGATCCGCTGGGTGGCGATCGTCGGTCAATTGGTGGCCGTGCTGGCGGTCTATGTCGGGTTCGACTACGACCTGCCTCTGGTGCCCGCGCTGGCCATCATCGGTGTCTCGGTCCTGGTCAACGGTGCCGCCATGTTTCAGAGGCGGTGGCGTGTGCGGCTGGGCGAGCGCGACGCCATGCTCTACCTCGCCTACGACGTCCTGCAGCTCGGCGCCTTGCTCTACCTGACGGGCGGGCTGGGCAATCCGTTTTCGGTTCTGCTGCTCGCACCCCTGACGGCCGGTGCAACGATTTTGCGGCGCAAAAATGTGGTGCCGCTGACGGTCCTGGTCCTGGCGGTCCTGGCGCTGCTGGCCCTGGTCCATCTGCCGTTGCCGGCACCCATTGAGGGGGGCCAGGCAACGCCGGGCGTCACGACCACCTTGATGTTCCGCGTCGGCGTCTGGGCGGCCCTGACGCTGGCGGCTCTCTTTATTGCGGGCTATGTCTGGCGTGTGTCTGCCGAGGGCCGGCGACTGGACGAGGCCTATGCCGCCAGCCAGGCCGCACTGGCGAGGGCACAGCGATTGTCCGCGCTCGGTGCGCTTGCCGCCGCCGCTGCCCATGAGCTGGGTACGCCGCTGTCGACCATCGCGCTGGTCGCGAAGGAACTGCAAAAGGATCTACCGACCGACAGCCCGCTGGCGGAGGACATCGATCTTTTGGCCAGCGAAAGCGAGCGTTGCCGCACCATCCTGTCGGAGCTGACCCGTCATCCGGAAGCCGATGCCGGCGAGCCTTACTCGCGTGTCGATCTGCCGACCCTAATCGCCCTGGCGGCTCAACCACACGAGACGGGACGGGTTGCCCTTGAGGTCGACGCCCACGGGGAAGGGCCGAGCCCACAAGTCTGGCGTACGCCGGAGCGGTTGCACGGGCTGGGGAACATACTTCAAAACGCGCTGCAGTTTGCGCGCCGGGACGTGCATGTCGATGTGTCGTGGGACGACGAAGTCGTCATGATCCATGTCGTCGACGACGGGCCGGGCTTTCCGACACCAGTGCTAAGCCGGCTCGGCGAGCCCTATGTCTCGGGCCGCAGTCGAGGCCGACACGGCCATATGGGCCTGGGCATCTTCATCGCCGCGGCCTTCCTGGAACGCGATGGCGCGACCCTTAGATTTGCCAACGGCCGAAGAGGGGCGGAGGTTGTCGTGACCTGGCCACGTCCTACATTAGAATTAGTCCAAGGAGAGGTCGATGGCCGTTTCGATGCAAACGATTGAGCGCCCGCTTCCGGTTCGCGGCGCGCCCCGTTCCCTGTTGATCGTGGATGATGACGGACCGTTCCGCAACCGGCTTGCCCGCGCGATGGAGCGGCGCGGCTTCCAGCCCGTCCTGGCGCCGTCTGTCGCCGAAGGCATGGATTATGCCAGGCAGTTGGCGCCTGCCTTTGCCGTGGTCGATCTTCGGCTTGAGGACGGCAATGGCATGGAGATCGTGCCGGCCCTGCGCAGCACGCGGCCCGAGGCGCGGATCATCGTACTGACCGGCTATGGCAACATCGCCTCGGCCGTCGCGGCCGTGAAGGCGGGTGCGGTCGACTTCCTCGCCAAGCCGGCGGATGCCGATCAGATCGAATCGGCCCTTTTGGCCCAGTCCGACCGGCCCTTGCCGCCGCCGCCGGAAAACCCGATGTCGGCCGATCGCGTTCGTTGGGAACATATCTTGCGTGTCTTCGAGCAATGCGATCGCAATGTCTCGGAGACCGCGCGCCGGCTGAAGATGCATCGGCGCACGCTGCAGCGGATTCTCAGCAAGCACGCGCCCCGCTTCTAGGCAACCATCCCGTTCTGGACCTGGTGCCCGGCTTGCGATAAGGCTCGGGGCAGCCTCCGCTGTCCGCCGGACCCGCCCGATGATCGCCTCTTCCGATCGTGCCTTGCTTGAGGATCTGCCGCCCGTCCGGGTCTTGTGCATCGGCGATTTGATGCTTGACCGGTTCTACTACGGCGCGGTTGAGCGGATCTCGCAGGAGGCGCCGATCCCGGTCGTCCGGGTTGACCGTGAAGTGCCCATGCCCGGCGCGGCCGGCAACGTCGCTGCCAATCTCGCCGCCCTGGACGTGGCCGTCGATCTGATCGCGCTGATCGGTGATGACGACGCCGGCCGAGAGCTCAGCGCGCTCGTCACCGTCCTGACGGAGGGCGACAGTCTCTTGGTCGAGCCGGGCCGGCGAACCACGGTGAAGACCCGCTACATCGCGGGCGGCCAGCAGTTGTTGCGGGCCGATCAGGAGAGGGTCGTACCGCCGACCCCCGAGATCGAGAGACGATTGATCGGCCGGATCGAAGCGGCCATGGCGAACTGCGACGCCGTGATCCTCTCGGACTACGGCAAGGGCGTTCTCACCGATGCAGTCGTGCGCGCGGCAATTGCGGCCGCCAAAGCACTGGCCAAACCCATCATTGTCGATCCCAAGGGTAGGGACTATGCGCGGTATCGCGGCGCCTCGGTCGTGACGCCGAACCAGAAGGAATTAGCCGAGGCTTCGGGCATGGCAACCGGTTCCGACGCCGAGGTGCACGGGGCGGCGGAGGCCGTTTTGTGGCAAAGCGGCATCGAGGCCATGGTCGCGACGCGCGGTGCCAAGGGCATGCTGGTTCTGTCCGGTGCCGATGCGGAACCGGGTTTGCTGGACACCCAGGCGCAGGAAGTTTTCGACGTTTCCGGCGCCGGCGACACGGTTGTCGCGGTGCTGGGGCTGGCGTTAGGCGCGGGCGCCGACCTTGCCGCGGGTGCGCGCTTGGCGAACCTGGCCGGCGGCCTGGTCGTTGCCAAGCCGGGGACGGCGACGGTCAGCCGCGACGATCTCTATCACGCCATGAACCTCGATGCCTGGGCCGAGGGTGAGGCGAAGATCGTCTCGTTAGAGGCACTGGCCAGTCGTATCGAGGGCTGGCGCGCGCGTGGCCGGCGCATCGGCTTTACGAATGGCTGCTTCGACCTGCTCCACCCCGGCCACATCCAACTGCTGAACCAGGCAAGGGCGGCCTGCGACCGCCTGGTCGTCGGCTTGAACTCCGATGCCTCGGTGGCGCGTCTGAAGGGTGCCGACCGGCCGGTTCAGGCGGAAGGCGCGCGTTCTTCCGTCCTGGCGGCGCTCGAAAGCGTCGACCTTGTGGTGGTGTTCGATGAGGATACGCCGCTGTCGCTGATCGAGGCGGTCCGCCCGGATGTCTTGATCAAGGGCGCGGACTATACGGTGGATCAGGTCGTCGGCGCCGTGGAGGTCAAAGGCTGGGGCGGCGAGGTCGTTCTGGTTCCCTTGGCCGAGGGTCACAGCACCACAGGCCTGATCAGCCGGTCGCGAGGATGACGCACGCCGCTGGCGATCAGATCTGAGGGTCCTCCAGCCGCCATAGCTTGCCGGCCGTGGCTTGGGCAAAGCGCAACAGGACCGCCTTGCGCCGGGCCGCGTTCAGGGGCGTCGGCTCCGGCTCCCGCTCGATCACCGCTTCATACGCATCCGCGATGATCAGCCCGCAATGGTCGGGGATCAGGTCGGCGGGGAAATCGGCCGCGACGGCAAAGTAGAAATGGTCGCAATAGGGCCCGTAGTCGAACCACTTGCCGTCGGCACGGAAATCCTCGATCGATGACTTTACTTCGACGATGGTGACCGCGCCCTTCGGATCGATCGCCATGATGTCGGCGCGCCGTCCGCCCTTCAACGACAGTTCGGTCACGGTCGCGTGGCCCGACAGGGCGAAAAAGCGTCGCGTTCCCCGCGTTACGGCAGCGGTCGTGTCGGGTCGGGAGCGTGGGCTCTCAACCTTCGTATCGGCCGGTTGCATTGGAAGTTCCTTGTTTGTTCTTTTCTGAGCGTATCAACAATCCGTCAATCCGCCAAGAACAAGGCGACCGAAGCCCCTCGCTTACCTTGCCACGGCCCGATTCCGCACGCACATTGGATTGGTCATGCATACCGTGACCCGAACCATATCCGCCGTTCCCCTCGCGATCGCCATGAGCATCGGGGCCGGCAGCGCGACGGCGCAAGAGGATGCGCGGCTGTTTTTCGGCCGCGACGACCGTGTGTTCGTGACGCCGGCCGACATGCCATGGTCGGCCGTCGGAAAACTGGTGTTCGACAGCGGCAGTCACTGTTCCGGCGCGCTGGTCAGCCAGCGCGTGGTCCTGACGGCCGCTCACTGCTTTTACCGCAACATGGAAGGGACGGCGCCGCTGTTCGAAATGCCGTCCGGTTTTCGCGCCGGTCACCATAAGGAGGGGGCCAGCGCCGAGGCTGAAATCGTCTCGTTCTGGATTCCGCCGGGCTACGATGCCGACCGGCGCGATGGCGCGACGATGGACAACGGTCGCGACTATGCCTTCGTCTTGTTGGATCAGCCGATCGGTGGTGAGGCCAACTACTTCGACGTCCACACAGTGACCGAGGGTGAGTTGAACCTGGCGGCCGCGCGCGGCTGGGACGATATCAACCAGGCGGGCTATAGCGGCGATTACGAAGACCAGCTGACGGCGCATATGGGCTGTGAGATCACCGGCTATACCGATCTCAACATTATCCGCCATATGTGCGATATCGTCCCCGGCGACAGCGGTTCGCCCTTGTTCATCGAGCGGGATGGTGGTTATGAGATTGTCGCGGTCAATTCGGCGATCTATTTTGGTCCGCGACCCTATAACATCGCCGTCGACAGCCGGGCCTTCGCCGGCGATCTGGAACGCTACATCAATCGATACGATCCGACGCGATAACCCCGACCACCCCGTATTCCTGACTACATCGCAGGGCAGCCGCGACGTGATCGGCACCCACTAACAGCCGTGCTTGTGGACAACTCACTCAACGAGCGCCCATCGGACATTCTCGTCATCGGGCCGGCGTGGGTCGGCGACATGGTCATGGCGCAAAGCCTGTTCCATGCGCTGAAGCGCCGTTGGCCGAACCGCGCCATCGATGTCGTGGCGCCGGACGCAACCCGGCCGCTGCTGGGCTTCATGCCGGAGGTTCGGGCCAGCATTGGCCTGAGGCTTGGGCATGGCGCACTGGGCCTCGGCGCGCGGCGTAACATGGGGCGCGCACTGCGCGACGCGGGCTATGGCACCGCGATCGTGCTGCCGCGATCCTGGAAGTCGGCGCTGGTGCCCTATTTCGCCGGCATTCCGGAGCGTATCGGCTATTGGGGCGAGGCGAGGATACGCCTGCTGACCCATCCGCGACGGCTCGACAAGCAAGCGCTGCCACGCACCGTCGACAAGTTCGTGGCGCTGGCGGGCGATGCCGGTGAGCCCCTGCCCGAGGTGGTCGCCCCGGCGCTGAAGGTCGATCCGGCCGACAGCAAGGCTGCGCTTGACCATCTCGACCTCACCGGCCCGTTGGATCGCGTCGTTGCGCTCTGCCCCGGCGCCGAGTATGGGTCAGCAAAACGCTGGCCCGCGCGCCACGCCGCTGCCTTCGCCAAGCAGGCAACTGCCCATGGCTGGACGGTCTGGTTGATCGGCGGCCCCAACGATCACCCGATAGCCGACGCGATCATGTCCGATCTCGGTGACAGCGCCAATGTGACCAACCTGATCGGCCGAACCAGCCTGGTCGAGGCCGTTTCCCTGCTCGCCTGTGCACGCGTCGTCGTCAGCAACGACAGCGGCCTGATGCATGTGGCGGCGGCCCTGGGCCGGCCTCAAATCGCGCTCTTCGGCAGCTCAAGTGCCGCCCGAACGCCGCCGCTGTCCGACAAGGCCCAAATCCTGTCGCTCGATCTGCCCTGCCAGCCTTGCTTCAAGCGGGAATGCCCGCTGGGCCACCTGGACTGCCTCAACAAGCTGATGCCCGACCAGGTGTTTCAGGCGCTGGAACGCGCATGAAGCTGTTGCTGATCAAGACCTCGTCGATTGGCGACATCGTCCATACCTTGCCGGCGCTGACGGATGCCGCCGACGCGGTCCGCGAACTTGACGTCGACTGGGTGGTCGAGGAGGCCTTCGCCGCGCTGCCGGCATGGCATCCGGCGGTCCATCGGGTCATACCGGTCGGCTTTCGGCGGTGGCGCAAACGCCCACTGGCGGGCCTTGCCAGCGGCGCCCTGAGGCGGTTCAGAGGTGAGTTGAACCGGACGCACCACGATGTGGTTCTGGATGCCCAGGGTTTGATGAAAAGCGCGGCGATCGCGCGTCTGGCGCGCGGGTCTCGCCACGGGCTCGACGCCGCGTCCATCCGGGAAAAGCCGGCGGCCCTGGCCTACGGCCATCGCCACCGTGTGCCGACGGATCTCCACGCCATCGATCGGCTGCGCCGCCTGTTCGCTGGCGCCCTCGACTACCCCATACCGTCGGGCGACCCGGACTATGGTATGGACCGGGATCGACTGCCGCCCAGCGCCTTGGACGGCGACTATCTGGTCGCGCTGCACGGCACCCAATGGGTCAGCAAGCAATGGCCGGTCGATCGCTGGCGTGGCTTGCTCAAGCGGGCCGGGGATGCGGGCCTCACCGTCGCGCTTCCCGCGCTTGGTGCTGAAGAGGTGGCCCGGGCCGCGGCGATCGCGGACGGGTTCGACAACGCTGCCCTGTTGCCGCCGCTTGATCTGCCGGTGATCGCCGGAACCTTGGCGCGCGCGACGGGCGTCGTTGCCGTCGATACCGGCTTCGCCCATCTGGCTGCCGCGTTCGGTACGCCGTGCGTGACCCTTTACGGGCCGACCAGCCCGCTGCTGACCGGCACGGTCGGCCGTAATCAGGCCCATGTCGTGTCGCCTGCCCGAACCGGGCCAATGGCCGACCGCCGGCACAAGGACCGGCCTTCTGCAACCATGGCCCAACTCGACGAGGCGGAAGTCTGGCGGGCATTGTCCACCGTTCTAGGTGATCGCGGTGGAGCGGCGCTTGCGACGGGCAGCAGCGCTGGGGCCGCTTGATGGTATGGTTGACGTTGTCATGATAGACCGCCTAAACGGATCGTCGCTCTTTGAGGGGTGTCGATGAACCGCGCCGAGCCTGTCCATGGAGGATGCCCGCATCCATGTCTGAACTGAAGACAGCCGTGATCGGCGCCGGCTATTTCGGCAGCCATCACGCGCGCAAATATGCGGGCCTGCCATCCGCCAATCTGGTTGCGGTCTGCGACGTTGACCAGGCCAATGCCGACCGCCTGGCCGGCGAGTTGGGCTGTGAGGCGGTGACGGATCACCATGACCTTATTGGCCGGGTCGACGCTGTCAGCGTGGCCACGCCGACGGCCGCGCATTTCAGTGTCGCGAGCGATTTCATGAAAGCCGGCGTCCATGTGCTGGTCGAGAAGCCGCTCTGCAGCTCTCTGGATCAGGCCGACCGGCTGATCGAACTGGCCCGGGAGAAGGGCGTGGTTCTTCAAGTGGGGCATCTGGAGCGCTTCAACCCGGCGGTCGCCGCGCTGGAGGGCCAGGTCAAACGGCCGGGCTTCATCGAGTGCCAGCGCATCTCGCCATTTCGCGGCCGCGGCACCGACGTCAACGTCATTCTGGACATGATGATCCACGACATCGATCTGGTGCTGTCGCTGGTGAAGGCCCCAATTGAATGGACCGACGCGGTCGGCGTCCCCGTGCTCAGCAACGAGGATGACATCGCCAGTGCGCGCATCCGGTTTGCGAACGGCTGCGTCGCGTCGTTCACCGCCAGCCGCGTCAGTTGGAAGACGCACCGATCCATGCGGATCTTTCAGGCGGACGCCTACATCGTCGCCGATCTGAACGATGCCAAGGTGTCGACCATTCGCAAGACCATGAACGCCGACGGTCAACCAGAGCTTTCCCAGGAAGAAGAGACGTTCGAGAGTGGCGACCCGCTCAATCTCGAGGTCGCCAGCTTCGTCGAGACGGTAACGTCCGGCGGTATGCCCAAGGTCAGTGGGCATGACGGCCGCGAGGCGTTGGCGGCCGCGCTCAAGATCAGCCGTCAGGTTGCCGACTGGACCGATCGACAGCGCGAGGCGAACCGAGCAGCCGAAGGATCTCGCTAGCCGCGCTGTCCGACGGCCGGCCTTCCGGCGGCGTCAGCAACGCCACTGCCTCAGCCAGCCCTTGACGCTGTTCCTGGGCCGCCACCTCGTCGGTAAGCAGCGGGACGATCGCGGCGGCCAGCTTGTCGGGCGTGCAGTCCTGCTGCAGCAGTTCCGGAATGAGCGGCCGGTCGAGGACGAGGTTGGGGATCGACACGTAGTCGATGTTGAGGAAGCGCCGCGCCAGAAACGCGCTGAGGGCGTTGAGGCGATAGCCGATCACCGTTGGCACGCCCGCGATAGCCAGTTCCACGGCGACGGTGCCGGAGGCCGCGAGCGCCGCGTTGCCGGCTGCAAAGGCATCGTACCGCTCAGCGCTGCCCTCGATCACGACCACCGGCCAAGGCCAGTCGGCGGTCGCCTCTTTCACGGTCGCCGCGACCGATTGAACGGTCGGCACGACAATGGCCAGGTCCGGAACCCGCCCCACGATTGTCGCAAGGGCCGCCTCAAAAAGGGGCAGCAGCCTCGACACCTCGTTCCGTCGACTGCCCGGCAACACCAGCAGCACCGGCTGTTCGGCTGACAACCCATGGCGTGCCCGGAAGCCGGGGCCGTCACCATGTTCGATGCGGGACTCAAGCGACGGATGCCCGATGAAGCGCGCGTCGACGCCATAACCGGCAAAAAAGGCCGGCTCGAAGGGCAGGATGACCAAGACCCGGTCGACCGAGCGCCGCAGGGCCTTGGCGCGCCATGGCCAATAGGCCCAGGCCGACGGCGCCTTGATCTGCACGATGGGCACGGAGATCTTGCGCTTGCGCAAACGACGCACCAGCCGTTGGCAAAAGGCGCTGGCATCGATGCAGACCAGGATCGCCGGCTTCTCCCTGGCCACAGCCTCCGCCGCCTCATTGATCCGGCGCATCAGCTTCGGCAGATGAGGCAGGAGCTCGGTCAGGCCCATGAGGGCGAGGTCGTCGGCCGGAAACAGGCTGGATAGCCCGCGCGCGGTCATGGTTTCGCCGCCGACCCCGACGAATCGAAAGTCGCCTTCCTGATCCAAGGCCGTCATCAGGCGCCCACCGATCAGGTCGCCGGAAACCTCGCCGGCGATCAGGAAGATGGTTTTGGCTTGGGCGGACATCCGTGCCGCCGGTTACGACAGGTCGTTGTCGTCGACGATTTCGTAGATGCCCCTGTGAACGGTTTTTTCGATCACATGGGCGATCCTGTCGTGCCGCTTGGCCTCGCTGGCGGCGACATGGTCCAGCATTTCCGGAAGCCGGTCTTTCGGCAGGTCGACCAGGCCGACGGAGATGATTTCCGCATCATCGTCCAGTGATCGCGCGTTCATGACCCTGACGGGAACGCCAAAGCCGGTGTCGGGCGCCCAGGCTTCTCGGAAGTCCTCATAGGTCGCACCCTCTTTCAGGCGTCGAACGATAACGGAGCACAGCATGACAAGGTCCCATCCGGCGGTTGTTCGTGGTCGCGATCATAGCCGGTGGGGTGCGAAGACGCTGCACCCGTATGACCTGCCCCGCCACTTAGCAGCGCAGGTGGCTACATCCGCGATCAGCCCTCCGCGATTTCGATATCGGCGAGTTCTTGCGCGATGGCCTTGCGCAGCAGGTTCATGTCGGAGTTCGGTACGACGAAGTCGAAGCCATCGTCGATCCTGCGCTGGGCCACCTGGCCGGACGGGCAGAAGATGCCGGCATGCCTGCCGTGGCCCTTCGCGGCAACCAGTATCCGTGTGATGGCCTGAAGAACGTCCGGATGGGTCGGATCCGCCGCGTGGCCTCGGCCCAGCGCCAGGCCCAAATCATTGGGTCCGATGAAGACGCCGTCCAAGCCGTCGACCTGGCAGATCGCCTCGACGTTTTCCAGGCCGTTCAGCGTCTCGATCATGGCCAGTCGGACGATCGTCTCGTTGGCGTGGTCGAAATAGTCCGCGCCGCCATAGAGCAGGCCGCGGCTGGGGCCGAAGCTGCGCGAACCGTCCGGCGGATACCGCGTCGCGGCCACGAACGAAGCGGCCTCCTCCGCCGTATCGACCATAGGGCAGATAACACCGTAGGCCCCGGCATCCAGCACCTTCATGATCAGGGCGGGTTCCAAGGACGGCACGCGGATCATAGGCGTGGCCGGCGTCGCGGATATGGCTTGCAACATAAAGATGGCGGTCTGCAGATCGATCATGCCGTGTTGCAGGTCGACTGTGACGCAGTGATAGCCTCCATGTCCGGCGGCCTCCGCGCTGTAGCTGTTGCCGATGGACAACCAGCCACTGACGACCGGCATGCCGGCTTTCCAGGTTTCGCGCACTCGATTCGCTCGCAAGGCAGACACCTTTCCTGTTTCGGCGGGGGACAGATATGCCAACCCGCGATGCCTGTCCAGCGGTCGCCGGGGCGGTGCGACAGGGCCGGGCTTGACCTCCCGCACACGCTGGTGCCCACTGTTTGGCCACAAACCAAACGGAGGCGCAGGCCACCATGCCCGGCAGATCGCTAGAGAAAGAGGCCTTGGCCCTGCACGCCGCAGGCCGCCCCGGGAAGCTGGAAATCGCGCCGACCAAGCCGCTGACCACACAGCGGGACCTGGCGCTGGCCTATTCCCCCGGCGTGGCGGCCCCGTGCTTGCGCATTTGCGACGATCCCGCCACCGCCTACGATTTCACCGCCAAGGGCAATGTGGTCGCCGTGATCTCCAACGGCTCCGCCGTCTTGGGCCTGGGCGATTTGGGCGCGCTGGCCTCCAAACCGGTCATGGAGGGCAAGGCCGTCCTGTTCAAGCGGTTCGCCGACGTGGACGGCATCGATCTCGAGGTCGACACCCATGATGTCGACGCCTTCGTCAATTGCGTGCGCTATCTCGGCCCCAGCTTCGGCGGCATCAACCTGGAAGATATCAAGGCGCCGGACTGCTTCATCATCGAGGCGCGCCTGCGCGAGCTGCTCGACATCCCGGTCTTTCACGACGATCAGCACGGCACCGCCATCATCGCGGCCGCCGGTCTGATCAACGCGCTGGATCTCACCGGCCGTTCGATCGACGACATTCGCATGGTGATCAATGGCGCTGGTGCAGCCGCCATCGCGTCGGTGGAGCTGTTCAAGTCGATGGGCCTGCCGGCGGACCAGGTCATTCTCTGCGACAGCAAGGGCGTGGTCTTCCAGGGGCGCGAGCAGGGCATGAACCAATGGAAGGCCGCCCACGCGGTCGAAACCGAGGCGCGGACCCTTGCCGAGGCGGTCGACGGCGCGGATGTCTTCATCGGCGTTTCGGTTGCGGGCGCGCTGACCAAGGCGATGGTCAAGTCCATGGCCGACCAGCCCATCATCTTCGCGCTCGCCAACCCGGATCCTGAGATTCTGCCGGACGAGGTGAAAGAGATTCGTTCCGACGCGATCATCGCCACCGGCCGGTCGGACTTCCACAATCAGGTCAACAACGTCCTCGGCTTTCCCTACATCTTCCGGGGTGCGCTGGACGTTCATGCCAGCACCATCAACGAAGACATGAAGATCGCAGCGGCCGAGGCACTGGCCGAGTTGGCACGGGAAGACGTGCCCGACGAGGTCGACCAGGCCTACGCGGGACGGCGGCTGCGCTACGGGCCGGAGTATCTGATCCCCGTGCCGTTCGACCCGCGTCTGATCGGCGCGGTGCCGCCGGCGGTTGCCAAGGCCGCGATGGACAGTGGCGTCGCCCGCCGCCCGATCGCCGATATGGAGACCTATCGCCAGACGTTGCGGTCCCGCCTGGACCCGACGGTCGACAGCATGCAGTTGATCTTCGAGAAGGTGCGGTCGTCGCCGCAGCGGGTGGTCTTCGCGGAAGGCGAGGAGGAGCGCACGATCCGTGCGGCCCTGGCCTATCGCAATGCCGGCTACGGCGAGCCGATCCTGATCGGCCGCGAGGAACGGGTGAAGGAGACGATGGCACGATTGGGTCTGCACGGCGTCCGCCCGGTCGAGATCCACAACGCCGCCTTGAGCCGGCACAATGAGAAGTACCGCGACCTGGTGTACAGCCGGCTGCAGCGCAGAGGTGTCCTGCAGCGCGACGCGCAGCGGATGGTCAACCAGAACCGTAATGTCTTTGCCGCCTGCATGGTTGCCCTGGGCGACGCAGATGCCATGGTCACCGGACTGACACGCAGCTTTGCCGTGTCGTTCCAAGACGTCAGCCGTGTCATGGGGCCCTTGCCGGATCACATCGTTTTCGGCCTGTCCATACTCGTGGCGCGGGGCCGGACGGTATTCATCGCCGACACGACCGTGCATGAACGTCCGGAACCCGATCAACTGGTCGACATCGCCATACAATGTGCCGCCAAGGCGCGCCAAATGGGTGTCGAGCCGAGGGTGGCGTTTTTGTCCTTCTCGAATTTCGGCCAGCCGATGCGAGAGCGCGCCCAGCATGTGCGCGACGCGGTCGCATTGATGGATGAGCGGGGCCAAGACTTTGAATATGACGGAGAAATGTCGGCCGAGGTCGCGCTGGACTACGATCTGATGCAGCGGCTTTACCCGTTCTGCCGCTTGACCGGGCCGGCCAACGTGCTGGTGATGCCGGCGCTGCATGCCGCCAACATCGGGGCCAAGATGCTGCAGAAGATGGGTGGTGCCAGCCTGATGGGGCCGCTGCTGATTGGTCTTGCCAAGCCCGTGCAAATCGTTCAGATGGGCGCAACCGTGAACGAGTTGGTTACGGCGGCGGCGTTGGCAGCCCGCGACGCCGTGGCTCGCCAGAACTGACCGGATCGATATGGCGAATTGTCATAAAAATGCGGTTGTCTGTCCCTCGCCCTGGCGTCAACCTGCATCACCATAGACAAAGGTAGACTTTTTGAGGGTGACACCCCCGAAATGCCCTCGAGCTTCTCCATCGGTCGCTGGATCGGACTGACGATCCTCTTTTCCCTGCCGGGGCTGTTGGTGCTTGCCGGCCTGGCGATCTGGGCCGGGCTGGACCAGGGGTCGGCGGCGGCGGCGGGGCTCGTCGTCGTTTGCGCGGTTGGTGCCTTGACGCTGATCTACTATCGAGACGCGTCGAGCCTGCGCCGGTACCTTCAGCTTCTGAACAGTACACCCCCGCCCGCAGCGAACGAACCGCGTCAGCCAAAACTGGGCAGCGAGGCCGGCCGCAACCTGTTGGGTGAGATCGTCCGGCTGCGGCGGTCCTGGCTGCAGCGGGAAGGCCGGCTGGAACGGGGCCTTTCGAACCTGAATCAGGTGATCGACGCGCTCGACGATCCACTGCTCATTGTCAACGGCAATCGCACCGTCGCGCGCGCCAACGAAAGCTCGGTTCAGCTCTTCGGCGAGGCGCCGGATGGCCGCGACGTGTCGGTCATGCTGCGCCATCCCGACGTTCTGGCGTCACTGGACGCGACGCTGGCCGATGGTCGCCCGCGGTCGCTGGAGATTACGCAGCCGGTCCCCGTCGAGCAGGCTTTTGAGGTCCGGATCGTGCCGCTGCGCGAGCCCGGTACCGACACCGGGCAGGGCGAGTTGGCGGAAGCCGGCCCCGCGGCGGTCGTCACCTTTCACGACATCACGAGCCTGAAGCGGTCCGAGCAGCTGCGCGCCGACTTTGTCGCCAATGCCAGCCACGAACTGCGCACGCCTCTTTCCGCGCTGGTCGGCTTTATCGAGACGCTGCGCGGGCCGGCGCGCGAGGATGCGGAGGCCCGCGACCGGTTCCTCGGCATCATGGATGAGCAAGCCCATCGCATGACCAGGCTGGTCAGCGACCTGATGTCCTTGTCGCGCATTGAGCAAGACGAACACACGCCACCGGTGGAGCCGATCTCGCTGGTCCCGGTGATCAAAGGGGTTATCGACGGCCTGGAGCTGACGGCCCGCGAACGGAAGATGCCGATTCGGTTTCACGTGCCGGACACCTTGCCGACCGTATACGGCGATGCCGATCAACTGGCGCAGGTGTTTCAGAACCTGCTCGACAACGCGCTCAAATACGGCCGAGAGGATACCGAGATCACGGTCGCAGCCAGGGTCGAGCGGACCGGCCGCCGGCGGACTTTGGCGATTTCCGTCGCCGATCGGGGCCAAGGCATCGAGAAGGACCATATTCCGCGCCTGACCGAACGCTTTTTCCGGGTCGATCCCGCGCGCAGCCGGTCGCTGGGCGGCACGGGCCTTGGTCTTGCGATCGTCAAGCACATCGTCAGCCGGCACCGGGGCCGCTTTGCTGTTGAAAGCACCTTGGGCGAGGGCAGCACGTTCACGGTTTACCTGCCGATCGCGGCCTCGGCAAAGGGCTCGGCCGCGCCGCCGCAACAGTCGGCCGCGCTGTAAAAAAAGCGTAATCAAACTGTCGTAAATTGATCGCCGTTGCGGATTACGGTCCGACCCCGACGCCGGAATTCGGTCCGGGGTCGTCCACAGACTGCGATACCTGCCCCCCGGAGGATCGCGCCACGCCTTTCCCATAGCGGAGGTCTTCAATGAAGAAGTCCATTGCCCTCGCGACGGTCGCCGGTTTCGCGGCGCTGGCCGTCAGTTCGAATGCGTTTGCTCAGCGCGATGAGATCCGGATCGTCGGGTCCTCTACCGTGTTTCCGTTCACCTCGGTGGTGATCGAGCGTTTCTCTCAATCGACCAACTTCCCGGCCCCGATCATCGAGTCGACCGGCACGGGCGGCGGCATGCGCCTGTTCTGCGAGGGCGTCGGCGAAGCCACGCCCGACTTCACCGGCGCGTCGCGCCCGATGCGTGAATCGGAATTCGTCAGCTGCCAGGAAAATGGCGTCGGCGACATCACCGAGATGATGATCGGCTTTGACGGCATCGTGCTGGCCAACTCGCGCCAATCGCCGGCGCTGGCCCTGACCAAGGACCAGATCTTCAACGCCCTTGCCGCCGAGGTCGAGGTCAACGGCGAGATCGTGTCGAACCCCTACATCATGTGGTCGGACATCGATCCGTCACTGCCGGAGCAGGAAATCCTGGTGCTCGGCCCGCCGCCGACGTCCGGCACCCGCGACGCCTTCGTCGAGCTGGTCATGGAGGAGGCGTGCGAGGACTTCCCCGCCATCGCCGCGCTGGAAGACACCGATGAGGATCGGTTTGACTCCGTCTGCGCGACCCTGCGCGAGGACGGCCTGTTCGTCGAGGCCGGCGAGAACGACAACCTGATCGTCCAGCGCCTGCAGTCGACGCCTGAGGCGATCGGCATCTTTGGCTTCTCCTTCCTGGAGGAGAACAGCGACGTTATCCAGGGCGCCACGGTGAACGGTGTCGAGCCGACGTTCGAGAACATCGCTTCGGGCGAGTACGGCGTCTCCCGCTCGCTGTTCGTCTACGTCAAGGACCAGCATGTCGGCGTGATCCCCGGCATGCGCGAGTTCATCGCCGAATACACCAGCGACCGGTCGCTCGGCGACGAAGGCTATCTGGTCGAGGTCGGCCTGATTCCCCTGACGGAAGACGAGCGGTCGGTCATGCGGTCCAACGTCAACAACCTCGCGCCGTTCGAGCCGAGCAGCTGATTGCGGAAACCGGTTTGAGGGGGAGGCGTGGACAAGCCGCGCCTCCCCCGATTTTCGAACTCAAGTGGTCAGCTTGAGCCAACAAAGGCCCGGGGCGTTGCATCCGGGCGATAACAGAGGTCAGCGATGCAAACCTGGGTGCTAATCGTTGCCCTGCTGATTCTCGGACTCGCGGGCTACTATCTCGGGCGGAGCCGTGCCGTTGCGTCGGCGGACGGCAGGGCGGCCAGCCTGCATTCGGTGCCCAGCTATTACGGCATGTATGTCGCCATCTGGGCGGCCGTGCCCGGGCTGATCCTGGTTCTTGTCTGGCTGTCCATCGCACCCATTGTCCGCGATAACATGGTGCTATCGGCCATTCCGCCCGAGACGGTAACCGCCTGGGCGCAGGAAATGCTGCCGGCCGACCTGTTCGCCGCGGAGGCGGAGGCCATCGCGGCGAGCGGCACCGATGGGCTGACCGGCCCGCAGGTCGAACTGCTGATGGTCAACATCGTCAACGTCGCCGCCGGCTCCAGCTTTGTTTCGCCGACGGTGGCGGGCATTCTGGTCGGCCCTGCCGAGCACATGAACAGTCTCGGCGAACTCTCCAGCTGGGGCTTGCTTGTCATTGGGCTTGGGTTGGCCTGCGCGGGGCTCTACACGGCGCGGCGGCGTCTGGCGCCGCATTTCCGCGCCCGCAACCGCGTTGAATCGATCATCAACGTCTTTCTGATCATCTGTTCGACGATCGCCATCCTGACCACGCTCGGCATCGTTCTTTCGCTGCTGTTCGAAAGCGCGCGTTTCTTCGGCATCGTGCCGATCTGGGAGTTCCTGTTCGGCACCCAGTGGAGTCCTCAGATCGCCATCCGCGCCGATCAGGTTGGATCTTCCGGTGCGTTCGGTGCCATCCCCCTGTTCGTCGGCACGCTGTTGATCGCCGCCATTGCCATGCTGGTCGCCGTGCCGGTAGGTCTGATGAGTGCGATCTATCTGTCGGACTACGCGCCGCCGCGGGTGCGGGCCAGCGTGAAGCCGGTTCTTGAGATCCTCGCTGGCATTCCGACCGTCGTCTACGGGTTCTTCGCCATCTTGACGGTGGCGCCGTTCATTCGCGATCTCGGGGCGGCCGTGGGTCTGAACGTCTCGGCGAACAGCGCGCTGGCCGCTGGCGTCGTCATGGGCATCATGATCGTGCCGTTCATCTCATCGCTGTCGGACGATGTCATCAATGCGGTGCCGCAAAGTCTGCGTGACGGGTCAGCCGCATTGGGCGCGACGAAGTCGGAGACCATCCGGCAGGTGATCTTGCCGGCGGCCTTGCCGGGCATCGTCGGCGCCTGCCTGCTGGCGGTCAGCCGCGCCATCGGCGAAACCATGATCGTCGTCATGGCGGCCGGGCTTGCAGCCAATCTGACAGTCAACCCGTTCGCTGCGGTCACCACCGTGACCGTTCAGATCGCCACGCTTCTCGTCGGCGACCAGGAATTCGACAGTGCCAAGACACTGTCCGCCTTTGCCCTGGGTCTGATGCTGTTCGTCGTCACCCTCTGTCTAAACGTGATCGCGCTGCGCGTCGTGAAGAAGTATCGGGAAAAATATGACTGATCTGACCCACGACGCGATGGCCGTAAAGATCGGCCACCACACCTCCGAAGATGCGCAGCGTCGCCTGAGGCGGCGCTACGCTGCCGAGCGGCGGTTCAAGTATTACGGCATCGGCGCGATCTGTCTGGGCCTCGGCATGCTGGCCATTCTGCTGATCAGCATCGGCAGCCGGGCGATCCCGGCCCTGACCCAGAACTATCTGACGTTGCAGATCGAAATACCGCCCGAGCCGCTCGTCGCCTCGGCCGATCACAACTACATGCAGTTCGTCGAGCGGGAAATCCTGTCGCTGTTTCCCGAGGCCGTCGGCGATTTCCAGGCCCAGCGCCAAATCATGTCGATCATGCCGTTCGATGCGGCCGGCGTGATCAGCGAGCGCGTTTTGGAGGATGTCTCCGTTCTCGGCGGTGAGCGGATCGACGTCACGTTGCAACTGACCGACGAGGCCCAGGCCTACGTCAATGGCGAGATCAGCCGCTCGACGCCCGAAGCGGATCGCAGGCTGACCGATGACCAGATGTCGGCCATCGATCGCTTGCGTGACGACGATGTTATCGTCGTCCAGGACGGCCGGCCGGTCCTCGACATAGCGGTCAACCTGCCGTTTTACGAAGTTGTCAATCAATCCAACTTCCAGTCGCTCGCCAACGATGCGCTGTATCGGCTGTTTCCCGAGGTCGAAGGGCGCGCACGCCGCGATCTCCGCGCCATCATCAGTCCAGGTGCCGGCTTCGAGCTGCGCCAGATGATCCTGGCCGACCCCGGCCTGATTGGCAGCTCCGTTTCACTGGAGGTGCCGTTATCCGACGAGTTCGATCAACTGGCGAAAAACTTTGTCGATCGCGACCTGCCCGAGGACCAGCGCCGGGTCAATGACGCGCAGATCGCTTACTTCGATGGCCTGGAAGAGGCCGGCCTGGTTACGTCGCGCTTCAACACGCAGTTCTTTACCGCGGCGGACAGTCGCCAGCCGGAACTCGCGGGCATTTGGGGCGCCCTTGTCGGTTCGTTCTACACGCTGGTGGTAACCCTGCTGCTCAGCTTCCCGATCGGCGTGTCCGCGGCGATCTACCTTGAGGAGTTCGCGCCCAAGAACCGGTTGACCGACTTGATCGAGGTTAACATCAACAACCTCGCGGCCGTGCCGTCGATCGTCTTCGGCCTGTTGGGCTTGGCGGTTTTCATCCAGTTCTTCGGTCTGCCGCGTTCGGCACCGCTGGTGGGCGGCATGGTGCTGGCGCTGATGACCTTGCCGACCATCATCATCGCATCGCGTGCGGCGCTGAAGGCAGTGCCGCCATCGATCCGCGAGGCGGCGCTGGGCATGGGCGCGTCGAGGCTGCAGACCGTGACCCATCACGTGCTGCCGTTGGCGATGCCCGGCATTCTGACCGGCACGATCATCGGCATGGCCCAGGCGCTGGGCGAGACCGCCCCGCTCTTGATGGTCGGCATGGTGGCGTTTATCACCTCCACGCCGGAAGGATTGACCAGCCCCGCGACGGTGCTGCCGGTGCAGATCTATATCTGGTCCGACGCGCCCGAACGTGGCTTCGTTGCCAAGACGTCGTTGGCGATCATGACGCTGTTGGTGTTTCTGATTTGCATGAACGCGCTGGCGGTATGGCTGCGCAAGCGCTTTGAAAGGCGGTGGTGACCGATGAGCATGACCAGCGAAATAGCGAGTGAACCGAGTGTGAGCCCCCCGCCCCAGGCCGAGAGCGAGGCGCGGGCCAAGATGACCTCACGCGGTGTTGAGGTGCATTACGGCGCCAAGCGCGCCTTGCATGGCATCGACGTGGACATTCTTCAACACGAGGTGCTGGCGCTGATCGGTCCGTCCGGCTGCGGCAAGTCGACTTTTCTGCGCTGCCTGAACCGGATGAACGACACCATCGAGGGCTGCAAGGTCACCGGTGAAATGACGCTGGACGGCGGCAACATCTATGACAAGGCGTTGGATGTCGTTCAGCTGCGCGCGCGCGTCGGCATGGTGTTCCAAAAGCCCAATCCGTTTCCAAAGTCGATCTATGACAACATCGCCTACGGCCCGCGTATCCATGGGCTCGCCGGCGGCAAGGAGGAGCTGGATGGCATCGTCCAAAGCAGCCTTGAGCGGGCGGGTCTTTGGGAAGAGGTGAAGGACAGGCTGTCGGAGCCGGGCACGGGCCTTTCCGGCGGCCAGCAGCAACGCCTGTGTATCGCCCGGGCCG
Organism: Alphaproteobacteria bacterium; assembly: GCA_028277405.1. GTDB lineage: Bacteria > Pseudomonadota > Alphaproteobacteria > DSM-16000 > Inquilinaceae > JANQGH01. Next base: position 32,663 of record JANQGH010000095.1, on the reverse strand, counting down.
TCGCAGTCAGCCCCGAGGTGATCTTGATGGATGAGCCGTGTTCGGCGCTGGACCCCATCGCCACCGCCCATATCGAAGAGCTGATCGACGAATTGCGCGTCAACTACACGATCGTCATCGTCACCCACAACATGCAGCAGGCCGCGCGCGTGAGCCAGAAGACGGCCTTTTTCCATTTGGGCGACCTGGTGGAACACAAGGAAACCCAGGAGATCTTCACCAACCCCCAAGACGAACGGACGCAAGGCTACATTACCGGGCGGTACGGCTGAGCGATCGGCCGGCCGACGGCAAGGCTTACAATAAGGTCAGACAATGGCAACCGAGCACATCGTCAAGTCATTCGATCAGGAACTGGATCTCCTGAAGCGCACGATCGCGCAGATGGGGGGGCTCGCCGAACGGCAGCTTGAATCCGCTATCCACAGCGTCATGCGACGCGATTCCGGGCTTGCCAGCCGGGTCGTTCAGGCCGACTCGCAGTTGGATGAGTACGAGAACGAAATCGACAACGACGCCATTCGCATGCTGGCCCTGCGCCAGCCTCTGGCCCAGGATCTGCGCGAGATCGTCTCCGCCCTGAAGATCGCGTCGGATCTGGAGCGGATCGGCGATTATGCGGCCAACGTCGCCAAGCGGGCGATTGCCCTGGCGCAGGTACCGGTCGTTCGCCCGGTACACACCATTCCGCGCATGGGGCGGCTGGTGCAGGAGATCATCAAAGAGGTGCTGGACGCCTACGCCGACCGCGACCTCGACCGGGCGCTGGCCGCGTGGTCCCAGGATGAAGAGGTCGACGACCTCTACACCAGCCTGTTTCGCGAGACGCTGACCTACATGATGGAAGACCCACGCAACATCACGCCGTGCACGCATCTTCTGTTCATCGCCAAAAACATCGAGCGGATGGGGGATCACGCGACCAACGTGGCAGAGACCATCCATTTCCTGATCGAAGGCAAACCGTTGATCGAGCCCCGGCCAAAGGGCGATTCATCGAGCTTCGCCGTGGTCACGCCCGACACGGTCGACGATCAGGAAGACTAGAAACAACGGTGCAGGAGCAAGCCGTCATGCGTGGTAGCGGTGGTCCGCTGATCCTCGTGATCGAGGACGAAGTCGATCTCGTAACGTTGCTGACTTACAATCTCGAAAAAGAGAACTATCGCGTCGTCGCCGCCTTCGAAGGCGATGAGGGGGTGATGCTGGCCGCCGAACAGCATCCCGATCTGATCTTGCTGGACTGGATGCTGCCCAACCGGTCGGGCATCGATATCTGCCGGCAGTTGCGCCGGACCGACGCCAGCCGCGACATCCCGATCATCATGCTGACCGCGCGCGGCGAAGAAGGCGACCGCATCAGGGGCCTGAACGCCGGTGCCGACGACTACGTCACCAAGCCGTTCTCGATCAACGAGTTGCTGGCGCGGATGCGTGCGGTTCTGCGCCGGACCGCGCCGGCCTCGGCGTCCGAGGTTCTGCAGATGGCCGATATCGTCATGGATCTGGCCGCCCACAGGGTGCGTCGCGGCGACCGCAACATTCATCTCGGGCCGACCGAGTTCCGGCTGTTGCGGCACTTCATGCAGTATCCGGGCCGGGTGTTCAGCCGCGAGCAGCTTTTGGACACGGTCTGGGGTCACGACGTCTATGTCGAACCGCGCACCGTGGACGTGCACATTCGCCGGCTGCGCAAAGCCTTGAACGGCGAGACCGAGCAGGATGTGATCCGCACGGTACGCTCGGCCGGCTACGCCCTCGACGCGACCGCCGCCTAAGGCCTTCTAGCGGCCGAAATCGTACCATCTCGCCGTCCGGGACTCGGGACGCAACCCGACATCCCGTCGCAACCGCCGCCGTTCCAGGATGCTGCGGCGCGCACGCTGGCTGGTCGAGCGCTCGGCTATCCAACGACGAATGTCCCTCATGGTCACGCCCATATTCATGACTCCCGTTTCTATTCGAAGCCCAGTATCCTGGGGTTCGAATGACGAGACCAATGGAAGCATCTCACGGTAATCATGAGAGGGATTCATGATTAGGCGCCGCTTGCCGCCGCTGGGGGCATTACGCACTTTTGAAGCAGCAGCGCGGCACAAGAACTTCACGCGTGCCGCCGAAGAACTTCACGTCACCCAGACAGCGGTCAGCCATCAGGTGAAGCAGCTGGAGGAATGGCTGGGCCAGCCCTTGTTCGTGCGTGAGGGACGGCGCATGGCTTTAACGGCGGTCGGTCGGCAGATGCTGGACGGCACCAGGGACGCCTTCGATTTGTTGGCGAAGACGGCCGCCGACGCGCTAGCCAGCGATGCCGACCGGCGATTGACGGTTTCCGTGCCGCCGGAGCTTGCGGCGCTCTGGCTGATGCCGCGCCTGCAAAGATTTCGGAACCGTTATGCCGATCTCGAGATCAGGGTCGTAACGGAGTACCGACGGCCGAGCTTTTCCGACGGCATTGACGCCGCCCTGGCCCCCGGATGCGGTCGTCGCGGTGAGTACTCGCTTCGGCTTCTGCACGAGGATGAATTCGTGGTCTGCAGCCCGTCGCTGCTGGGGCAACTGCCGCAAACCGACGCTCTGCTTGCAGCGCCGCTTTTGACCCATAAGGGCGATCGCCATACAAGGCTCGACTGGTCGCGCTGGATCGAACAGCTGGGCATGGACACATCGCCAGCAGGGATCGAACTCGAGCGGTTGACCTTGATAAGAATCGATGACGGTTTCGAGGCGATGCTCGACGCCTGTCGCCGTGGCGAGGGCCTTGCGTTGGTTCGAACCACGCTTGTTGCGGAGGATCTGCGCCGTGGCACACTGGTCAGGGCGTTCGACGAAGTTCTGCCGTCGGATCTGCACCTACACGTGATCGCGCCAGCGGACCTGGAACGATCGACCAAGATCGAGCGGTTGGTTGGCTGGCTGCAGGACGAAGCGGCCCGCGACGAAACGCTGATGACAGCGCGCGACTAAAGCGCTGACGCCACCAGCCGCTCGTAGGCCTCGCGGTCGGGTTCCCGTGGCTGGTTTTCGCCGTCGGGATAGATGCCCTCGATGTGCGGCAGAATCCTCTCCATGTAGGCGGCGGTCTGCCCCGGCAACTCGCCGCCATGGAAGAGGTGTGCGCCATAGCGACCGGGCCCGGCGTTGTACGCGCCCAAGAAGCCAGGGAAACCATAGATCTCGTAGAGCAGGCGCAAATACGCAGTGCCGGCCAGGATGTTGTCGCGTGGCTCGTGGGGGTCTGGACCGAGATCGTGTCTTGCCCGAAGAACCTCGTAAGTGTCCGGCAAGACCTGCATAAGGCCGACCGCGCCGGCCTCACTCACCACCAACTCGCCGTCCCAATGGGTCAGGCCGAAACTCTCAACGCGGATGACGGCCGCGATCCAGGCGGCCGGAAGGTCGAACCGTGAGGATGCCTCAAGAATATGGGACCGCCATGGCCGCATGGCGTCGTCCCGCAGCCAAGCCCCCCGCGGCCCGGTCCACCGTTCGTCGACGCCAATGCCGACAAATGCGGTGGGCGGCAATCGCCCCGACGACGTGCCATAGACCAAGACGATGCCCGCAAGCGAGAAGCCCAGGCCCCAAAGGAGAGCGGTGATCTGCGACCGTCCGCGAAACGTCATGGACGGGAGTCTAGGGACTTCACCGGTCGTCGCCAAGGGCCGTCAGATCGAGCGTGACACGAACAATGCCGTCGTCATCCGGGTGTGGCCGTCGGGTGAAACCATACTCCGACGCCATTTGAAGCATGCGGGCGTTTTCCCGAAGAACGTCACCCACCACCCGGCTTAGACCGCGCTTCTTGGCGTGGTCCACGATCGCACCCATGAGCTGATAGCCCAGGCCTTGGCCCGTGAGGTCGGACCGGACCATGACGCCGTACTCCGCCTCCTCATTGTCGGGGTCCGCCGCCAGGTGAACGACGCCATGGATGATCTGGTCGCCGGCCTGGCCGTCGTCGGGATGGGTTGCGACCAGCGCCATTTCTCGGTCGTAGTCGATTTGGCTAAGCCGCGCCGCCATCTCATGGGACACGCTGCGCATCGGGGTGAAGAAGCGCAGGCGAATGTCGCTGGGGGTCGATCGGTTGATCATCTCGATCAGTTGCGGTTCGTCCTCCGGCAGGATCGGCCGCACGATCATCGGCCGGCCATCATTCAGCCGGATCGTTCGCTTTAGTTCGGTCGGTGCCGGCCTGATTGCCAGGCGTTTCGTGCCCGGCGCCGACGGGCGTTTCACGGCAATGCGCGCGTCGAGCGCCAGAACGCCGCGTTCGCTGGCCAGCAGGGGGTTGATGTCGAGTTCCGCCACGTGATCGAGATCGATTGCCATGTGCGACAGCTTCATCAACGTGTTGGCCAGCGCGTCGATGTCGGCCCGTGGGCGATCGCGGTAACCTTGCAGCAGTTGCCAAACGCGCGTGCGTGCCATCAGGTCGTTGGCCAGGGTCAGGGTCAGCGGTGGCAGGGCCATCGCGGTGTCGCGCAACAGTTCGACGGCCGTGCCGCCCTGGCCGAACATCAAGACGGGGCCGAACAGCGGGTCGTCCGACAGCCCCATGATCAACTCGTGCGCCTTCGGCATCTCCGCCATCTGCTGAACGGCGAAGCCCGTCAAGCGCGCGTCCGGTCTTATCCGGCCGATGCGGGCCAGCATGGCCTTGGCGGCAACGCCGACCTCCTCCGGCGTTTCAAGGTCAAGCAGGACACCGCCAACGTCGGACTTGTGGCTGATGTCGGGGGAATGGATCTTCAACGCCACGCGTGTTCCCAGCTCAGCGGCTGCCGACACCGCCTCTTCCACCGTCGAGGCGGTCAGCGTGCGCACGACCGGAATCTGGTAGGCCTCCAGCACTTGTTTCGCCTCGGGTTCCGTAAGCTGGCTGCGTCCGTCTGCCATGGCGGCTTCAATGATCGACTGTGCCGTTGCGCGATCGGCGGAGAACGCGTCTGCGGCTTCCGGCGTTTCCAGCAGCTGCCGTTGGTTGCGACGGTAGCGTACCAAATGCATGAAGCCGCGGACCGCTTGGCCCGGCGTTTCATAGGTCGGAATGCGCTGACTGTTGAATAGCGCGCGCGCTTCGGCCGCGGCCTCCTCCCCAAGCCAGCTTGTCAGCACCGGTGTCCGGTGTCGTTGGGCGAGTGTTTCGACAACGGCCTTAGCACCCTCGATCGGGTCGGCGACCGCGGTCGGGCAATTGAGCACGAGAACGGCATCCTTGCCCGGGTCGGCAAGCATGGGCGCCAGTGCGGCGGCGTACCGCGCCCCGTCGGCATCGCCGATGATGTCCACTGGATTGCCGTGTGACCAGGTCTCCGGCAAGACGGCGTTCAGCGCCGACAGCGTGTCGTCGGAGAGTTCGGCCAGACGGCCGCCGGCGCCAACGAGGGAATCTGTGGCCAGCACGCCGATGCCGCCGCCATTGGTCAGAATGGCCAGCCGGTCGCCGGCGATGCGCATGTTCGAAGACAGGGTCGCGGTGGCGTCGAAAAGCTCTGTCAGGTTGTCGACTCTCAGCATGCCGGCGCGCTGGAACGCCGCGTCGTAGACCGCGTCGACGCCGCTTAGCGCGCCGGTGTGGCTGGCCGCGGCGCGGGCCGCGGCTTCCGACCGTCCGGTCTTGATGACGATCACGGGTTTTGCCCGTGCGGCGGCACGGCCCGCCGACATAAACTTCCGCGCGTCCGTGATGTGCTCGACATAGAGCAGGATCGAGCGGGTTTTGCCGTCGACCGCCAGATAATCCAGCGCATCGCCGAAATCCACGTCGGCCATGTCGCCGAGGGACATGACGTGGGAAAAGCCGATGCCGCGATGGGCCGCCCAATCCAAGACGGTCGTGGCGACCGCGCCGGACTGGGTCACGAACGCGACGTCGCCGGCCGGCGGCTGCAGATGGGCAAAGCTGGCATTCAGGCCGATCGGCGGTACCACCAGGCCGACACAGTTTGGTCCCAACAGCCGCAAGAGATTGGGCTTGGCGGCGTTCAGCAGGGCCTGTTTGCGCTCTTGCCCGCGCTTCTTGCCGTCCGCATCACCCGTTTCGCCAAAGCCGGCGGTAATCACCACGGCCGCGCGGGTTCCGCGCCGTCCCAACTGTTCGACGATTTCCGCGACCGAGTCCGGCGGCGTCGCAATCACCGCCAGATCCGGCGTTAGGGGCAAATCCGCGACGGATTTATAGGTGAGGGTGGACTGAAGCGACGTCGCGGTTGGGTGTACCGCCAGGATCGGTCCGTCGAAGCCGCCATGGAGCAAGTTCTTGGCAAGGACGTCCCCGACGGAACCTTCGCGCCTGGACCCGCCGATCAGGGCGACGGATTTCGGTGCCAGCAGGGCATCGAGATTGCGAATGGACATGGGCGAACCGGGGAGAGTTGTGAGGCCAGGCTATGTGTCAGAGCGGCCGTCAGCCGGGCAATGACGTGGGTCAGGCTGTTCGCGGCGGCCGCAACCCCTCATGTCTGGGCCCGGGCGACGCCCTCCCGGATCTTCGCCTTGGCCGTCTCCGGTCCGCCCCAATTCAAGACCTTGGACCATTTGCCCTTCTCCAGATCCTTATAGTGCGTAAAGAAATGTCCGATCTGCTCGATCAGGATGGGCGGCAGTTCCTGATAGGTAGCGATATCGGCGTAATAGGGGTGAAGCTTGTCGACAGGCACGGCGATGATCTTCTCGTCGTCGCCGGCTTCGTCCTCCATAATCATGACGCCGACCGGGCGCGACCGGATGACGGCGCCAGGCATCACCGGCACACGGCCAACCACCAGCACATCGACCGGATCGCCGTCGCCGGAAAGGCTGTGCGGAATGAAACCATAGTTTCCCGGATAGTACATGGCCGTATGCAGGAACCGGTCGACGAACATGGCGCCGGTCGCCTTGTCCAACTCGTACTTCACCGGATCGCCGCCAAGCGGGTTTTCGATGATGACGTTGATGTCGTCCGGCGGGTGTTCCCCGACCTTAATGCGTGAAAGATCCATATCCGTCCGATCCGGTTCGGGGTAATCATCCCAACCTAATCCCTTCGTTTCGGGCTGTCACTTGAACCGGGGCCTTGCCAAGGCCCGATTTGGCCACGAGACTACGGCCCAGCCAGCATCCTATCTGCCGGGACCCATACGTCATGAAAGATCACCGGAACCACTCGACCGTCGGTCGTTCGTTGGTTGGCCTCATGCTAGCCTTCTGCCTGTTGGCGGGGCTGTTGGCGCCAGACGCCGCTGAGGCGCAGGTGGACGGAGGCGTGGTCAGCCATGGCATCGCGATGCAGGGTATGCCCAAATACGGGCCCGATTTCGAGCATCTCGACTACGCCAACCCGAATGCGCCGGTGGGCGGCGAACTGCGTCAGGCGGTCGTCGGTTCGTTCGACAGCTTGAATCCGTTCATCATCTTGGGGCGAACGGCCGCCGGCGCGCGGCCCTACCTGTTTCCCCAACTGATGGCGCGCACCTGGGACGAACCCTTCAGCCTGTACGGCTATGTCGCGGAAACCATCGAGGTGCCAGAGGACCGAAGCTGGGCGATCTTTCAACTCAATCCCGACGCGGTGTGGGACGACGGCACGCCGATAACCGTGGACGACGTGATCTTCACGATCGAGACCCTGCGGGAACAAGGGTTGCCGGGGTTCCGGCGTGCCTATGCCCAGATCGCCCATGTCGCCCAAATCAGCGAGCACGGCGTGCGCTTCGACTTCAACGACGAAGCCGATCGTGAAACCGTGATGCTGATCGCCCAGATGCCGATCATCAGCGAAGCCTACTACACGGCCAATACATTCGATGCGATCAGCCTCGACCCACCACTGGGCGCCGGCCCCTATCGGATCGGCAGCATCGATCCAGGACGCAGCATCGTTTACGAGCGCGTGGCGGATTGGTGGGGCGCCGACCTGCCGGTGATGCGCGGCCAGTACAATTTCGATCGCATCCGCTACGACTACTATCGTGATAGCTCGATCGCGCTCGAGGCCTTTCTGGCCAACGAATACAATCTGCGCCGCGAGTTCAATGCCGAGACCTGGGCGACCGGCTATCAGAATTTCGCCGCTGCTCAGGACGGCCGCGCGACCTTGGCGACCTTGCCTCAGGGGCGGCCGTCCGGGATGCGGGCCCTGGTCTTCAACACCAGGCGCGACATCTTCGCCGACCCGCTGGTTCGCGCGGCCCTCATCCAGATGTTCGACTTCGAATGGGTTAACCGGAACCTGCTGTTCGACCAGTATGAGCGGATCACCGGTCTGTTCACCAACTCCTTCCTGGCACCGGAGGGCTTGCCGACGCCGGCCGAACTGGCGCTGTTGGGGCCCTACCGCGATAACCTGCCGGAAGCGGTCTTCGGCGAGCCATACCAGCCGCCGGAAACCGACGGCAGCGGCAACATCAGGGCCAATCTGCGCGCCGCGACCGCGCTGTTGACCGAGGCCGGCTTTGAAGTGCGCAACGGGGCGATGGTTAATGCGGAGACCGGCGAGCCGTTCGAATTCGAGATTCTGTTGCGCAATGCGTCCGACGAGCGCATTGCGCTGGCATATGCCGACAATCTGCGGCGGCTAGGCATCACGGCCAATGTACGCACGGTCGACAGTGCGCAATACACCGAACGTACGGAGACGTACGACTATGACATGATCCTGCATTACTGGATCACGACCCTGTCGCCGGGTGCGGAGCAGTATCTTTACTGGGGCAGTGACAATGTCGAGATACCGGGCACGCGAAACTATGCCGGTGTCGACGAACCGGCGGTCGACGCCATGGTCACCAGCCTGCAGAACGCCAGAACCCGGGCGGAACTGACGGCCGCCGCCCGCGCGCTCGATCGCGTGCTGATGGCCGGCAACTACTTCATCCCGCTCTACTATCTGAACGTGGACTATTGGGCCTGGTGGGGCGATTTCGGTCGCGTTACCGCGTTCGATCCGATCTACGGCTCGGTGCTGGAGGCCTGGTGGCTTGAACAGTAGACCGGCCGCAACCGTTCGCTAACGTACGGCAACCTCTCGGGGCGGCAGAACGGCGCGCAAACCGTTGGCCTGGGGGTTGAACAGATTGCCCTGCACGATCTGATAGGTGGACGCCGCCGGGCCGTAATAGGCCCGGTTCGCCGATTCCACCGGTTGCAGCACCGATCCTTCCAAGGCACCGCCGACGAACAGCCCGCGATTGCGCGAGAACGCATACATGTCGGCATTTTGGTTCAGGCCGGTTCTGGCGTCGACCCCGGCACCGACCGTCACGATGGCGACGTTCGCATCTGCACCGAAGGTGAACTGGCTGTCCATGATCGCGTTGAGGCCATCCTCGGTCATCACCGCGATGATCATGGATGAGAGTTGCCCGCCCACCTGCAGGCCCAGCGACCCCGAAATCATGTTGTAGAAGGCGGGGTAGCCCCAACTCCCGTCCTGGCGCCGTGCCACCAGCACACCTTCGCCCCCTTCGCCGGCGATAAAGAATCCGCCGCGAATCAAGTTGGGAAAGATCACAACCGCATGCGCGCGCTGCAGGTACAGCGGCAAGACCGTAAAGTCCGGGCTTTCGAGCATGCTGCGTGCGGCCGATTCCGACTGGCTGACCAGCCGTTCCTGAGGGGTCTGGTCGCTGGATTGGCTGGCGCAACCGGCAAGCAGGCCGAAAGACAAAGCCAAGCCCACTGTCCCAACGAAATGGCGTCGACGCATCGATGGCCTCCTGACGAAACGAATCACTTCTGTCAGTCTATCACGTCAGTCGAGGCGGAAATGCGACCGCTGTGCCGCATTGGGTCAATGGGGGGATCGCAGACTTTCGACGATGTCGGCGAAGAGGGCGAATTGGTTCGGCAAGCCCAAAATGTCGCCGACCGCGAAGTAGTCGCCATAGAGACCGGCGTTGCCCATGGCGTCGATCACGAAAAGGACGTCACCCTGGCGGACGGCCTCAGCACCTGCGGGCCCGTCCGCGAAGGCAATGATGTCAAAGCCGGACAAACGCGGGACCGTGACACCGGAGAGGTTGATTACGGCCAAATCGTAGCCGCCGCCGAGTGCCGGATCATCGTCGGTCAACGCGGCAACACCCGTGTCAGACATGGCCAGGAGAACGAGCATTTCGTCGCCCAGCAGGTCGGCCGCATCGGTGGCTTGCGCGCTTTGGACAGTCAGCAGCAGCGGATTGCTCCACGCATCGGTGCCCAAGCGGGCGCACAGAAGGGCGCGATCGACCGCCACGTTTTCGACGTTCGGTGCGATCAGAACGGCGCGCGATTGCGCGATCGTCTCGGGTCCGGCTACCTCCAAGACGGTTGCCAACGCCGCGTTGGCCGCCTCCGCCAACGGCGTCTCGTCGGCGGCAAGAGATGGTGCCGAAAGCACGACCATGCCAGCGCCAAGCAGGCACCTTAGAGCCGAGATTGGACGCGTCATACTTCCCCCTTTCACAATCCAGGCGAAGCCGAGGCCTTGCAGGTTCTCTCGCTTTACGTGGGTATCACGTTGAACGCTTCAACTAACCAGACCGGAGACTGTCCATCGTCAATGTGGTCAAGGCGTGTCAGTGACAGCGTGTCGACGCTCAAGCGTGTCGAGGCGGTTTGGCCGTCCAGGCCCAGTGCCAGCGCCATCGCGGCGCGAATGGTGCCGCCATGCGCGACCACAATCAGGTCGCGGCCCGCGTGGGCTTCGGTCATTTCGATGATGCGCGCCTGGACCCGCGCCATCATGGCCTCGAAACTCTCACCGTTGGGCGGTGCGAAGGCGGACGGCGCATCCCAAATGGGGTGATCGCGCCCCAGTGCGGCATAAACCTCTGCGCTTCGGCGACCTTGCCAACTGCCGAAATCCTGCTCGATCAGGGCAGGCTCGGACTCTGTCGGGCACTCGACGCCGGCCGCCGATTGCAGGGCCTCGGCCGTCTGCCGCGTCCGCCGCAGCGGTGTGGCAAACCAGCGGGCCTCGGTTGGCAGCCGCTGTGCCTGCTTCATCATCAGGTCGCTGTCGCTGAGGTCGGCCTCGAAGTCGAGTTGGCCGTAGAAGATTCGCTCCGGGTTCGCGACGGGCGCGTGTCGCAGCCACCACCAGCGTGTTACGACCGCGCTCATCGGCTGGCCGCCGCCAGCAAGCCCACGATCTCCGAAACCTGCTGACTGGCGCCCAAAACGTCGCCCGTTTGGCCCTTGATCTGCCATTTGGCCAGAAAGGCGAGGCCGGCGGCCGCAAGCGGCACAAGGATCAACGCGACGAGACCGGCCGTCCAGCCGGCCGAGATTGCCAGGACGACGAGGGCGATTGCCCCGGAAATGCCGGCGGTGACCACTGCCCATGGGGGCGGCAGACCATGATCGGCCGATACGCCGTCCGGCCGGGCAGGGGGCAGCCAATGGGCAATTGCGACGGCTGGCGCCCGCGACGCCGCGCCCACCGCCAGCATGACACCGATGGCGCCCCAGGCACCCAAACCGGCAAGGCTGGCCAGGGCGGTCACCCGAAGGCCGACGGCGATCAGCAGGGCGAGGGCACCGTAGGTCCCCACCCGGCTGTCGCGCATGATCGAGAGCTTTGTCTCGACATCCTTCCCGCCACCGAACCCGTCGGCGGTGTCCGCGAGACCATCTTCATGAAACCCACCGGTCAGCAGGATTTGGGCCGCAACGCCCAACAGTGCGGCCGCCAGGGCCGGTATGCCAAGCGCCAGCGCGACAACAAAGACGAGACCGCCCACGATGCCGACCAGGGCGCCGACCAGGGGAAACCACGCGGTCGCACGCCGGTTCAGGTCTGCTGGCCAGGGCTTTCGAAACCGGATCGGCAAGCGGGTCAGGAAGATGGTTGCCGCGATTATCTCGTCCAGTCGGTCGCGCCAGCGTGGCTGTGGGGTCGGCATGGGGCTGAGAGCTCCCTTTGTCATGGTCAACACGCCGCATCGGATGGTTTATCTTGTCGCCACCGGCAAAGCCTATCAGCCTGGGGCCAACCTGCCGACTCGCGACCGCGTCCACTCGATGTAAATCCGCCCATGACCGACCCACAGCCAGCCATCACCTTCGCCGAGATCGTTGAAATGGTCCGCCGCTTTCCGGGCCCGGATCTGGAGGCGGGTACGGCGGTTCGCGAACGGGACCGGCTTTTGACGAAACCGCGCGGGGCGCTCGGCCAGTTGGAGGAGATTGCCTATTGGATGGCGTGCTGGCAGGGCAAGGCGCCGCCGGAATGCCGGCATCCGCGCGTTGCGGTCTATGCGGGCAATCACGGCGTCGCCGCCGCCCGCCCCGTTTCGGCCTATCCGGTCGAGGTTACGGCGCAGATGGTCGCCAACTTCCAAACTGGTGGCGCGGCGGTAAACGCGCTCTGTCACATCGCGGACAGCGACCTTCGGGTCTACGAGCTCGACCTGGACAATCCGACCGCGAACATCGCCGAGGGGCCGGCAATGTCCGAGCAAGCCTGCGCGCACGCCATCGCCTACGGCATGATGGGCGTCGACCAAGGCCTGCATCTGCTGTGCCTCGGCGAGATGGGCATCGGCAATACGACCAGCGCGGCCGCCCTCTGCTGCGCGCTTCTGGGCGGCGAGCCCGGGGATTGGGTTGGCCCCGGAACGGGCGTCGAGGGCGAGTGGCTGGCGGCCAAGAAACAGGCGGTGGCCGACGCGCTGGCGGCCAATGCTAAGCATCTCGCTGATCCCCTGAATGTGCTGCGCTGCCTGGGCGGGTTTGAGCTGGCCGCGATCGTGGGCGCCATCATCGCGGCGCGACTGGCCCGAACGCCCGTGCTGCTGGACGGTTTTGCCTGCTCGGCGGCCGCCGCTGTTCTGTGGGCCATCGACCCCAAGGCGCTGGACCATTGCCTGGTCGGCCATGTCTCGGCCGAGCCCGGTCATCGCCGATTGCTCGATCGGATCGGCCGTCACGGCATCCTCGATCTGGGCATGCGGCTGGGCGAGGGGTCGGGCGCGGCGCTGGCCATTAACGTCGTCCGCGCCGCCGTCGATTGCCACGCCGACATGGCGACGTTCGACGAGGCCGGTGTGGACAAGCAGGTGAGCACCTAGTGGTGTGCAGCAATCGGACAGCACGTCGACGGCAGGGTCAACGCGAGCTTTGGAGTGCAAACTGACGCACTCGCAGTGTAGACTTATTTCTTTCGACTCATGCAAGGCGTGAGACGGATGCCGGAACCCTCTTGGTGGCCGTGCGATGGATTGCCGCGCTAGGAAGCAACCTTGGGAGAAAGGTGTCGTCGGCCATGGCTGACGGCTTCAACGATCGGCTCCGATCGGCCGTGGTGGCCGGCGGTGGGCTGTTGAGCCGACGGCGTCTTTTGGGCAGTGGTCTGGCTGTCGGTGGTGCGGCCGCCGCCAATTTCAGCCTCGCCGGCCAGGTCAGGGCCGACCCCTTGGTGCCCGAATGGGCCACGTCTGCGGGGGAGCCGGTGCGCGGCTACGGTGTGCCCGCGATCTATGAAGAAAACGTCAAGCGGACCCTGATCAAGCCCTATGAGGATCTTGCGCCGGGCTACAGCTTCTCCGGTACGCCGCTGCAGTACTTGCGCGGCACGATCACCCCCAATGGGCTGCACTTCGAAGTCCATCACGGCGGACGGGCCGACATTGATCCCGCGGCCCACAACCTGTTCATCCATGGGCTGGTTGAGCGTGCGCTAAGGTTCGACCTTGCCGCGCTGGAGCGCTATCCGATGGTGACGCACGTCCATTTCATCGAGTGCGCCGGCAACAGTTTCTTCAATGCCCTGATGGATGAGCCGATGCAGGCCGGATGCGACATGCTCCACGGTCTCGTCTCCAATGCCGAATGGACGGGCATCCCGCTTTCCATTCTCTTGGCGGAGGCAGGTGTCGACCCGCGCGCACAATGGGTGGTCGCCGCCGGGGATGATGCGCCGAGCCTCGCTCGGTCGATCCCGCTGGAGAAGGCCATGACGGACGGCATGCTGGCGCTCTACCAGAACGGCGAACGCCTTCGGCCCGAACAGGGCTATCCCATGCGCCTTCTGCTGCCGGGCTACGAGGGCAACATGAACATCAAGTGGGTGAGCAGTCTTTGGCTCACCGAGTCGCCGGCCTACACCAAGGACGAGTCCGGCCATTACACGGAACAGCTGTCCGACGGCACGGTCTTGGCGTTCAGTTTCGGCATGGGTGTGAAGTCGGTGATTACCCATCCGTCGGCGACAATGACCATGTCGGGGCCTGGCCTCTATCAGATTTCCGGACTCGCCTGGTCAGGCAGCGGCGCGATTGAAACCGTCGAGGTCTCGGCCGACGGCGGTCAAAGCTGGGCGGCGGCGGATCTTGTCGCGCCCGTTCTACCACGGGCGATGACGCGCTTTACCCTGCCCTGGCACTGGGACGGCGCGCCGACCGTCCTGATGAGCCGCGCGGTTGACGCGACCGGCGCGCGCCAGCCGACGCGGAACGCATGGAAGAGCCGCTACGCCCCCACCAGCGGCAATCACTACAACGCGATCCAGTCATGGCGCATCGGCGCCGACGGCAGCGTCGCCAATGTCTATGCTTAGACTTGCGGCGATCGCCGCGCTCTGTGCGGTGCTGCCTGCAGCGGCCAGTGACGAAGGGCCGGGACTGGGCCAACCCGTCGGCGACGACGAGATACCAAGCTATTTCCGATCCGTGATGCCCGATGGGCAGGGGCTGCCGCCGGGCAGTGGGACAGCGGTGGAGGGGCAGCCGATTTATGAGGCGCAGTGTGGCTTTTGCCATGGCGAGACCGGCATTGAAGGCCCGATCATGCCGCTGGTCGGCCCGAGCGCGGATTACGCCACGCCGGCCGGCGCCTATTGGCCCTATGCCCCGACCCTGTTTGACTACATTCAGCGGGCGATGCCCTTCTACGCCCCAAAGTCGCTAAGCGATGACGAGGCCTACGCTGTGACCGCCTACATTCTGTTCCGCAATGGGGTTATCCAAGAGGACGCCTCAATGGATGCCAACAGCCTTCCCGCCGTTCAGATGCCGAACCGGGAGAATTTCATTGATCTGTGGGCGCTACAGGGCGCGACGCCATACTGAGCATTCTGTGACGCTGCACGCCATCCAAACGGCGTCCTGGCATAGAAAAACCGCCCGGGAGTCGATCCCGGGCGGCTTGATGTGATCGAGAAGGGCGTCGCTATTCGCCGCGCAGTATCGCCATGATCTGGAGGATCCAGATAAACATGGTGACGAAGCTGCCATAGAGCATGAAGGCGCCGAAGATTGCCATCCGGGTGACTTCGTCACCGTCAGACGCGGCGTAGTACATTTGCTTAATCTGCTGGGTCTCGAAAGCGGTCAAGAGCGCGAACACGCCGACCACCGCGAACGACAGCAGAAGCTGGAAGCCCATGGAGCCGAGGAAGATGTTGACGACCACGGCCAGCAGCAGGCCGATGGCGACCATCATCAAGATCCGGCCCATCGGCGACAGGTCGCGCTTGGTCGTGTAGCCGAACAGGCTCATGCCCGCGAACATGCCGGCGGTGATGAAGAAGGCGCGCGCGATGTCCGCCGCGCCGCCATCTTGGGTCAGGAAGAAGAAGATCATCGGCGAGATGAGAAGGCCCCACATCGCCGCGTAGGCCCAGTAACAGGCGTGGGCCGCGAACGTACTGCGCGTCAGCATGATGCGCGGTGCCAGGAAACCGAGACCGATGATGCCGATGAACAGGACCCACTTAATCGGTCCAACCGCAATGGTGTACATAAGCTGCGGGTTGTTCGCCATGAACAGGGTGATCAACCCGGTCAGGGCAACGCCCAGCGCCATATAGTTGTAGACGCGCAGCATGTACCGGCGCAGGCCTTCATCGACCTCCGCCCGGTCGCGCGTGTTGATCTGGCTGTTGCCGGTCACCTGCCAGCCTTGCCGTGCAGCCAGCGCGCCGCGTCCATTCTGTCTACCCAAGGCCATCGACAATCCCCTTCCGATCCGGTGGCATCAAACTCGACACGCAATATCGTGAAGATCACGGTCCGGTTCAATGGGATTCGGCGCCGGATTCGCTGAAATTCGCCTGATTTTGCTTACAATTCCGCTGTCACAGCATCATTCGTTGCGCAACAGGGGGGCGGCCTTCCGCCGCAGGGCCAGCCAGGTGCCAGCCAGGCCGAGCGCAAGCGTGATGCCAAGGGCGATCAGCGCCGTTGCGGTCAGCGACAGAGGCAGGAAAATCCACTCGTCGACATTCATAACCTCCGTCAGGACGGCCCAGGCCGCGATGGTGCCTACCGCGCTGGCGATCAGCGCCGCGACCAGTCCCAGCAGGCCGTACTCGACCAGGAACGCGCGGATCACATTGCCGCGCGTGGCCCCCAAGACCTTCAGAACGACCGCGTCATAGACCCGGCGACGATGTCCGGCCGCGATGGCGCCGCCGAGAACGAGCGTGCCGGCAATCAGCGTCACGGCCGCGACGGCACGGACGGCGGTGCCGATTTGAAGCAGAACCTCGTTCACCGTGTCCAGCGCATCGGCGACACGTACGGCCGTCACGTTCGGGAACGCCTCGCCGATCGCGCGCTGAAGGCCGGTCTCCTGGTCCGGCGGAATGCGCACGGTCGCGATCAGCGTATGCGGCGCGTTGACCAGCGGTTCCGGCGACAGCACCATCGTGAAGTTGACGTTGATGGTCGACCAATCGATGTCGCGGACATTGGCGACCTCTGCCTCGATATCCCGGCCCAGAACATTGATGGTCAGTGTGTCGCCGACACCAAGGCCGAAAGCGTTGGCGATGTCCCGATACACCGATATCAAGGGCGGCCCGGCATAGTCCGGCGCCCACCATTCGCCATCGATGATGGTGTAGCGGTCCGACGGCTCGGTGGCGTAGCTGACCCCCCGATCCCCCTCGATCAGCCAGCTTTCCTCCGGGTCCTGCAGCGCTGCGGCGGCAGGCACACCGTTGGCCGCGACGATCCGGCCGCGCAGCGAGGGCACCTCGACGACCTGGCTGGCGCCCTGTTCGTAGGCCGCCGCTTCAAATGGTTCGCGCTGGTCCGGCTGGATGTCTACAAAGAAGAAGCTGGGCGCCTGGTCCGGGATCTGGTCCTGGACCTGCCGGCTCATATTGCCTTCGATCAGCGAAATCGCGACCAGGACCGTCAGGCCCAAACCCAGTGACAGGACGAGGTTCGCAGTCGGGGCGCCCGCCCGGGTGAGGTTCGATGTGGCCAGACGTACGCCCATACGCCGTGACCGGGGCAGCACACGTACGATCGCCACGATCGCGATCGCGACCAGCCGGAAGGCGAGGACCACCACGACCGCGCCGGCCACGAACCAGGCGGCGAAGTCCGGCCGGTCGGCGGTGCCAATCGCCAGTGCCGCGAGTGCGACAGTCGTCACGATTGTGGCTAGCACATAGGGCAGCCGGGGCCAGCCCGCCGTCGGCACGATGAGGTTTCGGAACAGGCTGGCGGCCGGGATGTCGCGGGCCTTGGCGATCGGCCAGATCGAAAAGGCGAGGGTGGTCAGCACACCGAACCCCGCCGCCAGCAGCAAGGCCGAGGGGTAAACGCCAATGCTGACCGAGATCGGCAGCAACTCGGACACAAGATCGCCGACCAAGACCGGTACGACCGCGCCGACGATCAAGCCGATGATGATGCCCAGCCCCGCCAGGATCAGGATTTGGATGAAATAGATCCTGAAGATCAACCGGCCTTGGGCGCCGAGGCATTTCAGGGTCGCGATCGTTGCGATTCTTGTGTCTACAAAGGCCTTAACGGCGTTGCCTATGCCCACGCCACCGACCAGAAGCGCCGTGAGCCCAACCAGTGTCAGAAACAGCGCCAGCCGGTCGATCATTGTTTGCAGTTGGGGTGCGGCGTCGCTGAAATCGCTGATGCTCCAGCCCGCCTCCGGATGGGCGGCGCGTATCGCCGCAATTGCGTCTTCGGCGGGCAGATCCGGCGGCAGGCGCAGGCGATAGTTCCAATAGACCAGGCTGCCCGGCTGCAGAAGGCCGGCGGCCTCGATAGCGCCGCGCGACACCATCAGGCGCGGTCCAAGCACAAAGGCGCCGGCGGCCGCGCGGTCGGGCTCTTCCTCGATCACCGCCCGAACATCAATCTCGATCTCGCCGATGCGCAGCCGATCGCCAACGGACAGGTCATGCCGAGTCAGAATGGTTTCGTCGGCAACCGCACCCCAGACCCCGTCAATCTGTCCCAGCGCCTCATCGATCGGCAAAGGCGGGGCCAGATCCATCTCGCCGTAGAGCGGATAGACGTCGTCGACCGCCTTCAACTCGACCAGGCTGCTGTCTTCGCCGTCGATCGTGCGCGCCATGGCGCGGGCCTCGACGATTTCCGAGACCTCGCCAAGGGACTCCAGGGTCGCGCGCTGTGCCTCATCCGCCTGAATGAAGACCAAGCGCAGGGACACGTCGCCGCCAAGGATGGCCCGGCCGTCATCGCGCAGGCTCGACTGCACGCCGCTCGCCAGCGAGTTCACGGTGGCGATCGCCGCGACGCCCAGGACGAGGCAGCCGAGAAAGATCCAAAACCCGCGCAGACCGCCGCGCAGCTCACGCCGCGCCAAGCGCGCCGCCAAACCCCATCGCACGCTGGTCGCCGACACCGGCCTATTCCGCCGCTTGCTCGGCAGGCTCGCCGGTGTCGACGATCAGGCCGTCTTCCAGGCGGACGATCCGGTCGCACCGCGCCGCCAACTCCCGATCATGGGTGATCAGCATCAAGGTAGCGCCGCGTCGCCGAGACAGGTCGAACATCAAATCGATGATCTGATGGCCGGTGGTGCCGTCCAGATTGCCGGTCGGCTCGTCGGCCAGCACCAACATCGGCTCGGCCGCAAACGCCCGGGCAAGCGCGCATCGCTGCTGCTCGCCGCCGGACAGCTGGCCCGGATAGTGGGTCAGCCGATGGCCCAGCCCGACCGCCTCAAGCCCCTCGCGGGCCTTGTCGAACGCGTCGGCCCGGCCCGCCAGTTCAAGCGGAATGGCCACATTCTCAAGCGCCGACATGGTCGGCACCAGGTGAAAGTTTTGAAAGACGATGCCGACCTGGTCGCGGCGGAACAGGGCCAAGGCGTCCTCGGAAAGGCCTGTCAGCTCTTGTCCATAGACCGAAACCGTGCCGCTCGTGGCCCGTTCCAGCCCGCCGATCACCATCATCATGGATGATTTGCCGGACCCGGAAGGCCCGACGATGCTGACGACCTCGCCGCTGCCGATCGTGAGATTAATGCCGCGCAGGATGTTGACCGGGCCGGCCATGCTGTCCAACTCTAAATGCACATCGCGAAGAACGACCGCAGCGGGCGAAGGACGATCCATGAAGTTCCCTGACATCAGTCGGTGGCGCGGGCCGGGCATGCCAGCCAGAAATGGACGCGGAGTTTCGGGAGTCAATGGCTGGGCCGCAGTGTCCGCCGTCACCGTGGCGCTCGTTGCGGTCCCGGCGACCGCGGAACCGCTGGTTCTGCTCGCGCTTGGCGACAGCCTGGTCGCCGGCTTTGGTCTGCCGCCCGATGACGGCTTTACGGCGGTGCTGGAAGACGCCTTGCAGGCCGAGGGCTACGACGTCACCGTCGTCAATGCGGGTGTTTCGGGCGACACGACCGCCGGCGGCGTCGCACGTTTGGATTGGTCGCTGGCAGACGATCCCGATGCCGTGCTGGTCGAATTGGGC
This sequence comes from Alphaproteobacteria bacterium, assembly GCA_028277405.1. GTDB lineage: Bacteria > Pseudomonadota > Alphaproteobacteria > DSM-16000 > Inquilinaceae > JANQGH01. Next base: position 13,002 of record JANQGH010000095.1, on the reverse strand, counting down.
GCCAACGACATGCTGCGCGGTCTTGACCCCGAGGACGCGCGCGAGAACCTCTCGGCCATCCTGGCGCGGCTTCAGGACGAGGGCATTCCGACCCTGCTCGCCGGCATGCGGGCCAGCCCAAGCTGGGGCCCCGAATACCAAACGGCGTTTGACACCATATTTCCTGATCTGGCCGCCGAGTATGGCGTGCCGCTTTACCCGTTCTTCCTGGAGGGCGTCGCCGCCGACCCGGCGCTGAACCAGCCCGACGGCATTCATCCGAACCGCGAGGGCGTGGACGTCATCGTGGCCAATCTTCTGCCCTATGTGATCGACCTGATCGACGGACAGACCAGCGCCGGCGGTTGATCCCGCCGGGGCCGCATCCAATCTGTTGGGTCCCAAAGTCTTAGGGGCGCAACCCTCTTCCGGCTGCGCCTTCCCCAGCGACAGGATGCCCCAAGATGGAAATGCGTCGGCTTGGCCGAACCGATGTCGATGTCTCCGTGCTTTGCCTCGGCACCATGACCTGGGGCCAGCAGAACACAGAGGCCGAGGGCCATCAGCAGATGGACTATGCCGTTGGCCAGGGCGTCAACTTCTTCGACACGGCAGAGATGTATGCCGTGCCGCCGACGACCGACTCCTACGGCTCGACCGAAACGATCATCGGCACCTGGTTCAAGGCCCGCGGCAACCGCGACCGTATCGTCCTTGCGACCAAGATCGCGGGCCCCGGAGACATGGGCTGGGTGCGCGATGGTCACACGCGGCTTGACGAGACGAACATCCTGGCGGCCGCCGAGGCCAGCCTGAGGCGGCTGCAGACCGACTATATCGACCTGTTCCAGGTCCATTGGCCGAACCGCACGGTGAACAAGTTCGGCCAGCTCGGCTTTGCCGAGGCTGGGGAGGAGGACTTCATCCACCCCGAGGAGACGCTGGCGGCACTGGCCAAATTGGTGCAACAGGGCAAGGTGCGCCATGTCGGCGTCAGCAACGAATCCGCCTGGGGCACGATGACCTACCTGGCGGCCGCGGATCGCGCCGGGCTGCCCCGCATCGCATCGATCCAGAACGCCTATAATCTCCTGAACCGGGCCTTCGAGGTGGGGTTGAGCGAGATCGCGGCGCGCGAACAGGTGGGCTTGTTGGCCTATTCCCCGCTGGCCGGCGGAGCGCTGTCGGGCAAATACCTGAATGGTGCGGTACCAAAGGGCTCGCGGCGGGATTTCGATTGGCGCCCGTCGCGCTATGCGACGCCAAATGCGGATCCGGCCGTGATGTGCTATCTCGAAATCGCCCGACGCCACGGGCTCGACCCGTGTCAAATGGCCATTGCCTACGTGAACAGCCGGCCGTTCGTGACCTCCAGCATCATTGGCGCGACGACGATGGATCAACTAAAGATCGATATCGGTTCGGCCGAGGTGACGCTCAGCGACGAATTGCTGGCCGAAATCGAGGCCGCACACCACGAATACACCATCCCGTGCCCGTGAGTGCGCCATGCATCGGCTGTTTGTCGCCATCGAGATTCCGCAAGCCGTGCGGCACATGCTCGCGCTGCTGCAAGGCGGTGTGCCAGGCGCACGCTGGGTTTCCCAGGATAATCTCCATCTGACCCTGCGCTTCATCGGGGACGTGTCACCCCCCGCGATCAGCGACCTGGTAGCGGGATTGGGGCAGATCTCGGCTCCTGGCTTCACGCTGCAGCTCGAAGGGGTCGGCAGTTTCGGCAATGGCCGGACGAAGTCCGTGCTGTGGGCCGGCGTTCAACGGTCGGACGCGCTCAAGTTCCTTCGGGACAAGGTCGATCGGGCCGTCGTCGCCTCCGGTTTCGCGCCCGACGGCCGCAAGTTCACGCCCCACATCACGCTCGCCTATGCCAAGCAGGCGCCGACGAACCGCTTGACGGGCTGGCTGGGCGACCATGCTCTCTTCCGCAGCCAGGCGATCGACGTCGCCGGTTTCGCCCTGATGGAAAGCCGGCGCGGCGGCGAAGGTTCTGTCTATACCGAGCTTGCCCGGTTCGACCTGGCCTAATCGGTTTCTCGCTCAGCTGCTTCACATTCCGGCAAGTCTTGCGTGATCGCGACGGAAACCACATTTTCCTGCGTTATAGTCACATGCATTTCAAACTCTGACTGTTGATCGCGGCCGATGGCCATTTGGAAGCAAGTTCTGATCGTTGCGGCCCTCGCGGTGGCCGGGGTTGCCGCTTGGCTGCACTTCGGCAGCCAGGCTGGCGGCTCGTCGGACAGCGCGGCCCGGTGGCGTGGCGCGTCGACGGCTGCCTATGTCGTGACCGAGCCGGCGGTGGCCGCCGTCAGCGGCCAGCGGTTGCGTGCGGTCGGCACCGCCGAAGCCCGCCAGACCGTCGGCCTCTATCCAGACGTGGCCGGGCAGGTCGTGGCCGTGCATTTCCGGTCAGGCGAGGTCGTTACCGAGGGCCAGCCTCTGGTCCAGTTGGACGATGCCGACGAGCGTTTGGCCGTCGAGGCGGCGTCCATCATGTTGGCGGACGCCTCGGCGACCGTGGAACGGTACGGTCAGCTCGTCGGAACCGGTGCCGTGTCGACCGTTGCGCGCGACCAGGCGGCCACCGCCGTCGATACCGCGACGAATGATCTGGCGCGGGCGCAGCTCGAACTCGACCGGCGGACCATCCGCGCGCCGATCATGGGTCTGGTCGGCATCGTCGACCTTGAGCCGGGAGACAGGGTGGACAGCACCACGCTGATCACCCGCATCGACGACAGCGCCACCCTGATCGTGGACTTTACGGTGCCCGAACGCTTCGCCGGCCAAGTCCATATCGGCCAGCCGATCGTCGCGACCACCGGGGCGTTCCCGGATCAGGTGTTCGAGGGCGAGATCACCGCGCTCGACAGCCGGCTTGACGCCGCGAGCAGAACGCTGACCGTGCGCGCCGAGATCGACAATGATGGCTGGCTGGTGCCCGGGCTCGCCTTTGCCGTCGAACTGGCCTTCGAGGGCGCCGAATACCCCGCCGTTGAGGACATCGCCATCCAATGGGATCGTGCCGGATCCTATGTCTGGACCGTCGAGGAGGACCGGGCCCTGCGCGTGCCCGTGACGATTGTTGAGCGGCGCGGCGGTCTGGTGCTGCTCGACGGGACCCTGGACGTTGGTGATCCGGTCGTGATCGCCGGCAGCCAACGGCTCTCGGATAGTAGCGAGGTGACGCTGGAGCCACCCGGACCGGCGCGCCCGAGTGCTGACCCGAGATCAGAGGGCGCGGGCGGATGAACGTCTCGGTCCGGGACCTTCCGGCGCTCTGCGTGCGGCGGCCGGTCCTGGCTGTTGTCATGAACCTGTTGATCGTGATCGCGGGCGCGGCCGCCTTGATGGGCGTCGAGATCCGCGAACTGCCGGATGTCGACCGGCCGGTGGTCAGCGTCACGACGACCTATAGCGGCGCGGCACCTGAGACCGTGGACGCCGAGATCACCAGTCTGATCGAAGGCGCGGTCGCGCGCGTGTCCGGCGTCGAATCCATATCCTCGTCCTCGTCGTCCGGTTTCAGCCGCGTGACGATCGAGTTTTCGCCGGATGCCGATTTGCAAGTGGTGGCCGGCGACGTACGCGACGCGGTCTCCACGGTCGAACGGCGCCTGCCGGACGGCGCCGAGGCGCCGACCGTCGTCAAGGCCGACGCCGACGCCAGCCCGATCATCCGACTGGCGGTCGCCACCGACACGCTGCCGGTCGATCAGTTGAGCCGGCTGGTGGACACCGTGATCGTCGATCGGCTGGCGGCCGTTGACGGCGTTGCCGATGTCACCTCGTACGGCGTTCGCAATCCGGTCTTCGCGGTCACCATCGACCCGGTTGCGATGGCCAGCCGCAGCATCTCGTTGGTTCAGCTCGATCAGGCGCTGGCCCAGGCCGCGGTCGATCTGCCGGCCGGCACGCTGGTGACGACCAATCGCGAGATCCTCGTACGGGCCGACGCCACGGCGACCTCTGAAGATACGATTGCCGATCTCTGGGTCGATGGCACGACGCGGGTGTCCGACATCGCCACGGTCCATTTGCGGCCGGAGGTCGGTGGATCGGTGACGCACCATAACGGCCAGCGCTCGATCGGTCTCGGCATCGTCCGCCAGCCAAACTCCGACACGATCGCGATTTCGCATGCCGTGAACGCCGCGATTGCCGACCTGAACGACCAGTTGGACGGCGTTACCATCACCAACCTTGCGGACGATGCCGTCTTCATCGAGGGCGCGATCGGCGAGGTGGCGTTCAGCCTGATGATCGCCACGATCATCGTCGTCGCCGTGGTCTTTCTTTTCCTGGGCTCCGCCGCCTCGACCTTGGTCCCCGCCGTTACCGTGCCGATCGCAATCGTCGGGACGATCGCGGCAATCTGGCTGCTCGGGTTTTCCGTCAATCTCTTGACCTTGCTCGCCCTGGTCTTGGCCACCGGCATGGTCGTCGATGACGCCATTGTTGTCCTGGAGAGCATCGAACGGCATCGCGCCCAAGGCATGGGGCCGCGCGCGGCCGCCGTGTTGGGCACGCGACAGGTCTTCTTCGCCGTCCTGGCGACGACGGCGACGTTGGCGGCGGTCTTCGTGCCGCTGGCGTTTCTGCCCGGCACGGCCGGCGCGCTGTTCACCGAGTTTGGCTACGTACTGGCCATTGCCGTGGTCATCTCGTCCTTTGTTGCCTTGACCCTGTGCCCGATGATGGCCTCGCGCCTCGCCGGCACGAGCGACGGGCGTCCGGCGCCGCTTCTTTCGCGCGCGCTCGGCGCAATCGGTCGGCCGATTGCCCGCCTCTACCGGCTCGTCCTTCGCGCCTGTCTGGCGGCGCCCCTGGTTGTCGTGGCGGTCGCGATCGGCTTCACGGTCGTGGCCTGGGGCATTTTCCAAGGCTTGCCACAGCAATTGGTGCCGCCGGAGGATCGGGGCCGCATGTTCGTCGTCGTATCGGCGCCGAACGGCGCCAGCTTCGAATACACCGAGGCTCAGATGCGCGACGTGGAAGCCTTGGTGAACCCGCTGTTGGATGCCGGCCTGGCCACGGATGTCTATTCGATTGCCGGCGCCGGCCGATCGTCGCGCGGTTTTCTGATCGTCACCCTGGCGCCCTGGGACGAGCGGGACGTGAGCCAGCAGGAGATCATGCGCGGCCTGATCCCCGAACTGCTGGCGCTGCCCGCGGTCAGCGTCGCTATCCGCAGCCCCAACAGTCTGGGCATTCGCGGCGGCGGTACGGGCCTTAGCTTCGCCCTGACGGGAACCGACTACGCCGTGATCGCCGATGCCGCAGACGATCTGGTGGAGGAGATGCGCGAGCGCCTGCCGGGTCTGATCGAGCCTTCGGTCGGCTTCGACGCCAGCCAACCGCAATACGACGTCATTGCCGATCGCGAGGCCGCGGCTGCCTTGGGCGTCTCGATCGACAGCATTGCCCAGGCCATGCTGACCATGCTTGACGGGCGAGAGGTCGCGGAGGTCTACGACGGCGACGTTGCCATTCCCATCCGGGTCGAGGCGCCGCTGGATGCCGTGAACGATCCCAGCGATCTGGAAAACCTTTACGTTTCGACGTCCGACGGACAGGTCGTGCCGCTCTCTGCCTTGATCACCATCGTCGAGACCTCGATCGCGACCTCGTTGCCGCGCGAAGGACAGCGGCGCGCCGTGCCGATCTATGCCAGCTTGGCGGAAGGCTATGATCTCGGGACGGCGGTAACGGATCTGGAGGCGCTGGCCGCCGAGGTCCTGCCGTCGAACATAGGCGTTCTCATGTTGGGCGACGCGGCCGCGCTGGAGCAGACGGCCTCCGGCACGCTGATCACCTTCGGTATCGCCTTGCTGGTCGTGCTGCTCGTGCTGGCCGCCCAGTTCGAAAGCTTTGTGGCGGCCTTGATCATCATCGTGACCGTCCCGCTGGGCCTTGGGGCCGCTGTGATGGCGATCGCCCTGTCCGGCGGTTCGATCAACATCTACAGCCAAATCGGCCTGGTCATGATCGTCGGGCTGATGGCCAAGAACGGCATCCTGATCGTCGAGTTCGCCGCGCAACTGCGCGACCAGGGCCGATCCGTTCGCGAAGCGGTCGAAGAGGCCTGCATCATTCGGTTCCGGCCGATCATGATGACCGCCCTGTCCACGGTCTGCGCGGGCTTGCCCCTGGTTCTGGCCAGCGGACCCGGCATGGAAGCGCGCTCGGCGCTGGGCTGGATCGTCGTCGGCGGGCTGGGGTTTGCGACCCTGTTCACGCTGTTCGTGACGCCGGTCGCCTATCTGTTGCTGGCCGGGCTGTCAAAGCCCCGCAGCGACGAAGCGCGGCGACTCGAGGCCGAGGTGGCGGCGGCAAACGGGTCTGCGTCTCAACCGTCCGGTCGGGCCACCGTTCCGGACGCGGCGGAGTGATCGGCCGCGCAGATTACCGTAGTCCAAGCCCCATGGCCTGGCGCATGAAGAAGCGTTTCAGTGGCGGCAGCCTGCCGACCATCTCCAGACCCAGCCCCCTTGCCGCGCGGATCGGCAAAACCCGATTGGAAAACAGCCGGTTCAGCAGGTCGGTCGTGGCCAGCATGGTGGCGTTGTCCGGCCGCCGGCGCCGTTCGTAGGTCGCTAGTAGACCACGATCGCCCAGATCGAGGCCAAGCCGCGCCCGATCGATCAGCAGTTCGGACAGCAAGGCCACGTCGCGCAGTCCCAGATTGAGGCCCTGGCCGGCGATCGGGTGAATGGCATGGGCGGCCTCGCCGATCAACGCCATGCGCATATCCGTGTAACGCCGCGCGTGCAAGACGCCGAGGGGATACCGGAAGCGGTCGCCAAGCAGGCGCACGCGCCCGAGATAGTCGCCCATGCGCTCGTTCAGGGCTTTGTTGAAGTCAGCCACTGAGAGGCCCAGGAAGTAATCCGCGCGCGCGGGCCGTTCGGTCCAAACGATCGACGAGCGGTGATCGACGCCGGCGCCTTTTGCCTTGGGCGCGTCGGTCATCGGCAAGACGGCGAACGGGCCCTCCGGCATGAAGTGCTCCAGCGCCAGCCCGGCGTGCGGCTTTGCGTGCGCGATCGTACAGACAATGGCGTGCTGATTGTAGCGCCAGCGGCGAAAGCCGATGCTGGCGTCCTGGCGCACCATCGAGCCGCGACCGTCGGCACCGATGACGATCTCCGCCTTGATCTGTGTCCCATCGGCCAAGGTCGCCGCGACGGCCTCGTCGGTGCGGTCTATCGCCGTGACGGTCGCCGGCGCCAGATGGGTTACCGACTTCAGATCATCGAGCGCGGCGAACTGCGCCAGGCGGATCAGCCTGTTTTCGATGATGTGGCCGAACGGTGCCCCATCAGATTCTGACGCCATCTCGCGATGGTCGAAATGCAGGAACAGGGGCTGGCGGTCGTCCGCGATCCTGATGTCCAAGATGGGCTCGGCGTCCGGCAACAGGGGCCGCCAAAGGCCTGCGCCATCCAGCACCTGCTGTGAGCCGAAGGAGATCGCCGTCGTCCTGCCGTCGAACGGCAGGGCCGCACGCGCCTTCTTGCTCTCGCGATCAGCGACGATCACCGGCAGGCCGGCTTTTCCCAATCTGGCGGCAAGCGTCAGGCCGGCAAGCCCGCCGCCGACGATCAAAACGCGGCAACTGAGCGTCCCGTCCTTCCGGCCCAAGGCGTCTTGCGCGCACGTCGCGCTTCTTGTCGTAGTCATCGGAGGACTTTCCGACCCGATCAGATGATTGTCCAGGGACAAGACAGCACACTAGTTTGCCTAATTATTGGTCGGTAGTTCGTGTTTGCCTAATAATTATGCATCTGTGGCCGCGATAGGACGGATTTTCCCTGATTTTGAGCCCTATGACGCGGTGCAACCAAACTGGCACGGTTTTTGAGTCGGTTTTGTGTCGAAGCCGTATCTCCACGGCAGCAAGGCACCCCGGTCATGAAGAAACCGGGTCATTCGGACTGAATCAGGGGACTGAGCAATGAAACTGGTGATGGCCATCATCAAGCCATTCAAGTTGGACGAGGTGCGCGAGGCGCTGACCTCGCTCGGCTTACAAGGACTGACCGTCAGTGAGGTCAAGGGCTTTGGCCGGCAAAAGGGGCAAACCGAAATCTATCGGGGCGCTGAGTACTCCATCAGCTTCCTGCCCAAGGTGAAGATCGAAGTCGTGGTCACCGACGACCTGCTCGATGGCGTGGTCGAGGCGATCCAGAAGTCGGCCAATACCGGCCGCATCGGCGACGGCAAGGTCTTTGTCATGGATATCGCGCAGGCGGTGCGCATCCGCACCGGCGAGACCAACGCGGAGGCGCTGTAATCAAATGAGGACTGACATGCTGAAGAAATTGGCGCTCGCAACGGGCGCCCTCGGCCTGGTCGGCTTGGCGATGATCGAGCCGTCGCTGGCACAGGAAAGCGAAGCCGCCGCTGAAGCGGCGGCCGAAACCGTTGAAGCCGCGCCCGCCATGGGCGTTCCCGCGGAATCGGCCTTCGTTTTCAACACCTTTTCGTTCCTGATCACCGGCGCCCTGGTGATGTGGATGGCGGCCGGCTTCGCGATGCTGGAATCCGGCCTGGTGCGCACCAAGAACACGGCCGCGATCTGCCTGAAGAACATCACCCTCTATTCGATCGCCGGCATCATGTACTACCTGATCGGCTACGATCTGATGTACACGGACGTCAGCGGCTACATCGGCAGCTTCTCGCTGTTCTACAACACGTCGGAGGCTGAGCTGGCGCTGCTCGGCGCCGAGGAACCGACCGAAGAGATGGTCGCGGCGGTGGTCGGCAACGGCTACGCGGTCATGTCGGACTGGTTCTTCCAGATGGTCTTTGTCGCGACCGCGGCGTCGATCGTTTCCGGCACGCTTGCCGAGCGCATTCGCTTCTGGCCGTTCATGGTCTTCATCATTGTGCTGACCGGTCTGATTTACCCGATCCAGGGCTCCTGGACCTGGGGCGGCGGCTGGCTCGCCGAGATGGGCTTCAGCGACTTCGCCGGGTCGACCATCGTGCACTCGGTCGGCGGCTGGGCGGCGTTGACAGGCGCCTTCATCGTCGGCGCGCGCCGCGGCAAGTACAACAAGGACGGGTCGATCAACCCGATGCCGGGGGCAAACCTGCCGCTCGCCACGCTCGGCACGTTCATCCTGTGGCTTGGCTGGTTCGGTTTCAACGGCGGCTCCCAACTGGCCTTGGGGTCGGCACTCGATGCCGTGGCCATGGCCGGGGTGTTCGTGAACACCAATCTGGCTGCCGCCGGTGGTGTGGTCGCGGCCATTATCATGACCCAGATCATGTTCCGAAAGATCGACCTGACCTTCGCCCTGAACGGCGCGATCGCAGGTCTGGTCTCGATTACCGCCGGCCCGGATCTGACGAACCACTTCATGTCGATCATCATCGGCGCGGTCGGTGGCGTGCTGGTCGTCCTGGCCGTGCCCATCATCGACAGGATGAAGGTCGATGACGTTGTCGGCGCCATCCCGGCCCACCTGGTGGCGGGTATCTGGGGCACGCTTGCGGTCGGCATCTTCGGCGGCGGCAATCTGGGTGTGCAGATCGTCGGCATCGCGGCCGTCGGGGCGTTCGTCCTGATCACCAGCGCGATTGTGTGGCTGATCATCAAGGCCATCATCGGGCTGCGCGTCTCCGAGGACGACGAGGCCCTTGGTCTCGATCGTGCCGAACTGGGCATGGAGGCCTATCCGGAATTCGGACAGGGCTCCCAGCGCGCCTAGCTAGCTCCCATGACGGGTCCTGGCTTCGGCTGGGGCCCATCTTCTGGCCCCGAATGGCTTGCCGTTCGGGGCCTTTTCTTTGGCGTTCACCAGACGTTCCTGTCGCGCTGCCCGCCAAGATCAGATCTAAGTATCTGCTGGCAAGCGATTGATTCAGAAATGTTCTGTTTTCGGCGATACCTTGTATCCAGGCCGTTTGGCGGGTATTTTGGAAACAGGTGGCAGTTGGAATCGCTTGATTCGATGGTTGGTGCGGAATCCATGGTGGCGGAGCGGCTGGAGCGTTTGACGGACTATCCGTTCGCGCGTCTGCGCGCGCTGCTTGATGGCATCCAGCCGCCGCAAGACCGCGATCCGATATCGATGTCGGTCGGCGAACCGCAGGATCCGTGTCCCGATTTCGTCGCCGGCATCCTGGACGAGCATCGCGCGGACTGGAACCGCTACCCCCCTGTCGGTGGCACGCCGGCGCACAATCAGGCCTGTCTCGGTTGGCTGCGGCGCCGTTTCGGCGCGGTCGCTGACGGACTGACGCCCGATCAGGTCTTGCCGCTGTCGGGCACGCGCGAGGGCATGTTTCTGGCGGCCCAGGCCTTGGTGCCGGAAAGAAAGGCCGGCCGGCAGCCGGCAGTCTGTCTGCCCAACCCCTATTACGCCGGCTATGAAGGCTCGGCGGTCATGTCGGGGGCAGAACCGGTCTATCTGGATTGCCGCGCCGAAACCGGCTTTCTGCCGGACCTGGACGCGCTTGACCCAAGCTTGCTGGCAAGAACGGCCTTGTTCTTCTTATGCAGTCCGACCAACCCTCAGGGCGTGATTTTACCGCGCGATTATCTGGTTCGGCTCATCGGCCTTGCCCGGCGGCATGGCTTCGTGCTCGCCGTCGACGAATGCTACGTCGAGATCTACGGCGACCGAAAACCGATCGGGGCGTTGGAGGCCGCAGACGGCGATCTGACCAGTCTTTTGCTGTTCCAATCTCTGTCCAAACGCTCCAACGCCGCGGGGCTGCGGGCCGGCTTCGTTGTTGGTGATCGCGCATTGATCGAGCCCCAACGGCGCCTGCGGTCCTATTCCGCCGCCTGCATGCCGTTGCCGATTCAAGCGGTCGCGGCCGCCCTGTGGGACGATGACGCGCATGTCGCCGGCGTTCGCGACCGCTATCGCCAGCGTTTTGACGCGGCCTGTGCGTCGTTGGCGCCCCACCTGCCGTATCAGCGGGCCGAGGCGGGCTTCTTTCTTTGGCTCGACGTGGGCGACGGCGTGGAGACGGCCGCCTCGCTATGGCGGGAAGCGGGAATTCGGGTGCTGCCAGGCGCCTTTCTGTCGAAGGCCGGCCCGGACGGACGGTCGGTGGGCGATCGCTATGTGCGCATCGCCGTCGTGCACGACCCGGCGACAATCGCCGAGGCGATGGGTCGGGCCGCGCCGATTCTGGCCCGATCGCGGGAAAAGGCGGCGGCGGATCTGTCGACCATAAGCAACAATGAGGCGCGCCGAGAGCGTGCCGGAGGTTTGTGATGGCGCGTGCTGCATCCCCGGCAACCGGCCGACTTCCGCGAAGCCAGGCATCGCGCGGGCAATCGACACGACGGCGTCCCCAGCGCGGCCGGTCAACCTCGGCGCGGTCTAGGGCCCAGACTCGTTCCTCGCTGCTGCCGGAAAGCGTCGCCCTGTTTGTCGGCCAGCGGGCGAAGCAGATTGGCGGGCTGGCGCTGCTGACGGCGGCAGTGTTGCTGTTCATCGCCTTGGCCAGCTACAGCTCGACGGACCCGTCGTGGAACCGCGTCGGCGGCACTGAAGGCACCCAGAACTGGCTGGGTGCGTTCGGTGCTTATCCGGCCGATCTGCTGATCCAGACCTTGGGCGGTGCAGGCTATCTCTTCGCCCTGGTGCCGCTGGTTTGGGGCTGGCGGCTTCTTCGCGTTCGACCGGTCGGGCCCGCCTGGCTGCGCGTCGCGGGACTGGCCCTGACGGCGCCCGTCGCTGCCGCCATGCTTGCGCCCTTTGCTGCGCCGTCGAGCTGGATTGGTGTGTTCAGTCTCGGTGGGGCCTTGGGCGCGATGTTGATGGGCTGGCTGGCCGAACAGGCCATGCCCTATTGGGGTTGGATCTCGCCCCAATGGTTCTCGGCAATGCTTGCCGTGCCGGCCCTGATCCTCGTGCTGATCGCGCTCGGCCTCGGCCTCGGTGAGTGGCGGCGCATCATCGTTTATCTCGTCCGGCAGGGCAGCACCGGCATTGCCTGGGGCGCCCGCTATGGCTGGTGGCTGTTGGCGCTCGGCTGGTACTACACCAGGATCGGTGCCGCCTGGCTGTGGCCACGACTGGTTGCCGCTGGCGCGTTCACAGCGCGGGGGGCTGAAAGCATGCTTCAGCGCCGGCGCGCCAAGCAGGCGCCGCCGGTCGATCGCGCCGAGCCGGAAGGCATCGATCCCATCGAAATGCCTTCCGACGACGACCAGTCCGGTTCGGAGCCGCAGGTCGTGCCGCCGAACGCGTCGGCCGCTGTCGCCGCCAAGCCGATCCGCGTCCAAGCGCCACCGGGCCCGGCGCCGACATTGCGCCGTCCACGCACCGACAGCCGCCAGTCGCGTCTGGAGTTGGCGCCGAGCGCCGAATACGAGCTGCCGCCTCTCGACATCCTGGGCGCGCCCGATCCGGCAACGCGCCCGGCCCAGCAAAGCGAGGCAGCGCTGCAGGAGACTGCGGCCATGCTGGAAAGTGTGCTGGGCGATTTCGGCGTTCGCGGCTCCATCGTGCGGGTTAATCCGGGCCCGGTTGTGACTCTGTTTGAGCTTGAGCCCGCGCCCGGCACCAAATCCAGCCGTGTCATCGGCCTGGCCGACGACATCGCCCGCTCGATGAGCGCGGTTTCGGTGCGCGTGGCCGTGGTGCCCGGCCGCAACGTCATCGGCATCGAAATGCCGAACGCGACGCGTGAGATCGTGCTGTTGCGCGAGATCCTGGAAAACCCGGTCTACGACCGCGCCTCGGGCAAGCTGACGCTGGTTCTGGGCAAGGAGATCGGTGGACAGCCGGTGATCGCTGATCTGGCCCGCATGCCCCACCTGCTGGTGGCCGGCACCACGGGTTCCGGTAAATCGGTGGCGATCAACACGATGATCCTGTCGCTGCTCTACCGGCTGCCGCCGGAGAATTGCCGCTTGATCATGATCGATCCGAAGATGCTGGAACTCAGCATCTATGACGGCATCCCGCACCTGCTGTCGCCGGTGGTCACGGACCCCAAACAGGCGGTGGTGGCCCTGAAATGGGC
>JANQGH010000021.1 GCA_028277405.1 Alphaproteobacteria bacterium | reverse complement strand
CTTCTTCTGATTGGCCGTCGTGCCCATCTTCACCAGCGACCAGGAACGCAGAATATATTCCTGAATCGCCGCCTTGATCCACCACATGGCGTAGGTGGCCAGGCGAAATCCCTTCTCCGGCTCGAATCGCTTGACCGCTTGCATCAGGCCGACATTGCCCTCGGAGATCACCTCCGAGATCGGCAGGCCATAGCCGCGATAGCCCATCGCGATCTTGGCGACGAGGCGCAGATGGCTGGTGACGAGCTGATGGGCAGCATCACGGTCGCCATGCTCGCGCCAGCGCTTGGCCAGCATATATTCTTGCTGCGGCTGCAGCATCGGAAAGCGCCGAATCTCTTCGAGATAACGGGAAAGTCCCGATTCGGCGGTGAGCAGCGGCAAGGCTGCCGTCTGGGCCATAGCGGCCTCCATGAATTTTCGCCCCCGTGATGCGGCGGGCGACGGCGTCCATCCCCTATTCGAGCCGGATGGCGCCATCGGTTACGCGACTGCAAAAAAAGTCGCGCGTTGCAGCATACACGGTCTGTTCTGGCGAACAAACGCTCCGGCCATCACATCACTGGAACGGCCGAGTGAACAAGCGAAGCGAGTGACACGACGTCGCACTCCGCCGGTCTGACCCGGCTGAACTCAACGTCCGGCAAAGTGGATTGTTCCCCCTCCCATTGCCTCATGAAGCAAGGCAAGGTCAGCAGGCAGGCCCGAGCGGAACAACAAATGCTCCTTGGTCCTCGGGTGCTCCAACCCCAGCAAATAGGCATGGAGAGCCTGTCTGCCAAGGGAGGCAAGCGCTGCCTGCGCATCCGGCGGCAGCAGCGCCGCCTTGGTCCGAAAGCCTGAGCCATAGGCGGAATCGCCCATGATCGGATGCCCGAGGGCGGCGAGATGCACCCTGATCTGGTGGGTACGCCCGGTTTCAAGGCGGCATTCGACAAGGCTTGCAACCGGTTGCCCCGAGGCACCAGAATAGCGCTCCGCCACCTGCCAATGCGTGACGGCTTCGCGGCCGCCGGCGCCCACGGACATCTTGTCGCGGGCATGGGGATGACGGCCGATCGGTCGGTCGACAGTCCCCCGTGGCCGATCCGGCACACCCCATGCGAACGCAAGATAACCGCGTTCGAGCGGGCCGGTGCGGCCGTGATCGGCGAACTGCGCTGCGAGCGCGCGATGCGCCCGATCGTTCTTCGCCGCAACCAGCAGCCCGGTGGTGTCCTTGTCGAGCCGATGGACGATGCCCGGTCGCCTCTCTCCGCCGATTCCGGACAGGCTGTCGCCGCAATGAGCAATGAGGGCGTTCACCAGCGTTCCCGACAGATGCCCGGCGGCCGGATGGACGACCAGCCCCTTCGGCTTGTCGATGACGATGATGTCGGCGTCTTCGTAAATGATGGCGAGGGGAATGGGCTGCGGCGCCGGCGCGGCCGGTACCGGCGGCGGGACGGCAACGGCGATGCGCTCCCGCGCATTGACGCGGTGGCTCGGATCGCGGATCGTGCGCCCGCCGACCGCAACCTCACCGGCGAGAATCAGGGCTTTCAGCCGCGAGCGCGACAGGTCCGCAAGACCAGCGGCGAGCACGCGGTCCAGGCGCTCGCCCTGTTCGGCCTCGGCCACGACGAGTGTTTCAACCTGGCGATCCCCTTCGCTCATGACCCATCCGCAGACTGACGACAAGCCGCTCGATCCCGAACAGGCGCGTGTCATCGCGCGGGTCAAGCGGTTGATGGCA
>JANQGH010000071.1 GCA_028277405.1 Alphaproteobacteria bacterium | reverse complement strand
ATTGTCGAACGGGATCGTGTAGTCGACCTCGCCATAGAGCGACAGGGTCTCATTGAACGCCACCGTGGTGCCCACGCCGAACTCCACCGACGTGCCGCCGAGGTCCTGGCTCAGTGCCGTGCCGGAGGCCAGCACCGTATTGTCGCCCAGGAATTCGTGCAGCAGGTTGGCCTCCGCATAGCCGGTGACCAGCGCGTCGCCCGCCGCCCAGTTGGCCTCCGCCGCCAGGCCCAGACGGCCGACCAGACTGTCGCCATCCTCCAGGCTGACCCGCACCCCGTCCGGGTCGACGAAATCGTCGAAATCGATCGACTGCCAGGTCAGCTGGGCCTGCGGCACCAGGGACGCCGTCGGGCTGATGGGCACGCGATAGCCGACCTCGCCGGAGACCGTGAAGCCATCCCCGTCCGTGCTGGTGGAGGAAAAGCGCGAGGTCGTCGAGAGGTCGATGTCGTAGGCCGTGTATTGCACCAGCCCGTCGACATAGAGACCGCCGGCCCCATACCAGGTCGCGGTCAGGCCGCCGCCATAGAAGTCGATGTCGCTGCTGCCCCGCTCGCGGCCGCTGGCGTCATCCACGTCGACCGAGCTGGTGCCCCAATGGGCCAAGGCACCGATCAACAGCCGGCCGCTGGCGCCCTCGGCGACCACGACCTCGCCGCCGCCCTGCACGAAGCCGGTGGTCTGGTCGAAGCTGGCCCCCGTGGTGCTGTCCAGATCGCCCTCGCTCTCCAGCCACTGGCCCACGCCCCGCAGCCACAGGGCCGAGGTCACCGGACCGCCACCTGGCAGCGGGTTGCCCGCCGCGTCGGTCAGCGGGCTGGGCGCGCCGGAGCGCACCCCGACCCGTTCCACAAGCTGGCCGGCCAGGGCCAGGCCGATGGTCTGGATCGCGCTCGGCAGGCTCTCATAGACGTACCCCTGGTCCAGATAGTCGCTCGACTGCAGGTACCAGTTCTGACCGTCGGCCTGGACCAGGTCGTAGGCGAAGATGTTTCCGATCGCTTCGTCGGTCAGGACAAAACGACCGTCGGACGCGCCCAGAACCTCGACCACCAGGATGCCGTCGGTCGGGCCCGTGCCGGTGAAGCCGCCGGGACCGCCGATGCCGGACACCGTTACCTCGGTATCGCCGTCCGTGTCGCCTTCGACGATCAACTGGTCGGTGATGCTGGGCTTGCCGTCGTTCAAGAACGTGTCGAGCTTCAGGGCGCTGGCCGCGATAAAGTCGCCCGTCACGGTCAGCACATTGTCCGTGCCACCGTCGTTGGATGACAGATCGATCAGACCCTCGTTGATCAGATTGCCATCGATGATCAGGTCGCCGCCGCCCGGCTCGTCATTGTTCAAGAGCAAGGCCGAGGTCTCGTTGATGAACACCTCGATGGGGCCGTTGCCGTTGGTCTGCAGCGTGCCGCCGGTGAACGTAACCTCGGAGAACAAGCCGATCTCGATCCGCTCCCATTCCGGCAGGCGGTCCGCGTTCACTGCGCCCTCCCAGAAGGAGAAGAACAGTTCGTCCTCGCCGAGCGTTCCGTCATCGGAGTTCGTATCACCGGCGAACACGCCTTCACCGTCGTTAAGATTGTCAAAGTCGAAATCAAACAGGACGCCGCCGATATCGTCGCCGGTTCCGCCCAAGGCATCGCCGCCGATCACGCCCCCGGTCAGTTCGACCAGATCGTTCTGGCTCTCGCCATCGACATTGCCGCCGACGCTGCCGCCACCCATGAACAGGGCATCGTCGTCGCTGCCGCCCAAAAGGGAGCCCTCGACCGTGCCGGCCGTCATGTCGATGGTGTCATTGCCGCTTTCGCCAATGACGCTGCCACCGATCATGGCATCGGAGCCACCGACGAACAGTTGATCCTCGCCACTGCCGGCCAGCACGTCGCCGTCAAGAGTGCCGCGCAGCATGTTGACCGTGTCGTCGCCGGCGCCGCTGACGATTTTGCCCTGCACATGGGGCATTCGAATGTCCGGCGGCAGGCCGAGATTGATCAGGTCGTTGCCGTTGCCGGCTTGCGAGACGCCGTCAAACGCATCGCCCCAGACATCGGTCACGGTGCCGTCTCGCAGGGTGATCACGTCGTCGCCCAGGCCGCCCTGGATGTCGCCGGCGATGTTCGCACCGTCCTGGAAGATGGTGTCGTCGCCGCCCTGGCCCAAAACATCCCCGGCGATGTTGCCACCGGTGAGACCGATCGCATCATTGAGACCGTCGGCGTCGAACTCCGTTCCGGTGTCGCCAAAGACACCGCCGGCGATCGTGGCGGTGCCGGCGATGGCGATGAAATCCTCGGCGACATCGCCGTCGGCTTCGTTGTCGCCAAACACGCTGCCGCCGATCGCGGCGGCGCCTCCAATGATGATCGTATCGTCGCTGGCATCGCCCTCGCCATCGCCTTCGATATCGCCGAACACCTTTGTGTTGATAACCTCAATCGAATCGTCGCCGCTGCCGCCCAGCACGTCGTCATCCGCGCCGCCGTCGCCGACCGTGCCGCCCAGGACCAGAATCTTGTCGTCGTTTTCGTTGCCCTCGATACTTCCCGCCACAAGTCCGCCGAACATGAGGATGCTGTCGTTGCCCTCGCCACCGAAGAGGTCGAACTGAGCCGTCCCGTTGTCCAGGACGATAGAATCGTCGCCCTCCCCGCCCGAGATGGTCGTCACGGTGCTGAACGCGGTGACGGTGATCGTGTCATCGCCGCCGTCGCCGAAGACGCCCGCCCCGTCGACGACGCTGCTCCCGATGGTGATGGTGTCGTCATCGGCCCCGCCCCGCACTTCCGGCACCAATGACGTACGGGCGATGTTGTTCGCTTCGAAGGCCTTGAGGGTGATCGTATCGTTGCCCGTGCCGCCATCCACCAGCCCTACGGTCGACCCGGCAATGGTGATCGTGTCGCCGTCGCCCAACCCGGAAACCTCGTCGCCGGGCGCAACGGCGCTCACATTTTCGCAGGTCAGAACGTCCGGGTCGGCCGTGCCCAGCACGCCGCCGCCGGCCAAGGGATCGGGGCCCGTGCACTGCGCCAAGGCCGAGGCGGAACCCATGCCGGCGAGGGCAAATATCGACAGCGCCGCCACGCTGGTCGTTGCGAGAAGGAGAGACGTTTTGCGGGTGGTCATGATCCTGCTTCCCTAAAAAGTGGCTTCCGCCACGACCGTCGGCGCGTGTTACGTGCTCGGTTCGACCGTGGCGCACATGTCACGTCCAAGCGCATTGGGGCGCCGCCACCAAACGCCGCGCCCCGTTCGCATGCCGCCGTCATCGATGCCCATTGGTTCAGAGTCCTGGGTTTCGCGAAAGAACCAGCAGCCTGCATCTAACGCTAAACGAAAATTGAGGCGAAATCCATTTTTAGATAGGCATCAGACCATTAAGCCAGCTTTCTCAGCCCAGGGCTCAGAACAAGCCTGGCCCGGAACCATCAAGCGAAGTCAATGAATTAGAAGTCGGCTTTGCACGGCCCCCAGCCCCCGATGGCTGGCCGCACCGTGGATCTGGCACCCGGGTGTCACGTGCGCGCCACACTGTCGTCTCGATGGCGCGTCGTCGTTCGATCGTCCGCCCGCGATCTGCCGAACGGCCTCTGCGCCGACCGCCAATCCGCTTCGTAAATTCCGTCGGTTTTGCGGCTAGCGCACGCTGTTTCGACCGAACGGAATATCTTATCGGGAACCGCCTCAAAGAACCGCGAAGGTCGCCTTCTCGATGAAATCCCAGTCGAGGTCGATGCCCAGGCCCGGCGCGCCGGGTGGGTGGGCGATGCCGTTTGCGATCGGGATCGGTCGGGCCAGGCCGAAGGCGAACTGATCGACCGGGGTCAGCAGTTCGAAATAGTCGCAATTGCCGATGGCGCAGGCGACGTGCAGGTTGACCAGGTCCAGCGGGTGATAGATCGCCGTGTGGATCTCGCAGTTCATGCCGAACGCCTCGGCCGTGCGCGCCACCTTCAACGCGCCGGTGATGCCGCCCGACCAGGATACGTCGGCGCGCACGCGGTCGACGGCGCCCGTGGCGATGTAGGGCGCGTGGCTGTAGGGCGGCTTGGCCATCACCTCGCAGCCGACGATGTCGATGTCGAGCGATTGGGTCAGGCGCCGTAGCTGGTCGATGTCGCTGTCGAACAGCGGCTCCTCCAGCCAGAGATAGTCCAGCCGTTCCAGCAGGCGGCCCAGCCGCATCGCCTCGCTGGGCTTGTGGGCGGCGACCGGGTCACTCATCAGCGTAAAGCCCGGCCCGACCGCTTCGCGCGCGGCCTCATGGGCCGCCATGTCCTCGGCCAGCGATCGCCCGGGCGGATGCAGCTTGTAGGCCTTGAAGCCCGCGTCACGGGTCGCCAGCGCCTCGGCGGCGTAGGCCTCGGGGTCGGCCAGCACCAGCGAACTGACATAGGCGGGCACGGCGTCGCGCGCCTCGCCGATATACTGGTAGAGCGGCTGCCCGGCCGCCTCCGCCGCCAACAGCCAGCAGACCACATCGAACGGGCCATAGGCATAGATCGGCACATGGTGCCACCAGCGGTCGGCCACCCGCCAGTCCAGCCAGGCCTTCTCCCGGGCCAACGGGTCGCGCCCCAGGAAGAAGGGTTTCAGCGATGCCGCGGCGATCTCTCCGGCCGCCCTCGCACCCCGTCCGGCAAAGCCGAAGCTGGCGGCCGTCAGCCCGGCATCCGTCGTCATCTCGATGACCAGGAACTCCAGCGCCGAGCCCTGGCCGTCGCGCATGGCGCTGTCGGCCATGGAGGCGGCCTGCTGGTGTCGGCAAAGCCGGATGACGATATCGGTGATGTGCATCGCGTCCGGCATGATCGGCGATCAGGTCGGCGCGTCGGGATGCAGCAGGCCGGCCGACTTCAGGTCCGACCACAGGCCGTCGGGCAACGCGACGTCCATAAGGGCCAGGTTCTCGTCGAACTCTGCCCTTGAGCGGGCGCCTGGAATGACGCTGGCGACCAGGGGATGGCGCAGGACGAATTGCAGGGCGGCCGCCTTCATCGACGCGCCGTGGCTGTCACAGACCTTGGCGATCGCGGCCACCCGATCCTGAATATGCTGCGGGGATTTGAAGTAGTTGTACGTGTCGCTGCCGGCCAGAATGCCTGAGTTGAAGGGCCCGCCGATGATGATGCTGGTGCCGCGTTGTTCGCACAGCGGGAAGAACCCGTCCAGCACCTCCTGCTCCAGCAAGGTATAGCGGCCGGCCAGCAGGAAGACGTCCCAATCATGGTGCTCCAGCGCCTCGGCACAGACCTGCCACTCGTTCACGCCCAGGCCGATGGCGCCGACGATGCCTTCTTCCTTCAGACGCTGCATGGCGCGGGCGCCGCCCGACATCGCGGTCGACATCAGCGCAGGATGGGCCTCGTCGCCATGGGTGTCGCGTCCGATATCGTGTTTCAGCAGGATGTCGATCCGGTCGGTGCCCAACCGGTGCATGCTGTCCTCGACCGAGCGCAGAACGCCGTCATAGCTGTAGTCGTATTCGACCTCGAACGGCAGGGGCTCTCGCCAGGCATCGTCCGGCTCGCGCGGGCTGACCCGGCGCCGCAACAGCCGGCCGACCTTGGTCGACAGCACGACCTTGTCGCGCCCGAACAGGCGGATCGCGCGGCCCATCCGGTGTTCCGACAGGCCGTAGCCGTAGAACGGGGCCGTATCGAGAAAGCGGATCCCAGCCGCCAGCGCGGCCTGGATGGTCTCATCGGCCGTGGCATCCTCCACGGCGGTGAACAGGCCGCCCAGCGCCGCCCCGCCCAGGCCAAGGGGCGTGACCGAGATGCCGGTGGCGCCGATCTGGCGTTTGGGGCTGATGGCTTTGCTTTCTGTCATCGCGAGGCACGCTCCGTCGCTGCGGCGGGAAGGGGATCGATCTGCGCCGTCGGGGTCGACAGGCGCGCGGCCGCGTCGCGCAGCCAGCCAAGCACGGTTTCGGTCGACGGTGCCGGCCGCCGGTCGATGCGCTTGATGAAGGGGATGGTCAGGGCCGCCAGCGCGTAGCCATTGGGGCCGAACACCGGGACCGACAGGTTGGTCACGCCCAGGATCTGGGAGCTGTCGCGCATTTCGTAGCCCTGGCGGCGTACTTCGCCGATCTGCTTTTTCAACTGGGTCATCGACATGGGCGCCTCGCCCTCGACCGCTTGGCGTTCCGACAGCATCTCCTGGCGCCGTTCCTCGCTTTGGAAGGCCAGCAGGACGTGGCCCGAGCCGGTCCAGAACAGCGAGACGCTGGTGCCGACGCGCAGCGAGTAGGTCCACATGCCCGGCGCGTCGACCTGGGCCACCACGCGGCCATAGCCCGTATCATAGACCACCAGATGGCAGGACTGTTCGGCCATGCGCGCCAGGTCGCGGATGACCGGCGTGGCCTCCGAAATCAGCCGCTGCATCGGCGGGTGGCGATGGGCCAGCGAGAACAGCTTCAACGAGAGCTGATAGCGGTCGCTGGCCGCATTGCGGACGATGTAGCCGCGCCGGACCAGCCGATCGAGCATGCGGTAAAGCTCATTGGCGGTGCGGCCCAGCGCCTTGGCGATATCCGTCTGGGTCAGGCCGCCATCCTGGGCCGCCAGCAGTTCCAGAATGTCCAAGCCCTTGTCCAGCGCGGGCGCGCGATAGCGGCTTTCTTGTTCTGCGGACACGTCGTGTCTCTCCCTAACGCTCGGCGGGACGCCGCGACCGCGTGCGACCCGGGGCGAGATTGCGCGTTGGCCGCTTGACCGGCAATCCCTTTTCCGTTTTACTAATGAATAGATCATTCATATCTGAGTGATCAAGTCGACTTTAGACCGCCGTCAGGGCGGCCGGGACCTTTGGTCACCATGTAAGGGAGGACGATTGTGACATATTCACCTCGAATGGGCCGCCTGTCGCCGACCAAGTTGGCGGGCGCGCTGATCGTCGGCGTCTCGTTGGCAGCCATGACGCTGCCGTCGATGGCCCAGACCGATATCGATTACGGCAATTTCGACGGCTACACGCTGCGCGTGAAGCTGATCGGCGGCGCGCAGTACGAGCCGCTTTACGCGCTGATCCCGGAGTGGGAAGCCGCGACTGGCGCGACCGTCGACATCCTGTCGCGCGCCAATCACTTCGATCTTGATCGCGAGATCAAGCAGGACATCGCCGCCGGCACGCTCGATTGGTGCGTCGGGTCCAACCACACCAGCTTCGCCCCGCAATATGGCGGCATCTATCGCGATCTGCGCGATATCGTGCCGGAGGACGTGCTGGCCGATTTCGTACCGCGGGCACTGGAACATGGCACGGTGGATGGCCGTCTGGTCCAACTGCCCCGTCACTCGGACATCTCCAACCTCTATTATCAGATCCATCTCTATGAGGATGAGGAGTTGGCGGCCGAGTTTGAGGCCGAGCATGGTTATGCGTTGGCGCCGCCGGAAACCTGGGATCAGGTCCGCGATCAGGCGATCTTCTTTGCCGATCCGCCTGACTTTTATGGCTTCCAGTTTGTCGGCAAGGACGAGGCCATCACCGGTCGCTTCTATGAGCTTCTGGTTGCCCATGGCGGACAGTTCCTCGACGAGGACTACGCGCCAGCCTTCAACTCCGAAGCCGGCGTCGAGGCGCTGCAATTCTTCGTCGATCTCTATGAGGCCGGTGCCGTGCCGGCCGGCGTGCCCAACTATCTTTGGGACGATACGGGCCTCGGCTTCGCGTCCGGCAGTGTCGCGCTCAATCTCGACTGGGCCGGCTGGGCGGCGTTCTTCAACGATCCGGAAAACTCCGCCGTTGCCGGCAATATCGGCGTCATTCGGGCACCCATGGGCTCGGCCGGCGTTCGATCGGGCTGGTCGGGGTCGCACACCTTCTCCGTGACCGAGACCTGCGACAACCCGGAAGCCGCGGCAAGCTTTGTCATGTTCCTGACCAGCCATGAGTCGCAGATGGTCGAGGCCAGAACCGGCTTGCTGCCGACCCGCCACCACGTCTGGAACACGGCGGTGGACGAGTTCAGCGAGAACGACAATGACTGGCTGGTTGAGGTCTTCGGCGCCTACTCGACGTCGATGGCGGAAGACTCCTTCACCCCGCCGCTGATCCCGGAATGGATCGAGGTTTCCAACGTGCTTTGGCCGCGTCTGCAGGCCGCCATCGTGGGCGACATGACAGCCCAAGAGGCCCTTGACGAAGCCGCCGAAGAGGCGCGCGAAGTCATGGAAGACGCCGGCTATCTCTAGCCTCCCTGGGGGGCGTCCGCCGGCCTCGGCGGTCGCCGCTTTCAGCCTGAGGGCGCATTCGGTCGGCTGCGGCCGCCCGGATGCGCCATTTTTTTAAAGCGTGGTAGCCTTCTGGTGACGACCTAGAACCGGCCTTGTTGCGATGACCAAACTGTTTCGACGGTTGCCCTTGCCCGTGCTGCTGATCGCGCCGTCGATCGCGATCATCCTGTTCGTCGTGCTGCTGCCGCTGCTGTTCTCGCTTTACACCAGCTTTACGAACTACCGGCTGATCCGGCCCGACACCCTGTGGGACTGGGTCGGCTTCCGCAATTACGAGCGGATCTTCGGCGACGCCGATTTCTGGTGGGCCTTCCTGCGCACGATCATCTTCCTGACCATCGCCTTGAACCTGGAACTGGTGCTGGGCCTGTGCCTTGCACTCCTGATCAACAAGATCACCTGGGGCCAGCGCACGCTGCGCACGATCATGATGTTCCCGATGATGTTCTCGCCGATCCTGGTCGGCTTCCAGTTCCGCTACATGTTCAACGACAATATTGGCGTCGTGAACAACGCCTTGCAGGCGCTGGGCGTGACGGACCAGGCGATCCCCTGGCTGGTCAATGAATGGCTGGCCAACTTCTCGATCATCTTCGCCGAGGTCTGGATGTCGACCTCGATCTTCGCCATCCTGCTGCTGGCGGGCCTGTTGGCCATCCCGCGCGACCCGATCGAGGCGGCGAAGGTGGATGGCTGCACGAACTTCCAGGTCTTCCGCCACATCACCCTGCCGTTCCTGATGCCGTTCGTGTTCATCGCCTTGGCGATCCGCTCGCTGGACGTGGCGCGGGCCTATGACATCGTGAACGTGATGACTGGCGGCGGGCCTGCCGGCCGGACCGAGCTGCTGTGGACCATGATCGCCCGGGTCGGCTATGACGACGCCCGTATGGGCCGGGCCAACGCCATGGCCTATGTCTCGATCATCCTGTCGATCGCCTTTACCGCCTACTTCTTCAAGAAGCTGCTGGCCGCGCGGCGCTATATGGGCGGGGTCGCCTGATGCGGCCGAAAACGCGCCTGCGCCGGACGCTGGTATGGCTCGGCACGCTGTTCGTCATGGCCGCCATCTGCCTGCCGGGTGCCTGGGTCGTCTTCAGCGCCTTCCGGCCGAACCGCGAGATCCTGGCCCGGCCCGCGATCTGGTGGCCCGAACAGTTCGGGCTAGGCAATTTCATGCGCATGTTCGGCATCGGCGGCGAGCAGATCGCGATCCCGGTCGGATCCTACTTCATGAACTCGCTGATCATCGCGCTGACCTCGACCTTCGTGGCCGTGTTCATCGGCATGGCCGGCGGCTATGCCTTCGCGCGCTTCCGCTTTCGCGGCAAGAATGCGATCTTTCTCGGCCTCATGCTGTCGCGCGCGGTGCCCGGCATCGCCTTGTCGCTGCCGCTGTTCATGGTCTGGAGCCGGCTGGGCCTGATCGACACGCCGCTCGGCCTCATCATCGTCTATGTCGCCATGAACGTGCCCTTCACGGTCTGGCTGACCGACGGTTTTTTCCGCCAGGTGCCGGTCGAGATGTCCGAGGCGGCGCAGATCGACGGCTGTACGCGCTGGCAGGCCTTTTGGCGGGTGGAGTTTCCGCTGGCCCGCGCCGGCATCGCGTCCGCCGGCATTTTCGCTTTTCTGATCAGTTGGAATGAGTATGCGCTGGCCTCGGTGCTGACCCGATCGACCGACAGCCGGACGCTCCCGGTCGGGCTGATGGACTTCAGCGCCCAGTTCACCATCGATTGGGCGGGCATGTGCGCGATGGCGGTGCTGATCATCATCCCGGCGCTGATCCTCACCTTCATCGTCCAGAAACACTTGATCGCCGGCCTGACTTTCGGCGGCGTCAAAGGGTAGGGGGCCATGGCAACCGTCAATCTCAGCCAGGTGGTCAAGCGCTACGGCAAGCTTGAGGTCGTGCACGGCATCGACCTGGACATCGCCCATGAGGAGTTCGTGGTCCTGGTCGGACCGTCCGGCTGTGGCAAGTCCACGACCTTGCGCATGATCGCCGGGTTGGAGGAGATCTCCGGCGGAGAGATCCGCATCGGTGACCGCATGGTCAACGAGCTGCCGCCGCGCGCGCGCAACGTCTCCATGGTGTTCCAGAACTACGCGCTCTACCCGCACATGTCGGTACGCGAGAATCTCGGCTTTTCGCTGAAGATCGCCAAACAGCCCGCCAGCACGATCGACGAAAGGGTGGCGGAGGCGGCCGACATTCTGGGCCTCAGCGATCTGATGGACCGGACACCGGCCCAGCTTTCCGGCGGCCAGCGCCAGCGCGTGGCCATGGGCCGCGCCATCGTGCGCCATCCGGACGTCTTCCTGTTCGACGAGCCCTTGTCGAACCTGGACGCCAAGTTGCGGGTGCAGATGCGCACGGAGATCAAGCGGCTGCACCAAAAGGTCCGCACCACCGTGGTCTATGTCACCCATGATCAGGTCGAGGCCATGACGCTGGCCGACCGCATCGTCATCATGCGCGACGGCTATATCGAACAGGTGGGCTCGCCGTTGGAGCTGTTCGAACGGCCGGCCAACACCTTCGTCGCCGGCTTCATCGGCTCGCCGCCCATGAACCAGGTGCGCGCCCGCATCGCTGCCAAGGACGGTGGCCCGGTCGTGTCGATCACGGACAGTCTGGACCTACCGGTCCCCGGCCGCTTGCGCGACCAGGTTCGCGCGGATCAGGACGTGGTGCTTGGCTTCCGCGCCGAGGATTTGATGCCGGAGGGCCACGAACTGAAGACCGACGGCGCCTTGATGCGGTTCAAGCAGACCGTCTCCATCGCCGAGCCGCTGGGCACGGAAACGCTGCTGTTCACCGAGTTCGGCCAGCAAGAGGTGCTCTCCAAAATGTTCAACCCGCGCCCGGTTGCCGAGGGCGAGGAAATCGGCTTCGCGCTGAACATCGATCGCCTGCACCTGTTCGACGCGGCCAGCGGCCGTTCACTGGAGGGCTGAGCCATGGCCAAAATCGAGCGCGTCGAACTGCGCATGGTCGACCTGAAGCCGAAGGTGCTGCGCACCGACGCGGTGCAGACCTTCGTCAGCCAGGAAACCCCGATCGTCACCATCGCCGACAGCGATGGCGCCGTGGGCACCGGCTACAGCTACACGATCGGCACCGGCGGCCCGTCGGTCATGGCCCTGCTGGAACGCACGCTGGCGCCGGCGCTGATTGGCCGGGACGCGGCGGAGGTCGAGCGGATCTGGCGCGATCTCTTGTTCAAGACCTATGCCACCTCCGTCGGCGCCATCACCTCGCTGGCCTTGGCGGCGATCGACACCGCCCTGTGGGACCTGCGCTGCATCAAAGCGGGCCTGCCGCTGCACATCATGGCCGGCGGGGCCCAGCCTTCGGTGCCGCTCTACACCACCGAGGGCGGCTGGCTGCACATCGAGGCGGCCGCCCTGATCGACGACGCGCTAAAGGCAAAGTCGCTGGGTTTCGGCGGTTCGAAGATCAAGATCGGCCGGCCGCCCGCGGAAGACGTCGCGCGCCTGTCAGCGGTCCGCGAGGCCGTCGGCGACGATTTCGAAATCATGACCGACGCCAACCAGGCCTTCCGCGTCGACGAGGCGATCCGGCGCGCACGGTTGCTGGAACCGCTGGATGTCGCCTGGATGGAGGAACCGTTGCCCGCGCACGATCTGGGCGGCCATATCCGCCTGTCCCGGTCGACCAGCCTGCCGATCGCCGTAGGCGAGAGCATCTACAGCACCGGCCATTTCCGCGAATATCTGCAGCGCGAGGCGGCCTCGATCATCCAGGCCGACGTGGCGCGCATCGGCGGTATCACGCCCTGGCTGAAGGCCGCGCATTTGGCCGAGACCTTCAACGTGCCGATCAGCCCGCATTTCCTGATGGAACTGCATGTCTCGCTATGCAGCGCCGTGCCCAACGCCCGCTGGGTCGAATACATCCCGCAGCTGGACACGCTGACCGAGGCCGGCATGACCATCAAGGACGGCCGGGCCTATCCGTCCGACGCGCCGGGCATCGGCATTGCCTGGAACTGGGAAGCGGTGAAGGCCGAAAGCGTACCGGGCAGCCACCACATCGTCACCGAGTCGGCATCATGAAGCGCATGGGCATGGTGATCGGCATCCACCCGGAGAAGATCGCCGAGTATAAGAGACTGCACGCCGAGACCTGGCCGGAAATCCTGGCCAAGATCAGCGACTGCAATATTCGCAATTACTCCATCTTCCTCCGCGAGCCGGAAAACCTGCTGTTCGGCTATTGGGAGTATCATGGCGCGGATTTCGCGGCCGATGCAGCGAAGATGGCCGCCGACCCGGTTACGCAGCGCTGGTGGCAACTGACCGACCCGTGCCAGAACCGCCTGGCCAGCGCCAAGGAGGGCGAGCAATGGTCGATGATGGAAGAGGTGTTTCACCATGACTGATGGTTATCATGACTGACACGGCTGCCGATCCGCTGACCGCCCGGCTGGAGCAATGCTACACCGGCGTGGTCCACGACGTGATGCGCAATATGGGCCTGCGCGACTTCGTGCTGCCGCCCGAAATTCGGCCGATCCTGCCGGACCGCACCTTGGCCGGCCCTATCTTCACCTTGCGCGGCCATGTCGACCCGGCGGCCGATGCGCACCAGACCCTCTTGGAATGGACAGGGTTCCTCAGCAAGGCCAAGCCTGGCCATGTGGTGATCTGCCAGCCCAACGACCGCACCATCGCCCATATGGGTGAATTGTCGGGCGAAACCTTGCAACTGCGAGGCGTGAAGGGCTACATCGTCGATGGCGGCTGTCGCGACGTCGACTTTCTCTTGAACATGGGCTTTCCGGTCTGCTGCCGCTATTTCACGCCGAAGGACGTGGTCGGCTATTGGCTGCCCGACGGCTTTGACGCGGTGATCGATATCGGCGGTGTCACCATCCGCCCGGGCGACTATGTCTGTGCGGATCGGGACGGCATCTGCATCATCCCGAAGGACATCGCGGATGAGGTGGTCACCAAGTCCGAGGTCGCGATCGCCACGGAGAACAAGGTGCGCACGGCCATCCTGGCCGGCACCGACCCGCAGGAAGCGTATCTGAAGTATGGCAAATTCTGACCCTGCACCGTCACCAGACCACCGATTGCTGCTGTTGCGGCCGGAGGACAATGTCGTCTGTGTCTGCGCCAACCTGGCCGCCGGCGACACGGTGTCGATCGATGATCGCGAGATCGCCGTTCCGGAGGACGCCGCGGTCGGCTTCAAGCTGGCACGCCACGATCTGGCGCCGGGCGACAAGGTGCTGAAATACGGCGCGCCGATCGGCTCCGTCACCCAGCCGATCGCCAAGGGCGCGGTGGTGCATACGCATAACCTGAAGAGCGACTACCTGCCGACCTACACGCTCACCGGCGACACCCGCTTCCTGGAGACCGCACAGTGATCACCGGCTATCCGCGCGCCGACGGCCGCAAGGGCATTCGCAACGTCATCCTGGTCGCCTATCTGGTCGAATGCGCCCACCATGTCGCGCGCGAGATCGTCTGGCCCTATCGCGACCAAGAGGTCCAGTTGATCGGCTTTCCCGGCTGCTTCCCGAACGCCTACGCCGCGAAGATGATGCAGCGGCTGACGACCCATCCGAATGTCGGCGGTGTCTTGCTGCTGTCGCTGGGATGCGAGGGCTTCGACAAATACTCCCTGCGCAAGGCAATCAAGGAAAGTGGCCGGCCGGTCGAGACCCTGGTGATCCAGGCCTCCGGCGGCACGCGCAAGACGATGGAGGCCGGCCGCGCCTGGGTCGAACGCACGCGCAAGCTGCTGGACGAGCAAGAGCGTGTGCCGATGGACCTGGATGAGCTGGTCGTCGGCACGATCTGCGGCGGGTCGGACGGCACCAACGGCCTGACCGCCAACCCGGCGATCGGCCGCGCCTTCGATCTGATGACCGAGCGCGATGTGGCCTGCATCTTCGAAGAGACGGGCGAGCTGATCGGCTGCGAACAGCATATGGCCACACGGGCCGCCACGCCGGACCTGGCGCGCGAAATCGTCGCCTCGGTGGCCAAGGCGGCGAAATACTATGCCGTGCTGGGCCATGGTTCCTTCGCCCCCGGCAACGCGGATGGCGGCCTGACCACGCTGGAAGAAAAGTCGATGGGTGCCTACGCCAAGAGCGGCGCGTCGGACATTGTCGGCCTGATCAAGCCGGGCGACATCCCGCCGTCGGGCGGCCTCTACCTGCTCGACGTGGTGCCGGACGGCGACGTTCGCTTCGGCTTTCCGAACATTTCCGACAATGCGGAAATCGCGGAGTTGATCGCCTGCGGGTCCCACATCATCCTGTTCGCCACCGGCCGCGGCTCGGTCGTTGGTTCGGCCATCTCGCCGGTGATCAAGGTCTGCGCCAACCCGGTGACCTATCGCAAGCTGGAAGAGGACATGGATGTCGATGCCGGCGCGATCCTGGAAGGCCGCCGCACCCTGGACCAGGTCGGGCAGGAAATCTTCGACCTGACCCAAACGGTGGCCAGCGGCACGGCGACGAAGTCCGAAGCGCTTGGCCACGCCGAGTTCATTTTGACCTATAAGAGTTTTGAGCCCATCGGGCCGTCCTGCTTGCCCCGCGCAAGCTGACGGCCGTTTCATCGACAGAAGGGGGGATCGGCATGGCCGACAGACTGGCCGGCAAGACCTGTGTGGCGACGGCGGCGGGGCAGGGCATCGGACGGGCGACGGCGCTCGCCTTCGCCCGTGAGGGTGCCATCGTCTATGCCACCGACATCAATGAAGACGCGCTGGCCAGCCTGCGCGAGGAAGACAACAGCATCCTGACGGAGAAGCTGGATGTCCTGGATGCCGACGCGATCGCCGATTTCGCCGGAAGGCACAAGAGTGTTGACGTTCTGTTCAACTGCGCCGGCTTCGTCCATCACGGCACGATCCTGGACTGTGAGGAAAAGGATTGGGACTTCTCGTTCGATCTGAACGTGAAGTCCATGTACCGCATGATCCGCGCCTTCCTGCCCGACATGATCGGCAATGGCGGCGCCAGCATCGTGAACATGTCGTCGGCCGCATCCTCGGTGCAGGGCGCGCCTAACCGGTTCGTCTATGGCGCCACCAAGGCCGCCGTGATCGGCCTGACCAAGGCGATCGCGGCCGACCATGTGCGCCAGGGCATCCGCTGCAACGCCATCTGTCCGGGCACCATTCAGTCGCCCTCGCTGGACGAGCGCATCGCGGCGCAAGGCGGCGACACGGCAGCCGTACGTCAGGCCTTTGTCGACCGCCAGCCGCTGGGCCGCGTCGGCACGACGGACGAGGTCGCCAATCTGGCGCTCTACCTTGCGTCGGACGAATCCGCCTTCACCACGGGCACCTTCAACATCATCGATGGCGGCTGGAGCAACTAGCCGCGACACATACGGGACCAAGACGGGACAGAACCATGAAATTGCTGCGTTATGGCGACCGGGGCCAGGAAAAGCCGGGCATGTTGGATGGCGACGGCGCCCTCCGTGACTTGAGCGGGCAGGTTCACGACCTTGCCGGCGAGGTGCTGACACCGGCCGGCCTGGACAGGCTGCGCGCGCTCGACCCGGCCAGCCTGCCGAAGGTCGAGGGCAGCCCACGCATCGGGCCGTGCGTGGCCCAGGTCGGCAAGTTCGTCTGCATCGGCCTCAACTACGCCGACCATGCGGCGGAATCGGGCCTCGACGTGCCGCCGGAACCGGTCGTCTTCTTCAAGGCCACCAGCGCGATCCAAGGCCCCGACGACCCGATCGAGATCCCGCGCGGGTCGGAAAAGACCGACTGGGAGGTCGAGCTGGGCGTGATCATCGGCAAGCCGGCGAAGTATGTCACCGAGGCCGACGCCCTGGACCATGTCGCGGGCTATTGCGTGGTCAACGATCTGTCGGAACGGGACTTCCAGCTCCACCGTGCCGGTCAATGGGTGAAGGGCAAGAGCGCGGACACGTTCGGGCCGATCGGGCCGTGGCTGGTGACGGCGGACGAGGTCGCGGACCCGCAGGACCTCGACATGTGGCTGGAAGTGGACGGCCACCGCTATCAGGACGGCAGCACCAAGACCATGGTCTACGGCGTCCGCCACCTGGTCAGCTATCTCAGCCAGTTCATGAGCCTGCAGCCCGGCGACGTGATCACCACGGGCACGCCGCCCGGCGTCGGCATGGGGCAGAAGCCGCCCACCTATCTGAAGCCGGGCCAGACCGTTCACCTCGGCATTGGCGGCCTGGGCGAACAGAAGGCGGTCACGTTCCAGGGCTAGTCCAAAAACTTGACCAATCGGTCAGGATCCAACTACCGTTTCTTCCGGTCTAATCACAACAAGGCGGGTGCCTTCGGGCACCCCACAAAACGGGGACTCGTGGCAATGAAGAAACTGATGATGTCGGCTGCCGTCTTGGCGCTTTCGGCGGGCATGGCGACGGCCCAGGACGAGGTCGTCGAGGTGGCGGCGATCTATACGGTGCCGGTGGAACAGCAATGGGTCAGCCGCATTCACCAGGCCCTGCAAACCGCCGAGGCCCGGGGCGAGATCACCTACACCTTTTCGGAAAACGTCGCCAACACCGACTATGAGCGGGTGATGCGCGAATATGCCGAGGGGGGCTCGGACCTGATCGTCGGCGAGGTGTTCGGCGTCGAGCGTGACGCGCGCGGCGTGGCCGAGGACTATCCCGAGGTCGCCTTCCTCATGGGCTCGTCCTTCGGCCCAAGTGGTGAGAATTTCGCCGTCTTCGACAATTGGATTCACGAGCCGTCCTACCTCACCGGCATGGTCGCCGGCGGCATGACCGAGACCAACTTGATCGGCATGGTCGGCGGCTTCCCGATCCCCGAGGTCAACCGGTTGATGCACGCCTTCATGGATGGCGCCCGCGACGTCAATCCGGATGTCGAGTTCCTGGTCACCTTCATCGGCAGTTGGTACGACCCGCCGCGCGCGCAGGAGGCGGCCTACGCCATGATCGATGCAGGCGCGGACATCATGTATGCCGAGCGCTTCGGCGTTAGCGATGCCGCGGAGGATCGCGGCATCTACGCCATCGGCAACGTCATCGACACGGCCGGCGACTATCCCGGCACGGTGATCGCCAGCGCGCTGTGGCACATGGAACCGACCATCGACCGGGCGGTCGCCGCCGTTTCCGGCGGCAATTTCGAGGCCGTTGACTACGGCGTCTATTCCTACATGACCCATGGCGGCGGTTCCGTGGCGCCGATGGATACCGAGGTCATTCCGGCGGAAATCCTCGAACTGGTCGACGCCAGGGAGGAGGAAATCATGACCGGTCTGTTCCGCGTCAACGTGAACGACAGCGAACCGACCTCGACCAACTGAGTTGGGTCCGGCGGGCGCGGTTTGGCTTTCTGGACCGCGCCCGATGAGCCTCGCAGCATGAGCAAGGTCGCCGCCGCGCCGGTTCTGCGCCTGACCGGGATCACCAAGCGGTTCGGGCCGCTGGTGGCCAATGACCGGGTCGATCTCAGCCTCGGTCGCGGCGAGGTCCTGGCCCTGTTGGGTGAGAACGGCGCCGGCAAAAGCACCTTGATGAGCATCCTGTTCGGCCATTACACGGCTGACGAGGGCACGGTCGAGGTCGCCGATGGGGCCGGCAGCCTTAAGGAGTTGCGACACGGTTCGCCGGCCGCCGCGTTGGAAGCTGGCGTGGGCATGGTGCACCAGCATTTTACCCTGGCGGACAATCTGTCCGTGCTCGACAACATCACGCTCGGCACCGAGGGTCTGTGGCGCGCGTTCCAAGGGCGTGCGGCCGCCCGGCGCCGCTTGAAAACCCTGATGGACGACAGCGGTCTGGCGGTCCCGCTGGAACGACCCGTCGGCACCCTGTCGGTCGGCGAGCAGCAGCGCACGGAGATCCTGAAGGCGCTCTATCGCGGTGTGCGCATCCTGGTGTTGGACGAGCCGACCGCCGTGCTGACGCCACAAGAGGTGAACCAGCTTTTCGATACGCTGCGCCGGCTGACGCAGCAGGGCCTGTCGATTATCTTCATCTCGCACAAGCTGGACGAGGTCACGGCCATCAGCGACCGGGTGGCGATCCTGCGCGCCGGCAAGCTGGTGGGCGAGCGCGAGACCAAAGCGGTCGATCGCGGCGAGTTGGCAGAGTTGATGGTCGGGCGGCCGGTCGAGCTGCACGGCCGCGACCCGCAGCCGCGCGGTGTTGAGGTTGCCCGGCTCGCCAAGGTCTCGGTGCCCGGCCCGCGCGGCGGCATGGACCTGAAGTCGGCCGACCTGGCCTTGTTCGAGCGCGAGATCGTCGGCATCGCCGGCGTCAGCGGCAACGGCCAAGGCGCCCTGGCGGCGCTGCTGTCGGGTCTGGCGCAGCCCAGCGGCGGCAGTTTCAGCCTGTTCGGCAACACTGTCACCCGTTTCGATGCCGGTGCCTTCGTTGCCGGCGGCGTTGGCCGCATCCCGGAAGATCGGCATCGCGACGGCACGGTCGGCGACATGACCGTGTGGGAAAACGCCATCCTGGAGACCTATCGCGACGGCGCCAACCAGCGTGCCGGCTGGATGCGCATCGGCGCCGCGCGCGATCACGCCAAAGGGCTGATCGACGCCTTCGATGTCCGCTGCCCAGGCCCCGATGCGCCGATCCGCCTTCTGTCCGGCGGCAACATGCAGAAGCTGATCATCGGCCGGGTGTTGGAGAACAGGCCGCGCCTGATCGTCGCCAACCAGCCGACCCGGGGCCTCGACATCGGCGCCGTCGCCTTCGTGCAAGACCGGCTGTTGGAAGCCAAACGTGCGGGTGCCGCGATCCTGCTGATCAGCGAGGACCTGGACGAGCTGTTCCAGATCGCCGACCGGCTGGCCGTCATCCATTCCGGGCATCTGTCCGAGGCGCGGCCGGCCGAGGATCTGACCAAGCGCCAGGTCGGCCTGATGATGGCCGGCGAGGGGCAGGGCGCCCATGCGGCTTGAACCGCGCGAAAGCCCTGGCCTAGGCCTGCGCTTCGCAGCGCCGGCGTCGGCCATCGTGGTGGCCCTTTTGCTCGCCGCGATCCCGCTGGCCTTTGCCGGCGCCCCGCTGGCGACGGCGTACGCCGCCATGTTCGACGGTGCGCTCGGCAGCGTGTTCGCGCTGACCGAAACGCTAACCCGCGCCACGCCGCTGATCCTCACCGGCCTCGCCGTCACCGCCGCCTTCCGCGCCAAGCTTTGGAACATCGGCGCCGAGGGCCAGCTTTATGCCGGCGCGCTTGCCGCCGTCGTCATCGCCTCGCACGCCTGGTCGTCGTCACCCTTCGTGATGATCCCGTCCATGATGGTCGCGGGTGCGGCGGCCGGCGCGGTCCTGCTGCTGATCCCGACCTTGCTGAAGACCAGGCTGGGCGTCGACGAGGTGGTCACCACCCTGCTGCTCAACTTCGTCATGCTGCTGTTCGTCAGCATGATGGTCGAAGGCCCGCTGCAAGACCCGATGAGCATGGGCTGGCCCCAGTCTGAACCGATCGTGGACGAGGCGGTGTTGCCCGAGCTGGTACCCCGTACGCGCCTGCATGCCGGCCTGATCATCGCCCTGGTCGCGGCGGTGCTGCTCAGCCTGTTGATCAACCGCACCCGCTGGGGGCTGGAGATGCGCGCCGTTGGCGCCAACGCAGACGCCGCCCGCTTCGCCGGCATGAAGATCGGCCGGGTGATGGTTTTCACAGCCATCATCTCCGGCGGCCTGGCCGGCCTTGCGGGTGTCAGCGAGGTCGCCGGCGTGCGCGGCTATGTGACCCTGGACCTGTCGCCGGGCTATGGCTATGCCGGCATCGTCGTCGCCATGCTGGCGCAGCTCAGCGCGCTTGGCGTCGTCGTCTCCGCCATCTTCATCGCGGCCGTCTTTGTTGGCGCGGATTCCATGGGCCGCGCCATGGGCGTCTCGTCCTATCTCGCGGACCTGATCGTCGCCTTGTCATTGCTGACCATGCTGGTCGCCGGCCTGGTCGCCCGCTACCGGATCCGGTGGGCGTGATGGGTGAAGTCATCGACATCCTGCTGGCGGTGTCCTTCTGGGTCGCCGCCGTGCGCATCGCCACACCGCTGATCTTCGGCACTTTGGGCGAGCTGATCTGCGAGCGGGCCGGGGTGCTCAATCTCGGCATCGAGGGCATCTTCACGGTCGGCGCCATGTCCGGCTGGATGGCCGTCTATCAGGGCATGGGCCTGTGGGGCGGCGTTCTGGTCGCGGTCGGCGTCGGCATGGGCTTCGGCCTCATTCATGCCGGCTTCACCGTTGGCCTTGGTGTCTCCCAGCACGTCACCGGCATCGGCATCACCCTCCTGGCCTCCTCGGCCGCCTATTTCACCTACCGCACCGTCCTGCCGGACGTGACCAGCCCGCCCCGGATCGAGCCGTTCGAGCCGATTGCGATCCCGCTTCTGTCCGACATTCCCTTGATTGGCCCGGCCCTGTTCCACCAGACGGCGCTGACCTATCTCGCCTTCGTTTCGGTGATCGTCACCGCCTGGGTGCTCTACCGCACGCCCTTGGGCCTGGCGGTGCGCGCCGTTGGTGAGAATCCGGCGGCGGCCGAGGCCCAGGGCATCAGCGTCGTCGCGGTCCGCACCGGCGCGGTCGCCGTCGGCAGCGGCTTTATGGCACTGGGCGGTGCGTTCCTGACGATGTCTGCCTTCAACGCCTTCTTCTTCGAGATGGTCGGCGGCCGCGGCTGGATCTGCATCGCCCTGGTTGTCTTTGCCTCTTGGCAGCCGGCCAAGGCCTTGCTCGGTGCCTTCCTGTTCGGCGCCTTCGACGCCTTTCAGGTCCGGCTACAGCAATCGATTGGCGCGGCCATACCCTATCAGGTCTTCTTGATGCTGCCTTACCTCCTGAGCATTCTGGCGCTCATTCTGGTCTCGCGCCGCGCCGCCTATCCGCGCGCGCTGATGGTGCCCTACCGCAAGGGGGAACGGTGATGGATCTGATCATCCGCAATGCCACGCTGCCTGACGGCACCACGGGCCGGGATATCGGCGTCGCCGACGGGCTGATCGCCGCCATCGAACCGACGCTTGAGGGCGAGGCGGCCCAAGAGATCGACGCCACCGGCCTACTGGCCAGCCCGCCCTTCATCGACGCCCATTTTCACATGGACGCGACGCTCAGCCTGGGCCTGCCGCGCCTCAGCCGTTCCGGCACCCTGCTGGAGGGCATTGCGCTGTGGGGCGAGCTGAAGCCGCACCTGACCCAAGACGCCGTGATCGAACGCGCGCTCGCCTATTGCGACATGGCCGTGGCCCAGGGCATGGGCGCGGTGCGCACCCATGTGGATGTCTGCGACGACCGGCTGCTGGCCGTCGAGGCCTTGCTGGAGGTCAAGCGCCGGGTCGCGCCCTACCTGACCCTGCAGCTCGTTGCCTTCCCGCAGGACGGCCTCTATCGCAGCCCCAATGCGGAGGCCAATCTGATCCGCGCGTTGGACATGGGCGTCGACGTGGTCGGCGGCATCCCCCATTTCGAGCGCACCATGGCGGACGGCGCCCGGTCCGTCACGCGTCTCTGCGAGATCGCGGCGGAGCGCGGCCTGCTGGTCGACATGCATTGCGACGAGACCGACGATCCGATGTCGCGCCATATCGAGACCTTGACCGCCGAATGCCAGCGGCTGGGCATGGCCGGCCGCGTCACCGGTTCGCACCTCACCTCCATGCATTCCATGGACAACTATTACGTCAGCAAGCTGATCCCGCTGATGGCGGAGGCCGGCATCGCCGCCATCGCCAACCCGCTGATCAACATCACCATCCAGGGCCGCCACGACACCTATCCCAAGCGGCGTGGCATGACCCGGGTACCGGAACTGATGGCGGCCGGTGTTCCGGTCGCCTTTGGCCATGATTGCGTGATGGACCCCTGGTACCCGATGGGCTCTGCCGACATGTTGGAGGTCGCTTCCATGGCCCTGCACGTCGCCCAGATGACCAGCCTGGACGGCATGGCGGCCTGCTTCGACGCGGTCACCGCCACGCCCGCGAAGATCCTGCATCTGGAAGGCTACGGCCTGGACGTCGGCTGCCGCGCCGACCTGGTGTTGCTGGAGGCGGGCGACAAGATCGAGGCCATCCGCCTGCGCGCCGCCCGCCGCCACGTCCTGCGCGGCGGCCGCGAAATCGCCTCGAGCCCCAGCCGCAAAGCGACACTGTCGATCGATGGGCGGCCGGATGCCGTGGATTTCAGGCGCGCGCGTACCTGACGCGTGGCAGGATGCTACTTCCAGATGTTGTACGTGTCCTGGAAGTACTTGATGCCTTCGATGTTGGCTTCGTCCCTGTCCAGCCCGTGACTGACGGTCTGGCTGAGAGGATCGGTTTTGTCGGCGGCGTGATGGCTCGGCCGGACGATGCCGCCGGGGACGTAAATCGGTATGTCGCGGATCGCCAGGACGCCCGATAGCCAGATATCATCCACGGGCCGGATATGGTCCGGTATCGTTTTGTCGGCCTCGGTGAAGTAGTCGGGCCGCACGACCACGCCGCCGAAACCGTGCAGCAGGTCGACATAGCCCCCGCGTGCGAAGTGAACCCGATGGGGCTTGGCGACCCGTGGATATAGCCGTTTGTACCGCACTTGCTGCTTCATGCGTTCGAAGCGATAGCGCATGTCGAGCAGGCTGATTGTCCGTCTTGGCGGCGCGCCGTACGGGTTGCGGTAGGTCCTCGGTGTGTCCTTGCCCAGAACACGCTTCACCATGATCCCGAACATGGCGACCGCCCTGCGCTTGGCCGGGTCATGGGCGGCAAAAAGGTCCTCTGCCCAGGTCGGGTGATAGCGCTGGTCGTCGTCGCAAAACAGGATGGAACAGTCCTCGCCGCGCAACATCTCCGCGGCGGCCAGGATTTTTGTCGCGGGCCCGAGATCCTCGTCCGTCTGCACGATGCGAATACCCTTCGGCACGTCGGGCAGGCTGCCGTCATAGTCGGGGAAGCGCCGATAGTGCCGCGGGATCACCAACCAGATCTCGTCGACGCGAGCGGATTGCGCGAGCAGGCAATCCAACGTTTTGTGGATCAGCGGGAACCTGGACGGAATCGTCGACAGGGAAATGATCCTGGTCGGCGATCCGGAAGCCACGCTCATGTCATCCAGTCCTTTTTGATTGTGCTTTTTGATGAACGGGGTGCGGTATCGCGGCAGGATCGGGTCGCGGGCCACTTCGTTGGCACGCCAGCGGCCGATTGGCAAGCGCATCGTGAGCATTCTTGAGATTGCCCGCGCTACCCGTCGACTATGGCGGAATTGGGGGAACTGTGGCCCGAGTCCTCCCGAAGGCAGGGAGGTCAGAGCCGGCCCGGTGCGCTTGTCTTTGGACGGCGCCGCGGAGATGGTAGACTTCGGGCCCCGGCAATGACATCTGGCGAGATAGGAGAACGACAATGCGAACAGTCCCGACTTTCAGCGCGACCGCCGCGCTGGTGCTTGGCATCAGCCTTTCATTGCCCGCGTTCGGACAGGATCGACCGGACCTGCTTGGCGAATGGACCGGCACCGTTCGCTTCATGGCCTTTGACCCCACCGGCGCCTATGGTGACCAAGGCACGGAGCCGCAATACCGGGAGCCGCAAACGACACTGACGCTCATTGAAGAGAATGATGGCCGCTATCTCGGTACGATGCGGTTCGGCGACGCGGAGGAGGCGTTCCCGAAGATTCTGATCGTTGCGAGCGACGGCTCGCGCCTGTTCGCCGCCGATTTGAACGGCACCTCGTCGGGCTGGATGATCGACGAGAACCATTTCGAGCTCTGCCACACGCAATCAAACCTCGAACAGGACCATATGGTTGTTTCCTGCATCGTCTTCGAACGAAGCAATAACTGACCCGATCCGGGTGCCGGCATTGCCGGGCCGGTATCCCATCCGTCCGGCGGCCCTGTCACGCTAGAAAATGGGAGGCTCGATGCCCGAGCAATTCGTCGAAAGCCTGGGCCTTCTGGCCGTGATCATCATGGTGGTCAGCTACGCGTTGGAACGCGTCGGCTCAGTCTTCGTCGCCATCTTTGCGCTGGGCTGCGTGTTGGCGGCGACCTACGCCTATCTGATCGATTCCTTGCCCTTCTTGATCGTGGAAGGCATTTGGGCGGTGGTTGCCATGCGCCGCTGGTGGCGGGCGCGACGGGCCGAACACGCATCCGGCGTTTGACGGCACGACAGGCTCTGCGTGCCGGACCCTCGTCTGGGGCAGGTTCGACACGGTGTGGTTGGATGCCTTGGGTGTCCGATGTCGGAGCAAATGGAACGGCTTCATCGGTTGTATGACCGAGGCTCAGGATCGCCTCGGCTGGAAGGGGTGCCGCCGGACAAGACCCGGATCTCCGGCTCACGAATGCCGGAAACCTCGTGGTCATGGCGCCGCTAGGCCCAACGGCACAGATCAATCGAAACCAAACCTGACCACGGCGACCGGGATGTCCGGCCGCCTGCCGGAATGTTGGTCTGCGGTCTTCTAGACAAAATGTAAAATAACTTGATAGTATGTCGGTGAGGCCTGACAATCGATGGATTGCATGATGATTTATGCAATTTAAAGTCGAGATGGTCTCTGGCGAGAATTGAGGTGGGGTTTCATAGCCAGGCTAGGGGCTTAGGGCGGACCGCCCCCCTTTCAGACAGAAAGCATGCGCCGCCTGACGAGAACAACCAACATCTGACGGAAGGTAGAAACATGTATTGCAGTCTAAAGTTCACCAGGCGCATCGCGCTGAGCGCTCTTGCAGTGGCGGCGGCGGGTTTTGCGGCCTTGCCGGTATCTGCGCAAGAAACCGACGTCATCTTTGTTCAACCGCATCCTTCGGCGATCAGCTCGTTCCCGGTTCACGTGGCCATTGGCGCGGGGTTTTATGAAGAGGAGGGCCTGAATGTCACCGTACAGACGGTGGACGGTTCGGGCCTGGCCACGCAGGCTGTCGAATCCGGCCAGGCACAATTCGCCCGTCCGGGTCCCGGTGTCGTGATGGCCGCAAGGGAACGCGGCGCCGATGTGATCTTTATCTACAATGTGGCCGCGCGCTCCAATTTCGGTGTCGTGGTGCCGCAGGACGGCGACATTCAGTCACCGCAAGACCTGCAAGGCACAGTCGTCGGCGTCGCGACCGCGGACGGCGCGGAAGTCGGCTTCGCCCGCAACGTGCTTGGAGGATCCGGGCTGGTCGAAGGGGAGGATTTCGAGTTTCTGTCCGTCGGTGATGGGGGCCCGGCCGCGACCGCCTTCAACCGAGGCGAAATCGCCGCCTACACCGCGTCGCTTGCCGATGCCGCCATTCTGAATCTGCGCGGCGTGAATGTCGTCGACATCACACCCGTGGAGTTTCAGAGGTTCTTCGGCAACGGTCTGATCACGACTGGCGAGATCATTGAAAACGATCCGGAACTCGTCGAAAAGTTCATCCGGGCAACCGCACGCGGCCATGCTTTCTCGATGGATGAAGCCAATCGCGAAGCGGCGCTCGACTATCTCGCGCAAGCCAACCCTCAGGAAAGCGAGGATCCGGCTTTCGCAAGCGCGCTGTTTGATGCCCTGACGGCAAATGCTACGCCGCTCGAAGGATCGGAGGGTTTGGGTTGGATTCCCCCGGATGTCTGGCAAGAATGGCAGAACGTGCTGGTGGAAACGGGAGCCTTGGAAGCGCCGCTTGACGCCGACAATCCCGGATTCACGAATGATTTCGTGATGATGGTCCAAGGGGCGCTAGAGTAATGCACTCAGCCGCAACCGCTGCGCATCCAGACATGCACCATTCAGAAACGGTCTACGAACTCACCAATGTCGGCAAGACCTATGGCCAAGACGTGGTGGCTTTGGAGAACGTCTCAATTGCCCTGCACAAGGGCAGCTTCTCTTCGGTGATTGGATCCAGCGGTTGCGGCAAGTCGACTTTGTTGAAGATCATGGCGGGACTGATCCCGCCATCTAAGGGCCGGGTGGTTCTGCAGGACCAGCCGGTGCTTGGTCCCCGGGTCGACATCGGCATGATGTTCCAGCAGGCAACGCTTTTTCCCTGGCGGACGACCATAGAGAACATCGTTCTTCCGATCGAGATCCGGGATGGCCAGGCGGCTGCCGAGAATGCCAAATCCCGGGCGAGAGAGTTGATTGAACTGGTCGGCCTGAAAGGGTTCGAAAACGCTTATCCATCCCAATTGTCGGGCGGCATGGCGCAGCGGGCCTCGATCTGCAGGATGCTGATCACCGACCCCGCCGTCCTCTTACTCGACGAACCCTTCAGCGCGGTCGACGAACTGACGCGAGACTTTATGAATATGGAGCTTCAGCGGATCTGCCTGGATCGCAACGCGACCGCATTTCTTGTCACCCACTCTATTTCGGAGGCGGTCATTCTGTCCGATGTCGTCTACGTCATGGCGCCTCGGCCGGGCCGCGTGGCGGAGGTGGTCGAGGTCGAACTGTCCCGGCCCCGAAATCTCGATATGATCACCACGCCGCAATTCAGTGAGATTGTGCATCACATCCGTGCGCGACTGGACGAGGAGGCGGGCCAATGAGCGATCGGACTTCGACAGACCTGCCGCTTGAGGACACCGTTTGGACGCAGAAGGTCTCCTGGATCGACAAGATCCCCAGATCGGTTGGCATGGCCCTGGTGCTCGGGGCCTTTCTGTTGGTGTGGTGGTCCTTGTCCACATCAGGTGTTGTCCCCTCCATCATTCTGCCGACGCCGTTGGAGACGTTGGATGATCTGATCTTTGTCACCGAGAATGTGCTCAGCGGCGGCTACATCGCATCGTCGCTCTGGACAACGACTCGCACGATCTTCTTCGGCTATCTGCTTGCCATCGCGATCGGTTTCAGCCTGGGGGTCCTGGTCGGGGAGACCGGGTTCGGCGAGCGATCCGTGATGCCGCTCCTGGTCGGCCTCGACACCATGCCGAAGATCGCTTTCGCACCGCTTTTCGTTGCATGGCTGGGTTTCGGGATCGCCTCGAAGGTCGCGCTCGCCACCTTCATCGCCACATTTCCGATCATTGTCGGCACTGCGGCAGGGCTGCACTCTGCGGACCAGAACGCCCGCATGCTGTTCAAATCCATGGGCGCCTCGCGGTGGCAGACCTTGTGGAAGATGAAACTGCTGACCGGGCTGCCGCAAATCTTCACGGGCCTGAAGATCGGCGCCGTCGGTATCATGGCCGGCGCGATCACGGGAGAGTTCATTGGCGGTGGCGGGGGCGTGGGCGAACTGGTCCGGCTCGCGGCGACACAGCTGGACACGCCGCGGGTCTTTTCGCTGATCATCTATCTCAGCGTCATCGGGATGCTGCTCTATGCGCTGGTCGTCTGGGCGCAACGCAGGATCGTGTTCTGGCAGAAGGAACAGGTGCTCGCAAATCCGTAAGGCTCACGGGCGTGACATCTCTTCCGGCTGTGGATGGACGGTCGAGACGGGCCGGAGTCCCAGAGCCCAAGCCAGCACTCAGACCTAGAGCAGATCGCGTATTCCCCGGGCCGATCCTCGGCCCGGAGAGTACGCGTGAATCTGCTCTATCTTATTGATTAGAGGCGGATTCACGCCCAAAACCGTGTCGCCTTGGCGACCCGGTCTTGGGCGATCCGGCTCTAGGCCGCGTTGCTCTTTTTGCGGACCTTTTCGAGATCGGTGTAAATCGTTGCGCGCGAGACCGAAAACCGCTCCGCGATGAGATTGACCGAATTGCGAATCTCGAAAATCCGATGCTGCTCGAGCGATTCGATGACGGTGAGCCGCTGCTTGGCATCCAGGTTGACGAGACTGCGTCCCAGCTTGCGTTCCTCCTGATCGAGAACGGTGTCGAGCAGTTGCGGCAGGTTTTCGGGAAAGGTGTAGGGCTTGGACTGCTCCGGTGCGCCGGCCAAATCCTCCAGCAGATTGAGAGCGTGCTTGAGATTTGAGACATCAAGGTTGAGGCAAAACGACCCTACCAGATGTCCGTGTTCATTACGCAGTGCCACCACGGTGGATTTAATGATTCTTCCGTCGCTGGTGCTGAGCATTCGGTCCGAGATGGCCGAAGGCCTCTCTTCGGCGTTGATGAGCTCAAGCGACAGGGGCGTGACCGGGGACCCGACCCCTCGGCCGGTAAGATTGCCTTCATAGGCAACCACGGACCTGTCCAGATCGCTGAAATCGTGAACGACGATCTCGCACATCGCGCCCAAAGAAGGCTGAATCGCTTTGGCGATTGCGGATGCAGTCTCGATGATGCCTTCGGTATCAGCCGCGCCGGCAATGCCCTTGTTGCGCGCCATCGTCTTGATCTTTTTGGTCATAGCTCGCTGCGTTCGATTCATCCCATGTCACTCCTAATCGATGATCGGCGCCTGGTCCATCGGCACCAAGGCTCTGACATGTCTGGGAATCGTCGGAGGGTGCATCAGACAAGGGCTGGTCGAGCGGGATCAGCCAGGCAAGGCGACGCCATCTATCGCTCCGCCTGGTCCGCCAGCACACCCTGAATGGTCAACGCCGCAGCAAGAACACGATCGTCTTCCCCGAAAGGTGCTGAGACTAGGGCCCCAATCGGAAGGCCGTTTCGGTCCTTTCCGATCGGCAAGTTGACCCCGGGTGTCCCCAGATAGTTGCCAAGCATAGTGTTGCGAAGCGCCTTCAAATTCGTCGCGACGAACAACTCGTCGGAAGCTTCCAAGGCCTCCAGTTCCGGCGCTGTCATTGCTGCTGTTGGAAACAGCAGAAAACGAGACTGAAGGTTCTCGGCAGTTTTGTGCTGAAGCCTGTCTCGTTCCCACTGCAAGCGGATATAGTCGGACGTTGAGAAGTTGTTGGCTGTCAACATGCGGGTTCGCACACGCTGATCCATGCGCGCGGCATCCCTACTGCTCAGCAACTCCTCATGCAGTGTAAATGCCTCTGCAACCGTCACCGTTCCATGCTTGGAAAAGAGCCTTGTCACCTGTTCAAAGATCGGAAACGTCTCGCGCGCAATTGTGGCCCCGGCGTTCTGTAGCGTGCTTATGGCCTGGTCGAACGCGTCGGCAATGTCGGCATCGATATCGTCAAAGACAATCGACGTTGGAATGATGAACGACATCTCATCCAAGGTCATCGCTTCCAGGCGCGGTTCCGAGAGGCCACGCATCATGGCGTCAACCTGAACCAGATCGGAAACCGATCGTCCAAAACAGCCGAGTGAATCAAGACTGCTCGAAAGCTGAAAGACACCGGCCTTCGAATATCGGTTTTGCGAGGATTTGAAGCCGGTGACGCCGCAGAAGCTGGCCGGTACGCGCACGGACCCCGCAGTATCGGTTCCGATGGCGACCGGCGCCAAACCTCTTGCCACAGCTATCGCGGACCCCGACGATGAACCGCCGGGCACACGCGCGACGCCGTCTCCATGAGGATTCTCGGGGGTGCCAAAGTGGGGGTTCAATCCCAAGCCTGAATAGCAGAACTCCGACAAGTTTGTCTTG
Organism: Alphaproteobacteria bacterium; assembly: GCA_028277405.1. Lineage (GTDB taxonomy): Bacteria > Pseudomonadota > Alphaproteobacteria > DSM-16000 > Inquilinaceae > JANQGH01. The sequence goes on along the minus strand of JANQGH010000071.1, from coordinate 124,178 downwards.
CCGAGCGCCACAGCACCCAATTTGCGGCAGTTCTCCAAGACGACGGCATCCGATGTCGCTGCTTCCGCGTTGCGATACACTTCCGATCCGGCGGTGGTAGGAAGGCCCCTCATATCGAAGGCGTCCTTCCAGGCGAACGGAATGCCATCCCATCGACTGTGCGTGGCGCCAGATTGACGCCGGAGATCGCTTTGCCGGGCCTCTTCAAGCGCACGGTCGGCCGCGACACTTATGAAAACCGACTGGTCAGGGCAGTTTTCTATGGCGGCGATACACTCACTGACGAGTTCAACGGAGGTAAACTGACCATTCGCTAAGCCAACTGCAAGCTGTCCGGCGGTCTTCCCGGTAACGTCAGATTGTGCCATGTCGTCTCCGAAACGTTGCCATCCCCGATGCATTGGATGGGTATTCCTCTGCCCTTTCCGCTGATCGAGCTATGCGGAGTTGGTTCTGCTCCGTCGTCGGCAACGCGATCTTGTGCAGAGCCGCCGACCGTGGTGATGGGAATCGGACAGCGCCGGCTCGGCTGCGGGCGTTCGCTGATCGCAAGCGCGAACGGGCCGATGATTTGCGCCGATGTCGGCGCCATGTCGCTTGCCCGAACTGCTACATGCTCTGCGCGCCCGTGATTGATCTTGTTACAAACCTATCCGTCAGAGCGGCTCCGAATAGCGCGAGTGGCGCTGGGTCACATACGAAACAAATCGGTAGAGGGTGTAAGACAGAGTGTCAATTAAACAGATGAAATGTCTGGCATGCACCGCAAGCGGCCCCGAAAGGCCTTTGTCGCCAGCCTGAAGTCGAACCATAGAGACAACCGGCAATTCGCCGCGAATGATGATGAATGCCATCTAACGGTCCGCGGTTTATCGAGAGCGTCGCTTGATGCGACCTTATCTATCTGTCCGCTGTACGGAAGCTGAACAGCGGCTGACGTGACCTTACGCATACGGCCCAGTCTGTCGAAAACCAGCAATCGTCGCGGTGGCAACGCTGTGTGGCTGAACTGACGGAGCAATCGTCTAGTCCCGTTCGAACTCGGCATATGTGCAGCGACAACTGCACAGGAGACCCTTTCACCGAGTGCCGAGGGACGACACCCCTAAGTGCCGTGTGACAGTTCGAAAATGCCGTGATCTTGGGGGTCAGAGGTCATTTCTAAGGTGTGCTTGGACCGGAACGTGGCTGCGCTACGACGAGTTCGCACCCTTCTGTGCCTCTCACTGCAGAGTACATTCTGGCGACAGGCCAAAAGAAAGGGCCCGCCGTTTCCAGCTAAGCCCTTGATATCATTTGGTGGACCTAAAGCTAGGAACATCGAACCCGCTTTTCGAGACATTAGCCGATTGGGAACACCAGCTACAAAACTTGGAGAATGCTCAACAGCTTTTGGTGGGTGATGATTTCGGGGGGCCAGAGCTATGAGCGCCCCGGCATTGGTCAAAGACTTCTCAGAGGCAACAGCGGGTCTTTCAAAGGCGAAACCGAAGAAGCCCCCGCCGCCCTTCTCAATCCGCTTCACAGAAGAAGAACGGACGCGGCTGGATCGGGATGCGGGTACGTTGTCCCTTGCTGCCTATATCCGCCTCAGGCTGTTTACTGGTGACGAACCGCCCCCAACCAAGCGGAAACCGACACGCCGGGTAAAGCCCAAGCCCTCAGCGGAACTGGCCGTACTCGGTTACATGCTCGGCGGCTTGGGACAATCCCGGCTTGCCTCGAACCTGAACCAGATCGCCAAGGCTGCGAATATGGGGGCGTTGCCTGTCTCGACGGATTTGGAGCAAGAGCTATTCGCCGCCTGCGCAGCCGTTCAATCCATGCGCCAAGACCTGATTGCCGCTCTCGGCGTCAAGGCACAGGGGGACGGCTCATGATGCTGAAAGGTAATTCACGCGGCGGGGCCAAGGATTTGGCGCTGCATCTGATGAAAGAGGAAAATGAGCATGTCGAGATATACGAGCTTCGCGGCTTTGCCTCGCAAAACCTTATGGGTGCGCTGAACGAGGTTTATGCGGTCAGCTGTGGAACACGATGCAGGCAATTCCTGTACTCCTTGTCTGTCAACCCGCCGGAACAGGCGCGTGTCACCACCGATCAGTTTGTAGACGCGATAGACCGCGCCGAGAAAAGGCTGAGGCTGTCCGGCCATTCTCGCGCCATTGTCTTTCATGAGAAGGAAGGCCGTCGTCACGCGCATTGCGTTTGGTCGCGGATCGACACGGCCAATATGAAGGCCGTCAATATGTACCAAGATCGTCCGCGCCTTAAGGCCGTGTCGCGGGAGTTGTTTCTTGAGCATGGTTGGCCGATGCTGGACGGTTTGGCAGACGGCAGCAAGCGTGATCCCAAGAATTTCACACATGAGCAATGGCAACAGGCCAAGCGGATTGGAAAAGACCCCCGCGCCATCAAGACTGCGTTTCAGGACTCTTGGGCGATTTCGGATTCCGGGGCTGCTTTTCTGCACGCCATGCGCGAGCGCGGCTATGTGGTGGCCCGTGGGGACAAGAAAGGCCGTATCGTCGGGATTGATGCGCATGGGGAGATTTATTCCGTCCCTAAATATGCAGACGTAAGGATAAGGGATGTCCGCGAGCGTCTTGGGAATGTGGATGCCCTGCCGAGCGTCAGTAAGGCCAAAGAGCAGATCGCGGGCCACATACTGCCTGTCCTCGAACGATTTAGGCATGAATTGGATTCGCAGGCACAGGAAATAGGGATAGATTTTGAGAAACGCCGGACGGTGCTTGTGCAGCGCCAACGGGCGGAGCGGCAACGCCTGAATGAAGAACAAGAAAATCAGCGGATTGAAGCAAGCCGGACGCGGCAGGCCCGGTTCAGGACGGGCCTAAAGGGTCTGTGGGATCGGCTCAACGGGGAACACAGGCGAATAAGCCAGCGAAATCAGCGCGAAGCCGAAGAAGCGCTTGCCAAGGACAGGACGGAAAAAGACCAGCTCGCATTTCGCCATCTGGAAGAACGCCGCCATATCGAGATATTCAGGCTTGGTATCCGCCGCCAACATGTGAAGGACAGGCGCAAGCTGGAACGTGACACCCGGTTTTACAAACAGATGCAACTTGATCCAGACGCAAAACCGATCAAGAGAACTCGCACAAAGCCCCGCTCTCGCGGCCCATCACCGGAATTCTGACACTAGGGACTACAACCCTTCAACGCTCTCCGGCTTGAGGTTTCTGCTTCGGAATGGGATGAAAACGGCCTTCACAAAGCCCGAGGTCTTTTCATCCCATTCCGCCAGAAACCGGGCGGATCGCGCTCCGCGCCCTCGGCCTGTCGCTATTGAAACGATTTCTGCTTTGGAAGGGTTTGAAACGGCCCTTTACCAAACAAAAAGCCCGCCCGCTAGGGGCGGACCATTTGTGCCGAGTCCGATGGCTGCGGTTCACTTGCGCGAAATCTATCCAAGATCGCAGATTGAAATTGATCTGGCACCACGAACGCGACGCTTTGTTTCGCCCGTGTGACAGCGATGTATAGTTTGGGAATTTCCTTACCAGCGTCTTCTATTTTGCCTGTTTTGAGATATCTAAGAAACGGGCCATTTGGGTAGATCAGCGTACGTTCAAATGTCATGCCCTTGGCTGCACCGTAATTCATCGGCTTCCCTGAGACTTCAAGCTGACTGCGGTTGTACCGAAGGGTTTGAGGACCGTAGGTACTGCGATATGCCTCAACCTCGGACTTACCAACAAGAAAAAGCCCGTCGTGACCCGTGACATTGTTGTTCCGGGAAACCGTCTTTGGAAATCCGGGATAGAAGAGATCGGCAAAATCGCAGATCGGCTGGATGCAGCGGTAAGAATGGGTCAAGTAGGTGATTTCACAAAGACCCGCCCTTTCCCATTCCTCAAACTTGGCAACAATTCCGGCGCGGGCGTATTTCTTATTTTTTGCGCTATCGTTGGTCGTATAGGTGGCCTGTCTATGATCGCCAACAAGTGTGACATCCACATCTGATTTTAGAAGGAGTTCCAAAAACTCTAGGTCATAGCCTGAAAGATCCTGAGCTTCATCAATGTATAATCGGCCAAATATCTGCTCAATTCGCCTAAGCGGAAGACCTTGGGTCGTTTCAATAAGTTTGCACGCGAATTTCGCAACTTTGTCTAGGTACAATCGGCCTTGGCTTGAAAAATAGTGTCTGCCGATATCTGATGCCTTAGCAAATCGCGCCGACTGGCCTCGGTTGAAATTGATGCCAACGACGCGGGGGTCATAAAGGTGGTTCTGATAAGGTCGTACAAAGTGGCGCAACAGAAAGGTGTACCAGGTGTTAAGACTGGCATGTGGCGGGATCGCCCCAAACTGCTTATAAGCCTTGTTTGAAAACTCGCTACGTCCATTAATCGTATATGTCACAAGTGCCGCGCGATCTGATTCATTGCTGCACGCTTGCGTGACAATTTCCGTGGTCTTACCTGATCCTGCCGAAGCAAGAATGATACTATTGGGCAATGGCATTCTTGATGTAGTCCGGAATAGTCAGAGCTTCATCGCTCTCAAATAGTATGAGCGCCGCCTCTGTTTTGTTCTTCTTCATGTAATTCAAAAGATCGCTGTCTGCCGCGTCCTGACGCCCGAGCATTCTATTGAGCTTGTCCCGTCCATTTACGGCCAGTAATTGTTGCTCAAGGCTGGGACAGTCATCATCTGCGGAGATACAGATTTTGATACCGTCTTTACCTTCATATTCGGCGTAAAGAGCCATCTTCCCGGCGGAATCACCGTCATTGTCACGCGCAATGGCTACCGAAAGATTTAGTAAGGCGGCAATGTCGAGAAAACGCCTAAATGCGAGAGAAACTGATATTACTTCAATCCCCGCTTGAAGTGGCGTACAGCCATGCACCTGCAAGAATGCCTTTTGTACAATGAGTTCGTCGGATGGCCCCTCGACCAAAATGGAGCGGGTGGCCAAAATCATACGTAGTGTGTCGTGACCCGGAAGGCGCTTGAAATACCTCTTTGTGGAATCCGGCAAGTCGCTAAGCGTAATGCCGACTTCACGATTAAACATGAGTACGCTGTCGACGCCAAGTTTGTTCAGCACGAAGCTGCTGTGGGTTGTGATGATCTGTTGTTTGCCTTCGCATTTGCTTGCGAGGTGCGAAATCAACTTGTTCAGATTGGCGTGGGAAAGATGGTTCTCCGGTTCCTCCATCAAAAATATGTCGCATTCCTCTTTTGATGCGATAGCAAGTTTGATCTTGATGGCGTTTTGCTCCCCCTTACCGACCAGAGTAAGCGGAATATCGTCAAGGTGGGGAAGTACGCCGGTTTCCCAGCTTGCTCGCGTAGTCGTGTCCATAGCCATCGAGAGCGTTTTATCGGACACTTCGCCCTGTTTCTCGGCAAGGTCGGAGTTGATCGCCCTGATACGGTCATCATTCAGGAACTCATCACGCATCTGTCGGTAAGACAGCGCCAGATTGACAGCCTGAGTTTTTGTTAGGTAATCGCGGACGATTTCCAACACGTATTTGCTGGCGGCATAGGTGTTGGATATAGCGCTGGGGTCGATGAGCGCTGATTTCAGCGGTATCGAGCGGCCATTGAGATTTTCATTGTTAAATCCGCGCCAGACGAGGTGATAATACTCGATGGGTAAGCTGTTAACAGCTGGGCCGTCTGCAATGTAATCTTGGTACTGCTCCGCACAATGCTCATCATCTAGCTCAATCGACAGACTGATGCCGGGAGTATCTTCCATCTCCGAGTTGATTGAGCCCTTTAAATCCGCGACTTCTGGCACGTCAGCGAGATAAAGCTCGATGAGAATTCTCGGCGGCGGCGTAGGATTGCCAGCATTATGGCTTCTCACGAACTCGGCGACGGTCTGTGCGTTGAACAAGTAAGGGTGAAGCTCATAAGCTGCGGGGCGGCGGTTTAGTTGACAGCGTAGCGCAAGATTGATTGCTTCCAACAGTGTTGATTTACCGGATTCGTTGTCGCCAACAACTATGTTGAGATTATCCGAGAGTTTGACATCAGCGGATTTTAGCGCCCTATAGTTCTTAACAATTACACGTCTTATGGTCATCGGCTGGCCGTCTTGTGCTTAAAGTCCGTGCTATGCAGGCATATACTTCATTACATTAATTTCCTGTTCTCTCTGGCGCATCTGAAATGCATCGTAGCGGGCCTGCATCCTAAGCAACGTGTCCATCTTCACACCGAAAGCCTTCTCCACGCGCAATGCCATTTCAGGAGATAGCTTGGCGTTTTCGTTCAGCAGGTTGGACAAGGCTGGACGGCCAACGCCCAGTACATCGGCAGCGTTGGTTACGGACAGATCATCCGGTAAGACCGAGCGTTTGATAAACCCGCCCGGATGAACCGCTTTCATACCTATCTTGATCGCCATTATTCGTACTCCTTCTGCGTGTCAGTGGTAATCTTCATAATCAACGTCATATAGCTCGTTGATCTCCTCATCATGCTTAAACGTGATCCGCCAGTTGGCCGTGACATGAAAACTGTATGTCCCGGCGCGGTCCCCGCTTAGACGATGCGGTTTGTATTTCTGGAGATCGAAAACCTCATCAATGCTTTCAATGTCGATCAGAAACGCAATGATATCAGTGATCTTAGCCACATTGTCCTGCGGCAACCCCTTGGCATTGTTTTTCTCAACGAGGTTCCGCAACCCCTTATGGCGAATATTTCGAATCTCCATTCCTTCAATGTAGCATATTGTAGCGCGTAACGCAACAAGCAACGATTATGGCAATGCATCCAAGGGTATTCCCTTGGTCGTGATCCAGCGGCGAAACGCTGGCGGCATCCAATCCGCGCAGGGTTGGCCCATGATTTTCAAGAGAACGGGCAGGCTCTTGAATTTGATTGAACGGAAAGCCGTTCATGCATGGTTCGGTGCAGGTGGAGAGGCAAGTCTCCAAGCCCTGCGAGTGATGAACCGACGATACGGTTCGCTGGCGCGTGCAGGCTCAATGCCGAAACGCGCCACGCGGGATGGGATGCAACGGGAAACCGAAGGGGTTTCCCTTGCCAAGATTGCGTGTACTACACGCCTATCTTGCGCGGAGCGGAAACTCAGGCTTCAAGTGCAGGCTGTGTACGACAGGCCCTAACGGATTGTGACGCGCCTGCTGGCCTCGTCGGTCAATATCAGGGCCGGGACTTGCCCACAGAAATCCATGCAGGCAGCATCCAAGATGCTTTGCCAGCGATGGCGCGATTCCTACCATTCAGGAATGACGCGCATTCCGCTGACGCAGGACATGATAGACGCATTGAGAGCCGAGATGCGCCGTACGAAGCTGGGCTCGATTGCCTTCATGAAACGGTACGGACACGTCCACACGGAACTCACAAAGAACATTCTCGAAACCATCAGGACAGGCTCAAGCAAGACGGTTGAACAGCACATTTACGAGGCGATCATGCGCACCTTTGCATGGCTCCCCGATGGCAAGCGTTACACGAAGAACTTAAGGGGCGGCTACGTTCCTTTGACCCCACAAATGATTGACGCGCTGAATGACCACATGATGCGGACGCGTCTTGGTTCCAGCGCGTTCATTAAGAAACATGGAGCATCGATTGACGGGCTGAACCTCTCCAAGCTGGAATCGATGCGGGCCGGACGCGTGCATATGGCCGACAAGGCCGTCTACGATACGGTCATCCAGATATATGCGAGCCTTCCCGACGGCCTGCGCCACACAAACAACGTCGCGGCTGACCGTATTTCCCTGACCAAGCCGATGGCCGATTTACTGAAAGCCGAAATCGAACGAACGAAAGTGAGCCTGAGCGTGTTTCTAAAGCGATATGGCGCGGGTCGCCAGTACGCAAGTCTGAAGACGCTGACCTCGATCAGGGACGGAACCGTAGGCAGCGTTGACAAGAAAATGTACGACAACCTTATCAAGAAATATAATTCCCTGCCCGATTCTTAATAATATCAACAATTTGATATGTATTTTATATTTCCATAATAATTCTTTAAGATTTTGAGGCTATCATCTTCAAGTAAAACAGCGCTATTTGCGCAAATAATTCAAATCTATTTGAACAATATACAAAAAGCCCAATTGGATTAGCGGGCATAGGTGAAAAAGAGGGTAACAGGGTGCAAACATGGCGGGGTATTCCGGTCAAACAGAGGTAACGCGGCGCGTGGAGTTTAACGCTATCGGGCTTGATCCCCTGATCAGGTCGCACATGGTCGCGCATGGTCATGACCAGCAACCAGCCTATCAAAACCTCATGGACGGCATTGACGACTGGCTTGTCGAGCTGAAAGGCACCGACCCCGATCATGCGGAATTTGTTAGGGAGCATAGAGAGGCATTCGAAAAGAAGCTTCACGACTACGCCATGAAAGAAGGTTTCGGAGAAGGCTCAGTCGCGGGCCACCGGATGCATATTATCAATGAAACAGGCAGCGGGGGTATCGGCGGAAAGTCGGGTGAAAAACGCGCAGCCCGGCAGGCCTATAAAGAAGCCCTGCTTGCAACGCTGATGGATCAGGGCGGTCTTCCCGCCTATATCGCGGATCAGGTATTCGGCCAGATGGACGATCAGGAAATTGCCGAGGTCGTAGAGGATATCGAGGCCGCAACCGGGATGGAATTTCAGGACTACGCGGCCACAATCCTCGGCGAGGAAGACGCACAGTTCCAGCCCGGTGAAAGCCTTGAGGATTACAGGCGGCGCATTCTGGACGCGATCACGCTTGAGGTCTTGGGGCCGGACGGAAAGGTGCGCCCTCAATACGCCAATGACCCGGTTGCCGGAATCATCCTCGATAACGAGAACTATCATGAAGCCATGGCCCGCGTCGAAAGCTGGCAGGCGCGTGAGGCAGGCGGGGAGAATGATGCCGAAATCGCACAGGATGTTGACCGCGAGACAGACGGTGAATTCGCTGCGGGCGATTTGGCCGGGCATACTCTGGAAGGGCCGCAAGCTGTCGATGCAGGCACAGTCAATCAGTATGATGAAATTGATAATGCTTTAGCGTCGGCGGAAGCCCAAGCCGATAACAACGGCGGTTTTGGAGCTATGACGGGTTTCAGTTCGCTGAACACGGGTGATCTGGTTTCACCACAGGGGGCACTGGATGAGGCGGCACTCAGCGGGACATTCAATGCCGCAAGCGCCATGCCGCCAGATGATCAGGCTCTCAGCGTCGAGATCGCTTCCGCGCCAAGTCCAGATACTTTAACCACCTGAGGGTTCAGTGATACCGGGCGCAGACGCCACGCCATTCATGATGAGAACCTGCCGAGAGACTTCCGGGATCGCGTTCATCGCCTCCAACACATTCTTCACTTCGGTGCCGTTGTGCTGGCCGTGAATGAGGTGGCCAACATAAAAGGTCAAGCCCGTGTTCGGGATATCATTTTGCCATAGGAAGTAGTGCGCTTCGACGCCCTGTTGTGCAAAGGCATTGACGAAGGCCCGTCCAAACTGGTCTGCATTCTGGAAGTGCTCATTGGGGAAATCCTGTCCGACATGGATCAGGATACCAACGCCGGGATTGGCTTCCGCGTAATCGCGCGCTGCATCGGCTGCTGCGCGAAGGTCACAGATTTCCTGAGAACTGAGTTGGCATTCATCGGCGCTGACGACAGGCTGCGTCGACACATCCTGAGCGTTCGCGGTGCCGGATACGCCCGCAACCGACGCAGCGGCAAGCATGGTCGCGCCTGCGAAGCCATTAATGAGTTTCTCTCTGAGTGTCCCTGATTTCATCGGTGTCCGGCCCTTTCTGTATCAGCGAGACGAACACACCCCTTTTTGTGTTTATTGCGGTATAGTTAACACAATACTTTAGATACTTCAAGATGTTTGACAAACATCGCGAGTATCGATAAGGGTAATGCTAACTATTATGCAGAAGTTGGCATTGTATATATTATGTTGATTCTATTGATGCTTACGGATTGCTATGCGATATTTGTTGCGCATCCCGTACACCGGGAACCCATTGATAAACCACGGAAAACTGGCACACCCCAACTTCTGCATAGAAGTTGGCATTCGCGTTGCTGGATTTTCGTCATGAAATCAAAGGGTTCGCGCAATCCCAATCATCCGAAGAAGGGTTCGACCATCAAGGTCGGGCCGATCCGCAGCCCCGGCGATATCCAGCGTATCAAGGATATGTTGAGTGCCGAGCCGCGTAATTTTTGCCTGTTCGTGTTCGCTATCAACACCAGCTTCCGGGCGGGAGAGTTGCTTTCGCTCCGGCGGCGTGACGTGTCCCACCTGCGCGAAGGCAGTTACTTCGAACTCAAGGAACCGAAGACAGGCAAGATACGCCCGGTGACCATCAACGCCACGGCGGCGGAAGCCTTGCGGATCGGCATTGCCGCGATTCCGGTTAATGACCCTGACGCGCCGTTGTTCTGGTCCCGGAAATCCAAGGGCGCACTCAAGGTGGAGAGCGTGACCCGTCTGGTCAAAAAGTGGTGCGCCCGATTGGAGATTGCCGGGCGGTTCGGCTCGCACTCGCTGCGCAAGACCTGGGGGTATCAGCAGCGGATACGCTTCAATGAGCCGCTAACGTTACTCACAAAGGCGTTCGGGCATTCCAGCGAGCGGCAGACGCTTGAATATCTCTGCATTCAGGATGACGAACTTCAGCGGCTGTACGGCAATGAAATTTAACCTTCAAGAGAAAGAGAATATGTGAGCAACCGGAAGACAAAGGGGCGGGCCGACCATCACGACATTATTCTAGGCGCGCAGGTGCGGACATGGCGGCGCAAACTCAAGATGACACAGCAAGACCTCGGCGCATGTGTCGGTATCAGCTTCCAGCAGATTCAGAAATACGAGGCGGGTATCAATCGCATATCCGCAATCCGGCTGTGGCAATTCTCGAGGATTTTTGATGTTCCGGTTGACTACTTTTTCAGAGAGATCGATTGATCGGGCCGTAAATTGCGCAATGCCGCCCGCCTTCCGGCAGAGATGTTTTTTTGGAGCACCGGACCAAGTGTTAGATTCCGAGCGATCACAGTTTTTCACTGAGGCCGTGTCATGACCAAAAAGCACAAGAAGCTCTGGCAAGCGCCATAAGAGAAATGGTTCAAAATGGCATTTGTGAAATATAAGAAATGGGTGTGGAAGTAGTCTATAAGCTAAAGGATACAAAAACTGGACGAAATAAGGGTGACTCTGTTAATATTGATACTTTCAATAAATCTATTATTGACGGTATTATTTTGGGAGAACAAAGAAGAATATACAGGCGGAAACATCAGCTACCGGACCCCACAAAAAGCCCCAAGGCGGATGTAAACAGGCGAGACACCAAGTTGGTCGTTCGGTTGGAACAAAGCGATCTCGACGCCTTCAACGAAGCCGCCGAAGAGGCTGGCCTGACCAAAAAAGAGACGTTGAAGGAAATGATCCAGCTTTACCGCAAACATCAAGGCATCGACCCACCATCTCAGGGATAACGCAATGGTGGATTCACCACTTCATCAACAAAGTGGCGTCACCTCTTTCTGATATCGAGTAGCATCACACCAAGATCAGCTATTCGCGTTAGGCGCTTGGCGCTCGCGGCGCAGCTGAAAACCACAATCGAGATAGCGCTGAAACGATCATTTGAGCGAACGGTATGAATCTTCTTGCAGGATCAAGCCGAGAACTGATATGTTCTTGCTTTGTTCTTACAGAAGAGGAAAGGGCGAAGATGGATACTGGATAGAGATACAAAGGAGCCCGAAGGGTGAAAAACGGAAGAAGCAAGGAGTTCAAAGATCACACACTAAACAACGTCCCGGCCAATACGGACCGCCCGATAATTACGGTTGATTATGAGAAGTACGCGCTTTTCCTAGAAGATGCCGACCTTACCGAAGATCAGGAGCGCGAGTTCATTCAAACACTCTGGAATATTATTGTTGAATTTGTCTCGATGGGGTTCGGTGTTCATCCCGTCCAGCAGGCCCAAGATGCCTGTGGACAGATTGGCAAAACCCCCGGAAATCTGCCAATTTCTGGCCCGGATAAGCTACTATTGGAGACAATTATTCTCCGCGAAAATTTTAGCAAAGCTGCCAATGGGGTAGCGGAAGGAGTCGCATAGTGAAGGAACCAGCGCATACGGTTACACAGGTGCAGAAGGCTGTCATTTACTGCCGTGTTTCAAGCTCACGGCAGAAAGAGGAAGGCCATGGCTTGGAAAGTCAAGAACACCGTTGCAGACAACACGCCGAGGCGAAGGGCTACGAGGTGGAAGAAACCTTTCCCGATGACGTAAGTGGCGGTGGCGATTTTATGAAGCGCTCGGGCATGGTGGCCCTGTTGAATTATCTCGATGCCCAACCTCACAAGCGCTATGTGGTGATTTTCGACGATTTGAAGCGTTTCGCAAGAGACCGCGACTTTCATTTCAAGCTGCGTAGAGCATTCAAGCAGCGTGGCGCGATTGTTGAGTGCCTCAATTATAAGTTTGAAGATTCGCCGGAAGGCGAATTCGTTGAAACTGTTTTTGCAGCGCAGGGGCAGCTAGAGCGTCAACAGCACGCCCGCCAAGTGGAACAGAAGATGCGTGCGCGTGTTGAAAACGGGTTTTATTGCTTCGGGCCGATGTTGGGATACAGCTACGGCGAACACAGCGATGGGGGAAGTATTCTAAAGCCTGACGAATTTGCCCCCATCGTGAAAGAAGCGCTTGAAGGCTTTGCTTCGGGACGGTTTCAGACGGCTACTGAGGTCAAACGATTTCTTGAGTCACATCCGGCTGTGTTGCAAAAACGACCCGGCCATAAACATCTTCAAGCGGCGTTCAAGCTTCTTCGCCGCCCGATCTATGCAGGTTACATCACGATTGAAAAATGGGGTCTTCATCTGGTCCCCGGCAAGCACGAACCGCTTATCAGCTTCGATACTTGGCAGAACATACAGGACCGTCTGGATGGCAATGCCAATGCCCCGGCGCGTAAGGACATTAGGGCAGATTTTCCGTTGCGCGGCTTCGTCACTTGCTCGTGCTGCGGCAATGCCATGACTGCGGCATGGTCAAAGGGACGATCAACGCTTTATCCGTATTACTTCTGTCAGACGCGGAACTGCCCCGACAGACGAAAAAACATCCGAAAAGAAAAGATCGAAGGGGAATTCGAGGCGTTGTTGAAAGACCTGCGCCCCTCGGCGCAGTCGTTCAAATTGGTCAGGGCTATGATGCAGGATTGTTGGGAAACCTTCCGCCAGACCGCTGTACAAAGTGCATCCGAGGCCAAAGCACAAATCCGGGAAATCGAGCGGAAAACAGATGCGTTGGTTGAGCGGATTCTTGCTACGGACAGCCCGGCTCTCGTTACCGCCTATGAAACACAGGTGCAAAAGCTGGAAACGCAAAAGGTGAATTTGACTGAAAAAGCCGCAAAAGCCGGGGAGCCGCTTGCCTCCTTTGATTCGATGTATCGAACCGCCTGCGCTTTCCTCGCAAACCCCCGGAAATTATGGGATTCCGGTCAGTTTGAATGCAGAAGAACGGTATTGCGTCTGGTCTTTCCGGGGCGTGTAGCATACTGCCCAAATAGCGGTTATCGAACCGCCGAAATCGCAGAGCCTTTCAGGCTTTTGCGGGCTTTTTCTGGCCGAAAGGATGTTTTGGTGGAGCCAAGGGGAGTCGAACCCCTGACCTCTACAATGCCATTGTAGCGCTCTCCCAACTGAGCTATGGCCCCACAGGGACGCCCTGGCCTGGTGGCCCGGCGAGTGGCCGGGATAATATGGTCCCGGCGCGCCGGTGCAAGTGAAAAATCGCGGATGGATCGCCGCTTTTGATCTGGCTGCCGCCTGCACATGCTTGCCCGTCAGGGAACCGATACGGCCATGCAGGATGTGATTGCAGGATATGCCGCCGATGCGGCCGAACTGATCAACCGGTACGAGGCGCTCTCCACGGCTGATTTGCTGTCGCCCGTGATCGATCTGTTGCCGAGAAAGGGCCGGGTCTTGGATCTCGGCGCCGGCACCGGGCGCGACGCCGCCTGGTTCGCCGCCAATGACTTCCAGGTGCTGGCGGTCGAGCCCGTTGCCGGCTTTCGCGACGCCGGTGCGCGCCTGCACCCCTCACCGCGCATCGACTGGCTGGACGACCGGCTTCCCGATCTGGCGGCGGTGCGAAAGCGGGGCGGGGCGTTCGACCTCGTCCTGCTCAGCGGCGTTTGGCAGCATCTCGACAGCGATCAACGCAAGAGGGCCATGCCGGTTATCGCGACGCTGCTTGCGTCGTCCGGCATCCTCGTGGTCTCCGTTCGACATGGTCCCGGCGCGCCGAACCGGCCCTGCTTTGAGGGCAATGCCGAAGAGGCTATCAGTTTGGCCGAAGCCGCCGGTCTCCGGCTGGTTCGCAGACGATACGTCGCGTCCATACAAGAGCGGAACCGGCGTGTCGGCGTCACGTGGACATGGCTGGCGTTCACGTCGTCCGCTTGAGCCAGACCGCCTAGCGCAGTTCCGGCATCGACGCTTCAGCCTGCTCGACCTCGTAGCCGTCCGGGCAACGGGCCGAGGTGCGGACGATGAGGCGCCCTGGCACCTCCGTCGTGTCGCAGCGGACCGATCCGCTTTCGATCTGGCGCATCAGCACCTCGACCGTCGCAGCAATCATCGGTGTCGGTGGCTGGTCCACGGTCGTCAGGCCGTAGGACGGCCAGGCCGCCTGGGGCACATTGTCATAGCCGACGATGGACACATCGTCGGGTATCGCCAGGCCCAGCCCGTGGCGCAGCGTGTCCATCACCGCGATCGCCATATGGTCGTTGGCGACGAAGATGGCGTCGGGATGCTCGTCATGGCCGAACAGGCGCTCCGTCGCCGTCACGGCGCCGGCAAAGGAATAGTTGCCGACCTCGCGCGCCCAGCAGCGCCGGCCGAGCGCGTTCAGCCCGTCGAGAAAGCCGGCCTCGCGATCGCGGTTGGTCGAACTGTCCGGGTCGCCGGCAATGAAGCCGATGCGCTGATGCCCGCCGGCGACCAGAAAGCGCGCCACTTGCCGGCCGCCGTCGAAATTGTCCGAGGTGACGCTGCTGGCCGGCGAGTTCGGCACGGTGCGGTTGAACAGCACGACCGGGATGCCGGCGTCCGCGCATTCCTGTGCCAGCCCGGACGACAGGGTGGCCGACGCCATGACGATGCCGTCGATCTGGTATTGCAGGATCTCCGGCAAAATGTGGTCCGCCTCGCCCGTATCGGCCATGAACAGCAGGACGTGATAGCCCCGGCGCTGCAACTCCTTGGACAGCCATTCCAGCACCAGCGGGTAGAATTGGTTGTCGAGATAGGCGACGACGACGCCGATAATGCGCGAACGCTGGGTGATCAAGGTCCGGGCGATGGCGTTGGGCCGATAGCCCAGGACGTTGGCCGCCTCCAGCACCTTACGCTTGGTTTCGGCCGAGACGCTGGCGCCGGGCGTGAAGGTCCGGCTGACGGCCGATTGGGAGACGTCGGCCAGACGCGCCACATCGATCGACGTGACCTTGCCTCGGCGCATGTGCTCCCCTTTCTCGGCCCCTTTCCTGGCCGCCGACGTGATGCCGGTCAGCCCTTCATTCGGCGGTTCACTCGGCCGCCTCGTAGGCCGCTATATTGCGTCGACCATAACGGCGCAAGCGGATGTTGGCCTGCTCGCCATGGCCGGAAAAGCCCTCCAGGGCGCACAGGCGTGAGCAATAACCGCCGACCAGCGCCGACGCCTCGTCGGTCAGGACGCGCTGATAGGTGCAGGTCTTCATGAACTTGCCGACCCACAGGCCGCCGGTGTAGCGGCCTGCGCGTTTGGTCGGCAGGGTGTGGTTGGTGCCGATGACCTTGTCGCCGTAGGCGACGTTTGTCCGGGGGCCGAGGAACAGGGCGCCGTAATTGGTCATGTTCTCCAGAAAATAGTCCGGGTCGCGGGTCATGACCTGGACATGCTCGAAGGCCAGCTTGTCGGCCTCGGCGACCATCTCCTCAAGGCTGTCGCAGACGATCACCGCGCCGAAATCGGCCCAGGACTGCCGCGCGATCTCTGCCGTCGGCAGGATCTGAAGCTGCCGCTCCACCTCCGCCATGGTGGCCTCGGCCAGCGCTTGGGAGTCGGTCAAGAGGACGGCGGGCGAGGTCGGCCCGTGTTCTGCCTGGCCCAGCAGGTCGACCGCGCAGATCTCGCCATCGACGCTGTCGTCCGCGATCACCAGCGTCTCCGTCGGCCCGGCGAACAGGTCGATGCCGACCCGGCCGAACAGTTGCCGCTTGGCCTCCGCCACGAACATGTTGCCGGGGCCGACCAGCATGTCGACCGGCTCAATCGTCTCGGTGCCCAGCGCCATGGCGCCGACCGCCTGAATGCCGCCGAGGACCAGGATCTCGTCGGCCCCGCCCAGATGCATCGCCGCGACGATCGCCGGATGCGGGCCGCCATCGTGGGGCGGGGCGGAGGCGACCACGCGCTTGACACCGGCCACCTTGGCCGTCACCACACTCATATGCGCCGAGGCGACCATCGGGTACTTGCCGCCAGGCACGTAACAGCCGACGGCATTGACCGGGATGTTGCGATGGCCCAGCACGACGCCGTCCAGGGTTTCGACCTCCAGGTCGGTCAGGCATTGCTTCTGCTTCTCAGCGAAGTTGCGCACCTGGGCCTGGGCAAAGCGGATATCCTCCAGATCCTGTTTGGATACGCGCGACAGGGCGGCCTCCACCTCCTGATCGCTCAGCCGGAAGGTCTCCGGCGCCCAGTTATCGAATTTGGCGGACAGGTCGCGCACGGCACCATCGCCGCGCTCGGCGATGTCGGCCAGCACGCTTTCGACCGTTGCGCGAACCTTGGCGTCGGCTTCGTCGACGTCCTTCATGTCCGCGCCGCGCTTCAGATACCGCACCATGTCTCCCGCCCCATATCGTGATCGGTTGATCGCTTTGCATTCGTATGCATTCCTGCCATGATACTGATCTTGGCAATGGATGGGCAAGGTTTAATCCCCATGACTGACGTGCGAGGGCGGCCAATTTGTCACAGGTTCGTGCGGCTCATGGGCAGCGTGACATGACGCATCCCCGCCTGCTGCTGGTGCCCGGCCTGATGTGCGACGCCCGCGTCTGGGGTCCTCAACTGGATGCCTTGCAGACGATCGCAAATGCCTCGGTGGTCGACCTCAGCGCGCCCGATACGCTGACCGGACAGGCCCGCGCCGTCATCGAACAGATCGGCGAGGGGTCCTGCGCGCTCGCCGGCTTCTCGATGGGCGGCATCGTCGCCTTGGAGGTGATGCGCCTCGCCCCTGAACGTATCACGCATCTGGCACTTTGGGACTCAAACGTCGGGGCGGACCCGCCGGACAAGCGCAAGCAGCGATACGTTCAACTCGCCCAAGCGACCGAAATCGGGCTGGAGGCGATGACCCGCAACGATTTCGCCCCTTATTATCTGGGCGATTTGGCCGCCAGCCGGCCGGACCTGACCGATCTGCTGGTCCAAATGGCACTCGACCTCGGCCCGGAAGTGTTTCGCCGACAGATCATCGCCTTGCGGGATCGCCACGACAATTGGCCGGTACTGCCCACGATCAGGGTACCGACGCTGATCGGCTGCGGCGAGGACGACCAGGTTTGTCCGGTGGAACGCAGCCGCATCATGGCCGAGCGGGTCGAGGGGGCGGAGCTTGTGGTGATTCCGGACAGCGCCCATCTGCCGACGCTGGAACAGCCGGAGATCGTCACCGCGGCGCTCGTCGGCTGGTTGCAGCGGGAGAGCGAGATATGACCGAGCAAACGGCGCGCGGCTTTCGCGACCTTCTGCTGGCCGGCGAGACCCTGGTCGGCACCTGGGTGAAGACGCCGGCGATGGCGATTGTCGAGGTGCTGGCGCTGAGCGGCCTGGACGTCGCCTGTCTCGATGCCGAACACGCGCCGTTCGACCGTCGCGATCTCGACGCCTGCCTTTTCGCCGGCCGCCAGACCGGCCTGCCGCTGGTCGTGCGCGTGGCCGATGCGGCACCGGCGACGATCCTGAACGCGCTGGACCTCGGCGCCGCCGGCGTTCTGGTGCCCCATGTCACGGACGCTGAAACCGCGCAGGCGGTGGCGCGGGCCTGTCGTTTCGGTCCGGGCGGACGCGGCTATGCCGGGTCCAGCCGCGCCGCCGGCTACACGACGCGGCCGATGCGGACCTATCTCGCCGACAGCGCGTCGGAAACCACGGTGATCGCCCAGATCGAGGATAAGGAGGCGCTGGATGCCATCGACGCCATCGCCGCGGTAGAGGGCATCGACGCCCTGTTCATCGGCCGCATGGATCTGGCCGTCTCGATGGGCGTCGAAGACCCGGCCGCGCCCCCCGTCATCGCGGCGATGGAGCGGATCTGTGACGCCGCGACCCGGCACGGCAGGCGTCTGGGCATGTTCCTGGCCAAAGCGGAGGAAATGCCGCGATGGCAGGCGCCGGGGGTCAGCCTGTTCCTGATCGGGTCCGACCAGGGTTTCGTGCTGAACGGCGCCCGCGCCCTGGCCCGCGCCAAGGGCGCCTGACGGACGTCAGCGCCCGCCGGTCAGCCAGTCCAGCGCCTGGCCCCACAGCTGGGCGAAGTGGGGCCAGGCCAGGGCCTCGTTCGGCAGCCAGTGCGGGCCGATGTCGCTGGTCCAAACCAGGCTGCGGCCCTTGCCGTGTTCGCCCACCGCGACGATGGGCAGGTTGCGGTAGGTGTCGCCGGCCTCGGCCAGCACCACCGCGTTCGGCTTGGCCCGCACCTCGTTGAAGCCCAGCAGCAGCGGCCAGTCCCCCTCGATGCCGGCCAGGATCGGATGATCGCCGACTGCCTGCGGCCGCAGACCCTGGGGCACCTCGATCCGGTCGTCATAGGGGTGGATCGTGACCGGCAGCACCGCCTCGACCGGCGTGTTGTGATAGCGCGCGCCGCCATTGATGCCCTGAAAGCTGTAATAGCCGCCGATCATGGCCAGCCCGCCGCCCTCGGCCACGTACTGCTCCAGCGCGAACAGCCGGTTCGGCGTCGGCTTGCTGTGGATCCAGGTGTCCGGGTGAAGCAGCAGCGTGTTCGAGCCGATGTCGGACAGGATGATCGCGTCGTAGGCGTTCAGCCCCTCGACGTCCGACGGAAAGTCGGTCTGCGCCTCATGGCACGGCATCCAGGTGATCTCGAACGGCAGATCCTTAAGCGCGTCCAGAAAGCCGTCTGCGCCCCGGTGAAAGGTCACCGTCGGGAACTGGTCGAACCCCTTGATATGGGTCGCGGTCGTGACCCAGCTTTCGCCGGCCAGCAGGATCTTCTTCTTGTCGCTCATGGGTCTTGTCAGCCTTCTGGGGCGGCGGAAAACAGCCGGCGCGGATTGTCGACCAGCATGGCGTCGATCGCCTCGGCCTCCACGCCATGCCGGCGCAGGCGCGGCACGAAATGTTTCAGGATGTAGCCATAGCCAAAGCCGCCATGGCGGGTCAGCATCATCTTCAGGAACACGTCCTGCGACAGCAGCAGCCGGCCGAGATAGCCGTCATCGATCAGGGCACGGATGGCCTTGGCATTGTCCGCGTCACTGGGGCACTGGGCGCGCTGTTCGGCGTAGTAATAGTCCATGCCGATCATGTCGTATTCCAGCCAGGCGCCGCGATCGGCCAGGCTCTTCTGATAGACCGGATCGTCATAGCTGGGGTTCATGTGGCACAGGATCGTATGGTCCAGGTCGGCACCGACATTTTCGACCACGTCCAGCACACGGTGGGCCAACCGCTCCCAGCCCGGCAGGTGGACCGACAGCGGCACGCCCGTGCGTTTCGCCGCCTGGGCCGCACCGCGCAGCGACTTCTCCTCCGCCGCCGTAAAGTCCTTGCTGACGCCGATCTCGCCGATCAGGCCGGCAACCACCGGCGGCTGTTCCAGGCCGCCGCCGACATCGGTGATGATCTGTTCGGCGATCTGGTCCTCGCTCATCGCCTCGAAATAGTCGGGGTGGGACCGTTCCAGGTAAAAGCCGGCGCCCATGACGATGTTCAGGCCCGTGCGCCGGCTGATGCGCTGCAGGGCCGGCCCGTCGCGCCCGATGCCGCGATTGGTTGGGTCGATGACGGTGGCACCGCCCTGGTCGGCGAACTTCATCAACTCGTCGATCGCGACCTCGGCGTCGGAAAGCTGGCAATTGTCCCGGTTGATGAACGGGTTCATGCGCAACTCGCCCAGGAACTCGACCGAGACCGGTTTTTCCGCCATGTCGAGGTCGCCGGCGCAGCACGGCCGGCACCAGGACGTCGCGCCGTCGAGCAGGATGTGCTCATGCGCCAAGGTGATGCCCATCTGGTCCACCGGGATCGGCCCCAGCACGGTCATGACCTGGCCCGAGGTCACCCCGATCGCGGGCAGGGTTTCCGTCTCGCTCATCGTCGTTTGCCTCCCCCGCTGAACAGCCGGAAATTCAGCCAGATCGCGACCAGAATGATAACGCCGGTCACGATCGGTGTCAGGAACGGCGACAGGTGCGACAGGATCAGCCCGTTGGCGATCACCGCCACGGTCAGGGCGCCCAGGATGGTGCCGATCACCGTGCCGCGCCCGCCGAACAGGCTGGTGGAGCCCAGCACGACGGCGGCGATAACCTGCAACTCGAACCCAAGCCCGGCGTTCGACGAGCCGCTGCCCAGCCGCGCGGTCAACAGCAGGCTGGCGAGCGCGGCCGCCGTTCCGGTCAGGACATAGACCATCAAGGTCACGCGCTTGATGTTGACACCCGCGCGCCGAACCGCCTCGGCATTGGCGCCGATGCCGGTGACGTAGCGGCCAAAGCGGGTCTGGTTGAAGACCAGCAGTGCTGCCAGTAAGACGGCAATGGCGATCAACGCCGGCACCGGCATGCCCAGGAACCAGCCGCGCCCCAGAAAGACGAAGCCAATATCGCTGTCGACCGGCACGGAGTAGCCGCCGGTCATCAGCAGCGCGATGCCGCGAAAGATGCTCAAACCCGCCAGCGTGACAATGAACGCCGGGATGCCCTCATAGGCGATGAAGAAGCCCTGAACGGCGCCGATCAACGCGCCCAGCGCCAGCATGGCGATGAACATGACCGGCCAGGGCAGGCCGCCTTGCAGCGATATCGCCGCCACCGATCCGATCAGTGCGATGATCGAGCCGACCGACAGGTCGATGCCGGCCGTGGTGATCACGAAGGTCATGGCGGCGGCCACGATCAACAGCGGCGCGCTTTGGCGCACGATGTTCAGCAGATTGCTGTTGGTCAGAAACCCGTCGGTGGCGAGCGAGAAATAGACACAGACGCAGATGAAGAAGACCGCGATGCTGGCAACGCCGCCATTGGCGACCAGCCGGTCCCGCAGGGTCATGCCGGTCGCATTGCTTGGCGCCATTGCTCAGGCCCTCACGCCGGCGGACCGGGCGGCGAATTTGCGGCCGACGATCAGGTTCACGACTTCCTCGATGTTGGTCTCGGCAATGTCGCGTTCGGCCACCTTCTGCCCCTCATACATCACCATCAGTCGGTCGCAGACCAGGAACAGATCCTGCAGACGGTGGGTGATCAGGATGACGCTGACGCCGCTGGCGCTGACCCGCCGGATCAGGTCCAGCACCGCCTCGACCTCGGCCACGGCGAGGGCCGCCGTCGGCTCGTCCATGATCAGAACGGCGGGGTCGAACGAGGCCGCGCGGCCGATGGCGATGCTTTGCCGCTGGCCGCCGGAGAGGTTCTCCACGCGCAGCCGCGTGTCGGGGATTGAGATGCCCAGCCCCTCCAGCATGCGGCGCGCTTCTTCGTGCATGCGGCGCTTGTCCAACAGAGCCACGCCCGCGATCCGGCGATAGGGTTCGCGCCCCAGGAACAGGTTGCCGGCGACGTCGACCGTGTCGCACAGCGACAGGTCCTGATAGACCATCTCGACATGATGACGCCGTGCGTCGGCGGGGCTTGAAAAGCGCACCGTCTCGCCGTCGATCTCGATGGTGCCGGCATCGGGGATAACCGCGCCGGACAGCACCTTGCTCAAGGTCGATTTGCCGGCGCCATTGTCGCCGACGATGCCCAGCACCTCGCCGGCGCGCAGCTCCATATCGACATTGTCCAGCGACTGGATAGCGCCGTAGCGTTTGGCGATGCCGGACATCCGGACCCGGATCGGCTTGGTTTCTGCTTCCACGGTCGGTCTGAGCGAGCCTCTTGAAAAGGATCGGCCGGCCCAGCGGTTGGGCCGGCCGGACGTGTCCGCCTAGCTTAGACGCTTACTCAAACATGCCGCGATAGCCGTCGACATTGTCGGACGTGACGATGTCGATCGGGATGTAGACGATCGGGTCGACCGAACCGCCTTCGATCAACGTCATCGCGGCCTCGACCGCGGCGACGCCTTCGCCATACGGGTCCTGCTGCACCACGGCGACGACCCAGCCCTCGTCAATGCCGTTGATCGCCTGGGCGGTCAGGTCCCAGCCGAAAACCTTCACGGAATCGGTCAGGCCCTGGCTTTCGACGGCGGCGATGGCGCCGATCAGGGCGGGCTCGCCCGAAGCATAGATCGCATCCATGCCCGGATTGGCCGTCATCAGGTTTTCCGCCGCCGCCAAGGCGACGTCCTGGACGTTTTGGCCGTCGACGGTGTTGAGGATCTCGATCGACATGCCGGACCCTTCGACCACCTCGACAAAGCCGTCGACGCGCTGGTTCTGGATGAAGGAGTTCAGCGCCCCGACGATGCCGACCGTGGCGTTGCGCCCCATTTCCTCATCGACATAATCGACGAAGAACTGGCCGATATCGCGCCCGGCTTGTGTGTTGTCGACGCCGATGAAGGTCTCGTTATCGCCGTCGGGGATCTGCGCGTCGATGGCGATCACCGGAATGCCCGCCGCGACGGATTGCGAAATCGCCGGCTTCACGCCGTTCACGTCGATGGCGACCAGGATGATGGCGTCCACGCCCTGGCTGATATAGGTCTCGATCGCGTCGTTCTGCGCCGACGGTACGTTGTTGGCGTTGAAGATCACGAGGTCGACGCCGGCCTCTTCCGCCGCTGCGGTCGCGCCGTCATTGATCTGATTGAAGAACAGCGCCTGCTGGTTGATCGTCACCAGCGCGATGGTTTCGGCCGATGCGCTGGCGCTGAGGCCCGTCATCAAACCGGCCGCGGCCAATGCGGCGATGCCAATGGATTTCGACATGGGTTTCCTTCTCCCTTGTTGACTGAGCCTTCCCGGTCGCGCCCCGAACTCTGATCGGTCGCGCGACCATCCGGCGATTATTCAAGCGGTCATGACGTCAGGTCAAGTTGCTTGAATGAAAGGTTTCAAAACGGGCTGTTTCAGAATGTCGGCGGCGTGTTCACCCAGAAGATGCTGGCCGGTTCGTCCGACGGGTTGCGATAGGCGTGGGGCAGGGTGGACCGGAAGACGAAGGCATCCCCCGCCGACAGGGTATAGACCTGCCCGTCGATCTCCAGCTCGACCTGCCCTTCGATGACGTATCCCACCTCCTCTCCATCATGCGCGATCGGCGCGTCGCTGCTGCCGCCGGCGCGGATATGGTGGATGTTGCACTGAAGCAGATGGTTGGGGTCGTAGGGCACCACGCGCTCCAAGCTGATGCCCTCGCCCTGGCGCAGCGGGTCCAGCGCGATCATCGGCCGTTCCCCTTGGCGGAAGACGATGCCGGGGTCGCCCTCCGTCTCGTCGAACATCCAGCCGATGTTGAAGCCCAGCTCGCGCGCCAGCCGGTGCAGCATGGGCAGCGACGGCGTCGCCTTGCCGTTCTCGTATTTCGACAGCAGGCTTTCCGAGCAGCCGGCGAGATCGGCCAGCTGCTTGAGTTTTAGCCCGCGCAGCCGCCGCGCAAGGCGCAGCCGGGTGCCGATCCTGCCCAGCGTCGCCTGATCGTCGCCCGACGGTTCCTGATGCCGAATTATCATTCCGGCATCATGCATGTCCTTCAAGTCAGTTTCAAACGGTTCTAGTCGATCAAGAGGGTTGGCCTGTCTTCGCCCGCCTAGCGCACCCGCTTGCCGGAAAACCGATGGGCGATGATCGACAGGATGATGATCAGGCCGAAGAAGAACTGAACATAATAGCCGGAGAAGCCGACGCCGACGACGCCGGATTCGATAAAGCCGACCGTCAGCGCGCCGATGGCGCCGCCGACAACCGTGCCGATGCCGCCCCAGGTCGGTGTGCCGCCGACAAAGACGGCGGCCAAGGCCGGCAGCAACGTGCCGTCGCCATTGGTCGGCCACCAGACGAAGTTGACGAAGATGGCGAACACCCCCGCCAAGCCGGCGCCGAGGCCGGAGAAGGCGAACACCATCATCCGGGTTCGCTTCACGTTGACGCCCATCTGCGCCGCCGATTCCGGGTTGTCGCCGACCAGCTGCACGCGGATGCCGAACCGATGGCTGCGGAACAGGATGGTGCAGAAGATGATCCAGGCGATCGCCCAGTACATTTGGTTCGGGAACAGAAAGAAGCGTTCGGCGAAAACCGCATAGGTAGTCGTGTCGCGCAGGTCCGAGGCCGAGATCGCACGTCCTTGCGCGCCGATATTGATGATGCCGCGGATCAGGAAGTTCAGCCCCAGGGTCGCGACCAGGGACGAAAGCTGGCCATAGACCACCAGCGCGCCGATGCCGAACCCCATCGCCGCGCCGCAGGCGACCGCGAAGATCATGGCGGGGAAGGGCGGTACGCCGGCGGTGTAGGCCAGCACGAACATCCAGCCCGAAAACCCCATCACGGACGGGAAGGCGAGGTCCAGTTCGCCGCTGACGATGACGAACACCAGCGTCGTGACCAGGAAGATCGTGATCGGCAAGGTCAGGAAGATCGCGTTGTAGGTGACCCAATTGGTGAACAGGGCCGGGTTCAGGGCGGTGAAGATGCCCCAGATCGCCAGGAAGGTGAAAAGCGAGTTGGCCGCCCGCTGATTGCGGCGCCAAAAGCGGCGGAACCCCGAAACCTCTGCTTCTTGCGCCAACGGCTCGCCCCCTTCGCCTGCGTCCTAGCCCGCGACCCGATGGTCGGTCGTTCCTGTCTCCGCCAACTCATGCATGACGTGGATCAATTCGTCGGCGTCGGTGAAGTCCGACTTGTTCGCCTCGAACGCGACCGCCCCCCGGTCGATCACCACGAACCGGTCGGCGATGTCGTAGACGTGGTAGATGTTGTGGCCGATGAACACGACCGACCGGCCGCTGGTTTGCACCGTGCGGACGAAGTTGAACACCTTCTGGGTTTCCGTCAGCGACAGCGCGGTCGTGGGTTCGTCAAGCACGATGACGTCGGCCTCATTGTAGAGCGCGCGGGCGATCGCAACGCCCTGCCGTTCGCCGCCGGACAAAAGGCCGACGGTGGATTCCGGATTGAACACTTTCGAGGTGAAGCCGATCTCGCGCATCAGCCGGCCGGCCTCCTCGATTTGACGCGCGTGATCGATGAAGCCCAGCCGCCCGGTGATCTCGCGGCCCATGAAGATGTTGGTCACGATCGAATGCTGGGGCGCCAGCGCGCGGTCCTGAAACACGGTCTCCACGCCGCTGTCGCGCGCGGCGGCCGCGTTCCAGGGGCTGACATGCTGGCCCCTGATCCGGATTTCGCCCTCGTCGGGCGGGTGCACGCCGGCCAAGGTCTTGATCAGTGTCGACTTGCCGGCGCCGTTGTCGCCGATCAGCCCCAGGACTTCGCCCCGGAACACCTTGAGCGAGACGCCACGCAGGGCCGCCACGTTGCCGAAGCGCTTCACGATGTTGGTCAGTTCGACGATGGGCTCGCTCAACCGCGCCTCGTCATGTCTGCCGTGACCCTGCGGTCACCCCCTCGGTCCCGCGGCTTTGCGTCAGCGATAGCCCCGTTCGGCCAGTTCCGCCACGCCGCGATAATTGTCGGCGGTGACGAATCCGGCACCCGTGTCGACGTTCATCGGCGCCAGATTGTAGACCGCCTGCTGGCAAATCGACAGCACGGGCATGTAGCCCTGCAGGTAAGGCTGCTGGTCCGACGTGACGAGCACGTAGCCATCCTCAAACGCCTGCATCACCCGCTGCGACAGGTCGAAGCCGACGCCGATGATGTCGCCCGGTTCGCGGTCGACCGCCTCCATGAACGCGGGCGCGGTGCCCAGCCAGGGACCGCCCGGATAGCCGATCAGTTCGACCTCGGGATTGTTCAGCAGGGTCGTCGACAAGGTCGGGATCTGCAGCAGCTGGTCGGACGAGGCGCCGGGGGCCTCCTGCAGCTTGATGACCTCCATCCCGAACTCTTCCAGAACGTCGACCAGCCCTTGCTCACGCAAGGCGCGGTTGGCCGATTCCCAGCGGCTCATCACGATGGCCTCGTCACCGGGCTCCAGCCGGTCGCCCGCCAGCCGCAGGGTTTCCTGGCCCAGTGCACGGCCTTGATCGTAAAGGTTGGCGCCGACATAGCCCGACCCGAACTGGGCGCGAACATCCGGCACGTCGACATTAACATACATCATGAGGATGCCGGCCTCGTCGGCCTGTTCGGCCAGCGGCATGATCGCGTCGTCGCCTGGATGACCCATCATGGCGATGCCGTCCGGTCGCTGGGCGATCGCGTCGCGCAGCTGGGTCACCATGCGTTCGAAGTCCCAGTTCGAATAGACGATCTGGACGTTGGCGCCGGTGTCCATGGCGGCCTGGCGGGCGCCGCGGTCGATGATCGAGTTGAAGGCTCCGCCTTCCGGCCCGCCGGAGAACACGCGAATGGTAACGTCCGAGCACCAGCCCTCTTCCTGGGCGAGCGCCGGTGCTGTCGCCAATGTCGCCGCCGCGCCAACGCCGGCGATCAGGACGTTCAACAGATTCCGCATGGCCATCCTCCCCTTTTCTCTTGTCGGTCCGAACCCTGGCCTGGGCCGCCCCGGGTTGCGTGTCGCACCGTCTGCGGTTGGCCAATGGGGCCCAAACCGCGCCGATTCAGCGTTCTTGCATGTAACAAAAACGTTTTTGTTATGGCTTGAAGCCTATCAAGCTTTCGTCTAGTTATCAATGGCCGAAACTATCCGTCGCGCATGGTCGGACGGTTTCGGTGTCGGGTGTCTCGGCCGGCACGGCCGGACGTCCCGACAGGTCATCTCAGCGAAGGAAAGAAACCATCTCCAGCGAGGCGGACACCTATCGCAGGGACGGGTATCTGATTGCCCGCGGGCTGTTCGGTGCGGACGATGTCGCGCGGCTGGTGGCGGAGGCAACCGCACTTTGCCGTGCCCATGGCGGTACGCTGGGCCGGTCTCAGCACTTGAGAGAGGCGGAAGACACGAACTCTGCCGACCTGTCGGACGAGGCCTTGCTGTCACAGGTCCTTGCCATTCATTTTCCCCACAAGCTGTCTCCGCTTTTCCGCGAGGCCCTGTCGCATCCGCCCGTCGTCGACATTCTGGGGCGGATCGTCGGCCCGAACGTGAAATGCATGCAGTCGATGCTATTCATCAAACAGTCCGGCAAGCCTGGCCAGGCCTGGCATCAGGACGAGCATTTCATCCCGACGCGCGACCGCTCCCTGACCGGCGTTTGGATCGCGCTCGATCCCGCGACGATCGAAAATGGCTGTCTGCACGTCATTCCGGGCTCGCATCGGGACGGCGTGCTGTACCCGACCCGCGACCACAACAATCCCGAATATGATGGCGCGCCGGAGGCCCATGGCTTCGCGCAGGCCACGGGCGACGCGGTGGCGGCCGAGGTCGCGCCGGGCGACGTGATCTTCTTCAACGGCTATCTGCTGCACGGGTCGCGCAAGAACCGGGCGCCGGGCGGTACCTATCGGCGCGCGCTGGTCAACCACTACATGCGGGCGGAATCGCTTCTGCCCTGGGACTGCGGCGGCCAGATCCCGCCCACCCAGGACAACCGCGACATCGTCCTGGTGCGCGGCCGCGACCCCTATGAATGGAAAGGGCTAGCGGACAACACCCGGCCCTATGTCCGCGCCGAAACCCGCCTCTGAACGCCGCATCTGCATAAGGTTTGGCGGCACGGCTTTTCTTGTTAGTTGGATCGTTCCTAACAAGCCGTTCCAGACTGCGCTCGGTGATCGAGGCCTAGCGAACCCAGACCATCAGTCTGCCTTGGTCACGAAGTCCCTGAGTTCTGGCATTGAGCGCGAAGCGCCATTTGGCATTGACGCGCCAACAACGGCACTGTAGGACTCGTAATTGGAACGATCCAAAAACCGCTGATTGCCGCAGAACGGCAACGGCGCGTATCGGGAGGGGACCGCTGACCACCGAAGCCAATGAGAGGGCCACGCCGCGACGGCGGGTGACGGTGATCGACATCGCGCGCCATGCCGGGGTGTCGAAGTCGACGGTGTCGCTGGTCCTGCGCTCCAGCCCTTTGGTGAAGGCGGAGACGCGCCGGCTGGTGGAGCGGGCGATCGATGATCTCGGCTATGTCTACAACCGGGGCGCGGCCAATCTGCGCCAGGCGCGCTCGAACATGGTCGGCATGGTGATCAACGATCTGGCCAACCCGTTCTTCGCCGAACTGGCGGTCGGTATCGAGCGTGTGTTTCAGGGCGCCGGCTACGTGCCGTTCATCGCCAACACGGCGGAAAACCCGCTGCGCCAGGCGGAGGTGCTGCGCGCGCTGCGCGAGCAGGGGGTGGCCGGCCTGATCGTCTGCCCCAGCCGCGGCACGCCGTCGGACGCGTTCAAGGGCCTGGTCGCTGACGGCGTCCCGGTCGTGCAGGCCATGCGCAGGGTCGACGGCGCGCGCGCGGCCAGCATCGTGCCGGACAACCGGCGCGGTGGCCGGCAGGCGACGGAGCATCTCCTGGCGCTTGGCCACAGGCGCATCGCCTTTCTGGGCGGCTATCGCGATACCTTCGCGCATGCCGAACGCTCCGGCGGCTATCGCCAGGCCTTGGAGGCCGCCGGCATTGGGGTCGACCCGGCGCTCATCATCGACGGTCCGCCGAACCGTGACGGCGGCGAGACCGGCTTGGCCCGGGCACTCGCCCTGCCAAACGCGCCGACGGCCGCGCTATGTTTCAACGACGTCGTGGCGTTCGGGGTGCTGGCGGGCCTGCGCCAGCGCGGTCTGACGCCAGGCGTCGACTTTGCCGTCGTCGGCTTCGACGATGTCGCGGACGCGCGCCATGCCTCGCCGCCCTTGACCACGGTCGCGGTCGACAGCTTCGCGCTGGGTGAGCGCGCGGCCCAGACGATGCTGCGCATGGTCCATGGCGACGCCACGCCGGTCGAGGGCATCGGCGACGTGCATCTGGTCGTGCGCGAAAGCTGCGGCGCGGGCATGGAGCAGGCGGCATGATCGATGTTCGATGGGGCCTGATCGGGGCCAGCAACATTGCCCGGCAATATGTGATCGACGCGATCCGTAGCCAGCCGAACGGCCAGGTCGTGGCGGTCATGAGTTCCAGCATGGACCACGCCAAAAGCTACGCGGTGGAGAACGACATTCCGGCCGCGTACGACGATGTCGGCGCGCTGCTCGCCAGCCACAATGTCGACGCCGTCTACATCTCATCGACGAACGAAAAGCACCATGATCAGGCGATCGCCGCTGCGCGTGCCGGCAAGCATGTGCTGTGCGAAAAGCCGCTTGCCCTGACCCTGGAGGACGCCCGCGCCATGGTCGCAGCGGCGCATGAGGCGGGCGTCGTGATGGGCACCAACCATCATCTGCGCAACGCCGCCGCCCATCGCACCATGCGCCAGGCGATCAAGGACGGCCGCATCGGCCGGCCGATCGCCGCGCGCGTCTTTCACGCCGTCTACCTGCCCGAAAGCCTGCAGGGCTGGCGCATCGACAACCCGGCGGCCGGGGGCGGGGTCGTGCTCGACATCTCGGTCCATGATGCCGATACGCTCCGCTTCGTCCTGGACGACGAGCCGGAGGAGGTCGTCGCCCTCACGCAAAGCGCCGGCATGGCGCACGGCGCGTTGGAAGACGGCGTTATGGCGGCGATCCGCTTCCGCTCCGGCCTGATCGCCCAGATCCATGACTCGTTTACGGTCCCTTATGCCGGCACGGGCTTTGAGGTTCACGGCACCGAGGGCTCCCTGATCGCCCGGGACGTGATGACCCAGCAGCCGATCGGCACGATCGTGCTGCGCACCGCGGCCGGCGACGAGGCCCTAGAGATCGCGCACGAAAACCTCTACGTCCACGCCCTGCGGCTGTTCCATTCGGCGATCGCGGGCGAAGGCGAGCCGGCGGCGACGGGTGAGGATGGCGTCCGCTCGCTGGCGCTCGGCCTGGCCGTGCTTGAGGCCGCCCGGACGGGCCATGTCGTGCCCGTGGAACCGGGGCTCTAGGCGGCCGATGTCGAAGATCATCACGGCCTCGCGGGCCGCCGACCTCATCGCCGACGGATCGGTCGTGACCGTCAGTTCGTCCAGCGGCCTCGGCTGCCCGGATGCGGTGCTTCAGGCGATCGGTGAACGGTTCGATCAGGCCGGTGCGCCGCGCAACCTGACGACCCTGCACCCGATCGCCGCCGGCGACATGTACGGCATTCGCGGCATCGACCATCTGGCCAAGCCGGGCCTTTTGGCGCGCACCATCTGCGGCTCATACCCATCCGGCCCGTCCCGCGCCGAGCCGCCGGCGATCTGGCAGATGATCGGCGACAATGGGGTTGCCGCCTACAACGTGCCCAGCGGCATCATGTTCGACCTGCATCGTGAGGCGGCGGCCAAACGGCCGGGCGTGATGACCAAGGTCGGTCTCGACACCTTCGTCGACCCGGACCGGCAGGGCTGCGCCATGAACCAGGCGGCGGCCGAGCCGATCGTACGCAAGATCACGTTCGAGGGCGAGGAATGGCTGTTCTTCCCGACGATCACACCGACCATCGCGATCATCCGGGCGACAACGGCAGACGAAAAAGGCAACCTGTCCTACGAGCATGAAGGCGCCTATCTGGGCGCGCTCGACCAGGCCCTGGCCGTGCGCAACAATGGCGGCCTGGTCATCGCCCAGGTGAAACGTGTCTGCCAGGCGGGCACGCTGAAACCCCACGATGTCGCCGTACCCGGCGTGCTGGTCGACCATATCGTCGTCGCGCCCGACCAGCTTCAGACCACTCAGACACAATACGACCCGGCAATCAGCGGCGAGATCTTCCGGCCGCTGGACAGTTTCGAGACCCCCGAATGGGGCGTGGCCAAGGTCATGGCGCGCCGCGTGGCCATGGAGCTGAAGCGCGGCTGGGCGGTCAATATCGGCTTCGGCATCTCGTCCAACGTGCCCCGCATCCTCTTGGAGGAAGGGCGCCATGGCGACGTCACCTGGGTGATCGAACAGGGCGCGGTCGGCGGCGTGCCACTGCTCGACTTCAAGTTCGGCTGCGCGTCCAATGCCGAGGCGATCATGCCGTCGCCCCAGCAATTCACCTATTTCCAGGGCGGCGGTTTCGACGCCAGCCTGCTGTCGTTCCTGCAGATCGGCCGGGACGGCTCGGTGAATGTCTCGCAGCTTTCCGCCAGGCCGCATGTGACGGCCGGCGCGGGCGGCTTTGTCGATATCACGGCCCGCGCGCGCAGGATCGTCTTCTCCGGCTTCTTCAACGCCGGGGCGGCGGTCCACATCGACAATGGCCGGCTCAGGATCGACCGCGAGGGCAAGGTCGCCAAGCTGGTCGACGAGGTCGAGCATGTCTCCTTCTCCGGCCGGCGCGCGGTCGCCCAGGGCCAGGAGGTGACGTACGTGACCGAGCGCTGCGTGATGCGCCTCACGGAGGCCGGTCCGGTCGTAACCGAAATCGCACCGGGCGTCGACTTGCGCCGCGACGTCCTGGACCAAGCGGGTTTCGACCTGAAGGTCGCGCCGAACCTGGCGGTGATGCCGGAGAGTCTGTTCCATCCCGACCCGATCGATCTGCCCTTGGACGAGGCGGCCTGATGGAACACAAACGCGCCAGCCTGTCGATCGAGGGTGCCGTGGCGGTGATCACGCTGACCCGGCCGGAGAAGCTGAACGCCATCGATCAGCCGATGCTGGCCGACCTGGCGGATTGCGCGCGACGGGTCGAGGGCAACGCGACCGTTCGGGTTGCGATCCTGACCGGTGGCGGCAACAGGGCGTTCAGTACGGGCGGCGACATTGCCGCCTGGTCGGACCTTGACCCCCTCAGCTTTGGGCGCCGCTGGGTGCGCGACGGGCACCTGGTGTTCGACCAACTGGCGCGGCTGCGCCAACCCTTGATCGCTGTGCTGAACGGCCATACCTTCGGCGGCGGCCTGGAGCTGGCCGCGACCGCCGACCTGATCGTTGCCGAGGCCCATGCGACCATTGGCCTGCCGGAAACGGGTCTCGGCATGGTGCCGGGCTGGTCCGGAACCCAGCGCCTCGTCCGCCGCTTCGGCAGTCGCACGGTCAAGCGCATGTCCCTGGCGGGCGACGTCTTCACCGCCGATCAGGCCTTGGACGCTGGCGTGGTCGATCGCGTGGCGCCGACGGGCGAGGGATTGACGGCGGCCCGCGAATTGGCCGCGCGCATCGCTGAACGCGGTCCGGCCGCGGTCCAGATCGCCAAGCAGATGATCAATGCGGCGGAAGGCGAGGATGCCGAGGCCGCGCTCGAAAGCCTTGCCGGTGCGCTGGTCGCCACCACCCAAGACCTTAAGGAAGGTGTCGCCGGCTTTCGCGAAAAGCGCGCGCCCGTGTTTCAGGATCGCTAGCCCATGACCGCCGCCATCACCCCCGCGCCCATCGCCGAAGAGACCGCCGGTCCGACGGCCTATCGCCTGCTGATCGACGGCGCCTGGACCGATGCCGCCAGCGGCCGGACGCTGGATCGGGCCAGCCCCGGCCATGGCGTGCCGGTCAGCCGTTACGCGCTGGCCGGTGCGGCGGACGTGGAAAAGGCCATCGCGGCCGCTCGCCGCGCCTTCGACCACGGGCCTTGGCCGGGCATGAAGGCGTCGGATCGCGCGGCCGTGCTCGCCAGAACGGCGGACCTGATGCAAGACCGCGCCGACGATCTTGTCCGGCTGGACGCGCTCGAAAGCGGCAAGCCGATCAGCCAGGCCAAGGGTGAGGTCGCGGGCGCGATCGACATCTGGCGCTATGCCGCCTCGCTGGCGCGGACGTTGCACGGCGACAGCTACGCCAATCTCGGCGAGGACATGCTGGGCCTGGTCCTGCGCGAGCCGATCGGCGTCGTTTCGATCATCACGCCCTGGAACTTCCCGCTGCTGATCGTCAGCCAAAAGCTGCCCTTCGCGCTCGCCGCCGGCTGCACGACCGTGGTCAAGCCCAGCGAGATGACCTCCGCATCGACCCTGGCCCTGGGCGAGCTTTTGCAACAGGCGGGCCTGCCGGACGGTGTCGTAAACATCGTCGTCGGCCATGGCGCGGATGTGGGTGCCGCGATGGTCGACCATCCTGCCGTCGACATGGTTTCCTTCACGGGCTCAACCCGTGTCGGCAAGCAGGCGATGGCGGCTGCTTCCAACACGCTGAAGAAGGTCTCGATGGAGCTGGGCGGCAAGAACGCCCAGATCGTATTCCCCGACGCGGACCTGGAAGCGGCGCTCGATGCCGTCGTTTTCGGCGCCTATTTCAACGCCGGCGAATGCTGCAATGCCGGCAGCCGCCTGTTGGTCCACCGCTCGATCGCCGACGACTTCGTCGCCCAAGTCGTCGAGCTTGGCCTCAGCGTCACGGTCGGCGATCCGTTGGATCCGGACACCCAGGTCGGCGCCATCATCACCCACGATCATCTGGCGAAGGTCGAGGCCTATGTCGATCAAGCCGACCAGGATGGCGCCACAATCGCGGCGGGCGGCAAGCGCCTCGAGGGATCGGCCGGCCGCTACATGGCGCCTACGGTCGTGCGCGACGTCGCCCCCGGCATGGCCATCGCACGCGAGGAGGTGTTTGGGCCGGTGCTGTCGGTCCTGACCTTCGAGGATGCCGACGAGGCGGCCAGTCTGGTCCAGGCGACCGATTTCGGGCTGTCGGCCGGGGTTTGGAGCCGGGATATCGACACCTGCATCGGGCTGGCACGTGCGGTGCGCACCGGCACGGTGTGGGTCAACACCTTCATGGACGGTTATCCGGAACTGCCCTTTGGCGGCTACAAGCAAAGCGGTCTGGGGCGGGAGTTGGGACGAAACGCGGTCGAGGATTTCACGGAGACCAAGACCGTTCAGATCCATCGCGGCGAACGCACCAACTGGTGGGTCCGGCCGCGAGGGAACCAGGCGGCATGAGGCCAGGGTTGGCCAACCGCCCAACATGCATGAGAAAACAGGGAGGACCTGATGTTACGTAAAGTCTTACTCGGAACCGTTTGCGCGGCCGTGATCTCGCTGCCGGCGGCGGCGCAGGACGAGGTTGAAGTGCTGCACTGGTGGACGTCCGGTGGCGAGGCCGCGGCGCTGAATGTGCTGCGTGGCGATCTGGAGGCCGGCGGCGTTAGCTGGCAGGACATGCCGGTTGCCGGCGGCGGCGGTGAACAGGCCATGACCGTGCTGCGCGCCCGCGTCACGGCGGGCAACCCGCCGACGGCCGTCCAGATGCTCGGCTTCGACATTCTCGATTGGGCCGAACTTGGCGTACTCGCTGACCTCAACGCGCTTGCTGAAGAGGAGAACTGGGACGCGGTCGTGCCCGAAGCCCTCCAAGCCTTCTCGCGCCACGAAGGTGTTTGGATCGCCGCCCCGGTCAATGTCCACTCGACCAACTGGGTCTGGGCCAACGCCAACATCATGAGAGAGCTGAGCCTGGAACAGCCGACCGATTGGGACAGCCTGATTTCGACTCTTCAGGCGATCGAGGATGCCGGTTACGTCGCCCTGGCCCATGGCGGTCAGGCCTGGCAGGACGCCACCATCTTCGACAGTGTCGTCATGGCGACCGGCGGGCCGGAATTCTATCAGGCCTCGATGATCGATCTGGACCCCGACGCGCTGGGCTCGGAAACCATGCTTGAGGTCTTCAACCGCATGGGCCAGCTGCGCGGTTTCGTCGACGATAACTTCTCGGGTCGCGACTGGAACCTGGCCAGCGCCATGGTGATCAATGGCGAGGCCGGCATGCAGGTCATGGGCGACTGGGCCAAGGGTGAGTTCCTGAATGCCGGCCAGGTGCCGGGCGAGGATTTCCTCTGCTTCCGCTTCCCGGGCACCCAGGGCACGGTGATGTTCAACTCCGACCAGTTCGTGATGTTCGAACTGGGTGACGAGGGCCAGGACGCCCAGGTCGCGATGGCCAGCGCGGTGATGTCGCCCGCCTTCCAGTCGGCCTTCAACGTCGTCAAGGGCTCGGTGCCGGCGCGCACCGACGTGCCGAACGACGATTTCGACGCCTGCGGCCAGCAGGGCATGGCGGACCTGGCGGCGGCCAACGAGGCCGGCACGCTCTATGGCTCGTTCGCCCATGGTCACGCGTCGCCGGCGGCGGTGAAAAACGCCATCTATGATGTCGTCACTGCCCACTTCAACGGCGAGTACGACTCCGAAACCGCGGTTGAGGAGTTGGTGTTCGCGGTCGAAGGCGCGCAGTAACCGGCGCTGAGGGGTTTCTGGGGCCTCGGCGCACGACGCCGGGGCCTCTGAAGCCCGCCGCGCCTGCTGCACGATCCCCCATAGAAAAGCGCGCCGACAATGGCCGTCCTCTCCCGCGATTCCGAAGTCTCGAGGCCTGACCTCACGCCCAGTGTCCGTGACCGGTTTCAGGCCTGGCTGCCCAAGCTGGTGCTGTCGCCCAGCTTCGCCGTCATCCTGGTCTTCGTCTATGGCTTCATCGCCTTCACCGGCTATCTGTCGTTCACCGACAGCCGCATCCTGCCGACCTTCGGGCTGGTGGGCTGGGAGAACTATTCCGACCTGTGGTCGATCCGCAATTGGTGGCGGGCGATCACCAATCTGGCGATCTTCGGCAGCCTCTACATCATCATCTGCACCTGCCTCGGCCTCGGTCTGGCGATCCTGCTGGACCAGAAGATAAGGGGCGAGGGCATCTTGCGGCCGATCTTTCTCTACCCGATGGCCCTGTCCTTCATCGTTACCGGCACGGCCTGGAAGTGGTTTCTGGACCCGGGCATCGGCATTGAGCACATCGTCCAGTCCTGGGGCTGGGAGAGTTTTGAGTTCAACTGGATCAAGGACCGGACCATGGCGATCTACACGGTCGTCATCGCCGCGGTCTGGCAGTCCTCCGGGTTCGTCATGGCCATGTTCCTGGCGGGCCTGCGCGGCATCGACAACGAGATCATCAAGGCCGCCCAGATCGACGGCGCGTCGAACTTCCGCATCTACCGCAAGATCATCATCCCGCAGCTTGGGCCGGCCTTCCTGTCCGCCTTCGTCGTGCTAGCGCACTTGGCGATCAAATCCTACGACCTGGTCATCGCCCTGACTGATGGTGGGCCCGGCAACGCCACGGAGCTGCCGGCGACCTTCATGTATTCCTACACCTTCACCCGCAACCAGATGGGTGTCGGCGCCGCCTCCGCCGTGATCATGCTGATCATGATCGCCTCGATCATCGTGCCCTACATTTACGCCGAGGTGCGGGGAGGGCGCCATGGCCGTTAGCACCGTCGACACCGCCGTTCGCACCGGGCGGCTGATGCGGGCGCTGATCTACGCGCTGCTGATCTTCTTCGCGGTCTACTACCTGTTGCCGCTGTTTGTCATGCTGGTGAACTCGGTCAAGCCGCTGGACGAGATCCGCGAGGGCAACATGCTGGCCTTGCCGCGCGAGTTCACGATCCAGCCCTGGCTGACGGCCTGGAGTTCGGCCCAGGTCGGCGTGCAGGCGACGGGCCTTGCGCCCTATTTCATCAACTCGATCCTGATCGTCGTGCCGGCGGTGTTCATCTCCACGGTGCTCGGCGCGCTGAATGGCTACGTGCTGACCAAGTGGCAGTTCCGGGGCGCCAATCTGATCTTCGGCCTGATGCTGATGGCCTGCTTCATCCCGTTCCAGATC
This sequence comes from Alphaproteobacteria bacterium, assembly GCA_028277405.1. GTDB lineage: Bacteria > Pseudomonadota > Alphaproteobacteria > DSM-16000 > Inquilinaceae > JANQGH01. Next base: position 87,244 of record JANQGH010000071.1, on the reverse strand, counting down.
GTGCTGATCCCAATGGCGCAGATCCTCGGTGATCTGGGCATTGCGGGCACGCGCTACGGTCTGATCCTGGTCCATGTGGTCTACGGTCTCGGCTTCACGACCCTGTTCTTCCGCAACTATTACGCCGCATTCCCGACGGAACTGGTGAAGGCAGCCCAGATCGACGGCGCGGGCTTCTTTAGGATCTTCCGGCGCATCCTGCTGCCGTCGTCGGGGCCGATCGTCGTCGTCACCGTGATCTGGCAGTTCACCAATGTCTGGAACGACTTCCTGTTCGGGGTCTCGTTCGCCGATTTCAGCTCCATGCCCATGACAGTGGCGCTGAACAATCTGGTCAGCTCGTCCACAGGCGTGCGCGAATACAACGTTCATTTCGCCGGTGCTGTTCTGGCCGCACTGCCGACGCTGGTGGTCTACATCGTTTCCGGCCGGTACTTCGTGCGCGGCCTGATGGCCGGCGCGGTGAAGGGGTAGGTCTCATGTCATTTCTCGAAATCAACCGCCTGCACAAGCGCTACGGCGCCGTCGAGGTCTTGAAGGACATCAACATCTCGCTTGAGGAGGGCGGCTTTCTCGTCCTGGTTGGCCCGTCGGGCTGCGGCAAGTCCACCTTGCTCAGCACCATTGCGGGCCTGGAGACGATCACCGAGGGCGAGATCCGCATCGCCGGCAGGCGGGTGAACGAGCTGCACCCGTCCAAGCGCGACATCGCCATGGTCTTCCAGTCCTACGCCCTCTACCCGACCATGACCGTGGCCCAGAACATCGCCTTCGGCATGGAATCGCGCGGCGTGCCCAAGCCGGAGCGGGAGGAGGCCGTTGCCCGCGTGTCGGAGATGCTGCAGATCAACCATCTCCTGGGCCGCAAGCCCAGCCAGCTTTCCGGCGGCCAGCGCCAGCGCGTCGCCATGGGCCGAGCGCTCGTCCGCGACCCGCAAGTGTTCCTGTTCGACGAGCCCCTGTCCAACCTGGACGCCAAGCTGCGCGTCGACATGCGCACCGAAATCAAACGCCTGCACCAGCGCGTCGGCACCACCATCGTCTATGTCACCCACGACCAAATCGAGGCCATGACCCTGGCCACCCGCATCGCGGTTTTGCGCGATGGGGTGCTGCAGCAGGTCGGCACGCCGGCTGAGATCTATAACGATCCGGTCAACGTCTTCGTCGCCGACTTCATGGGCTCGCCGGCCATGAACCTGGTGCCGGCACGCATCAATGGCGGCGCCGACATGCCGATGATCACACTGGGCCGCGATGCTGAGGACGCCCTGTCCCTGCCGGCCAGCGGCTGTGAGTGGCTGAAGGCGCATGACGGCCGCGAGGTGCTGTTCGGCATCCGGCCCGAGGCCCTGACCGATGCGGAGGGTGCCGATCGCACGGCCGACCATGTGGTCGAGGGCGAATGCACGGTCGACGTGGTCGAGCCCGCCGGTTCCGACACCTTCGTCGTCACCCGCCTTGGCGGCCGTGAGGTGATCGCCCGCATGCGGTCGGACGCGGTCGTCTCGGTCGGTCAGCGCATGCCGTTCGCCTTCAACATGGACAAGGCGGTCTTTTTCGACCCGCAAAGCGAACAGCGGCTTTCCTAGTCGATGCCGTCAGGTTCGCCCGATGTCGTGATCATCGGCTCCGGCATGGGCGGGGCCACCCTGGCCTATGGCATCGCCGGTTCCGGCGCGCGCATCCAGATCCTGGAACGGGGCGAGGTCATCGCGCCCGGTCCGGACTGCCGCGACCCGGTGGCGATCTTCGCCAAGGGCGTGTTCCGGCCCGACGAGGAATGGCTGGACGGTACCGGGCGCGGCTTCAACCCCGGAAACTACTACTATGTCGGCGGGAACTCCAAGTTCTACGGGGCGGTCCTGTTCCGCTTTCGCGAACAGGATTTCGAGGCCATGGAGCATGAGGGCGGCATCTCGCCGGCCTGGCCGATCCGCTATGGCGATCTGGAACCCTATTACAGCGCCGCCGAACAGCTCTATCAGGTGCGCGGTGACGTGGCGGGCGACCCGACCGAACCGCCCCATTCGACCGGCTATCCCTATCCGCCGGTGCCCGACGAACAGCCGATCGCGGCCGTGCGATCCCGCTTGGAAACGCTGGGCCTACGGCCGTTCTCGTTACCGCTGGCCGTTGATATCGATCGCTGGCTGGACGGCGGCCAGACGCCTTGGGACGCCTTTCCCGACACGAACTCCGGCAAGATGGATGCCGAAACCTGCAGCTTGGCCGAGGCTCTGAAACACCCGAATGTCGCGATCGAGACCGGCGCTGAGATCACGCGGCTGATCACTGCGCCTGGAGGCCGCATCGAGGCGGTCGAGTACCGCGATCGGGCGGGCGACATCAAAAGGCTTACACCCAGGGTCGTGGTTCTGTCGGCGGGGGCGGTGAATTCCGCCGCGCTGCTGCTGCGCTCCGCCAATGATGACCACCCGACCGGCCTCGCGAACCGGTCCGACCAGGTCGGCCGCAACTTCATGAACCACAACACCTCGGCGCTGCTGTCGATCGATCTGCGCCGGGTGAACGATTGCGTTTATCAAAAGACCATCGGCATCAACGATTTCTACCTCGATGACGGCAATGGCGGGCCGCCCCTGGGCAATGTCCAGCTTCTCGGCCGGGTGTCCGCGCCCATCCTGAAGGCCAATCTGAAACGTGTGCCGTCCTGGCTGGTTGCGCGCATCGCCCGCCACGCGATCGACTGGTATGTGATGAGCGAGGATCTGCCCGACCCTGACAGCCGCGTCCGGATCGACGGTGCGTCCCGCATCGTGTTGGACTGGCGGCGCAGCAACATGGCGCCGCACCGCAAACTGGTCGCGCGCATGCGCCGCGTCCTTCGCCAGGCCGGTTTCCCGATCGTGCTTTCCAAACAGTTCGACCGCCGAACCCCCTCCCATCAATGCGGCACGGTGCGGTTCGGCGACGATCCGGCGACCTCCGCGCTCGATCCGTTCTGCCGCGCGCACGACCATGCGAACCTGTTCGTGGTCGATGCCAGCTTCATGCCCAGCTCCGCCGCCGTGAACCCGGCCCTGACCGTGGCCGCCCAGGCCCTGCGCACGGCGGACCATCTCACTCAGACGGACCTTGCCGCATGACCCGCCCTGTTGCCCTCGTCACCGGCGCCCGGCGCGGCATTGGCCTCGCCATCGCCAGGTCGCTGGCCAAGGAAGGCTTCGACCTTGCGATCACCGGCACGCGGTCCGATGAGGTTGCCCAGGCCGCATGCGACGAGATCCGCGCCGAGGGCGTTGACGCGATGTTCATCGCCTCGGATGTCGGTGACCTCGATGATCACGATCGCGCCCTGGACCTGATGGTCGACCGGTTCGGGCGGCTGGATTGCCTGGTCAACAATGCCGGCATCCCGTCGCTGACGCGCGGCGACATTCTGGACCTGGCGCCGCACGCCTTTGACCGGGTCATGGCGGTCAATCTTCGCGGAACCGTCTTCTTCACCCAGGCCGCTGTGCGCCGAATGCTGGCCAGCGGACCGAGCGATCGTGCCCGGTCCGTGGTTCACGTGACCTCGGTCAGCGCGGCCATGGCGTCCACCAACCGGGCGGAGTACTGCATGTCGAAGGCCGGGCTGGCGATGTGGTCGAAATGCCTGGCCTTGCGCCTGGCCGACGAAGGCATCGGCGTTTTCGAGGTCCGGCCCGGCATCATCCGCACCGACATGACCGCCGGCGTCACGGACAAGTATGACCGGTTGATCGAAGACGGATTGGTGCCGGCACGCCGATGGGGGCAGGGCAGCGATATCGGCCGCGTGGTCGCCGCGCTGGCCACGGGCGCATTCGACTTTGCGACGGGCAGCGTGATCGATGTCGATGGCGCCCTGTCCGTGTCGCGGCTTTAGGCGGAGCCATGGCCAAGACCTACGACTACATCATCACGGGCAGCGGCCCGGCCGGCTGCGTGCTGGCCCATCGGCTGACGGAAGACCCGGACGTCACAGTGCTGTTGCTGGAAGCCGGCGGCCCGGACCGGCACCCCTATATCCACATGCCTGCCGGTTTCGCCAAGCTGACCGGCGGGCGGTCCAACTGGGGCTATTCCACCACGCCCCAGGCGGCGCTGGGCGACCGGGACTTCTGGTATCCGCAGGGCAAGGTCTTGGGCGGCGGCTCGTCGATCAACGCCCAGATCTACACCCGCGGCAACGCGCTCGACTACGACGCATGGGCCGACGAGGCGGGCTGCGAAGGCTGGGCCTACAAGGATGTCCTGCCCTATTTCAAGCGAGCGGAAGACAACGACCGGTTCTCCGACGCGTTCCACGGCAATGGCGGCCCGCTGGGCGTGTCGGAGCCGGTCAATCCGCTGCCGATCTCAAAGGTCTTTCTGCGCGCCGCCCAACAGGCCGGGCTGCCCTTCAATCCGGACTTCAACGGCGCGGTGCAAGAAGGCTGCGGCTATTACCAGATGACCCAGCGCAACGCCAAACGGTGCAGCGCAGCCGTCGGCTATCTGCGACCGGTGCTCAGCCGGCCCAACCTGACGGTGAAGACCGGCGTGCTGGTCACCAAGGTCCTGGTCGAGAACGGTCGCGCGATCGGGGTCGAACATGCCGAGGGCTCGACCGTCAGCTCGACACGGTGCGAGCGCGAGGTACTGGTCACGTCCGGTGCGATCGGGTCGCCGAAGCTGCTGCTGCTGTCGGGCATCGGCCCGGCGGAACATCTGCGCGAGGTCGGAATCGACCCGGTCCATGTTTTGCCCGGTGTCGGCGAGAACTTGCAGGACCATATGGACGTCTATGTGGTCAACGAGCTGATCGGCAATCACAGCTACGACCACGTGGCCAAGCCGCACCACACCCTATGGGCCGGCATCCAGTACGTGGTCCTGCGCAGGGGGCCGGTGGCCTCGAACCTGATCGATGCCGGCGGGTTCTGGTACGCCGACGACCAGGCCCGCTCGCCCGACATTCAGTTCCATTTCGTCTTGGGCTCGGGGCTGGAGCATGGTCTTGAGAAGCTGAAGAATGACGGCGTGACGCTGAACTCCGCGTTCCTGCGCCCACGCTCGCGCGGCTGGGTGCGGCTCGCCTCCGCCGACGCCAACGCTGCGCCGCTGATCAACCCCAACTATTGGGGCGATCCGTATGATCGTGACATGTCGATCCGGGGCTTCAAGCTGACCCGCGAGATCATGGGCCAGGAGGCATTCAAGCCCTACATCCGCGCCGAACGTCTGCCGGGCCCGGACGTGAAATCAGAGGCTGATATCGCCGCCTATGCAACGCAGCACGCGAAAACCGACTACCATCCGGTCGGCACCTGCAAGATGGGCGTCGACGATCTCGCGGTGGTCGATCCTGACCTGCGGGTGCATGGGCTGGAGGGGCTGCGCGTCTGCGACTCATCGGTGATGCCGCTCTTGGTGTCGTCCAACACCAACGCGCCGACGACCATGGTCGCGGAGAAGGCGGCCGATCACATCAGGGGCATCGTGCCCCAAGCTGCGCACGACAGCGCCGCCCAGTATCAAAGAGTGAGTCCATGATCCGCCATTGCGTTTTCGTCCGCTACCAGCCCGACACCCCGCCTGAGGTGAAGCGGCAGATCGGGGCTGAAATCGCCGCCCTCAAAGGCCGGCTTCCCGGCCTGCGCGCGGTCCATCTCGGCGACAATGTCAGCCCCGAAGGCCTCGACGAGGGCCATAGCGAAGGCTTCATGGTCGATTTCGACGACGAGGCCGCCCTCCACCGCTATCTGGAGGATCCGGAACACAAGAAGACCGGCGCGAAGATCGTTGCGAACGCCGAGGGTGGGCTTAAGGGTATCTTTGTGTATGATCTCTCGATATGAGGACTGATTGCTTTGCCGAGCGGAGCAAGGCGAGTTCTGCAATAGTAGAGTCCGATTGAAATCACATGGCCATCGTTTGACTTGCTGAATCGACTGAGGATGGTGATGCCTCTCGCGATCAGCTTTTCTAGCGTGTCTCCAGTTGCTCCAGATTTGGATTCCAGACGTTTGGGCTATGCAAAGTAATAATGAAATAATTCTTCATATTGGCGCGGGAAAGTGCGGCAGCAGCGCACTTCAGAGAGCCATGAGCCTGTCTCCTCGAATGAGTGACGGCGATGGTCGTCGCTATCGATATACTTTCTACGACCGTAGTGGAAATCTCGCGGGGCCCGATCGCGTATATCTGCAAGCGTTGAGCAGCCCATGGGATTACGCGGCCTGTACTGGCCTTGAAACACCCCAGTTCAATGACGAGACCCTTGACCGGCTCTCCAAGAGTTTCTCGAGCGCCTTGGAAGCCGGCTATACCCCAATTCTGTCAAATGAACACTGGCTTGTTGGTTTCCAGGACTTTGTCGATCGAGAGATACTGTTGAGATGGGGTGTTAGGGCGAGAGTAGTAATGTATGTCCGGCCTCCGGTTGACTGGCTGAACAGCGGGTGGTGGCAATGGGGCGTTTGGCAAAACCAAAGCCCTCAACACTGGATGTCCCAGAACCTGTACAAAGTAGAATGGGACCAACTTTTTGAGCATTGGAGCAAGGTTCCTGGCGTTTCTCGAGTGGATTTGCGGCTCGGAACGTCGGACGTCGTCCAAGACTTTGCCGAACTGCTTTCTGTTGAGTTGCCGAACTCCGGCGGCCTCAACAAGAGTTTGGGCGCTGATATCCTCAGATTAATGCAAAGAAACCGCGAATTGCGCCCCGGACCGCACAACTCGGCCATTGACTTCACGGTCTCGCGTTGGCTTGAAGAAAGCGGACCGCCTCAGCCTTGGGTCGTGTCCGCAGAGCAGGTGCGCGCATATTTGAGCCATCTTCGCCCCGGCATCACCCAGCTGCTGAACCTTGTTCAGCCAGAAATCGCCGAGAGGATTAGGTCTGACGCCAGATGGTGGGATCCGCACGCTTACGACGACCGACTTTCGGAGGGGACCGTCGCCACGCCGACGATCGCGTCAGCGGACAGAGCAGCAGTTGCGTTGGCAAAAGCCCTGGTTCGGAGCGATGCCGAGGTGCGAAAGCTGAGGGTTGAACTGATGAGATCGCGCATCCAAAGCGGATAGCCCTAGTCGCGGCACCTGACGCAAGTCAAGTTCGGGCCTACAACCTTCATTGTTCTAATACAGCTTGCGGCTTCTAAGGCATAAGTCGAAGTTCTCAAGCATCTTTGCTTCGTCAGCCTTTGTCCAAGACAGTGCCTTCTTGTGATCCTTAATCGCGACTAGACCGAAGTCGATTTCCCTTACAACATTGAAAAGGTGCCGTCTATACCAGGTTCGCTTTGGTTCGGAAACGGATCGAAACTCGTCCATATAGTGAAACCGGTGGAACACCTTTTTTAGTGTGATTGAATTTTCTTCTGCCGCACTTCCTTTTAGGCGTTCTGGATCAAAAAAATCAAATGAATATTCATTGAAGTGGTTCTTATGATATGGGTTTACCAAATTGTACTCTGTCAGGGTAACATATGGAACGCCAAGCAGTAGATGTCCTCCATGCTTCAAGACGCGATAGATCTCACCGAGCGCAAACAAATACTCAGGCACATGCTCGAGCGTATGATGCGAAAACACAAGATCGACACTATTGTCGTCGAATGGCAGCTGGTCTTTTCCAATGTCTATTTGCACATCTGCACAACTGGCAATATCGATATTGACAAAACCAGGAATGAAAGTGACCCCAGCCCCGATGTTCAGGCGAAGGCTATCGCTCATTGAAGAAGGCCGATCTTTTGCACATTACCACCGTTTCGATCTCGGACGACATCTGTTCGAAGACTAGCAGTCGTCGACCTTGAATGGTAGGTGGCTTCAGGCAATCGGCCGCCTGTGGCTTGCCAAGAAGCCAGTCTGCGCACTGCCCGTTTGTCGACGGCCATTGCGCGGCGGGGGCGTTCAAACGGCCCGCTAGCAAGGACTGGCTGTCGCCAGGCCGTCCGCGGCCGAAGCGTCAGGACATAATCAGCCCGCCATCGACATTGATCGTCTGGCCGGTGATGTAGGCTGCATCGTCGCTGGCCAGGAAGGCGACCAGGCCGGCGACGTCGGCACCGGTTCCCGCCCGGCCCATGGGGATGCTTGAAACCCATTCGGCCATCAACTCACCGGGCTTGTAGTCGCCCAGCAGTTTGCCCCAGGCCTCGTCATTATAGGCCCACATGTCGGTATCGATGATGCCCGGGCAGAAGGCGTTCACGGTGATGCCTTCCTTGGCGACCTCCTTGGCCAGGCTCTGCGTGATGCCGACGACGCCGAATTTGCTGGCGGCATAGTGCGGCGTGTAGATGAACCCCTGCCGCGCCTGGCCCGACGCGGTGTTGATCAGCCGGCCGCCGGACCCGTGCTTGCGCATGCGCGCGATCGCCTCCTGACAGCAGAGAAACACGCCCTTGGTGTTGACATCCATAATGCGGTCCCACTCCGCCTCGGTCATCTTCTCAATCGGCGCAATCGTGATGACCCCGGCGTTTTGAACGGAGATGTCCACATGTCCGAATGTGTCTTCGGCCGTGTCGTAGAGCGTCGCGACATCGGCGCGATCGGTCACGTCACCGATAAAGGCGGTGGCCGTCCCGCCATCGGCGCGGATGTCGTCCGCCACGCCCTCGACCGCCTCCTCATTGGCGGAAACCACGACGCCGGCGCCGTCCCGCGCGAACCTCTTGGCGATCGCCGCGCCAATGCCCCGGCTGGCGCCGGTGACGACGACGGTCTTACCGGTGAATCTGGCCATCCTTGCCTCTCCCTCATGTGCCGGCCGGTTCGCCAAGCAGGCGGCCGGCCGTGAATTTGTCGGTGATCAGAATGTCGACGTAACCGCCCAACAGCGCGGCCTTGATCGCACGGTCCTTGCGCGCGCCGCCGGCAATGCCGACGACCCGATCCGCGCCCTTTAACTCGTCCAGGCTGATGGATATCACCCGGTCGTCCAGCGGCGTGCGCACCGGCGTGCCGTCGGCTGCGAAAAAGCGTAGGCAGATGTCGCCCTCCGCCCCGCTGTCCTTCAGTTCCTGCAATTCCTCGGGCGTGAATACATTGCCGCTGGTGGCCAGCATGCGCGAGGGTTCGACCGCGCCGATGCCGACCAGTGCCAGGCTGACGTCGCGAAACTCGTCCATCGTCGCTTGCACGAAGCCGTCGGCCAGCAACGCGCGCCTGGCCTCGATGCTGCTGGCCACGCCCGGCGCCGACAAGAGTTGCGGCTGGGCGCCCGTCAACTGGGCCAGCCGCGTGGTCAGATGCGTCGCGTGCACCTGGACGCTGGGGTTGCCCATGCCGCCCAGGATCTGCACCACCCGCGCCGCCTTCACCCGCTTCAACGGGTGCAGGCTGTCGACCATGCGCAAGAGCGACGCGCTCCAGGACGAGATGCCGATCACCTCGCGGTCGTTCAGCGTCGTCGACAGAAAGTGCGCCGCCGCGTCGCCCACCGCCGACAGGATCGATTCCTCGCGATCCTCGCCGCATTCCGCCACGATCGCTTCCTTCAGGCCAAAGCGTTCGCGCAGGCCGGTTTCGAGATCCGGGAAGGTGCCGCGCGGCACGTTGATGGTGATGCGAACGATGTTCTCGTCCATCGCCCGCTTCAGCAGGCGCGAAATGGTCGCCTGGGAGATGTTCAGGATCGCGGAGATCTGGGACTGCTTCAGCCCCTCCAGATAGTACATCTGGGTGATGCGGGTGATCAGCCGCAATTCGTTGGTGCGCGCCATAAGGCCGCTGGCCCTCCCCTTCTTATCGCCGAGACCTCGGTGGCCGCCCGTCTGAGCACGGCACGGCCCAATGATCCGATCGACCACGGCCTCGGCATTCTTGACACGACCGTAGACGAGTCTTAGCATGAAAATCAATGCAGCAATGAATAAAAATTCAGTTCGCTAGAAGACTGATGGTGATCCGTTGCCAAGGGCGCCCGGGAGGAACGGTTTGAACGCAGGTGAGTCGTCGAAGGTTGCCATTCAGGCACGCGCTCTTGGCCGGATGGGCGAGGCTGAGCTCGATCGTTCGCCAACGGCACTTGACAAGATCGCTCGGCAGGTCCGGCGGTCGGTGATCACCATGATCGACAAGGCCGGCATGGGCCATGTCGGCGGCGACCTGTCGGTCACGGACATCCTGACGGCGCTTTATTTCGGCGTTCTGCGTGTCGATCCGACGATGCCCGACTGGCCGGACCGCGACCGGTTCATCCTGTCCAAGGGCCATTGCGTCGGCGCGCTCTATTCGGTCCTGGCCAAGCGCGGCTTCTTCGACGAGGCGCTGCTGGCCGACTTCCTGGCGCCGCTGTCGCCGCTGAACGGGCACCCCAATCGGCGCAAGGTGCCGGGGGTCGAGGCCAACACCGGCCCGCTTGGGCATGGCCTGCCGATTGCCGTGGGATCGGCGATCGCCGCGCGTCTGTCCGGATGCAACTGGCGCACCTTCGTCGTTCTCGGCGACGGCGAACTACAGGAGGGCAGCAATTGGGAGGCGGCGATGTGCGCCGGCCATCGCGGCCTGGAGCGCCTGACGGCCATCGTCGACCGCAACCGGCTGCAGCAGGGCGCGCGGACCGAAGAGACGAACCGGCTGGAACCGCTGGCCGACAAGTTCACCGCCTTCGGCTGGGACGTGCTGGAGGTCGACGGCCATGACATGCCTGCGCTGTTGGACATGTTCGGCGCATCCGGCGACGGACGGCCACGCTGTGTGATCGCCCACACATCCAAGGGCAGGGGTGTGTCGTTCATGGAGGATCGGGTGGAGTGGCACCACAAGGTGCCGAACGCCGATGAGGTTGCGGCGGCCCTGAAGGAACTGTCGGCATGACGACGGCGGTAGCATCGGCGGTGCAGCCCGCGCCGGTCTTCGATTGTCGCCAGGCCTTTGCCGAAACCTTGATGGAGCTCGCGGCGAAAGATCCGAGGATCGTGGCCGTCTGCAACGACTCCGTCGGGTCCAGCAATCTGGGCGCCTTTGCCAAGGCCCACCCGGACCGCCTGATCAATGTCGGCATTGCGGAACAATGCATGGTCGGCACGGCGGCGGGGCTCGCCAATGGCGGGTTCATTCCCTTCGTCTGTGCCGCCTCGCCCTTTCTGACCGGTCGCGCCTTGGAACAGATCAAGGCGGACGTCGCCTACAATGACTATCCCGTCGTGCTGTGTGGCATGAGCCCGGGCATGGCCTATGGCGAGCTGGGGCCGACCCACCATTCGATCGAGGATTTCGCCTGGACGCGCGCCATCGCCGATCTGACGGTGCTGGTGCCGGCCGACCCGGCCCAGACCAGGGCGGCCGTGCGCTGGGCGGCGGCTGCCAGACGCCCGATCTTCATGCGCGTCGGCCGCTTCAAGGTGCCGGCCGTGACCGAAGATGGCCCGTTCGATCCCGACCGTATTGCCGAATTGGCGGCCGGGTCGGACGTGACCATCGTCGCCGCCGGCACCATGGTTTCGCGGGCGCTGGAGGCCCACAGCCTGCTTGCGGGCGAGGGTATTGCGGCCCGCGTGCTGAACGTTTCCACGCTGAAGCCCTTGGACGCCGAAACGCTGGTCCAAGCCGCGCGGCAGACCGGCCGCATTGTCACGGCCGAGGAGGCGTCGGTGCATGGCGGCCTGGGCGGCGCCGTCGCCGAACTCCTGAGCCAGACCCACCCGGTGCCGATGAGGATTCTGGGCGTGCCGGAGTTCGCGCCGACCGGCGACACGGCCTTTCTGCTCGATCATTTCGGCCTGAACGCGAAGAGCATCGCCGCCGCCGCACGCGAGTTGGTGGCCTGAGCCATGGCCGCGCCCCTCATCCTCGCCATCGACCAGGGCACCAGCGCGACCAAGTGCCTGGCCGTCGACGAGGCAGGGGCTGTGATCGCCAAGGGCCAGGCGCCCTTGGGTGAGAGCCGGCCACGCCCCGGCTGGGTCGACCAGGACGCCGACGCGCTGTGGCAGAGCGTGCTTGCGGCCGTACGCGCGTGCCTGGCGGAGCGGGACGGCGCTGACGTCGTCGCCATCGGCATCGCCAACCAGCGCGAATCCATGCTGCTGTGGGACGGCAACACGGGCCGGCCCCTGTCGCCCGTGATCAGTTGGCAGGACCAGCGCACCGTTGATCTGTGCGGTAAGCTGCGCTCGCCGGATGCGGAAGAACTGGTGCAGACGCGCAGCGGCCTGCCGCTGGACCCGATGTTTTCCGCGCTCAAGGCGCGCTGGCTGCTCGACACCTACGACCCCGACCGGGCCCGATCCAGGGCGGGTCAGATCCGCCTCGGCACCATCGATTCCTGGCTCTTGCACCGCGCGTCCGGCGGCCAGGACGGCGCGCATGTCATTGAGGTCGGCAACGCTTCGCGCACGCAACTGCTGAACATCGAACAGGCGGAGTGGGACGACGGCCTGCTTGGCTTCTTTGACATTCCGGCCGCAGCGTTGCCCCGGATCGTGCCGTCCGTGGGGCCGTTTCCGTCCGTGCATGGCCTGACGCCGGTGCCGGACGGCACGCCGATCGCGGCGGTCATGGGTGATTCCCATGCCGCCCTCTTCGCCCATGGCGCCTTTGAGCCCGGCCCGGTGAAGGCCACCTACGGCACCGGCTCGTCGGTGATGGGCCTGGTCGAGAAACCCGACGCTGTCGCGGACGGCCTTTGCCTGACCATCGCCTGGTCGATCGGCAAACCGGCCTACGCGGCGGAGGCGAACATCCGGTCCGCCGGCGCCACCCTGCGCTGGACGGCGGATCTGCTCGGCGTCACCACCGACGAGCTCGTAGCCCTGGCCGAAGACGGCGACAGCCAGGGCGTCAGCCTGGTCCCCGCCTTCAACGGCATGGGCGCGCCCTGGTGGGACCAGCGCGCCAACGGCACGCTGTGCGGCCTGACCCTCGGCGCCGGACGGCCGCAGGTCGCGCGGGCGGCGTTCGAGTCGATTCCGCACCAGGTGGCCGACGTGATCGACGCCTTCGATCGGTCGATCGGCCGCGTCTCGGTTCTGCACGCCGATGGCGGGCCGACGCGCAACGACGCGCTGATGCAGTTGCAGGCGGATCTGCTGGACCGGCCGGTGCACTGCACCGATGCAGCCGAACTGTCCGCCCTTGGCGTCGCCCACCTGGCCGGCCTGTCCGTCGGCTTATGGACGCTTGAGCGGCTGAAAACCCTCGATCGCGGCGGCCGCGTGTTTCAGCCGGCCATGTCGGCCTTCGACCGCGCGACCCATCGGGCCCGCTGGCTGACCGCGATCCAGCAAGTGTTGGACGAACCGGCGACCCCCGCGCCGGCGCCGACGCTCGACATACCGAACACCGCGCGCTGCGTGCGTTGAGAAGGGGGACCGCCATGGTAGCGCCCAGCGAACAGGATCAGGCAACGGGCCGGCTGACCATCCCCAGTTTCAATTGGGGCCTTGGCTTCTTCGGGCCGCTGGTCGGGCTGGTGCTGCTGTGCATCGTTTTTTCGTTCACCTCGGAATACTTCTTCACCACCCGCAACGCGCTGAACATCCTCGATCAGGTGACCGTCCTGGGCATCCTGGCGATCGGCATGACGGCGGTCATCATCACCGGCGGCATCGACCTCTCGGTCGGCTCCGTCCTGGCCTTTTCGATGATGATGATGGGCTGGCTCAGCCGGGAATTCGGCGTGCCGCTCGAAATCGCGATGCTGTGCGCCATTCTGACCGGTGCCGCCTGTGGTGCCGTTTCCGGCCTCTTGATCACCGTCGCGCGGCTGCCGCCCTTCATCGCCACCTTGGCGATGATGACCGTGGCGCGCGGCCTCGCCAACATCCTGACCGACGGGCGCCAGATCGTCGGCTATCCGTCCTGGTTCACCAGCTTTGCCACCGTCCGGCATTTCGACTTTCTGTCGGTCACCGTGGGCGTCTTCATCGTCTCGGTCATCCTGGCCTTCATCTATCTGCGCTACCGGCCCGGCGGCCGCAATCTCTACGCCATCGGCGGCAGCCCGGAGGTCGCGCGCCTGTCCGGCATCGCGGTCAAGAAGGTCACGGTCGGGGTCTATGCCATGTGCGGCGCCCTGTCGGGGCTTGCCGGCATCGCGCTGGCCGCGCGCCTGAACTCGTCCCAGCCCAGCGCCGGCCTGACCTACGAGCTCGACACCATCGCCGCCGTCGTCATCGGCGGGGCCAGCCTGGCCGGCGGGGTCGGCAGCATCGCGGGCACCGTGGTCGGTGTCCTGATCATCGGCGTTTTGAGCAACGGGCTGAACCTGCTGGCCGTGTCGCCCTTCATCCAGATGGTCGTGATCGGCTGCGTCATCGCGCTGGCGGTGACGTTCGACACGTTGGGCCGGCGCAACCGCTAGCGTCGGTTTCGAAACAGAGCACGCCAAGAACAGGGAGGACAGAACGACGAGCCAGAGAGTTTCGACAGACGCCGGGCCTTCGCTGGCATCTGCAGCGGCCGTCTCGGGACGGACAAGAACGACGAACCAACGGGCCCATCGGCCCAAATGAGAGAGGGAGCACCCCATGAACCGCGTATTTCTAACCACCACATCCGCCATTGCCGTCGCCGGCGCCGCCCTGTTGGGCACGGCCGCGCAGGCGCAGGACGACCTGACCATCGGCCTGGCGGTCGCCAACCTGCAGGCCGATTTCTTCAACCAGATCAAACAGTCGGTCGAGGCCGCGGGCGAGGAACAGGGCATCGAGATCATCACGGTCGACGCCGCCGGTGATGCCGCGACGCAGGTCAGCCAGATCCAGGATCTGATCACCCGTGAGATCGACGCGTTGATCTACATTCCGGCCGGCGCCACCGCCGCCGGCGTGCCGGTCGAGGCGGCGCGCGCCGCCGGCATCCCGGTGGTCGCGGTTGACCGCAACCCGCCGGACGTGCCGGGCGATACCTTCATTGCCACCAACAGCGTCGCCGCAGCGCAAGAGCTGGGCGACTGGGTCTGCGAGCAGACTGGCGGCACCGGCCGTGTCGGCGTCGTCCAAGGCCAGTTGGGCACGACGCCGGAGATCGACCGCGACACCGGCTTCCGCGCCGCGCTTGACGACTGCCCGGGCATCGAAATCGTCGCCCAGCAGGCCAGCAACATGTGGATGCAGGATGAAGGCTTTGCCATCGCCCAGGACATGCTGCTGCGCGACCCGGAGATCACCATCTTCTTCGGCCGTGCCGACGCGCTGGCGCTGGGTGCCGCTCAGGCCGTCCAGGTCGCCAATCTAGACCATGACGTTCTGGTCGTCGGCTTCGACGGTGACTTTGCCGGGCTTGAGGCGGTTCGCGACGGTGTGCTCGACGCCACCATGACGCAGCGGACACAGGGCATGGGCCGGATGGCGCTGGAATCGGCGATCGCCTTGATCAACGGTGAAGACGTGCCGGCCGAGCAGCTTCAGCCTGCAACGCTCACCACGTCGGAAAACGCGGCCGGGTTCCTGGAGAACCATCCGTGATATCGACCCGCGCTGAACGGCCGGCGCCGTCAGGAACGACGGCTCCCCCCATGCCGGCCGCCAGCGCGCCGGAGAGCCCCCGCCGGGGGCTCTCCATCCGCGGTTTGTCGAAGGACTTTTTCGGCAACCGCGTCGTCTCCGACCTGGACCTGGACGTCGCACCGGGTGAGGTCGTCGCCTTGCTCGGTGAAAACGGCGCCGGCAAATCGACCGTGTCGGCGATGATCGCCGGCATTCACCCGCCCACCGAAGGCACCATGGTGTGGGAAGGCCAGGCCTTCCGCCCTGTCTCCCCCGCCGACGCGCTGGCCGCGGGTATCGGCCTGATCCACCAGGAAATGCGCCTGCTGCCGGACCTGTCGATCGCCGAGAACGTCTTTGTCGGCCGGCTGCCCATGCGTGGCGCCATGGTCGACCGCGAGACCATGAACCGGCGCGCGGCCGAACAACTTCAGCGCCTGGGCCTGGACATCCCGCCGACCACCCGTGTTGGCAGCCTGCGCGTCGCCGCCCAGCAACAGGTCGAGATCGCCAAGGCGCTGACCCTGAACGCCCGCCTGCTGATCCTCGACGAGCCCACCGCAGCGCTGGGCGGCGAGGAGACCGACCGCCTGTTTGAGCAGATCGAACGGCTGAAGCAAGACGGCGTCTCGTTCATCTATATCAGCCACCGCCTGGACGAAATCGCCCGCATCGCCGACCGGGTTGCGGTCCTGCGCGACGGCGCCCTGGTGGCGACCCACGACACGGCCCAGGTGCCGGTGAAGACCCTGATCGAAGAAATGGTCGGCCGCAGCGTCGACCGCATGTTCCCGACCATCGCGCCGCCTCGGGACCAGGAGGTCCTGAGCGTGGACAACCTGTCCGGCGTCGACGGTGCCTTCCGAAACGTCAGCTTCTCCGTGCGCGCCGGCGAGGTCTTCGGCATTGCCGGCATCGTCGGCGCCGGCCGGACGGAGCTGGTGCGCGCCATCACGGGCGCCGACCCGTTGGCGTCCGGATCGGTGTCGATCGACGGTCAGGTGGTCCATCTGCGCGAGCCGGGCGACGCCATCCGGGCCGGCCTCGTCATGGTCCCGGAAGACCGCAAGCAGCAAGGGCTGCTGCTCGACCAGACGCTGGCCGACAATGTCGCCTACGGCAATTTCGACCTTATGGGAAGGCGCGGCTGGATCTCGCCCGGCGCCATGCGCCGCTTCGCGCAAGCCGCCATCAGCCGCATGGGCGTGAAGGGCCAGCCGGCGCAAAGCGCCAGCGTGCTTTCCGGTGGCAACCAGCAAAAGCTGGTGATCGCCAAGTGGATCTCGCGCGATCCCAAGATTTTCATTCTGGACGAGCCGACGCGCGGCATCGATGTCGGCGCCCGCGCTGCGATCTATGAGGTGATCGCCGGCCTGGCCCAATCCGGCATGGCGGTGGTGGTCGTCTCCTCCGATCTGGAAGAGGTGTTGGGCCTGTCGCACCGGGTGCTGGTATTGAGCCGGGGGCGCCAGCGCGGCCTGTTGGACCGCGAGGCCCTCAGCCATGTCGCGGTGATGGAACTGGCAACCAGCTAACGCTTGGGGGGGACGGCAAATGGATCTATTTCGCTTGGACGGGGAGGTGGCTTTCGTCACCGGCGCGGGCAGCGGCATTGGCCAGCGGCTGGCCATCGGCCTTGCGGAGGCCGGCGCCGATGTCGCCTGTTTCGATCTGCCGACAAGCGAGGGCCTGGCGGAGACTGTTCAGCGCATCGAAGCCATGGGCCGCGGCGCGCACGGGCTAACCGGCACCGTCGTCAATGAGGAAGACGTGGCGGCGGCAGTTGCCGACGCCGAGGCGTCGCTTGGCCCGTTGACCGTGGCGATCAACGCCGCCGGCATCGCCAACGCCGCGCCCGCCGAGGAACTGACGCGCGAGCAGTGGCAACAGATGTTCGACGTCAACCTGACCGGCCTGTTCACCTGCTGCCAGGCCGAGGGCCGCGCCATGCTGGGGCGCAAGCGCGGGTCGATCATCAACATCGCGTCCATGTCCGGCAGCATCGTCAATCGCGGCCTGACCCAGGTGCATTACAACGCCTCGAAGGCCGCGGTGATCCACCTGACCAAGAGCCTGGCCATGGAATGGTGCGATCGCGGTGTGCGCGTCAACGCGATCAGCCCGGGCTACACCGCCACGCCGATGAACCTGCGGCCCGAGGTGGCCGAACAGCGCAAACAGTTTGAGGCGGACACGCCGCTCGGCCGCATGGCGGAGGTGGACGAGCTGGTCGGCCCCGCGGTCTTCCTCGCCGCCAAGGCCTCGTCCTTCTGCACCGGCATCGACCTGATCGTCGATGGCGGCTTTGTCTGCTGGTAGGCGCTAGTCGCTGGCCGAAGCCGTGACCCAGCGACCGGTCGTGTCCAGAGCGAGGAGGTCGCCCAGCCGCTCTCGGATCGCGTCGTCCAGCACCGTCAGTTCGGTTGGTGGCAGGCTGGTGTAGGGCCAGCGGACCGTGGCATCCAACGGCGCCCAGCCGCCGATGGCCGCCAGCGCCTTGTCGAAGGCGAAGGGCTGGTATGGGCCGCGCGCCAGCATCGGCTGAACCACGTCGCGAAACAGGCCGGCGATGTCCCGCTCGATCGCCAGCGCACGCTCCGGCTCCGCCTCGATCAAGCGCCACCAGCCCAGCGTGGCCGAGGGCGACAGGCAGGCCATGTTCGAATAGCTGCCATGGGCGCCGGCCAAAACACCGGTCGCCATCCGGTGCCCCGGAATGAATACGGACAACTGGTCGAACAAAGGCCGCGCTTGGTCATACCATTGAGCGTCGCCATCCAGGACCTTGACGCCGATCACCGCCGGAACGGCCCGCGCCAGGCGGCCGATCTCGCCGGTCGTCAGCCGCCTTTTGGCATGAGGCGGGTTGTACAGCACCAGCGGGCAGGGGTCGGCCGCGATCGCGATGTCTTCCAGGAAGCGGATGGCCTCTTCATCGCTCGGCGGCACCCAATCCGGCAGCACGACCTGTAAGGCCGTCGCGCCGGAGGCGGACAGACGCCGCGCGCGGTCGAGGCTGATTCGGGGATTGGCGTCGCAAACCCCGATCTGGAACGGTAGGCCGCTTTTTGTCGCCATTTCAGAGGCTTGCTGCGCAACGCGGTCGTATTCGGCTTCGGTGATGGCGTGGAATTCGCCGGCCGTTCCGAAGGCGTAGATGCCCTCCACCCCAAGGCCGGCAAGCGTGTCCAACTGGGTCTGCAACGCGCCGTGGTCGATCCCGCCATCGGCGTTCAGAGGCAACAGAACGGTCGCCCAGACGCCGCGCGGCCAGGGGCGTCCGCCGGGCGTGTCTGCTGAGATGATCGGCATGGCGCAATGGTATGCCCGAAAGTCAGTTTGGTAAAGCCATTTGACTCATCGGTAAGACCAAATTAGCCTTTGGCCATGACCGAACCAGCCGCTGGCCGTCGCAGACTGTCCACCGACATCGCGGATGCACTCGTTGAGCGCATTCGCAACGGCGACTTCCCCGAGGGCTCGGCGCTGCCGTCCGAGCGCGATCTGTGCGTGCAGTTCGGCGTCGGCCGTCCGACCGTGCGCGAGGCGATGATCCATCTGGAAAGCCGCGGCTATATCGACAGTTCGGCGGGCCGCCGACCCCGGATGCAGGAACCTTCCCTGGACCATTTGTTCGCGCGTCTGTCGTCCCTCGCCGGCCAGTTCATGCGCACGCCGGAAGGCTTCGGCCATCTGGAACAGGCCCGCATGTTGCTGGAAACCGGCGTCGTGCGTTACGCCGTCGACCACGCCACGCCGGCCCAGATTTCGGCGCTGCATGCGGCCCTGAAGGCCTGCGAGGCCCAGATCGACACGGACGAACCGTTTCGCAAGGCCGATGTCGCCTTCCACCGGGTGCTGGCGGAAGTGCCGGGCAATCCGATCATCGTTGCCGTGCACGACGCGGTGGTCGAATGGCTGATCGAGCGCCGGCCGGCACGCAAGGACGTCGAAGCCGTGAACCGGATGAGCCAGGCTGAGCACCAGGAAGTCTTCGACGCCGTCGTCCGCCGTAACAAGCAGCAGGCGGAGGACGCGATGATCCGCCATCTGAACAGGGCTTACTGCATGTACTTTCTGCCAGATGGCGGCGCGCCGGGGCCGGTTGCGCCGCGAGGAACGGCGTGATGCTGCGCGGCATGTTCCCGGCCCTGATGACGCCGTTCGATGCCGATGGGGCGATCATCGAAACTGCGCTGGCGGCACTGATTGAGCACAATATCGATCAGGGTATGCACGGCTTCTACGCCGGTGGCTCGACCTCCGAGGCGCTGCTGATGGCCGAACCCATGCGCCACAGGATGCTGGACTTCGTGGCCGAGACGATCGCCAGGCGCGTTCCGGTGATCGCCAATGTCGGCTGCATCTCGACCCAGGAAACCGTGGCGCTGGCCAAGCGGGCCGAGGCTGCCGGGTACGACGCCGTTTCCTTCGTGCCGCCCTACTATTACGGCTTCAGCCTGGACGAGATCCGGCGCCACACGCTCGCGGTGGGCGAGGCGGTGTCGGTGCCCGTCGTGCTCTACAACATTCCCCGCGCCAGTGGCGTGACGTTAGAACTGGACGCCATCCTGGCGATGCTGGAATGGGATTTCGTCGCGGGCGTGAAGCACACCTCGCACGACCTGTTCATGCTGGAACGCATGAAGACGGCGTTTCCGGACAAGTCGGTCTTTGTCGGCCATGACGAGGTTTTGGCCGGCGGGCTGGCGTTGGGCGGTGATGGCGGCATCGGCAGTACCTACACCGTGTTGGGCCCCCGGATCCTGGCGGTTCGTGATGCGATCGCGGCGGGTGATGTCGCCGGCGCCTTGACCCATCAGCGCGCGATCAACGACGTCATCAAGGTCATGATCGGCTTACAGGGCCTGAAGGTCTTGCTGCCGGACCTTGGGCTGGAGGGCGGCGTTTGCCGCGCACCGTTCAAAACCCTGACCGAGGCGCAGGCAACTGAGCTGCGCGCGGTCTTCCGCCGGCACTTTGGTCCGGCCCTGACGCCGGACCGGGCGGCGAACGCCTGAAGCAAGCAACAGCAAACTGAACGGGAGAAGACAATGTCACCACTGCACGGAAACGCCGGCGGAACTGCGCTTGGCAGGAAGCTGCTGGCCACGACGGCCGTGGCCCTGACGCTCGGCCTGGCGGGCCCGGCGCTGGCCGGCGGTTCGCTGGTCACGGCGCTGGATATGGGGCCGGGCGGCGACGAGGATGCGCGGCCCTGGTCCAGCGGTGCGGGGCACACCACCCATGTGAAGCAGTTCATCACGCCGACGATCTTCAACGAGGATCTGTCGGAAATCGTGCCCTATGCCGTGGAATCGTGGGCATCGAACGACGACCACACCGTCTGGACCTACACCTTGCGCGACGGGCTGCTGTGGTCCGACGGCACGCCGATGACGGCCAATGACTGGGCATTTACCGCCGAGTTCATGACCGCGCCGGACTGGGGCGGCGACCGGCCGGGCGACCGCAATCTCTCCCTGTCCGAGGTTGCCGGTTTCGATGCCAAGACCGCCGGCGAGGCCGACAGCCTGGACGGCATCGAGGTCATCGACGACCGGACCATCCGGTTCACCCTGTCCGCGCCGAACCCGCGCCATTTCGCCAGCCTGTTCCGATTTTACATTCTGCCCGAACACGCCGTCGACTTCGAACCCGCCGACTTCATGACCACGGACTGGTTCCGCGATCCGTCTCGTTTTGTCGGCTCGGGGCCCTTCGTCGTCGCCGAATACGCGCCGGACGAGTATATGACCCTGGCGGCCAACGAGAACTATTTCCAGGGCCGGCCGGCTTTGGACGAGTTGGTGATCCGCTATTTCGGTGGCGACCAGACGGCGGCGTTGCTGGCGTTGGAGGCGGACGATATCGACTTCACCTATGTCACGGAGACCGACGTGCCGTCGCTGGAAGATGACTACGACATCTTCTCCAACCTGTCGGGCGTCGTGGTGATGACGCGCTTCAACTACAACCTGGTCGACGACGCGTTCTCGGACATTCGGGTGCGTCAGGCGATCCTGCACGCCATCGACCGCGACGCGATCACGGAGAACATCCTCGGCGGCACCTATGTGTCGATCCCGTGCCCGATCCCCTACGCCGATCTGTGGCCGGAAGATGTCGTGACCTATGGCTACGATCCGGACCGCGCCGCGTCGCTGTTGCAGGAGGCCGGCGTCGATCCGGGCTCGATCTCCATGGAATGGGTCGGCCATGCCGGCTACGACAACACGGCGCACAACTCCGCGCTGCAGGCGGTTCAGGCCTATCTGTCGCAGATCGGCATCAACGATTTCAGCTATCGCTTCGTCGACATCCCGACCTTCCGCGCCAGCTATTCGCCCGACGGCGACTGGCAGAACCAGTATCACGGCTTCGGCGTGCCGCGCTTCGGCAATGATGTCGGCCGGCTGTGGAGCAATGGCGGTGCTCTTGGAACCGGCGTGACCGGCTATGACTATGACGCCGACGGGTTCGCCGAGGCGGTCGCCGCCATTTCGGCCGCGCCGACGATCGACGACTACAACGCCGCCCTGGGCGATTTCTGCCGCCTGCATGCGGAGATGCTGCCTGACCTGCAGATGTGGGTCGGCAACCGCTTCGGCGCCGCCGATCCGTCGATCGAGAACTTCTGGTGGCAGCCGGCCCCGGCGGGCGGTCCCTATCAGGACAACGCCCACACCTGGGCGGTGCAGTAACGGTCGCGTAGCGAAGCATGCGTGAAGGTTGGGGCGGGCGCATCGCGGCGTCCGCCCCATCTCGCGCCACCCATCGCCAAGCGACCGATTAAGTGACCCGCTACATCATCAGGCGGCTGCTGCTGGCCATCCCGGTCCTGTTCATGGTGACCGTGCTGGTCTTTGCCTTGATCGAGCTGGCGCCCGGCGACGTCGTCGACTTCTTCGCCAACCCAGAAGTCATGGCCGGCATGTCGGAGGCGGACCTTGAGGCCCTGCGTGAGCGGCTGGGCCTCAACGATCCCGCACCGGTTCGCTATCTGCATTGGCTCGGCGGCGTCCTTCAGGGGGATTTCGGCTACAGCCTGATCCGGTCCGAACCGGTGGGCGAGTTGCTGCTGCGGCGCTTCGGCAACTCCATGATGATCATGGGCATCGGCCTGTTCGTCGCGGTGACCTTCGGCATCTCGCTGGGCATCTACACCGCGCTGCGCCAATACTCCGTCGCCGACTTCACCATCTCGTTTCTGTCGTTTGTGGGCATTTCCATGCCGGCCTTCATCGCCGGCATTCTGGCGCTTTACATCTTTTCGGTGCAGCTCGGCTGGTTTCCGGCCGGCGGCATGCGCTCGCCCGGGGTTCATACGCTGGGCGACCTGCTGCACCATCTCATACTGCCGGCACTGGTGCTGTCGATCATCCACATGGCGACCTTCATGCGCTACACGCGCTTTTCCATGCTGGATGTCCTGAAGCAGGAGTACGTCGTCACCGCCACCGCCAAGGGCATGCCGCGCCGCATCGTGGTCATGCGCCATGCCTTCCGCAACGGCCTGATCCCGGTCGTCACCATGATCGGCTACTCGATCCCGGAACTGGTCGTCGGTGCGGTGTTCCTGGAAACGATCTTCTCGTTCCCCGGCATGGGCAAACTCTATTTCGATAGCGTGATCTCGCGCGACTTCCCGGTCATCATGGCCGCCAATCTGGTGATCGCCGTGTTCGTGCTGGCGGCCAACCTGATCACCGATGTCGCCTACGCGGCCATCGATCCGCGCATCCGGCTGGAGTAGCGCGATGGCCATGACCGAGGTCACGATCGACTCCCCGGCCAAGGTTGCCTGGCGCCGGTTTCGCCAGCACCGGATCGCCATGGTGGCGCTGGCCGTGTTGGGGGTGATCGTCATCCTGTGCGCGTTCGCACCGTTCTTTTCTGGCTACGACCCGCTGGGTCTGAACATGGCCGCGATCCGCCAACCACCCAGCGCGGACCACTGGCTGGGCACCGATACGCTGGGCCGGGACATTTGGACCCGGACGCTCTATGGCGGCCGCGTCTCGCTGGTGATCGGCCTGGCCGCCGCCTTCCTGTCGACGATCATCGGTATCGTGCTGGGCGTGATTTCCGGCTATTTCGGCAAGTGGGCCGACATGGTGGTCATGCGGATCACCGACGTGGTCATGGCCTTTCCGCCGATCATCATCATGCTGACCGTGGCCGCGTTCACCGGGCCCGGCCTCGTCAACGTCATCTTCATCATCGGCGGCCTGCGCTGGCCGCCGACGGCCCGCCTGGTGCGTGGCCAGATCCTGCAACTGCGCGACCAGGACTTCGTTACCGCCGCTCGCACGCTGGGACTGACCAACGCCATCATCATCACCCGCCATATGCTGCCGCACGTGGTAGCGCCTTTGGTCGCGAACATCACCTTCGCGGTCAGCCTCGCGATCCTGACCGAGGCGGGGTTGAGCTTCCTGGGCCTCGGCGTGCCGCTGCCGACACCGACCTGGGGCAACATGATGGAGGCCGCGCGCGACCTGCGCATCATGCGTGAGGAGCCGTGGATGTGGATCCCGCCGGCCATCTTCACGCTCACCACCGTGCTGTGCATCAACTTCGTCGGCGACGGATTGCGCGACGCCTTCGACCCCCAACAGCTGATCGGCGAGAAGTAACGTGGCGGCCCAGCTCTTGCTCTCGGTCGACGGCCTGACCACCTCGTTCGGTCGCGGGCCCGACAAGGTGCGCGCGGTTGCGGATATGAGCTTCGACCTGGCCGAGGGCGAGGTGCTGGCCATCGTCGGCGAAAGCGGCTCGGGCAAGAGCGTCACCATGCGCTCGATCATGGGCATCATTCCCATGCCGCCCGGCGTGATCGAGAGCGGCACGGCCTTTTTCGATGGTGCCGACCTGCTGGCGATCGATGAGGAAAACTTGCGGCGCTTGCGCGGCAAGGACATCGCCATGGTGTTTCAGGACGCCATGACCTCGCTGAACCCGGTCCTGACCGTCGGCCGGCAGATCACCGAGGTCTTGGAAGAACATCTCGGCATGACCGGCAAGGCGGCGCGGGACCGGGCCATTTCGCTCTTGGATGAGGTCGGCATTCCCGACGCTGCCCACCGCATCGACGAATACCCACACCAGTTTTCGGGCGGCATGCGCCAGCGCGCGATGATCGCGCTGGCCATCGCCTGCGGCCCGCGTCTGCTGATCGCAGACGAGCCGACGACGGCGCTGGATGTGACGATCCAGGCCCAGATCATCGACCTGGTCGTCGGCCTGCAGACGTCGCACGATATGGGCATCGTCTGGATCAGCCACGATCTGGGTGTCGTCGCCCGCATCGCCCAGAAGGTCATCGTCATGTATGCCGGCCGGGTGGTGGAGCGGGCCACGGTCGAGGACCTGTTCGACGCACCGGCGCACCCGTACACGATCGGCCTGCTCGCCTCCCTGCCGCGCCTGGATCAGGAGCCTGGGGAGCATCTGGACTCCATCCCCGGCCAGCCACCCAACGCGTCGTCGCTGCCGCCGGGCTGTGCCTTCGCGCCGCGCTGTCCGCTGGCGACAGAGACCTGCCGGGTCGAGGTGCCGCCGGTCATCACCGTGGGTGACGGGCACCACGCTGCGTGCCACCGGCTGGACGAGGTCCGCCGCCGCGAGGGCCGCCTGCCATGGACGTGACCGCTGCCGCCGCGCCGCCCCTCGTCGAGGTGCGCGACCTGAAGATGCATTTCCCGATTACACGCGGGATCGTCATCCAGCGGCGCATCGGCGCGGTCAAGGCGGTGGACGGCGTCAGCTTTCACCTTCGGCGTGGCGAAACGCTGGGCCTGGTTGGCGAAAGCGGCTCCGGCAAGACCACCATCGGCCGCACGATCCTGCGCCTGAACCAGCCGACCGCTGGCGAAATCCGCATCGATGGACGCGACATCGCGACGGCTGGTCAGGGGGACATCAGGCGCCTGCGCCCGCGTATGCAGATGATCTTCCAGGATCCCTACGCCAGCCTGAACCCGCGCCTGACCGTCGGCACCATCATCGCCGAGGCGGCGGTCCATCACGGCATCCTGAAAAAGCGCGACCGGCAGGCAAGGGTCGGCGAGCTGCTGGAGACCGTCGGCCTGGATCCGGCCTTCGCCCAACGCTATCCGCACGAGTTTTCCGGCGGCCAGCGCCAGCGCATCGGCATCGCCCGCGCGCTGGCGCTCAGCCCGGACTTCATCGTCTGCGACGAGCCGATTGCCGCGCTCGACGTCTCGATCCAGGCCCAGGTGATCAACCTCCTGAAGGATCTGCAAGGCCGGCTGGGCCTGACCTATCTGTTCATCGCCCACGACCTCAGCGTCGTGCGGCACATCAGCGACCGCATCGCGGTCATGTATCTCGGCAAGATCGTCGAGATGGCGGACAGCCGCACGCTCTACCACGCGCCGAAGCACCCCTATTCCCAGGCCCTGTTGTCCGCCGTCCCGATCCCGGACCCGAAGGTGGAAAAACAGCGCCACCGCATCATGCTGACCGGCGACCTGCCCAGCCCCGCCAATCCGCCGAAGGGCTGCAATTTCTGCACCCGCTGCCCGATCGCCGAAGAGATCTGCCGCCGCGAGGAACCGCCACTGATCGATCACGGCGACGGCCACCAGGTCGCCTGCCACTTCGCCAAGCCGGACGCGTCGGCCTAAGGCCCATGAGCAAGCGCCCCAACGTCCTCCTGTGCATTTCCGACCAGCAGCGGACCGATACGCTTGGGTTCCTGGGCCGGACCCTGTGCCGGACGCCGCATATCGACCGGCTGGCGCGCGAGGGCACCTGCTTCGTCGACGCGATCTGCCCCAGCCCGATCTGCCTGCCGTCGCGCGCCTCCCTGATGACCGGGCAATACCCGCATCAGGTCGATATGATGAGCAACAAGGACACCATCGAAGCACCGCCGCGCCTGACCGATGCGCTGCGCGGCGCCGGCTACCACACCGCCTATGCCGGCAAATGGCATCTGGAACCGGACGGCCACCCGGCCGCGTTCAAGGGCAGGGAGGCCGAGCTTGGCCTGCTCGACGTCCACGGGCCTGCCGACGCGGTGTTGGAAAAGCGGCGCATCGACGACTGGTTCGACCGCGCCGAAGGCCAGGCCTCCGCCGACTATTCGGCCTGGTGCGCTGCCCGTGGCTTGCCCGACGGCTGGCCGGTATCCGACGACGATTTGCGCACCAGACGCACGCCGTCGATGTCGATGCCGACGCCCAAGCGGCAAGCGGACCTGACGGCCGATCAGACCTATGACGGCTGGGTCACCAGCTTGGCTCTACAGTTCCTCGACGAACGCCCGGCCGACCAGCCCTTCTTTCTGGTCTGCGGCTGGTTCGCGCCCCACCCGCCCTTCAAGGTGCCGGACCCGTTCTTCGACATGTACGGCGCCGACACGGCACCGGAGCCGCCGAATTTCGGTTTGCAAGGCGGCGAGCCGGCGAGCGTGGCGCGCAGCTTTTACCATGCGCTGTTCGAGGACTACGGCGACCGCTGGCCGCCCTGGGCCAAGTCGATGGCCGCCTATTGGGGCTACACCTCGATGGTCGATGCCCAGTTCGGCCGGCTGCTGGCGCGGCTGGAGGCGCAAGGCGTGCTCGACGACACGCTGGTCATCTATTGCTCCGACCATGGCGAGATGATGGGCAGCCACGGCCTCTGGCACAAAATGGCACCTTACGAGGAATGCCTGCGCGTGCCGCTGATCCTGCGCCTGCCGGGTCGCATTGGCGCCGGACGGCAGGTGACCGGTCCCGCCTCGCTGATCGACGTACCGGCGACGATTCTGGCCGCCTGCGGCCTGCCGATCCCGGACGTCTATGAAGGCGCCGATCTCTTGTCCGCTGACCGGCCGCGCTATCGCTTCTCGGAGATGCGAAGCCTGGGTGACTGGCATGGCATCGCCGACTTTCGGCTGGTGGTCGATAACCGCTTTAAGCGGGTCTGGAACCGGGGCGAGCGCGGCGAATTCTATGACCTCGCATCCGACCCGTACGAACAGACCAACCGCATTGACGATCCCACGGCTGCGCCGGACATCGATCGCCTCACCACCGCGCTGATCGGCTGGATGCGCAAGACGAGCGACCCGCTGCTCGCTGTCGCCGAGACGGAACTGCTAGCTAGGAACTGACGGCATGAAGACCTTCGACCCTGGGAACGAACCTGAAATCCTGGCGACCTACGGCCGCGACGGCTATGTCGCGTTCGAGGGCTTCCTGGACCGGGAAACGATCGCCGCGGCGCTGGGCAAGATCGCCGATATCCGCGAGGGGCGCATTGGCGGCATTCCGGACGACCGCATCTATTTCGAGGACCCCGCCGACCGCTCCACCCTGAAACAGGTGCAAGAGCTGTTCAAATGGGACAAGCTGTTCGAACGGTTGATGTTCGAGGGCAGGGCGCGGCGGCTGGCGGAAATCCTGCTGCAGGACGAGGCCGTCGGCCGCAACATGCAGTACTTCAACAAGCCACCCCTGGTCGGCCAGCCGACGCCGCCCCATCAGGACGGCTACTACTTCATGCTGAAACCCTGCGTCGCGGTCACCATGTGGCTGGCGCTGGAACCGGTCGACGAGGAGACAGGCTGCGTCCGCTATCTGGAAGGCTCCCACAAGGCCGGCATCCAGCCGCATGAGCGTACCCAGACGATCGGCTTCAGCCAGCAGGTCAGCGACTTCGACGGCCTTCGGGGTTCATATCCAGAGCGCGCCTTTCCAGCCGCGCCAGGCACCCTTCTGGCCCACGACGCGCGGACTGTGCACTTCGCCGGCGGCAACCAGTCGCACAGCCGCACGCGCCAGGCGCTGGGCTTCATCTACTACGCCAAGCGGGCGCGCGAAGACCAGGCGGCCCACGCCGCCTATCAGGCCAAGCTGGCGGAGGACCTGCGCGAGCGCGGCGCGCTTTAGCCCTTCAGCCCGGCCAGTTCGCGCATCATGGCGTAGATCGCGGTCCAGTCCTCGCCGCCGCGCCCCTGTCCGCGCGCCAGCGTGTACTGCTCCCGCGCCGCCGCGCCGAGGGGCGCCGGCACATTGGCGCTGCCAGCGACCTCCAGGGCCAGGCCGATATCCTTGTGGGCCAGATCCAGCATGAAGGCGGGCGTCAGGTCACCCTTCAGCACCTTGGCGGGATAGGTCGTGTTCATGTGACCCTGGCCGGCGACTGTTCCGGCCATCACCCGCCGCGCCAAAGCGACGTCGAGGCCGCTCTTCTCGGCCAAGGTCAGGGCCTCGGCGGTCAGCACGTTGTTGGCGATCGACATGAAGTTGTTGACGATCTTCATGCGGATGCCCGTGCCGGGGCCGCCACAATCGACCGTCTCATCGCCCATGCAATCGAACGCCGGCTGCGCCCGGGCGATGTCGCGTGCTGTACCGCCGGCAAGGATCAGCAGCTTGCCCTCGATCGCATGCAGCGACGTGCGCCCTACCGGCGCGTCGACCATGCCCTGTTCTCGGTCCGTCAGGGCCGCGCGGAGGGCATCGCTTTCCAGCGGATGGATCGTCGACATGTCGACCACCAGCGCCGATGGCGGCAGCGCCTCCCGCGCGCCGTCGGGGCCGAGAAGGGCCGCCCGGACATGGTCCGCATTGGGCAGCATGGTGATCACCAGGTCGGCCGCGCCGACTGCTTCCACCGCCGAAACGGCGCCGATACCGCCATTGTCGACATGGCGGGCGACGGCGTGCCCCTGAACGTCGAAGCCGGCGACCTCGTGGCCGCCCTTGACCAGATTGTGGGCCATCGGCAGGCCCATCGTGCCCAAGCCGATAAAGGCGATGCGCATGGCGGGACTACGGCGCCTTTTCCAGCTTCAGGTAAAAGTCGCGATAGATGGCGTCGCGGTTGATGTCATAGGCCTCGCGCATCGCATGGCGCCCCTCGGGGTGCTGCCAGGTCAGATCGTCGGCTAGCACGGGCGCCGGCAAAATGTCGGTCGGCACCCAGTCGGGATTGATCAGCCAGGCGATGTTGATGATGTCCCAGACGATCCAGGTGCGCCATTCAATGCCGGTGATGCCGCGCTGATGGTGGATCGGGTTGTTGGTATAGAGGTGATAGAGATAGTCGCCGATCGCGCCCTTGCCGCGCACCCATTTCTCCATCTCCGGTAGCGAGATGGTGAGCTGCGCCCCGATGTGAAATCCGGGCAGGTAGACATGGGCCACGCCGCTTTCGAACAGCAATTGTGATGCCAATTTGTCCTGCACCAGGTTCAGCGACGGCAGGTTGTTGCGATGGCTTCGGCTCGGGTAGCCGGAGGTCCACAAAACGACCATGTTGTCGATGATCTCCGGCGCCATCAGCAGGGCGGACGCGATGTTGGTAACGCAGCCGATCGCCGAAACATAAAGGGGCCGGTCCGACGGCGCCAACGCCCGCTCGATGATGAACTCCGCCGCCGGGGAACGGATCGGCTGGTCCAGCGAGGTGAGATAGCTGGGCGAGCCGTGGAAGACCTTGCCGCCGGGGTCGATGTTCAGCTTGTCATAGACCCGCAGGATTTCGTCATAGCTGCGCTGTTCGCCCTCGTCGGGCGGCACGAACTCGACTTCGGCCGGGTGTCTTTCTTGGTCTATCAATCCTTCGACCCAGCCGCGATAGGTGCCGACGATCGCGTGTTCCTCGGGCGTTTTGGCGCCGCCTTCCTTCATGATCTCGTGCGCCTGCAAGAGGCCTGGCCGCAGATGCTGGAACGAATAGGGCTCGGCGGTAACACCCTCGACCTCGATCTGGCCGGGCGACAACAGCGCCCAGGCGAGCGCGAACTGGTCGTCGATCTCGTTGGCGGCATCGGTGTCCAGGACCATGCGCACCGGCCCCGTGGGCGGCGTCAGCAAGCGGCGCATATGGTCGTCGGGAAGCGGTTTGAACCGGTCGATGATCTCGCGGGGAATGGCCATCGTTTTTTGCTATCCTTCTGGTCGCGCGCTTGTCGCGCGGGTGAGCGTGGGGCGGTCGGGGTGCGGATTGTCGGTGGCGTCGACACAGTATGCCGGCTCGACCAAAGAACGTGAACCATGATTTGATATAACAGATTTGTCGGGCCGTTTGCGTGCCCGGACGGCTGCCATCTGAGGAGGGGACGATGACGACGAAAGACGAACGGACGACCATCGGTCGCCGGCACCTTATCGGATCGATGGCGGCGGGGCTGGCCGCGCCGGCCCTGTTGCGGCCGCGCCGGTCGTTGGCGTCCAGCGCGGTCGAAATCGGCGCCGTTCTGCCGCTCACCGGCGCCTGGCAGGTGTTTGGCCAGCAGGCGCGGCTGGGCATCGATCTCGCGATCGCCGAGATCAACCATTCCGGCGGCATTCTCGGCCAGACGGCCTCGATCGACTATCAGGACGATGCCAGCGATCCCCAGAGCTCGGCCGCCGCCGCGGAAAGCCTGGTGGCCAGAAGCGGTGTCGTCGCGGTCACCGGCCCGATTTCGTCGGCGTCCCGCGACGCCCTTGCCGATGCCATGACGCAGTCGCGGACACCTTTGCTGTACGCCACGGACTATGAGGGCGGCGCCTGCAACGAGGTCTTCTTCTTTTTCAACAGCGTGCCCAACCAGAGCGCGGAGCCGTTGATGCGCTATGCCGTGGGTGAGATTGCCGACACGGTGTTCATGTTGGGTGCGGACTATGTCTGGCCACGCCGGATGTTCGAAGCCTCCGCACAGACCGTCGAGGCGGCCGGCGGACAGGTGCTCGATCAGCGCTTCGTACCGGTCGCCGGCCTGTCGGACTATGGCGAGATCGTCGGCGCCATCCGCGCCAGCGGGGCCGGGCTGCTCGTGCTCGCCCTGCCTGGGGCGCAGCATCTGGCGTTCGTGAACCAGGCCTACGAGGAAGGCCTGCTGAGCCAGGTGACCGTCTGCAATCTCGGCGGCATTGCGACCTATTTCCATCCGGGCGACAGTGGCTCGGCAACTGCGGCCTATGGCTGCGAGCCCTTCATCGAAACCGACCCTTCCGCCGCCGCCCAAGCGTTCGTTTCAGGCATCCGCCAGAGCGCCGGCGCCGATACCGTCGTCACCTCCTACGCCATGACCCACTACAATGCGATGCATGCGCTGAAGTCGGCGTTGGAGCGGTCGGGCGAGATCTCGCGTGAGGCGGCGGTCGCGGGCCTGGCGGGCCTGGAGTATCAGACGCCGACCGGCCCGTCCCAAATCGATGCCGACACCCATCATTCGACCTTGTCGATGTTCATCGCCCATACCGGGTCGGGCACGCTGGAGATCGTTGAGCCGCTGGGTGCCATCGCACCGCAGCCGGGTTGCACCGTCTAGGCCGGCCGTCAGTCGATCTCGACGACCACGGTGCCGATCGCGCCGGTCTCCGCCGCTTCGTGAGCGCTGGCGATCCGATCCAGCGGAAAGCGCTCTGCCACCGCGATCTGCAGCAAGCCGCCGGCCGCCAGCCGGTCGATCGCTTCGATGCCGGCCTGCCGCGCGTCGTTCGGCAGGTTGAAGCCTTGGACGAACCGGACGTTCACGCCCTTGAACGCCAGCGCGTAGTAGGGCAGCACCGGCTCGGGATCGGAGGTGGACGAGTAGGAGGCGATCATGCCGTTCGGCTTGATCACCTCGCAATCGATCGCGAGGTTGGCGGCGAAGTCGACCTCGATAATGCGGTCGACGCCGGCGCCGTCCGTCAGTGCCAGAACCCGTGCCGCGACGTCTTCCTCGCGGTAATTGATCGTTTCGGCCGCGCCCGCGTCACGGGCGTGCCGCGCCTTCGTCTCGCCGCTGACCGTGCCGATCACCCCGGCGCCGCCTTGCGCTGCGAACTGGACAGCAAAATGGGCGACCGCGCCGGCCGCGCCGGCAACCAGGATGGTCTGGCCGGCCACCGGGCCATCGGCGAAGACGGCGCGGTGGGCCGTCAGCGCCGGCACACCCAGGCAGGCGCCCTCGGCAAAGGTCAGACCGTCGGGCAGGGGCACGGCCTGGGCCGCCGGCAAGGCGCAGAACTCGGCCGCCGTGCCCAGGCTGCGGCCCGGCTCGTTATAGCCACCTTGCGCGTTCCACAGCCAAACAGGCTGACCGATGCGCTCGGCCGGGACCCCGTCGCCGACGGCAGCGATCTCGCCGGCGCCGTCTGAATGGGGCACGACCAGATCGTGGTCCATACCCATGCCGCGCCAGCCCGCACGACGCTTCAGATCCGCCGGATTGATGCCCGAGGCGCGCATGCGCACCAGCACCTCGCCCGGCGCCGGTTTGGGCGCGGGCAGGTCGCCGACGGTTAGGACAGAGGCGGCGGGGCCGGTCGACCGGTACCAGGCGGCACGCATGCCGGCCGACCCCCTTTTTGCGAACCCTAAGCCGCCTTGCGCGCCAGCTCGATGTGCCGGGTCGCCTGGCGCAGGGCCGAGATCAGGCGATTGCGGCCGCGTACAAGCTGGGTGACGGCAAAGCCCAACGTGCCGTTGTTCTGGTGATAATCCAGATCCTTCACCGTCGCGATGGTCGGCAGCGGTGGCACGGTCAGCGCGGGGTCGTGGCGGAACCGCGCCTCGCGGGTGAAGTTGATCGGCACCAGGATACGCGCCAGGTCCTGGATGATCGCGTTGGCGGTCTCAGGCGCGACCGCGCCGCTGTCAATGCCGGCATAGAGGTCGTCCAGCGCGGCGGCCATCGTTTCCGCGGCTTCCTTGGCCGGGCCGAGGTCGAAGCGATCGCCCGCAGTCTTTTGGTAGCCGGCAATCGTGTCCAGGAACTCCTTCGCCGTCGCCCGCCAGTCGAAGGGCAGGATCTCGGCGTTGGCGTTGCGGAACACGGCCAAGAGATAGACCTTGATGTCGCGCACCATGGAGTCCTTGTCGGCGATCTCCAGCGTGTCGTTTTCCGTGTGCCAGGCGATGTTGCCGCCACAGCCGCCGACCGCGTAATAGCCCTTCTCTTCCCGCAGGGCCGTGGTCATGGTCGACGACAGCATGAAATAGCTGCTGATACCGATATTGTTGAACGAATAGTCGCCGGCCCGGTGCGGCCGCTCGCCGCCGATCGGCTTGTCGGCCACCTCCTTCACGATATCGGCGATGAAGCTGTCGGCCTCCGACATCAGCGACAGGTTCTCGAACTCCGTCGCCCAGCGGCAGCCGGGGCTGTCGCAATTGACCTGCGCGACGCAGTTGGCCTCCAGGTCCAGCGCGAATTCGTCCGCGAACCAGGTGCTGCCGGCGTAACGGCCGGTGGAGTGGCCGGGCCACCAGGCGATGCGGACCGATCGCTTCAGCTTGTCCCGGTTCTTCCACAGGACCCGCGCGACCTCCAGCATGGTTGCGTCGCCGGTGGCGTTGTCGCCCACACCGACATCCCAACTGTCCAGATGGCCGTGCAGCAGCACGTACTTCTCCGGCTCTTCGGTGCCGGGGATGAAGACGTCCGGCAGGGTGGAGGTGAACCAGCCCTCCTCCATGTCGGTGAACAGCTTGATGGTGGCGCCCTGACGGGCCAACGCGATCAGTTCGTCACCGTCCGGCTTGCTGACGGCGACAGAGACCACGCCGGGCTTGCGCGGCAGGTCGTCCAGGTCCGGCGTGCCCCAGATGGTGGTGCAGATGCCCCAATGGATGTCGACGCCGGGATTGATGCCGATAACCCCGATCGCGCCCAGTTCCTCGAACTGCGAGATCATGCCGGGGCTGGCGAAACCCTCTGAAATGACGATCTTGCCGGCAACCCGGTTGGCCGCCGGATCGTCGGGGTCCAGCTTCTTGTCGAAGATCGTGTCGATGTCGTCGGCTTGGTTGGCGGCCACATAAAGCAGCTCGCCCTCAAGCCCGTCCTTGGCGTCGACGCTGTACGCCGGTGGTTTGGCCCGGAACGTCTTGCCGCCGGCCTCGACCCGCGCCTCGCCCGGCAGGCTGAGATACAACGACGGTTCATGGACCGTGACGTCGACGCCATGGGCGCGAAGACGCGAGACCACGTCGTCCATGCCGCGCGCCACGTCGGTCGGGTGCTCGCGCTTGAAGGTCGAAAACCGCTCCACCAGCCCCCAGGGCTCATCAAGGCTGACATCGGCCAGCAGGCCGGATTCGATCTCGTTCATCCGCTATCCCTTCCCTTGCGCGCGATCGCCGGCATGGCGACATCGCTGTTTCGTTCACTGAAACAGCGTTTCAGTCTGAGCGGGAGTCGTAGCAGCCTTGTTTTCAGGCCTCAAGCGGCGTCAGCGTTTTCCGGTGAGATTTCGCTTAAGCCCGGCGCGCCGGTGCCGGCCGCTGGCCTTCCCAGCCGGGCCGATATCGACAGCGCGGCCGCTTGCGCGGCGGACAGGTGCGCCTCCTGGCGCGCGGCGTCCAGCCTGGCGTTGGGGCCGGCGACCGACAGGGCCGCCACGACATCGCCATGCGGCCCCCAAATTGGCACGGCGATGGAATAGGCGCCGATGTCCAGATCATCCCGTGTGATGTGATAGCCGTCTTCGCGAATGGTCTTCAGGATCGGCCGCAGTCTGGCGGGTTCGGTCACCGTATGGGGCGTGTAGCGCTCAAGCGGTGCGGCCAGCACCTGCTCG
This sequence comes from Alphaproteobacteria bacterium, assembly GCA_028277405.1. Classification (GTDB taxonomy): domain Bacteria; phylum Pseudomonadota; class Alphaproteobacteria; order DSM-16000; family Inquilinaceae; genus JANQGH01. The sequence continues at coordinate 52,311 of JANQGH010000071.1, read as the reverse complement.
ATAACGTCGTCCGGCGCATAGGCCAGCAACAGCTTGCTGCCGCCGCCCGCATGCAGCGGCCCGCGCCGGCCGGCCTTGGCGAAGAGCCGCATGGATTGGCGGCTTTCCCGTGTCGCGACACACAGGATGCGGTTGGCATCCCGGACAATCAGATTGATGTTCTCGTCGGTCTGGTCCCGCAGGCCATCCATGATCGGCGACGCGGCGACGACAACGCTTTGCTGCTCGTCGACGCAGTTGCCGAGATAGGCCAGCCGATAGCCCAGCGCGTAGTGGGCCTGGCCGCCATCCTTGGCGACGAAGCCGCGTTCTTCCAGGGTCTGCAACAGGCGAAAGGTCAGGGTCTTGGTGTAGCCCAACTGTTTCGCCAGTTCCGTCACGCCGATATCCGGATGCTCGGCCAGCGCCTCCAGCACAAGCAGGGCCCGGTCGACGGCTTCGATCGTGTAACGGCGGGATGTGGTCATGGCTCACCTATCCGGAAGGCAGGTCGACGTGGGTGTTCGCCCTGGCGGGGGCGATCAGGTGCGGTGTTAGGATGCTTGCGTCAGCGATGCGACATGTCCTAACGTTCTCCTACTGATGAAACGCTGTTTTATTCAATAAAACACGGATCACGTCAACACAGGAGGCCGGCAGTGAAAATCGCGTATGTCGTGCCAGGTCCCATGTCGAAGGGACCGATGGGCGCCACCGAAGTGAAGCGTCGTGAACGGTTGTTGAACCAATGGGCGTTCGAGGGCACGACCGCCCAGGTGGTCGATGTCGAGACCGGACCATCATCCATCGAATCCGCCTATGAGGAGATGCTGGCCATCCCGGCCACGCTCGATCTCATTCGCGATTGCGAGGCCGACGGCTTCGACGCCGCCATCATTGGCTGCTTCGGCGATCCGGGGCTGGAGGCGGCGCGGGAGCTGGTCCGCATGCCGGTGATCGGGCCGGCCGAGTCTTCGATGCTATTGGCGGCCTCGCTGGGCCACAAGTTTTCGATCCTGACCATCTATGACAGCCTGATCGCCGGCCAGGAACATCTGGCCCACAAGGCCGGTGTCGCGGCCAAGCTGGCATCGGTACGTGCCACCAACATCGCCGTTCTGGACCTGATGCAGGACCGGGCCGCCACGCTCGACCGCCTGATCGAGGTCAGCCGCGCCTGCGTGAAGCAGGATCGGGCGGATTCCATCCTGCTGGGCTGCATGACCATGTCGTTCCTGGACCTCGCCGAGACGGTTTCGGCGGAGGTCGGTGTTCCCGTCATCAATGCCGGCAAGGCCGCCCTGAAGCTGGCCGAAACACAGGTTTCGATGGGCTTGACCCATTCCGCGACGGCCTTCGCGCCGCCCCCGAAACTGGCGGCCGCCAAACCGAAAGAGGTTTTGAGCGCCTGATCGCCAATCGGCGGCGCCCGCGCCGCCCAACCAAGAAAACGCCCGGCCCGCGCTGTCGGAAACCGGGCGCAATGCACAAGCAGTGAATGAGCAAGGAGGTCCCTTTCATGAAAAACCTGTTCAAGGCGACAACCGCGTTCGGTCTCGCCCTTTCGGTCGCCGGCCCGGTTTTCGCCGCCGGCGACGAGATCCGCGAAATCACGATCTTCTCGCGGCCCCAGGCGGCGCAGCCGTCGGAGTTTCAGTTCGTTCAACTGATCGCCCAGGAATGGCGGCGGCTGGGCCTGGACGTCAATATCGAGGTCATGCCGTGGGAGCAGATGGCCGACATCGTCTGGTACAACCGGGACGATTGGGACACCACCGGATGGCAAATGGTCGGCCGGCCGGAGCGGAGCGACCCGGACGAGCTGATTTTCAACCTGTTCCACACGACCACGGCGCCGACCGGCTATAACTTCATCGGCTACGAGAACCCGGAATACGACGCCATCGTCGAGGCCCAGCGGACCGAGACCGACATCGATGCACGGCGCGACCTGATCCATCGGGCCCAGGCCATCCTGGCCGCTGACCAGCCAAACCTGATGTTGGCGCACCCGCAGTCGACCTTCGCCTATGACAATACCGTCTGGGACCCGGACTCAGTCATCGACCAGGGCGGCATCGGCATCCGCAACACCTGGACGTTCATAAATCTGGAACCGCTGGGTGATCAGCGCGACGTGGTCCTGAACTCGACCGACAACGTGCAGGGCATCAACCCTCTCTGGATCAGTGGCGGCACCGACAGCTGGATCACCGAACTGATCTGGGACAGGCTGCTGCGCATCGGGCCGGACGGCCTGCCGCAGCCCTGGGCGGCGGAAAGCTATGAATGGCTGGACGACAGCACGGTCGAGATCGTGCTGCGCGACGGCATGACCTGGCACGATGGCGAGCCGGTCACGGTCGAAGACGTCGTGTTCTCGTTCGAGGCCGCCATGGGCGACGAGGCGCCGATGTACAGCCCGTTCGTCAGCAACATCGCCGATATCGAGATCGTCGACGACTCGACGCTGCAATTCCATCTCAATGCGCCGTCGGCCGCGTTCCTGACCGCCAGCCTGTCGAAGCTGAACCTGATCCCCCAGCACATCTGGGCGCCGGTGTTGGAGGATCTGGCGACGCGGGATGAAGAGAACGCCGAGGACTATCAGGAGGAAATCCCGATCGGTTCCGGTCCGTTCCAGTTTTCGTCCTGGCTGACCAATGAAGAGATCGTGTTGGAGGCGAACCAGGACCATTTCTCCGCCCCCAACGTCGATCGCTGGATCCTGCGCATCGTGCCGAATACTGAGGCGTCGCTGGGCATGCTGCGGTCGGGCGAGATCAACTTCCTGTCGGACTATCCGGGCGATCCCAACATCCTGATCGAGATTGCCGGCGAGGACGGTGATCTTGAGGTCGTCTCGACGGTCGACATGGGCTTCCGCTACGTCGCCTTTAACCACCGTCGGCCGCCGTTCAGCGATCCGGCATTCCGCCAGGCCTTGTCGATGGCGATCAACCGTGACCTGATCGTCGGGGCCGCCTTCCGCGGCTTCGCGGTCCCGTCCAACTCGGTGATCTCGCCGGCGTTGGCGTTCTGGCACAACGACGATGTCGACGAGTTCGAAACCGGCGTCGAGGTTGCCCAGGCGATCCTGGCCGAGGCCGGGTATGAGGTGATCGACGGGCGACTGCACTACCCCGACGGGGTTAGCGAAACCCTCGGCGAATAGTTCACCTAAGAGGACGTTCGTCGGATGTCCGGCGTCAAGCGGTTCGTGTCGCGCCTGCTGCAGCTCGTCTTCGTGCTGTGGGCGGTGGCTACCATCCTGTTCTTGATCTTCCGCTTGATGCCGGGCAGCCCTCTTGCCGCCTACATTGATCCCACCTTCACCGAGGAACAGCAGCGCATCCTGATGGCCCGCTTCGGGCTCGATCGGCCGCTGTTCGAGCAATATCTGATCTATCTGTGGAACCTGCTCCACGGTGATCTGGGCGAGAGCTTCTTTTACCGCCAGCCGGTTGGCGAGCGGGTCTTGATGCTGCTGCCCAACACGCTGGTTCTGTCGCTGTTTTCCATCATCCTGGCCTACATGATCGGCGTCGTCGGCGGCGCCTATCTCGCTTGGAAGCGGGGCAGCTTCGTCGAAGGCGCCACCATCCCGTTCGTCCTGACCACCCGGGCGATGCCGGAGTTCTGGCTCGGCATGGTCTTGCTGGCCGTGTTCAGCTTCAGCCTGGGTTGGTTTCCCGCCGGCGGCATGCGCACGGCGGGGTCGGAATATCCCAGTCTGCTGGCGCTCTATACCTCCGGCGATTTCTGGCGCCACCTGTTCCTGCCGGCCTTGACGCTGGCGATCTATTTCCACGGCCTGCCGCTGTTGCTCATGCGCTCGAACATGCTCGACGTGATGAGCGAGGACTTCGTCACCATGGCGCGCATCAAGGGCCTGTCGAACTGGACCATCGTAGTCCGGCACGCCGCCCGCAACGCGCTGCTGCCGGTCGCCACGTCGCTGGCCATCGCCATCGGCTATCAGATGCAGGGCAGCGTGGTGGTCGAAACGGTGTTCAGCTGGCCCGGTCTCGGCCGCGAACTGGTGCGCGCGGTGTCCGCCAGCGACTATCCGCTGGCTCAGGGCGCCTTCTTGCTCATCGCCGTCGTGGTCATCCTGATGAACCTGCTGGCCGATCTGCTGTACGGCCTGCTCGATCCGCGCATCTCCCATGCCTAGCGAGACCGCCACGACCACCCAGGCGGCCTATCCCAGCCGGCTCAACGCGTTTGTCAGCGGCCTGTGGCGCATTGTCCGGTCTATCCATCTGCCGCTCAGCGATCCGTTCGCGATGATCGGGATCATCATCTACCTCGTGTTCTTCCTGGTCGCGGTCTTCGCCAATCAGATCGCGCCCCATGATCCGACCGAGATCCTGTTCACCGAATCCTACGATCTGGCCGCCGACCGGCTGCCCGGCGAGGACGGCTTCGTCTTGGGCACCACCAGCCTGGGCCGGGACATCTTCTCCCAGCTCGTCTACGGCTCGCAAAGCGCCCTGTTGATCGGCCTGACGGCCGCCGCCGTGGTGGCTGTGATCGGCACCATCGTCGGGCTGATCTCCGGCTATTTCGGTGGCGTCGTCGACATGATGCTGATGCGCCTGGCGGACATCGCCTTCGGCATCCCGTTTCTGCCCTTCGTCATCGTGCTGGCGGCGTTCATGGAGCCCAGCATCTGGAACGTGGTCTTCGCCATGGCCTTGATTCTGTGGCGGGATACCGGGCGGGTGGTGCGCAGCCAGGTGCTGTCCCTGCGCACCCGGGCTTACGTCGAGGCGGCGCGCGTGTCCGGTTCCAGCAACCTGAAGATCGTCTTCCGCCACATCGCGCCCAACATCCTGCCCCTGTCGTTCCTGTACGGCTCGATCGCCATCGGCTGGGCGATCCTGACCGAGGCGTCGATCAGCTTCCTCGGCTTCGGCGATCCGGAAACCATCTCCTGGGGCTACATGCTGCAGGACGCCTATGCCAGCCAGGCGCTGTCCACCGGCGCTTACTATTGGTTCATACCGCCCGGCGTGTGCATCGTGCTGGTCGTCGTCGCCGGCTTCTTCATTAGCCGGGGGTATGAGGAAATCCTGTTCCCGAAGCTGAAAGAATGACGGCGCCGCTGCTGTCCATACGGGATCTCAGCGTGTCCTATGTCGTCGGCAATGGCATGGTCCACGCCGTCGACGGGGCCACGTTCGATGTGCCGGCGGCCGGCATCGTCGGGCTGGTCGGCGAGTCCGGCTGCGGCAAGTCCACCATCGCCAGGGCGCTGACCCGGGTCGTGCCGAAGAACGCCCGGTTTGCCGGCGGCGAGATCTTCTTTGACGGCACGGACCTGCTGAAACTGTCTGAAGGCGAGATGAACCGCCTGCGCTGGGGCGACATCGCCTTCATTCCGCAAAGCGCCATGAACTCCCTGGACCCGGTCTACCGGATCGAAACCCAACTCGGGGAGGTGCTGCGCCAGCGCGGCGGCCTGTCGAAGGCGGAGGCGCGCGAGAAATCCGAGGCCCTGTTCGAACTGGTCGGCATCGAACCACGGCGCTTGCGCGACTTTCCGCACCAGTTTTCCGGCGGCATGCGCCAGCGGGTCGCCATTGCGTTGGCACTCGCGCTCGACCCGAAGCTGATCATCGCCGACGAGCCGGTGACGGCGCTGGATGTGATCGTGCAGCGCCAGATCCTGGACCAGCTTCAAGCGCTGCAACAGCGCCTGGGCATTTCGGTCATTTTGGTGACCCACGACATCAGCGTCGTCGCTTACGTCTGCGACCGCATCGTCGTCATGTATGCCGGCCAGGTGGTCGAGTCCGGCGATACCAGGACAGTGCTCACCGCGCCTTACCACCCGTACACGATGGGCCTGTACAATGCCTTCCCCGACCTGCAGTCGAGCCAGGGCATTCTGACCCCGATCGAGGGCAGCCCGCCGGATTTAAGCGCGCCGCCCAGCGGCTGCCGGTTCGCGCCGCGCTGCCCGTTTGTCGAACCGGAATGCCGGGCGACCGAAATGGTCCTGCACGAGGTTGAGATCGTCGACGGGCCGGCGGGCCATGTCTCGGCCTGCCGCCGTAACGGGGATGCCGAGATGCTGCGCGCCAAGGCGTCGGAGGTCGCGACATGGTCGGCGTAACCGCGCCCGCGATCGACGGTCAGGACCATCGCGACGAGGTGGTCCGCGCCGAGGGTGTCGCCAAGCACTACCAGGTCGGCAGCAACCTGATCGCCACCCTGCGCGGCCGGTCGGCGCTGGTGAAGGCCGTCGACGGCGTCAGCTTTACCCTCAAGCGCGGCGAGAGCGTCGGGCTCTTGGGCGAGTCCGGTTGCGGCAAGACGACCATGGGCCGGCTCTTGTTGAAGCTGGTGCCGCCGACCTCCGGCAGCATTCTGTTCGAAGGCCGCGATACCGCGACCATCGACGGCGCGGATCTGCGGGCCTTCCGGCGCAGCGCGCAACTGATTTTCCAAAACCCGTTCGAGGCCCTGAACCCGCGCCTGACCATCCGCCAGTCCCTGGCCGAGCCCTTGGAAAATGCCGGCGTGCCCAGGGCCGAACGGCTGGGCCTGATCGAGGAAGCGCTGGAACTGGTGCGTTCGCCCAGCCCGGCGGAGATCCTGGAGCGCTATCCGCACCAGATGTCCGGCGGCCAGCTTCAGCGCATCGTCATGGCCCGCGCCCTCATCCTGCAGCCGACCTTCGTCGTCGCCGACGAGCCGGTCTCGATGCTGGATGTCAGCGTTCGCGCCGGCATCCTGAACGTGTTCCGAGACGTACGCGAACGGCTGGGCCTGACCGCGATCTACATCTCGCACGACCTCGCCCTGGTCCGCTATGTCTGCGAACGGACCATCGTGATGTATCTGGGACGGGTGGTCGAGGACGGGCCGACGGAAGAGGTGGTGCACGAGCCGCTGCATCCCTACAGCAAGGCGCTGGTCACCGCCGTGCCCGTGCCGCACCCGGACCAGTCGCACGAGGCGCTGCCGATCCATGGTGGCGCCCCGGATGCGCGCAACCCTCCGTCAGGCTGCCGGTTTCGCGATCGCTGCCCGCACGCGTTCGAGCGTTGCGCGGTGGAAGAGCCGAAGCCGATCCAGCAAGGCAACCGAACGGTCTATTGCCACCTGTTCGACAGTTGAGGGTCGGCTAAAGCGTATTGCGGATCACCCGGCCGCCCTTCATGACCAGCGGCATGTTTTCCTGCGGTTCCAGCAGCATCGACAGGTCGGCCAGCGGGTCGCCGTCGACCAGGATCAGGTCGGCATAGGCGCCCTCAGCCACCACACCCAGCTCGCCCTTCATCTGCACCAGTTCACCGTTGATCGAGGTGGCGGAGCGCAATACGTCGATCGGCGGCTGCACCTCGGCGCGCAGCACCAGCTCCATGGCCTGCCGTTCGTGGAAACGGTGACCGTGCAAATCGGCGCCGAGGCCCAGCTTCACGCCCGCGCGCACATTGGTTTCCAACGACTTCAAGGCGCTCTCCTGCACCTCTTTGACCTTGACCAGCGCGCTCGCCGGCAGACCCAGTTCCGAGCCATAGGTCGCGATGTTGTGGCCGGCCGATAGGGTCGGCACGACGAACACGCCCGCCTCGGCGATCCGCTGCGCGGTGTGCTCATGGACCTCGCTGCCATGCTCGATCGAGCGGATGCCGACCTCCAGGCACTGCTTGGCGCCGTGATCGGTGTGGCAATGGGCCATGACGTAGCTGCGGCGCTTTTCCGCCTCTTCCACCGCGCAGCGCAGCTCCTCCGAGGAAAAATGCGGCATCCACAGCGGCGCGTTGGCGGTCGAAACCCCGCCGCTGATGAAGACCTTGATCTGATGCGCACCCTTGCGGAACTCCTCGCGCACGGCCCGACGCATCTCGTCGACCCCGTCCACGGTCTGGGTCAGCGCGCCGGAATAGGCGCAGCCGCAGGGCTCGATGTAATCGCGCCGACGCATGTCGCCATGGCCGCCGGTCTGTGTGATCGCCTTGCCGGAATAGAACAGGCGCGGCCCCTCGATCAGCCCTTCTTCCAAGGACAGCCACAGCCCGATATCCGCGCCCGCCGCGTCGCGCACGGTGGTGAACCCGCGCTGCAAGGCGCCGGTCAGCAGCTTGGCCGCGTGGCTGGTCAGCAACGGCACAGGCATCCGGTCGATGCCGTAGAAATCGTAGCTCGGCGTGTAGGCGTGGTAATGCGCATCGATCAGACCGGGCATCAGCATGCGCCCGTTGCCTTCGATCACCTGGTCGGCGCTGACCGAGGCCCCGTTGTCGGGCAGATCGACGATCCGCTCGCCTTCGACCACCACGGATCGCCCGTCCAAGACATCGTGGCCGTCGAAGATCGTGCAGTCGCGGATGATCGTGACCGTCATGGCGTTTCCCCCTTTTGCCGGCTGTTATCTTAGCCGTTGCGCGTCAGATGAAACAGGACGCAAGGCTGGGAAAGCCAAAAAAGACCGTCGCGCCGCACCGCCCACTCGGCGAACAGGTCCGCCAGCATTTCTTTGGTCTCCGGCAGGCGCTCGGCCCGGCTCGGGTCGACCAAAACGACGCTTTCCAGATATTCATCGAGATCGGCGTAGGGCCGGTCGATCGTGTAGGTCGATTTCTCGACCAGGGTCCAGAGCTTGCCGTCGATCCGGTCCATCCGCGCATGGGTCGCGCGCCGAACCTCATCCTCATCCTCGATCGGCCGCATCACCTCCGTCGACGGCCCTTCCGGCAGCGGATCGACCATATGCAGCCGGCCACCGGGCCGCAATACGCGATGCGCCTCCGCCAGCGCCGCCTCCTGCAGATCGACCGGCACGTGGTGCAGGCTGAAGACGTAGGTGATCAGATCGGCCGACCCGTCGTCGGCCGGCAACTGCTCACCGGTGCCGACAACATAGCGCTCGGTCCCGACCTTCGGATGCGCCTCCGCGTCGGCCACTTTCTCCGCGCTGATCTCCACGCCGGTCGCAACCGCGCCCTGCTCCGCCAGGGCACGCACCAGCGCGCCCAGTCCGCAGCCGACATCGATGACGGTGCAATCGGCGATTGGTGTCAGCCGCATCAGGCGCGCGACATGCGTGTCGATGGCCGCTGTCATCGGCCCCTCAACACTGAGGCTTCGAGCGAAGCGGCTAGGATGTCGGCAACTCCAGCGAGGTCCACACGCCGCCGGCGGCGCTGGACGCGACGCTGGCCTCGATGAACTTCACGCCGACCGCGCCGTCGCGCACGGTCGGCACCAGCAGGCTGGCGGGGTCCGGGTCGCGGCCCTCCAGCTTGGCGCTGATCTGCTCGGCAAGGTCCGTGTAAAGCTGGGTGAAGCCCTCCAGATAGCCCTCCGGATGGCCGGGCGGGATGCGCGTGGCATGGGCGGCGGCCGCGCCCGAGCCTGCACCACCCCGCGTGATCTGGCGCGGCGGCTCGCCATAGGGCGTGAAGGTCAGGTGGTTGGGGTGTTCCTGCGCCCAACTCAGCCCCGCCTTTTCGCCATAGACCCGCAGCCGCAGCCCGTTTTCGTTGCCCGGCGCCACCTGGCTGGCCCACAGCACGCCGCGCGCCCCGTTGGCATAGCGCAGCAGCATGCCGGCATTGTCGTCGAGACGCCGGCCCTCGCCGAAGATCGACAGTTCGGCCAGCACTTCGGTCGCCGGTACGCCGGTCACGAAGTCGGCCAGATTGTATGCGTGCGTACCAATATCGCCGACACAGCCGGCGGCACCGGACCGGGCCGGGTCGGTGCGCCATTCCGCCTGTTTGGAGCCGCTATCCTCCATCTTGGTCGTCAGCCAGTCCTGGGCGTATTCGGCCTGGACCAAGCGGACCTTGCCCAACTCACCGCCCGCGATCATCTCGCGCATTTGGCGGACCATGGGATAGCCGGTGTAGTTGTGGGTCAGGCCGAAGATCAGGCCTGAGCGCTCGACCGTCGCGACCAGGTCCATCGCATCGTCCAAGGTCGTCGTCAGCGGCTTGTCGCAGATGACGTTGATGCCGGCGTCCAGAAAGGCCCTGGCGACGGGATAGTGCACATGGTTGGGCGTGACGATGGCCACCGCGTCGATGCCGTCATCGCGCGCCGCCTCCGCCGCCGCCATCGCCTCATAGCTGTCATAGGCGCGATCGGCCGGCACGCGCAGGTCCGCCGCTGAGGCCCGGGCGCGGTCCGGATCGGACGAAAAGGCGCCGGCCACCAGCTCATAACAATCGTCAAGCCGCGCGGCGATCCGGTGCACCGCACCGATAAACGCACCCTGTCCGCCGCCGACCATGCCCAGCCGCAGGCGCCGTGAAACCCCGGATTGATCCTTGCCCTCGATGGCCATCCGCCCTGTCCTCCCAGTTTCTTAGGTATCGATGCCCAGCATGCGCCGGTTGGCGGCGTCGTCCGCGCCGCTGTCGGCGAAGTCGTCGAACGCCTTTTCGGTCACCCGAATGATGTGTTGGCGGATGATCTCCGCCCCTTCGCGCGCGCCGTCCTCCGGGTGTTTCAGGCAGCATTCCCATTCCAGCACCGCCCAGCCGTCGAAATCATACGCCGCCAGCTTGGAGAAGATCGCGCCGAAATCGATCTGGCCGTCGCCCAGCGACCGGAACCGGCCCGCCCGGTCGACCCAGGACTGATAGCCGCCATAGACGCCCTGCCGCCCGGTCGGGTTGAACTCCGCATCCTTCACGTGAAACATGCGGATGCGGTCGTGATAGATGTCGATGTGGTCGAGGTAGTCGAGCTGCTGCAGCATGTAGTGGCTGGGGTCGTACAGCATGTTGCAGCGCGGGTGGTTGCCGACCCGCTCCAAAAACATCTCGAAGCTGGCCCCGTCATGCAGATCCTCGCCCGGATGGATCTCATAGCAGACATCGACACCGGCCTCGTCGAAGGCGTTCAGGATCGGCGTCCAACGTCGCCCCAGTTCCTCAAACGCGGTCTCGATCAGGCCCGGCGGCCGTTGCGGCCACGGGTAGATGTAAGGCCAGGCCAGTGCGCCGGAGAAGGTGGCGTGCGCCCCGACGCCCAGATTCTGCGACGCCTTCGCCGCCTTCATCATCTGGTCGACGGCCCATGCCTGCCGTGCCTTCGGGTTGCCGCGCACCTCCGGTGCCGCGAAGCCGTCGAACGCCTCGTCATAGGCCGGGTGCACGGCCACCAATTGCCCTTGCAGGTGCGTGGAAAGCTCGGTCAGCTCCACACCGGCATCGGCCAGCACGCCCTTCACCTCGTCGCAATAGGCCTTGCTTTCTGCCGCCTTGGCCAGGTCGAACAGCCGGTCGTCCCAGGACGGGATCTGGACGCCCTTGAAGCCGATGTCGGCCGCCCAGCGCGCGATCGACGGCAGGCTGTTGAACGGCGCCTCGTCGCCGGCGAACTGGGCTAGAAACAGGGCAGGGCCTTTCAACGTCTTCATCTTGTCGTCCTTCGTGATCGGTGGCGCGCGGCAGCCTAGCGCCAAAGCTTCTGCTAGGCCAAGCAGGCCCGCATTAAGTTAGCACATGAAAATTAACGATGGCCCCGACTCGGGTGTCGCGGGTAAGGTACGCGCCCGCCATTTCCGGCCGTCACAAAACGGTAATCCATGCTCTATTCGCTCTACGAGATGCAGCAATTGGCCTTGGCGCCTGTCCGCGCCATGGCCGACACGACATTGACTGTTCTCGGCCACCCGCTGGTGCCGTTGGCGCACACCCAGTTCGGGCGCGCGATGGCCGCCGGCGCGGAGGTGCTGCATGGCGTCATCCAAAACCGCAGCAAGCCGGATTGGGGACTGGACAAGGTATCGATTGGCGACACCGACTATGCGGTGCTGGAACATGTCGTCCGCGAGGATGCCTTTTGCCAGCTGCGCCGGTTTCAGCGCGTCGGCCGCGACGGCGACCCGAAGGTGCTTCTTGTGGCGCCGATGTCGGGCCACTTCGCGACCCTGCTTCGAGGAACCGTCGCGCGCCTGATGGCCGATCACGACGTCTACGTGACCGACTGGCGCGACGCCGCCCAGGTGCCGCGCCAGGCCGGGGCCTTCGGCGTTGACGACTATATCGATCATCTTATGGCCTATATGCGGCTGCTCGGGCCCGACGTGCACGTCATCGCGGTCTGCCAGCCGGCGCCGCTGGTCTTGTCGGCCGTGGCCCTGCTGGCCGCCGCCAACGATCCAGCCCAGCCGCTCTCCATGACCCTCATGGGCGGACCGGTTGACACGGCGGCAGAGCCGACGCTGGTCACCAGGTTCGCCGAAAACCGCCCGATTCCCTGGTTCCAGCACAATCTTCTGGCCGATGTCCCGGCGCACTATCCGGGCCATGGACGGCGGGTCTATCCGGGCTTTCTGCAGCTTGCCGCGTTCCTGATGATGAACCCTGGCCGCCATGTCGGCGCGCATTTTGAACAGTTTCACCATCTGATCCGCGGCGACGGCGATTCAGCGGAAGGCCATCGCCGCTTTTACGACGAGTATCTGTCGGTCGCGGACGTTTCCGCCGACTTCTACCTCGAGACCGTCGACCGCATTTTCAAACGCCGCTGTCTGCCGGAAGGCACGATGACCTGGCGCGGCCACCCGGTTGAGCCAGGGGCGATCCGCTCGACGGCGCTGATGACGGTCGAGGGCGAGCTGGACGACATCTCCGCCCCCGGCCAGACGCTGGCCGCCCAGGCCCTATGCCCCTCGGTCCCGGACCATCTGCGCGTCCAGCATATGGAAGAGAATGTCGGCCATTACGGCATCTTCAACGGCCGCCGCTGGCGCGACAGCATCGCGCCACGCATTGGCGCGTTCATTCGCCTGGCCGAACGGGCCAAATCCTGAGGCGCGGCCTCTTCGTCAAGGTCCGCCGGCGAGGCGATCCCGCAACAGCTTTTTGTCGATCTTGCCGATCGGCGTGACCGGCAGGTCGGCGGCGATTTCCAGCCGTTCCGGCAGTTTGAAGGCGGCGATGCCGCGTGCCGCCATGAACGCGGTCAGGTCCGACAGGTTGATCTGCTTACCGTCTCGCAAGACAAGAACGGCGCAAATGCGTTCGCCCAATGTCGGGTCCGGCATGGCCACGGCGGCCACGTTGGCAATCGCCGGATGCGCCAGCATGACGTTCTCGATCTCCTCGGCGGAGATCTTCTCGCCGCCACGATTGATCAGATCCTTGATCCGGCCCTCGACGATCAAGTTGCCCGACGCGTGCCGGATGACGACGTCGCCGCTGCGGTAAAAGCCGTCTGCGGTGAAGGCGCGCTTGTTGTGCTCGTCGGCCCGGAAATAGCCGCGCAAGGTATAGGGGCCGCGCACCAGCAGTTCCCCCGGCGCACCGTCCGGCACCGGTTGCCCGGCCGGGTCGACGATGCGCAGCTCGTCACCGTCCGACATCGGCCGCCCTTGGGTCTCGATCGCAAGTGATACGTCTTCTCCCAGCCGCGTGAAGTTCAACAGCCCCTCGGCCATGCCGAACACCTGCTGCAGCCGGCAGCCGAGCTTGGCGGGAACCTTGGCCGCCGCCTCCGGCACAAGACGCGCGCCGCCGACCTGCAGCAGGTCCAGGCTTGAAAGATCGGTGCCGATCTGCGACGCCTCGTCCATCCAGCGCAGCGCAACGGCCGGCACCACAGCGGTGACCGTGATCCGCTCGTGCGCGATTAAAGGCAGCGCCGTCTTCGGATTGGGGCTCGGCGCCAGTATCGCCGTGCCACCATTCTGCAGGGCGCCTAGCACGCCGGGGGACCCGTAGGGGAAGTTGTGGGCGATCGGCAGGACGGCGAGATAGCGCGTCTCTCGATCGAAGCCGCACAGCGAAGCGGACCGGGTGAAATTGTATGCGTAGTCGTCATGGGTGCGCGGGATCAGCTTCGGCAAGCCAGTCGTGCCGCCGGATAACAGAAAGAGGGCGACCGACCCGGCGTCGGGCCGCAGCTTATCCAGTCGGTCGATTTCCTCAGTCGCCGGCGAGGGGCGCCCCAGCAGACTTTCGATCGACACCGTGTCGCCCTCGGCGTTCCGGTCGGTCAAGACCAGGTCCAGCGTCGCATGGGTGCCGCGCATCTCGCGGGCCAGGCCCAGATAGTCGAAGCGCGCCGTATCGGCCGGCACCGCATAGGCGCTGGCCTCCGCCAGGTCGATCAAATGGCCGATTTCGCTGCGCCGATGGGCGGGCAGGGCCAGAACCGGGATCGCGCCCATGCGGTAAAGCGCGAAACACAACAGCATGAATTCGCCGTCGTTCGGCAACTGCACCACGACCCGCTGGCCCGGCCGCAGGCCACTCTCCAGCAGGCCCAGCGCCAGACGGTCGACCAGATCCGCCAGCCGCCGATAGCTGAGCCGGGCATCGCCCCAGACCAACGCCTCCGCGTCGCCATAGCGTCCGGCCCAGTCGCGCGGCAGGTCGCCCAGCCGCACGCCGGTCCAGTAGCCCCGCTCGCGATAGTGCCGCGCCAGGTCGGGCGGCCACGGCGTGAATCCCTCCATGTTTCACCACCCCTTGGCGCGATGGCCGAGCGCGGCGGAGAGCTCAGCCGTGGTTTCGCGCAAGAATGAGCGGGCGCCATGCTCCTCAAGCGTCAGCGCGGGGTCGGGGCTGGTCAGCGTGATGGCCGCGGCTGCCTCGCCTTGCAAGTCCAGGATCGGACTGGCGATGGCGCTGAGGCCGGGAATGACCGTGCCGTCCACCCAGGCCAGGCGGCTGGCGCGACAGCGGGCTATGCTCTCCGCGTCGACCAGATGCTCTCCCTCACGCGCAACGGCCCCGGCCGTGACACTCGTCGGCAGAAACGACAGGAAAACCAGACCGGTGGCTGACCGGGTCGCCGGCAATGTTGAGCCCAAACCCAGCGAGGTGACGAACGGCATCGGCGCGCGTTGCCAGCGCACGATGGTCGGTCCCCGGTCCGCCCAAACGGACAACAGCGCCGTCGACTTGGTGCGTACGGCCAGGCTCAAGAGGCGTGGTTCCGCAATCGCGACGATGTCCAAGCGGCTGAGTGCCACTAAGCCGATTTTCAAAGCCAGCGGCCCGAGATCATACTCGCCGCCGCTGCGTTCGTGCTTGACCAGGCCGGCGTCAACAAAGCCCGCCAAGTGCCGGTGAGCGGTGCTGGCGCCCACGCCGGCCCCGGCGGCCAACTCCGTCAGGCTCAAGGGGCCCTCCGCGGCGGCCAGAAGGCTTAGCAGCCGCATGCCGGTATCGGTCGATTTGAGGCCGCGGCGCTCTTGACGGTGTTGGCGCGGCCGTCCGCGCGGGATCGCTTCGCCGTCAGGCATCATCGCGGTGCTCGGCGTCGTAGGTTGCCATGAATCTCGGGGCGATTTGGCGCAGCCTGTCGTCGCTGACGCGGCCACTGCGCGTCATATAGGCGTGGGCGAGATCGACGGCGCTGAGCGGCATCAGGTCGGCAAACCGCTCGTACCATTCAAAGCTGTTCGCGGCCGCGGCCAGCAGCTTGTCCACGACCGGCCGGCGTTCCTGCTCAAACCGCCGCAATCCTGCTTGGACATCGTCGCCGACAGCCTCGAACGCGCGATAAAGGGCGATGGAATCCTCCAGCGCCAGGCGGGTGCCCGAACCGATCGAAAAATGCACGCTGCGCAAGGCGTCGCCGATCAGCACCATATTGTCGTGGGTCCAATGCCCGTTGGTCACGACCGGAAAGCGGCGCCAGATCGACTTGTTGGCCACCAGGCCGTGGCCACCCAGATCCGGCGCGAACACCCGGCCGCAATAATCCAAACTGTCCTGCTCAGCCCAGTCCGACAGGGGCGCACGCTGCCAGGTCGCTTCGTCGCATTCGACGATGAAGGTGCTGAAATCCGGCCGGTAGCGGTAGTGATGGGCGACGAAACAGCCATGCTCGTTCTGCCGAAAGGTCAGGGTCAGGGTGTCGAACGGCTGGCGTGTGCCGTACCAGGCAAAGCGGTTGGTCAGATGACTGATCTGAGGCTGGAAATGCTCGGCGCGCTGTTCCCTGACCAACGAGCCGATCCCGTCCGCCCCGACGATGAGGTCGTACTCTGAAAGATCGGAAACGTCCGACAGGCGCGTGTTGAAGGCGAGCCGGACCCCGGCCTTCCGGCACAGCGCCTGCAGGATCTCCAGCAGGTCCAGGCGCCCGATGCCGGTGAACCCGTTGCCGTCGATCGCGACCCGCCGGTCACGGTGGACGATCGCCAGATCGTTCCAGACCTCCATCTTCTGCCGAATGGTCGCATAGCTGGCCGGGTCCGCCTCTTCCAGATAGCTGAGCGCGGCATCGGAGAAGACGACCCCAAAGCCAAAGGTGGCGTCCGGCGCATTCTGCTCGATGACGGTGATGTCGTGGGCCGCACCGTCCCGGTTCATCAGATAGGCGAAGTACAAGCCCGCCGGCCCGCCACCGACGATGGCGATTCTCATCTTGGCCCCGCATCAAGGTGTGGGTTTGGACGGCAAGACCTTATCAGATTTCCATATTGAGGAAATAGTTTTGCAATTGGGAAACCGGTTGTTGCCTTAGGCTGGCGCGGCTGGTTTGATGGCGGTTTCAGAAACGACGGGACGTCGTCGATGCGGGCTGACCGGGGAAGAACGCAGCGATTGCCTGACGCGCGGCGAAAACTTTGCTATGGTCGGCCGACAACGATTTAGGGCGATGCTTTGAGGCGATGACATGATTGATCTGGAACAGCGCTGCGTCGACGCTGGCTTGAAGATGACCGGCCAACGGCGGCTCATCCTTCAGGTTCTGTCGGAAGCGCAGGACCATCCGAATGTGGAAACCGTGTTTGAACGCGCGCGTAACATTGATTCGTCGGTCAGTATTGCGACGGTCTATCGCACGCTGCATCTGCTGGACGAAATGAACCTGGTCCAAAGGCACGATTTCAACGAGAACTATTCCCGGTTCGAGGCCAATCTCGACCACCATCACCATCTGATCGACCTCGAAACCGGCCGTGTGATCGAGTTTCAGGATGAGGAGCTGGAAGAGTTGAAGGAGCGGATCGCGGCCCGCCTCGGCTACGATCTGGTTGACCACCGGCTGGAACTCTACGGCCGCAAGATGAAGAAAAGCGCGTCGTGACCGACGATTGGGAAAGCGGGGAAGACCCCTGCCGGTGTCGCGACGCCGTTACGCGCGCCTACCGGACCTTGTGCGAAGCCGGCCAGGCGGAGAGCCGGGCGTACGAGGCGGCCGTGCGGATCTATCGATTTCATCACCCGGAGGCGGCGCCGGGTGCCGCGGCCGGCGTGGTTGAGCGCTGGATTGACGCGGGCACGGTGCACTGACGGCCCGGTCGAGGCTGGTTCGGTTGGGGCCATCGTCGGGCCCCTAACTTCTGGACGCTAGCGTCGCGACATGCCCAAGCCTCCGGTACGTGTGGTGACCGCTCGTCAAGGCGGCGCTGATTTGTTGTCGCCCACCCTTCGCCGAACCGTGCACGGATCACCCCCACACAACCGGGGCTTTCACCTTGCCGTGTCCCGGCGGCCAGCCCTCGGGCCGGCGCACCTGTTGCTGCCCCTCGGCGGATCGGCGCCCCCCTGTGGCGGCAGGTCCCGATGATCGCGCGCTTGCGGCTTTGGTCGGGCCTGTTCCTGCTCGTCTTCGTGGTCTGCCATCTGCTGAACCACATTCTCGGCATCGTTTCGCTGTCGGCCATGGAGGCGGGGCTGCAGGTGTTCGCCGTGGTCTGGTCGAACGCCCCGATGGTGACGTTGCTGACGCTTGCCTTCGCCGTCCATCTGGCCTTGGCGCTGTGGTCGCTCTATCGCCGGCGTACCTTGCGCATGACCGGGTGGGAGCTGTGGCAGATCGCGCTCGGCATGGCGGTGCCGTTTTTGCTGATCGACCATATGGTTGGTGCCCTCGGCGCGCAGTTCGGCGAGGGCGTGCTGCTCAGCTACGCGCTCGTTCTCGCCAGCTATTGGGTGTTCACCCCATGGCTCATCGTCGTGCAGCTCGCGCTGGTCGTCACCGCCTGGGTGCATGGCATGATCGGCGTTCATTTCTGGCTGAGGCTGAAGCCGTGGTACCCGCCTCTGGTCAGGCCCCTGTCCATCGCCGCCATTCTCATTCCGGCGCTGGCCATTGCCGGCTTCATCTCCGCCGGTGTCGAGGTTCAGCGCTTGGCGGCCGAACAGGGTTGGGTGACCGGGCTGCTGAGCGACTCCGGCGTCACGCCGGAGGTGGGCGCGCGCGTGAACCGCATGATCAATGTGGGCTACGCCGCGCTGGTCGCCCTTTATGTTCTGGTCTTCGTCGCGCGCTCCATCCGGATCTTCATCGAAAAGCGCAGCAGGCGGCCTCGGCTGACCTATGCCAGCGGCCAGCGGGTCGAGATCGAGCCCGGCGCCACCGTTTTGGAAACCAGCCGCCAGTACGGCATTCCGCACGCCTCGGTCTGCGGCGGCCGCGGGCGCTGTTCGACCTGCCGCATTCGCGTCGGCGCCGGCGGCGATGCCTTGCCGGCACCCGACGAGGCCGAACAGCGTGTGCTGACCCGGATCGGCGCACCGCCGGGCGTGCGCCTGGCCTGCCAGGTCCGGCCCACGGCCGACCTTCAGGTCGCGCCGCTGCTGCCGCCCAATGCCAGTACGGAGGTCGCCTATCGGCCCCAGGCGGTGCTGCAAGGTCAGGAGCGCACGATCGCCATCCTGTTCGCCGACATGCGCGGCTTCACCAGCCTGTCGGAAGGCCGGCTGCCCTATGACACGGTCTTCGTCCTGAACCGGTACTTCGAAATGATGGGCCAGGCGGTGGAAAGCACCGGTGGTGTCCTGGATAAGTTCATCGGCGACGGCGTCATGGCGCTGTTCGGTGTCAGCCAGGGTGGCCAGCAGGGCAGCCGCCAGGCGCTGGATGCGGTTCGTGCGATGAATGACGGCCTGATCCGGCTGAACGAGTCCCTGGCCGCCGACCTGCCGGCGCCGATGCGCATCGCTGTCGGCATCCATGTCGGGCCGGTCATCGTCGGTGAACTCGGCTACGGCAAGGCCAAGTCCTTCACCGCCATCGGCGATGCCGTGAACACCGCCAGCCGGCTGGAGGGGCTGGCGAAGGCGAACGATGTCCAGCTTGTCGTTTCCGAAGCGGTTGCCGCTGCGGCCTCGATTGATCTCGGCGCATTTCCGCTGGAGCAGGCCGAGGTGAAGGGCAAGTCCGATCGGGTGTCTGTCCGGCTGATCGCATCGGCCGGCGATTTGCCGTCTCAGCCGATGGCGGCGGAGTAGTAAGGCCATGTCGCGGGTCGCCAATCCTGTTTCCGACCGATTGCTTCGGCCGCTCGAGACGTTCTCCGGCTGGCGGGCGGCGCTGCTTTTCTCGGCACTGCTGGCCTGTCTGGCCGTCCTTCCTCTCGCGCCCGCCCTCGGCCAGTTGACCATTGCGGTGGAGGAGGCCGCGTCGCCGGATCCGACACCGGAAATGCAGGCGGCCGAGATCGACGACATGATCGCGGTGCTGGAGGACGAGGCGGCGCGACAACGGCTGATCGATCAGCTGCAGTTGATGCGAGACGCGTTGGAGCCCCAGGAGGAGAGCTTCGAGGCCGGGCGCGGCTTTCTCAATTTCGTGTCGGAACGCATGGCGCATGTCGGCGACCGCCTGTCGGAGATCGGCCACGCCGTGCGGGGCCTTCCGGACATCCTGGTCTGGATCGAGGCCATGCTGGGCAGCAGCATCATATTGCTTCGATGGCTCGACCTGACGCTCAGCATCTTGCTGGTTCTGGGCATAGGCTACGTCGTCCGGCTCGTCATCGCCCGCCTTGCCGTCCGCTACCGAGACGAAATCGGTGCCCGACCCCCACGACGTTCGCGGGTCGCCCGGATACCCCTGGCCTTGGCGCGTTTGGCCATCGACCTGGCGCCGCTGATCGGCTTTGTGGTCGGTGCAACCGTCACCATCGTTCTGCTCAACCAACCGCTCCGGGTCGAAAGCGTCTCGATCACCTTCGTCTCCGCCGTCTGGGCCGTCGGTATCGTCACTGCGCTGCTGCGCTTCGTTCTGGCGCCGCGATCGCCCAACGTCCGGCTGGTGCGGATGCAAGATGACGTCGCCAAACAGCTTTTCAAATGGGTTCGCGTCATCGCCGGCGTCATCATCTGGGGCATTGCGATCGCCGAGTTCATGCTGGCGGTCGGCGCCACGCTGCCTGCCGCCCAAGGTCTGCGCAGCCTGGCCGGGGTCATCGCCGGCATTCTGATGGTCGTTCTGGTCCTGCGGATGCGGGTTCCGGTGCGCCAGGCCTTCCGCCGCATGTCCGCGCGGTCGCAATGGCTGAGCGTTTTCTGGCATCGGCTGTCCTATTCCTGGCACGTGCTGGCGATCATCTACATCGTGCTGATCTTCGGGGTCTGGGTCCTGCGGGTGCCCGACGGCTTTTTGTTCATGGTGCGCGGCACGGTTCTGGCCCTCCTGCTGCTTGTCGTGGCGCGACTGGCCATGGTCGCGATCGAGCGGCTGTTGGACCGGTTTGAGCGGCGGCGGCAGGAACAGGCCGAAGCGACAGGCGTAGAACGCCAGCCGGCAGCCTACCTGCCGGCGCTGAAGCGCACGATCCAGGGCGTGCTCGGCGTGATCGTGATCGTTCTGCTGCTTGAGGTCTGGGGGCTGGGCATCCTGGCCTGGTTCGACACGGATCTCGGCCGGCGCGCCCTGGGCAACCTGTCGGCGATCGTCATCGTCGTCCTGGTCTCGGTGGCGGTTTGGGAAATCGTGACCGCGCTGATCGAACGGCATTTCAAGGCCACGGACGAAGAAGGCAATCTGATCGAGCGCAGCGCGCGCGAGCGCACCTTGCTGCCGCTCCTGCGCAATTTCATCCTGGTCGTTCTGCTGCTGATCGTGGTCATGATCGTGATGTCGCAAGTCGGCATCAATATCGGGCCGCTGCTGGCCGGCGCCGGCGTCGTTGGTCTGGCAGTGGGTTTCGGCGCCCAAACCCTGGTCAAGGACATCATCACCGGCCTGTTCATCCTGTTCGAGGACCAGATCCAGGTCGGTGACGTGATCGAGGTCGCCGGCCATGCCGGCCTGGTCGAGGCGATGACGATCCGCACCCTGCGCCTGCGGGATCTCGAAGGCATCGTCCACATCCTGCCGTTCAGCCAGGTCGACACGGTTATGAACAAGACCAAGGAGTTCTCGTACTACGTCATGGATATCGGCGTGGCCTATCGCGAGAACACCGATCAGGTGGTCGAGGTCATCAACCAGCTAAGCGCTGAGCTGAGAGCGGACCCGGAGGTCGGGCCGCTGATGCTGGACGATATCGAGGTCTTGGGCGTCGACGCCTTCGCGGACAGTGCCGTGATCATCAAGGCACGCATCAAGACCCTGCCGATCAAGCAATGGCAGGTGGGGCGCGAATTCAACCGCCGCATGAAGCTGCGCTTCGACGAACTGGGCATCGAGATACCGTTTCCGCACCGGACGCTCTATTTCGGCGTCGACAAGCAGGGCAAGGCGCCCGCCGGGCCGATCAGATTGGAATCCGCGCCGTCAAAATCCGGCGCTACTGAGCGGAAGCACAAACGCAAATCGGCACGCAAGAAACCGGCCGACCCTGACAGTCCCGAAACCGGGCCGACGGCGGAGGATTAGCTGTCGCCGGCGGACTGCGCGACCAAGGCCTGCAGATCCTCAGCCTCCTCGGCGTCGACAATGGCGCGCGCGATGGCCAGGCCGTAGCCGGCGCGGGCCAGGGCGGCGAGGTCGCGGTCTCGATGCTGTTCACGGTCGCGCAGGCGACAGGGCCCCAGCCGGCGGCGTTCGGCCAGGCGGACAGCGCTGGTCAGGGCCAGGTCCGTCTCGCTTTCGGCCCGAAGCTTCGCCAGCGCTGACTGCGCGGTCTCGCCATCGATGCCCTTTTGCGCCAGCTTGGCCAGGATCGCGCGCGGGCTGTCGCCGCGGCGCGCCAGGCTGGCGGCGCGGACTTCGGCGAACCGCTGATCGTCGACCAGGCCCAGGCGCCGGCATTTTGCCACGACCCCCGCGATCACCGCCTCTGCGTCGTCCTGATCAACGGGGCCGCTTCGCCCGGCCTTCAGCACGCGCCGTTCGAGCACACGGCGCAGCGTCTCGGTCGACGCCATGTATCGCCCCAGATAGTCAAACGCGGCCTTTTCCAGGCGTGCCGCGCTGATCGGGCCGGTTGTGCCGCTGGCGTTCGTGTCATTCATGTCGGGCCGATATATATCAATCGCCGTCGGCATTGTCGCCCATCCCCAACGGCGCTATGGTCCCCGCCCCCCCAAAGACGACCAGTCCCGGAACCGATCCGACAGCATGACCGTACTTTTGCCCACCTCCCCCCAACCGCGCGCCGTGGGCTCGATCAACTGGATCGGGCTGAAGACCTTGTACGTTAAGGAAGTCAGCCGCTTCCTGAAGGTTTTCACCCAGACGGTTGCCGCGCCCGTCGTCACGACCTTGCTGTTCTACACCATCTTCGCGCTGGCGCTGGGCGGCTTGGTGCGCGACGCCGACGGTGTCCCGTTCCTGGAGTTCCTGGCCCCCGGACTGGTGATGATGGCGCTGATTCAGAACTCCTTCGCCAACACCTCGTCCTCGATGGTCATCTCCAAGATCCAAGGCAACATCGTCGACGTTCTGATGCCGCCCCTCAGCCCCGTGGAACTGCTGTGCGGCTATGTCGGCGGTGGCATTACGCGCGGCATTCTGGTCGGCGCGGTCACTTTCGCCGCGATCCGGGTGTTCGTGCCCGTCGGCCTGCATGACGGGTTCTTCATCGCCTATCACGCGGTCGCCGCCTCGATGATGCTGTCCCTCTTGGGCATCATTGGCGGCATCTGGGCCGACAAGTTCGACCAGATGGCGGCGGTGACCAATTTCGTGATCGTGCCATTGTCGTTCCTGTCCGGCACCTTCTACACCATCAGCCGGCTGCCCGAGGTTTGGCAGGTCATCGCCCACTTCAATCCGTTCTTCTACATGATCGACGGGTTCCGCTACGGCTTCATCGGCCAGTCCGACGGCACGCTGGTTCTCGGGCTGTTCGTCATGTTCGGCATCAACCTGTTCCTCGCCATCGTGGCATGGCGGATGCTGACCACCGGCTACAAGCTGAAACCATGACCGAGATGGCCACCCGCCCCGTTGCCGCGCCGTTGCCGCCGCGCGTGCTCGGCCTGGTGAACTGGCTTGGCATTGCTACGGTCATGCGGGCGGAGCTTCAGGTCTATCGGCGGTTCTGGCTCATGACCGTCGGCGGCCCCGTGTTGTCGATGGGCCTGTACCTACTGGTCTTCGTGCTCGCCATCGGCCCCTCGCGCATCGACGGGGCCGGCGATGCGATCCTGCGCTTCATGGCCCCTGGCATGGTCATGATGACCTTGCTGCAATGGGCCTCTCAGAACGTCGCCTTTTCCGTCGTCTACAAGAAGCTGGAAGGCATCTTCGCCGACTATCTCTCCGTGCCCGTCATGCCGTGGGAACTGGTCTTCGGCTTCGTCGTGTCGTCTATGATAACCGGCATGATCACCACGCTGCCGGTTTTGATCATGGTTATGATCGTCACCGGCGTGACCTTCACCGCGCCGCTGACTGCCCTGGCGGTGGTCATTTCCAGCAGCGCCATGATGGCGGTCTTCGGCTTCCTGATGGGTCTTTGGGCGAAGAAGTGGGACGGGCTGTCGGCCGTCATCGGCTTTCTGATTGTGCCGCTGACCTTCCTGTCGGGCACCTTCGTGGCGATCGACCGCTTTCCGGACTGGGCGGCGGCCATCATGGTCGTGAACCCGATCTACTACGCCGTCGACGCCTTCCGGGGTGCCATGGGCGGGCCGCACGACGTGCCGATCTGGGTCTCGCTGACCGTCCTGGTCGGGACCTTTGTCGTGCTGCTTGCCGTTACCGGCTTCCTGGTCGGGCGAGGTTGGCGGATCAAGAGCTGACTGAAACGGTCGCGCCCGCATTGACATTTGCCGACGACGGCGTTGTAGTCTGATCGCAGGGCCTCGGGCGGCGCGGATTTTCCGCGCCGCTTGTCGTTTTGAAGAACCGCGAGCGCCATGCAGCGCTCGCGGTCAGTGAGATGGAGCTTAAAGCGATGATTTCGGCGGTGATGCCAACCTATGCGCGGATCGACGTAACGTTCGAGCGGGGCGAGGGGGCCTACCTCTTCGATACCGACGGCCGACGTTATCTCGACTTCGCCAGCGGCATCGCGGTGACATCGCTGGGCCACGGCCATCCGCATCTGGTGGCCGCGCTGCAGGACCAAATCGCCAAGCTGTGGCACACCTCCAACATCGTGCGCATCGCGGGGCAGGAGAGGCTGGCCGAACGGCTGGTCGCCAACACGTTCGCCGATACCGTCTTCTTCTCAAATTCCGGCGCCGAGGCCTGGGAAGGCGGCGTCAAGCTGGTGCGCAAGCATTTCAGCCACAACGGCCAGCCGGAGAAATGGCGCCTGATCACGGTGGGCGGCAGCTTCCATGGGCGCACGCTGGCCGCCATCGCGGCCGCCAAGACCGAGAAGCTGGTCAAGGGTTTCGGCCCGATGGTCGAGGGTTTCGACCAGGTCGCGTTCGGCAATCTGAATGAGCTGCGGGCCGCGATCACGCCCGAAACCGCCGGCATCTGCGTCGAGCCGGTCCAGGGCGAGGGCGGCATCCGGGCCGCCAACCTCGACTATCTGCGTGCCTTGCGCGAGGTCGCGGACGAGTTCGGCCTGCTGCTTTATTTCGATGAGATCCAGTGCGGCATGGGCCGGACCGGCAAGCTGTTTGCCCATGAATGGGCGGGCATTACGCCGGACGTGCTGTGCGCCGCCAAGGGCATGGGTGGGGGCTTCCCAATAGGCGCCATTCTGGCCACCGAAAGCGCCGCCGACGGCATGCAAGCGGGTGCCCACGGTACGACATTTGGCGGCAATCCATTGGCCATGGCGGCAGGCAATGCCGTGCTCGACGTGCTGTTGGAACCGGGCTTCCTCGACGAGGTCGATCGGATCGGCCGCATCCTTTGGCGCAAGCTGGTCAAGCTCGTTGCCGACCATCCCAAGGTCTTCAAGGAGGCGCGGGGCGCCGGCCTCATGCTCGGCCTGGTCGCGGTGCCGCCGGCTGCCGAGCTGATGGACGACCTCAGGAATGCCGGCCTGCTGACCGTCGGCGCCAGCGAGAATGTCATCCGGCTGCTGCCGCCCCTGATCGTGACGGAGAAGGAGGTCGATGAGGCGATCGGCATTCTGACCACCGTTGCCGAGGCCAGAATGGCCGATGCCTAAGCACTTCCTGCATCTGCACCAGGTCGGGCGCGAGGGGCTGCGGGCGATCCTGGACACGGCGTCGGCGGTCAAGCGCGACGATCCCAAGGGCGATCGCGAGCAGCCATTGGCCGGCAAAACGGTCGCGCTGATCTTCGAGAAGCCGTCGACCCGCACGCGCGTCTCGTTCGAGGTCGGCGTGCGCCAGCTTGGCGGCCAGCCCCTCATGCTGTTCGGCGAGGAAATCCAGCTCGGCCGCGGCGAGACCATCGGCGACACGGCCCGCGTGCTGTCGCGCTATGTCGACGCCATCATGCTGCGCACCCATGGCGAGGATCGGCTGATGGAAATGGCCGACGCCGCGACGGTTCCGGTCATCAACGGCCTGACGGACGACAGCCATCCCTGCCAGCTCATGGCCGACGTGATGACGTATGAGGAAAAGAAGGGGCCGATCGCGGGCGCCCGCGTGGTTTGGTCCGGCGACGGCAACAATGTCGCCAAATCCTGGATCCGTGCCGCGGCCATGTTCGGTTTCGAACTGCACATGGCCTGCCCGGACCCGCTGGCGCCGCCCAGGGCGATGATCGAATGGGCGCACCGCCAGGGGGCCACCGTCACGGTCGGCGAGGACCCGGAAACCACGGTGCGCGATGCCGACTGCGTCGTCACGGACACCTGGGTCTCTATGGGCGATCGCGACGCGCCGTCGCGGCACAATCTGTTGCGCGGGTATCAGGTCAACGAGAGCCTGATGGCGCTGGCCAAGCCCGACGCCGTTTTCATGCATTGCCTGCCCGCCCATCGTGGCGAGGAGGTGACGGACGCCGTGCTCGACGGGCCCCAATCCGTGGTCTGGGACGAGGCGGAAAACCGGCTGCACGCCCAGAAGGGGATCCTTCTGTGGTGCCTGAGTTAGGCGACAGATCCGGCGGCACGGCCGCCTTCGACGATCAGGCGCTGCCCTTCCAAATCGAAGCCTCGCGCCTGCGCGGCCGGCTGGTCCGGCTTGGCCCCGCGCTGCACGAGGTGCTGGATCGGCACAACTACCCGCCGCCCGTCGCCACCTTGCTGGGCGAGATGCTGACATTGGCGGTGTTGATGGCGACCGCCCTGAAGTTCGACGGCTTTTTCACCCTGCAGGCGCGTGGCAGCGGCCCGGTGTCCCTGCTGGTTGCCGACATCACCTCAGAAGGCGCCTTGCGTGGCTATGCCGGGTTCGACCCGGACAAGTCGGCGATGGTTTCGGCGGCGGCTAACGAGGGGCCGGCGGGTCAGTGGCTGGGGCAGGGGCATCTCGCCTTCACGGTCGACCAGGGCGAGCATACCCAGCGCTATCAGGGCATCGTCGAACTGGTCGGAGACACGCTGTCAGGCTGTCTTCAGCACTATTTTCGCCAGTCGGAACAGATCGATGCCGGCATCCAGGTGGCGGTGGCCAAGAGCGCGGAGGGCAAATGGCGTTCCGGCGGCCTCATGATCCAACGTTTGCCTGGCCCGCAGACCGAGCTGACGCCCAGCGATCATGAGGATGACTGGCGGCGCGCCATGGTGCTGATGGCCAGCGTTACCGACGCAGAACTGCTGTCACCCTCATTGGCATCGACCGATCTGCTCTACCGCCTGTTCCACGAGGACGGGGTGCGGGTGTTCGATCCGAAACCGCTGGCGGCCCGGTGCCGCTGTTCGGCAGAAAAGGTGTCGAAGGTGCTGGCCGCCCTGCCCGAGGCGGAGGTCGCCGGCCTGACCGAGGATGACGGCCTGGTCCATGTCGCGTGCGAGTTCTGCACCACCGACTACACCTTCGGGCCGGAGGATCTGGCCCGGCTCTACGCCAACACCTGATCGCCGGCCGCCCGGTCGGCGAGTTTCAGCAGAAAATCGGCCCCGGCGGCCAATTGGCGGCGCGTCAGATACTCGTCCGGCTGGTGGGCCTGGGCGATGTCGCCCGGCCCGATGACCACGGCCGAGATGCCCGCCCGCTGAAAGACGCCGGCCTCGGTGCCGAACGGCACGGTGCCCGACTCGTTGGCGCCGGTCAGCGAACGCGCGAGTGTCTCGGCAATGCCGTCCGGGTCGGGCGCCAGGCAAGGAACGTTGCACAGCCGTTCGGTTTCGATCGTGGCGTCGGCATGCCGCGCCCGCAGCCTCGGCACGATGTCATGATCGATCTCGTCCCAGATCGACGCCAGGGTCGCGGCCGTATCCTCGCCCGGCATTGGCCGGTAGTCCCACGAGACCTCGCATCGGTTGGGAATGATGTTGAGGGCCGTGCCCCCTTCGATGACGCCCACATTCAAGGTCGACCAGGGCGGGTCGAAGCCGTTTTTGCGGTCGGTGTCCCGCTCCAGCCTTTGGGCGGCCCGGTCGAGCACGGAGACGATCTCGGCCGCCGCGACGATGGCGTTGGTGCCCAGATGGCTAAGGCTGGAATGGGCCTCCTTGCCGGTCACCACCGTGCGGAACATCTGCACGCCCTTATGGGCGTTGACCGGCCGCATCGATGTCGGTTCGCCGATGATCGCCAGCTTCGGTTTCGGCAGGTTGGCCAGGACATGGTCGACGAGATGCGGCACGCCCAGGCACCCGACCTCCTCGTCATAGGAAAAGGCCAGGTGGACCGGCGTGGTCAGCGTCCGTCCTTTCAAGATGGGCACCAGGGCCAGGCAAAGGGCGACGAAGCCCTTCATATCCGCGGTGCCCCGGCCATAAAGGCGGCCATCGCGGACGCTCAATGTGAACGGGTCGGTCTGCCAGACCTGGTCGTCGACCGGAACGACATCCGTGTGCCCGGACAGCACGATGCCGCCTTCCTGATCCGGCCCGATGGTGGCGAAAAGATTGGCCTTGGTGCCGTCCGCGTTCGGCTGCACGAAGGCGTCGACGCCGTGGCCGGCCAGATAGTCGGCGACCCAATCGATCAGGGGCCGGTTCGGGCGGGTCGAGACGCTGTCGAACGCGATCAGCCTCGCCAGGATGCCGATCGCGTCCTCTTCCACCGCCCCGACCATGCCTAGCCCCGCCAAAAGCTCGGCGCGAACAGGATCAGAACCGTGAACAGTTCCAGCCGGCCCAGCAGCATGCCGAACGACATCAGCCACAGGGCCGCATCCGGCAGCGGCATGAAGTTGCCGGCCGGCCCGATGATCGGTCCCAGGCCCGGCCCGACATTGGAAATCGATGTCGCCGCGGCCGAAACGGCGGTGACGAAGTCGAGCCCCAGCAGGGCGAGACCGACCGCCAGGGCGGCAAAGCAGATGACATAGAGGAAGAAGAACGCCATGACGGAGGAGCTGACGCTCTCCGAGACCGGCTTTTTGTTGTAATAGATCAGAAAGACGCCGTTCGGATGGTTCAGCTTGCGCATCTGGCTGCGCATGGTGGCGTAGAGCACCTGAATGCGAAAGATCTTGACCCCGCAGGTGGTCGACCCGGCGCAACCGCCGAAAAACATCAAGAAGAACAGACAGGCGGCCGGGAACGTGCCCCACAGCCAGTAGTCCGACGTGGCGTAGCCGGTTCCGGTCATCACCGAGACCGTGTTGAAGGCCGCCAGCCGGAAGGCGAGCAACAGGCCGAGCTGGTTCTCGCTGGCCCACAGGTAGATCGTCAGCATGACGATGAAGCCCGCCAGGATCGACAGGAACCATTGGACCTGGCTGTCGCGCAGCAAGGGCATGATGTCGCCGCGCACGGCCCTCAGATAAAGCACGAAGGGCAGGCCGCCCAAGATCATGAAGACCGTGGCGACGTAATCCGTTCCCGCACTGGCAAATCCGCCGATCGACAGGTCGGAGGTTGAAAAGCCGCCTGTGGCGATGGTCGTCATGGCGTGCGCCACCGAATCGAACAGCGGCATGCCGGATAGCGCGTAGAAACCCGCGCAGATCAACGTCATGGCGACATAGATGAAGCCGATCGAACTGGCGATCTGCGCCGCGCGCGGCAGCACCTTTTCCGACGTGTCGGAGCTTTCCATGCGAAAGAGCTGCATGCCGCCGACCCGCATCAGGGGCAGCACGGACAAGGCCATGACGATGATGCCGATGCCGCCGAGCCACTGCAACAGCGCCCGCCAGAGCAGAATGCCGGGCGGCGCGGAGTCCAGCCCCGTGATCACCGTCGAACCCGTGGTGGTGATGCCCGACATGGCTTCGAAGAACGCGTCGGTGTAGCTCAGCCGCAGTTCGGAAAACACGAAGGGCAGCGCACCGAACGCCGGCAGGATGACCCAGGCAGCCGTGGTCAGGATAAACGCCTGGCGCAGCTTCAACGTGAAGCCGCTGGACCGGCTGCCCAGGATCAGGATCAAGCCGAAAAACAGCGTCACCGCCGAGGAGGCCAGGAACACGGCCCAATCGGCATGCCCATAGGCGATGTCGACAAGGGCGGGCAAGATCATGGCCGCGGCCAGGATCGACAACAGAATGCCGATAACGAAGGTAATGGGGCGGTAGTCAAACACGGGAAGCTTGCGTCACCCGGCTCAGCCGATGGGAGTGCTGGGCCGGTCGGCGGCCGGCGGCAAATGATGGCCCTCCCGATGGCGCCTGTCCAGCGCGCAGGTAAGATCGTCTAGTTGAACGGAATGGCACCGGGCGGGTATCGGCCCCGATGCAGGTCAGCCGATGCCGGCCAGCGCCTGGAACTCGCGCCGCAGCGCCGGGTCGTCCTTGAAGGCGCCGAGCATGCGCGAGGTGGCCATGGTCGCGTCGGGCTTGCTGACCCCCCGCGTGGTCATGCATTGATGCTCCGACACCAGGACGATGGCGACGCCGAGGGGCTGCAAAACCTCCTGGATCGTGTTCGCGATCTGCGCCGTCATCCGCTCTTGTATCTGCAAGCGCCGCGCGAAGGCGTCGACCACGCGCGCCAGTTTGGAAATGCCGACAACCCGGCTCTTCGGCAGATAGGCGACATAGGCCTTGCCGATGATGGGCACCATGTGGTGTTCGCAATGGCTCTGAAAATCGATCCCGCGCAGGACGACCATCTCGTCATAGCCATCGACCTCTTCAAACGTACGCGACAGGATCTCGGCAGGGTCGAGGGCATAGCCGCCGAAATACTCGTCATAGCTGTCGACGACACGTTTCGGGGTCTCCTCCAAGCCCTCGCGGCGCGGGTCTTCGCCGATCCAGCGCAAGAGAACGCGCACGGCGTTCTCCGCCTCGGTCCGCGAAGGCTTGACGATAGATCCCTCGTCGCCGGCCCGCGCAACGGCGGACACGACTTTGGCTGAAAACGAGCTGTCAGCAGGGCACATGAAACAGTTTCCTCGGCTTAAATCCGCTGGCGCGTGGCCTCGATCGATCATCGGGCGACCATCGGGCAATCCTACGTTCGCCCCGATGGCGTAGATCATAGCTTAGTTCAGTCGAACGGCCTGATAAGGGCTGTCCAGCGAAAAAGCCGGGATCGCGACATCGAACCGATCGCCGTTGGGCGATTCCATCTCATAGGACCCCACCATGATGCCCGATGGCGTTTTCAGCGGCGCGCCGCTGGTATAGTCGTACGTCTCTCCCGGCTCCAGCACGGGTTCCTTGCCGACGACGCCGGGTCCGCGGACCTCGTGAACCAGGCCGGCGGCGTCGGTAATCCGCCAGTAACGGTTACGCAGCTGCACCGTCCGGGCGCTGTTGTTCTCGATGTGGACGCGATAGGCCCAGACATAGTGGCTCTCGTCCGGCGTACTCTGATCGTCCAAAAAGGTCGGCTCGACGCTAACCCGTATGCCGTTCGTTTCGGATGTATACATGGTCAAATCACCGCCGCGTTTGCGCTTCTTGCCCCAAATGTGGTCCCAAAGCCGCCCTCCGTCCAGCCGCTTGGGCTCGCCGGGCACGCGCCAAACCCGTTGGCCCGGCGCTTGATTGCCCGCTTTGCCGTGCCTATAACGCAATTGTGTTCGGGAAGTCAGCCGATTTTCCCGGCATCCGGCGGGCGTAGCTCAATGGCAGAGCAGAAGCTTCCCAAGCTTACGACGGGGGTTCGATTCCCCTCGCCCGCTCCAGTGCCGGCACTTCCGAACGAGTGCCGTGGCACAGGGGGCTGACATCGCGTCGCATCTGCCATGCGCGGCCGCAATTGCCATTGACTTTCAGCCGGTCAAGGATCACCTAGACCACGTCAAGAAGCTTCAAAAGCGCGCGACGCGCTGCCGCCGGTCCGTCTTCTCGCGAGGCGCGGACGGCTGAGATTGACAACAGACGGCTAGAGGGGCCCGCGGTTTGGGCTCGATCGTTCTTCGCGGTCACACGGGGGGAGCGGCAGTCCTCGTCGTCACCCAAACGGTCTGCCGGCCACGGGGTCTGGCGCAAGTGACCAACAAACGCTGATGTAAGGAGAAGAGCCGAATGACCGAGTCCCTCGCTGGCAAGACGATTGCGCTGTTGGTTGCGAATGGTTTTGAAGAGATTGAGATGACAGAGCCGCAGAAGGCTCTGTTGGGTGCGGGCGCAAGCGTCAAGCTGGTCTCGTCGGAGACCGCGCTGGTCAATGGCTGGCACGGTGCCGCCTGGGGGCACTATTTCCCGATCGATGGCGCGCTGTCGACACAAATGGCGGCCGATTTCGACGCGCTACTTGTTCCCGGCGGTCATCGCAGTATCATCGCCCTGGCCAAGAGCGCGCACACAAACCGCTTCCTGAAGGGTTTTCTGGATGGTGACAAGCCCGTGGTCCTGGTCGGCGATGCCGCGAGCCTGCTGGTCGGCGCCGAGCGCGCCGCCGGCCGCAGCGTCGTTGCGGAAGGCGAGAGCGCCGAGGCGCTGGGTGCCGCGGGCGCGAACGTTGACGGCGAGGCGACCAGCCAGGTCGATGGGTCGCTGCTGACCGTCCGCGCCGGCCTTGAGGGGCCGGAGGTGACAAGCATCGTGATGAGCCATCTCGGGGGTGATGGCTCTGTCGCCGAGGCGGCCTGAGCCGTCTCGACACAATCAACCCCCTGATAGAGAGAACACTCGGGGCGCCAAACGGGTCGGCGCCCCGTTTTTTGCCAGCCGCGCGTCAGGTTTCCGGGCCGCTTCGGGACGTTTCCGTGGAACTGGTCAGCGGTTCGCTGTCCCAATAGTGGCAGGCGGCCCGGTGGCCGTCCTCGACATCGACCAGCGGCGGCTCCTGCTGGGCGCACAGGTCGGTCGCGCGCGGGCAGCGGGTGCGGAAATAGCAGCCGCTGGGCGGGTTCAGCGGCGACGGCAGATCGCCCGTCAGCACCACGCGGGACTTGCTGCGCTCGGCATCCGGGTCGGGCAGCGGCACGGCCGAAATCAGCGCCTGGGTATAGGGGTGCCTGGGGTTGTCATAGATGCTGTCGCGGTCGGCCACCTCGACCAGCTTGCCCAGATACAGCACCATGATCCGGTGGCTGATGTGCCGGACGACGCTGAGATCGTGGCTGATGAAGATCAGGGACAGGTTCATGTCCCGCTGCAGCTCCATCAACAAATTGACGATCTGGCTCTGGATCGAGACGTCGAGCGCCGACACCGGCTCGTCGCAGATCACCAGCTTGGGCCGCAAGATCATCGCCCGGGCGATGCCGATCCGTTGGCACTGTCCGCCCGAGAACTCGTGCGGATAGCGGTTGATCATTTCCGGCATCAGGCCGACCTGGGCCATCAGTTCCCTGACATGCTCGCGCGCCTGCTGCTTGGTCACCTCCGGCTTGAAGGTGCGCAGCGGCTCGGCGATGATGTCGCCCACGGTCATGCGCGGGTCGAGCGACGCCAGCGGGTCCTGAAAGATGATCTGCATATCCTCGCGCTTGGAGCGCATGCCGGACGTTGACAGCTGTGCCAGATCCTCGCCCAGCCACACCACCTGCCCGCCGGTCGGGTCGATCAGACGCAAGACCGCGCGCCCCAAGGTCGACTTGCCGCAGCCGCTCTCGCCGACGATCCCCATCGTCTCGCCGGGTTTCAGGTCGAAGCTGATGCCGTCGACCGCTTTTACATAGTCGCGATGGCTGCTGAACAGGCCGCGCTTGGGCATCGCGAAATGCACTTTCAAATCGCGGACGGATAAGATCGGCTGGCTGCTGGCTGTATGGCTATCGGGCATGCGGCTGATGGGCTTTGTGGACTGGCTTTGTGGGCTGGCGATTGGGTCGGTCAGGCTGTGGCCGGCTGCGCGGCTGGCTCCTGATCACGCTGGCGGGGTGCCTCGGCGGGGCCTTCCGGCGGCAGTTGCGACAGGTGGCACGCCTTGGCGCGGCCCGGTGCGAAGGGCAGCAGGGCGGGCTGTTCTGCCACGCACCGCTTGAAGCGATAGGGGCAGCGGACCTCGAACTTGCAGCCCGGCGGCAGGTGTTGAAGGTTCGGCGGCTGGCCCGCGATCGACGGCAGTTCGCCGCCGGTCTCGCTGTCCAGCCGCGGCATGCTTTTCAGCAGGCCCTCGGTGTACGGGTGCTGCGGGCTGTAGAAGATTTCGCGGACATCGCCCGCCTCGACGATGTTGCCCGCATACATGACCATGACCCGGTCCGACAGGCCGGCGATCACCCCCAGATCATGGGTGATCATGATGATCGAGGTGTTGAACTCGCGCTTCAGGTCGCGCATCAGGTCCAGGATCTGGGCCTGAACCGTGACATCCAGCGCTGTCGACGGTTCGTCGGCGATCAACAGGTCCGGTTGGCACAACAGGGCCATGGCGATCATCACGCGCTGGCGCATGCCGCCGGAAAACTCGTGCGGATACATGCGCACCCGGCGCCGCGCCTCGGGAATGCGCACCAGGTCCAGCATTTCGATCGACCGGTTCATCGCCTGGCTGTGCGTCATGCCCATATGCTGGACCAGCACCTCGGTCATCTGGGTCGAGATGCGCAGGAACGGGTTCAGCGACGTCATCGGATCCTGGAAGATCATTGACAGCTTCGAGCCGCGCACCCGGTTCAGCTTCGCAGGCGGCAGGCCCAAGATCTCGTCGCCGCGATACTTCACCGAGCCCGTGGCCCAGCCATTCGTGGCCAGCAAGCCCATGATCGACATGAAGATCTGGCTCTTGCCGGAGCCGGACTCGCCGACCACGCCCAGCGTCTCGCCGGCGCGCACGTCGAAGCTGACGCCGTTCACCGCGCTAACCTCGCCATCGCGGGTCGAAAACCGCGTGTCGAGATTGCTGACCTCCAACACATTCACCGGCGGGGCACCGGCCGCAGCGTCGTTCATATCCTGATCATCCTTCTTTCGAACAACGCCTTAACGATCCTTCGGGTCCAGCGCGTCGCGCAGCCCGTCGCCGATGAAATTCAGGCAGTACAGGGTGGCCGCCAGGAAGATGCCCGGGAAGATCAGCATCCAGGGCGCGGATTCCATATTGTCCGCCCCCTCCTTGATCAGGACGCCCCAACTGGTCATCGGCTCCTGGATGCCGAGGCCCAGGAAGCTGAGGAAGCTTTCCAGCAGGATCACCTTGGGCACCGTCAGGGTCATGTAGACGATCACGGGCCCCAACGTGTTGGGAATGACGTGCCGGCGGATGATGTTGAAGTTGGAAACGCCGGACGCCTGGGCGGCCTCGATGAACTCGCGCCGGCGGACCGACAGGGTCTGCCCGCGCACGATGCGGGCCATGTCCAGCCATTCGACCGCCCCGACGGCGACGAAGATCAGGATGAAGTTCCGGCCGAAGACGACGATCAGCAGGATCACGAAGAACATGAACGGCAGGGAATACAGAATGTCGACGAAGCGCATCATCAGCGTGTCGATACGGCCGCCGAAAAAGCCGGCGACGGCGCCATAGGTGACGCCAATGATCAGGCTAACCAGCGTGGCGATGATGCCGATCATCAGGGAAACCCGGCCGCCCATCAGGACCCGGGTCAGCAAGTCGCGGCCATTGCCGTCGGTGCCGAAGATGTAGAAATTCTCCAGGGTCGGCGGCTGGCTGATGGCCGCCCAGTTGATCGCGTCGATCGAATGGGGCGTCAGCATCGGGCCGAAGACGCAGAGGATCGCGATGATCCCGAGAATGATCATCGCGGTGACCGCTGCCTTGTTCTTCAGCAGGCGGTGCCAGGCATCGCTCCACAGGCTGCGGCCTTTGATCGGCTGTGTGCCGACCTTGTCTTCTGAGCCAAACGGGGTGTCGGTCATCGCTGCTGCCTACCCTCCGCCTTACTGGTACCGAACCTTGGGGTCGAGCAGGCCGTAAAGCACGTCCACCACCAGGTTCAGAATGATGATCAGGGCGCCGTAGAAGATGACCGTGGCCATCACCAGCGGATAATCGCGGTTCAGCGCCCCTTGCACGAAATACCGGCCGATGCCGGGGATGCCGAAAATTTGCTCGATCACGACCGATCCGGTGATCAACCCGGCCGCCGCCGGCCCGAGATAGGACACGACGGGCAGCAGCCCGCCCTTCAACGCGTGGCGCACGATCGTCACATGTTCCGGCAGGCCCTTGGCCCGCGCGGTGCGAATGAAATTGGCGCGCAGCGTTTCGATCATGCTGCCCCGGGTCAGGCGCGCGACATAGGCGACCTGCGGCAGCGCCAGCGCGATGATCGGCAGGATCATGCTGTCCACGCCGCGCCAGCCGCCGACGGGCAGCCAACTCAAATAGATGCCGAAGACCAGCGTTAGCAGCGGCGCCATGACGAAGTTGGGGATGGCGATGCCCGACATGGCCGTGGCCATCACCCCGTAATCGTAGGCGGAGTTCTGTTTCAGCGCCGCCGTCGCCCCTAACGTCATGCCGACCACGGCCGCCAGCAATAGCGCGATGCCGCCGAGCTGCAGGCTGACCGGGAAGCCCTGCGCGATCAGCTCGGTCACCGTGAAGTCGCGGGCGCGAAGAGACGGGCCGAAATCGCCGCGCAGCACGTTGCCGAGATAAAGCCCGTACTGAACGATCAGTGGCCGATCGAGGTTGTAGCGCGCCGCGATGTTCGCCTCGACCGCCGGCGGCAGCGCCCGCTCGCCGTCGAACGGGCCGCCGGGGGCCACCCGCATCATGAAAAAGGCGATCGTGATGATGATGAAAAGGGTCGGGATCGCGACCAGCAGGCGTCGCACGACATAGCTTAACATGGCTTCACCCGCTCAGCCGCCGCCGTCCGCCGCGAAGGGCGGGCGGGAACACGGACAGACTTGAGGCCCTGCGAAATGGGCTTCGCCTGCGTGTTTCTGTCACGGCAAGAGTATGCTGGGAAAACGATACAGCGGACGATGGATGAACCCGGCCAGATGCCGTCACCAGCGTCGATGAGGCGCGGGGGGCGGCGCCGGTCACGACACCACCCCCTCGCAACGCCAACAGGCTTAGCTGTTGTCCAGGGACAGCCACCGGGTCCGGTGAATGTCCTTGGTGTTGTCCACCCAGCCGATCACGTGCGGCGCGACCAGGTTCTTCGAGACGTAATAGTAGATCGGAATGTTGGCCGCGTCGTTCAGCGCGATCGCCTCGGCCTCGCGCATGATCTCGGCGCGGGCCTCCAGATCGATGGTCTGCATGGCCTCATCCATCAACTGGTTGAACTCTTCGTTCTCCCAGCGGCCATAGTTGAAGTTGATGCCTTCTTCCAGCAGGTAGAGGAAGTTCTGCGCATCCGGATAGTCGGCGATCCAGCCGGCGCGGGCGACCTGGAAGTCTCCCTGCTCCAGATCGTTGTAGTGCACCGCGACGTCCGTGTTGAACAGCTCGGTGTCGACATAGATCTGCTGCCACATCGACGCGATGGCGACCGCGATGCGCCGGTGGTTTTCCGAGGTGTTGTAGCGCAAGACCAGGCTCAGCCGATCGTCGGGGCCATAGCCGGCGCCCTCCATCAAGGCCTGCGCCTCGGCCAGCGCGTCTTCATAGGACATGTCCTCGTAAGGCGCGTCCGCCGGCTCGTAGCCCGGGATCGGCGGCACGAAGCTCATGGCCGGGATCTCGCCGGTGCGCAGCACCTGGTCGGTGATGGCCTCGCGGTTGACCGCCAGGTTCAGCGCCATGCGCACGTTCGGGTCCGCCAGCGCCGGGTCGGTGCTGTTGATCGGATAGTAATAGATGCCGAGATACGGCGCGATCCGATAGGAATCGGGCATCTCGCTGCGCAGGAAGTCGATCTGCTCGGACGCGAAATCGGTGTTGGCGTCCAGTTCGCCGGCGCGGAAACGCCTCAACGCGGCGGACCGATCTTCCGTCGGGTACCAATAGACCTCGTCGATGGCGACGTTGTCGTTGTCCCAGAACATGTCGTTGCGCGCGAGGTGGACGTGGGTCTGCGGAATCCACTCCTGCAGGATGTACGGCCCGTTAACCTGGATGTTCTCCGGGCGAACCCAGGCGTTGCCATGTTCTTCGACAACATGCTGCGGCACCGGCCAGGCGGTGTAGTGGGTCAGCAGTTCCAGGAAGAACGGCGTCGGCTGGGCCAGCGTGATCTCCAGCGTATCGTCGTTGATCGCGCGCGCGCCTAGCTCGGACGGATCAGCGTCGCCGCTGTTCACGGCCTCCGCGTTCGCGATCGGGTAGAGCAGCGAGGCGTACTGCGCGGCCGTTTCCGGCGTCAGGATGCGCTGCAGCGAGAAGACGAAATCGTTGGCCGTGACCGGCTCGCCGTCCGACCAGACGGCGCCGTCGCGCAGGTCGAAGGTATAGACCAGGCCGTCGTCGCTGATCGTCCAGTCAGTGGCCGCGCCGGGGATCGCCGTGCCGTCGGCGGCTTCGGTCAGCAGGCCGATGAACATGTCGCCGATGACGCGATTTTCCCACGTGCCCGAGGCGAAATGCGGGTCCAGCGAGTCCGGCTCGCCAGAGGCGCCCATATGGATGACGCTCTGCGCCTGGGCGGCGAACGCCGCACCCACCGTAAACGAAAGCGCCAGCGCGCCTCGCGTCACCAATTTACGAATGTGCATTGCACGATTTCCCTGTTGTTTTCTTTCGGTTGTTCGCCGCATGCCGCAACCCGGGTTCCGAGCCGTCGTCCGGCGACGACCTGACATGCAGAATTAGCATGACAAGTGCCTTCCCAAACCCTAGGCCGGGCGAACAGCGCGGGCAATTGGATTCTACGGACGCAAATCGCAAAGAGTCCGAGAATTCGGTAATATTATTTCCAATGATCGCTGTTTGATCGCTGTGCGCGGGGTAAGCCCAGCGAAATCGCGTTTCAGATTAGGCGGCGTGGTGACGGGTCATGCGCCATTGCAGCCCGACCAGCAGGCCAACCAGCGTCAGGGCGCCTGCCTGGTGAAGCGTCGCGATCGCAATCGGCACGCCCAGCAGCAGGGTGGCGATGCCCAGCCCGACCTGGGCCAGCACGACAAGCGCCAGCCATGGCGCCAAGCCACGGCCTGCGTCCACACGCCGCGCACGAACGGCCAGTACGAGCACGACAATGGCGCTGAAGATGGCCAGCCAGCGGTGGATGAACTGAACCAGGGCGGTGTTGTCGAACAGGTTCAACCAGGCCGGCACGATCGACAGCGCCTCGGCCGGCAACAGGGCGCCGTTCATCAGCGGAAAGGTGTTGTACGCCAAACCGGCGTCCAAGCCCGCGACCATGGCGCCCCAAAGCACCGTGACGGAAATCAGGACGAGCGCGCCCCAACCATGGCGGCGCAGGCTGGGCGCGGCGCGGGAAGCCTCGGTCGAGCCCCGCACGCTCAGCCCGACCCAGATCAACAGCCCGAAGATCAGGAACGCCAGGCCCAGATGGGCGGCCAGCCGATAATGGCTGACCGACGGCCGGTCGACCAGCCCGGATTGCACCATCACCCAGCCGAGCACGCCCTGCAGGCCGCCCAGGACCAGAAGACCGATCAGCGTCCAGCCCAGCCGGGGGCCCAGGCCCGTGCGACGGATCGTTCCGGCCAGCCAGAACCACAGCAGGGGCAGGGCGAAGACCACCCCGATCAACCGCCCCCACAGCCGATGCAGCCACTCCCAGAAGAAGATCGTCTTGAAGTCGTCCAGCGACATGCCGGTATTGACCAGCCGGTATTCCGGCGTTTGGCGGTAGAGATCGAACACCCGGTCCCATTCGGCCTGGCTGAGCGGCGGCAGGGCGCCGATCAGGGGCCGCCACTCCGCCATGGACAGGCCGCTCTCGGTCAGCCGCGTGATCGCGCCGATCACCGCCATGGCGAACACCATGCCGGCAGCGACGAACAGCCAGGCCGAGATGCGCCGTCGCGCAGCTTGGCGCTCGGCTGTGGTCGTATGGGCAGGCGTTGAAGCCTGATCGATGGTGGTCATTGTCCGGTTGGCCGGCGGGGTTGGATTAATCACGCTGTATCTGCTGGCGCTGTATCTGATATTGACGGCACCGATGCAATGGCCACCCGCTGCGGTGTCCGGTCGCGTCGGCACGAGGAGGCAATGGTTCAGAACTTGAATGCGGTCACGTTGGTCGTCCGCGACTATGACGAGGCGATCGAATTCTACACCAAGAAGGTGGGTTTCGATCTGGTCGAGGACACGAAGTTGGGCGACGGCAAGCGCTGGGTCCTGGTCGCGCCGCGCGGCTCAGGCGGCACGCACCTGCTGCTCGCCAAGGCCGATGGGGAGCGCCAACAGGCGCGCATCGGTGACCAGACCGGCGGCCGGGTTTTCCTGTTTCTCCAGACCGACGATTTCGATCGCGATCATGCCGCCATGCAACGGGTCGGCGTCCGGTTCCGCGAGGCGCCTCGGAACGAGGCCTACGGCACCGTCGCCGTTTTCGAGGATCTCTACGGCAATCTCTGGGACCTGATCGAGCCGGCACGCTGATCGGAAATGCACGTTTGGCGGGTTGGTTAGCGAAGGTCGCTGGATGTGGATGGGTGGTGCCGTCCGGCAGCGTCGGATCGGGCGTGGATGGCCGCCGCGGCATCGGTTTCGTGATCCCGTCGACGCAGTGCTGGCGAGGGGGCCGCCGGGAAGACCAACGGCATTGATCCCGGTCCGGTCAATAGGGCTCGCCCATGCGGCCGATCCGTCGGCGGGGCATCCACGGACCATATGACCACTATCTGGGCGTCGCCGTCCTGAGGCCATGTCTGGACGCATCGCCGTCACGCTGGATCGATCCACATCTGGTCCGAGGTTTGAAGAGGTGCGCCGTGAACCGACGCGGCCGACGCCAACGGTGCCGATTGGGGAACGGGTGATACGGGTGTCGGTGCGTCTCAGTTCCCGTCGGCCAACGCGTTGGCGCCCAATCGGGCGGACACGCATACCACTCGGTCTGGTCACAATGAAATCGATGCCGCCGAATCCGGTAGTTCTAGATAGCACATGATAGAAAACGATCGGATAAAAACCCTGTCATGGTCGATATAACGGTTTTTATACAATAAATTATTGACGAAATGAGATTGCCAATTTGGTCTGGGAACCAACACGGGTTCCGAGTGCAAACGCTGAAGATTTTAGCGCGCGCCGTCCGAGACGGGCGATTTAGGTCCGTCGGTTCGAGTCGATTATGAGCTTTGGCCGTCGCACAAGCGAACGGTTTGGCGCACGTCTTCGCCCCATCCCTCCAGGGCGTTGCGCATCGCCTCGAAACCGATCGACGTGTCGCCGATGTCGATGCCGGCGATTTGCCCCGGCGGGGCGTGGTCCAGGATCTCGCGCACGACCTGGGGCGGTGTGCCCTGGCGCAGCATCCCGGCGGCCGCCGTGCGGCGCAGAT
The DNA here is from genome assembly GCA_028277405.1 of Alphaproteobacteria bacterium. Lineage (GTDB taxonomy): Bacteria > Pseudomonadota > Alphaproteobacteria > DSM-16000 > Inquilinaceae > JANQGH01. The sequence continues at coordinate 11,542 of JANQGH010000071.1, read as the reverse complement.
CCTCCGTCCGCCAACCGGTCACGCCGGACAGGTCGGCGGCGCGCTGGGCAGCCTTCGAGAAGCCGGAAACGACCCGGTCCGATCGCCGCCGCGAGGGGAAGACGAAGCTGCCGGGCGACCGCGGCACCGAGGTGATGATCTCCAAGGCGAACGTCGATAACGGGATGGCGTGGGCGCGCTTGCCGCCGTTCTTCGATGCACCCGGGATGGTCCACACCTGGTCCGCAAGGGCGATGTCGGCCAGGCGCAGATTCGCCATCTGGTTGCGGCGCTGGGCGGTCAGCAGCATCAGTTTGAACAGCACGCCGAACGGCCAGGCCATGGTCTCCCAGGCCTGCCAGAGGGCGGCGATCTCCGCCGCGTCCAGGGTCCGCTGGCGCCGCTGCTCGTGCCCTGGCGGCTCCACCCCGATGACCGGCGTGGCCGGCACCATGGCCACCTCGACCCCCCAAGCGAACATGGTGCGGATCAGCGACAGGCGCCGGTTCGCGGCATAGCCGTGGCCGCGTGCGCTGATGCCCTCAACCAGCGCGATGACGTCGCGCCGCCCGATCGTATCGACCTGGCGCCGGCCCCAGGCGGGCAACAGGTCGCGGGCGATGGCGGCCTGGTCTTCGCGCCAGCTTCGCTTGCGGCGTTTCGCGTAGCGCTCGATGTAGGCCTTGGCGAACGCGTCGAAGGTCAAGCCGCTGCCGCGCACCGAGACGCGTTCCGCCGCCGGGTCGTTGCCCTTGGCGACCTCGGCCAGCACCGCACCCGCCGCATCGCGGGCGAGCGACACGGTCAGGGAAGGGAAGGTGCCCAGGGTCAGGCGCCGCTTGCGGCCCGAGGCCCGGTACATCACCTGCCAGGTCTTGCGCCCCGAGGCCGAGAGCCTGATCCCGAAGCCTGAAAGCTCCGTATCCCACAGCTCGATCCGGCCGGTCGGCGGCAGTGCCGCGTCGGCGATCAGTCGGTCGGTCAGTGTCGCTGTTGCCAAGGAGGGGTCCGCCACGTGTCGGCGCGCCCTGGAGCGGCCAATCACTCGTTCGATTCCTGCGATCATAGTCGGGGCGGCAAACAAGGCGCAACGCCATATTAAACATATGAAGAATGTGAATTATACAAGATAGCAAAAAAATATTGTGGAATCGGTTCAAACCATCACATGATGCCGTATTGAAATCCAATTACACATTTTCACATTGGAGAAATGTGGTATGGACGGTCATCCTGGAACGCTCGCCCCGTCGGACACGGCTGGGGACAAGGACGCCGCTAAGCGGCAGACTGTAACGCCCGCTGAGCCAGCTCCAACCCCGGCGGCGGCGTCGATCGCGGCACCGGCGGGCGTCGAGGCCGTCAAGCTGGCCAGCCGGCAATTGCGCGGCACGATCGCGGAGACCTTGGCGGATGAGGCCACGGACCGGTTTTCCGAGGACGACTACAATCTTCTGAAATTCCACGGTGTTTATCAGCAATACGATCGAGACACCGCAACGCCGCGCAAGCAGCAGGGGCTGGACAAGGAATACTCCGTCATGGCGCGCACCCGCGTGCCGGGCGGGCGGCTGACGCCGGACCAGTATCTGGCGCTGGACGCGCTGGGCGAGCGCCTCGCCAACGGGTCGATCCGCGTCACCACGCGCCAGACCATTCAGTTCCATGGCGTCCTGAAGGGCCATTTGCCGGCATTGATGGCCGAAATCGACGAGGCGCTGCTGACCTGCTTTGCCGCCTGCGGTGACGTGGTGCGCAACGTCATGGCCACCCCGGCGCCGGTCAAGGACGTGGTGCACGAGACGCTGAACCGGGTCGCGGCGGAGATCTCCAGCCACTTTCTGCCCAAGACGAGCGCCTATCACGAGATCTGGGTCGACGGCGCCAAGGTCGAACGTCCTGCGGCCAAGAAGACCGTCAAGAAGCGCATCCGCAAGAAGGCGGAGCCGATCTATGGCGACAGCTACCTGCCGCGCAAGTTCAAGATCGCCATCGCCACGCCGGACGACAATTCCACCGACGTGCTGACCAACGATATCGGCATCATCGCCCTGTTCGAGGGCGACCGGCTGGCGGGCTATACGGTCGCGGTCGGCGGCGGGCTGGGCATGACCCACAACAAGCCGAAGACCTATCCGCGCCTGGCCACCCCGCTTCTGTTCGTCGAACCGGACGGCCTCTTGGGCGTGGTCGAGGCGATCGTGAAGGTCCAGCGCGACTATGGCGACCGGAAAGACCGGCGCCATGCCAGGCTGAAATACACCATCGACGATCGCGGCATCGACTGGATGCGGGCGGAGGTCGAGAAGGTCGCCGGCCGCGCGTACGAAGACCCGCGCCCGCTGCCGCGGTTCCGCGTGGTCGACCATATGGGCTGGCACGACCAGAAGGACGGCAAGCTCTATCTCGGCATCCCGGTGCCGAGCGGGCGGGTCAGCGGCGCCTTGCGCGACGCGCTGTGGGACGTCGTCACCCGCTATCGCCCGACGATCATCCTGGCCCCGTCGCAGGACATCATTCTCGGCGATGTCGACCCGGAGGATCGCGACGGCATCGAGGCGATGCTGCGCGACCATGGCGTGACCCTGGCGCAAGATTTGAAGCCGCTTCAACGCTGGTCGCTGGCTTGCCCGGCCCTGCCCACCTGCGGCCTGGCGCTGACAGAGGCCGAGCGCATTCGCCAGCCGCTCGTCGACGCGGTCCTGGCCAAGCTGGCGGCGCGCGGGCTCGACCGCGAGACCATCAGCCTGCGCATCACCGGCTGCCCCAATGGCTGCGCCCGGCCCTATGCCGGCGATATCGGCCTGGTCGGCCGCATGCCGGGCCACTTCGCGCTCTATGTTGGCGGCGACTTCGAAGGCACGCGCCTGAATTTCCGCCTGCTCGACAAGGTGGCGGAGGAGGAGGTGCCGGAGATGCTGGACATCCTCTTCGCCGCCTTCGTGAAGCACCGGCAGTCGATCGAGAGCTTCGGCGATTTCTGCAATCGCTGGGGCCTCGAACGGCTGATCCAGGAAATCGATGCCGCCATGCCCGCCGTGACGATCTGACCGGCGCCTCAAGCCCAGGAGGGCGACGCAAATGATCCCCATCATGCTCGACCCGCAGCGCCTTGCCATCGCGCTGATCGGCGACAATGAGGCCGCTGCCCGCCGCGTCGGCCAGTTGGTCGAAGGCGGTGCCGAGACGCTGACGGTCTATTCAGAGGCGCCGACGGATGCGCTTCGGCAGGCTGCCGGCCACCGCCTGCGAACGGGCCTGCCGGCGCCCGAAGCGCTTGGGCGATACAATGTCGTCTATATCGTCGACCAGCCGCAGGACCGGACTCGACGCTTCCACGCCGCCGCCAAGCGTGCCGGCGCGCTGGTCAATGTCGAGGATGATCTTCGCTATTGCGACTTTCACTCCCCGGCCCTGGTCAGGCGCGGCGATTTGGTGCTGACGGTGTCGACCGGCGGCAAGAGCCCGGGCCTGGCCGCCCGGCTGCGGCGGCATCTGGAAAGCGCATTCGGCCCGGAATGGGCCGGCCGGCTGGACGATCTCGGTGCCAAGCGGCGGGGCTGGCGCGCCGACGGCCTGGCCTTGCCGGAACTGGCGGCCAAGACCGACGCCGCGATCGATCGTGAAGGCTGGCTGTCATGAGCGGTATCGCGGTCCAAGACCCGACGCTCGACGCGTTGCGGGCCAAGGTGGCCCAGGCGCGCGATCGTTTGACCGGCCTTGGCGGGTTCGACCTGTTGTCGGCCGTGCTCGGCGATCGAACCATCGGCCGGCTGGCGCTGGTGTCTTCGTTCGGCGCGGAAAGCGCCATTCTGCTCGACATGGTCGCCCGCATCGACAAGGCGACGCCGGTGATCTTTCTCAACACCGGCAAGCTGTTCGGCGCCACGCTGGCCTATCGCGAGGCCCTGGTCGAACGGTTCGGCCTGACCGACGTGCGCGACGAGCGGCCGGATCTGGCCGACCTACAGCGCCACGATCCGGACGGCAGCCTGTGGAGCCTGGACCCCGATTTCTGCTGCCATCTGCGCAAGACGGAGCCCTTGGACCGGGCGCTCGCCGGCTTTGACGGTTGGATCACCGGCCGCAAGCGCTTCCAGGGCGCCGGCCGCGAAACCCTGCCCACTGTCGAGGGTGACCCCGCGAGCGGACGCCTAAAGCTCAACCCGCTGGCGCCGTGGTCCGAGGCGGAAGTCGCGGACTATCTGTCGGAACACAATCTGCCGGTCCACCCGCTGGTCGATGACGGCTACCTCTCGATCGGCTGCGAGCCCTGCACGCGGCCGACAAAGGCCGGCGAGAACCCTCGGGCCGGGCGCTGGGCCTGGCTCGACAAGTCCGAATGCGGCATCCATGGCGACGGGATCTAGGCCGTGAGCGGCTTGTCTCTGCCTTGGTCCGGCCCGCCCTTCCAACCTGGCACCGTCTGGCTGGTCGGCGCCGGGCCTGGCGATGCCGGCTTGCTGACACTCGCGGCGCTGCATGCGCTGCGCGAGGCCGATGTCATTCTTTATGACGCGCTCGTCGGTGCCGACATCCTGCAATTGGCGCGCCCCGATGCGACGCTTGAGCCTGTCGGCAAACGCGCGGGCAAGCCGCGCCCGACCCAGCAAGCCATCAACGACCGCCTGATCGAACGGGCCCGCGAGGGCCTGCGTGTCCTGCGCCTGAAGGGCGGCGATCCGTTCACCTTCGGCAGGGGCGGGGAGGAGGCGCTGGCTCTGGCCGATGCCGGCATCCCGTTCCGCGTCGTGCCCGGCGTGACGGCCGGTATCGGTGGCCTGGGCCTCGCCGGCGTGCCGGTGACCCAGCGTGGCATGAACAGTTCCGTCGCCTTCGTCACGGGGCACGGCAGTGCGGGCGACGTGCCGGGCGACCTTGATTGGGTCGCGTTGGCCCTTGGACCGCAGGTGTTGGTGTTCTATATGGCGCTTAGAACCATCGGCACGATTGCGGAGCGTTTGATCGCGGCCGGGAAGCCGCCCATGACCCCGGTGGCGGTGGCGTCGAACGCCTCGTTGCCGGAACAGTCCGTGCTGATCACCAACCTCGCCCGGGCGGCCAGCGACATTACGCGGCTCAACCCCGGCCGGCCGGCAATCATCGCGGTGGGCGAGGTTGCCCTGATCCACAACCGGCTTGCCGCCTGGCAGCAGGTCGGCCCGAACGGAGAAACCTTGGCCGACGGTACCGGCCCAACCGGCCCGCTGCGTCACTTGGCCCCGGCGCTCTAGCCGGTTACTCTCGCGGAGTTTTATGAGATGAACATGTTGAAGACGATCGACCCGCCTGCGCACACCACCGGCACGCCGCAAGAGCCGATGTCATCCCCAACACCGCACCAGACCGACGTGATCATCGTCGGCGCCGGCCCGGTCGGCCTATTCGCCATCTTTGAACTGGGCCTGTTGGACCTGAAATGCCATCTGGTCGACATTCTCGACCGTCCGGGCGGCCAATGCGCGGAGCTCTATCCGGAAAAGCCGATCTACGACATTCCCGGCCTGCCGGTCGTCACAGGCCAGGAACTGACCGATCGCTTGATGGAACAGGTCAAACCGTTCGATCCGGTCTTTCACCTGTCCCAGATGGCCGAACGGCTGGAAAAGACCGACGACGACAAGTGGCGCCTGACGACCGATATGGGCACGGTGCTTGAGGCGCCGGTGCTGGTCATCGCGGCCGGCGGCGGCAGCTTTGTACCCAAGAAGCCGCCGATCAAGGGCATCGAGGCCTATGAGGGCACCTCGGTTTTCTACTCCGTGCGCAAGATGGACCAGTTCAAGGGCAAGCGCTTGCTGATCGCCGGCGGCGGCGACAGCGCGCTGGACTGGACCTTGAACCTGGCGCCGCTGGCTGACAGCCTGGCCCTGGTCCACCGGCGCGACGACTTCCGCGCCGCGCCCGACAGCGTGAACAAGATGCGCGCGCTGGTCGGGTCCGGCGACATGGACCTGCATATCGGCCAGATCACCCAGCTACACGGTGACGACGGCCAGCTTGAGGCCGCCACGCTGCGCATGGCCGACAAGAGTGAGCAGACGGTCGAATGCGACACGCTGCTGCCCTTCTTCGGCCTGACCATGAAGCTGGGCCCCGTCGCCGAATTCGGCCTGGCCTTGCACGAAAACCTCATCCCGGTCGACACCGAGAAGTTCGAGACCTCCACCCCGCGCATCTTCGCCATCGGCGACATCAACCATTATCCCGGCAAGCTGAAGCTGATCCTGTCCGGCTTTCATGAGGCCGCACTGATGGCCCAGCAGGCCTTCCGCTACGTCCACCCGGACAAGAAGCTGCGCTTTCAATACACGACCTCGTCCTCCAGCCTTCAGCAAAAGCTGGGGGTGGCGTGAAGATCGTCGTCACCGACCAGGAAGGCGCGGTCCACAATCTCGACGCATTGGAAGGCTGGCGGGTGATGGAAATCATCCGCGACCATGGCCTGCCGATCAAAGCGGAATGCGGCGGCGCCTGCTCGTGCGCCACCTGTCACGTCTATGTCGACGAGGAATGGCGCGACAAGCTCTACCCGCCGCGCGAGGAAGAGACCGAGATGCTGGACGGCGCCTTCGATGTGGAAGACAACTCGCGCCTGTCCTGCCAGCTCATCTTCCAGCCGGATCTGGACGGCCTCGCGGTGACCTTGGCTCCAGGGACGGAGCCGGACGCTTAACCGTTCGAGGCCAGCCTGATGCCGAAGGCGGCGAACAGCGCGCCGCTGAGTGCCGTGATCGCCCGCTGTCCGCGCCGATAGAGCGTGCGGAAAAGCGTCGACCGCATCGCCAACGCCACCAGCCCGTACCAGACCACGACCATCGCAACGACGATACCGACCGCGACGGCCTGCAGCCAAAAGGGCGCGCCGGGCGGCAGGGTCACGGCGAACAGGCTGGTGAAAAAGGCGGCGGCCTTCGGGTTGCTCATATCTGTGATCAGGCCGAGCCTAAAGGCGCCCCTGGGGCCCTTGGCCACCGAGATGCCAGGCACGGATACAGATGATCGTCGTGCCGCCGACCGCAGCAGGGTGATGCCGACGAAGATCAGATAAATTGCGCCGATGATACGGACCGTGTGATACAGCCAGGCGGCGCTTTGGAACATCAGGCCCAGGCCCGCCAGGCTGGCGGTCGCCCAGATGAACGTGCCAAGCGCCAGCCCGGCGACGACCATCAGCGCTTCGCGTCGCGACCGTGTCGCCGCGACGTGAACCGTGGCCAGGAAGTTCGGGCCGGGCGTGACCACCAGCACGGCCCACAGGCCGACGATGGTGAAAACCGCGATCCAGGGCGACAGGGCAGGGTCCGTCATCGGGCGTCCAGACTGGTGCGTTTGGGGGACGTCAGTCTAGGCTGCGGCCGGCCCGATACCGACCAGGGAATGCGGAATGGCCGACATGCGATCCGCGATTGCCATCGCGCATCTGGCAAGGTGATCGATTCAGGCCGGTGGCTTGAACCGCTGCCGATCGGACGCGGCTTCTTCCCGGATGACACAGCCTTCGAGGTGGTCGTTGACCAGGCCCATGGCCTGCATGAAGGCATAGACCGTGGTCGGGCCGACGAAGCGCCAGCCCCGCTTTTTCAGATCTTTGCTCATGGCTTGCGCCGACGGGCTGGTTGTTATGGCGCGCAAGGCCTCGTAGGTGAACTCGCTCGGCCGCTCCTTCGGCTCAGGTTCGAAGGCCCAGACATAAGCCGCGATCGAGCCCTTCTCAGCGACAAGCTCGCGGGCGCGCTGTGCGTTGTTGATCGTGGCCTCGATCTTGCCGCGGTGGCGGATGATGCCGGCATCCTGCAGCAGGCGTTCGACATCCGCCTCGCCGAACCTCGCCACCGTCTCGAAATCGAAGCCGGCAAAGGCGCGGCGAAAGTTCTCGCGCTTGCGCAGGATTGTCAGCCAGCTCAAGCCCGCCTGAAAGCCCTCCAGACAGAGCTTTTCGAACAGACGCCGGTCGTCGGCCACCGGGCGGCCCCATTCGGTATCGTGATAGGCGATGTAGTCGTCCAGCCCGCCATGCCACCAGCAGCGCAGGCGTCCGTCGGGCCCAGCGACCAGCCCGTCCTTGGCATCGGCGCTCACGCGGCTTCGGCGGCGAAGGCGGCGACGGTGCCTTGTTCCAGGCGGAAGACGGCGTCTTGCGGCTCCGGCAGACGCACGATGTCGTCCGGCATCAGCCGGCCATAGAGCCCGCGCAGGATCTGGCTGACGATGCCGTGTGCAATGATGATCAGCCTGCCATGGCCGACCGCTTCCTCCAGGAACGGCCGCAGGCGGGCCGCCACCATGGCATAGCTCTCGCCCCCCGGCGGGGCAAAGCGCCACGGGTCGGCCTCGCGCTGGTCAAGCGCTTGCGAGAAATTGTCCTCGATCTCCCAATGGGTCAGCCCGTCCCAGCGACCCCAGCTCATTTCCTTCAGGCGCCTGTCGATGCGGCAGGCCTTGGGGTCGAGCCCAAGCTCGCTGGCGATCAGTTCCATGGAGTGGTAGGCCCGGCCCAGCGGGCTGCAGACGAGGGAGAAATAACCGGGCTCGTCGATCAGGGCCGCCAGTGTCATGCCGGCGCGGCGCGCTTGGTCTTTGCCATGGCTCGTCAAAGGTGAGTCCAGCCGGCCCTGCAACCGGCCCTCTCGGTTCCACAAGGTCTCGCCATGGCGGGCCAGATAGAGCGTGGGGCCGTCCGTCGTCTGACGGGGCCGAAGTTCGGCGACCGGTTCCGGCAGTTTCTCGCGCACGGTCATGTCTGGTACCTTGACTCCGTCCGGGCCCGGAGTCCACGCGCACTATCGCAATTTGACCCAAACGGACGAATTTTTCTCGCGTTCGACTTCAAATGCGAGATTTGTACCGCCGAAAGGAGACGAGATTGGCCATTCCGGTGATCGACATCGCGCCTTCCGCCCGATCCGAGTCGGCGCGGCGAACCGTCGCGCGGGCCATCGGCGGCGCCTGCGAGACGATCGGTTTCTTCGCCATTGTCGGCCACGGCGTTCCTGACGCTGTCGATCGGGCCTGCTGGAACGCGGCGCGGGGCTTCTTCGACCTGCCGTTGGCCGAACGCGAACGGGTGGCCTTTCCCCATGTCGGCTACCCCTACGGCTATGCGCGTCTGGCTGGCGAGACGCTGGCGGTGTCGCGCGGCGAGGCGGCCCCGCCGGATTTGAAGGAGTCCTATTGCATCGGTCCGCTGAAGCATCCGGCGCGCGAGCCGGAAGACCCGAGCGAGGCGTTCGTCTACTCCGCCAACCAGTGGCCGGACCAGCCTTCGGACTTCCGGGCGGCGTGGGAGGCCTATTATCGGGCGATGGAGGGTTTGGCCGCGCGTTTGATGACGTTGTTCGCGGTCGCCCTCGACCTCGCGCCCGACTTCTTCGACGACAAGGTCGACCAGCACATCAGCGCCTTGCGCGCGCTTAACTATCCAGACCAGCAGGTGGCGCCGGAACCGGGGCAGCTGCGCGCCGGCGCGCATTCGGACTATGGCAGCTTGACCATCCTGCGCCAGGAACAGGCGCCCGGCGGGTTGGAGGTGTTAACGCTGGACGACCAGTGGACGCCGGTTCCGGCGATCGACGGCGCCTATGTGGTCAATATCGGTGACCTGATGGCGCGCTGGACCAACGACCGTTGGGTGTCGACACTGCATCGCGTGGTGAACCCGCCGCCCGATGCGGCAGGGTCGACACGCCGCCAGTCGATCGCGTTTTTTCACCAGCCCAACTGGGATGCCGAGATCAAGTGCCTGCCGACCTGTCTGGCAGCGGGCTCGGCCGCCAAATTTGGACCGGTTCGCTCAGGCCCCTATTTGATGTCAAAATTCACCAGCACAGTTGACCAGAAGGCGGAGATGGCGAACTAAGGCCGGTGACGCCAGGATGCGGATCAGCGAGGAACGATAATATGGCCGGCTATTCCGGCACGCCCCTGACCAAGAAGCTGAATTTCAAGGACGGCCAGGCCCGCTTTGTCATCGGCCTGCCCGATACCCTGGTCGACGCCATCACGGAGGACGGCGCCTCCTGGTGGGCGACCAGCGAGCATGTGCCGGAGGGGTTCAACCAGTTCGGCCGGCTGGATTACATCCACTATTTCGTAAAGGACGCCGCCACCTTGATTGAAAACCTGCCGACCTTGAAGCAGATGCTCGATCCGGACGGCATGATCTGGATTAGCTGGCCGAAGAAGGCGGCCGTGAAGGCCGGCGGGCCGAAAAGCGACATCACCGAGGACATCATCCGCCGCAAGGCGCTGGAGATCGGACTGGTCGACGTGAAGGTCTGCGCCGTCGACGAGATCTGGTCGGGCCTCAAGCTGGTGGTGCCGCTGGCCCTGCGGCCCAGAAGGGCCTGATGCCCCGGTTTTAGTGCCCCCAACTTAGTGTAACGTCAGTTCGTGGCGATGGTGCCGGACGTCGCCGCCGCTGATCACTTCCGTCGCGCCGACCTTGACGGAATGCAGTACCGCATCGATATCCCGGCTCCAGAAGTCCAAAAACCGGTGCAGTTCGGGAAAACGCGGTGCGATGTCCAACAGCTGCCAGGTGAAGCTTTGCAACAGCGACGGATGGTCGGGCAGGTGATAGAGGATCTCCGCCGTGGTCAGGCGATATCCGCGCAACTGGCGATCAAGTCCGGTCATCATCGTCGTTCCTCCTAACCCCTTCTCACTGACGTTCAGAAAGACAAGCCCGGCGATTCCGAATCCCATGCGATTTTTGTTTCACTTCGAAGATGGTGCCACACTGTCATCCGGGCGCAACAAAAATAAGTGAAATCAATGTGTTGGCAGCCTCCGCCCGTGAGTGCTGCCAGACGGTGTGAAAATCGTCACTGGAACCCTCTTGCATCTTGGAAACGCAGGCATTAAGTGCCTTGGCACTCACCAGGGGAGAGTGCTAACAGCTCGCCCAAGTCTGGACAGTCAACGACATAAATGGGAGTTACGACATGGCGTTTCGTCCGCTGCATGATCGGGTTCTGGTTCGTCGCATCGAAGCCGACGAGAAGACCGCCGGCGGCATCATCATTCCTGACACTGCCAAGGAAAAGCCCCAGGAGGGCGAAGTGGTTTCGGCCGGTAACGGCGTGACCAACGACAAGGGCGAGACCAAGCCCCTCGACGTGAAGGCAGGTGACCGGATCCTGTTCGGCAAGTGGTCGGGCACCGAGGTCAAGATCGACGGCGAAGAGCTGCTGATCATGAAGGAGTCCGACATTCTTGGCGTCATCGACGCGCCGGCCGCTGCGAAGGCCGCCTAAGGCGCCGCACCCGGCACCAGTCTGAAGTCATAGAGATTTAGCCAAAGGAAGAAGCAACACCATGGCTGCTAAGGAAGTAAAATTCGACGTTGATGCCCGGTCGCGCATGCTGCGCGGCATCGAGACGCTGGCCGACGCCGTGCGCGTCACGCTGGGTCCGAAGGGCCGCAACGTCGTGCTCGACAAATCGTTCGGCGCCCCGCGCATCACCAAGGACGGCGTCACCGTCGCCAAGGAAATCGAGCTTTCCGACAAGTTCGAGAACATGGGCGCCCAGATGGTCCGCGAGGTCGCCTCGAAGACCA
>JANQGH010000051.1 GCA_028277405.1 Alphaproteobacteria bacterium | reverse complement strand
TACTACTTTACAGCAACCCGGGACGCTTCAGCGGAACGGCGTTGTCAGATTCCCTTGTGACAACTGGTTTCTTAACCAAGCAAGCGGATCGAGCAGGTTCTGGGACGGCAGCCGGTAAGTCCCGTTAGCGAACCGCCGGTACCTGACACTTGACGCAGCAACTCGATGCTGCAGTCGCAGCCAGCCCGTCGCCCTGATCAAAGCCGGAAAACTCTGGCCTCAGGCGGTCCAAACATTGGGTGCACAACAACTTTTCGGGATTAAGTCACCGCTCTTTGGATGCACGACTTAATATGAGCGAGTGATCATCTGATCAGTCGCCTCTCGTCGAGATTGGCGATCCAGCGCGTAGGCAGTTCGCTTGAACTCACCGCCGTCAAGCAGGCCTTGCATATATCCGGCAATGGTATCCGCCGTCATGATCAAAACGGTGTCGAGCTTGTGGATGTACTTACTGGTGATCGACCCTGTCGAATGGCCAACGAGAGCGGCGATAGTACTTCCGGTAAAGCCGAGATCGTTTGCGAGACTTGCGAAGCTGTGCCGAAGGACGTGGGCCGTGAAGTCGGGCAACTCGGGTCCGGAAAACACTTTCCGCCATTGATTGGGAAAGCTGTCGAAAAATTCTGCCCCGCGTGTGCCAGGAAATACGGCGTCAGTCGTCGCGATTTCCTGGAGTTCCTCCAACAACCCGATCACCGGCAGTCCTACTGGGCGAACCGACGCGCCCTCCTTCGAGTCGGAAAGCCGCAAGCAGCTATTTTCGAAATCGATCTCGCTCCATTTGAGCGAGATGATCTCCCCAAGACGGCATCCCGTGAGGGCGAGTAAGCGAGTGATGGCGATGGTCGGCGCGAGCTCAGGGTCTTCGTTGGCCGCCTTGAGCATCGCACCGAGAACCCGATACTCCTCTTCACTGAGCCGGCGATCGCGCACCTGATCCTTCGGCTTACATATTCCGTGTGCGACGTTGTGCTCGATAATCCCCATGCTGATTGCGTAGGTGAGCATGGAGCCTGTGAGGCCGACACATTTGCTCGCCGTGCCGCGACCGCCGCGAAGTACGGATTTCCCGCGCTTCTTCTCGGTCTTGCGAAAGGCCTTCGTCTTTCCGGCGATCATACCATTCATCATTTTGGTGACGTCGGGTTTGGTCAGATCCTGAACCCGCCGCTTGCCGATCAGAGGAACGATATGGCCGTGGATTTGACCAGTGTTGACCTCAATCGTCGATGGCCGCTTCGGGCGTCCGCCTTTTCCGAGGATCAGGCCGGCCTGCATCGCTTTTATGTATTGATCGACCAGTTCCTTGATCGTCATGGCGTTGCGATTGAGTTGGCGCTCCTCGGCAGGGTTTTCTCCTTGCGCGACCGTTCCGAGTTGAACCCGTACTTCCTTCCGGGCGGTTTCCGGCGTCCAGACACCGTGCAGCCCGATCGCGTAGCGCCGTGACTGGCCGGCAGATCGGTATTGGATGACATAGCTGCGTTTGCCGGAGGCGCACCCGCGTCGTCGGTGCCTTCCCCGATGGACAATCATGCCTCAACCTGGCCGCGGCCAGGTTGAGGCACATCGCCGGCACCAAATGGTCCACCCGCAAATACATGAACATGGCACCGCTCTACGCGGACCAAACGTCAACACACGGAGCCGTCGCCTGACCAAATGTGCGAAAGATCATGGACACTACCCGTCGACCAGACCGCCGCCAGAAACACGACATTGGACGCGCTGATCGAGTGCTATCTGGAAATTGTAGCGGCAAAGCGTCCGGGTGAGCAGTCCCGACAACGCTGCTCCAGATCGGTCGGCGGATCTCGTCCCTAAAGGGCGTGCGGATAGTGCTTCTTTGCAAAGGCCTCGGAGATATAGCCGTCCTTGAGGTCTTCCAGGACCCTTTCGACCGGACGATCGGATGGCGGCCCGTATCCGCCGCCACCGCCAGTCCGCAGGGTGAACACCGTTCCGGCAGGCAACGGAAGGCGCGTGACCTTCGAGAAGTCGCGCCGCCTACCGTCGGGATAGACGACGCTCGCCCCGTTTGGACGCGCCTCCCCGCCGCCGCAAAGACCCCAGGGGGCGTTCCGCGCCCGTTCGATGGCCGCGGTCATGTTGATCTCCTCGGTGAAGCGGAACTCGAAATCGATCCCGGGGCCGCCGCGCCAGGTGCCCGCTCCGCAGGAGTCCTGCGCCAGTTCCATCCGTTCGGTGATCCAGGGATCTCGCTGCTCCCACACTTCGAGCGGCGCGAAGCGCGTGGCGCTTTCGGAGATGTGAAGCATCGTCCCTCCGTCACCGCCTTTCCATGCGCCTTGCCCGGTTGGGTGCGGGGCGCCATCGGCCCAGGGTTCTCCCGTTTTCTCACGCCAGCCAGAATACGAGACGCCGAGAATGCAACCGCCAGAACAGGCGGGAACCGCATCGGGTACGGCCTTTGCAACGGCGTTGTAGATCACCTCAATGCCTTGAAGCGCGGGCCAGCCATAAAGATAGCATGGTGCCGGAGAGAGAGGATGAAAGAGTGTCCCGGGCCGGGTAACGACCTCAAGCGCGCGGAACATGCCTTCGTTCGGCGGCTCGCCGAACCCGGCGAGCATCGAGATCGCCACGCGCGAGGCCGAGAGCGTCGAGGGCACGGGACAATTGACAGGGCCCCTTTGCTGCTCCGGCGCTCCCGAGAAATCGAGCCGCACATTCGATCCCTCGACTTCCATAACGATTTCGAAGGGGATCTCATCATCATCGATCCCATTGTTGTCTAGGGCGCCCCTGCCAACGTAGCGACCATCCGGAATGGTCTCGAAATACGTTCGGACCACGCGCTCGCCGTGATTGTACATCTCCTCCACGCAGGGCCAGAATGTCCCAGCGCCGAAACGGCCGTAGACACGGCGCAGCGCGGCCGCACCCGCGCGGATGGCGACGATCGTGGCGTTCATGTCGCCCTCGACCATCTTCGGAATGCGCGAGTTGGCCACCACCAACCGGTAGATGTCGCGAACGATGTCACCTTGGGAGACAAGCTTGACGCCCGGAAACACGGTGCCTTCCTGGAACACGTCGATCGTGTCGGTGCAGTAGACGTCCTTCGCCCCGATATCCAGCCAGTGGCCCTTGATCGCGCTGTAGCCGATGATCTCGTCTTGCTCGAAGACCGGCATGACCATCGCCACGTCCTGAGGATGCGACCCGGTGCCGTAAGGCCAGTTATAGAGCAGGATATCGCCGTCGGAGAGCACCTCGTCACCCCCGACGCCCGCCACCGCTTCGCGAATACAAAAGTCCAGCGTGCCCATGAACATCGGGAGCGAGGGCGCCTGTGACAGAAGCCGGACGTCCCGGTCATAAAGCGCCACCGCGAAATCCAGGACCTCGTAGATGATTGGCGAGAACGAGGTCCGGATCAGCGTTTGCTTCATCTGGTTGGCCGCAGAGTTCAGCGCGTGCCGCACGACCTCGGTGGTGATCGGATCGGCTCCGGTGTCCTCGGATTTGGCCGAGGCTGCACGATGGATGACGGGATCGGCGGCGGTCATGGTCTCAGCTTTCCTTGCGATACAGCACGAGTTCGCCGTTCTTGCCGGGCGCGACGGTCCAGCCCGCATCGACATAAAGCGTGGTGGTGGATTCGGTCAGGATCACCGGGCCGTCGACGGGAACGGTCACGACAGACCGGTCGAGAACCCGGAACACCGTGCGTACTCCGCGCTCGAAAGAATGCGCCTCCCAGCTTGCTTCCGGGCGGGCGTCACCCGGCCGGAGGCGCTGGCTGCGGCGGGGCAGAGGCACCTCGTTGGTCGCGCGGGCGGAAACGATCTCGACCGGGAACTCCATCGTCGACCCAAAGGTGCGGATGTAGACTTCGTCGAACAGCCTACGAATCTCGGTCGCGTCGGCAGCAAGAGTCCGGCCATCCGTCGGCACGAGGATCGAAGGCCCATGCTCCTGTCCGACATAGCGAAGGTCGAGCCGGGCACGATGTACCAGCGTGTCCGCATCCGCGTCGCTGCGCGCGTCCAGGGTCTCGAAGAGCGCATCGAGTATTTGCTGCACCTCGGCAAGGCTGTCATCGTCAAGCGGCAGGATGCGCGTGCGGGCGGCGGACTGGCGCATGTCCGCTCCCAGAAGCCCCCAGGCCGAGAAGTTCCCAGCCAGCGGTGGTACGACAATGCGGCCGATCTGCAACTCGTCCGCCAGAAGCGTCGCGAACATCGGCCCCGCTCCACCGAAGGGCAGCAGTGCCATGCCGCGCGGATCGAGACCCTGCTCAACCGTGATCTCGCGCATCGCATTTGCCATCGAGGAAGACGCTATACGCATAATCCCGATCGCGGTCGCGTCGACATCCTGACCAATCTCACCGCCGATGGCCGCGATGGCCTCGGCAGCCTTGTCGAAGTCCAGGTCGATCCCCGAGGCCAGATTACCCGGCCCGAGCATGCCCAGATGGGCCGCTGCATCCGTGGTGGTCGCATCAACGCCGCCCTTGCCGTAACAGGCGGGACCGGGGACCGCGCCGGCGCTGCGCGGGCCGACCTGCATGAGACCGCCGATGTCCCGATGCGCGATGGAACCGCCGCCCGCGCCTATCGACCGTACATCGACCCAGGAGGTCTGAACCGGCATCCCCGCCACATGCCCTTCGAAGAGAACCTTCGCCTCACCATCGAGGATCAGCGCGGTGTCGAAGCTGGTGCCACCGACATCCGCTGTGATCAGAGCGTCGATCTTCAGCGCCCTCGCCACTTCCGAGCCGCCCTGTGCGCCACCGACCGGGCCCGACATGATTGTCTCGAACGGGCGTTCGCCAGCCTCGGCGAAGGTCATCGACCCCGCACCCGAGCGTGCAATCAGGCAGCGACCGGTGAAGCCGAGGTCTCTCAGACCGTTCTGCAGCCGCTCCAGATAGGAGGACATCCGCTTGCGGACGAACGCGTCAATCGCGGTCGTCGAGAAGCGCTCGTACTCCCGATACTCGCCGGAAACGCGGTGCGAGAGTGAGATCGCACCCTTGAAGCCTGCCTCTCGCAGCAGTTCTTCGATCCGGGCCTCATGTTCGCCATTGGCGAACGCGTTGAGCAGAGCGACGGCGATACTGTCGACGCCCTCTGCTTGAAACCGGGCGACGATCTCCGGAACGGCCGTGTCGTCCAGCGGCCTCAGAACGGTTCCGTCGGCCAGCACGCGCTCGTCGATCTCGAGGCGCAGATGGCGAGGCACCAGCGGGGCTGGCTGCTTCCAGAAGAGATTGTACATCTCTGCCCGGTCGCCCCGGCGGATCTCGAGAACATCCCGAAACCCCTTGGTATTGATCATCCCCACCTTCGCGCCGCGCCGCTCCAGCAGGGCATTCAGCCCGACCGTGGTTCCGTGGAGAAAGAATTGTGATCGGGCAATGACCTGCGAGGGCACAAAGTCGCGGACCGCGGCGATCACACCCTCTTCGGGCGCATGGGGCACGGTCGGAACCTTGCCCTCGACGGTCTCTCCCGTGTCGTCATCGTAGTAGACCAGATCAGTGAAGGTTCCTCCGATATCGACCCCGATGCGTGTCGCCATGATCCCCCTCGTTCTTCCAAGCCGCCGCTTTGCCCGGCGCGCCGCCGCAATCCGCCCCAATCTCGGAGAGGTTTCCTTGGCGCCGGGCCGCACAGGATGCTCGAAAAATGACGCGACCGACTATGGGTGGGCATAGAATCAGTGTCAACGATTTGTCCGCTATCTACGCGTTGCGTTCGTCATCCGAACAATTAGGGGACGCCCCTTATGGCCAGCGACGCCGGATACGTGACAGCCTGGCTGCGCAGTCGCGCTAGCCGTAGAGCCCATAAAGAGGCCGCGAATGATCAAAGAGGAATGCGCTTAATGCCTTTCTTTCATGCTCGGAAACGCAATAACAAGATCGATTTCTGCGGAGCTCGAGCGAACGTCTCCCATGCGCGGTAGCGGACTTGTCAGCTTACGGTTTTCGTGCTTCACTTTTCCGATCGGCGCGCTTAGTGAACAATTGTTCGCATAATCACCTTCAAAGGCGATTGATAGCCTGCCGATCCGGGCGGGGGGCAAGGCATCGTGACCTACAGGATTGGGTTCGATATTGGAGGTACGTTCACAGACCTCGTTCTAGCGGCTCAAGACGGCACGACACACGGCCTGCACAAGGTTCTGACATCCTCTCCCGACGTGTCCGAAGCGGCGCTGACAGGACTGCGGGAGATTACATCGAACCAAGGCCTTTCGCTCTCGGACGTCGGCGAGATCGTTCACGGCACAACGCTGATCACCAATGCAATCGTCGAGCGCAAGGGCGCGCGCGTGGGGCTGATTGCAACCCAGGGCTTCGCCGACATTCTCGAGGCGGGCACCGAACAGCGCTACGACATCTATGATCTGTTTTTGAAGTTCCCGCCGCCCCTGGTTCCAGGCGCAGATCGGGTTGAGGTGGCGGAACGGACGGACCGGGACGGACGGGTCGTGACGCCGCTTGACGAGGACGAGGCGCGTCGGCGGCTTGCAGGATTTGCCGCGCGTGGCATAGAGGCCATCGCGGTCTGCTTCCTGAATGCGTTCCGAAACCCCGCCCATGAGCAGCGGGTGCGGGAGATCGCGGCGGCTGAGTTTCCGGGCCTCTACATCTCGTTGTCGAGCGACGTGGTTGCCGAGATCGGAGAGTATCCGCGCACCGTTACGACTGTTGCGAACGCCTATGTTCAGCCTCTGGTCGACCGCTACTTGACGAATCTTGAAGGCAAGCTGGCGGCAGAAGGCTTTGCGGGCCGGTTCCGGCTCATGCATTCGGCCGGAGGGCTGCTATCGCCCGAGGTCGCGCGCGCCAATCCCGTCAGGCTTCTGGAGTCGGGCCCTGCCGGGGGCGGT
The DNA here is from genome assembly GCA_028277405.1 of Alphaproteobacteria bacterium. GTDB lineage: Bacteria > Pseudomonadota > Alphaproteobacteria > DSM-16000 > Inquilinaceae > JANQGH01. The sequence goes on along the minus strand of JANQGH010000051.1, from coordinate 62,720 downwards.
CTGGCCGCCGCACTCGTTGCCGCCGAGGCGGGCCATGCGGACGCGCTGGCCTTTGATATGGGCGGGACCACCGCCAAGGCCTGTCTGATCGAAGGCGGCACGCTCGCGGTCACGACCGAACTCGAGGCGGCGCGGGAGCACCGTTTCACCCGAGGATCCGGCCTTCCGATCCGCACGCCGGTCGTCGATCTTATCGAGATCGGCGCGGGCGGTGGGTCGATCGCCGAGGTTGATGAGGTCGGCCTGATGAAGGTCGGACCGCGCTCGGCAGGAGCAATGCCCGGACCGGCCTGTTATGGCGGCGGGGGCACAAGGCCGACCGTGACGGATGCCAATCTGGTGCTGGGCTACTACGATCCCGGGTTCTTCCTTGGGGGGCGGATGATGCTCGACAAGGCGGCGGCCGAAGGGGCGGTGGCCCCGCTAGCACGGGCACTTGGCCTCAATGCGGTCGAAGCCGCGGCGGGCGTCCACAAACTGGTGGTCGAGAACATGGCCGCCGCCGCGCGCATGCACGCGGTCGAGCGCGGCCGCGATCCGCGCGGGATCGCCATGGTGGCTTTCGGAGGAGCGGGGCCGGCCCATGCGGTGGAGGTGGCGCGGGCCCTGGGTCTGTCGGAGGTGATCGTGCCCGCCGGCTCCGGCACCGCCTCGGCCCTGGGCTTCCTGGCAGCGCCGCTCTCCTTCGAGACGGTCCGCTCGTCGCGTCTTCTCCTCGAACCCGACGCCGCTTTTGGCGAGGCGAACGCGATACTTGAAGCGCTGGAGAACGCCTCCCGCGGACGGCTTGAGGATGCCGGCGGGGATGTCCGCAGTGTGACCTTGTCACGCAGCGCCGACATGCGGCTGGTCGGGCAGATGCATACCGTCAGCGTTCCCCTGCCCGAGGGTCCGCTGTCACCGCACGCAATCGGCGCGTTGCGCGAGGCGTTTCTCAGCGTTTACGCCAGCCGCTACGCACCACCGCCGCAGGACATGCCGGCTGAAGTCGTGGCTTTCCGCGTGCGTGCAACGGGGCCCGATCCGCAGATCGTCCTGTCCGCCGAGCGCGCCGAGGCGTCATCAGCGCTGAAAGGACATCGCCCGGCCTGGTTCGACGGCGATTTCGTGGAGACGCCGGTCTACGACCGTTACGCGCTCGCGCCTCGGGCGCGGCTGGAGGGGCCCGCGATCATCGAAGAGCGCGAGGCCACCACGGTGCTCCCACCGGGCTGCGAGGCGACGGTGGACGCAAGGCTGAACCTGCGCATCGATGTGGGTCGCCACAGGCCGATGGCGTTGGGCGTAACCGCGGCGCTGAACCCGGTCGAGGCCCGCGCCCGGATCGAAGCCGATCCAATGGCGCTGGAGATCATGTGGAGCCGGGCCGTGACGGTGGCCGAGGAGATGTGGCTGACCGTTTGCCGCACAGCATTTTCGCTGGTGATCTCCGAGGCGCAGGACTTCGCCTGCGACCTGCTCGATGTGAATGGCGACACGCTGGCCCATTCGTCCCGCGCGATGCCGGTCTTCAACCTCACCCTGCCTCGCGCTGCCAAAGCGCTCCTACAGGCGTTTCCAGTCGCAACCCTGGCCGAGGGTGACGTGCTCGTCACCAACGACCCCTGGCTTTGTGCGGGACACCTGTTCGACATCGCCGTGGTCACACCGGTCTTCCGGGACGGCAGGGTCGTCGCTCTGGCCGGGACCGTTGGTAATGTATCCGACATCGGCGGCACACGCGACTGGCTGAAAGCGCGCGAGGTCTATGAGGAAGGCTTCCAGATTCCGCCGATGAAGCTTTATGAGGCAGGCCGCCCTAACGCGGCCTTCTTCACCCTGTTCCGGCAGAACGTGCGGACAGCCGACCAGGTCCTGGGCGATCTGGCCTCTTTCGTTGCCGCCAATGAGATCGGCGTCCAGCGGCTGCTTTCGCTCATGGACGACTACGGGCTCGAAGACCTGACGGCCTTCGCCGAGGTGGTGCAGGGCCGCTCCGAGGCCGCCATGCGCAAGGCGATCGCGGCGCTGCCGGACGGGGTCTATCGGGCGGAGACCTGGAACAATCCCTTCGGCACGCCGCTGCGCTACCCGGTCGCGGTGACGGTTGAGGGCGACCGTATCGGCGTCAGCTTCGATGGGGCGCCGGATCAGCTGCCTCAGGGCGGCATCAACTGCACGCTCAGCTATACCGCCGCCCACGCGACCTATCCGCTGAAATGCATGCTGACGCCCCAGGTGCGGGGCAATGCGGGATGCTACCGCCCGTTCGACGTCAGGGCCCCCGAAGGCTCAATCCTCAACGCCCGCTACCCGGCGGCGGTGAACCTGCGCACGCGCACCGGCTGGTACATCGCGCCGGGCATTTTCCGCGCGCTCGCGGAGGCCGCGCCGGACCGCGTCCAGGCGGCCACGGGGCTGCCGTTCACCTCGAATACCTATGGCATCGACGAGGACGGCACGGCCTTTGCTGACGTCCTGTTCGTCGGCGGCGGTCAAGGCGCCTCGGCGGCGGCGGCAGGCCGGGGCGGGTTACTCTGGCCGACCTCGGCGGCGAACACCTCGATCGAACTGCTCGAAGCGCGGGTTCCCATCCTGGTGATGGAGAAGGCTTTCATTCAAGGCTCGGGGGGCGCCGGCGCTCTGCTCGGCGGGCCGGGCCAGCGTGTCCGGTTCCGCAAGCTGCGGGACGACGGCAGGCCGATGCTAGCTACGATCTATCCCGAAGGGGTGACCCATCCCGCAGAGGGACTGTTTGGCGGCATGCCCGGCGTGGCGGCGCGCGCGCATGTCACGACACCCAGTGGCGAAATACTGCGCGACTGCGGCCTGGGTGCGCTGGTCGAACTGACGGACCCGGATCAGATCGTTGACGTGACCGTCGCGGGCGGCGCTGGCTATGGCGCACCGCCCCAGTGTGAGGGCGACACCGACAAAACGCTCCAGGCGGCGGATGCTGAATTATAAACAAGGAGAACGACCAAGAAGCGCGCCTGGATAGCAGGGCACGCCGACATTCCAACTGAGGAGGTGAACCAAATGCCCAATCTGACTCGACGCGACCTTATGGCCGGAACCGCTGCCGGGGCCGCTGCAATGACCATTGGCGGACGTGTGGCGCTGGCTCAACAGCCCAATACGCTGATCATCGGCAACCAGGGCGCGCAGACGCATTTTGATCCGCATGGCGGGCAGGACTACCCGACATCGGTCATCATCCGGAATGTCTATGACGGGCTCGTTGATGTCGTCGGCATGCCGCCGCGGATCGAACCCCGGCTGGCGACGGACTGGACGGTCTCGGGCGACGGGCTCGTCTATACGTTCAATCTCAACCGCGAGGCCAAGTTTCACGACGGCGCGCCGGTGACGGCCGAGGCCGTGAGGTACTCCTTTGAGCGCATCAAAGCGGTGGGGCGCGGCAACAACTGGATGATCGACGGCGTGGTGGGCCCCGACAGCATCCGGGTGGTGGACGATCACACGGTCGAGTTCACGCTGCTTCAACCCTTCGCGCCCTTCCTCCAGGTCCTGCCGTGGATCTCGGTCGTAAACCCCGCCGTCATCGAGGCCAACGAGGGTGGCGATCTCGGCCAGACCTATCTGCTGAACGATACCGCCGGATCGGGCCCCTTCACCGTGGCCCGCTTCGAGCCGGAGAACGTCATCGACTTCCGCCGCGACCCGACTTATTGGCGTGAGGGTGGCGGCAACACCGATACCGTGATCTGGCGATACGTGCGCGAGAACACGAACCAGCGCCTGATGCTCCGGCGCGGCGAAATCCATATGGCGGTCGATCTGACAAGCGACGACATGTCCGCTTTGGAAGGCGCGCCAGGCGTGGTGCGGGTCATCGAGCCGGGCGACCGCACCTTCTCGATCAAGATGAACACCGAGCATGGCCCGCTGTCGGACGTGAACCTGCGCAAGGCAGTGTCGCATGCGTTCGACTACGACGCGATGCGGAGTGTCAGCGGCTTCGCCGATCTCATGCACGGGCCGCTGCCGAGCGGATTCTTTGGCCACGATCCCTCGATCGACGTCCCGCGCAAGGATCTAGACAGGGCGCGGGAGTACCTGGCGCAGACCGCGTATCCCGAGGGCGGGCTGACGCTCGACATCGTGCATGTGGTCGGGCTCGAACAGCAGAGGCTTTGGTGCCTGGTGCTCCTTGACAGCCTCCAGGAGCTGAACATCGACGTGAACATCCGCCCGTCGACTTGGCCGGATATGGTGCGCATGTGCGAGTCACCCGAAACCTTCCCCGACTTCTTCTCGGTCTACCTTGGCGTCTCCTACGCCGATCCGGACGTGATCGCCTTTGCGGGCTATCACTCCAGCCGGAACGGAGGATGGCAGAACGGGGTCTACAACAACGCGGAGGTCGATGCGTTGATCGAGGCCGCGCGGTTCGAGCCGGATGAGGCCCGGCGTGCCGAACTCTACAGCCAGATCCAGCAGAACATCGTCGATGACGCGCCCGACTTGTTCGGCGTCGTCGAGCGGGCCAAGGTGGGATTGCGGGACAACGTCGAGAACTACGAGTTCTCGCCCATCATTGTGCAAGCGGTCAGCTTCTTTCCGCTGTCCGTGAGCTAGAGGAGGGCTGGACTGCCCGATGCTGAGCTACGTTCTGTTCAGGATCGCCCTGATCGTGCCGTTGCTCATCGGGCTGTCGCTTCTGGTTTTCGTCATCGGACGAGTTCTCCCAGGGGATCCGGCGGCGCTGGCCGCCGGTCCCTACGCCACGGCCGAGCAACGCGCGGCCGTGGCGGCCGAGTTCGGCCTCGATCAGCCCATCGCCGTGCAATACTGGGACTATGTCACCGGGCTTTTCGAGGGCGATCTGGGCCGCTCGATCATGACCCGGCGCCCGGTGGCAGGCGACCTTGCGCTCTACCTTCCGGCGACGCTGGAACTGGTGGCGGCCTCACTCCTTCTGGCGGTCGCGGTCTCGATCCCGCTGGGCCTGGTGGCGGGGCTGACCGCGAACCGGGCGCCGGACATGACGATCAGCGCCGGCACGCTGTCGGCGATGTCGATGCCGCAGTTCTTTCTTGGCCTCGTGCTGCAGTTGATTTTTGCGATGTGGCTGTCTCTGCTGCCGCTGAGTGGCCGATTGCCCTTCACCGTTGCGCCGCCGCCGGCCGTCACGGGTTTCTACACAATCGATAGTGTCCTGGCCGGGCAATGGCACACGCTCTGGCTTTCGCTTGTTCATCTGGCCCTGCCCGCGATCACCATGGCGCTGGCCCCGATCGCCATGATCACCCGGATCATGCGGGCCTCGACCATGGAGGCGCTCCAGCAGGACTACGTGCGCAACGCTCGTGCCTTGGGCCTCAGTATTCGGCTGATCTTATTCAAGTACGTCCTGAAGAACGCGGCCTCGGCGACACTGACGATGATCGGGCTCTATGTGGGCTGGATGCTGGGCAGCACCGTCCTGGTCGAGAAGGTGTTCGACTGGCCAGGGATTGGGCTTTACGCGACGAATGCCATCCTCAACCAGGATTTCAATCCGGTGATCGCCGTGACCCTCGTGATCGGCGTGATCTTCATCGCCACCAACCTGATCGTCGATCTGCTCTATGGCGTGCTCAACCCCAAGGTGGGCGACCGATGAGCGCCAGGACCACGGCGGAGGCTTCGGGAACGTCCGGCGGCGAGGGGCTGGCCCGCGCCTTCTACCGGTTTCGGCAGAATCCGCTTTCGCTGGTCGGCCTGGTGCTTGTCGCGCTCCTGCTGTTCCTGGCGATCTTCGGACCGCTCGTCGCCCCCTATCCCGAACATCTGGCCGGAGAGGTCAGCGTTCTCGACCGGTTTAAGCCACCGTCGGCCGCCTTCTGGTTCGGCACCAACGAGGTCGGGCAGGACATTCTGTCGATGGTTGTTGCCGGTGCGCAGGTGTCCCTCTTATCGGCGATGGGCGTCATCGTGATAGCCACGCTCATCGGGACGCTGATCGGACTTGCCGCGGGATACTTCGGCACCTGGATCGACGAGGTGCTGATGCGCTTCACCGACCTGATCCTCACGCTGCCTGCACTGATCCTGGCGATGGCGATTGCGGCCGGGCTGGGGCCGAGCATCGTCAATATGGTGATCGCGCTTGCGCTGGCCTGGTGGCCCGGTTTCGCTCGTCTGGTGCGCGGCGAGGTTATCGGGCTGAAGGAGGAGCAGTTTGTCGTCGCCGCCCGGGCGCAGGGCGCGGGCGCGGGACGCATCATCTTCCGCCACATTCTGCCCAACGTCACCTCGCCGATCATCGTCAAGATGTCGCTTGACGTGGGATTCGCGATCCTCGCTGTGGCCTCACTGGGGTTCATCGGCATCGGTGTCCGCCCGCCGACGCCGGAATGGGGGGTCATGTTGTCCGTTTCGCGCTCGAACCTGCCACACTTCTGGTGGACGGCGATCTTCCCCGGCATGGCGATCTTCGTCGCGGTCCTCGCCTTCAACCTGTTCGGCGAGGGGCTGCGGCAGGCGCTCGATCCCAGAGCCCGGCGCTGATGGCCCTGCTCGACATCAAGGGGCTGCGGCTGGCGATGACCAGCTTCGACGGTGAGACGGAGGTTCTCAAGGGCATCGACCTGACGATCCCTCAAGGCGCCATCGCCGGGGTCGTGGGCGAAACCGGTTCGGGCAAGTCGTTGACGGGGTTGTCGGTCTCGCGCTTGGTGCCGACGCCGCCGGGGCGCTATCTCGGGGGGCGCATCCTCTTCGACGGCCACGACATGCTGGCCGCGAGCGAAGAAGAGATGCGGGCGCTGCGCGGCACCCGCATCTCGATGATCTTTCAGGACCCAACGACCAATCTCAACCCGGCCTTCCGCATCTCGACCCAGATGGTCGATGCCGCGCTCGCCGTGGCCTCGCGCGATCCCGACATCCTGTCGCTGCCCGCCACCGCCCGTCGACGGCAGAAACGCGCGGTCGCCCGCCAGCTGGCTATCGAGATGCTGGGCCGCGTCGGCATCGTCGATCCGGCCCAGCGGATCGACGCCTATCCGCACCAGTTCTCGGGCGGCATGCGGCAGCGTGTGTTGATCGCCATGGCGCTCATCGGACGGCCGAAGCTTCTGATTGCCGATGAGCCAACCACGGCGCTTGATGTCTCCGTCCAGGCCCAGGTGCTGGCGCTCATTCATTCCTTTGTCGTGGACCGCGGCCTGACGGTGATGTTTATCACCCACAACCTGGGCGTGGTCGCCCAGATCTGCAACGAGGTCGCGGTGATGCGGCAGGGCGAGATCGTCGAGGCGGGACCGGTCGCCAAGGTGCTGACGAGCCCGGCCCATGCCTATACGCGGGCACTGATGGCCTCGGTGCCGACCCGCGAGATGAAGCGGGGCGATCTGTCCTTCAGCGTCGACCCGGTCGAGGCGGCGGTGTGAGCATTCTCGTCGTCGAAGACCTTGTAAAGCACTACACGGTCCGCCGTGGTTGGTTCGGCGGCGCGGCCGAAACGGTCCGCGCCGTTGACGGCGTCAGCTTCGTGATCGACAGCGGGGAATGCCTGGGCATCGTCGGCGAAAGCGGATCGGGCAAGACCACGCTGACCAGGGCCATCCTGGGGCTGGAACGGCCGACGGCAGGGCGCATAGTGTTCGAGGGCGAGGACATCCATGCGCTTTCGCCAAAGGCGCTTCGCGCCCAGCGTGCCCGCATTCAGATGGTGTTCCAAGACCCCCACGCATCGCTCAACCCACGCATGTCGGTGCGCGACATCGTCGCTGAACCGATGGAAGTTCACCGCGACGTCCTGGGGCTCAGCGGTCGGCAGATGACCGACAGGGTGGCGGAACTCCTCGAACTCGTGCGTATGGAACGGGGCCATCTGACCCGGTATCCGCATGAGTTCTCGGGCGGCCAGCGTCAGCGCATCGGCATTGCACGGGCGCTGGCCTGCAATCCGAGGCTGGTCGTGCTCGACGAGCCCACCTCGGCGCTTGACGTCTCGGTCCAGGCGCAGGTGCTCGCGCTGCTCATAGGCCTTCAGGATCAGCTTGGCCTGACCTTTCTCTTTATCAGCCACGATCTGGCTGTGGTGCGCTACATCTGCCACCGGGCGGCCCTGATCTATCGCGGCAAGCTGGTCGAGGACGGTCCCGTCGACCAGATCTTCGATGCGCCGCGCACCGACTATGCAAAGACCCTGCTGGCCGCCATGCCCGACCCCGACCCGGGAAAGTCGCCTTTCTGGGGTCCGGCGGCGCAGGGCAAGATCCAACCCGACAGCGAGAAAGGCGCCCCATGAACACCGCTCCGCCTCCCTTGGCGGCCACCTCCGACCACCGCGTCGCGCCGCTGTTCGAGCCGATCACGCTTGGGCGCCTGACCCTGCCGAACCGGATTGTCATGGCGCCGATGACCCGGTCGCACTCGCCCGAGGGGGTGCCGCCTCCGGAGGTCGCGGCCTATTACCGGCGCCGTGCGGAAGGCGGCATCGGTCTGATCACCACCGAAGGCACAGTGATCGAGCGGCCCGCGTCCAAGAACGACCCCAACGTGCCGCACATGTATGGCGACGCGGCCCTGGCGGGTTGGGCCCGGGTGGTGGATGAGGTCCATGCGGCGGGCGGCCTGATCGCCCCGCAGCTTTGGCATGTGGGGCCCAGGCTCGATCCACTCGACAGCCCATGGGAAGCCCCCGGCCCGATCGACTCCGCCTCCGGACTGCGCGATTGGGAGCTTCCGCGCGTCGCGCCCATGACGGATGAGGCCATCGCCGACACGATCGCCGCCTTCGGACGTACGGCCGCCGATGCCGTGCGCCTCGGCTTCGATGCAATCGAGATTCACGGCGCCCATGGCTATCTGATCGACGATTTCTTCTGGAAGGTGTCCAACAGCCGCGACGACGCCTGGGGCGGCAAGACGCTGCGCGCCCGTACCAGGTTCGGCGTTGAAGTTGTCAGGGCGGTGCGGACGGCTATGCCCGGCGATATGCCGCTGACTTTTCGCCTGTCGCAATGGAAGGGCCTGGACTTCGACGCACGGGTGGCGGAAACCCCTGCCGAGATGGCGGACTGGCTCGAACCGCTGGCCGACGCCGGCGTGGATGTCTTTCACTGTTCGCAGCGCCGGTTCTGGGAGCCGGCGTTTGAGGGCTCCGATCTGAACCTCGCGGGCTGGGCAAAGAAAGTCACTGGCAAGCCCACGATCACCGTCGGATCGGTCGGGCTTTCGAGTGAATTCATCCACGATGGCGCCTCTATGCCCGCGCCGCTGGATGAGCTGGTCCGCCGCCTCGAACGTGGAGACTTCGATCTGGTCGCCGTGGGTCGCGCGGTTTTGGCCGACCCGGCCTGGGCAGACAAGGTCCGCCGAGGCCGGACCGAGGAGATGGCTAGCTACGACCCGGAAATGCGAAGCATCCTCTTCTAGCCTCTATTTCTCACCAGGAACGTATCGGCGTCGCGGTCCGCCGGTCGGGCCGCCGCGTCAACAGGAACCGCTGTGCATCCAAACATCAGCTCGGCGAAACATCGTTAAGGTGACACGCGGACCTGTGGCCGGTGTCTATTTCCCTGAGGCGCGGGGTCTCAACCCGGCATCGCTCCATCGCGTGGGGACAGCGCGGATGGAAGTGGCAGCCCGACGGTGGATCCAACGGCGAAGGGATCTCGCCGACGATCGTGTTGAACTGGACACGCCGATTGTCGAGCCGCGGCACCTCGCGCAGCAACGCTTGGGTGTAAGGGTGGTTGGGATCGTCGAACAGAGCCCGCATCGGTCCCTCTTCGACGATACGGCCAAGATACATCACCACGACCCTGTCGGCGATGTGGCGCACGACGCCGATATCGTGGCTGATGAAGAGATAGGCGAGCCCCAAATCGTGCCTCAGACGCATGAATAGATTGATGATCTGCGCTTGAATTGACACGTCGAGCGAGGCTACGGATTCGTCGCAGACGATCACCTCCGGATTTACCGCCAAGGCGCGCGCGATACCGATGCGTTGCCGTTGGCCGCCGGAGAATTGATGGGGAAAGCGCGGCTTCATAGAAGGGTCGAGGCCGACTTGACCCAGCACTTTGTCGACATGCTGGTCCAGATCGCCCGGTTCCACCACGCGGTGATAGCTGGCCCCCTCCCCCACGATGCGACCCATCCGATGGCGCGGATTGAGGGAATCGAGTGGATCCTGGAAGATCATCTGCACGTTCAAAGCGGCGCGCCGCGCCACCGCGCCACCATCCGGTATCAACCGATCGCCCCGAAAAAGAACCTCGCCCGTCGTCGGCGTGTCGATACCGGCGACGATACGGCCCAGCGTTGACTTGCCGCAGCCCGACTCGCCCACCAGGCCAACGGCTTCGCCCTCGTGCACGACGAGGGTGACATCGTCGACGGCTCGGACAACGCGCTGCTTCACTTTCGCGCCCAGGCGACGCGCGGCGCGCTTCAAAAGATCGAGCCGACGGGTGAAGTGCTTGCTGACGTTGCGCACCTCGATCACGGGCGGGGTGGACATCAGACCTTCCCAAGCGGATACAGGCAGCGCACGCGCCTGTTATCCGGGCCCTCACGAAGCGCCACCGGCTGGCGACAGGCCTCGTCCGCCCTGTCGCAGCGCGGATGAAACCGGCAACCGCGCGGCATCCGGTCGAGCGCCGGGATCATGCCGGGGATCTGGTTCAGCGGTCGGCCCGGTTCGTTGTGCCAAGGCACCGAGCGGATCAGCCCGTCGGTGTAGGGGTGCAGCGGGTGGTCCAGCACCGGATCGACAGGACCTTCCTCGACGATGCCGCCGCCATACATGACATAGAGCCGCTCCGCCAGCCCAGCCACCACCGATAGATCATGGGTGATCCAGATAAGCGCGGTGCCGCGCTCGCGACAGAGGGTCTGAACCTCGGCCAGGATCTGCGCCTGGATCGTAACGTCGAGTGCCGTGGTCGGCTCGTCGGCAATAATCAGGTCAGGCCCGTTCAACATTGCCGTGGCGATCGCCACGCGCTGGCGCATACCGCCGGAAAACTGGTGAGGATAGGCGTCCAACCGCTCTTCGGGGGCCGGGATACCGACCTGGGCGAGCGCGTCTCGACAGCGCCGCAGCGCCTCCTTGGCCCCTACTTTGGGGTCGTGGGCGCGGATCGCCTCAACCATCTGGGTGCGGATCCGCAGCACCGGGTTCAGGGTCATCATCGGGTCTTGGAAAACCATGGCGATACGGTCGCCGCGCAACTGCCGCCGTCGCCGAGCGCTAATCTGACGAAGATCCTCACCGTTCAGCAGCACCTCGCCATCGACAACCTCGCCCGGCGCGTCGATCAAGCCCATGATTGACAGGCCGGTGACAGACTTGCCGGATCCGGACTCGCCCACCAAACCAACGATCTCGCCTGGGCGCACCTGTATCGAGACGTCGCGGATCGCCGAGATCGGCCCCTTCGGCGTAAGAAACCGTGTCTCCAGACCGCGAACATCCAGGGTCAAGTCGTCGGCTCGCGCCATCGTTCAGCGCCGCAGCCTGGGATTGAGGAGATCGCGAAGACAGTCCCCGACCAGATTGATGCCGACGATCAGCAACACCAGCGCGATACCGGGAAAGATGCTGATCCAATAGACGCCGGACAACAGATAGGTGTAGCCGTTGGAGATCAGCAGCCCTAGCGAAGGCTCGGTAACCGGCAGTCCGATGCCAAGGAAGCTGAGGGTTGCTTCCAGCATGATCGCGTAAGCGACCCGCATGGTCACGACGACGATCAACGGCGGCAAGCAGTTGGGCAGGATGTGCCCGAACATGATGCGGCGCCTTGGCAGCGCCTGGCAGCGCGCGGCATCGACATAGGCCCGCCGCCGCTCGACCAGGGCCGAGCCGCGCACGGTTCGCGCGTAGTAGGCCCATTGGGTGACGACAAGGGCAATGATGATCTTGTCAACGCCCTGTCCCAGGATCGCAAGGAGGATCAACGCGATCAGGATGGCGGGAAAGCTGAGTTGGATGTCCACCAGACGCATCAGCAGCGCGTCGGTACGGCCACCGACATAGGCGCTGGCCAAGCCTATCGATGCTCCGATCACCAGCGCGATGACGGCACTGGTGATCCCGACCTCAATGCTGGTGCGCAGGCCATAGAGGATGGCACTGAACAGATCGCGTCCCTGATCGTCCGTGCCCAGCCAAAAGGTTCCGCCGGCCAGACTCGCCGAACCCGGCGGTAGACGGGAGTCCATAAAATCGATCTGGGCGAGATCGTAAGGATCCTGCGGGGCAATGACGGGGGCAAGAAAGGCCAGCACGGTCAGCACGACGACGATCACCAAGCCGATGACTGCCAGCTTGTCATGCAACAGCGCGCTCAGCAATTCGCGACCGGGAGAGCGCGGCGGCGGTGCCAACACCGCGTCGTCCGCAGGGACAGCGGCTCGGTCGCTCATTCGCCCTGGTCCTCCAGCCGGACACGCGGGTCGACGACGGAGTAGAGCAGATCGACCACCAGATTGATGACCGAGAACATCACCACTGTGATCAGCAGGTAGGCCAGGATCAACGGTCGGTCGAGCACGGCGATGGCGTCGATGATCAGCTTGCCCATCCCGGGCCAGGCGAAAATGGTCTCGGTCACGACCGCAAAGGCGATCAGCGAGCCAAACTCAATGCCCATCACGGTGATCAGGGGTATCAGCGTGTTTTTCAGGACATGCAGACCGACGATCCGGCCTTCCGATATGCCCTTGGCCCGGGCAAAACGGACATAGTCCATCTGCATGCATTCCATCACCCCCGCGCGGGTCAGGCGGATGACAAGCGAGATCTTGAAGAGTGCCAAGTTGAGCGCCGGCAACAGCAGATGCAGTATACCGTCCAGGGTGAACAGACTGATCGGTATGCCCAGGACATCAACCGTTTCGCCCCTTCCGGATGCCGGCAGCCAGCCGAGAAAAACGCTGAACGCCATGATCATTATCAGGCCGATCCAAAAGGTCGGCAGGCTGAAACCCAGTATCGAGAAGCTCATGATCGCCCGCGATAACGGCGCCCTGGGTTTCAAGCCGGCGACAATGCCGAGCGGAATGCCGAAAACCAGCGCGATCGCGAGCGCCGTGAACGCCAGTTCCAAGGTCGCGGGAAGGCGCGCGAGGATAAGGTCCAGCGCCGGCTGATTGTAGATAAAGGAATTGCCCAGATCGCCGCTGATTGCGCCCGTCAGAAAGCCCCAATACTGTTCCCAAACCGGCCGGTCGAGCCCGAACGCCTCGATCGTTTGCTGGCGTTCTAGCGGCGTGGCTGCGGGATCGATCAGGATGTCGATCGGGTTGCCGACCATGAATATCCCGACAAAGACCAGCACCGACATTACCAACAACGCGACGACGGTCTGACCGGTTCTGCGCAGCAGGAAACTCGTCATGTCCGAGACACCTGCGACGCATTGGTGTCGAGGCGCGACAGCCGCTCAAACAGCCGGTCGAGAAAGGCCTCTTCTTCAACCGCGCGCAAGACGCGGGCATTGATCGGCAGGTCGCTGATGCCGTGAAAATCCGCGAAAAGATAACCCTTGGTACGCCCGGCATACTCCACGCCAATGGCGGCGGAAGCGCTGGAAAAAAGGTCCGGCCACAACAGCCAAGCGACAACGACGGCATCGTGAACCGGGCCTCCGGGCCGGCCGAACCGGGCAGGGTCGCTGCGGTCGGACGCGCGGAACAGGTCGGCGAAACACCGGCCGGCCGCACCTGCCTCCTCGTCCAAGCGCCGCAGATGGTCGTCAGTGACCAGCGCCTGAAAGGTCGTGTCAAGGGGCACCAAATCGATCGGAACGCCGGATCCAAAAACGGTGGCGGCGGCATGCGGGTCCGCCAGCATGTTGAAGTCCGCCCAAGGGACGCGATTACCCAGCGCGGCCAGGGCGCCCCCCATGATGACGATACGCTCGATCCCTTTAGCAATAAGCGGATCGAGAACCAGGGCGAGTGCAAGATTGGTGAGCGGGCCGAGCGCACAGATCGTTATGCGTTTTTCTTGATCGGCCGACGCCAGCGCCGCACGGGCGATAGCATTCACCGCATGGACCGGACCGGGGCTGACAGGCGTTACCGGAAGCAGATCCGGCCCGAACGCGCCAAGGCCGCTGTGTCGCCCGAAGACCTGATCGCGCACCAGCGGACCGGCGCAACCGGCGTGGAAAGGAATATCCGGCCGGCCGGCCAACGCCAGTATCTTGCCCGTGTTTGCCAACACCGCGTCGAGCGGCACATTGCCGGCCACGGCCGTCACCGCCCGAAGGTCCAGTTCGGGCGAGGCCAGCGCGAGCAGGAGAGCGGCAGCATCGTCAACGCCCGGGTCGGTGTCGATCAAGATCGGTAACGCGGTCATTGGCCGGGGATCGCAACGCGCCCGGCCAACCTTTCGGCCAGCATCGAATAGAAGGCATCGGCGTCAACCTTCGTGACGATATCCACATTCGGCTCGATACCCGACTGTCCATACCAGTCCGTTACCGTTTGGCCGAGCGCTAGCGCGCTTTCGTGTTCGACGAATACCCGCGCCCGCCGAGCCTCGAACAGGTCTGGGCGCAACAGGAAAGCGATAACCAGCGGATCGTGCAGAGGACCACCCGGCCCGTCGAACCGATCGACGTCGCCGCGATCCCAAAAGCGCAGCAGGTCGCCGATCACGGTACTGAAGGGCCCAGCCGCCGCCTCGATCCGGGCAACCCGTTCGGGCGTGCTGAGTGCCTGATGCGAGGCGTCCAGACCGATCGCCGTGATCGGCAAGCCGCTCGAAAAGACGATATGCGCCGCATGCGGATCGGCCAACATATTGAATTCCGCCGCCGGCGTGCGGTTCCCAGGCTCACGGTAGGCGCCGCCCATCATCACCAGCCGGTCGACGCCTCGCACCAGGTCTGGCCGCATCCGAAAGACGACGCCGAGATTGGTGAGCGGCCCCATGCTGCACAATGTGATCGTGGTATCCGCCGCGATCGCCGCGTCGATGGTGTCGATGAGAAAATCTGTCGCGTGGGCGCCCGCCGGCTCGCGCGACGGTGCGGGCAGTCTCAATCGACCCAATCCAGTGGAGCCGCTGAAGAGGCCGCGGATGGGATCGCGCACGAGAGGGCGGAAGCATCCGGGATGGACCGGCATGTCCACGCGACCGGACAGTTCGCAAATCTGCAGCGTATTGCGCGTCGAGCACCCAAGCGGAACGTTGCCGGATACGACGGTAATGCCGCGAACATCGATCTCGGGCGAGCCGAAGGCCAGCAAAAGGCCGATGGCATCGTCAATACCAGGATCGCAATCAATAACGACCTTGCGTGGCGTCATGGCGCGGCGTCTATCGGCATGCTGGCTTAGGGATCGCCGCCGGTCAAAGCGCATCCAGACGGCGCAGAACCTCGGCGATTTCGTTGCGGGCATCGGCGTCAAGCGACGGCTGCGGCGGCAACGGATCGCCCACGTCGAAGCCCTGAAGAGACAGGGCGGCCTTGATGCAGCCGGCAAGCGAATTGCGGGCGAACAGTTCATGGAGCGGCCACAAATCCCGCTGCAACGCCATCGCACGGGTCCAGTTGCCGGACCGGGCGGCTTCGTAGAGGGCAACGCTTTGGCCGGGGACCACGCAGGCGGGCCCGGCCATCCAACCGACCCCACCGATCAACATCACACATGCCGGGATATGGGCCGATGCGGCGAACACGTCCATACGTCCTTCCGTGCGCCTGCGGATCGACAGCAGACGGCCAGTATTGCCCGAAGCATCCTTGATGTAGCGAATGTTGTCGATCCGGCTCAGCCGCTCGATCACCGGCAAGCTTAGATCGGCCCGCTGAAAAAACGGATTGGTGTAAAGCACCACCGGCCGTCCTCCGGCAGCTTCGGCGATGGCGGTGAAGTAGTCCTCCACGCCCGCGTCAGGGACGGGGAAATAGGCCTCCAGGATGGCCAGAATACCATCGACCCCTTCGTCCACCAGGACGCGGGTTTGCGCAACAGCATCGGCAACCGTGGTCGCGGCGACACCGGCGACCACCGGCACCCGACCGGCCGCCGCGGCAATTACGGTGCGGGTGACGGCAAAGCGCTGGTCATTGGCCAGATAGGCGAACTCGCCCGTACTCCCCAGCGGAGTCAGGCCGTGGACACCAGCACCGACAAGGTGCTCCACGAGGTCGTGAAGCACCCCCGTCATCACGGTACCATCCGCTGCGACCGGTGACACGAGATACGGAAAGACGCCGTGGAACCCGGACATCGCGTGAGACCCCTGGCGACCCGCGTTGGGCTACTCTGTCGGGTGAACGTCGTAGGCCAAGGTGTAGCCGTCCGTTCGGCCGCCATACTCGATGCCGTCGTCAACCGCCCATGAATGGGCCAGGAAGAACACCGGTATCGCGCCAAGATCGGCCATGCCGATTTCCATCGCCTCTTGCAGCAGCGCTTCGCGAGCGTTGTCGTCCAATGTCTCCCGGGCGGCTGTCAGTGCCGCGTCAAAGTCCGGATTGGAATAGCGGCCCCGATTACCACGACCACCGTTTTCGCTGAATGTTTCCAGCAACGGGCCAAGTACGCCGGACGCCTCGCCGGTCTCGGCGGCTGCCCCGCCCATGATGAAGCTGAACTCCAGTGCCGAGGCGCGCGAGAAATAGACGCTGGCCGGCAAGGTGACGATGTCGGTTTCGATGCCCACCCGGGTCAGCATCTGGCCAATTGCCTGTGCAATCTGCTCATCGTTCGGATATCGGTCGTTGGAGGCGTGGAAGGTGAGCGTGAAGCCGTCCGGATAGCCGGCCTCCGCCAACAGCGCGCGCGCGGCCTCCGGATCATAAGGATCGACGGCGATGTCCGGCGACCATCCGAAATAGCCCTCAGGAACCAATTGACCGGCCACGACGCCTTGCCCGTCCATGATCCTCTCAACCAAACCTTCTCGGTTGATCGCCAGCGAAACCGCACGGCGCACGGCGTCGTCAACCAGTGGATTGTCCCCATCGGGTCCGGCCGCGAAGGGCGACGTCGCCCGATCCTGGTCCATATGAAGATACATGACCCGGTTGCTTGACGTGGTCACCACCTCGATCGCGTCGTCCTCCAGCAACAGGGCATTGTCGGCGGTCGGCACACTTTCGATCAGATCGACGTCGCCGGAGAGGATTGCGGCGACCCGTGCACTGGGATTGGTGAACACCCGAAAGGTCACTTGATCCCACTCAGCCGGCTCGCCCCAATAATCATCGTTGCGCGCCAGTACGACATTGTCGTTGGGCGACCAGGAAACGAAGCGAAACGGACCGGTACCGATCACCGACTCGCCCTGGTTCAAAACCTCCGTCGGCGTCTCTTCCAACTCCGCGGGCAGAATCGCGATTCGCGACAAGCTGTTCAGCAGCAACGGGGCTGGGGCGTGCGTTGTGATCCGAACGGTCAACGGGTCAACCACCTCGATCGAGGCGACATCCTGAATGTAAGTCATGAAGGAACTGGGGCTGTTCTCGGCTGCCAAAGGCACCCGGTTGATGCTGGCCACCACGTCGGCGGCATCAAAGTCGCTGCCATCATGGAAAGTGACGCCATCACGCAGGTGAAACAGCCAGGTTGTGTCATCGACCATTTCCCAGCTTTCAGCCAACGCCGGCTGAATCTGTTGACGGTCGTCCTGGTTGACCAAACCGTCGAATATGTTGCGCGCCATCGCGCTGTTTGGGCCCAAGACATAGAATTGCGGATCGACAGACGTCGGCGCGGCGGCGAGCCCGATCGTCAGATCTTCGGCGGACGCGGCATGCGCCAAGATGCCGGTCACCAAGGCGGACCCAAGGGCCAGGGCAAGCGGTAATGAGCGGTTGTTCATGTTTCAGTCCCCCCAATAAGCGCCCCGTCGGCGCCGCAGCACGACGCAGCGGGTCGAATGGGCACGGCATTTTTGTCCTTGTCAGCAAGTACAGCGCAGCGAGCTTAAGAATACCAATTGCATTTTGTTCCCCTTCAATAATCTGGTATTATTGAGGAAGGATGACCATGCGCGTATTTCCCCGACAGGTAGAGGCTTTCCGCGCGGTCATGCTGACCGGAAGCATGACAGGTGCGGCGGAACACATGCATGTCAGCCAGCCAGCAATCAGCCGGCTGATACGGGACTTCGAGGCGGAAGTCGCGATGCCTCTTTTCGATCGCAGGGGCAATCGCCTGCAGCCGCGCGAGGCGGCGTTGTTGCTATTCGGGGAAGTCGAGCGGTTTTATGTCGGTCTCGACCAGATCGGCCGCGCGGCCCACGATATCCGACTGATGAAGGGTGGCGTGTTGCGCATCGGTGCGGTTTCTTCCTTGAACGGCTTGTGCATGCAGAACGTCATGCAAAGTTTCATGGCCGCCTATCCACACGTCACGATCATCTTCGATACCGAAAGCACCGACCGGATCGTCGATTTGGTGGCTCTGCGCCACTATGACATGGGCCTGGTCTTCGGACATGAGGGACGGGCGGGACTACCGTCGGAGACCATCGCCCAAACCGAGGCGATCGCGGTCATGGCGCATGGGCATCCTCTAGCCGATCGGGACGAGGTCGATATCGGCGACCTGGCTGGCTACGATTTGCTGATCCCAGGACGCCGCGCTCCCCTGCGTATGCGTCTCGACCGAGCCATCACGCAATCGGGTATCACCCTCAACATGCCCTTCGAGGCGTCGATCGCCAATTGCTGCCAGCTTGCGGCACAGGGCATCGGTGTGGCAATCGTCGATCCGCTGACCGCCTCGGACTATCGCGACCGGCTGGCCGTGGTTCGTCTGGCGCCACGAATTGAAATGGACTACGAGATCGTACGACCGCCTCAGGCTCCGGCGAGCATTCTCGCGGAAGCCTACTGCAGCGCGGTACGACAGGCCGTATCCAGTCGCTTGACTTCCTTTGGCGCTGGCAGGGAGTAGACCCGACCTCTGGCCGCCTTCGCCTTCGATCGACGTTGCACAAGGCTTGGAGACATCGCCGGGCCGGACGTTTCGTGCCCAGCGCGCTTGACGGCAGCCCCGGCCACGTCGCTGCCCAGCGAAACACCGGGACAGGGTGCGCAACCTGCCAAACAGGTCGCCGGTCTATCCCCGTTCCGCGCCAACAGTCTTGGCGTCAGATCTCAGCCCGCGCTCCGCTCCGATATCGCGACAGCGCGGCAAATGCTTAGACCGATCCGCGGGCGAGCCTGAGGGCCGGTACAGCGTCCTCCGACGGGATTCTACCGTCGACCGCGGCCGCCGCGGTCTCCGGTGAACTGCACATGCCCAGGACCACCGCATCCTCTTTGCCAACGCTGACATAGGCATGCGGCATCGTGGAGTCGATATAGACGCCCTCGCCGGTCTTCAGGCGCAATTGCTCGTAGCAACCGGTGTGCACCTCGACGACACCCGAGACGACATAGATGAACTCTTCCCCCGAATGGCTCAACATGTCGCCGAATTCCTCGATGGAGTGGGCCTTGAGAACTGACATGATCGGAATCATCTTCTTGTTCTTCAACTCCTGGCACAGATAGTAATAGTCGTAATTGCCGGTGGACAGCAGCGGCGATTCCGACATGCGCGCGATGCTGCGGCGGTTGCTCGCCAGAGAGTTCGGAGACTCCAGGAAAAGCTCGCTGACGTCGACCTCCAGGCCCTGCGCCAGCTTGATCAAATTGTCGTAGGTCAGCGAAATCTTATGGTTCTCGACCTTGGACAATGTCGACACGGCCATACCGCTGCGGTCGGCGACCTGTTTTAGGGTCAGCCCTTTCGACTTGCGGATCAGTCGAAGGTTACGCCCAAGCTCCTGGGCGCGGGTCGTTCGTGTATCGGTCAAAACTGAAATCCACTCTCTTCTTAGTCGATCACTACGCTGTCATTTTGTCTACGCAAGGCCAACCCTTGAAATCCTGAGCACACAGCTGCCTTCATCGATCAATTGTGTCCGGTAAAGGTAAGCCCCGACATGTCAATCGCGGGTTCTTGCCCCAATACACAGTCGGCGACAACACGCGACGAGCCGCAGGACATGGTCCAGCCCAAATGGCCGTGGCCGGCATTGAGAAAAAGATTGGGGATCGGCGTCGGCCCAAGATAGGGATTGCCCGAGGGTGTCATCGGCCGAAGGCCGGCCCAAAGCTCAGCCGTTTGCAAATCATAACAGTCGGCAAATCCGGGAAACACGCTGATCACGTTTCGCGCCAGCGCATCGCAACGCCGTGGATCGGCGGCCGCATCGAAGCCCGCGATTTCCACCGAGCCCGGGCAGCGATATCGGTCGCCGAGCCGGTTGATCCCAAACAGCAACTGGTCGTCGATGATTGGCATCCTGGGCCCCTCCGGCCAGGCGGCCGAGGGCACGGTGACCGTGACACCCTTGACGGGATAGATCGGCAGTCGAATACCCAGCGGCCGCAACACCAGCGGGGTGAAGCTGCCCATCGCCAGGACTACGGCATCCGCCGTCATGACGCCGCCATCGGTTTCAACCGCGGTGATGCGGCCTTGCTCTCGCCGAAGGGCGATCACTGTCCGATCATAGTGAAAGGTAACGCCCTCGCCCGCGCAGACCGCAGCGAGGGCGGTGGTGAACTTCGCGCAGTCGCCGGCTTCGTCGGACGGGTAGTAGATCGCCCCGACAAGAGTGTCGCGGATTGGAGCTAAGGCTGGTTCGAGGGCCGTAGCTTCCGCCATGCCGATCGCCTTGAAGTCCATGCCGAACTCTCGCATGGCCTCAGCCTCCTCGGTCATCGCGTCAAACGAACGGGCGTTGGAATAGATCTTCATGGAGCCGCGGCTGGCCTGATCATACTCCAGCCCGAGCTGTTCGCGCAGGTCCTTAAGCAGAGCCAGGGTGTACGTGGACAATCGCAGATTGGCCGACATGCCGATGCGATAGCGTCGGGTTGTGCAGTGCGCCGCGAAAGAAAGTCCCCAGCGCCACATGCGCGGCAACGCGCTCAGCCGCAGCAGCATCGGCGCATCGGTGCGGCCGATTGAGCGCAGCATCTGCAAGGGCGCCCCGGGACGCGACCAGGGTTCGGCTTCACTGGTGTGAAGCACGCCGCCATTAGCACTGCTCGTCTCGGCGGCGGCGGCGGAGCGTCGGTCCACGACATGAACCTCTACCCCAGCGCGGGCGAGATAGTAGGCGGTCGTGACGCCGATCACGCCGGCACCGAGCACGATGACCTTCATGACGCAACCGGCCCGCTAGATCTCCGCGCCTCTCATGGCCGGCCGCGCGGTTCGACGGCGCCAGCGGTTTCGGTGATCAGACCATACTGATCGATCTGCCTATGCTGGGCAAAGTTGAACATGTGCTCCTTGTTGTGGCGGCTAAGCTCGAGATCGCAGCGTGCCACGATCACCTCGTCCTCTCGTGTCGTGGCCAAGGCAATGATCTCGCCCGACGGCGCGATGATGCATGATCCGGCCAACAGGTCGCAGCCTTCCTCGACCCCGGCCTTCGCAGTGCCGACCACAAAGGCACTGTTCTGATAGGCGCCGGCTTGCATGCTGAGGTGATTGTGGAAATCCGAGAGGTGATCGTAGATCGGCTCCCACGGGATATGTGTCGGCGTGTTGTAGCCGAGAAAGATCATCTCCGCGCCTTGGAGGCCGAGAACGCGATAGGTTTCCGGCCATCGGCGATCATTGCAGATGCACATGCCCGCAATGCCGTCGAACGCGTGCCAAGCGCCAAAGCCGAGATTGCCGACGTCGAAGTAGCGCTTTTCCAAATGCTGGAAAGGCGCTTCGGGGCGATGGTCGGCGTGGCCCGGCAGATGCACCTTGCGATACTTGCCGACGATACGGCCGCGGTCGACCAGGATGGAGGTGTTGTAGTGACGGGTCTGGCCATTCCCGCCGTCTAGTTCCGCATAGCCGAGATAGAAACCCATGCCGAGTTCTTCTGAGGCTTCGAACAGTGGCCGCGTCGCAGGATTGGGCATCTCGCGTTCGTAAAACGCGTCGATATCCGCTTGATCCTCGAAGTACCAGCGCGGGAAGAAGGAGGTCAGCGCAAGCTCGGGGAAGACGATCGCGCGTGCGCCCATGCCTTTTGCCTCGCGCATCAGTTCCAGCAGTCGCGCGACCACCGATTGGCGGCTCTCGTCGCGTGCGATCGGCCCCAGCTGGCCGGACGCCAATGTCACTATACGGCTCATCATTCTCCTCCTCATGCCTTGGCGGGCGATGCAGACATGCGTCGTTGACGCTCGCCGTCGGTGCCGTCTTCGTCGACCGTCAGTCCCGGCGTCAAGACCACGCCGTAGTCCCGCAGGGCCGCTTCGGCGCTGATGTACTCGTCAAGAACGTCGTCCAGCACGTCGGCAGGATCGCGCGCCAACGGGTCGCCGTAACCACCGCCGCAACCACGCGTGGCAACAAGGCGATCACCCGCCTTGAAGCCCCGATACGGAACCTTGGACGGCAGATCGTCCTGACTGCCGTCCGCCCGAATGTGCAGCAGTTCCGACGTCACGCCGTCCGCGCCGCCAAAAAGTCCGGCGGGCGGGTATTTGTGGCCCTCGCTCTCCACCGACGCGCCGCCGTCGGCCAGGAACAGGGTCTCCTTGATCGAGCCAACGCCACCGCGCCATCGGCCTGGTGCGGCGACATCCTCGCGCAACTCGTAGCGCACGATGCGCAACGGCACGTGGGACTCGATGTCCTCGATCGGATTGTTGCGCGTGTTGGCATACAGCACGTCAACCGCGTCCATGCCGTCCAGGCCGTGCCGCCCGCCATAGCTGCCTGAGAAGAGGTCGACATGGACCCAAAGGCCGTTTTCGCCCGATCCGGTGAAGATCATGCCGCCGCCATTGGCGCAGCCGGCGCAGACCTGATTGGGGACCACCTGGCTTAGCGACTGCACGATCGCGTTCGACAATTCTATGCCGGGGCAAAAACGGGCGATGACCGGCGCCGGAAAGCGCGGATTGGCCAGCGAGCCTTCGGGCGCGACGATCTCGATCGGCCGCGTCAGGCCGGAATTCTGCTGAATCTCCCCATGCACGGCGGAATCGAGCAGCACCGACCGTAGCGACAGCCAGATCGCACAATCCACCGTGCCTTCCAGCGGCATGTTGATGGGGCGATCGGACACCTGGTCGGCGGTGCCCGTCAGATCGACAGTCATCCGGTCGCCCTCGACGATAATCGTGGCCTTGATCGCCAAGTCGCGCCGCGCCGGGTCCGGGTCGTCGAGGAAGCCGTCGATCCACGTCGTCGCGGCGTATTCCCCGTCGGGCAGCGCAGCGATCGCCGCCCGCATCCGTCGTTCGGAACTGTCAAACAAGGCCTCACCCGCCGCTTGCACCGTATCGTAGCCGTATCGTTCGATGACCGTGAGATAGGCGTCGGCGCCGATCCTGGCCGCGGCGATCTGGGCCTCCATGTCACCGACTACCAGGTCGGGTAGGCGGATGTTGGACTTGACCATGTGCCAAATCTGGTCGTTGCGCTTGCCGCGCTCATAAACCTTGATCGCCTGAAACTGCAGGCCTTCGGCGTAGCTGTCGATGGCATCGACGATGCCACCGCTGCCTGGCGTGTGTGCGCCAATGTCCAGATGGTGCGCGGTGGTCGCGGCGTAGCCGACGATACGCCCGTCGTGGAAGGCCGGCACGATGAACGCCACGTCGGGCCCATGGCTGGCGCCGGCATAAGCATCGTTGTGCATAATCACGTCGCCCGGCTCCAGCGTTTCGCCGCGCGCCTCAAGCTGGCGCAGCATGCCTCTGATGTAACCGGGGATCGGGCCGGACTGCAGCGGCGTACTCTGCTTGGCCTCTGACAGTTGGCGGCAGTCAGCATCGATCAGCGCGGCGCCAAAATCCTCCGATTCCCGAATAATGCTCGAATAGGACATGCGCATCAGTTTGAAGCCCATCTCGATAGCGATGCTCTCCAGTGCGCCATGGATGACGCTGGCGGTCACCGGATCTATCGACCGGCTGTCGCTGCCGGTTGCGTCGGCCATGCTGCTGTTCATCGGCCTTCTCCGGAGGTGAGGATCAGATTGCCGGACGGGTCGGCCTCGGCCGTCCAACCGGGCGGAACCACAGTTGTGCTGTCGATTTGCAAGATGACCGCCGGCCCCGAAACCGGCGTGCCGGGCGGCAGCCGATCGCGGCGGTAGAAGCTGGTTTCGTGGTCCGACAGCGTATCGCCCACGCGAAACACGGTTCGATCGACCTTGACCCGCGCCTGCTCCAGAGAGCCACCTTGCGGCACCCGCGGACGATCGATCTGCGGCGTCGGCGCGGTCCCGATCGATCGCAAATTGACCAACTCGATTGGGGTGTCGGGAAATGCGTGACCGTATTCGTCTTCATGCCGGCGGTGAAACCGATGAAGGGCGGCGTCGACGGCCACGCTCACCGAGCCATCACCGTCGAGCGGAATACGCAACTCGTAGCCTTGACCGACATAGCGCAAATCCAAAAAGCGTGCGAACGTGATTTGCGACCGTTCGACCCCGTCTTCAGCGAACGATTGGTGGATTTGATGCTCCATCTCATCGAAATCCGCCGCGATGCGCTCGAGATCCAGCGCGTTGGAAATCTGAAAGGCGGTCTTGATCGTGTCGTACTTCAACTCGGTGGTCAGCATGCCCACGGCGGAGGTGATGCCCGGATGGGGCGGCACGATCACCTGCGGGATACTCAGCATCGCGGCGACTTCGGCCCCATGCAGCGGGCCGGCGCCACCAAAGGCCACCAAGGCGAAATCTCGCGGGTCGATGCCCTTTTGAACCGTGCGCGACCGAATGGCGTTCGCCATGTTGGCGTTCAAGACGGTGATCACGCCTTCGGCGGCCTCGACCGGTTCAAGGCCGAGCTGGTCGGCGAGCTTATCGATGACCTGGCGCGAGGCGCCGAGGTCCAGATCCATCGCCCCGCCAAGGAAATTGGCGCTGTCCAGCCGGCCAAGCAGAACATTCGCATCCGTTACCGTCGGTTCGGTGCCGCCCCGTCCATAGGCCGCGGGGCCGGGCCGCGACCCCGCGCTGTGCGGACCGACCCGGAAGGCACCGCCCGGATCGATATGGGCGATCGAACCGCCGCCGGCACCGATGGTGTGAATGTCGATCATCGGTACCATCACCGGATAGCCGGCGATCCACGTGTCCCGCGCGCTCGCCTCACCCAGCGTACCGTCCTTAACCACGCCGATATCGGCGCTGGTTCCGCCGACATCGAAGGTGATCAGGTTGTGGCGATCGGACAGTGAGCCGGACCAAGCGCCGCCGATTACGCCGGCGGCGGGGCCTGACAGAAGCGTTAGCACCGGGATCGAAACGACCTGGCCTGGCGTCGCGATACCGCCGTTCGAGCGCATGATGCGGAGATCCGCCTGCAGACCGCCTTCGCGCAACCGGTTATGCAGCTGATCGACATAGTAGCGCACCTTCGGTCCGATGAAGGCGTTCATCGCTGCCGTGGTGAAGCGTTCGAACTCCCTGAACTGGGGCGAAACCGAGGACGACGTCGTCACGAAAGCCTCCGGATATTCCTCGCTGACGATCTCGCGCGCACGATCCTCATGCGCCGGGTTCAGGTAGGAGAACAGGAAGCAGATCGCGATTGCCTCTACCCCTTGCTTCCGGAAGTCGCGGGCGATCGCACGCACGCCCTCTTCGTCCAACGGCGTCAGCACATCGCCGTACGGCGGTACCAGCCGCTCGCGAACCGTCTTGCGAAAGCGGCGGCGTACCAGCGGCCGATCTTGCCACGGTATCTCTTGCATGATCGAGTAATGCTGGGGGCGCTGATGCCGGCCGATGTGAAGAATGTCGCGATACCCATCGCTGGTGATCAGACCGGTGCGCGCGCCCTTGTATTCGAGCAGCGCGTTGGTTGCGATGGTCGTGGAATGATAAACATGATCGATTGTGCGCGGATCGATCTCGCCATTGCGGCAAAGCTCGTCGATCCCTGTCATCACGCCGGTCGACGGATCTTCCGGCGTCGTCGCGACCTTGTGTACCAAGGTCTGGCGCGTCTCGGAATTGGTGAACACCAAGTCCGTGAACGTGCCGCCGACATCCACGCCGATTAATCTCATTCGCTTGACTCCGATGATTTCAGTATGGGTCCACCATCGCGCGCGGGTCGCAGGCGAACCATGCGGGGCAGACCGATCTCGCGTCCGTTCATCAGGCCGTTGGGTCGGAAGACCAAAATCACCAGCATGACGAACGCCAGGCCTACCTCGCGAAGGCCCGGCCCACCCGGAATGACAAACACCCCGAGATCGATCCCACCCTCAGCCCGCCGCAGAAGTTCGGCCAGCAATGAGACGACCACGACGCCGATCACCGCGCCCGACAGGCTGCTGATACCGCCGATGACCAGCATGGCGATCAACAAGAAGGTGGTGGCCAGAAAGAAGCTGCTGGCGACTACGATGCCTAGGAAATGGGCGTGAAGAACGCCACCGATACCGACGAAAAAGGCACTGACGACGAAGGCGGTCAGCCGCTCACGGTGAATGTTCACGCCAAAACTCGCCGCCGCTACGGGGTCCTCCCGCGAGCTGCGCAAACGAAAGCCGGAGTTGGATTGCTGGTAGGCAAAGGCGGCAACCATCGTCACAACCGCCCAAGCCAGCGCGACGGTCATGGTGGTGTAGGTCGGCAGACCATAGAGCGAGCTTGCGCCGCCCGTCATTTCGTCCCAGTGGGAAAACACGGTTTGCACGATCACCAGCATGGCGAAGGTGCCGATGCTGGCGGCGATCCCCGATAGACGCATCAAGGCGGCCCCGAAAACGAGCGCAATGAACGACGCAGCCGCGCCCGCAGCGAGCGCCGCTGGCAGGTTCGCCCATTCCGCCGACGCCAGAAACGCAGGCAGGTCCGGCAACACGTACGGCTTCTGAGCAACTGGAATGGTCAACCAGGCCGTGACGTAGGCGCCGATCGCCATGAAGCCGACATGACCGAACGACAGAACGCCGGAGTTGCCGATGAAGATGTAGGCCCCCACGACAATGACGACGCGGATCAGCATCTCGGTAATCACGCGTTGTACCGAAGGGCTGGCATAGCCGGCCGCGACGACGATCGCGACAAGCAGGAGAGACAGGACGATGACCGGCCACGCGGCCACGAAGATCCCACGCGCGCCGCGACCCATCAGACCCGCTCCTTCAACGCGCTTGTCGCAACGATCCCCGCCGGCCTGACAAGCAGGACCAGCAGAAGTGCGGCGAACAGAAACGCTTCGCGGAACTCGCGCAGATCGCCCGGCAGCATTATCTGCAGGCCAACGCTGAGGCAGCCGACGACAAACCCGCCGATCGCCGCACCCGTCAGGCTTCCCAGACCGCCGATAACTGTCGCCACGAACCCGATGATAACGGGCTGCAGCCCCATCGTCGGGCTCAGTTGGCCGATCTGGGCGGCATAGATGAGACTGACGACCCAGGCCAAGATGCCGCTGACCAGGAAGGCCAGGGCAATGATCCGGTTGGCAGGAATGCCGACAAGGCGCGCCATGCGAAAGTCCTGCGCCGCCGCACGCATCTGGACGCCCATGCGCGTACGCTTCAAGAACAGGGCCAACCCCGCCAGCGCAAGGATCGTAAGGACCAGCGATAGAATCTGAAGCTGGGGAACTCTCAGGCCAAAAACGACGACATTCTCAATAAGACCGTCGGCGAAAGTAAACGGCTTGGGCCGAGCGCCAAAGATCAGCATGGCCAGGTTTTGCAGGAAATAGCTGACCGCGAAGGCCGCCACGAGCAGCGTTGCCGGGCTGGCGTCGCGCAACGGACGAAAAGCGATCCGTTCCATTGCCAGCGCGAAGATCGCGACGATCGCCAAGGACAGAACGACAATGAGCGGCCCGGGAAGATCAGCAATCAGCCAGATCGCATATCCTCCGATCATCACCAGTTCGCCATGGGCGAAATTGACCAACCTCATGATCCCGAAAATCAGCCCGATGCCGAGCGCCATGAGAGCGTAGAGACCGCCAACACTGAGCATGTCGACGATGTGCTGGGCTGCGATGTTCATGACGCGGCGGACTGGTCGGGGAAGCCGAAATAGGCGCGGTCGAAGGCGACGTCCGCTAGCACGGCATCGGATGGGCCGGACAACTCCACAAGGCCGGAGCGAAGGACGTAGGTCCGATCAGCCACGTCGAGCGCCCTGGCCGCGTCTTGCTCGACCAACAGGATGGTCACGCCGCTGTCGTGGATCTGGCGCAACATCTCATAGACGCGCTCGATGACAAGCGGTGCCAGGCCAAGCGACGGTTCGTCAAGCAGCAGCAATCGCGGGTTCCCGGCCAGCGCGCGCGCAATCGCCAGCTGTTGCTGTTCGCCGCCCGATAGCCGGCCCGCCGGCATGTCGGCGCGTTCACGCAGGATGGGAAACTCTTCGAGCAGGCCATCGACACGCCAGATCGTCTTTGCGCCGTCGCTGGCGTCCCTTGCGCCGATGGCCAGGTTTTCGGCAACGGTCAACGCCGGGAAGACCTGACGACCCTCCGGCACGAGCGCGACGCCAGCGGCGACGATATCCTCAACCGTCTTGCGGCCGTTCGACACGCCGTCCAGGACAATCCGTCCACCCGCCGGACGAACCAGTGCCGTAATCGCCTGCAACAGTGAGGTCTTGCCCGCGCCGTTTGGCCCAACGACGGCGACCAGTTCGCCGACGCCCGCCTCGATCGTGACGCCCCGCAACGCCTCTACCGATCCATGCCTGACAACCAGATCTTCGACGGCCAGTAAGGGCGGCCGTACGGTCGTCCCGGAAACAGGATCATCGCCGCGGCCCCGCGCCGGAACCGAGGGGCCGTCATCTGTCGTGCCGAGATAGGCGCGGCGCACCTCGGGGTCCGCACGCACACTTTCCGGCGTTCCTTCCGCCAGGCTACGGCCGTCGCTGAGTACATGGATGCGATCGGAGACCTCCATGATCAGCCCGATATTGTGTTCGATCAGCAGCAGCCCGCAGCCGAAATCGGCCCGGATGCGGGCAATCGCTGCCAGCAGTTCCTCGCTTTCGTGCTCGTTCAGGCCCGCCGCCGGTTCGTCCAACAGCAGGTACCGGGGCGAAGACGCCAGCGCCCGGGCGACGCCAACGCGGCGCTGGTCCCCATGGGGCAGGGCATCGGCCATCCGCCCGCGCAAGTCACCCAGCCTCATCCAGTCAATAATCCGGTCCGCCTCGCGGCGGGCACGCGACCGGACCGGATTGGCCGACAACGCGGCCAGTTCGATGTTCTCGCGCACGGTCATCTGGCCGAACAGGCGCGCCGCCTGAAAGGTGCGCGCCAATCCAGCCCGGCCGATCCGATGAGGCGCCCATCCGGTGACCTCTTTGTCATCGATCACAAGTGCCCCGGCATCGCTCTTCTGAAAGCCGGTCAGAACGTTCACCAAGGTGGTCTTTCCCGCACCATTGGGCCCGATCAGGCCCAGAACCTCGCCCATAGCTAAGGTCACGGTGACGTCCTGCAGCGCTTGAACGCCGGCAAACGAGACAGAGACGCCGGACGCCATCAGACGTCCGGTTCCCTCCCCGGCCCCCGCGTTCGGCGCCTGCGGCATCCTATCGCGGCTGTCCGGGAATGGCCTCGGGCGACCGCAATTCGACCGCGCTGTGCGTGCCGTCCTGCACCTGCATGACGACCATGGGCCGATAGAAGTTGATGTGCGTGTCCTCGGTGAACGTGGTCGGCCCGACCAACAGCGGCTCTTCGTCAAAAGCTTCGAACTCGGCCTTCAGCGCATCACCATCGGTTGAACCGGCGCGCTCGATGGCGCGAGCGACGGCCTGAATGGCTGAGTAGCCAGTCAGGGTGTGGGCGGTCGACGGGTGATCGCCGTGCTCTGCTGTGAACCGGGCGATGAAATCGTTGATTTCCGGCCTGGGATCGTCGCCGAACAGCGAGCCGAGCGCGACAAAGTAGAAATCGCTTAAACCCGGGACGGTATCGAGCCAATAGTCGCCATCCATGTCTTCGGCGGAGAGGACGGGAATGTCGATACCCGCCGCCCGGATCTGACGCAGTGCGCTGGGCCCGGCCGGCGTGAATGCAGAGAGCACCATGAAATCCGGCTGCTCCGGAAGGCTGTTGAGACGCGTGATCTGCGCGCTGATCGATGTTTCATCGATGTCGAATACGTCCTGGCCAAGCAGTGCGTCCGCCCCGGCCAGTTCCGTCCAGCGCGCCACGAAGGCTTCTGTCACCGACTGATCATATTGAATTGTCGTCTGGGTCAAGACATAGGCCGTACGCCAACCCTGATCATACGCCCATTCGGCCATGATCGTGCCGGACGAAACGCTCGCGGTCGCGAACGTGAAGGCGTAAGGGCCAATCCCTTCGACCCCGAACAAGGGGTCGGCGGCGAAGGGTGAAATCGCCAAGACGCCTCGGCCGTTTGCCGCCCGTGCGGCGGCGCCGCCGAAGTCAAAATCGCCCGTGACGATGACGATGTCGGCCCCGTTGTCCATCACCTCCATTCCGGCGATGGCGCCCTGCGCGAAGTCACTGCGCGTGTCGGCATAGATCATCTCGAGCGTACGGCCCATCACACCGCCTTCGGCGTTGATATCGGCGATCGCCATTTCCGCGGCGCGGGCTGGATCGGCATCGTAGGCCTGAACAATGCCGCTCAACGCGATCGCGGCGCCGATGGTTATGGGCTCGCCATCTTCAGCCAGGGCACTAGACGCCAACGTCGCGCCCGCCAGCAGAGGGATAAGGGTCGTCGAAATCCGAAGACGTGTCACAAGCCTGCTCCTTTTGATGAACGCATTTTCAGACAATCATGCCGACACCAAATGCCATAGCCAATAGGAAAATCTTTGAACGATGCGAAAATCTTGAAACAGGCTGGGGTAGTGGGCCTTGGTGCATCCCGGTATCTCGAGGCGCAGCGAGCATTGTTGTGGGGATGTATATCCCGCCCGGTGTGTGATCGGCCGCCCCAGATCGAACATCCGGTTGAGCGCTTTCGCCGCTGCCGCGGCTTCGACCTGTTGGGCGGGCAGATTCCGAGTGCGAACCTGCCGGCCGATGATCCTCTCAAACCGGGAGATGTTGCTCTCGACCAGGCTGCGCCGGTTGTACCCGGTGTTTGCCTTCCAGGCAGCTTTGCCGTGCTCTTGAGTATGGGCGATAGGGCGATCACGCCGCCTGAGGCTATCGAGCGTGTCGGGCCGAACCTATTCGGGGCTTTTAGTCGGAGCGATCACATGGGTCGTTATCGCCGAGCCTTGGTATAATTCTCAGTTCAGCAGCAAGTTGACGACGGGCCGGGATGGCAGGCACTGCGCGCGGTGATCCGGCGGGCGATCGATCACAGATCTGTGGGCCAGGCTTTCTCACCATCTCGGCGCATCAGCGCAAGCAACGTTTCTCGCGATGCTCGGATGTGCTTTGCCATGAGCAGGCCAGCCAGGTCCGCATCGCCCTCCGCGATGGCCTCGCTAATCCACCGATGCTCCTGCAGCGCACGTTTGCCCCTGCCTTGCATGGTGCCGTGTCGCGATCGGACCAGCGAAATCAGATCGCGCAGATCATGCCCGCAAATGCGCCAGACGATCTCGTTGCGCGCTCCGCGTAGAATTGCAAGGTGGAAATCCCAATCCGTGCTGCCCGCGGGATAAGCATCGGAGCTTCCATCGGCGATTGCGGCCTCGTGCTCGTCGAGCATCACAACCAGGGCGCGCTTTTCAGGCTGCGTCATCCGTTCAGCAGACAGGCGCGCCGCCATCGCCTCGAGCGCTTCACGGACCTCGTAGAGACGCTGGACAGAGTCTTCATCAAGACGGACAACGCGCGAGCCGAAATTGCGCTCGCCGATGAGGAGGCCTGTCGAGCACAGGCGACGTATCGCCTCCCTTACCGGCCCACGACTGATCTGAAGTTGGCTGGCGATGTCGACCTCATTGACGCGATCGCCGGGGCCCAGCCTGCGAAGGGCAATCAGATGACGGATATACGCCGTTGCGCGATCGGCCAGAAGCAAGCGACCGTCCTGCGGTGAGGCCGTCGCAGTGGTCTGGAAATCTTCCAAACTGTCGACACCTGTCCACGGTAGGATAACTCAGGCTGCCAGTTTTGTCAGGTTTTAGCAAGATAATTGCGTAAAATGCGTCAGCAACGTAGACATATCTTTACAAAGTGTCTACAATACAACCTTTCAGTGTTTCGCCGCATCACCGGCTGTTGGCCCGGCGAACGGCGCGGTCAATGTTGTCGCGCGGGAACGAATTGCCATGGTAACGATCGAAGACTCCCTCCTCTTCTCGCCCTTTGACCTCGGACCGCATCGGCTGCGAAACCGCATCATCAGTGGTTCGATCTCGACGCGCATGGGCGACCGCGGCCGGATAACCGATCGGCTGATCCAGTTCCACCGCAACCGGGCGAAGGGCGGCGCGGCGATGATCGTGACCGAGGCCATGGCCGTCGGTCGCAGCGCCGCCGAACCGTCCCGCATTTGGCCGTTCGATCCGGTTAACCAGGATGCGCTCAAACGTTGGGCCGAGGCCGTCGAATCCGAGGGTTGCCGTTTCCTGGGCCAGCTCTGGCACAATGGTCGTGCCCGCCTCACCGGACGCGCCACCAACGCTGTTGGCGTCGCGCCGGAGGCGGACGGTGTCAGCTGGACGGTGCCGCACGAACTGACCGGCAGCCAGATACGGGAACTCATCGAAGAGTTCGTAAGCACCGCCAGAGGCCTCCAGCAGGCGGGCTTCAGCGGCATCGAGCTGTCCGCCTGCCATGGCTTTCTGATCCACCAGTTCCTGTCCCCCTGGTCGAATACCCGGGAGGACGACTATGGCGGCAGCCGTGAGAACCGGCTTCGGTTCCTGACCGAGATCGTTGACGGCATTCGCCAGACCTGCGGTTCACGCTTCCTGCTCGGGGTCAAGATGCCCGGCAATGACGGTGTTGCCGGTAGCGTCGATCCGGCAGAAGCCGAAATGCTTGTCACCGGCTTGTTGACATCCGTCAGGCCAGATTACCTCTGCTTCAGCCAGGGCAACCATGCGCACAGCCTGGAAATGCATGCCCCCGGGATGCAGCGGGGCATTGCACCCTTCATTCACCTCTATGACCGCCTGAAGAAGGCGGCGGGTGACGTGCCCATCGTTGCCGTCGGTCGGCTCCCCCGTTCTGAGGATGCCGAGCAGGTTCTGCGAGATGGCCACGCGGACCTTATCATGCTCTCCCGGCCGCTGCTCGCCGACCCCGCCTGGGTGAACAAGGCATCCGAGGGGCGCAGCGACGACATTCGCCTGTGTATCGGCTGCAATACCTGCTGGGGCGAGATCATCGCCGGCCGGCAGATCTCCTGCGTGGTCAATCCGAGGGTGGGACGGGAAGATGAGGGCGATTGGCGCCCCGGTCGATCGGTCAGGTCGAAGAAGGTCGTGGTCGCAGGCGCTGGCCCCGCCGGACTGGAAGCTGCCTGGGTGGCCGCCGCTCAAGGACATGAGGTGCAGCTCTTCGCTTCCGGGGAATTGGGCGGTGCCGCTGCGCTCCATGCCAGTCTGCCCGGCTGCTCGGACGTGGGCTGGCTCATCCAAGGCCAAGTGCATCGTGCGCGGCAGGCCGGCGTCACCCTGCATCAGGCTCCGGCCGATCTTGAGACTGTCGAGGCGTCCACGCCCGACATCGTGATCATCGCCACAGGGGCCTCCCTGCCCGTCCCTCGTTCGCTGGGCCCGGGGTCGCAGCCGGGCGAAGATCTCCGGTCTCTGAGCCGCAGGCTTCTTGCGGATCGTGCAGCCGGCGGACGTCATGCCGTGATCTTCGATTTCGACCATGGTCCGGCGACCTATGCCGCTCTCGAACTCATCGCCCAGCGGTTTGGACAGGTCACCGTCCTGACGCCGAGGGCGTCGATCGCGCAGGACGTTCCGCTGGTGGTCAATCAACTCATTCACCGTCGGCTCAGAGCGCTTCGCAATATTCAGATCCTGCCGTTTGCGGAACCCCGTCAATGGGACGGAGAGGCTCTCGATTGGACCGACGTCATGACCGGCGAGACAGAGACGATGGCCGGCGTCGACTGCTTCGGCTACGCCACGCCGCGCAAGCCGAACGACGATTTGGCCAAGGCACTGGCAATGAAGAATACCGTGGTGAAGGTCATCGGGGACGCCTACGCGCCCCGGATGCTGCTCTCCGCCACGGGCGAGGGTCATGGAGCCGGAGAGGCAGCATGACCTGCGGCTGACGGGCCGCGGAGACGGGCAAGCCGGCGGCACTGTCGGCTTCGCCGTTGAATGACAAACAGACAGTGGAGGTCATCATGTTCAAGAAACTCTTGATGTCGACCGGGCTCCTGGCAGCCGTCGTTGCGGCGCCTGCACTCGCCCAAGATGGGCCCGAGCCTCCGGAGGGTTACCCCACACGTCCGATAGAACTGGTGGTGGTTTACCCGGCCGGTGGCGGCATGGACACCAACGCGCGGACCATCGCTCGTGTCGCAGAGGAGATGCTGGATCACGAATTCCGGGTCGCCAACCGCGAGGGCGGCGGCGGACTGGTGGGTCATACCTTCCTGGCGCGGGAAGCCGATGCCGACGGCTATACCATCGGTGTCCTGGCCATGGGCAATCTGCTGACCGACATGATCGTCAAGGGCGGTGAGTTCACGCCAGAGGACTTCGATCCCATCACCTTCATCAACTTCGACCCCGTCGTGCTGATCACCCGGGGCGAAACGCTGCCCGAATTGATCGAGCAGGCGCGCCAGGATCCCGGCAGCGTCCGCGTGGGGATCACGCCGAACTCCGCGACCGCGATCATCGCCGACATCATCCAGGAGCAGGAGGATGTCGAATTCACCATGGTGCCGTTCCAGGGCGGCGGCCCGCGGATCACGGCATTGCTCAACGGTACGATCGACATGAGCACGGCCTACTACGCCGAGGGCGACCAGTACTACGAGACGGGCGATCTCGCGCCGGTAGCGGTCGCCAACACGGTGCCCTACCCGGTCGATCCAGACATTCCCTTGATTTCCGACATGGGGATCGACATCCCGACCAACGCGCTCGGCGCCGCGCGCTTCGTTGCCCTGCCGGATGGCGTGCCGGACGACATCCGCAACTACCTGGCCGAGGCGATGTTGGCAGTTCTCGAAAGTGAAATGGCTGCGGAGATGTTTGCCGAGCAAGGCCTGGTTCTGTCCCCGGCCGATCCGGAGCAGACAGCGGAGATCTTCGAGGCCACCGCGGAGACGCTGCAGCAATATATGGAGGAGGCCCAGTAAGCGCTGCGCTGACGCCTCGACGGTCGCCGGGTCAACCGGCTCGGCGACCGTTCAGGGCCGAGAGGATGGGCAAGCAATGAAAAAGGCAGCGTCCCTTGGCGCGATGGGGATTGTGTTGGCGTTCCTCGGCGCTCTGCTGTGGCAGAGCTTCGACACGCCGGCGTGGACAGCGCTCGACATCGACGGCCCGAGCTATCCTACCGTTGTCCTTATTACCGCTTTTGCGCTCTTTCTTGTGCACACGGTACGCCAGCTCTTGAGGTGGCGTGACAATGGTGAAGCCCTTGCCAAAGGTGCCCGTGCCTCCACGCGGGTGACGGTCCGTATGACCGCCTTTGTCGGCCTGTGGATCGCCTACATTCTCATCTTGCCCTTCCTTGGCTTCACCGTGGCGTCGATTTTGGCGGTGTCGGCGTCCGTATTGTTGCAGGAACGCTTCAACCCGCTCCTTGTCATTCTTTCGAGCACGATCGGGATATTGGCGATGGTGGTGATTTTCCGTCGCTTTCTCTATGTCGCCACACCCCAAGGCGTCGTCGACCGCTGGATTGAGACAACCCTCTATGGGCTCGGCATCTGAAGGGGAGCCGTCGCTTATGCCTGAGAGACCTGGTGCCGGCAGTCGGCAACGAAAGGCGGAGTCGCCCTGATGGAGGAGGCGGTCTATCTCGCATTCCAGCCACTGACCGTCCTGGCCGCCGCCGCCGGCGTTTGCCTGGGCATCGTCTTCGGCGCGATTCCCGGGCTCAGCGGCACCCTTGGGATCGCCCTCCTGTTGCCGGTAACGTTCCTGATCCCGGCCGATCAAAGCCTGATCATGTTGGCCGGCGTCTATGCGGGCGCCGTCTATGGCGGCAGTATCTCGGCGATCCTACTCAACATCCCCGGGACCTCAGCCGCGGTCATCACCGCCATGGAAGGGCATGTCCTGGCCCGCAACGGCGCAGCACCACGGGCCCTGGC
Source organism: Alphaproteobacteria bacterium (assembly GCA_028277405.1). GTDB lineage: Bacteria > Pseudomonadota > Alphaproteobacteria > DSM-16000 > Inquilinaceae > JANQGH01. The sequence goes on along the minus strand of JANQGH010000051.1, from coordinate 26,546 downwards.
CCTGGCAACCTGCGCGTCCGGTATCGGCGGCCTGGTATCGGCCCTCGGCCTCCTGTGGTTTTCCCCCTTGCTGGCCGACCTCGCGCTGCGCTTCGGACCGGCCGAGTACGTCATGCTGATCCTGTTCAGCCTGGCCGTCGTCTCGATGATGCTGCCGACGCCACTGTTCGGAAATCTGGCGGGCGCCGCCATGGGGCTGGGCATCGCCACGATCGGCCTGGACCCGTTCGACGGCACGCCCCGCTTCACCTTCGGCCGCTACGAACTGGCTGCCGGCGTCCCGCTTCTGCCCGTGCTGATCGGTTTCTTCGCCATGCCCCAGGTCCTGGTGATCGCCTATGAGAGCATCACCCGCGCCGGACGCTCGCTCGTCGAATTCGGGCGCGAAAGCGGTCTCAAGGGCGTTCTTGGAACGGTCGTCAGCTACCTGCCGACATTCGGGCGCGCCAGCTCGATCGGTCTCGCCCTCGGGATCCTGCCCGCCCTGGGACCCGAGAGCACACCGATCACGACGCATGCGTTGGAAAGGCGCTTCGCCCGTGACCCCGAAACCTTCGGCAAGGGGTCGGAACAGGGCCTGATGGCCGCCGAATGCTCGAACAATGCCAACGTCGGCGGATCGCTCATCCCCTTGTTGGCGCTGGGCATCCCAGGCAGCGCCGCTGCCGCGGTCTTCGTCGGCGCACTCGAGATCCACGGTCTGCGCCCCGGGCCACTGCTGTTTGTCGAGAACCCGACCGTCATGAGCACGTTCTTCGTCGGGTTCTTCATCGTCAATATCGTGATGATGCTGGTCGGACTGTTCGCGGCGCGCTATTTCGCCCTGGTCCTGAAAATCCCCCGCGGGATCATCGCCACCTTTGTCGCGGTTTTCGCGATCTTCGGCGCCTATGCCGCCGGCAACGGCATGTTCTACGTCTATGTCCTGATCGGGGCGACCGTGCTGGCCCTGGCCCTGAGGGTGATCGACATCCCGATCCTGCCGGTCACGCTCGGCTTCATCCTGGGCGGACTGTTCGAGCAGCAGCTTGCGATCATGCTGACGTCCATGCGCTCCGCCGACGAGTTCTTCGGCCGGCCGATCGCGCTCGGCTTTCTGCTCCTGACCATCGCCATGGTCGCCTATGTCGGCTGGCGTCGGCGATGGCGGTGATCCTGAACGTCGCCGACGGCGGCACCGAACATCCGACAATGGGAGAACGAGATGGGTGATACGATCACAATCAAGGCCACGGATGGCCACGAGTTCTCGGCTTATGTCGCCGATCCCGCCGGCGATCGACGCGGAACGGTGGTCGTCCTGCAGGAGATCTTCGGGGTCAATCGTCACATGCGCGCGGTCGCCGACCGGTTCGCCACCGAAGGCTATCGTGCCGTGGTTCCGGCGCTGTTCGATCGCGTCGAGGCCGGCGTCGAGATGGGCTACGACCAGGAAAGCCTCGAGCGGGGCAAGGGCCTGATGGCACAGATCGCGATCGACGACGCTGTCCGCGATGTCGCGGCTGTGGCCGAGTGGGCCAAGCCCGACAAGGTCGCTGTCGTGGGCTATTGCTGGGGCGGTACGGTCGCCTGGGCCGCCGCGACCCGACTCGATGGCCTCTCGGCCGTGGTCTCGCTCTACGGTGGCGGTGTGCCCGGCATGGCAGAGGAAACGCCAAAGTGCCCGATCCAGATCCATTTCGGCGAGACCGACCACTCGATCCCGATGGATCGGGTCGAGGCCTTCCGGCAGGCTCAACCCGATCTGCCGGTCCACCTCTACCCTGCCGGGCACGGCTTCGCCTGTGATGAGCGCGCCTCCTATCATGAGGAGAGCGACCGGCTGGCGCACCGGCGAGCATTCGACTTCCTGAACGAACGTCTTGGATAGAGCCTTTGGCCCCGCCGCCATCCAGGACCGTCCGGCGCCGGATCGTGGAGTGCGCCGGCATCGAACTCCTCGTGCGCCAGAGCGGCCCTGCGGACGGGCCGCCATGGCTGTTCCTGCATGCGGCGGGCGAGACGTCAAAGGCCTTCGCAGGCGTGGCGACCGCGCTTGGCCGCCGCGGTCAGACGGTGGTGGTGCCCGACATGCCCGGCTGTGGGGCGAGCGAGGGCTTCCCGGCCGGACAGCCAGGCATCGACGACTATGCATCGGTGATCGGCGCCCTCCTGGCCGAGATCCCGTCGCGCTCCTGGATCGTCTATGGCAGGCACTTCGGCGCGCGCGTGGCCATCGGCCTGGCCACAGCCAAGCCGGACGCCGTCTCCTGCATTCTGCTCGATGGTATCGGCCGCTACTCGCGTCAGGAGCGGGCACGCATGCGCCGGCATGCCGCCCCTCTCGTCGTGCCGGATACGGATGGCGCCTACCTGATGAAGGCGTTCCAACGCGTTCGCGACTATGCGCTGTTCTTTCCGTGGTTCGACAGGACGGCCAAGGCGCGGCGTGCTTGCGGACTGCCGGCCCCCGAAATTCTGCACGAGCGCCTCGTAGAGGTCCTGGCCTCTTCCGCGGGCATTCGCGACGCATACCTTGCGGCCCTCGACTATCCCGCGGAACAGACTTTGGCAAACCTTCAACCGCGCCTGATCCTCTGTCGCCGCAGCGACGATAACGTTCCAGACCCCGCGCCCGCGCTGAAGAAGATCCGGCCCGACCTTGTCACCGTCGACCTCGACAAGGGGACAGCCAATGACGTGGCCGACCAGCTGATGCAGGTCGTGTCCGGTGTTGTTTGCACCGCCGGGGTCGCAACATGAACGGCAGAACGCCCCAAAAAGCCTTCGCCGGTGGACTGCCCAAACCGACCAAAACAACTAGAAAGGAGACGACGCAGAAAGCCGCAGCCTAAGCCGCCGCCGCCGTCTACGAGTCTTTCCACGATCCACTGCGCGACATCCTGTCCTCGCCGCATTCAGGCAGTGCCAACTGGCGGCAAATGAGCGAAATCGGGATAGGGCCTCATAGCGAACGGCGGCATCGGCTGGGCCGGCAGCGGCCCTCTGCTGCAGAACTTATGGGCGCCCCGCTGCCCTTGGCGAGGCCGATACCGGTCAGGCAGATCTTGACTGGCTCTCTGGAACCCTTTGCTCCATGCAGCCATTCCCGGACTTCTCCAAAAGTGCGGGTTCGCGGACGTCAGACGCTGATCTGGATAGCGCTTAAAGCTCAAATCGGTTCGCAAGAGCCCATCGTTCAATGTCCTGATTCTCGCTTTTTTATCTCGATCTGAATGCGTTTCCGGCATCCGGTTTCGGTGCCGTGCTTGACTAAGTTCGACTTAAGTGCAGACTGAGTACTTAGTTTGTCGGGAGGTCGAGTTGAACGCACCCTTGCGCCAGGTCGCTTACGAAAGGTTCAAGAGCAGGCTCTTTGATCGAACCCTGTCGCCTGGTTCGTTCGTCACGCAGCGGGAGCTTTGCGAAGTCTTGGGAAGCCCCATGGGCGCCGTGCGAGAAGCGCTCAAGCGTCTTGAGGCAGAGGGTCTGATCAACCTGCTGGCCCAACGTGGCGTGCAGATTGCCGACATCAATGTTCGCTTCATCAATGAAGCGTTCCAGTTTCGATTGGTTATCGAACAGGCAGCGGCGCGAAGAATGGCGCGTGCGCCGAAGACGAAGCATCTTGAAAAACTGCGCGAACGCACACTGGACCTGAAGCATCGTGCGATCGAGGCGCCCGGCCATGATGACGACCTTATGGCCGAAGGACTGGAGGTCGACCTCGACCTGCATGTCGCACTCGTGGCGAACTTCCAAAACTCTCTGATCACGGACACGCATCAGGCAATCGAAGACCGCGTGCGGCTCATCCGCTTGAACGGATCTTACGACATCGCCCGTCTGGCGGTCGCCATGGACGAACATCTCGACATCCTATCGGCACTTCTCGCCGGCGACGAAGACGCGAGCGTCAGCGCGTTGAAAGCGCATTTGACGACGTCGTGGCGCCGGGCGCTTGGAGAAGATGAGGTCGGATTGTGAAGCGGAAAAACGTGCTCTTCATCTTCTCCGACCAGCATGCGCAAAAGGTCGCTGGTTGCTACGGCGATGCGGTGGTCCGAACCCCCAACATGGATCGGTTGGCCGGCGAGGGTGTGCGGTTCGACAACGCCTACTGCCCGTCTCCGATCTGCGTGCCGAGCCGCATGGCCACCCTAACGGCACGTTGGCCGCACAGGCAGGAATGCTGGACCAATGACGACATGCTCCGCTCGGACCTGCCGAGTTGGCTGCATATGGCCGGCGCCGCAGGCTACGATCCCGTGCTTATCGGTCGTCTGCATGCGATAGGGCCCGATCAGTCGCACGGCTATGCGTCGCGCGCGGTTGGCGATCACTCGCCCAACCATCCAGGGTCGGCCAGGCAGTCAATGGGCGTTTTGTCCGGCACAAATGACCCCAACCGGGAATCCCTCGAAAACTCCGGCCCAGGCATGAGTGCTTACCAGGCCAAGGATGAGGCGGTAACGGACGCAGCGGTCAAATGGTTGCTTGAGACGGGTGCGGCAAAAAAGGCGAGCGGGCAGCCATTCTGTCTAACCGTTGGCTACATGCTGCCCCACCCGCCCTATGTCGCCGACCGAGAGGCGTTCGACGCCTACAATGGGCGGGTTCCGCCGCCGTCGATCGATCCAGCCGACATGGTGGGCGAATGGCATCACTGGTGGCGCTCCGCCCGCAAGGTCGCGGACGTGTCCATCGCGGAGCGCGACCGCGCCAGAGCCGCCTATTGGGGGCTTGTGCAGCGGCTCGATGAGATGATCGGCCGCGTCCTTGGCGCGGTGGCTGAGATCGGCGCAATGGACGACACGTTAATCGTCTATGCGTCCGACCATGGTGACCATCTTGGGGAGCGTGGTCTGTGGTGGAAGCACACCTTCTTCGAAGAAAGTGTGAAAGTGCCGTTGATCATGCGCCTGCCCGGCGTGCTTCCAGCCGGAGAAAGACGGGATCACGTCGTCAATCTGATCGACCTCGGCCAGACATTGCTCGAGGCGATGGGAACCGAGCTGCTGCCGAACACTGACGGACGGAGCTTCTGGTCCGTTGCCCAAGACAGATCGGCGTGTTGGAGGAACGAAACGTTCAGCGAGTACTGCACGGACCCCGTTCCCCACTGGACAAACGGACGGGCCGTGCAACAGCGCATGATCCGATCCGACAACTGGAAGCTGTCGATCTACGACAGCGAACCGCCCCTGCTCTTCGATCTCAAGGCCGATCCCGAAGAACGTTCAAATCGGGCGAATGATCCCGCCTGCGCCGATGTTCTGCGGTCGCTGATGGCGCGGCTTACGGAGGGTTGGCAACCCAAAACCATCGCGGCCCGCATGCGTGAACGCAGGGTCGAGAAAGACATTCTCGCCGCATGGGCGCGCCAGGTGCAGCCCTCACAAACACATGTCTGGCACTTCGCGTCCGACATCAACCACCTCGAACCGATAACCCTCGACAACGAGGAAACTGATCCAACAGGGAGGATAGAAGCATGAAGAAGCTTTTGGCGTGCGCCGTTGCGCTGGCGTTGTCTGCCAGCGCCGCGGTTGCGCAGGACTTGCTGCCCATCAAGATTGGTGCCGCCGGTGCGGTCGATCACGCTCCAGTCTTTGTGGGCGTCGAACGCGGCATCTTTGCCGAACACGGACTTGATGCCGAGGTGGTCATGTACCAGTCGGGCGTCGACATGGTGAACGGGCTCTTGAATGGCGCCCAAGACGTCAATGTCATGGGCTCCGTGCCTTATCTTACGGGTCTTGCACGTGGCTTTCCGCTTGTTCTGATTGCTCATCTGCATGGTGACCCCAACCGGGACGCCTACTCGGACAATCAGTCGATCATTGCGTCGGCGGCCTCAGGCGTCGGTGAGGGCGATATTGCGGCACTCGAAGGCCGCCGCATCGGTCTTCCGCGAGGCACGGGCGCCGAAGGGTTCCTTCTGGGCGTTCTTGGCTCAGCGGGCATGGGCGAAGACGATGTCGAGCTTGTCAACATTCCGCCAGCGGAGCTGGTCACCGCGCTCAACCAGGGCGATGTCGATGCGGTCGCCATTTGGCAGCCATGGGGCGCGACGGCCGTCACGCAAGTCGAAGGTGCGGTTCTGGTTCAGGCCGGCGGTTGCCCCGAATGCTATGATCCCGGCACCATCCTGACAACGCAATCGGTCATTGCCGACAATCCCGAGACACTCGAACGGTTCATGGCCGCGTTCGCCGAAGCCCAGGCGTGGGTGCGCGCCAACAACGACGCTGCAGCCGAAATCAACATGCGCTGGATCCAGGGCGTTGAACTGGAAACCATGGCACTGGCGCTGAGCAGCGTGTCGCTTGACCCGCGCATCTCGACCTATACCGCCGACATGTACCAGGCCAAGACGCTGCCGTTTCTCGTCGGGCTGGGCCGGATCGACGAAACCTTCGATCCTTCAGACGCCATCGACACGCGCTTCCTGGCGGCGGCCGAGGCGAGCAACCCCGATGCCTTCGAGGACCTGGCGCCTATTCCGGCCGACCGCCAAGCCTACTGAAGGTCACGAGGATGACCGCGATCCGAGAGCCCAAGATCTCGATCAACGGCGTGACGCTTGTTCATGTCAACGAGGAGCGCAGGCAGGAGCATTTGGCAGTCGAGGATCTGAGCCTGGACATTGTCGAGGGCGAGTTCCTGTGCGTCGTCGGGCCTTCGGGTTGCGGCAAATCCACCCTGATTTCCGCGATTGCCGGCTTCATGAAACCTCGAACGGGCGGCATAACCATGAATGGCCGCGCAATCGAGAAGCCAGGGGCCGATCGTGGCGTCGTTTTCCAGGAATACGCGCTGCTGCCGTGGAAAACAGTGCTCGACAATGTCGCGATAGGTCTGAAGTACAGGGGCATCGCGAAGCCGGAGCGCGAACGCGTCGCGCGCGAATACCTGGCCATGGCGCGTCTGTCCGATGCTGCGGAGAAGTATCCTCATGAGTTGTCCGGGGGCATGCGCCAGCGTGTGGCGGTAGCCCGTACGCTGGCTAATACGCCTGAAATCATGATGATGGACGAGCCCTTTGCGGCCGTCGATGCCCAAACTCGCCTGACCCTGCAAGAAGAGCTGCTGCGCGTTTGGGATGAACATCCCATCACGGTCCTGTTCATCACCCATTCGGTCGAGGAGGCGGTGTTTCTTGCCGACCGCGTTGCGGTCCTGACACCAGGCCCTGGGAGGTTACGTGAACTCGTTCAGATCGACATCCCTCGTGAAGCGCGGCACTGGGACACGATCTCGACCGACACGCGCTTCTTGAAGCTTCGGGACCATGTGATGAAGCTGGTGCGGAATCCAAGCCGGTGAACCGTGCGGTCCCGCAGGAATGGCGTTTGCCTGTCTTCGCCGCCGTAACGCTAGTGGTGGCGCTGTTTGCCAGTCTGATCATTGGCCGCGTCAACGAGGCGCGCCATCTTGCCGGGCTCGATCTGTCAACGCCGCAGGACGTAGCCGTTCGATTGGGCTTTGAGCCCGAACGTTTCCACATCGAGGCTTTCCAGGACGTTGGCCGCTACCAGGGATGGAGCGATGGGCGCGCGCTGATCATGTCGGCGGAGCCACAAGCGCTGCGCCGCATCGCTCGCAATTACTGGATCGGTTCGATCGAGCCGCTCGAGGTTCAGGAATGACCGACGCGACCTACGCCTCCGGTGCCTCGGCTTTCAGCTTTCGACCGACCAGGGCGCAAATCCGCGGCGCTTTCGGGGTGTTCGTGGTCTTCGCGCTTTGGCAGATCTCGGTGTGGATCATCGCGCTGCCCCCATACTTCTATCCGGGCCCAAGCGAAGTGGCCGGCGCATTTGTGGATCTGATCCAGAAAGGTATTCTGCCGAGCTATCTCCTGGACAGCGCATCGCGTTACATGGCCGGGGTCAGCACCGGGCTCTGCCTGGGCATCGCGTTCGGGCTGCTCATCGGCCTGTCGCGATTCTGGTCGCGGCTTCTCGGCCCGATCATCAATTTCTTCTATGCGATTGTCGAGGTCGCGTGGATTCCGCTTCTGGTGATGTGGATCGGCTACGGATTCGACACGATCCTGATCGCGATCAGCTACGTGGTCTTTTTCCCAGTGCTCTACAACACGCTGACCGGGGTGCAGACGGTTCAGAAGGTTCTCGTCAACGCAATGCAGACGCTGGGCGCGTCGCGCATGCAGGTCCTGACGTCGGTCATCCTTCCTTCCGCACTCCCCAACATCATCACGGGCTTCCGCGTTGGCGCGGGTTTTGCGTTTCGCGGCCTGATCTTTGCCGAAATGATCGCGGCGGGGTCAGGCATCGGTTTTCTGATCTTCGACGGGGCCGCGACGCGCCAGACCGATCGCGTCGTGGTGGGCATGATCGTCATGGGCTTGCTGTGGCTGGCCCTGGACCGGCTGTTCCTGCGCCCCATTGAGCGAGCGACGATCGAACGCTGGGGCCTGGTTCGCGCCAAGGGAGAGAGCGCGTGACCTCGCAGGCCGCCAACCCCTTCGCCATGTCCAGGATCGATCCGGTCGCCATGGCGGGCGTCCTGCCTTTCCTCGCTGTTCTGGCGGCCTGGGCCTTTGCGCCGACACTGAGCGATATTCCGACCTACAAGTTGCCGGCCCCCACCATAGTCTGGGAAACCTTCGTCGAAATGACCCTCGACGGCAGCCTGTTGTGGGAAATCTGGGCCAGTCTGCAAAGACTTGCCGTTGGTTATCTGCTTGGAAACCTGATTGCGATCCCGCTGGGGGTGGCCATTGCGCTCAACCGGGCAGTCGCCGAGACGATGACGCCGGTCTTGAGCTTTTTTCAATCCATCGCAGGCATTGCCTGGGTGCCGCTCGCCATCATCTGGTTTGGCGTGGGCGAAGGGTCGGTCCTGTTTGTCATCGCCAACACCATCTTCTTTGCCTCGATCTATTCCACGGTCATTGGCGTGCAATCGATCCCGCAAGTTCTTTATCGGGCGGCGCTTTGCCATGGCGCATCGCGCTGGGACATCATCACAAGCGTGGTCATTCCCGGCGCGCTTGTTCAAATCCTGGTGGGGCTGCGCACGTCCATGGCCTACGGTTGGCGCGCGCTCGTTGCTGCGGAGATGATCGCGGGCACGAACGGTATCGGTTACATGACGCTTGAGGCGGTCCAATGGTACCAGACCGAGATCGTGATCCTCGGAATGATCCTCATCGGGGTCCTGTGGCTGGCCCTCGACTTCCTGGTGTTCCGCCCGATTGAGCGGGTCACGGTCCGCCGCTGGGGACTCTTGTCGTAGATGCCCCGACCGCGGGGAGGCGAACGCCTTGTCGTGCGCGTCGAACACCATCTCGTTCGCCATTGTCGCTCAGACCAAGGGCGTTCCACTGCCTCACTCTCACGCGGATAGGCCCTCACGAACGGCATCCCTCTATCCAGATACCGCGACGGTTTGGTGGCCTTTCACGTGCCGCGCCTGGGCCGAGCAGCGCTATCGGTTCTGTGGGACCAGACTGCGGCGCTCGGTCTAACGCATTGATTTCACGATCGTCATAAGGGCTTTGACACGCTCCGGATCGACCGGGTTCTCGAACACGCCGTCATGTTTGAAGAAGGTGCCCACGACCGCGCCATCGGCAATACCAAGCTGCTCGCGCACATTCCGGTCGTTGACACCGGTATTGACGAAAACAGGCGTGGTGGGTGCTGCTTCCTTGACGACCTTCAATGCTGACGAATCCGTCGCGGCCCCTGCCGTCAAACCGGACACGCAAATGCCGTCGGGCCTTGCATTGAACACGGTCGAGCGCACGATGTCGGCAAGCTGTCGCCCGCCCAGGTAAGACGCCGCCTCCGGAACCACGTTGAACAGGAGACGAACACCCGTTGCCGAAACGCGGGCCCGGTGGCGTGCGGTGGTGCCCACTTGTGTATCCCAGAGGCCAAAATCGCTGGCGTAGACGCCGGTGAAAATCTCGCGCACGAACGCCGCCCCGGTGGCAGCCGCCAGATCGACCGACGCCTTGCCGTCCCACAGCACATTCACGCCAAAGGGGCGATCGATCCGCGAGCGCAGTTCACCGACAATCCGTGCCATGCAAATGGCGGTGATCGGCTCGGTGCTTGTGAGATAAGGCAGGCTGAATTCGTTGGAGATCATCACCGCGTCGACGCCGCCCGCCTGAAGGGCGTCGAGATCCTTACGTGCCCAGTCGATTACGTCGGCCAGCCCGCTTTCCTGGTCATAGCCGGGGTCACCGGGAAGGGCGCGCAGGTGCAGCATGCCGATAACAGGCAAGGCCACCCCAATTTCCTGACGGATCCAGCTCATCTGTCTACCCTCTTTTCACCATCATCGCTCTATCGCCGACGACGCAGCCTTTCGCTGGCGTCGCCGGTGCTCATTCAGGGTGACGCCGCAGCCTCGCGCAGGCTTGTAACCGCGGCCTCGAACGTCGCGTCCTCCCAAAGAGCACTGCCGATGACGAAACGCCCGGCACCCGCCCCGAAGACTTCAGCGATATTGTCCGGCCGCACCCCACCGTCCACCTCAATCTCGATGCGCCGATCTTGGCGTTCGACCAGCAGCGAAACCTCCCGGACCTTATCGGTCATCAGCGCGATCCGCTGCTGACCGCCATAGCCTGGCTCCACGGTCATAACGAGAACCAGGTCTACGATGTCCAAGTGCCAACGTGCCAGGTCGACGGGGCTGCCTGGCGACAACGCGACACCGGCGGACAGTCCTCGTTCCTGGATGCCCTGCAGCGTTCGCCGCGGGTTCTGCAGCCAATCGGGATGCACAATCACCGTTTGGCATCCGGCCTGGGCCATCTGATCGACCAGCCGGTCCGGTTGATTGGTCATCAAATGCGCCTCGAACGGTATGGCGGTGTGACGCCGGCACGCGGCGATGACATCCGGTCCGAACGACAGCGACGGCACCGCCAGACCATCCATCACATCCCAGTGGATACCGTCGACGCCGGCCATCTCCAGGCGACGGCACTGATCGCCCAGGGCCGCGAAATCGGCGGTCAGCACCGACGCCATGATCGCCTGCCGATTTGGCCGGCGGTTCATCGCCGGCTCCCCAGTCCCCGGTTCCCCAATCCCCAGTTCATCGCCAGGGCACCGCGCCGGCGATCTCGCCGCTCATACCGACAAGCAGATCCATCAGCCATTCCAGATCACGTATGGAACAGACCTCAACCGGGCAATGGGTGTAGCGGACTGCGACACCAACCTCGATCGTCGGGATGCCGTCATTGAGGTGCAGCGCGAAGGCACCATCGGTGATCACTCCGACCACGCTGGCGCGCTGCAGCGGTATGTCGGCGGCGGCGGCGCTGGCCTCCGTCGCCGCAACGAGCCATTCCGGTGGCAAAACCCCGCCAAGCGTGCCGCGCCCGTGAAAACTGTGCAGGTTCATGACCGGACCGGCGCCAAGCGCGATATCGCTATGGCCGGCCATTTCCGGCGTGTCGGTCGCCGGGCTGACATCGACAACCACCAGCGCGTCCGGATCGAGGCGCCGAACGGTCGGCACCAAGGCGCGGATGCTGAACTCCTCCTGGACGCTGGCGATCACGGAAACCCTGCCTGCGGCCGGTGTTCCGGCGCGGTCAAGCAGGCCCGACAGCGCCGCCAGGCCGAGCCGATCGTCCAGGGCATTGGCAAAAACCCGATCCCCGGCAACATGCGCGTGGCGCTCGTAGACACCGAAATCGCCCACCCTCAGACCGAACTCATCCGTCACGGCCTGCTTGTCCGTCGCGCCGATATCGACCCAGACGTCACCGATCGGCCGTACCCGGTACTTCTCGGCATCCGGCGTGAAGTGGTGGGGGTAGGTGGCGAACACGCCGGCGATCGGGCCATCGGTACCCAGCAAGAGGATGCGCTGCCCCGCAAGGACGCGTTCGGGTATGCCGCCCAGACGGTTAAGGCCGATGAAACCCGTCTCGTCGATGGTTCGGATCACAAAGCCGACCTCGTCGAGATGGGCGACAAAGGCGACATGCGGGTCGCCTTCCCCAACGGTTACACTAAGGTTGCCGAGACGGTCTTCGTTGACCACCCCGAATGTCTGCCAACGCTCGCGGATAATCTGGGCGATTGCGCCTTCCCGTCCCGATGGCGCGGGTATCGCGGTGAGGCGGAGAATGTCGTCGATCAATCCGGTCATCATGGGGCCTCCGGCACGGTATCGGATGAGGCGAAGAAGTCCGCCGTGTTCAACGCGTCAGCGGCCTGGCGCACGCGCGCGATGCGGTCGAGCGCCGTCTGATCGACCGCGCGAGCCTGGACACCGGCCCCCTTGGCGACATTCCAGCGGCGGGCGACATCCACCGCCGGACGTCCGGCCAAGAGTCCCGCCGCCTGCGCCGCCGCGCCCCAGGCCACCAATTCGTCGGCCTCAGGAATCACCAGCGCGCGACCCGACAGCCGCGCGATCGTGTCTTGCCATATTCGGCTCCGCGCGCCGCCCCCGATCAACAGGATCGGGGCGTCCGGCGCGATCGGCGACGTTTGCGCCGCCAGGACGTCGAGCGAACGGACCAGCGAATAGGCGACGCCCTCGTAGGCCGCGAGCAGAACCTCGCCGCGGGATGTCGCGTGATCAATGCCCAAGATGCTGCCGCGCGCCAACGGATAGTCGGGCAGCCTTTCGCCACTGAGATAGGGCATGACCACGACATCGGTGCGTTCGGCGACGGCATCACGCGCCAGGCCCAAGAGGCGGGCCATATTGTCGACGGCGAGGGTGGCATTCAGCGTACAGGTCAGCGGCAGATGATCGCCGCTCGCCGAGGCGTCGGCGAAGACTTGTCCGGTCGGGTCGGCCGGCGCCCGGTGCGCGCGCATGTAGGCGGTCCCGGACGTGCCAAGGCTGATCACGGGTTCGCCCGGCTCGATGGCAAGCGCCAGGGCCGCCGACATATTGTCACCCGTGCCGCAGGCGACGGGAATCCCGGCACGCAGGCCGGTCCATTGCGCGGCCATCGGCGTGACCTGCCCGGCAACGTCTTCGGCGCCGAGAACGCGCGGCAGCATCGACGGCTTCAGGTCGACCATGGGCAGGTCGAGGACCTCGGGCACATAGGCTTCCCGCCTGCTGGACCACCAGCCGGTGCCAGAGGCATCGCCGCGGTCGGTCACGCCATTGCCGGTCAGCCGTTCGGTCAGGAAGTCATGAGGCAGCCTGATATGCGCAGTCCGGCCAGCCGTCTCCGGTTCGGCCTCGCGCAGCCAGACCCAGGAGGCAACGGTGAGACCGGCCACGGGCTGGGTTCCCACATGCCGGGCCCAAGCCTCGCGCCCGCCGAGCGCGGTCTGCAGCCTTTCGGCGGCGTAGGCGGACCGCGTATCGTCCCATAATACAGCCGGCCGCAACGGGCGATGGTCGGCATCGAGGGTCACCAGGCCGAGCTGCTGGGCAGCGATCGAAACGGCATCGATCCGATCGGCCAGACCTGTCGAGGAAAGCGCCGCCGCCAGCGCCCGCCACCAATGGTCCGGGTCCGTTTCGCTGATCGCGCCCTGGCGCAAGACCTGGTGAGCGGCGCGTCCCTCGGCGACCCTGTCGCCTTGATCGACGTCGACGACGACCACCTTGGTGGCCTGGGTGGAACAGTCGACGCCGGCGACAAGTCGTCCGGTCATGGCGGCGCGTCAGGCCGGCGGAACATGTACGGGTTCACGACGCGGCGCTGACCGGCGTCTTGGCGCCGGTTATGTAGGTCACGACCTCCTCCGGCGAAGTCTCCGCCGTGGCCAGCGCGGCCACGACCCGGCCGTGACGAAGCACGATGATCCGATCGGTCAGACGGAAGACGAGGGGCATGTTGTGGGCGATGATCATCATCGCCAGGCTCTTGCCGCGCAGTTCCTGGATCATCCGTTCGACCTCGTCCTGCTGTTTGACGCCGAGCGCCGCCGTCGGCTCGTCCAGCAGCAGGACCTTGCGCCCCCACATGATCGACCGTGCGATCGCCACACCCTGACGCTGGCCGCCGGACATACGGCGAACCAGCGTCTCGTCGATATGCGGGATCGGCACGCGCAGGTTGGCGATCGCATCAGCCGCCTGCCGGCGCATCGCCTTGCGATTGACGATGCCGAGCGTGCGGCCGATACCGCCGGCCCGGATTTCGCGCCCCAGAAACATGTTCTCCGCGACGTTCATGTCGTCCACCAGGGCCAAATCCTGATAAACGGCCTCGATCCCATTGGCACGGGCAACCCCTGGAGCGTCGAAGGTAACTTCCTTGCCTTCGACCTCCAGGGATCCGCCATCGGGCCGATGCACCCCGGTCATGACCTTGAGGAGGGTCGACTTGCCGGCGCCATTGTCGCCGACAACCCCCACCGTCTCACCGATATGGAAGTCGATCGAGACGCCGTCCAAGGCGGTCACCGCACCGAACCGCTTGCTGACGTTCCTGACCCGAAGGACGGGTTCGCCCTCCCGGCTTGAGTTGGCCTGGCTCGAATTCGGCGACACGTTCGGATCCACTCCCTCGTGGCTGGGCTCAACGGCGGGCGGCACGATCAGCCGGCCGGCTGCCACTGGCCTTCATTGAGGTTTCCTCGGAAGGCCGGATTGTCCAGCATCTCGACCGGATAGAAATCGAAGATCTCCTCACACGTGTTCACGGTGATCTGCGGCGCGTAGTTGATCTGGTCATAGGCCTGATCTTCCAGATGGTCGATAACCACCTGGCCGGCCTCCTGCCCCTGACCGCGAGGATTGCGAACGCCGGCGGTGAGGATTTCGCCACGGCAGATCGACGCAAGCTCCTCCAACTGACCGCCTATGCCCGTGACATCGATCCGGTCGAGCATGCCGACCGTCCGCAGACCTTCCATGATGCCCAGGGCGGTGTTGCTGTTGGCGCCGAAAATGATGTGGATATCGGGATTGGCGGTTGCCACCTGCTGGGCGAGTTCGAAGGCGCGCTCGCGATTGAAATTGGCGAACACTTCGTCGACGAACTCGACGTTCTTGCCACATTCGGCCAACCCGGCGACGAACGCCTCCTGGATACCGTCCATGCGGTTGATGCCGATCTCGGAACTGGCGGTGCCGTGGAACAGTGCCGCCGCGACGGTGTCGCCTTCGAAATCGGCGCAGTAATGTGCGGCGGCAGAAGCGCCGGTGACACGGCCCGATTCCGTGTGGTCGGTGATGGCCCAGGCAAAGGGGCTGACGTCGCCGGCATTTTCAGGGGCGAATTCGACCACCATGAGATTGACGCCCTCATCCTGCAGGGCGACGAGGCGGTCTTGCACCGTTTCCCAGTGCACGACGATGAACAGAAGATAGTCCGGCGCGATCGTGACCATGTCCCGCAGGATCGCGTCCATGCCCAACTCATCTTCCATCCCGCCGGACGGGGCGTAGTGGGCGATGGATATGTTGGCCCCGTCGTAAGCTTCCAGCGTGTCGATCACGCCGGCGGAGAACTGGCCGTCGAACTGGGTGATGTCGGAGATGCCGGAGACAATGGCAACCTCGATGTCGCTCTGTGCCGCCGCGGTCGCGGAGCTGGCCAAAACGGCCAATGCGGCAACGGATGCGAGACGTGATGTTTTCATCTTACTCTCCCTGTTTTCATGAGGACCAGACCGTCGCGCCACCCGGCGCCACGGCAACGACATCGGTCATTCGACGTCACGCCGTCGGCGCTGCGCCAACTGGGCGGCAACGGCGGCGATCAGCAGGATGCCGAGGAAGATTTGCTGGACGAAGAAGCCGGCACCGGCCAGCACCAGACCGTTCTCAAGCACGTCGATCAGATACATGCCCAGCGCCATGCCGCCGATCGAGCCATAGCCGCCGAAAAGCAGCGTGCCGCCGAGAATCGTGCCGGCAATGATATGCAGCTCCAGGCCCGTGCCGATCGACGGATGCGTGGCGTTCAGTTGACCGAGATAGACGATTGCCGCCACGCCGCAGAGCATGCCCTGGACGGTGAAGAACACGACCTTCCAGAAATTGACGTTGATGCCGGCGCGCTTGGCCGCCTCCTCATTGCCGCCGATGGCAACCGCGTAGCGCCCGAAGACGGTGAACCGGTAGACCAGCATGCCCGCCACCACGGCAATCGCGGCGACGATAACCGGCACAGGAACGGGACCGACCATCCCCTGGCCGAGAAACACGATCGAATCCGGCATCCGGCTGGCGGTTTCGCCATACATGTACTGATTGAGGATGCCCCGATAGGCGACCAGGGTACCCAGTGTCGCCAGCAAGGCCGGCACCTTGAGCGCGGTCACCACGAAACCGTTGATGACACCGAGCAGGGCGCCTGCAGCCAATGCCATGAGGATGGCGATGGGGACCGGCACCCCGTACCATTTCATCGCCGTGCCGGCGACGGCCATGATCAGGCCAAGCATCGACCCAACCGACAGGTCGAGGTTGCGCGAGGTGATGAGAAACGTCATGCCGACACCGATGATCGTCGTCACCGATGCCGCCCTGGCGACATTGAGCAGGTTAACGCTGGTGAGAAAGCGATCATGCATGAGGCTGAACGCGATCATGAAACACACAAGCGGTATGATCAGCAGATGCAGGCGCCTTAACTGAGCCCAGACCGCCCGGACCACCGGTTCCGATTTCGCGCTGGCCGAATCTGGCCTGCCTTTACCGGCAGCATGCAGATCGTTTGGCTCTCCTATCTTGGACGCGTCAGACATCGGCGCCCGCCCTCTTCCTCTCGTGCCCCATTCTCGATGCACCGCCCCCCACGGTCGACGTCAGAATGTTATAATCCGCTCGTACTGCGACAGAATTCTGGGAGAATATGTTTGATATCACTCATAGTCAATCACGAAAGAGGATGGAGGTCGCTAGCTTTGTTTGATAATGTGACTATTGAGTTCCCCACGGATCAGGAATGCGGTGAAGGCCAGGCCATGAAAACGGACCGTCGGCCAAGTGAATTGCGCCTCGAGATGCTGCGCAATCGCGTCACGGAAAGAGGTTTCGTCTCGGTTGCCGCGGCGGCGCAGGAGTTCGGCGTTTCCGAGATGACGATTCGACGCGATCTCGACCGCCTTGAGCAGCAGGATGTGGCTATTCGCACACATGGCGGCGCCATCGCCAAGAACGGGGTGTTGGGGCGGACCGTCGACGTAGATGAGCCGGCCTTCGATGGTCGATCGCGAACCAATGCCGACGCCAAGGCCGCCATCGCCCGGGTCGCCGCCACCATTCCGCAAGCCCATCAGACCGTAGGGCTGGATGTCGGCTCAACGACGCTTCAACTGGCGCGCCATCTGGACGATGCCAAGGAACTCAAGGTCTTTACCAACAGCCTGCGTGCCGCAATGGCGCTGAGCGACACCGGGCACCAGGTCTATCTGCCCGGTGGGCAGGTGCGCGCCATGGAGAATTCCGTGTGCGGTTCGATTGCCATCAACCAGCTTCGCAACTATTGGCTGGACCACGCGTTCATCGGCGTGTCGGGCATCACCGAAGATGGCTGTTTCGACTATTCGCTGGAGGAAACCGAGGTCAAGCAGGTTTATCTGGAGCGCGCCTCCAACGTCGTCGTGCTGTGCGATTCGAGCAAGTTCGGACGCCTGTCGCTGGTGCAGGTATGTGAGCTTAAGCCCATCGACGTGCTGGTTACCGACGCCCCGCCACCGCCTCGATTGGCCGCGGCCCTGACCGACGCCGAGGTGAGGACCGTGCTCGCCTGACCAAGCGACCTTGCATCAGGGGGATCCGAACAGCGGCAAGCCGTCACGGGAGGAAGCCGAGCTTCCCCGGCGTTCGGCAGGTGGGACGGAACAGATCGAGGGGTCTTGGCAACGGAGGATTTCCGGCTCATTGCCGGGACCGATGAGCGGCAGACCGCTGCTCGGCGCGAACCATCGCACCGGACGCAAGGGCAGCGGTCACGACACAGTCCTGAAACCGTCGGGACGTCGGGTCGAGGTCGTCATGAGCATCGCGGATGGCCATCAGGGGTATGCGGACGTCGCTTGCGAACGGTACGGCGCATGTCCGTTCCGGCGCCATGCGGCCTACCGTGAAGGCATCGAGGATTGCACATCCCAGGCCCTCCTGGACCAAGGGGATTGCCGAGGACATCAGTCGCACCCGAATGCTGAAGTCGGGCGCGATCTTGGCGGCCTGGAAAACCCCGCCCACCAGGCGGTTTTGGAACACCGAACGCTCAAAGCCGATCAGCGGCTCCCCCTCCAGATCGGACGGCGTGACCATAGTCTTTGAGGCCAGTCTGGAACTCGCAGGTACCAGGCAGACGAGCCCGGCCTCGGCCAGCCTGCTGCAAACGACGCGCTTGTCGTCGACCGGATAGATCGCCAGGGCCATGTTAACGCGACGGGTTAGGATGGCCGGCACAAGCTCGTCGACATGCAGCACGTCCAAGGTGAGGTTGAGAGCCGGGTATCTGCGACGCAGATCGGCCATCGCCGCCGGGATCAGCGCGTGGCTGAGGCCCGGTGAGCAGCCCACGGCGTAATCACCCACGCCGTCGTTGCGGCTTTCCGCCAGATGCCGATTGATGCGTTCCAGACGATTGTGAATGACCTCGAGATTGTCGAAGAGCGCCCGCGCGTCAGCGGTCGCGGAAAGTCCTCGGCCGGACCGCAGGAACAGCCGCACGCCATGGGCTTCCTCGATGTGCCGGATCATACGGCTGATGCCGGGCGCAGAAACGTTCAGCATGCGTGCGGCCCCGACGATCGATCCGGTGACCATGACCGCGCGCAACACCTCCGCCTGTCTCAAACTCAGCATCACAGCCTCGCGGGTTGAGTTCGCGCAAAACTTAACGCCATGTTCATCAAGTCATCAAACTTGTTAATTTTGCCGCTCCCGGCCGACCGCTACCATCGCGGCTATGGGGGTATGCGCGAACCAGCGAGCTATTGGCGACGGCGGGTCTTTCCATCGCGAGGCCGTGACCGGGCGCTGCAAAGCGGCAACCCGATGACGCTGACCCGCAATTACGACGTCGTCGTTATCGGCGGCGGCATGGCGGGCGTCGCCGCGGCGCTCTCATCCGCCCGAGAGGGCGCCTCCACCCTGTTGGTCGAGCGCAACGCCTTTCTCGGTGGCGCCGCCACGGCCGGATCGGTCGGTCAGTTTGTCGGTTGGGAGACCAGCGCCGCCCGGCGCGTCATTGCAGGGGTGGCGGCCGATATCGTGGCCGCGCTTCAGGAGACTGGCGGTGCGAGTTCGCACGGACATTTCACCATGTCTACCGGCCACCGCATGGACCGGGTGGAGTATGATCCCGAGATCCTCAAGATCGTCCTCGACCAGTTGCTCACGGCGGCGCCCGTCGATGTGCTGTTCCAGGCGGCGATCCATAACGTGTCCAGGTCGGGCCGTCGGATCGAGGCGGTCGTGCTCGACACGCCGGCCACTTTGGTCGAGGCGACCGGCCACAGCTTCATAGATGCATCCGGCGATCTGGCCGTGCTGTCAAAGGCGGGTGCCGTCTTCCTTCCCCCCGACGGGAACGAGAACGTTCAGCCGGCGACCCTGATGTTCGCCCTGGGGCCGATCGATTTCGAGGCGCTCGACAATCTCGACCGGGAAACACGGGATCGCATTATCGCCAAGGGCCTCGCCAGCGGCGCCCTGCCCCGGGCCTCCGCGCATCGAAGCCGTGTGCCCGGCAGCGATTCGGCCTGGTTCAACATCACGCGTGTCGAAATCGATCCCGACGATGCCTTCGCCTTAAGCGCGGCACAGATGGAGGGTCGGCGCCAGGCCCTGGCCGCGGCCCGCTTCCTGATCGCGGAAATGCCGGGGTGCGAGAACGCCCGGCTTTCGCGCCTGGCACCGCAACTCGGCGTGCGGGACTTCCGCCGGGTCAAGGGCGACCACGTGCTGACGCGCGCGGAATTGGCCGCGGGCACGGTCTTTGAGGATACCGTCGCCTGTGGGGCCTACCCGATCGACATCCATCATCCGGCCGGGGAAGGCGGCCTGACGTTTGAGGAATTCGGCGAGGATCACTACTACGCAATACCCTTGCGGGCGCTCGTTCCCGTCGGGTTCTCCAATGTGCTGACCGCGGGTCGCGGGGTCTCGGCGACCCACGAGGCGTTTGCCGCGCTGCGGGTCATGCCGACGGCGATGGCCATGGGCCAGGCCGCCGGGACCGCCGCGGCGCTGGCCGCAAACGGCGCGGCGGGCGACGTGCGCTCGGTCCCGATGGCCACGCTGCGTCAAAGGCTGGTCGAGGCCGGCGCTTTTCTGGGTGCCTGACCGATGGCGCTGGCCGCTCTGTTCATCGTTTTCCTGGCCTTCATCGTCATCGGCACGCCGGTGGCGATCGCCATGGGCATCGGGTCCATGGCCTACCTTCTGCTCTCCGACATCCCGGCCACGGTGCTGATCCTCAGCATGGTCGACAGCCTGGGCGGCATCACCTTGCTGGCGATCCCGTTCTTCGTTCTGGCGGGCGAGATCATGAATGCCGGCGGGATCACCAAACGCATTTTTGCCTTTGCCGACCATCTTGTCGGACATGTCCGGGGAGGCCTGGCCCACGTCAACATTCTGTCCAGCCTGTTCTTCGCCGGCATCTCCGGATCAGCGGTGGCCGATGCCGCGGGCCTGGGTCGCATCGAGATCCGGTCCATGATCGACGCCGGCTATAGCCGGCCGTTCAGCGCCGCCGTGACCGCAGCCTCCAGCTGTATCGGCCCGATCATTCCGCCCTCTATCCTGATGGTGCTGTATGGCACCATGACCGATATCTCGATTGCCGCGCTGTTCCTCGGCGGCCTGATCCCCGGTCTGCTGCTGGGCCTGTTCATGATGTCCTATGTCTGGGTCGTGGCCAAGCGCGAGCAGGTCAAGCCCCGCGCGCGGCCCTCGCTAAGGGCGGTACTGCGGAGCTTCGTGAAAAATCTGTTGCCCTTGGGCACACCGGTGGTGGTCCTGGCCGGCCTGGTCTTCGGTGTCGTCACCCCGACCGAGGCCGGCGTTCTGGCCATCGTCTACGCCCTGATGGTCGCGGCGATCTATGGCGAACTCAACCTCCGCCGCCTTGGCGCGATCCTGGAGGAGGCGCTGATCACGACGACCCAGATCATGTTCATCCTCGCCTGTTCGGCGCTGTTCGGCTGGCTGGTCACCACCGAGCAGATCCCCGAGCAGCTTGCTGCCTGGTTTACCCAGACCGGCCTCGGCACCTGGATTTTTCTCGCCGGCGTCAACGTGATCCTGCTCTTCCTCGGCACGTTCATGAGCCTCACCTCGATCCTGATCATTTTTGCGCCGACCCTGCTGGGCATGGCGCTGCCCATGGGCATCGACCCGGTGCATTTGGGCGTCGTGGTGATCCTCAACCTGACGGTGGGGCTGATCACACCGCCGCTCGGCTGGTGCCTCTACATCGTCACCGAGATCGCCGAGATCCGGTTCGTGCAAACCGCACGTGCCGTCCTGCCTTTCCTGATCCCGATCCTCATCGTGCTCCTGATCGTCACCTACGTGCCCGGGCTGGTGCTCTGGCCGGGCGAGGTGTTCCTGGGCCGGGGCCGCTAGGCATGGCCCGTTCGTTCAACCCGCCACCCAACAAGGAGGAAACGCCATGAAACGCCCAACCATCTTCGGGGCCTTTGGGCTCATCGTTGCCGCGTCTCTCGCTGCACCCAGCGCCGTTGCACAAACCACGCTGCGTTTGGCCTGTCCGTCGGCGCCGACCAACCCCACCTGCATGACCGCCCAGTATTTCGCCGACGAGACCGAGCGCCTGACCGACGGGTCGGTCATCGTCGACGTCTTCCCCTCCGCCCAGCTCGGGCGCGGCGCCGAAGCGATCAATCAGACCTCGGCCGGGATCATCGATCTGGTGGTCGAGGACATCTCCAACTATTCCAACTTCGTCGACGACTACAATGTCGTGTCGTGGGGCTTCGCCTTCCGCGATGCGGACCATTTCAACAGCTTTCTGGCCTCCGACCTCCATGCCGGCATGGCGGACCGGTTGGAGGCGGAATTCGGGATCACGCTCTTGGCAAACAACTGGCGCAAGCTGCCGCGCGTGGTGGTCTCGACCAGCCCGGTCTTCACACCGGAGGATGTCGAGGGGCTGGTCTTCCGCGTGCCCGGCATCCCCTCCTATATCGCCACCTGGTCGGCGATCGGCGCCAACCCGTCCCAAGTGCCTTGGGGCGAGGCTTTCCAGGCCCTGCGCACGGGTGTGGTCGATGCCATGGAGGCCCCGCTCGATTCCGTGGCCAGCCAGAACTTCCATCAGGCCGCGCCTTACGTGACGCTGACCAATCACGTCTTCTCCGCGATTGCCTTGGGCATGAATTCGAACCGGCTGGCCGCGCTGAGCGAAGCGGAGCAGGCCGCCATGCACGAAGCGGCCCGGTTGGCGACGCAATACTCGATCCAACTGGCCGAGGAAAGCCGGGTGTCCGTCGTCGACCAGATCGTCCGGGACGGTGCGGCGGTGGTTATCGTCAGTTCCGCACCGTTCCAAGAGCGGATCTCGGGCGCCGCCGCGGAGCAGGAGGCCGAGGGGCTGTGGCGTGAAGGCCTGTTGACGGAGATCCAGGGGATTGAATGACGCGCCCAACGCCGGCCCGCACCCCGTCGAACCACGGGGGCGATCCAACCTGGTCCGGGCCATCATGGCTCTGGACCGGGTCTTGGCGGTCGTCGACCGGATCTATCTTCGGCTTGCCCAAGCGATCCTGGTTGCCCTCGTCGGCCTCGTCTTCGCGCAGGTGGTCGGCCGCTATACGCTCGGCCGGTCGATCCTCGGGCTTAATGAGCTCACCGGCTTCTTGTTGGTCTGGCTGGTGTTTCTCATGGCCTTTGTCCTGCACCGTCGGCGTCGGCATATCGTCATTACGGCCGTTACCGATCTGCTCGGCCACGGCGCGCGCCAATGGGCCGCGCTGCTGACCAGCCTCTGCGTCGTCGCCTTTGCCGTCTATGTCTGTATTCAGTTGGTTGACGTGATGCCGTACCTCCGACTGACATCACCGGTTTTTCAATTGCCGGATTGGAGCGAGAAGATCGCACCAGCGGCGGCATTCGTGCCGATGCTGTTGCAGGAGTTGGTGAACCTGACCGTCAACCGCTCAAGAGCGCCCGGGGCGGTGACTTCGGGAATCTAGCAAACCACTGACGAAGTTGATGAATCGGAGCATCACCGATCGAGGGATCTGGATGCTGGGGTGTCATCACCCGGCTCTGATCAGGTCCCCGCAGGCGGTGTAAGTGCGGGAGGCGACACTTGGCGTCCGACGGATCCGGCCTGGCCGATGAGGGTTACGGGATTGGGTGCCTTGGGGCCGCGCCAGCTAGGTCCATGCGGACCCTCTGCAACCACTCATGAGCCGTCGCGCTCGATCTCGAAGGCGGCCAGTGCTGCGTCGTCGACGGGCACCGTGAAGTTCAGCGGAATGCGCCCGCCATCGACATAAAGGCATTCGCCGGTGATGTAGCTGGCGCGCGGGCTGGACATGTAGAGCACGGCATCGGCGACCTCGTCCGCCCGACCGAGGCGGCCCAGGGGCGTGCGCGACAGGACCATCCGGCGTAGTTCGGGCGATCGCGACATGCCGCCGCGCTGCAAGGGCGTGTCGATGCTGCCCGGCGCCACCATGTTGACGCGGATGCCGTGCCGGGCCAGCGCGACCGCCATCGACCGAGTCAGTTGCAAAAGACCGCCCTTGCTGGCGACGTAGGCGGTGTTATCCGGCAGTGCCAGTTGGGCATTCACCGATCCTATATTGACAATCACCCCTTGTCGCTCAAGCGTCACGAGACGACGGGCCACCGCCTGGCCGAGGAGAAACGGTGCCCGCAGATTGGTCGCCAGGACGCGATCGAAGTCCGCCACGTCGAGGTCCAGGAAGTTGGCCCGGTGCGTGACCGCGGCGTTGTTGATGCAGATATCGATTGGGCCGAAGGCGGTTTCGGCCTGTGTCACCAGATCGCTGATGGCGGCACCGTCACGCAGATCAGCAGCAATGAAGCGAACGCGATCGCGGCCACTATCATGTTCGCCGGCCAGGGCCCCAACAGCGTCCATCCCGGCATCGGCGGCGATATCGGTCGCCACGACGCGCGCGCCTTCCGCAAGGTAGGCGCCCACGCAAGCCAGACCGACACCGCGCGCCGCACCGGTAACGAGGACAGTCTTGTTGGCAAGCTTCAAATCCATGCCGGCGCTCACTTCGTGCTGTTGGGGCGGTCCCAGAATGGTGCTGGCACGGCTGTCATCGTTTCCATGTCTGTGAGCATCGGCAGGATCGTCTTCAGGCAGCGTTGCCAGTCCGGATCGGCCAGAAGGGCTTGGCGCCGCGCAAGCCGCTCGGCGTGATCGTTATGGCCCCAGATGTGGACGATCCGGTTCAGCGGGCCGACGCTGCTGGCAAGGTAGGCGATGGTGTCCGGCCAGTGGCGCGCCTGGATCGCTGACGCTTCGTCCCGGAGAAACTGCATCAGCTCGGGCAGCTTGCCGTGGTGTAACGTGTAAGTCCGGATATCGACGAGACCCGGTGTCTCAACGCCGGATGTATAGTGCAGGTTCGGCACCATGGTCATGACCGACGTCTCCTGCGCGGCGAACATGCCTATCATCCGACGCTTGATTGCCAGCCAATCGGGATCGGCTGCCATCGCGGTGCGCTGCTGCTCCATCGCCGCCAGGCTCTCATAGGTCCACAGATGGACGACCTGGTTCTGCGGCCCGACATCGGCGACGAACCAGCCCAACGCCGGCCCCAGATGGCGACGCTGAACGGCATAGCCCATCTCGCCATAGGCGCCGAGATAGGGGGCCAGTTGGCCGGGCCTCAGCGTGTAGCGGCGCAGCTCAACGATCATTCAACTGGTCCTCCGGGCTCCACGCGCCGGCATAGATGCCCCTTTTGCGCCAGGCCTCGGTCTTGGACTCGATTTGGTCGTCCGAGATGGTCGTGCGATGTGCCCGGTGGCGCAGCCAGTCGAAGAGGCGCGTTTCGAGCGATCCACGGATCTTCGCCAAGCCGGGATCGCGGCCCAGATCGACGAATTCGTCCGGGTCGTTACGCAGATCGAAAAGCTGCGGCGGGAAGCCTTCGAACTGCACGAACGACCAGTCGCGATCCCGCAGTGCATAGGCCCGAGCGGCGTGGGGAGGAAGGCTGAGATCACGGCGCTGCTGGCGAAAGGAATAGTCCAGCTCGCTGAAGACGGCGTCCCGCCAGCCGATTGCGTCAATGTCGGCGCCGCGCAATAACGGCATGAGAGAACGACCTTCGAGAACATGCCGTGGCACGGTTCCGCCCAGCCAGTCGACAAAGGTGGGCAAGAGATCGATGGCCTCGACAAAATCGTTCGAGACGGTCCCGCGCGTGGCATCGGCCTCGGGGTCCGGGTCAACGATGATCAAAGGAATGCGCGCCGATTGCCGGTGAAACAGCTCTTTGTCGCCGAGCCAATGGTCGCCCAGATAGTCGCCATGGTCGCTGGTGAACACGATCATCGTGGTGTCCAACGCGCCCCACTCATCCAGGAAGGCCATCAGGCGTCCGACCTCGTCGTCGATCTGCCGCACCATACCCATGTAGACCGGGATGACGGCCGCCCTCACCTCGTCCCGGCTGAACGATTGGCTTTCCTCGCGACGGTGATAGGCGGCGTAGACCGGATGCGGGTCTTCCAGTTCGCGCCGATCACGCACGGCGGGCAGTACATCGCTTGACGCGTACATATCGTGGTAGGGCGCCGGCGCCACGTAGGGCCAGTGCGGCTTGATGTAGCTTAGGTGCACACACCAGGAACCGGTTTGCTCAGCGATGCAGTCCATGGCGCGGTCGGTCATATAGGCGGTCTCCGAATGCTCCGCCGCCACGCGCGCGGGGCCGGCCACGTTTTGAAGGTACCAGCCGGATCGCGGATTATCCGCGCCTTCGGTGGCGTTCGCCCAATGATGCCAGGGGTTGGGGCCGCCATAGCCCTGCTCGCCGAGATAGCGGTTATAGGCATAGTCGTCGGACACGCCGCTGTCCGGATGGATGCCGTCATCGCGTTCAAAAACCCGGAACCCGCCTTCCGCGACGATCCGGCCAACGTCGCTGTCGGGGTCGATGCCGAGACGCCGAAGGCCGACGAGATCCGGCGTTACGTGACTTTTGCCGACCAACAGCACATCGGTGCCCAGCGCCCTTAGATGGTCGCCCATCGTCAGTTCGCCGACCGATAGCGGGACGTTGTTCCAGGTCGATCCGTGGGTGGACATGTAGCGCCCGGCATAGAACGACATGCGCGACGGGCCACAGACCGGCGACTGCACGTAGGCCTGGGAAAATCTAACGCCGCGCTTCGCCAGCGCATCGATGTTCGGCGTCTGCAAGGCGGGATGGCCGGCACAGCCGAGATAGTCGTACCGCAGCTGGTCCGCCATGATGAAAAGGATGTTCTTCATGGCTTAGAGCCTGTTTGAGAATTGCTTATGGTCTGCACCGTCTTATCAAGGTCTTGGGCTAGAGCAAATTCTGACCGTTGAGAATCGAGGGGGATTCCCAAGGTTCTGGAAATCTGATTCAAGATGCAGGCTGGTGAAGGAGGCCAGCCTGTATGGC
>JANQGH010000094.1 GCA_028277405.1 Alphaproteobacteria bacterium | reverse complement strand
CGAAAAGCGATTGCGGATCTATATGGAAAACCGACCGGCGCTGGTGGACTATGCCGCGCCGATCGTCGGTTCGCGTTCAACCGCGGAGGATGCCGTGCAGGAAGCCTATTTCCGCTTCGTGCCGCCGCCAGGACCGCCCGCGGATATTGCATCTCCGGCCTCCTATCTCTTTCGCATCGTCCGTAACATCGCCATCGACATGACCCGGCGCGTGTCGTCCGAATCGCGCCGGGACGCCCAATTCGCGCAGGCGACCGACGGCGCGGCGCGTGCCCCCACGCCGGAGGAAAAAACCCTCCATCGCGAGGCGTTGGCCCTGGTGAAGGCGGCACTCGACGAACTGCCGGCGGAAACCCGCAAGGCATTTCAGATGAAGCGGCTTGACGGTGAAACCTATGAGGACATTGCGGCTCAACTGGGCATGTCCAAATCCAGCGCGCACCGCCTAGTACAGAATGCGCTCACCCATATCATGCGCCGTATGCACGAAAAAAACAGGTGAGTTTTGTTCAAAAGATCTGAGACAGATCGGTCCGGCATTCGTCCTATGCATAGGTGGGGCATGACTCTCTTGCCGACGACAGGAGGCGCCCGGATATGACGTTGGGAGAAGACGACAAGATCCCGGCCGATGTGATGGAGGCGGCCTCGGCCTGGTACCTGCGCTTCGAAGAGGACGAAGCGCAGGATGCGGAAGGGCACGACCGCCTAAAAGCCGAACTCGACGCATGGCTGGCAGCCGCCGAGGCGCATCGACGCGCCTGGGAACTGGCGCAACGCGCCTGGTCCCTTGCCGGAGACGTCCCCGCCTGGGCCGAAGCCGGGCATACGCCGACAACGGCGGAGGGGCGCGAGGAAACGGAGCCGCAGCCGCCCCTGAAGACACCATTGGCAGCCCGTCAGTCCGCTGAACTCCAGATCCCGGCCGCATGGATGAGACGGGCCGCAACGCTGAAACTTGCCCTACCGGCCGCCGCCGCGGTGCTTTTGCTCTTCCTGCTGGCGCCCACGTTCTCACTTTGGATGCGGTCCGACTTTCAAACCGGCACCGCCGAGATCCGCAGTCTATCCCTCGACGATGGCTCGCGGATTGTGATGGGCGCCGAAAGCGCGGTGGCGGAGGACCTTTCCGGTGGCCGGCGCGAGGTCGCCTTGCTGCAAGGCGAAGCCTGGTTCGAGGTCGCGCATGATGATCCACGGCCTTTCATCGTCACCGCTGACGACATGACGATCACCGTTACCGGCACGGCGTTCGATGTGGCGATGACGGACCGCACGCTCGCGATTGCCCTTGCGCGCGGCTCGGTTGAGGTAGAGCGGCCGGGAAATACGCCTTTGAAAAAGACACTGGAGCCCGGCCAGCGTCTCGCCATCGACCGGAAGGACGGCGCCGTCCTGATAACGAATATCGATCCCGCCCTTATGGGCGGCTGGCGCAGCGGACGGCTCATCGTTCACGGCGCGCCCCTGTCCGATGTGGTGGATGCGGTCGACCGCTATTATCCCGGAACGATCACACTCGTCGGCTGGTCGGTCGCGGACCGGCGCATGACCGGGGTCTTCGATCTTGAAAACCCTCAAAAAGCGCTGAGATCGCTTGTCAGCCTCTATGGTGTGTCGGTCCGCAAATTGACGCCCTGGAACACCATCGTTTCGGCCGAATAAGACTGCCGCTAAAAATTTTGCCCTTTTTCTGGGACATCACGCGCTGAGCCTCGTCTCTGTTCTGAGAGCGAATGCGACGCAGTCGCATTCTCTGCAGTTAAGTGTGTATCAGAACTGGGGCGATAACAATGGCGCAAATCGAGGGGAAACACGCAAACGGACAAGGGTTTGGCAAGTACACAGGGCAACGTCGCCTGACACTGCTCACGATCGGCGTTAGCATTGCGGCCCTTCTCATCGGCGCGGGACCGACCCTGGCTCAACCGAGCAGGCCACTGGCACAGACCGCGACCGAGGAAGCCCGGATTGCCTTCGACATTCCCGCGCAACCCCTGGAAAGCGCTGTCACCGCCTTCGGTTTTCAATCGGGCTATCAAGTCGCCGTCGACCAGGCGACGCTCACCGGCCTCAAGGGCAATGAAGTGCGGGGCAGCTTCACGCCCGCCGAAGCGCTCAGCCGCCTCCTGGCCGGAACGGGCGTCACCTATCGCCTGATCGATGAAGACAGTGT
Source organism: Alphaproteobacteria bacterium (assembly GCA_028277405.1). Classification (GTDB taxonomy): domain Bacteria; phylum Pseudomonadota; class Alphaproteobacteria; order DSM-16000; family Inquilinaceae; genus JANQGH01. Next base: position 8,976 of record JANQGH010000094.1, on the reverse strand, counting down.
CACCTTGGCGGCGCCACCAAGCGGCGCCGATAACGGTGTCATCCAGCTCAATCCCGTGAAAGTCGAAGGCCAATCCGAATCCGCCTACGGACCGGTGGAGGGTTATGTCGCCAAACGTAGCGCAACAGCCACCAAAACGGATACGCCGATCATCGAGACGCCAAGATCGATTTCCGTCGTCACAAGCCATGAGATGGAAGTGCGTGGCGTTGAGACCCTCGGCGATGCGTTGAGCTACACAAGTGGCGTTGTGGCTGACGCCTTCGGCGATGAAGTCCGATATGACACGATTTATGTTCGCGGGTTTGAACTGTCAGACAACGGAATCTACACAGACGGTTTGAGGGTGAGCTTTCCTCCTTCATCTTTGACGAAACTGGATCCCTATGGTTTGGAGCGCCTTGAAGTCTTAAAGGGACCTGCGTCGGTTCTATATGGTCAGGTCAATCCAGGCGGGTTGATCAACACGGTTACCAAGCGTCCGCCGACCGAACCGCTATTCAGCACCGAACTCTTGTACGGCACATACAACCGAAAAAGGGCAGGCATTGATGTTGGCCGACCCTTTGGGGCGGACGGTGCATGGTCCGGCAGGCTCACGGCGTTGGTGCAGGACGGTGATGCACAGCATGATTTCGGGACGAGCGACAGGATTTACGTCGCCCCGGCCATTGCATGGCGGCCGACCGAGCGGACCGAATGGACGTTGCTTGCGAACGTTCAACGCGATGAGACCGGCCCCTACCCGGGTTTTCTGCCGGCGTCGGGTACAATTGACCCCAATCCGAATGGCCAGATTCCGGCAAATAGAACCGGTGGCTCTCCGACCGACACCGACGAGAAAGAAAGATATTCCATTAGCTCAATTCTGGGTCATCAACTCAATCAGCATTTGAGCTTTAGGAATACCCTTCGCTACTCGAACGTGAATTATTATAGCGAGGGGCTTTTTCCGTTTCGCCTTCAGGCGGATGGTCGAACAATCGATCGCTTTTACTATTTTGCCGACGATGATGTATCGACTTTCCTCATAGACAATCAGGCCCTGGGAAAACTTCGCACAGGCTCAATCGAACATACGATTCTAGCCGGCGTTGATTACCGCCGTGTTCGCCGGACGTTTGAGCAGGGTTTCCAAAGCGCCCCGTCACTTGACATTTTTGCGCCGGTTTATGGCGATGCCTTTGTCAGGCCAGCGACGACAACGACCAAATCAGAACAGACACAACTCGGGTTCTACGTTCAGCAGCAAGCCAAAGTTGGCGACAATCTGTTTGTCAGCGCCGGCGGCCGTTGGGATCGTGCAAAAAACAACGCCGACACAGCAACGGTTGGGGCGGAAACGGAAGATCGGGCTTTTACGTGGAGTGCCGGACTCCTCTACGAGACAAAGATCGGACTCTCGCCTTACGTCAGCTATGCAGAATCGTTTTTGCCTCAGGTCGGCACCGATGTAATCAGCAACGAGCCATTTGATCCATCAGAGGGTCGGCAGTACGAAGCCGGCGTGAAATGGGCGTCGCCTGACGAACGCTCTCTGATAACCCTCTCTGTCTTTGATCTGACGCAATCCAACTCGTTGACCAGTGTTCCTGGTGCGCGTGGCTCCACGCAAACCGGCGAGATCCGATCTCGCGGCATCGAGTTGGAAGGAAGAATCCAGTTCGGCGATCATTGGGCATTGACCGGTGCTTACGCGTATATCGATGCGGAGTATACGCGTGATAACGAGCTGCAGGGATTGGAGGCGGAGCAGTCGCCGCATCATCTTGCTTCCCTTTGGATGTATTACGAGGACCTGCTGCCCGGCCTCTCCTTTGGCGGCGGCGTTCGCCATGTCGGTCGTCGCGTCTATGGCTACGACGGACGGGGAACGAGCGCGGTCACCGAACTCTACCACCCGTCCAAGACCCTGTTCGACGCGAACTTGGCGTATGCGTTTGGCAATGTGACGGCGAGCCTGGATGCACGCAACCTGTTCGATAAGGAGAGCTTCTCTTGCTACGGCGAGGGCTATGGTTTTTGCGTGCCCGACAATGGCCGCGAAGTCTCCGTCAGACTGCGTTACGACTGGTAGGCGGCTTGTGTCCGGCTCTTGTTCATTTTCACCGTTATGTGGGTCTTGCGATGGCAGCGTTTCTGCCCGGCGCGGGGCCGACGGCGAGCGTGCGTGGCGCGGATACCGGGACAACGCCGAGGCCGGCCGCGATGTTGTCGGCTGTCTCGACTTCCACGGCAGCGGCCGGGCGGTGCAGATACCGAGCCGCTGGCAAGTGCGCCAGCCGACTTACACCTGCTCGGTCGGGCGGTGGAAAGCCTATGCCCCGCACCTGCCTGAGTTGGTGCGCGCCTTTGCGGACCCGGTTGCATGAGCGGCCCGGACGCCGCCATGCCACAGGGCGTATTGCTCGCGCTCCGTATCCTGCTGGTTCTCGGCGGGGGATACTTGCTGGCGGCCGGTGTGTCCGGGCTCGCGGCCGCCATGCTCGCTCTTGTAATGCCGCGTGTCGAAGCGGTCGTGCTGATGGCCATGTTGGCATTCGTGGTCTATCTCGCCTTGCTGCTCTGGGGCTTCACCGAGCGGAGCCGGGCGCTTCTGTGGGCGGTGTTCGGCGTGGGCGGCCTCTTGGCATTCGCTTTCGCCAAGCTGATCGCGTGGTCCGGAGGCGCGTGAGGTGGACCAGACCTTCCGCAAGTCGATGGCGTGGCTCCATACCTGGGCGGGCGTGGTGCTGGGGGCGCTGCTCTTCGCGATCTTCTGGATGGGCACGCTCAGCGTGTTCGACAAGGAGATCGACCGCTGGATGATGCCCGATACGCGGCTCGCCGCCCCGCTTGAGACTGTTTCACTTGACCGTTTGCTGCCGCAGGCCGCGGCCGAAATCGATCCGAACGTCGGGCTGTGGTGGCTCGGCATGCCCGGGGATCGGCAGCCGGTCGCCGAGTTCTGGTATGTCGATATGAACGGGGAGTGGTATGGGCCGGCCTTCCTTGATCCGCGCAACGGGGCTCGTATAGCCGACCAGGGAACGCTTGCCGGCACGGGCTTTATCTTCCCCTTTCACTTCAGCCTTCATCTCGGCTGGCAGAACCTTGGGTACTGGCTGGTCGGGCTGGCCGGCATGGCCATGCTGGCTCTGCTCGTCTCCGGCGTCGTCATCCACCGCAAGATTTTCGCCGACTTCTTCACCTTCCGGTGGCAGCGCAAGCTGCCGCGCTCCAGCCTCGATCTGCACAACCTGACGGGTGTGCTGGGACTGCCTTTCCATTTCGTGATCACGCTGTCGGGCCTGATCATTTTCTTCGCCATCCATTTCCCCGGCGTGGTCAATTCCGTCTACGGCGGCGACCGCGCCACCTTCAATCGCGACGCCTTTGGCAGCTTCCAGCGGGAAGCGACGGGTGCGCCGGGGTCGCTGGCTCCGCTAGATCGGATGGCGGCCGAGGCGACGCGCATTTGGGGCGGCGATCCGCCTGGTTTCGTGCGCGTCTGGCGCCCCGGCGACGCCAACGCGACAGTCGAGATGCGCCGCACCCGCGCCCGGTCGATCGACATGAACGTCGACGCCGTGCATTTCGACGCCGCGACGGGCGAGGTCCTAAGGACGCACACCGCCGCGCCCGTCGTCCACGTGCAGCGCTTCATCGCCGGACTGCATTTCATCCAGTTCGAGCATTGGCCGCTGCGCTGGCTCTATTTCGTGCTCGGGCTCTCCGGCTGCGTGATGACCGGGACCGGCTACGTCTATTGGGTAGAAACCCGGCGCAAGCGCCACGCCGCGCAAGGCCTGCCGGGCGTCCGCATCGTTGAAGGGCTGACGGTCGGCGCGGTCGCCGGGATCATTATCGCGACGCTCGCGTTCTTCGTCGCCAATCGTCTCTTGCCTCTTGGCGTGACCTTCGCCGGCCAGGAACGCGCCGCGCTCGAGGTCTGGGCCTTCTATCTCATCTGGCTCGTGACCTTCGCCCATGCCTGGTCCCGGCCAGGCCGGGCGTGGCGGGAACAGTGCTGGGCGATCGTGGGCTTGGCGATGCTGGCCGTCGTCCTGAACGCCGCCACGACCGGCGATCATCTGGTCCGCGCGCTTGCACATCGGCATCTTTGGCCAGTCGCCGGCATGGACCTCTTGTTGCTCGCCGGCGCGCCGGTCGCGACCCTCATCGCGTTGCGCCTGACCCGTAGACGCATCGCCGCACGTCCGTCGCAAGACGCGCTGAAGGCGGCGGAGTAGCGGCGATGGCCGGATGGCTCCTCCTGGTCGGCATAGTGACCGCCGCCTATCTCGGCTTCGCTCTGTTGGCCTTAACCCAGGCGCGACCGTGGCAGCGGCTTGGCCAGACAGCGCCGCCGACGGGCATCCGGCGGCTGGCGCTGCGCACGCTGGGTGGCCTCGCTCTCCTTTCAGCACTAGTCCTTTGCGTCGTCCGGGACGGGCCAAGCTTCGGTGCCCTCCTATGGGCGACGGCAATCAGCATCGCCGCCGTCGCAGTCGCCCTTACGCTGACCTGGCGCCCCGCACTACTGCGCCCTCTGGCGGCCATGGCGACGGCGGAGAGAAAGGTGCGCTACAGCCGAATGGAGACAAATGGGAAAGGAACGGCCAAGGTGCCGCCAAACAATCCAACCCGGCCATGATTACGCTGGTTCATCTTGGTGCCAGAGGCCTTTGGTCCGGCGCGCGCGCCGGGCAATCTCGTTTGCATGCGCAACACCTCATCAAACGACGAGCGTCCGATTGACAACGGGTCGAAACCGGCAAACAGATCTGCACTGGAGGCACGGACCGAGCCAAGGCTCCGCGCCGTCGAGCGGGCTCTGGCCGGTCACGCGGCGCCCCGACATGACCTTCAGCGTCGCCAAGAACTTCTTCCCACTGCCGCGCTTCCGGGGCATCGAACGGATCATCAAACAGACACAATCCATCAGCACGGCCTTCACGACCTTTGGCGTGGCCGAATACCACCGGCACGAAACCCGGGTCACCGCCACCATGCCGTCACGCGCGGACGCCGATACGCTGCGACAATCCCGCTCCCGCCCCGTCCTCGCCGTGACCACGGTCAATCGCGACGCCGCCGGCGTGCCAATTCAACTGGTGAACTCAAAACTTTCACCCCAGTGGATCGAACTCGTCGTCAGACCGACCGAAGACTGAGGGACGTCCGCATCCGGCGCCTCGCTCGCCAACACCCCCAGGACGGACGGTGCGGCATTCGCAGCGGGGGAGTTCTAGCTCTTCGTGGTGATTGAATAGCACCCAGGTGAAGGGCTCGATTGCGGCTGGCCGAAGGTACCCCTGGAAGTCGGCGAGAAGTGGCTGTCGGCGAAACTCTGTGACAAGCGGTGAGGAGCGAGGTTCGAGACCTGCGACGTGAGCTGCCGACCTTCGCTCGCTTGCGGGATAGCGCACGCATGTATCCCGCTACACAGCCGCAAGACAGGGTGGCGTACGTAACTCGGCCGCTCTGGAACAGGCAATTCTAGTTGCGTGAGTCCGGGGTGATGGAAAAGGTCTTGCGCGCGCCTTCGCGCTCTACCGTTATGTCGACCGCCGCGCCGGTTGGACTTCCCATGTTGATAGAGGTGCGATCCGCTTGGCGCGCGGTTACCTCGTTCCTGCTTTGTGCACGGCGCTGGGAAGCCAAGACGGTGACCTTCCTCGGACGACCGGACAACGCTGCGGGCTCGAGGACGGCGAAGCCGCGCCTGTCGCCGCATTTCGGTCGTTCAGTCGTTTCGGTTCCGAACTGGCGGGTTATCGCCGATCTTTAGTTGCGAATAATATTGATATTCATTTGCAATCTGGCCGCGGCAACGTTATAGCGATAGAGCGACATTTTTGGATCGCGTCGCGACGCGGTCCACGTAATCGTGCCTGAACGTAACGGAATGCAACTCAGGGAGTGAATAAATGCGCATGTATGGCCTACTTGCCGCCGTCGCGGGCGTGTCGTTGCTCGCGACGGCCCATGCCGAGGCTGCCGGCGAACTGAACCTCTACTCTTCGCGCCACTACGACACCGATGAACGGCTCTATTCCGATTTCGAGAAAGAGACCGGCATCAAGATCAACCGGATCGAAGACAAGGCCGACGCCCTGATTGAGCGGATGAAGGCCGAGGGCGCCAACAGCCCTGCCGACGTGCTGTTGACCGTGGACGCGGGGCGCCTCTGGCGCGCCGATCAGGCCGGTCTTCTGCAGCCGGTGACGTCCGATACATTGAACGCCCGTATCCCGGAATGGCTGCGCCATCCCAAAGGCCATTGGTATGGCTTCTCCCAACGGCTCCGCATCGTGTTCTATGACAAGAACAAGGTGGACCCGATGGACATCCAGACCTATGCCTCCCTGGCCGACCCGAAGATGAAGGGCATGGTCTGCACCCGCAGCTCGGGCAACATCTACATGCTGTCGCTGATGTCCTCGATCATCGCCCATAAGGGTCCCGACATGGCGGCGAAATGGGCCGAGGGCGTGTGGAACAACCGGGCCCGCGACCCCGCCGGCGGGGATACCGACCAGCTTCGCGGCATTGCCGCCGGTGAGTGCGCGGTCGCCGTGTCCAACACTTACTACTTCGCCCGGGCGCTGCGGAAGGACGTGAAGGGTCTCGACAACGGCGCCATGTCACGCATCGGCTGGGTTTTCCCCAACCAGGGTTCGTCGGGCGCGCATGCCAATATCTCCGGCGCCGGGGTGGCGAAGCACGCGCCCAACAAGGCGAACGCCGTCAAGTTCCTGGAATATCTCGCCAGCGATGCGGCGCAGCAATACTTCTCCGCCGGCAACGACGAATATCCCGCGGTTATGGGCGTGGGTCTGTCGGACAGCGTTGCGAAGCTGGGCATCTTCCGCTCCGATACTCTGAACCTGTCGGCGCTCGGCGAGAATCAGCCCGACGCCCAGAAGATCTACGATCGCGTCGGATACAAGTAATCCGATCCGGTCCGTTTCTGGAAGAGGAACCCCGGTGCGGCATCGCACCGGGGTTTTTCTTGTTCAGGTGACGGCCGCGGGATTGGCCGACGCCGGCGCGCGGGGGCGTCTTGCCGCTTTGGAACCGGGGCGGGACCGCATGATCGCACGGCTGACGATCAGCACCGGGACAAGCCCGCAGGCGACGATTACCAGCGACGGCGTCGCCGCCTGGGTCAGGCGTTCGTCCTTGGCCAGGTTGTAGGCCTGGATCGCGAGCGTATCGAAGTTGAAGGGCCGCATGATAAGCGTCGCCGGCAATTCCTTCATGACGTCGACGAACACGATCAGCCCGGCCGTCAGCATGCCGCCCGAGAGGATCGGCAAATGCACCCGAACGCCCGTGAATATGGGTCCGTGGCCCAAGGTGCGCGACGCGTCTTCCATGTTGGGCGTGATTTTCGTGAAGCTGGACTGGACGGTTTGCAGGGCCACGGCCATGAAGCGGACCAGATAGGCGAATATCAGAGCGGCGATGCCGCCGGTCAGGAGCAGGCCCGTCTTGATGCCGAAGTTCGCCTCCAGCCAGGCGCTCAGCGCGTTGTCGAATGTCGCGACGGGAATCAGGATGCCGACGGCGATGATCGATCCCGGGATCGCATAGCCCATTCCGGCGACAAGGTTGGCCCCCATGGTCAGCCGCGATTTCTCGATACGCGCGGCGTAGCTCAAGAGTAACGCAAGCGCCACGGCCAGGACCGCCGCAACGCCGGCCAGGACCACGCTGTTACCGGTCAGCTCGATATAGCGCGCGCCGAACAAGTCATGACCCGCCGTCAGCGCCATCCAGAGGAGGATCAGAAACGGCGCGAGGAAGCCGACCACAAGGGGGATGGCGCAAAACACGACCGCGCCGCATGCCGTCAATCCGTGCAACCGAGACGCCTTGAGCTGCTGGTATCTGCGGCTGGTTTGATAGAAACGGGCCTTGTGGCGGCTGTAGCGCTCGAGCAGCAGGAGAGCGAAGACGAAGGCCAGCAGGATACTCGACAGTTGCGCGGCCGCCACCCGGTCGCCCATCGAAAACCAGGTGCGGTAGATGCCGGTGGTGAAGGTGCTGATGCCGAAATGCGCGACCGTCCCGAAGTCGGCCAGCGTCTCCATCAAGGCCAGCGCCGTCCCGGCGACAATGGCGGGCCGGGCCAGCGGGATAGCGATGGTGCGGAAACGGTTCCAGTGAGACCGCCCCAGGGTCGACGCGGCGTCCAGGACGCAGACGGACTGCTCCAGGAAAGCGGTGCGGGCAAGCAGATAGGTATAGGGCATCAACACGGCGGAGAAGATCACGATGGCGCCGCCAAGGCTGCGGATCTGCGGGAACCAGTACTCCTGCACCGTCCAACCGGTCAGATCCCGTATCAGCGTCTGCACGGGGCCGGCCGCCTGAAGAAAATCCGTATACACATAGGCCACCACATAGGCCGGCACCGCGAGCGGCAGGATCAGCGCCCATTCGAAGATGCGCCGACCGGGGAACTGGCACATGACCACCAGCCAGGCGGGGCCGACGCCGAACACGACCACGCCCACGGTAACGCCGGCCATCAGGATCAGGCTATTCGCGATATACTGCGGCAGCACCGTCTCCACCAGGTGCGGCCAATTGCCCTGACCGGGCTGGAAAATGCTCCAGATCACGCTGAGGATGGGCACGGCGACCAAGACCGCAATGACCAGCGCCGCCCCGGTCAGCCAAGGGATTCGCTTAAACAACTGCTGTCTTCTCGTTACCGCTTCGTATCCTGCGCCTGACCGCCGACGGCGCGGCGACGGCAGTACAGCACCTGCCCTTCACGTCGGCAACAGTCATGCCGCGCCATCCGATGGCAAACGCCAACCCCTTAAACGCTGCCCGCGCCTCGGGTGCAAGATTGACCGTCAGTCCTCTGCCGGACTGCTCTGTAGCTGGATGTAGTTCTCAAGGCCCATGCGCTCGATCATGTCGAACTGGGTCTCCAGAAAGTCGACATGCTCTTCCTCGTTGCTGAGGATCTCGCGC
>JANQGH010000070.1 GCA_028277405.1 Alphaproteobacteria bacterium | reverse complement strand
CGGCGGCGGTCTGCTCGGCGGCCAGGCGCCGGTTGATCCAAAGGCTCACGATCTCCCAGACCAGATAGCCGATCGCGACCACGCTCAAGACCTGAATGACCCGGCCGGCGGCACGGGCACCGACGCTGGCGGACGCCAGATTGCCGATATCCAGTTGCCAGAGCCGGGCGATGATCACGACGATGAGCGCGAACACGATGACCCGGCCGATGCGGATGTAGCTGCGCTTGGTCGAATGATAGGCCCGCTCAGCAATCTCGCCTTCGCCGGTCATCGGCGGGGCCAGGTGCTTCACCAGGCCGCGAATGAGCGTATCCAGCGCCGGGGCGAACAGGATCAAGACAAGCGTTACGAACTGACGACCGTCGAGCAGGTGCCACATCTGCTGATAGGCCAGCACCTCGACGATCAGCCAGGTGAAGACGATCATGAACATGGCGAACCAGGGATAGGCCCGCGCCACCCAGACTTCGGCGCGGGTCACCTCGCGGTCGCCGCCGGCTAGCATGCTGACCAGCCCGTGCCGCGTGCGGTAGACCGCGTAGACCAGCCAGACGAAAATCGCCAGGTTTAGCCAAAAGCCAAGCCGCAAGTCGCCGCGCGGAACGCCGTTCCAGTGCAGGAAGGTGATGATCCAGATCGAAAAGCCGAGCAGCAGGGCGAGGCCGAACATGTTCCAGTGGGAGAATCTGGCCGTCCAGTCGTCGGTATAGACGAGGCGCAATTCCGGCCGATGCGGCGCCAGCAAGAACCGCGTCAGGGTCAATGCGAACCAGGGCAGCAGCACAAAGCAGAAGGTCGTCAGGCGGATCAGCGCCGCGTCATCCGCCGGTATGACGTAGGCGATGATCAGCCGGGTGACGATGAAGAACGCGAGCAGCCCGCCGATGTCCAGCGCCAGACGCTGCGACAAAACCTTGAGCGTTTGCCGGAGCGAGACCGGCGCCGTGGTTTCCCGGATGTTCGCCCGCCACTTTCTGGCAAATGCGCTGACGGCCAGCGCCCCGGCCGCGCCGCAAGCGACAACGGCCAGCAGCAGGCCGATCGTGCGCGCGACCCCACCCCAGCCTTGGGCAATGCCGAAGTTGGAGAAACCCTCGACAACGCCGCCGAACATCGCCGGGATGCGTATGGTCGACACCGCGATGGAGTCCGCGACGCCGTAGGCCGAGGATTCCAGAAACTGGCCAAAGCTCTGACCCTGCGCTGTCGCATCGGCGCTCTCCGCAACCGCGTCCAGCCGCTCGATCAGAAGCGTGCGCACATCCTCGTCGGACAGGCGCGACACCAGTTCGCGAACAGTGGCTGGCGTCAGTTCCTCCGGCAGGGTCGGCGTCGCGGCCTCCTCCTGGGTCGTGCCCGCCGTCAGCGGCAACTGGGCATAGGCGGCACCAGCCGCCAGGGACAGCCAGAAGGCCAGGCAAAGACCGACAAGAAAGCGCAGCATCGGGGTGTGATTCGCCGTCACGAATGTGGGAGCCGGCAGACTACAATAATCGCGCGAAGCTTCACAATTAGGACCTGCAGGCGCTGCAATCCGCTATTGACCGTTATCACGTCCGCCGGGTTGCGCACGCGAGGCCGTGATCACGGTTGTCGCTGTGACTAGATCGTAGGCAACCGGTTGCACCACAAAAGGCGTTTGATCAAATTTCGTTCAAATCGCTGATTTTTCAGACAAAAAAATAAGGCAACGCCATTCAGACCTTGCCTTAGCCAGTCGAATCCACCAGTTTGATCAACGATCAGGGTTCGCCCTGATTTCGCCTGGTGGCGATTCCTCCCTAAACTTGGGCCGTGCCCCCATCCGGGTGCGGTCCCTTTTTCTTGGGCCGCCAAGCTAGCCAATGCGCGCGCCTAAGTCATCAAGATTCTTCGAAAATTCGACATTATGTTTGTCCAATCGGCTGGTGGGCGACGCAACGCTGCGTTTTGGTGCCGCCGCAATCGTTTTTGACGCGTCCCGGTTGGACATGGCCAGGCCGTTTGCCTACAGTCCGCCGGTTTCGCCGATCGTTGCTTTTCGCCCTGTCGTTACTCACTAGCCGGCCTTGGTTCCATGCGCTTGTCCCGCTTCTTACTGCCCACCTTGAAGGAAACGCCTGCCGAGGCACAGATCGTCTCGCATCGGCTGATGCTGCGGGCCGGCATGGTCCGCCAGACCAGTGCCGGCATCTACGCCTGGCTGCCACTGGGCTATCGCGTTTTGCGCAAGATCGAGCAGATCGTGCGCGAGGAACAGGACCGTGCCGGCTGTCAGGAACTGCTGATGCCGACGATCCAGCCGGCCGATCTGTGGATCGAGAGCGGGCGCTACGACGATTACGGCAAGGAGATGCTGCGCATCGAGGACCGGCACGAGCGCAAGCTGCTGTTCGGCCCGACCAACGAGGAGATGATCACCGACATCTTCCGCAGCGCGACCAAGAGTTACCGCGAACTGCCGCAGCTGCTCTATCACATCCAGTGGAAGTTCCGCGACGAGATCCGGCCGCGCTTTGGCGTTATGCGCGGCCGCGAGTTCCTGATGAAGGACAGCTACTCCTTCGATCTCAGCTACGAGGCGGCGCGCGTCTCCTACGCCAAGATGTTCGCGTCCTATCTCAGAACCTTCGCGCGCATGGGCCTGCAGGCCATTCCGATGGAGGCCGATACCGGCCCGATCGGCGGCGATCTCAGCCACGAATTCATCGTGCTGGCCGATACGGGAGAGAGTGGCGTCTTCTGCGACCGCCAGGCGCTGGAGCTTGACGTGCTCGACGGCGGCATCGACTACGACGACCATGCCGGGCTTGAGGCGCTGATGACGCGCTTCACCAGCCATTATGCGCGGACGGACGAAAAGCACGATGCCGAGCGCTTCGCCGCCGACGTGCCGGCGGATCGGCGCTACGAGGGCCGGGGCATCGAGGTCGGGCAGGTGTTCTATTTCGGCACCAAATACTCCGAGCCGATGAAGGCCGCGGTGGCCGACGCAGACGGGCATCCGGTCGATGTCCATATGGGCTCGTACGGCATCGGCGTATCCCGGCTGGTCGGCGCGATCATCGAAGCCAGCCACGACGAGGACGGCATCATCTGGCCGGAACCAGTGGCGCCCTATCAGGTCGGGCTGATCAATCTGAAATCCGGCGATGCGGACTGCGACCGGGCCTGCGACGACATCTATCAGCGCCTGAACGCCGCCGGTGTCGAAACGCTCTATGACGACCGGTCCGAACGGGCAGGGGCGAAGTTTGCCGACATGGACCTGATCGGGCTGCCGCATCAGTTGATTGTCGGGCCGCGCGGCCTGAAGGCCGGCATGGTCGAACTGAAGCACCGGGCCACGGGCGAGCGCGACGAGTTGAGCCTGGAGGCAGCGATCGGCCGGCTGACAGGTGCCCATGTGCTTTAAGGTCGCAGGGTGGCAGCACCCCCGGCAGCCATCGCCATCTCGCCGCAATTGGCCCGCAGATCAATGCCGGCATTGACCCGACTCTCGGCAGGTATCTAGGCATGTTCAGCGGTTTCGAGCGGTTGGTGGCGTTCCGGTATCTGCGCGCGCGCCGTCGCGAAGGCTTCATCTCTGTCATCACGACGTTCTCGCTGCTCGGCATCGCGCTGGGCGTGGCGACACTGATCGTCGTGATGTCGGTCTTCAACGGCTTCCGCAGCGAACTGGTCGGCCAGATCCTGCGGCTCAGCGGCCATCTGTCGGTCTATTCGTGGAGCGACGAGGGCCTGACGAACTACGCCGACTTGACCGAACAGCTGCTCGAAATCGACGGTGTCACCGCAGTCTATCCCACGATCGAGGGTCAGGCCTTCAGCCTCGGGCGCCAGCCCTTCGGTGGCCCTGTCCGTGGCGTGCGCCCGGAAGACTTCTTGAGCCGCCCCGCTTTTTCGGAGGATCTGGTGGCCGACCCCGACGTGCCGTTCGCCGGCCCTGACACGATCGCCATCGGTTATCGCATGGCGGCGCGGCTGGGGCTGGGTTTGGGCGACACGCTGACCCTGGTTTCGCCCGCCACCGCGAACACCGCTTTTGGCACCCAGCTTCGGCAGCGCGCGTTCACCATCGCCGGCATCTTCAACGCCGGCATCTTCGAATACGACAATCTCTACATCTACATGCCGCTGGAGGCGGCGCAGATCTTCTACCAGCAGCCGGACGGCGTGACCGCGCTGGAGATTTTCCTGGACGATGCGGAAGACCTGGACGCGATGCGCGAAGAGATCCGTGCGGTGATCGGCGGGGCAGGGCGGATCTGGGACTGGCAGCAGGCGAATTCCGGCTTCATCGACGTGCTGCAGGTTGAGCGCAACGTGATGTTCGCGATCCTGACCATGATCATCCTGGTTGCTGCCTTCAATATCATCTCCGGCCTGGTGATGCTGGTGAAGGACAAGGGCCGCGCCATCGCCATCCTGCGCACCATGGGCGCGACGCGCGGCATGATCATGCGCATCTTCCTGATCACCGGCTCGTTCATCGGCGTCGTCGGCACGCTCTCCGGCTTCATTCTCGGCTTGCTGATCGCGGAAAACCTGGAATCGATCCGCGCCTGGCTGCAGGAGGTGACGGGGCGGGAGCTGTTCCCCGCCGAGTTCTACTTCCTCAGCCAACTGCCGTCCGAGATTGATTATGCCCAGGTCATCGGCATCGTGGTGATGTCGATCGCGCTGTCGTTCCTGGCGACGCTCTACCCGTCCTGGCGTGCCGCGCGCCTGCACCCGGTCGAGGCGCTGCGCTATGAATGAGGTCCGGCTGCGCCTGCAGGGCGTCACTCGGTACTTCGACCAGCCGGGCGGGGCGCTTAAGGTGTTGCAAGGCATCGATCTGACCGTCGCCGCCGGCCAGATGGTGGCCCTGGTCGGCCCCAGCGGCGCCGGCAAGTCCACCCTGCTGCAAATCGCCGGTTTGTTGGAACCGCCGACGGGGGGCGAAATCACCGTCGGCGGGCGTGCCGCCGGCCAGCTTTCCGACAAGGAACGCACGCGGATGCGGCGCGACGCCATCGGCTTCGTCTATCAGTTTCACCATCTCTTGCCGGAGTTTTCGGCCGAGGAGAACATCGCCCTGCCGCAGATCATCGCCGGCAAGTCGAAGCGTGAAGCGCGGGCCAGGGCGGCGGAGCTTTTAGCGGCGGTCGGCCTCAGCCAGCGCGCCGGCCATCGCCCGGCAAAGCTGTCGGGCGGCGAACAACAGCGGGTTGCGATCGCCCGTGCACTGGCCAATCGGCCGATCCTGCTGCTCGCCGACGAGCCGACAGGCAATCTGGACCACACGACGGCCGACAGCGTCTTCGCCATGCTGGCCGAGCTGATCCACACGACCGGCACGGCCGCCCTGGTCGCGACCCATAATCTGGAACTGGCCGAGCGGATGGACCGCACGGTCGAGCTGCGCGACGGTTTCCTGCACGAACAGCCGCGCGAACCTTCACGACAGGCTCTCAGCTCGTAATCACCTGCTTCAGTCGGGCCGCGCCGGCTTCCAAGAGTGGGATCGCCCGGTTGCGCGCCTCCTCATCGAACCGTGTGATCAGGCCGGAGACGGCCAGCGCGCCCTTCAACTCGCCCCCTGCGGAAAAAACCGGCGTGGCGATCGAGGCGATGTTGGGGTTGTGCGCGCCGACCGAAACCGCCGTACCGTTTTCGTTCAATGTTGACGGGTTGCCGCTCGGGTCGCCGGAAAAGAACCGAAGAACCTGGCCCGAGGCGCCGGTCCGCAGCCGCAGCCGCATACCTTCCTCCATATGGAAGCGCACGAGATTGGGCGAGTTTTCGCGGTAGAGGCACACCCGCTCGTCGCCCGCCTTCACGTAGAAGGACGCGGTCTCGCCCGTGGCGCGGACGAGTTCCCGCAAGACCGGGCGTATGTCCTGTCCGCTCTCGAAATCCTGGCCGAAGATCAAGCCGAGCCGCCAGATGCTGGCGCCGATCGCGTATCGGCCGTCGGACTCCCTGTTGATGAAGCCATAAAGCGCCATCGAGGTCGTCAGCCGCAGGATCGTGCTCTTGTGCAGGCCCGTCTCCTTGGCCAGCTCCGCCAGCGTCAATCGCGGCCTTTGGCTGGTGAAAGCGTTCAGGATCGACATCGCCCGCTCGACGGATTCGGTTCTCAGGGCACCCATGGTCGTTCTCTCTGACGAAACAATCGTTCTCTTCAATTGCCAAACGCGGCGCGCCTTGTCTAGCTTCCGGTCATGCCGCTTAGCCATCCAGGTACCCAGACAGTTGAAATCGACGGCACGGCCTTCCGGGCCGTCGACTATGCCGGCCGTCTCGGCAAGTCGGTACGCCGGTTGCCCTATGCGCTGCGCGTGTTGGCGGAAAACGTGCTGCGGCAGGATCCCAGGGGTGACGCCGTCTTGCATGTCGCCGCGCGGCAGGGTGGCGCGGTACCGTTTCGTCCGTCCCGGCTGCTGCTTCAAGACATGCTCGGTCTGGCCTTGCTGGTCGACATCATGGCCATGCGCTCGGCGGTTGCCGATCAGGGAGGCGACCCGGCGCGCATCGACATGGCGCTGCCCGTGGACCTGATCATCGACCACTCGATGACGATAAATCACTGGGCCGACAAGGAGGCGCTGTCGAACAACCAGCGCCGCGAGTTCGAGCTCAACCGCGAGCGCTTTGCTTTCATCAAGGCCTGCGAGGCACGCTTTCCAAACTTGCGCGTCTTCCCGCCCGGCGGCGGCATCATGCATCAGATCAATCTGGAATATCTGGGCAGGGTGGTCGGCGAGACGGCGCCGGGTTCGGGGCTGCTGGCGCCGGACACAAATCTGGGCACCGACAGCCACACGCCCATGATCAACGGGCTGGGCGTGCTGGGCTGGGGCATCGGCGGTCTTGAGGCCGAGGCGATCATGTTCGGCGAGGCGACGGCGGTCAACGTGCCGCGCGTCGTTGGTGTCGAGGTCTCGGGCAGCCTCTCCCATGAGGCGACGGCCACGGACATCGCTTTGACTCTGGCCGAGAAGTTGCGCGCGGTCGGCGTGGTCGATTGCTTTGTCGAACTGTTCGGCCCCGGCTATGGCCGGCTGTCCGTCGCCGACAGGGGCACGATCGCCAACATGGCCCCGGAATATGGTGCGACCTGCGTCTTCTGTCCGTCCGACGCGAATACGGTACGGTACCTGCGCGAAACAGGCCGCGCGGCGGAGCATGTGCGCCTGGTCGAGGCCTACAACCGCGCTCAAGGTCTTTGGGTCGAAGCGGCCGATCCGGCAATCGAGTACGACGAGGTTGTCCCGCTTGACCTCAATAAGGTCGGCCGCTCGGTCGCCGGTCCCGGCCGTCCGGAACAGCGCATCGATCTGGCTGACGCTGCCGAAGCGCTCGGCCATGACGGGGAACACGAAGCTCGCCGCCGCGTGCCGGTCCGGGACAGTGACCATCAGATCGGCGATGGCGATGTCATTGTCGCCTCGATCACGAGCTGCACCAACACGGCCAATCCCCGAAACATGGTCCTTGCCGGCCTGCTCGCCAGGAACGCCGTGGCACGCGGGCTTCAGGTCAAGCCGCATGTCAAGACGTCGCTTGCCCCAGGCTCGCGGGTCGTGGCGCGCTACCTGTCCGAAAGCGGACTGCAGGGCGCGTTGGACCGGCTCGGCTTCCACGTCGCGGCCTTTGCCTGTTCGACCTGCAACGGCATGTCCGGCCCGTTGGCGCCGGAGCACGAGGCGGCGATCAATGACAATGACGTCAAAGGCGTCGCCGTGCTGTCCGGCAACCGCAACTTCGCCGGCCGGATCCACCCGCTGGCGTCGCGCAACGTGCTGACGGCGCCACCTCTCGTGGTTGCCTACGCGCTTGCCGGCACGATCCTGAAGAACATTACGACCGAGCCGTTGGGCCATGACCGGTCCGGCGGCCCGGTGACGCTCGCCGATCTATGGCCGGACGAGGCGGAGGTCGACGCGATCATCGACGCGCATCTGACGCCCGACCGCTTCTTGTCGACCTACGGACGGATCGGCACCGTCAACGAGGATTGGAACGCGTTGGAGGCGGAGGCCGGCGAGTATGATTGGGTGCCCTCGACCTATGTCAGTTTCCCGCCCTTCGTGAAATCCCTCTCATCGCGTGTCGTGCCTGTTGGGCCGCTGACTGGGTTGCGGCCGCTGGCCATTCTGGGCGACAGCATCACGACCGATCACATCTCGCCCTCCGGCGCGATCGTGCCGGACAGCGATGCCGCCAAGTTTTTGCGTGCGCAGGGCGTCGATCCGGTCGATTTCAACTCGTTCGGGACCAGGCGCGGCTGTTCGGACATCGTGATCCGGTCGACATTCGCCAATGTGCGGCTGAAAAACGAGATGACACCCGGCTACGAAGGCCCCTGGACGCGTCTCGAACCCGAAGGCAAGATCGTTTCAATGTTCGAGGCGATCGACACCTATGTGGCGCGCAGCCAGAAGCTGGTCGTCATCGGCGGCAAGGAATATGGCTGCGGCTCGTCGCGCGACACCGCCGCCAAGGCACCTTGGCTCGCCGGCGTCCGGGCGGTGATCACCGAGAGCTTTGAGCGCATCCACCGGTCGAACCTGGTGAATATGGGCATCGCGCCGCTGTGCTTCGTCGACGGAACGAACCGGCATACTCTCGACCTGGATGGCAGCGAGACCTTCGATATCGGGCTCTCCGACGATCTGACGACCGCAACCCTGACGGTTCACCGATCCAACGGCGCTGCCGAAACCGTGCCGCTGGGCTTGCGCCTCTACAACGACGCCGAGCGCGAGACGTTCCGCCATGGCGGCCTGCTGCCGCGCGCGTTTCGCGGTTTCGTCGCGGCGGCCGCGTGATGACGGCGATGCGTATTCCAGCCGTGTTCGCCCGCGGCGGCACCTCGAAGGCGGTGCTGTTCAAGGGCTCAGACCTGCCGTCGGACGTTGATCTGCGCAACCGCATTTTCTGCCAGGTCATGGGCTCCCCCGATCCCTACGGCCGCCAGCTCGACGGCATGGGCGGGGGCATCTCGTCCCTGTCGAAGGCCGTGATCGTCGAACCCTCCGCGCGCGGCGATGCCGACATCGACTACACATTTGTTCAGGTCGCGGTCGATGAGGCGGTAGCGGATTACGGATCGATGTGCGGCAACATGTCGGCGTCGGTCGGCCCGTTCGCAGTCGACGAGGGCATGGTGAGGGCCACGGGCGAGACCGCGACGGTTCGGGTCTACAACACCAACACGGACGCCCTGTTTACGGCGACATTTCCGGTCAAGGACGGAAAAAGCGTTGAGGAGGGCACGTTCGAGATACCGGGCGTGTCGACCAAGGGGGCGAAGATCCGTCTCGACTATTTCGATTTGGGCGGCGCGGCGATCGGGTCGCTGTTGCCGAGCGGCAACGTTCGAGACGTCCTTTCCGTCGACGGTGTCGGCGAGATCGACGTCTCGATGGTCGACGCCTCAAATCCTGTTGCCTTTGTTCGCGCTGAGGATTTGGGTCGGACGGCGCTTGAGGCGCCGGCGGATCTGGACGCGGATCGGGATCTGATGGCGAAGCTCGACAAGATCCGGCGCGCTGCCTCCGTCGCCATGGGCATGTCGGATCGGCCGGAAACCGCCATTCTCTCCAACCCGAAGATCGCCCTGCTCGGGCCGCCGGGCGCCTTCACAGCGCTCGACGGTCGAACCTACGAGGCGGACAGTTACCAAATTGCCGTTCGCGTCGTCTCCATGGGCAATGTCCACAGGGCCGTGACCCTGACGGGTGCCATGTGCCTGGCCACCGCCCTGCGCATTCCGGGCACCATTGCCCACGAACTGGCCGCCGATAGAGATGCGACGCTGATCGGCAACCCGTCCGGTCTTCTGCCCGTCGAAGCCGAGGTCCGCGCGACCGACGATGGGTTCGAGGCGGTGTCCGCGACCACATACCGCACCCAGCGTCGGCTCATGGAAGGGTCCATCCTGGTGCCGGCGGAAGTATTCGAGGCGGCGGCATGAAATACGCGCTGCAACCGGCCCCAACGACCGATCTCAGCGACGCCAACCCCGGCACGGCGCGCGCCGTTATGGCGCCATTCGTCGACTTCGGTGGCCGCACTATGTTCGCGGGCCGCATCCGCACGGCCGTCACCATGGAAGACACCAAGCTGGTCCAGCAGCTTTTTCGCGAATCGGGCGAGGGGGCGGTTTGCGTCGTCGATGGCGGCGGCTCGCTGCGCAGCGCCCTGTTGGGCGACATCAATGCCGACATTCTTCAACGGAACGGCTGGGCCGGCATCGTCATCAACGGCGCCGTTCGGGACGCCGAGCGGCTGTCCCGGATCGATATCGGCATCAAGGCCTCGGGCGTGACGCCGGTGCGCAGCGGCAAGACGGGCATCGGCGCGATCGATGTGCCGGTCGCGTTCGGGCGCGTGCTGTTCGAGCCCGGGCAGTGCGTTTATTGCGATGCCGATGGCATTATCGTCAGCGATGAGCCACTGTTCTCGACAGAAACCCAGTAAGGAGATAGCAAGGATCCCCTAGCCATGAAGTTGCGCCGAGACGGGCGGCGTATGTCGACTTCGAACAATCAAAACCAACCCGTTGAACAGATCAATTGGAGGAACCCATGATCAACATCCCCCTCATGCGCACCACCGCGGTCGCCGCGCTGGCCGTGGCAGCGTCGTTCGGCATGGCCACTTCGGCCTTCGCCCAAAGCGAACCCGTGGTCGACAGCATCCACTTTCTGATCCCCGGCGGCGCCGGCGGCGGCTGGGACGGCACCGCGCGCGGCACCGGCGAGGCGCTGACCGAATCGGGCCTGGTCGGCACGGCCAGCTATGAGAACATGTCCGGCGGTGGCGGCGGCCGGGCGCTCGGCTACATCATCGAAAACGCCGAGAGCAATCACGGCACATTGATGGTGAGCTCCACGCCCATCATCATCCGGTCGCTGACCGGCATATTTCCGCAAAACTTTCGTGATCTGACCTTGGTCGCCGGCACGATCGGTGACTATGCGGCGCTGGTTGTCGCGGACGACAGCGACATCCAAGGCATGCCGGATCTGATTTCGGCCTTCGAAGCTGATTCGTCGGCGGTCTCTGTCGGTGGCGGTTCGGTACCCGGCGGTATGGACCACTTGGTCGCGGCGATGGTCATGCAGGCAGGCGGCATCGATCCGCTGGAGGTCAGCTACGTTCCCTATGATGCTGGCGGTGAAGCCCTGGCCGGGCTTTTGTCTGGCGAGATCGACGTGCTTTCCACCGGCTTCAGCGAGGCCGTGGAACTGGCGCGGGCCGGCGAGGTTCGGATCATTGGCATAACCGCCGACGAACGGGTCGACGGGTTTGACGATGCACCGACCATGGTCGAGCAAGGGCTGGACACCACGTTCGTCAACTGGCGCGGTTTCTTCGGACCCCCAGGGCTGCCGGAGGAGACGCTGGCCGCCTATCAGGAAGTCCTGGCCCAGATGTACGACACGGAAGAGTGGGAAGAAGTGCGCCAGCGCAATGGCTGGGTGAACATCCACAATTCCGGCGCGGACTTCCAGACGTTCCTGGAAAATCAGGAGCAGGAAATCGGCGACCTGATGAGAACGCTCGGCTTCCTATGATCCACTAACGACACTCCGCCCGGCCGCAAGGCCGGGCGGACCATAACAAAAACAGGGAGGGCACGATGGCACTCGACCGCTGGATCGCCCTGGTTATCTTGCTGGTCTTCCTGGCCTACGGCTATGCGGCCTGGTTCACCATGGACGCGTCGTTGCCGCCGATCTTGCAACGCAATCCGATCTGGCCATCAAGCTTCCCCAAAGTCCTTTCGATCGCCGGCGCGCTGGTCTCTTTGGCGGTCATCTTCAATCTCGAAAAGTCCAAGCTCGACGCGGAGACCCGCGAGATCAACTATCGTCGCCTGCACGATTACAGGGTCGGACAGGCGGTGCTGTTGTTGGCTTTCATGATCGCCTACGCGCTGCTGCTCCGTCCGCTGGGCTTCTTGATCTCAACCTTCCTGTTCCTGACGCTCAGCTCCTTTGTTCTTGGCGAGCGGCGTCTGGTCATAACGATGATTGTCGCCGCCGTCGCGGCGGGGATTGTCTGGTATCTGGTCGAACAGGTGCTCGGCATCTTTCTGCGACCGCTACCGACCTTTTTGTGAGGGGAAGAAACCATGCTTGAAGGCCTCTATATCGGCGTTTCTTCCGCCTTTTCGCTCACCAACATCATGATGGTGGTGGGCGGCTGTCTGATCGGCACATTCATCGGCATGCTGCCCGGCTTGGGCCCGATGTCGATCATCGCCATCATGATCCCGGTCGCGATCACCATCGGCGATCCGTCGTCCGCGTTGATCCTGCTCGCCGGGGTCTATTACGGCGCCATCTTCGGCGGTTCGACATCGTCGATCCTGATCAACGCGCCCGGCATCGCCTCGACCGTGGCCACCAGTTTCGACGGCTATCCGCTGGCGCGCCAGGGCAAGGCGGGCAAGGCCTTGACGATCGCGGCGATCGCGTCGTTCACCGGCGGCACGGTCGGCGCCATTTTGCTGATGATCTTCGCGCCGGCGCTGGCCTCGGTGGCACTGATCTTCCATTCCGCGGAATACTTCGCGCTGATGGTGCTCGGCCTATCGGCCATTGCGGCCTTTGCCGGCACCGGCAACGTCGCCAAGGCCGTAATGATGACCATTCTCGGCCTGGTCATCGCGACGGTCGGCGAGGGGGCCCTGTTCAACGCGCCGCGCTTCACCATGGGCATCATGGATCTGCAATCGGGGATCGGCTTCATCACGTTGGCCATGGCCATGTTCGCCCTGCCGGAAGCGCTCTATCTGGTCATGGACCCGAACCGCTCGAAAACCGGCGATGGCGGGTCCGGCAAGATCACCAATCTGCGCATCACCAGGCAGGAGGCAAAGGAGATCACGCCCGTGATCGGCCGCCAGTCGATCCAGGGCTTCCTGATCGGCGTTCTGCCCGGCGCGGGCGCGACGATCGCGTCGTTCCTGGGCTATGCCGTGGAGCGCAACCTGGCCAAGAAGGAAGACCAGGAGAAGTTCGGCAAGGGCTCGGTCAAGGGCCTGGCGGCGCCCGAGGCGGCCAACAATGCCGCCGGTACCGGGTCGTTCGTGCCCCTGTTGACCCTGGGCATTCCGGGCTCGGGCACCACGGCGATCCTGCTGGGCGCGCTGATCGCGCTCAACGTTTCGCCCGGGCCGCGCCTCATGATTGACGAGCCGCAGATCTTCTGGGCCGTGATCATCTCGATGTATATCGGCAACGTGGTTCTGCTGATCTTGAACCTGCCGCTGATCCCCTACATCGCCAAGATCCTGGCCGTGCCGCGCAACTACCTGATCCCGTTCATCATCTTCTTCACGATGATGGGCGCCTATATCGGGCAGAACAACGCGACCGAGTTGCTGATCCTGACCGGGCTTGGCGTCATCGCGACGATCCTGCGCCTGGCGGACTACCCGTTGGCGCCGCTGCTGATCGGCTTCATCCTCGGGCCGATGCTGGAGAACAATTTCGCCCGGTCGATGCAGCTTTATGACGGTATCGGCTTCATCGTTGAGCGGCCGATGACGCTTGGCCTGCTGGCCATCGCGGTGCTGCTGATCTTCCTGCCCAGCTATCGCGCCCGGCGTGCCCGGCTACGGGCGGAGGGCGTGGCCGACTCCGACTGACGTCGTCGGCACTGGGTTTTCGGGGCGGCTGGCCGAGCGCCAGCCGCGGCGGCGAACTGTTTCCAGAAATAGGACGAGTGGGATGCTGTTTTCTCAGCTAAGTGCCGGCGACAAGCGGCAGCGGCTTCGCGATGGGCTTCGCGGCGATACGATCGTGCGCGCGCCCGGTGCCTTCTCGCCCCTGGTCGCCATGGGGATCGAGCGTGCCGGTTTCGAGGCGGTCTATGTCTCGGGCGCGGTCTTGTCCGCCGATCTCGGTCTGCCGGATATCGGCCTGACGACCCTGACCGAGATGGCGAACCGGGCCGAACAGATCGCGCGGGTCACGGACCTGCCGACGATCGTCGACTGCGACACGGGCTTCGGCGAACCGATGAGCGTGGCGCGAACCGTCCGCATGATGGAGGAACGTGGCCTTGCCGGCCTGCATCTTGAGGATCAGGTGAACCCGAAACGCTGTGGCCATTTGGACGGCAAGGCCGTCGTCCCGATCGCCGATATGATCCAGCGCATCAAGGGCGCGGTGGATGCCAGGCGCGATGACAACCTGCTGCTGATCGCCCGAACCGACGCGCGGGCGGTCGAGGGCCTGGACCCCATGATCGAACGTGCCGGGGCCTATCTGGAGGCCGGCGCCGATATGGTTTTTGCCGAGGCCTTGGTTGACGAGGCCGAATGGCGGCGGGCATCGGCTGACATCCCAGGCCCGTTGCTGGCGAATATGACGGAGTTCGGCAAGTCCAAGCTGCTCAGCGCGCAGGAGCTGCGGGATCTCGGCGCCAAACTGGTGATCTATCCGGTCACAACGCTGCGGATCGCGATGAAAGCCACGCTCGACGCGCTGGACCATATCGCCGAGACCGGCACGCAGCGGGACATCACCGACAGAATGCAGACCCGCCGGGAACTCTACGATTTGATCCGCTACGAAGACTACAATCGGTTCGACCGGGCGATCTACAACTTCACGCTCTAGCCGGTCCCGGCCGTTAGTATTACCGCGCCTGATCGCCGACCAGCAGCACGATCTTGCCCTTGGCCTCGCCCGCCTCGATCAGTTCATGGGCCCGACGCGCCTCGGTCAGGGGCATCGTCCGGGCGATCACGGGCTTGATCTTCCCTTGCGACAACAGCGTGAACATCCGGGCGAGGTCTTCCTTGAACCATTCCGGATGGTGGCGGCGCATGGAGCCGATGGCGTAGAACGATGTCGCGTGGCCGTTGGGCAGCAGGTCCCAGAGCTTCAGCTTGATGAAGTCAAGCGGGATGCTGCCGCCTTTGCCCATCACAACGTTCTGAAAGCCATAGGCGACCAGCATGCCGCCCGGCTTCAGGATGTGGAGCGAGCGGTTCAGGCTCTCGCCGCCCAACGCATCGAAAACGACGTCGACGCCGCCGCCGGTCGCCGCCTTCAAGCGAGCCTCCAGATTCTCCGGATCGCTGTCGATGGCGACGCCGCCGAGTTCGCTGATCACGTCGTGCTTGGTGATGGTATCCGTGCCGAAGGCCTCGACATTCGCCAGGCGGGCAAGCTGAAGCATGGCCGTGCCGACCGCCCCGCCGGCGCCGTGGACCAGGATGCGCTGGCCTTCCGTCACTCTGGCGACCCGGTGGAGCATCTGATAGGGCGTGACGAACGATAGGATGACGGCGACAGCGTCAACCGGATCGACGTCCTCGGGCACCGGCACCAACTCCGCCTCAGGCAGGCAGACATACTCCGCATAGGCGCCGATCGTGGTCAGGTCTGCGATCCGTTGCCCCGGTTCATAAAGCCGCGCCTGCGGCCCCAGCTTGTCGACAACGCCGACCATGTCGTAGCCCAAAGCGAAGGGTGGCTGTTCCTTCACGTCGGGATAAAGGCCCTTGCGGATCATCACGTCGGTGAAGGCCGCGCTCGTGGTCAGAACTCTGACGCGCACCTCCGACCCAACCGGTTCCGGGAGGCGATCGTCGGTGACCACCTGCAGCACCTCTGGCCCGCCAAATTCTCCGATGACGACGCGGGTGTTGGGCATGGGCGAGGTCGCTGAAATGGGGGACGACGATCGAGTATCATTAGCACATGGGCCGACGTCGGCGCGGTTGATCTCCGTCAAAATGGCTCGATGCGCTATTGCGCTTCAAGCTCGGCAGCCGGCTTGCGCTCCATGTCGCTTTTCATACGATCGAGAAGCGCGACGGCTTCGGTGGCGTAGGCACCGATCCAGCGGTCGTGGATGCGCTTGATCGGGATCGCGTCAAGATAATTCCAGCGCTGCCGTCCAACCCGCCGCGCCACCACCAGACCGGCCTCTTCCAGGACGTCGAGATGCTGCATCACGCTGCAACGGCCGAGTTTGGGAAACCGGGCACAGAGTTCACTCGTCGTCTGCGGCGTGTCGCGCAGGGCATCCAACAGGCCACGTCGGATCGACGAGGCCAAGGCGCGAAAAACCTTGTCGTCCCAGAGGTTGTCTGACATGTTATATTTTTATAACATCTTAGACCGAAGCACAAGGAGCACGTCATGACCCTGAAATTCGAGGTCAGCGGCCGGATCGGCCGACCGGTCGAAGAGGTCTTCGAGGCTGTCGTGAACCCGGAAAAGCTCTCGGGCTACTTCACGACCGGTGGCGCGAAGGGCCGTCTTGAGACCGGCGCGACGGTGTCCTGGGACTTCCATGACTTTCCCGGCGCCTTTCCGGTGAAGGTCGTCGAGGTCGAACAGAACCGCCGGATCGTCCTGGAATGGAGGGGTGACGACTCAGATGGTGAGGCAGGCGGATACAACACGCGGGTGACGATGCGGTTTGAGCCGCTTGAGGACGGGCGGACGCTGGTATCGATTGCCGAGGAAGGCTTCCGCGACACCGAGGGCGGGCGAAAAGCCTCCTACGGCAACTGCAGCGGCTGGACGCAAGTACTGTGCGCCATGAAGGCCTATCTCGAGCATGGCATCAATCTGCGGGAAGGCATGTACAGATAGGCGCTGATTGTACGGAATGCGCTGGCCCGACATGGAGCTGGGGTCAGGCGACCCATGTGGCCCTGATCAGGCGCGTCAGAACATGCCGTTGGGGTTGGCGCTGGACGCGGGCATCACCTGCAGCACGTCCCAATGCCGTTTTCATCGTCCATCCCGCTCTTTTTGAGCCCGAGCCTCCGCCGTGTCGCAACGGGGAGTCAAGGTCGGGACATGGGTGTGAACCGCATGAAGCGGGTGGGCGGCCATCGCCACGCATCTCTAGGGTCGCGGCACCCCAGTCCCCTCATGAGGTGCAACCGTGGAACTGAGAGACAAAACCATCATCGTCACCGGCGCCAGCAGTGGCATCGGGGCGGCCGCGGCCCGGCTCTTTGCCGCCGAGGGTGCCAATGTGGTCCTCGCCGCCCGGCGCGAGGCAGTATTGGCGGAAATCGTCGAACAGACACGGCAGGATGGCGGCAGCGCCGTCCATTTGGCCGGTGACGTCACGGATGCGGCCTATGCGCGGTCCATGGTTGATCTTGCACAAGCTGAGTTTGGTGGGCTGGATGGTGCCTTCAACAATGCCGGCATCGTCGGCGACATGGGCCCCGTTTTCGAGACGAGTGAGGCCAACTGGCATGCGGTTCTCGATGCCAACTTGACCAGCGCCTTTCTGGCCGCCAAAGCCCAGATTCCCGCATTGAAATCGCGCGGCGGCGGCGCGCTCGTCTTCACCTCCTCCTTTGTTGGCTACAGCAATGGCGGCTTGCCGGGTATGGCGGCCTATGCGGCGGCGAAGGCGGGTCTGATCGGACTGACCCAGTCGCTAACCGTCGACCATGCCGCCGAAGGCATCCGCGTCAGTGCGCTTTTGCCCGGCGGTACGAAAACGGCGATGGCCGGCGACGATTCCGACGCGCATGCCTTCATCGAAGGCCTGCATCCGGTGAAGCGGATGGCGCGCCCGGAAGAAATTGCTCAGGCCGCGCTGTTCCTGCTGTCCGACCGGGCCAGCTTCGTCACCGGCAGCCCCCTCATCGCGGACGGCGGCGTTTCGGTCCGGTTTGCTTGAACGGTGTCGACGCGAGGCGCTGGGTTTGGCGCACTCGGCCTATTCCGGTGTCAGCAGGCCGGAAAGATGGTCGGTCAGCATTTTTCGTATTCGCTCGCGCGTTTGCACGTCGCGCGGACGTTTGTCCATGACCCGGAACCAAAGAATCAGGCCGGCCAATTGCGTGGCGACAAGGGTGGCGCGGGCTTCTGCCTCGGGTCCGCCAATGGCGTCTTGAAGGGGATCAAGGGCCTGCTTCTGGATCGCGTCCACCAGCATCGGGCCCGCTTCGGCGCTTGAGAGAGAGCGCAGCAGCACCACGAACGGATCGAACTGGCCCTTAAGCGCCGTATCGACGTAGAAGTCGGCGAGCCGCGACGCGCCGTCCTGCAGACCATCCTTCAAGAACCAGCCAAGGCTCAGGTGCGGCAGGACGGCTCTTTCGAAAAGGCCGCGCTTCGACCCGAAATAGCGCGTTATCAGGGCAAGGTTTACGCCGGCCCTGTCAGCGATCTCTCGCGTCGTGGCGGCATCATAGCCCTTGTCGTGAAACGTCTGTTGCGCGGCAACCAGGATGCGTTCCGTCGTGGCCTCGGCGTCGCGTTTTCTCGGCTGGCTCATCGCATCTCCGCAGATGTAATCGCTTGTTGACTTACGTCGTGCCGTGCGTCAAGTAAACGGTTGATTACATGCGCTCGACGGTGTGGCGGATCCGCATTGAACGAGCCCCCAGTTTTGATGAGGCAGACATGGTTGCCGATCGCATGACAGACGAAGACACCACTGTACCCCAGCCCACGCGCCGCGCGCTACTTGCCGGCGGCGCGGGCATCGGCGTGGCGGCCGCCTTGGCGGGGCAGGCCTCCGCGCAGGGCCAGGCGCTGCGCGAATTCGAAGGCAAGACCGCCTTTGTCACTGGTGCCGCACGCGGTATCGGGCGGGCCTGTGCCGAAGCGCTGGCCGCCGGCGGCGCGAACATCATTCTTTATGACGTGGCTGCGCAGATTGCCGAAGTGCCCTATCCGTTGGCGACGGCCGAGGATCTTGCCGAAACGAAGGCGGCGGTCGAAGCGATGGGCGTCGGGTGTATCGACGTGACGGGCGACGTGCGCGACTTCGACGCCCAACGGGCCGCGATACAGCAGGGCGTCGACAGGTTCGGCAGCCTCGATTTCGTGGTCGCGAACGCCGGGATCACCCAGATCGGGGCGCTGGAGCAATTCTCCGAAGACGAGCTGAGCCTGGTCATCGACATCAATCTGAAGGGCGTGATCAAGACCATCCAGGCCGCGACCCCGACCCTGCGCGAACAGGGCGCGGGCCGGGTGATCCTGATGTCGTCGGTCACCGGGCGGATCGGCAGCGCAAACTTCCCCGTCTACGGCGCGACCAAATGGGCGGTGATCGGGCTTGCCAAGAGCACCGCACTGGCGTTGGGCCCGTCGGGCATCAGGTGCAATGCGGTCTGCCCGACGCTGGTGCGGACCGGGCTTCTGGACAATGACTACATCCTGTCGAACCTGCAGCCAGGCACAACCCTCACGTTTGAACAGTTCAACGAGGCTGCCAAGGCGCGCCACATTTTGCCGGATGTCGGCCTCTATGAACCGTCGCGGATCGGCGACTGCGTCCGTTTCCTGTGCAGCGAGACGTCCTCGCTAATCTCCGGCGACGTCTTCGACGTCGCCGCCGGCGCCAATGCCCAGTTCCCGGCATAACGCTCGTCCG
Source organism: Alphaproteobacteria bacterium (assembly GCA_028277405.1). GTDB lineage: Bacteria > Pseudomonadota > Alphaproteobacteria > DSM-16000 > Inquilinaceae > JANQGH01. The sequence goes on along the minus strand of JANQGH010000070.1, from coordinate 216,033 downwards.
CCGCGATAGCGCATTTGCGGCGAGAGGTTTTCCACCTCTCGACTAAGCTATCACGGCAGGCGTCGCGGCAGTCCTGGGACGTACGGCGGGCATCGTCCGCTGGTCAGAGCACACCCGCCTCGCGGTAGTAGCGCTCCGCCCCCGGATGGAGCTGCATCTGGCCGAGCTGTTGGGCGGCGTAGTCGATGTCGATGGCCTCGACCCAGGGCGCTTCGGACGTCACCTGGTCCAGGTTCTCCCAAAAGGCACGGGTGATGCGGTAGACCGTCTCCTCGTCCAGATCGGCACGCACGCCGATGCCGACGGCGGTGTTCATGGACATCACCGGGCCTTCATTGACCTGGTTCTCGTAGACGCCCGCCGGCACTTCCTCGCGATAGCGGAAGTTGCCGAGGAACTCGTCGACCGCCTCGCCCTGATCGTCCTCCGGCCCCAAAAACCGCACCGGCTCGGTTTCGGTGAACTGGATGAACTGCTGGCACGGGTCGAGACAGCCATTGGTGTACATGTCGATCGTGCCGTCCAGAAAGGCCTGAAAACCGGTCTGCCAGTTGGCGCTGATGGCCTCGTAGTCCTCGCCGACGACGAGGCCGGTGGTAGCCTCGATCCAGCGGCTGGCCGCGTTATAGGCGCCGCCGCCCTGGGGCCCGAGAAAGACGGTGGCGCCCTCCAGATCGTCCAGCACGGTGATGTCGCTGTCGCCCCGCACCGCGAAATGGTACTGGCCGAACGGGTACCACATCAAAAGCCGGACATTCTCCGACGCCTCGGCCGCGTCCGCCTCGTTCTGGTACATGGCGGCCCCGGCGGTCATGAGGTTGTAGATCGTCGGCGAGGTCATCGACATGTCGAGATTGCCGCGCCCGACCTCAAGCTGGTGCAGGGTGGCAGCCCCGCCGCCCGCGACCTCGATGGTGATGTCGTCCAGATTGTCGGACACGATGTTGGCAAAGGTCGCCATGGTGATCGCCTGGCCCAGGCTGGGCGCGATGGTCGCCATGCGCAACGTCTGGTCCTGCGCTATAGCGGAACCGCTGATCAGCGCGGCTGTCAGGACAGTGCCGGCAAGAAATCTCTTCATATCATCTCCTCCCATTCGTTGTTGGTGATCTTAAGGTTTATGCCGCCGTCGTCGACAGTCTGCCGCGACGATGAAGCGCAATCAGCACCAGACCGGCGAGCGCTGCCGGACCGGCAATCAGCATCTGGGGCCAGAGGACCAGGACACCGACGATGCCCCGCACCAGGCGCTCGATGGTGGTTAGCCGGCCTTTCTCGAAGCCGGCCAAGGCCGATGCCAGCAGCCAGATGGCCAGCATGAAGGCCACGACGATCCAGCCCAGGTCCAGCCAGCTTGTCGCGGCCGGGTCGAGCATGGCGCGTGACCGTACCGGCTCGCCGCCGAACCACTCGAACAGCACTTGCAGCTTGTACAGCACCGCCGGGTGATAGACGAAGATGAAGGGCACGATGAAACCGGCGAGGCCGATCTTGGCGGCCTCGAACCCGGTGCGGATCGGGTCGGCGCCGGCGATCGGCGCGGCGGCAAAGGCGGCGAGCGCGACCGGCGGCGTCACCGTCGACATCACGGCGAAGAAGACCACGAAGAGGTGCAGCGTCAGGTCGGGGATGCCGACCGCGTCGATGCCGGACGACAGGGCGATGACGATGATGAAGTAGGTGGCGCCCGGCGGCAGCCCCATGCCCAGCACGATCGAACCCAGCGCCACGACGATCAGCACCAGCAACAGCGGGCCGTCCGCCAGTTGCGCCAGCAACAAGGACAGGCGCCCGGAAAAGCCGGACACCTGGATCAGTCCAACGATCAGGCCGATGGCGGTCACGATCACGACGATCGACGCGGCCATGCGGCCAGCATTGACGAAAGCGCGATAGATCTTGCGCCATGAGCGAAAGCCCGGGAACAGGACCAGCGAGGTCACGATGGCGGCCAGAAACCCGTAGAAGCCGGCTTTGGGCACCGAGGGCTGAATGAACAGAAAGGTCGACAGCACGCCCAGCGGAATGATGAAGACCAGGCACTGCCAGCGTTCCATTCGCGTCAGGCCAGGTCGTGCCTCGCGGGGCAGGGGGCCGATGCCGTGGCGGCGCGCCTCGAAATAGACCGCGAGAAAGGTGCCGAGGTAGTAGAGGATCGCCGGCACGATGGCGGCCACGACGATGTAACGGTATTCCAGGCCGATCTGGCCGGCGACGAAGAACGCCACCACGCCCATCACCGGCGGCATGATCTGGCCGCCCGTGGATGCGGCTGCCTCAACAGCGCCGGCAAAGGGCGCCCTGAAGCCCGCGCGCTTGATCACCGGGATGGTCATCACGCCGGTCGAGACGACGTTCGAGATGGCGGCGCCTGAGAGCGTGCCGAACAGGGCCGAACTGGCGACCGCCGAATGGGCCGCGCCGCCTGTCACGCCGCCTGTCAGGCGGTTGGCGATCTTCATCAGCAGTTCGCCGGCGCCAGAGGCCATCAGAACGGCGCCGAAGACGATGAATATCAGCACGTTGCCGGAGACAACCTGCAAGGGCTGGCCGAACATGCCGCCGGTCTGGGCCCAGAAATTCTGGACCATCGCGCGCAGGTTCTGCGCAAACGTCGCCTCCGAACCCGCGAAGATGCCGGTCCAGTCCGGCAGCAGGCCCCGAACGAAGAAATAAATCACCCAGAACAGGCAGAAGCCCACAATGAAGCCGCCGAACAGCCGCCAAGTCAGGTAAAGCGTGATCGCCGTTGCCAGCGGAAACATCACGAAGTCCAGCGGCGAGGCGGAGGGCAGGAGGCCGCTGTCGGTGACGAAGATCTCGACAATCCAGCTCACGAACGCGGCCAGCGCGACGAGGGTCAGCGCCCAGTTCAGCCACCGCAAGGATGGGCTGCGATGGAGGTTCAGCAGCGAGATGGCGAACGAAAAGGCGATCGGCAGGCCCAGGATCAATCCAGTCGGCTGCAGGAAGTTGCGCTCCAAGGTGCGGTAGGCCGCGCCCAGCCAATGCTCGCGCAACAGCGCGCGCTGATCGCGCCGCGACAGTTCGTCAAAGCCCTCGGTCGTGCTCTCGACGAACCAGCGCACGAAGTCCGACATCGGGCCAGAGGCGGCGTAGATCACAACGACAAGGGCAAAGAGCACGGCCAGGACGTTGGCGACCGACCTGTCCAACGGGTGGGGCTCGGGTGCCGCCTGTGGGTCTTCGGAACTCACGAGCGACCGGCGGCCTCGGTCGGGCGCCGGACCAGCCACACCGGCATGCGGCCGTCGGCGCCGCTCAACAGATCGGAGCTTGGTAGGCCATTCCCTATAAGCAAGGTGTACACCCGTGTCCCCCCAAAGCCGACGGTTTGGCTCCGCTCTTTGGGCCTGAATGCTAGGGCCGTCAGGGGCTGATGGATAGATCTGAATAGTTGAATGCGATCGTTCGTGCGGACATCGGATAACCAATGGCGCCTCAGTCTGACTGGACGCTGAATTTTACCCGGGTAAAACTTGACGAACATTTTTTACCCGGGTAAAAAGCGCCATGAACAACGAAATCACATTCGCCATTTTTCTCGGCCCGTCGCTCGTAGCGACTGGGCCGATCGACGTTGCGGTGCGATCGGTCTTGGACCAGGGTGTGCCGCATCCCGAACGCTGCGTCATGCTTGCGGAGCAGACAGGGCGCAGCGTCGACATCAATTGGCGCGGCACGCAGGCCGAAATCGTCGAACGTGCCGTCGCACAGTTCGCGACCAGGCCGCCCGGGCGCCCCAAGCTGGGTGTCGAGGGCCGGGAGGTGACCTTGCTGCCTCGACACTGGCGATGGCTGTCGAAGCAACGCGGCGGCGCCTCGGCCGCCCTTCGGCGGCTGGTGGAGGCCGACATGCGCGGCGGCAAGGCCGATCCCGCCATGGTCGATGCCGTCTATCGGCAAATGTCGGTCCTGGCGGGTGATCATCCCGGTTTCGAGGAGGCGGCGCGCCAGCTTTATGCCGGGAACCGCGAAGGCGTCGACGATATTATCGGCGCATGGCCGGGCGACCTGCCGGCCTACTTCGGACACCGCTTGGATGCCGTCTTTGCCAAAGAAGCGGCTTAGCCGGACCGGAGATAGCGGACGGCCGCGTCCTGTTCGAACAGGTAGAGGAGCAGGCGCAGGCCCCGGCCGCGGTCGCTTTCCATCTCAGGGTCCCGGTTCAGGATCAGGCGAACGTCGTCGCGCGCGGCGGCCAGCAGGTCGCCATGGGCCGCGAGGTCGGCCAATCGCCAGACTTGCAGGCCGGACTGCCGCGTGCCCAGCACCTCGCCGGCCCCGCGCAGCTCCAGATCCGCCTCGGCGATGATGAAGCCGTCCTCCGTCTCACGCAAGGTGGCCAGGCGTTTCCGGGCCGTTTCCGACAGCGGCGGCGCGTAGACCAGAAAGCAGACCGACTGCGCGGCACCCCGCCCGACGCGGCCGCGCAACTGGTGAAGCTGGGCGAGGCCGAACCGCTCGGCATGCTCGACCACCATGATGGTCGCCTCGGGCACGTCGACCCCCACCTCGATCACCGTGGTCGCGACCAAAATGTCGAGGTCGCCGGCAATGAAGCGTGCCATGACGGCGTCTTTCTCCGGCCCCTTCAGCCGGCCATGCACCAGGCCGACCCGGTCGCCGAACTGGCGTTTCAGATCCTCGAACCGCTCGGTCGCGGCGGCCATGTCCGACTTTTCGGACTCTTCGACCAGCGGGCAGACCCAGTAGGCGCGGGCACCCGCAGCCAGCTTGCGGTGCAGCGCGGCAGTTAGGTCCGGCAGCCGGTCGGCGGGCAGGACACGCGTATCGACCGGCTGGCGCCCCGGCGGCTTTTCGGTCAGGCGCGAGACCTCCATGTCGCCATAGGCCGTCAGCGCCAGTGTGCGCGGGATGGGCGTTGCGGTCATCACCAGCAGGTCGACACCGGCACCCTTGGTGGTCAGTTGCAGCCGCTGGTGAACGCCGAACCGGTGCTGTTCGTCGACCACGGCCAGCGCCAGGTCGTTAAACTCGACGCTTTCCTGCACCAGCGCGTGGGTACCGACGATCAGCGGCAGGTTGCCGTCGCGCAGGGCGGCCAGCACGGGCTCGCGTGCCTTGCCCCGGTCACGGCCGGTCAAGAGCGCGATCTCGATGCCCGCCGCTTTGGCCAGCGGTGCCAGTGTCTGATGATGCTGACGGGCCAGAATTTCGGTCGGCGCCAGCATCGCCGCTTGCCGGCCGGCCTCGACGGCGGTCAGCATCGCCATCAGCGCGACCACCGTCTTGCCGCTGCCGACGTCGCCTTGCAGCAGGCGCAGCATGCGGTCGGTGCCCGCCATGTCGTCGTCGATCTCCGACAGGGCCGTGCGCTGAGAGGCCGTCAGCTCAAAGCCGAGCGCGGCCGCAGCCTTGGCGCGCAAGCTTCCGTCGCCCTTGGTCGATCGGCCCTTCAGGCGCCGTTGGGCCCGCCGGATCAGGGCCAGCGCCAACTGATTCGCCAACAGCTCGTCATAGGCCAGCCGGGCACGGGCGGGCGCCATGGGCAGCAGGTCGGCGGCGGATTGCGGCGCGTGCGCGGCCAAGAGCGCGGCTCGCCAGTCCGACCAGCCATTGCGTTCCCGCCAGGCCGGGTCCTGCCATTCCGCCAGTTCCGGCGCCTCTTTCAGCGCGGCGGCGATCGCCTTGGCCAGGGGTTTGGGCGTCAGACCCGTCGTCAGCGGATAGACCGGTTCGATCTTCGGGATCTGGTCGCGCGCCTCGGGCGGCACGATATAGTCCGGGTGCGCCATCTGGGCCATGCCGCGATACCATTCGATCCGGCCGCTGACGATGCGCTTGGTGCCGACCGGCAGCTCGCGCATGAGATAGTCGCCCCTAGCGTGGAAGAAGACGAGCTCCAGCGTGCCCGACGGGTCTGTGGTGATAACGCGGTAGGGCCCGCGCCCGCCCGAGGGCTGGTGGGCCTCGACCGTGACCTCCAGCGTCGCCGTCCTGCCGTCTTCCAACCCGGCGATCGACGGCACCGGGTTGCGGTCGATCACGCCGCTGGGTAGATGCCACAGCAGGTCGACCAGGTGCGGGCCGGCCAGCCGGGTCAACAGCGCGGCGATCTTGCTGCCGACGCCGGGCAGGGTCTGGATCTCGGCAAAAAGCGGGAACAGGATTTGCGGTCGCACCGTGGCGGCTCTATATCGTCTCGGGCCGAAGCTGGGATCGGTGAGCCGCCAGGGTAGAGGAATGTCAGTCAAAGGCCAAAAAGAGAAGGGCGTGTTCGCCGCCGACACGCCGGACGATATCGACGCGTTCCGGCGCCAACTCATATTTCGAAGCTGGCATCGCGGCACGCGCGAGGCCGACCTGCTGCTCGGCGGGTTCGCGGACCGGCATTTGGCGGACTTCGGCTGGGATGAACTGCATAGCTACCGGCGCCTGATCGAGGAAAGCGACCCCGACCTGTACAACTGGATCACGGGCCGCGAGCCCGTGCCGGACAGGCTGAAATCGCCCGTCGCCGATCTGCTCGCCGCCCACAAGCGTGAACCGAACAAGCGCTGAAACCATGTTTGATCTGAAGCTGGATACCCGCCAGGCGGGACCGATCGCCGTTGGCGGCGCGCCGGAGGGGCACGATGCAAGGGTGCTGGCCGCCATCGCCGGCAATCTGTCGGACACGCCCCTGCTGCATGTTGCCGTCGACGACAGCCGCGCGGCGCGCCTGGCCGAACTGATCGGCTTCTTCGCGCCCGATCTGCCGGTCGTCGTGCTGCCGGCCTGGGACTGCTTGCCATACGACCGGGTCTCACCAAACCCGCAGATCATCGCAAGGCGGGTCAGTGCACTGGGCCAGATCGCCGCCCATCAGGCCGCTTCTCAGGGGCCGCTGCTGGTCATCACAACGATCAACGCGGCGATCCAGCGGTTGCCGACGCGCGACAGCCTGGCCTCCTCCCATTTCACCGTTGCCGTCGGCGACCGGCTCGATCTTGACGCCTTGCAGCTCTTTCTGGCCAAGAACGGCTACAGCCGGACCCAGACGGTGCGGGAATGGGGCGAGTTCGCCATGCGCGGCGACATCATCGACCTGTTTCCGCCCGGTGCCGACGAGCCCTGCCGGATCGACCTGTTCGGCGACGATGTCGAACGCCTGCGCACCTTCGATGCACTAAGCCAGCGGACCAGCGGCACCATCGACCGGTTGGACCTGTTGGCCATGGGCGAGCTGTTTCTGGACGAGGCGTCGATCGAGCGCTTCCGGGCCGGCTACCGCCGCAATTTCGGTGCCGTCACCGATGACGACCCGCTCTACGAGGCGGTATCGGCCGGCCGCCGTTATGCCGGCATGGAACATTGGCTGCCCCTGTTCCATGAGGCGATGGAGACGATCTTCGACCATCTGCCGTCGGCACCGGTCAGCCTGGACCCGCAGATCGACCAGGCGCGCGAGGCACGGCTGGTCCAGATCTCCGATTTTCATGAGGCGCGCCTGACCCTGCAGGCCACCGAACGCAAGGCCAAGGCGCCGGTCTACAAGCCCCTGCCGCCCGATGCGCTCTATCTGACGGCAGAGGAATGGCAGCAGCATCTCGCCGAGCGGCCGGTGGCCATGCTGTCGCCCTTTGCGCCGCCGCCCGGTGCGAAGGGCGCGATCGACGCACGCGGGCGGGGCGGACGCGACTTTACCGACGCCCGAAACGCCCCGGAAGACTCGCTCTACGATGCGGTCCGGGTTCACGTCGCGTCGTTGAAGCGCGATGGACGGTCGGTCTTGATTGCCGGCTACACGCGGGGCGCGCGCGACCGCCTGGCCGGTCTCTTGCGCGATCACGGGCTGTGGGAGGTCGAGGCCGTCGACGCCCTTTCCGATGTCGGCTCGCTGGATTCGCAGCGGGTCGCCAGCGTCGTCCTGCCGATCGAACACGGTTTCGTCGCGCCCGACCTGGCGGTGATCACCGAGACCGACATTCTGGGCGACCGGCTGACGCGCCAACCCAAGCAGCGGCGCAGGGCCGAGCAGTTCATCGCCGAAATCTCGGCCCTGTCGGAAGGTGACTATGTCGTCCATGTCGAGCACGGCGTCGGCCGCTATGAGGGGCTGGACACGCTGGATGTCGGCGGCGCGGCGCATGATTTCGTCCGGCTGATCTATGCCGAAAACGCCAAACTGTTCGTGCCGGTCGAGAACATCGAGGTGCTGTCGCGCTACGGCTCCGACGACACGATCGTCCAGCTTGACCGGCTGGGCGGTGCGGCCTGGCAGGCGCGAAAGTCGCGGGTCAAGAAGCGCCTGAAGGACATGGCGGATGCCCTGATGGGCGTTGCCGCCGCGCGCGAGTTGCGCAAGGGCGAGGTCATCGAGCCGGGCGACGGCGCCTATGACGAGTTTGCCGCCCGCTTTCCCTATCCCGAGACCGACGATCAGCTTTCCGCCATCGCGGATGTCCTGCACGATCTGGGCTCGGGCCGGCCAATGGACCGGCTGATCTGCGGCGATGTCGGCTTCGGCAAGACGGAGGTCGCGCTGAGGGCCGCCTTTCTGGCTGCGATATCCGGCCGGCAGGTGGCCGTGGTGGTGCCCACGACCCTGCTTGCGCGCCAGCACTACCAAAACTTCGTCGACCGGTTCGCCAACCTGCCGATCCGCGTCGGCCGCCTGTCCCGCCTGACGCCGGCGGCCGAACAAAAGGATGTGCGTGCCGGCCTGGCCGACGGCACGGTCGACATCGTCATCGGCACCCACGCGCTGCTGGGCAAGCAGATCCAGTTCAAACAGCTCGGCCTGGTGATCATCGATGAGGAGCAGCATTTCGGCGTCAAGCAGAAGGAAAAGCTGAAGCAACTGAAAGCCAACACACATGTGCTGACCCTGACCGCAACGCCGATCCCGCGCACCTTGCAAATGGCGCTGGCTGGCGTGCGTGAGCTGTCGCTGATCAGCACGCCGCCGATCGACCGGCTGGCGGTTCGGTCCTTCGTCTTGCCTTACGACCCGGTGGTTGTGCGCGAGGCCCTGTTGCGCGAGCATTTCCGCGGCGGCCAGACCTACTATGTCTGCCCCAGAATCCAGGACCTCGAAGGCGTGCGCGAGGCGCTGACGGAGCTGGTGCCGGAGATCCGGGTGGCCATGGCCCATGGCCGCATGGCGCCGTCCCAGCTCGAAGAGGTCATGACGGCCTTCTATGACGGCCAGTTCGATGTGTTGCTGTGCACCAGCATCGTGGAATCCGGCCTCGATGTGCCGTCGGCGAACACGATCGTCATTCACCGCGCCGACATGTTCGGCCTGGCCCAGCTTTACCAGCTTCGCGGCCGCATCGGTCGCTCGAAGGTGCGTGGTTACGCCTATCTGACCTATCGGCCGGACCGGCCACTCAGCACGATCGCGCAGCAGCGCCTGCACGTGATCGAAACCCTGGACACGCTGGGCGCGGGCTTCACGCTGGCCAGCCATGACATGGATATTCGCGGTGCGGGTAACCTCTTGGGCGAGGAACAGTCGGGCCACATCCGCGAGGTCGGCATCGAGCTGTATCAGCAGCTCCTGGAAGAGGCCGTGGCGGCCGCCAGGGGCGATGTCGGCGACGCGGACGATGAATGGGCGCCGCAGATCAATCTGGGCATCCCGGTGTTGATCCCCGAGGCCTATGTCCCGGACCTGCAGGTCCGGCTGGACCTCTACCGGCGGGTCGCCAAGCTGGTCGACCGCAGCGAGATCGACGCCTTCGCCGCCGAACTGATCGACCGGTTCGGCCCGCTGCCCGACGAGGTCGAGAACCTGCTGACCCTGGTCTCCCTCAAACGCCTGTGCAAGCAGGCGGGCATCGACAAGCTGGATGCCGGCCCCAAGGGCGCCGTCATCGGCTTCCGCAACGACAATTTCGCCAATCCGGCGGAGCTTATCGGTTTGATCGCCCAGCGGGTGGGCACCCTGAAGCTGCGCCCGGACCATCGGCTGGTCTTGGTACAGGGCTGGGACAAGGTCGACCGCCGCGTGGACGGTGTCCGCCGGTTCGTCACCGAACTGGCGGATCTGGCGGCCGCGGCTTAAGCCGGCGCCTTGTCCGGGTCCATCGCCAGGTCGAAGACCGGCAGGAAGGCGCTCGGTTCCTGGGCGCCGGAAACGGCGAAGCGCCGGTCGACGACGAAACAGGGCACGCCCTGAATGCCCATCTGGCGGGCCGCATGGTCGACCGCCAACACGGCATTTCGATCCTCGTCGCTTTCCAGAAACTGGACGATCAGCTTACGTGTCTCGCCGCACTCCGACGCCCGATCGGCCAGCACGTCGTGGCGCCCGATGTCCGCACCCTCCTGAAAGTAGGCGCAGAAGATCCTGTCCACCAGCGCCGGCGTGTCGGCGCCGGTGCGCTGGAACAGCCGCACCAGGCGATGGCCGTCCAGCGTGTTGGGGGTGCGCGCGATCCTGTCGATGTCGAGTTCGATGCCGTCCTTCGCGGCGGTCTCGCGGATCATGGAATAGACCTGCCCGGCATGTTCGGGCCCGCCGAATTTGGCGTCCAGATAGGCCTTTCGCGGCATGCCGTTTACCGGCATGTCCGGGTTCAGCTGAAACGGCTGCCAGCTAAGCTCCGCCGGCCGTTCCGGGCGCAGGGCCAGCGCCGCCTCCAGCCGGTGCTTGCCGATAAAGCACCAGGGGCAGATCAGGTCGAAAAAGATATCGATACGCATCGTTGTCGGGTCGCCCAACGGTTGGGATCAACAATGGGCATGAACGGCCCGCCGGGCAAGGAGGTCGGTCCGCTAGCTGGCGTTGCATGCGGCCAAGGCCGCGTTCGTGGCCAAGGTGAAACCGAGAAGGGAGACTTCGATCTCGCCCTCCGCGCCGTTGCCGCCAAGCCGCACGATCATGACCAGGCCCTCGCGCATGAGCGTGAACAGGCGCTCATCATCGTCGGGTTCGGAGTAGGCATAACCATCCGCAGCGCGGGACAGGGCAAAGCTGGCTTCCCCGTCGATGGTCGCGCGCGCGTCATCGCCGGACGACAGCAGTCGCGGGTCGATCGCCAGATAGCCGACGGGCTGGCTGTCCGCGAGCGCTGTGTTGTAGGCCCAGAAGATGTCGCCGAACCTGATTTCGGGATGCAGCGCCCGTGCCGCGCAGATCTGGCCTTCGGGCGTTTGCGCCGTGCGCACGTCCCAGGATCCGAACGTGCCGACAAACTCGACGCCGTCCTGTGCCGGGGCGCTGCCGACACAAAACCAGGCGGTCACCAGTATTGCCAACGTGACACGGCGCGTCATTGGCCGCCGTTCCCCCTCCGCCACTCAAGCCGGTCTCCAAATCCAATGAAGAATCAGAGACATAGCACAGGCTAGGTTTGCCCCGCTCTTCCGTGCAGCGCAATAAAAAGTTCATCAAGGGAATGAAATCGCCGGGTTTTAGTTCTGGGCTTCAGCACAAAGCCGGTGCAGGCGGGCCTTGTACTTCTCATACGCCTCGGCGCTTGGCCAGGCCGCGACCTTACGCGGCAGCGGATCGGCGCGGATCTTCAAAATCCGCCGGATCTCGTCGTACCGGTAGCCGGCAACGCTGACGGCCTCGGTCGCGGCCGCGATGCGGTCCGCCCGCTTGATCAAGCGTTTCCAGCTTGCCGGCAGTTCCGCCGGCAGGCCGACGCGCAGATGCACCGCCCGCCGGGTGCGCGCCGCGATCTCTTGATAGGCCGGCCCAAGATGCGGCTTCAGCGGGCTGATCGGATCGAAGGAAACGAACCCCTCCTCGGCGTCATGGACCAGATGGGCCAGTTGCAGCCGAGCGGACAAGCCGTTTTTGGAGAGCTTGCATCCGATGTCGGTCACCATCAGCGAATGCTGGGCGACCGAATAGAGATGCTCGCCACTGGTCTGGCCGCCCCAGCGCGCGACCCGCGATAGCGCAAAGGCGATGTCGTCCAGCTCAAAATCGATCGGCGAGGGGTTCAGAAGGTCGATCCGCCGCCCGGACAGCAGCCGCTGCCAGACATGCGCATCCGCCGGAAACGGCAAATCGGGACCAGCCAATGGGATCGAACCGCGGAACCGACCGTCAGCGCTGTGCGAACAGCCGCGCGACGCTGATGTCAAAGCCGCGGCCAGCCGCCTGGTCGATCATCTCTTCCAGCTCGGCCTCCGTGCCGGCATTGGCCAGCGCCCAAAGAATGTACGACCGAGAACCGCTGCGGCAAAACGCCACCCGGGGCGCCGGCGTGTTGTTCAGCGCCGTGCGCATGTCCTCGATGTCCTGCGGCGACAGTTCCCGCATGCTGATGGGCACGAATCGGTAGTCCAGCCCGTTCTGCTTGGCCGCGGCCGCGATGCTGTCGGAACTTGCCTGATGCTGTTCCTCACCGTCAGGTCGGTTGTTGATGATCGCGCGTATGCCGGCCTCGGCCGCACCGGGTATCGCGTCCGGACCGATGGCGCCGCAGATCGCCGTTTCGTCGTCGAGCCAAAGCAGCTGCATAGGTCCGGTTCCTCAAGCGCTAGAGCGCGTTCAGCGGGATTTTCAGATAGCGGACCCCATTATCCTCCGGCTCAGGCAAATCGCCAGCGCGAATGTTCACCTGGATCGACGGCAGAATCAGGCGCGGCATGGACAAGACCGCGTCACGCTTCGTGCGCATGGCGACGAAGTCCTCTTCGCTCGCGCCGTTGCCGACATGGATGTTCTTGGCGGCTTGTTCCGCCACCGTGCTCTCCCAGGCCGGCTCGCGCCCGCCGGGCATGTAGTCGTGGCAGGTGAACAGGCGCGTTTCCGGCGGCAGCGACAGAATCCGGTGGATCGAGCGATAGAGATCGCGCGGGTCGCCGCCGGGAAAGTCGCAGCGCGCGGTGCCGAAATCGGGCTGAAACAGCGTGTCGCCGACAAAGGCGGCATCGCCGATCACATACGTCACGCAGGCCGGCGTGTGGCCGGGCGTGGCCATCACGCTCGCGTTGATGTCGCCCAGCTTGAACGTTTCGCCATCATCGAACAGATGGTCGAACTGACGCCCGTCCGGCACAAAGTCCGATCCCAACGCCAGGATCTGGCCGAACGCGTCCTGAACCGCCGTGATATGACGCCCGATTCCGATCCGCCCGCCCAGCCTTTCCCTGAGATAAGGCGCGGCGGATAGGTGGTCGGCATGGGCGTGGGTTTCCAAGATCCATTCGACGGCCAGATTGCCGCCTTCGACTGCATCGACCAGGGCATCGGCTGACCCGGTGGCTATGCGCCCGGATGCCGGATCGTAGTCGAGCACGGGATCGATGATCGCCGCCCGTCGCGTCGTTTCGTCATAGGCAACGTGGCTGACCGTATTGGTCGCGCCGTCAAAGAAGGATTGCACCGCCAGGGCCGGCGCGTCTGTTTCAGTCATCTCGCTCCCCCGATCTCCGCGTCATCGCCGGGAGATCATACGATACAGGAGTGTAAAATGCGCGGCAGACTTATTCGGCACGGCTCTTTGGACGCCGAGAACCGATGTCCCACAGCGACACCATCGAAGATGCCGGTTTGACCGCACGATCTTCTATCGTCGCGAGTAGATTGCCCCGGCGAAGGCGAGACTGTGGGTTTTGCAACAGAATTTCAGGCTCTAAATCACAAGAGTATTGGCGCCAAGGCAGTAAGGCCCGATATTTTCCATAGTCGGGGACTGGCATGACCATCGATCGAAAGGACAGGCGCATGGTCCGGTCGAGTCTGTACACGATAATGCTTGCGGCCGTGGCGTCGGGGTCGCTGGCGCCTCTGCAAGCTGCCGAAATCGCGCTCTATGACGCGACCTATCGGGTCGTCACTGGCGACAACGGCGGAGAGCCGGGGCAGTCGGGCGAGATCAGACAGCGGCTCGGGCGCGAATGCCGCGACTGGGTGTACAGCCAGGATGCCGCGTTCGAACTCCCCGACAATCAGGCGATGGCTTGGCAGACCTCGACACGCGAATCCATGGACGCGACCGAATACCAGTTCGACATGACGACGCGGAGCGACGGGTCCTTAGACCATGTTCAGGGGACCGCCGTCATGAATGCCTATAGTGGACGCGCGGTCTTCACCGGGCCGGAGAGCGCCGTGTTGCGGATGGAGCCCGAAACCCTGTTCCCGACGCAGTTCACCTCGGCCCTGATCGACCGCGCGGAGTCCGGCGACCGTTACTTCTCGGTTCCCGTGTTCAGCGGTGTCGACGGCCGCCAGGTCGTGCAAGTGACTGCCGTGATCGGCGATCCGTTCGACGCCCCGCCGGCGGGCACGACCGCCAGCCTGCTTGGCCATCGCGGCTGGCCGGTCACGCTCGCCTATTTCAACGATGGCGGCGACGGCGACATGCGCTACCAGGTGCATGTCGACCTGTTGGCAAACGGCATCGCGCGATCGATCGAGTTCCAGGACGGCGACCTTCGCCTGTCGATCAGCATATCGACGATCGAGTTCGTGGCGCCCGTCGACTGCTAGCGGTTAGAGCATCCGGTCGATAAGACGCCGTTCCCATCAAAAAACCTCATTCCCAGCGTTGGTTCACGGCCGTTGGATCACTATTGTCAACAAAGCCGTCACGTCGGGATCATCATGCTGGGATCACTCAGGCTCGCCGCCCTTGGCCTTCCCTTCGCGCTGATCACCAGCCCAGGGCTGGGTTGGGAGATCGCGCCGCATCACGCTGTCTACGAGCTGTCGCTTGAGAGCCGGCCTGGTGCCGGCAACATCAGCGGGCTGGGCGGCAATATGACCTTCACCTGGGATCAGGGCTGCGACGGCTGGGTGATCGAGCAGAACTACCAGATCGATCTGCTGGACCAGGAAGGCGGCACGATCCGCATCGGTTCGGAGTTCATCGCACTGGAGACCCTTGACGGTTCCGAGCTGGAATTCGAGTCGCGCAACTCGCTCAACGGGTTGGTGGACGAGGAGTTCGCGGGCGAGGCCATCGTAGGCGAGGAGGGCGGTCGCGCCCGCTACAGTATTCCCAACGGGCTGGAGATGGCGTTGCCGGCGGGCACGCTGTTTCCGACCGCGCACAGCTTGGAACTGCTCGAACGCGCGCACGCCGGCGAGAGGTTCTTCGTCACGCAGGTTTTCGACGGAACCAGCGAGGGCGGCCTTTCGGAGGTATCAAGCGTCATCGGCGCCAGCTTCGAGGCGCCGGGGCCGGAAGCCCGGGTGATCTCGCCCTTGCTGCTGCGCCCGGGCTGGTCAGTCAACCTGGCTTACTTCGATCTCCATTCACAATCGCCGGAACCGAACGTCGAACTCAGCATCGAGGTGCTGGATAACGGCGTCGTCCGCCAGATGATCGTCGACTACGGCACTTTTGCGATGACTGCCACGCCGGTGTTTCTGGAGCCCATCGACCAGTCGAGCTGCTAAGCGACCAACGGCAGCATGGGGATCAGCGCCGCGTTTCCGTCTTGAACCCGCGGCCTTTCGCGATGGCCTGCGCGCCCAGCTTGGCCCGAACCGCATCGATGGCGCGTTCCACGTCGCGCCGGCGCGTGATTGTCGGGTCGACAAGGTCCGGCGGGTCGGCCTTCTCGTCGTCCGTGATCTCCGAAACCCCGATGCCGACCAGCCGAAAGCTCGGACCCGTCGTTTCTGCCTTCAGCATCGGCAGCGCGATCCGATAGAGCGTTTCCGCCAGTTGCGTCGGCGCCGGCAGCGTATGGCTGCGCGTCAGCAGCTTGAAACTCCCGGTCTTCAGCTTCAGCACCACGGTCTTGCCTGCCAGATGCTTGGCTTTCAGGCGTTCCGCGACCTTTTCGCACAAGGGCCAGAGCACCTGGGCGAGTGCATCGCCATCGCTGATATCGACGTTGAGGGTCGTCTCTGACGAAATGCTCTTGGCACCGCGACCGGGTTCGACCCGGCGCCGATCGTCGGCACGGGCGAAGGACCAGAGCCGACTGCCGATCGAACCGTAGCGATCGACCAACTGCCGTTCGTCAAACCGCCGCAACTGTCCGATCGTGCGAATGCCGTCGGCTTTCAGCCGGGCCTGTAACGCCTTGCCGGCCCCCCACATGGCGCTGATCGGCTGATCGGCCAGAAAATCCAGCGCCTCTTGCCGGCCGACCACCGAAAAGCCGCGGGGCTTGTCCAGATCCGAGGCCATCTTTGCCAGGAACTTGTTGAAGCTGAGCCCGACGGAGACCGTGATGCCGATCTGTCTTTCCACCTCATGCGCCAGCCAGAGGCAGCTTTGCGCCGGGCTGCGGCCATGCACCCGCGCCGTGCCGCCGAGATCGAGAAACGCCTCGTCGATCGAGATCGGCTCGACCAGGGGTGTGAGGCTTTGCATCAACGCACGGACCTCGCGCCCGGCCGCGCTGTACTTCTTGAAGTCCGGCGGGATGACGACGGCGTCCGGGCAGGCCTTCAGCGCCTTGAACATGGGCTGAGCCGAATGACACCCGTAGAGACGGGCGATGTAGCAAGCGGTCGACACCACGCCCCGCCGCCCGCCGCCGATCAGCACCGGCTTGTCCTTCAGGCTGGGGTCGTCGCGCTTCTCGATCGCCGCGTAGAACGCGTCACAGTCGATATGGGCGATCGCAAGCGCGTTCAGCTCGCCATGGCTGACCAGCTTGGTTGACCGGCAGTTTGGGCAACGGGCAGGGGCCGGGTCGCCTGATCCGGCGGCGCCGCAGTCGCGGCAGATATAGTCCGTCGCGCCCATGGACCAATTCTAAGTCGCGCGGCCGACATGGCAAAGGCCGTTCCACGGCGGGAACGGCCCGGTCGTCACGAAGCCTGGCTGGCGCCTTTCGGCGCCCGGCACGGGCTATTTGATCTTGGCTTCCTTGAACTCGACATGCTTGCGCGCCACCGGGTCGTATTTGCGCAAGCTCATCTTCTCCGTCTGGACCTTCGGGTTCTTCTTCGTGACGTAGAAAAAGCCGGTATCCGCGGTGCTGACCATGCGGATCTTGATGCTGTTGGGTTTTGCCATGGCTCAAATTCCGTGTTCGAGGGGCCGGGGCCCGTCAAAGGCAGGTGGGGAACATAGTCACGCGCGCCGACAAGTCAAGCGTGCGGCGCCTGGCCGATGGCTCAGCCCCCCATCAGCCCGAGGTCTCGGTACCTGTCAAAGCCGCCGCTACCGCCTGGCGATAGAGCGACGGGTCGTTGAGAACGTCGATCGCCACCATCACGTCCAATTCGGCGGAATGCACGCGCCACGGACACTCGGCGCGCAGTTGCCGCAGGCTTTCCGCATCGTCCGCCGCGCGCTGGCGAAGATCCGCCAGGGATGCTGGAACGGGCAGGCTGCCGTCGCGGAACCGGCTGACCAGCGAATCGGCGTCATAGATGCCGACGCTGGTGCAGACGGTCGGCAGCACGCCCTGCTGGTCGATGGTGAAGCCCGAGGGCGCGAAAATCCGGCTCCAGGTCAGGAACAGTTCGCCGCCGTTGGGCAGCGGCGTGACGGTCTGAACGCTGCCCTTGCCGAAGGACGAGGCGCCGATCACGATGGCCCGGCCGCTGTCCTGAAGGGCCGCCGCGACGATCTCCGCCGCGGACGCGGACCTTCCGTCGACCAGAACCGCCATGGGCAGCCCGTTGGCGATGTCGTCGGGGTCCGACAGGAACTCCTGATCGCTGCGTGGATGGCGGCCGCGTGTGCGGATGATCTCGCCGCGCGAGATGAAGAGGTCCGCCACGTCGACCGATTGGCCCAACAGACCGCCGGGATTGCCGCGCAGATCCAGGACGATGCCGCGCAAACTCGGGCCTTCATTGGCCACCACCTCGATCACGGTGTCGCGCAACTGCTCCACCACGGCGGTGTTGAACCGGCTGATGTCGACCACTGCGATGTCGTCATCGATGCGTACATGGACGACGGTGGGGATCACCTGGTCCCGGGTCAGCCGGAAGGTTTCAAGCGTCCCATCCGCGTTCCGGACACCGACGCGAACGCGGGTACCGATGGGGCCGCGCAATCCCTCGCCGAGTTGCTCGATGGTCCATGCTTCAGTGGATTCGCCGTCGATCGACACGATCTGGCCGCCCGCCTGCATGCCGGCCTCGGCCGCCGGCCCGTCTTGGAAGATCTCGCGGATGATCACCTCGCCCGACGGTTCCAGGTCGAGCAGCATGCCGACACCGCCATACCCCTCGCGCAGGGTCCGCTCCACGGACGCCTGGTTCGGCGGCAGATAGCGTGAGTAGGAATCGAGGCCGCTGGTGACGCCGGTGAACACCGCCTCGATCAACGTATCAGGGTCGGCGTCGGCCAGTTGCGGTGAGACCGCACGTCCGTAATCGATCGCGGCGAGCGTGACTTCCGCCCAGCCACGCGCATCACCGGGCGCGGGCGTCCCATAGCTGAGGATAACCCTATCGTCGCTCAAGACAGCGATGGTATCGTCGCTGAGTTCGGCGGAGATGGCGGGATCGAGTTCGGACAATCCGTTGATGCCGTTCATTGCCACCTGGCCAAGATCGACAGGTCGCACATAGAGATTGTCAATCTGCTGATAGCCGACCAGCAATGTCGCGGCCGCCAGTTGCTCAGGCGTGATGTCCGACGGATCGAAGCCAAACTCCGGCTCCGCGCCGGCACAGGCCGCCAGCGTGCCGGCAACCGCCAGCAACCAGCAAAACTTGCGGAAATTGAGCCTCACCGCTGTCTCCCAGCATAAGAATCGGCAGCAGGGGGCGATTGCCGACCGCGCGACGCTATCACGCCGCGTATGACGGCAATAGGGCACAATTTGAATGCCCGATCACTGTTGCGTCACCGTCGTGACCGCGATCGCCGCCGGTTTTGCCAGCCCTTCGACGGCCCGCTCTTGCGCCGCGCCGCGTGCGGCGCGATGGACGGTCTTGGCAGAAAATCCGTCGACGCCCCTTCGTCCTGATCGCCGTCGGACACGAGGGCCAGGACCGTGCTGCCGGTCACCGGGTTGGCCTCGACCAGCCGGACGGCCACCGACGCGCCGAGCTGAAACACGCGTCCCCAGCGCCGTCCGACCAGCGCCTGTGATCGTTCATCAAGATCATAATAGTCTTCCGGCAAGGTGCTGATCGGCACCAGGCCGTCGCCGCCGCTGTCGTCAAGCCGGACGAACAGGCCGAACCGGGTGACGCTGGTCACCCTGCCGGTGAGGCGCTGCCCGACCCGATGGGCCAGATAGGCGGCCGTGTAACGATCACCGGCATCCCGCTCCGCCGCCGCCGCGCGCCGTTCGGTCATCGTCAGATGGTCGCCGATTGCGGCCAACTGGCTCAGCTCGGCATCGCCGGCGCCGCCCTTGCCCAGGCCTAGCGCCCGGATCAGTGCGCGATGAACCATCAGGTCCGCGTAGCGGCGGATCGGCGAGGTGAAATGGACGTAAGCCGGCAGGGCAAGGCCGAAATGGCCGATATTGTCCTGCTGATAGACCGCCTGGGATTGGGCGCGCAACACCATCTCCGACACGGTCTCGCTTTCCGGCCGGCCGGCGGCGCGCGCCAGGATCTGTGTGAACATGCGCGGCTGGGCCACCTGGCCTAGCGACAGCGAGTAGCCGAGCGGCTGCAGGAAGTCGCGCAAGGCCATCAGCCGGCTGCGCTCCGGCGCGTCATGCACCCGGAACAGGCCGCCAATGCCATGATCCTGCAGTGCGCGTGCGGCCGCGACGTTGGCCGCGATCATGAACTCTTCGATCAGCCGGTGGCTGTCCAGCCGGTCGCGCTGGCTTATGTCGGTGACGCGACCCCGATCGTCCAGAACGAAGCGCCGCTCCGGCACGTCCAGCTCAAGCGTGCCGCGGCTTTCGCGCGCCTGGGCCAGGCAGCGAAAGGCGCCGTAGAGCGGGGTGATCACCCCTTCCAGCAGGGGGCCCGTCACATCGTCCGGGCTGCCATCCGCCGCACGCTGAACCTGTTCGTAGGTCAGCCGGGCCACCGATCGCATCAGGCCGCGCACGAAGTCGTAACGCTTAATATGCCCGCCGCCGTCGATGGTCAGATGGACGGCCACGCAGGCCCGGTCCTCGCCCGGCACCAGAGAGCACAGCCCATTGGACAGCGCCTCGGGCAGCATCGGCACGACCCGGTCCGGGAAATAGCAACTATTGCCCCGCCGCCGCGCTTCCTTGTCCAACACGCTGTCGGGCGAGACATAGGCCGCAACATCGGCGATCGCCACGATCAGGTGCCAGCCATCCTTGTTCGCCGGGTTGGCATCCGGTTCGGCCCAGACCGCGTCGTCGAAGTCGCGCGCATCGGCGCCGTCGATCGTGACGAGATGGACGTTCCTCAGGTCGGCACGGTCGCCTAGTTGCGGCGGTTTCGCAGCCTCGGCCTGGCGTATGGCGGCGTCAGGGAACTGATCAGGAATGCCGGCCGCCGCGATCGCAATCCGGCTGATCATGGCGGGATCGTCCGCGCGGCCCAGGATCTGATCGATCGTCGCGCGCCTTGGTCCCATGCGACCCGCCGGTTCGAGCAAGACGACCACCAGATCGCCGCCCCTGGCGCCGGCACGACCGCCTCGATCGATCGAGACCAGCCGGTCATTGCGCTTGTCCGCCGGGCTGACAGAGCCGCCGCCTTCAGTCCGCTCGGAGAAGACGCCAACGATCCGGGTGACCGATTGGCGGTCGAGCTTGCGAATGATCGTCGCCTCGTACCGATCCGTCTCCAGACGCCGCAACTTCGCCAAGACCCGATCGCCGGCACCAATCTGGCCGCCGATCTTCCGGTCCTCGACAACATGGATCCGGGGAGGCTTCGCGTCGGGATCGCGCCGCGTCGGAACGGCCAGCAGATCGCCATCGTCGGATATGCGCGTAATCGTCAGAACGGCGACGGCCGGCAGACTGTCCGGCGGCCCAAAGCGGCGGCCTGCGCTGCGTTCCAAAACGCCGTCGTCGGCGAGCTCCTTTAACAGCGCCTTCAGCCTCGGCCGGTCATCGCCCTTGATGTGAAAGGCGCGCGCGATTTCCCGCTTGCCGACCGGCTGATCGGACGACTCGATGAATTCGGCGACTTGGTCCTTGGTGGGGAACGGCGCTCTTTTGCCGGCCAAGGCGCGTCAGTCCGCGTCCGCCGCTTGCGCCGCGCCGCCCGCCGCTGGCTTTCGCGACTTCTTCGCCGATGCTTTCGATTTGGTCGTCTTCTTGGCCTTCTTGGGCGCCTTGCCCTTGCCGGACTTTGCTGCCTTCGCGGCCAGTAACTCGACAGCCTGTTCCAAGGTGACCTCGTCGACGGACGTGCCCTTCGGCAGCGAGGCCATGATCTTCGCCTTGCCTTGGCGGACATAGGGGCCGTAGCGGCCATTAAAGACCGCGACCGGCTGGCTGTCGCCGTCCGGCACGCCCAGCTCGCGGACCGGTGTGCTGCCACCGCCGCCTTTCCGCGCGGTTGCAATCAACTCCACCGCGCGATTCATCCCAACGGCAAGCACATCGTCGCCGGCCGGCAGCGATTTGTAGGCGCCGTCATGCTGCAAATAGGGGCCATAGCGGCCGATCCCGGCCAATATCGGCTTGCCGGACTCCGGATGGGTGCCGACGGTTCTGGGCAGGTCCAGCAGCTTCAGGACGGTAGCGAGATCGATCGTCGCCGGCTCGTAGCCTTTTGGCAGCGAGACCCGTTTGGGCTTTTCCTTGCTTTTTTCCTCGGCATCCTCGGCCGGCCCCAACTGGCCATAGTAACCGAACGGTCCCTTGCGAACGCTGACGGGCAGGCCGGTCTCGGGGTCGGTGCCGAGCGCGCGCGGAAAGCTAACGGCGCCGTCGACGCCGTCGGCGCCCGGCACCTCCAGCGGCCTGGTATAGCGGCAGTCCGGATAGTTCGAGCAGCCGATGAAGGCGCCGGTGCGGCTCAGTTTCAGGCCCAGGCGTCCGTCGGCGCAGGACGGGCATTTGCGCGGGTCCTGGCCATTGGCTGACGGCCGGAAGAAGTGCGGGCCCAGCTCTTCGTCCAGCGCGTCGATGACCTGGGTGATGGTCAGATCCTTGGTGCCGTCGATGGCGGCGGAAAACGCCTGCCAGAAGTCCCTCAGCACGGCCTGCCAATCGGCCCGTCCGCCGGAGATGTCGTCCAGCTGGCCTTCCAGCTTGGCGGTGAAGTCGTACTCCACATAGCGGCCGAAGAAGCTGGTCAGGAAGGTCGTGACCAGCCGCCCCCGGTCCTCGGGCACGAAGCGTTTGCTGTCCAGGCGGACATAGTCGCGGTCCTGCAGGACTTGCAGGATCGAGGCGTAGGTGGAGGGCCGGCCGATGCCCAGCTCTTCCATGCGCTTGACCAGGCTGGCTTCGCTGTAGCGCGGCGGCGGCTGGGTGAAATGCTGCTCCGGCTTGATGTCGCGGCTTTGCAGCCTGTCCCGTTCGGCCATCGCCGGCAGCCGCGTGTCGCGCTTGTCGGACGTCGCGTCCTGAACGTCGTCCCTACCTTCCTCATAGACCCGAAGGAAGCCGTCGAAGCGAACGATCGAGCCGGTGGCGCGCAGCACCGCCCGGTTGTCGCCGTCGCCGATATCGACCGACACCTGATCCAAGACGGCACTTTCCATCTGGCAGGCCATGGTGCGCTTCCAGATCAGCTCGTACAGCCGAAGCTCGTCGCGGGAGAGGGCGCCGGCGACCTGCTTGGGATGGCGGGCCGGGTCGGTCGGGCGGATCGCCTCGTGGGCCTCTTGCGCGTTTTTAGCCGTGCTTTTGTAGGCGCGGGGCCGGTCGGGCACATAGTCGGCGCCATACGCGGCACCGATGGCGCTGCGTGTCTGGGCGATCGCTTCGCCGGCGAGCTGGGTGCCGTCGGTACGCATATAGGTGATCAGGCCGACCGTGTCGCCGTTCAAATCGACACCTTCATAGAGGCGCTGGGCCGTACGCATGGTCTGCGACGCGCCCATGCCCAGCTTGCGTGACGCCTCCTGCTGCAAGGTGGAGGTGGTGAAGGGGGGCGATGGGTGGCGGCGGACCTGCTTTTTCTCGACCGACAGCACCGAGAGATCGAGCTGCCGCAGAATGTCGGCGGCCTGCTTGGCCGTCGTCTCGTCGGGCAGGTCGAACTTGCCCAGCTTCTTGCCGTTCAGATGGGTCAGCCGGGCGGTGAAGTCCTGACCGGACGGCGTCGTCAGCGTCGCCTCGATCGTCCAGTACTCACGCGGCTGGAAATCCTCGATCTCCGCTTCGCGCTCGCAGATCAGGCGCAGGGCGACCGACTGCACCCTCCCGGCGGAACGGGACCCGGGCAGCTTGCGCCAGAGCACCGGCGACAGGGTGAACCCGACCAGATAGTCCAGCGCACGGCGCGCCAGATAGGCCTGGATCAGCGCGTCGTCCAAGGCCCGGGGCCGGGCGATCGCGTCCAGCACCGCGTTCTTGGTGATCTCGTTGAACGTGACCCGCTCGAACGCCAGGTCCTTCAGCCCACGGCGGCCTTTCAACACTTCCTGGACATGCCAGGAGATCGCCTCGCCCTCGCGATCCGGGTCGGTGGCCAGATACACGGTGTCGGCGTCGCGTGCCGCGTTGGCCAGCTGGTCGATGGTCTTCTTCGACCGCGCGCCCAGCTCCCAGTCCATGGCGAAGTTTTCGTCCGGCCGGACCGAGCCATCCTTCGGCGGTAGGTCACGCACATGGCCGTAGCTGGCCAGGACCGTATAGTCCTTGCCCAGATACTTGTTGATGGTCTTGGCCTTCGCCGGCGACTCTACGATAACCAAATGGTTTCCGGACACGGGCACTCCGCCGCTAAAGAGAGGAAAGAGGGACCGATCGTAAGGGTCCCTAGAGCAGGCTGATCCGATTGCCCGGTTGGCGTTCGATCCGGCCCGCCAGTTCCAGTTCCAACAGAACCGTCAGCACCACTGAAGCAGGTAATTGGCAGTCGCGGATCAGTTCGTCAACCGGCGTCGGCGTCGGTGACAGACTTTCCTCAATCAAGGCGCGCGCCTTTTGCAGTTCGGTTTCGTCGGGATCGCCAACCCCTTCACCCGCGTTGTATCCACTTCCGGGTTCGCGCAAGGAACGCACGGTAAAGCTCTCTAATTCATCAAGAATATCGCTGACAGATTGAACGAGGGCGGCGCCGTTTTGGATCAGCCGATTGCAGCCTTGGGCGCGCGGATCCAGCGGTGATCCGGGCACGGCAAAAACCTCCCGCCCCTGTTCGCCCGCGAGCCGTGCGGTGATCAGCGAGCCCGATCGCGCGGCCGCCTCGACCACCACGATGCCGGACGCCATGCCAGCAATCAATCGGTTGCGGCGTGGGAAATGGCGTGCGGTCGGCGCCGTGCCCGGCGCGCATTCCGTGGCCACGATACCTTGCTCGGCGATCGCCGCTTGCAGATCGGCATGTTCCGGCGGGTAGATCACGTCGATGCCGCCGGCGACGCAGGCGATGGTGCCGGTCGCCAGCGCGCCGCGATGGGCCGCCCCGTCGATGCCGCGCGCCAGGCCCGAGGCGACGATCCAACCGGCATCGCCCAACTCGCGGGCCCAGCGTTCGGCAATGCGCTTGCCGTTCAGCGAGGCGTTGCGCGCGCCGACCATGGCAATGATCCGGCCGCCGAGCAGGGCGGGATTGCCCTTGACGCACAAGAGCGGCGGCGCGTCGTCGATCGCCGCCAGGGCTGCCGGATAGTCCGGCTCGCACAGCGCGATCAGTCGGGCGCCCAGGGCATGAACGGCCTCCAACTCTCTCTCCGCCGCGTCCGACGATGTCGGCGTGAGGGTGCGGCCGCCGCGCTTGGCTAGCTCTGGCAGGGCCTCCAGTGCCCGACTGGGCGAGCCATAGCGGTCAAGCAAGGCCCGAAAGGTCATCGGTCCGACCCTGGGCGTGCGGGCCAGCCGCAGCCAGTCGATGCGCTCATCGTGGGTCAGGGCCGGGGCGGATTGATCCATGGCAGTGATCCTTGCCAGGAAACGCGCATTGGTCAATCCGGGCTCGAGGCCAGGTCCAAAAACCGCCGCAATCTTCCCCTGACATGATCTTGCGGTATTAATTAACGATTGATAGACGGTAGCGCCTATAACAGGCCCGGATCGTGATCGTGGCCCGGCCGACCCATCCGTGATGCTCGTGATCGAACAAACCAAAAAGGGGACCGAAATGATTAAGAAAGTTGCGGCTGTTGCCCTCGCGGGCACGATCTTGGCCGGCTGTCAGGGGGGCGGACTCGGGGGCCTGGGCAATACCGGCACGGGCGCGCTTCTGGGCGCCGGCGCCGGTGCGGCTCTCGGCACGCTGGCCGGCGGCAATGATACCCGCAACGCCCTGATCGGTGCCGGCATCGGCGCCTTGGCCGGCGGCGCCGTCGGCTTCTATATGGATCAGCAGGAAGCCGCGCTGCAGGCGGACCTGGCGGCATCCGGCGCCGCTGTTACCCGCCAGGGCGACAATCTGTTGGTATCGCTGCCGGCGGGCGTCACCTTCGACATCGATTCCTCGGTGATCAAGCCGGAGTTCATTGGCCCGCTGGGCAATGTCGCGCAAACGCTGGTCGAGTATGAGTCGTCCATCGTGAACGTCATGGGCCACACCGACAATACGGGCTCGGCCGCGTACAATCAGACCCTGTCCGAACAGCGCGCCCAATCGGTCGCCAACTTCCTGATCCAGCGCGGCGTCAACCCGGCCCGGGTCTATTCCCAGGGCTTCGGCCTGACCCGCCCGATCGCCGACAACTCGACCGCGGCCGGCCGCGCGGCCAACCGCCGGGTGGAAATCGAGATCATTCCGTTCACGGAGTAGCGCGCGAAACGCTTCGCGGTATCGAAGGGGCGCCGACTGGGCGCCCCTTTTTGTTCCTGGCGCGCCCTACGGCACTCTTGTTGATCACGAACGAGGTTTCGATAGCGGAGGAGCCATGCGGGACTCACCTTATCTGGAGCCGTGTCGGCTGGGCGACGTGATCGCCGCGATTCAGGTGCTGGCCTACTATAAGTTCTACCGTTTGGACGTGACCGAGTGGGCCGAGCGCATCAGCGGAGATCCGGGCACCGCCGAGGCGCTGGGCGCCGTATTTTACGATCACCCCGAATTCTTTCAGCTCTCGACCGGCGACCGGGGACCGAAGGCGGCACTTGTGGCGCGACGCAGCTTCACGCGCTCCTACAACGTCGATGCCGGGGAGGGGATCAGCAAGGCGGAGGCCATGAAGCGCCGCGACGATCCCGACGCCTGGTCGCGGCTGTCGCGCCGGCCACTGACGCCCGAGGAGACGGCGGTGTTGATCCGAACCGCCATCGACATGCACAGCCGCGCGGTTGAGCAGCGTTCGGCCGGACGCTGGTGGGTGCCGCTGGCTGGCGCCGCCATCGGCTTCGCCGGCGGCATCGCCAGCACAGCGCTTGGGGTGCTGATCGCGACGTAGCGGCGGCCTCGTTCAGCCGGACAGAGCCTCCAGAATGGGTTCGACCGCCCGCAGCGACAGGGCGGCGATGGTCAGGGTTGGATTGGCCGCACCGCCCGTCGGGAACACGCTGCTGCCAAGCAGGAACAGGTTGGGATGGTCGTGACTCCTAAGGTCCGGATCGACGACCGCGGTTTGCGGGTCGCGGCCCATCTTGCAGGTGCCCATGATATGCGACCCGGCCAGCACACCGTTCGAATGGCGCGGCGGGTCCGTGCCAAGGCGGGCCAGGATGTCCTCATGCGCCGCCTCCGAGGCCGCCATGCCGCGGTGGGTATAGTCGTCGAAGCGATAGGTGATCTTCGGGCGGGGGATGCCGATGGCGTCGCGCTGCTCGAAGTCAGGGACGATGCGATTGTCCGGGTCCGGCAGCTGTTCGGTCAGGCTGGCGATCATGACCTGCCGTGAGACGGTTTCGCGGATGGCCTGGCTCAGTGCCTCACCCTCCAGGCCTTGGTCGATAAATCCATTGATCGTCGTGACCGGCGCGCCGGTGGCCCAGCCCCAGCCGAGATTATAGATCGCAACCCGAAACGCCGGCCGTTCCGCCCGCCAGTCGCCCCAGCGTGTGTTCTCGATGCTGGTGATGGTCATGGGGCCGCGCATGGGCCAGACCGGGTGGTCGGCGATGGCCCAGGTTGCCTTGTAGGGATGGTCCATCAAATTGCGCCCAACCAGCCCGCTGCTGTTGCCAACGCCGTCAGGCGTGTTCTCCGCCCGCGACATCAGCATGATCTTGGGCGTTTCGAAGGCGTGGGCCGCCAGCACGAACGCGCGGCCGCCGATCGTTCCTTCGCTGCCGTCAGGCCGCTTGAAGCCGACGGTCGACACGCGTCGGTCATCGCCGATCGCAACCCGGTGAACCACCGTATCGTGCAGCACCCGAGCGCCGGCCCGCTCCGCCACCTCGACATGGGTCAGCGCGTCGTATTTGGCGCCGCTGGGGCATAGCGGTGTGCAGCTGTTGCTGCCGCAACACGCCAGCCGGCCGGCATAGGGCACCGTGTTGCGCGCCGCCGGCGTGGTCACCTGGACATACGGGCTGCCGGCCAGAGCCGTACCGAACTGGCGGTCCATATAGCTGAGCGGCATGGGCGGCATGGGGTAGTCGTCCGAACGCGTGACGCCTAGATCGTCCGCCGGATCGCCGGCCACGCCCAGCGCCCGTTCCGCCGCCCCGTACCACGGCTCCAGATCATCGTAGGTGATCGGCCAGTCCTCGCCGAGGCCGAATTCGCTGCGCAGACGAAAATCCGACGGCAGAAGGCGGAGGGACGTTGCCTCCCAATGCCAGGTCGTGCCGCCGACCAGACGTTCGTACGAGGCCGCGAACCGGTCTTCGCCGGCCTGGATTACATAGGCGTCCGGGTCGGCATAGCTGGGGCGCGGCGCGTAGGGCGCGTCGGGGTAAGGGCCCGACGGCCAGTTCCGACTGGGATTGTCGTAATATGTAGCCAAGGCCTGGTCGCGTGTGATCCTGGGGCCGGCCTCGACGATCAGGACGTCGGCGCCGCGCTCGGCAAGCTCGGCCGCCGCCAAGGCGCCGGCCACGCCAGAGCCGACGATGACGATGTCGGCGGAATGGTCGGGCTCGGCCATGGCGGTTATCGTCGCCTCCCGGTCAGTTCGTCGGCGGCTCGGACCAATAGCCGGTCAACCCGCGACAGGTGCCGATCGGCTGCTCGAAACCAAG
Source organism: Alphaproteobacteria bacterium (assembly GCA_028277405.1). GTDB lineage: Bacteria > Pseudomonadota > Alphaproteobacteria > DSM-16000 > Inquilinaceae > JANQGH01. The sequence goes on along the minus strand of JANQGH010000070.1, from coordinate 188,016 downwards.
CGCCCGCCACATCAAGGCGCGTTCGAAGGTCGCCACGGCCGGCTGGCCATCTTCTTCATAGGTGCCGAGGTACCATTGTTTGAGGATCGTGCGCTTCAGGTCGGCGATGGCGTCGGAACCGTCGTCGCCCTGGTCGATCAAGCTGTCCAGCGTGGCGCGCGTCGTCGGGTCCGCCGTCAGCGCGCGCAGATAGGTCGCACCGATGTCGGGATCGAGGTCCCATGGCCCCGCCAGTTGCTGCGAGAGCGCCATGAAGTCCGCGAGCGCAACCTGCGCCTTTGCGGGCGGCGCGACCAGCAAGGCGCCCGTCGCGACGCTGGCGAGGATGACTTGTCTTCGTGTGGGGCTGGCGCGAACCGTCATCCGGCCTTCTTCTCGCCGATTTTCGATTCCCTGCCGGTCAACAGCCGCCTGATGTTCTGGTAATGGCGAATCCAGACCAGGATCGCGATGAAGAGGAAGAGCTGGGCCCGCTGCGGGTCGGCCAGAACGGCGTGCGGCAGCCCGAACTCACGCAGCGGCTCGTAAAGCGGGCGCATCGACAAGAGCCAGGCATAGACCGGGGCGAGTGCGATTGCCGCGAGCGATGCGAGCGAAGAATAGCGGAATACCACCGCCACCAGCAGCCAGGTCAGGCAGCAAAGCGCGCCAACAAGGGGGCTGATCGCCAGCAGGATGCCCAGCGCCGTGGCCATGCCCTTGCCGCCGCGAAAGCCCAGCCAGACGGGAAACAGGTGCCCCAGCAAGGCACCGGCAGCGGCCATTAAGGCGGGATCGCTGCCATAGATCTGGGCGATCAGAACCGCAACGGCTCCCTTGCCGCCGTCCAGCAGCAACGTTGCCAGCGCCAGCAGCTTGTTGCCGGTGCGCAGCACGTTCGTGGCACCGATATTGCCGGAGCCGATTTTGCGCACATCGCCATAGCCGGCGATGCGGGTCAGCACCAGGCCGAACGGGATGGAGCCCAGCAGATAGCCGCCCACCAAAGCGCCGAGCAGGAACGGCCACGCAAACTCCCAGCTTATCGGATCGGGCATCGCGTCGCCTCCTCAGCCGAAGTCTTCGGCCTGATACACGGGCCGGCCGTCAACGATCGTGGCGAGCACCGCACCGCTGACCGGACGACCGTCGAAGGGCGAGTTCTTCGATTTCGAACGGAAGCGATCGACCTCGATGCGCCCCGGCCGGTCGAGGTCGAACAGGACCAGGTCGGCCGGCGCGCCCTTGGCCAACCGACCGAGCTTGTGGCCGATCAAATCGGCCGGCCGGCAGGTGAGGGCGGCCAAGGCCTGCATCAGCGGCACTTGCCCGCGATGCACCAGCTCCAGCGTCAAGGGCAGCAAAGTCTCAAGTCCTACGATGCCCGGTTCGGCCAGCGCAAAGGGCAGGCGCTTGGATTCGACGTCCTGCGGCCAGTGATCGCTGGCGATGATGTCGATGGTGCCGTCGGCCACGCCCTCGACCACCGCCTGTCGGTCGGCGTCGCCGCGCAGCGGTGGGGAGAGGCGCGCGAAGGTGCGGTAGTCGCCGACGTCGACCTCTGTCAGGGCGAAGTAGGGCGGTGCCGTGTCGCAAGTGACCGGCAGCCCTCGGCGTTTCGCGTGGCGCAAGATCTCGACACTCTCGGCCGTCGAGACATGGGCGACGTGGTAGCGTGCGCCGGTCAGTTCCACCAGGCGCAGATCGCGCTCGATCATGATCGGTTCCGCCTGGCGCGGAATGCCCGAGAGGCCGAGACGCGTGGCGATCTCGCCGGCGTTCATGACGCCTTCCGAGGCCAGGCGCGGTTCCTCCGGGTGCTGGACGATGGTCTTGCCCAAGGCCCCGGCGTAGGCCAGTGCCCGGCTCATCACCAGCGCATCGGCCACGGCATGGCGCCCGTCGGAAAAGGCGACCGCGCCGGCCTCCGCCAAGAGGCCCATTTCGGCCAGTTCACGACCCTCCGCGCCCCTGGTGACGCAGGCATAGGCAAAGATCTTGGTGCTCTTGATCTCCCGCGCGCGCCTGGCGACATATTCCAGCCCCGCCCGCCGGTCGATCGGCTCCGGCCCGTCCGGCAGGCAGGCCAGCGCCGTGACGCCGCCGGCCGCCGCTGCCGCCGAGGCGCTGGCGATCGTCTCCTTGTGTGCTTCGCCCGGTTCGCCGACGCGCACGCGGATGTCGACCAGTCCAGGTGCCAGGCAGGCGCCACCGCAGTCGATCTTGGACATGTCGTCGGCCAGAGCGTCGGCGGTAACCGACGGCCCCAAATCCGCGATTACCCCATCCTTGACGATCAAGCCGCCGACCGTGTCGAGGCCGCTTGCGGGGTCCAGCAGCCGGGCGTTCAGATAAGCACGCGCCATGGCTAGTCCCCGCCCTCGGCATCGAGCACACGGGTCAACTGGTCCAGGCACGCCATGCGCACGGCCACGCCCAGTTCGACCTGGTCCAGGATGACGCTGCGGTTGATGTCGTCGGCGACATCGCTGTCGATCTCGACACCCCGGTTCATCGGCCCCGGATGCATGATCAACGCTTCCGGGTTGGCCACGCTCAGCTTGTCTCGATCGAGGCCGTACAGGCGGTAGTACTCGCGTGTCGACGGCACGAAACTGCCCTGCATGCGCTCCAGCTGCAGACGCAGCATCATCACGATGTCGGCACCCTCCAGGCCCGCCCGCATGTCGTGGAACACGGCGACGCCCAGGCGTTCGATCGCCGGCGGCAGAAGGGTCGGCGGCGCGATGGCGCGGACCTGGGCGCCCATGATGTTCAGAAGATGGATGTTCGACCGGGCGACGCGGCTGTGCATGATGTCGCCGCAGATCGCGACCTTCAGGCCGGCCAGGCGGCCGACGCGGCGGCGGATGGTCAGCGCGTCGAGCAGGGCCTGGGTCGGGTGTTCGTGACTGCCGTCGCCGCCATTGATCACGGCCGCGGAGACCTTTTGCGACAAGAGTTCCACGGCGCCGGACTCCGGATGGCGCACGATCAGCACGTCGGGATGCATGGCGTTCAGGGTCAGTGCCGTATCGATCAACGTCTCGCCCTTCTTGATCGAACTGCTGCCGACCGACATGTTGACGGTGTCGGCGCCCAGCCGCTTGCCCGCCACCTCGAATGAAGTCCGCGTGCGGGTCGAGTTTTCGAAGAACAGGTTGATGACGGTGCGCCCGCGCAGCTGGCTCGACTTCTTGTCCGGCTGCCGGCTCTGCTCGACATAGCTGTCCGCGCAGTCCAGCAGCAACGTGATCTCCGCCTCGCTGAGATCGCTGATGGCCAGCAGGTGACGTTGTCGCAAGCGTTCGGGCACGGAGGAATCGGGCATGAACCCGATGATACGCCGCGCCGCGCCGCCTGACCACGCCCGGGTGCGAAAGATGGCGCTAGCGCGACTTTAACGCCCCTTTGTAGACTGGTCGAAGGAGAGGACCGCTAAAGTCAGCGGTACCGCTGTAAAGGGTTTGGGGTTGGGGGCTGAGTGAACCAAGGCTGCGCATTCAATGTCCGCCGGTGACTATATCGGCTTCGCGATCAGCGCATCGCTGTTTGCCACCCTGTTCGGCGCCACGGGCGTCTATGTGCTGCGCACGCTGACCCTGGCGCTGGAAGGGCACTACGAATTCAAGGGCGACAGCCTGACCAAGCGGTCGCGGCTGGCCGGCTTCGCCCGGTTCATCATCTGGGCGGTTCTGGCGGCGACGGCCTGGAGCTTCTTCATCGACTGGATCGTGTTCGAGGATCTCGAATTCGCCTTCACCGCGCTCGCCGTGCGGCTGCAGGTGGTCATCGAAATCCTGAGCCACCTGTCCGACAACTGAGGTGAGGCGGCAGCGGACATGAGAGAAGGAGACATCGGGGCCGCAACGGAGACACCGGCCAGGCCCAAAGAGCACGGGCCCTGGGGCCGTAGGATCGACGAACGGCTGCACCGCAAGGAATACCGGCAGCAGGCCGACGAAGATCAGCGCCACTCAACCCGTTTCTTCCCCTGTCCAAGCTGCGGTGCGGATCTGCGCTTCGACCCCGGCACGGCTAACATGATCTGCGCGCACTGTGGGACGGAGGCCGAGGTCCCGCATGTGGACGACGCGGTGGCCCAGCTTGAGAACTGCTATCACTTCTACCTGGGCAAGGACACCGGGGCGATGGCGGAGGAGGAGGCGCCCTCCATCGACTGCAATGGCTGCGGCGCCTCGATCGAGTTCCATCCCGACGAACACTCGCGCATCTGCCCGTTCTGCGACGGCGCCATCGTCGGCGACGTGCGCATGCAGCGGCGCATCGTCCCGCAGGCCGTATTGCCCTTCAAGCTGATCGAGCAGGAGGCGCAAGAGGCCATGCGCCATTGGCTGAAGTCGCGCTGGTTCGCCCCGAACGACATCGCTGACGAGGCGAAGGCGGACCATTTCCACGGCATCTATGTGCCCTTCTGGACCTATGATGCTTACACCGACACCGACTACACCGGCGCACGCGGCCGGCGGGTCGGCTCGGGCAAGAATCGGCGCACGGTGTGGACCAATGTCAGCGGCAACGTGACGGGCGGCTTCGACGATGTCATCGTCTCCGGCTCCAAGTCGGTCTCGGCCGAGTTCAAGGACGCGCTGGCCCCCTGGCCGCTGCGCGAGCTGGAGACCTACCAGACTGAGTTCCTGGCCGGCTTTCGCGCCGAGAACCATTTGATCGGGCTTAAGGAAGGCTTTGCCAAGGCGCAGGTCTATATGCGCGCGGTGATCACGGACTGGATCAAGCGGGACATCGGCGGCCAGCGCCAGCGCATCAACTCGACCTACACCAGGTTCTCCAAGGAGACCTTCAAGCACATCCTGGTGCCGGTCTGGATCACCCACTACGACTTCGCCCGCAAGACCTATCGCCTCTCGGTCAACGGCCACACCGCCAAGGCCTATGGCGAGCGCCCGTTCTCGCTGTGGAAGCTGATCGCCGGGACCACGGCGATGATGCTGGGCGCGGGCGTGATCGGCTTTCTGGTCTCCGCGGTGCCTTGGGCGGGGTGAGCGCTCCCACCAACCGACCGGCGCTTGGCGCCCTTTACGTCGTTGTCTCCAGCGCGTTCTTCGCCGCGATGGGGTTGTGCGTTCAGTTGGCGGCGGCGAATGCGCCTCAGTTGCTGGTCACCTACGGCACATTCGTCACTGGCTGGCTGATTCTCATCCCGATCGCGCTTGTCCGGGGTGGCATGGGCTTCCTTGCGACCCAGCATCCGCGATTGATGATGTCCCGAGCGGTCATCGGCACGCTCCAAATCACGACCCTGTTCCTGGCGCTTGGCAGCATCTCCCTGGTCGAGGCGAATTTGATGCGCGAGGCCGCGCCGCTTTGGGTGCCCCTACTGCTTTGGCTGTTCTGGCGCGAAGCCATGCCACAGAGGCTGTGGTTCGGCATCATCCTCGGCTTCGCCGGCATGGCGCTCGTGCTTCACCCGGGTGTGACGCATTTAGCCATCGGCTACGTCTTTGCCTTGGCAAACGGGATCCTGTTCGCCTTTCAAAGCATCCTCTCGCGCCGGCTCGGCGAGGTGCACGAGCCGGTGCATCGGATCCTCTGCTACATCTACACCACCGCCATCGTGCTGCTTTTCATCCCGGCGTTCCTTAGCTGGCAGCCGGTGCCGCTTGAGAGCTGGCTCTACACCGGCCTGGCCGGCGTGATCATGGTGGGGTCGTCGATGCTGCTGCTGATGGGCTTTCAGCAGGCGCCCGCCTACGTCGTCGCGCCGTTCGGCTACACCACGATCGTTTTTTCCGCGCTGCTGGACTGGATCGTGTTCGACCGCGTGCCAACGAATCTCGTGATCTGGGGCAGCATCATGGTCATCGTCGCCAGCGTTCTGATCATCCGGCTCAGCAGGGTCCCGACGGGCCACCACCCTCACTAGGTGTCGCCCAGCCAATCCGTCAGGACGGCTTCGCTATCCGCGCCGCAGGCCGGCGGTGCGCGGCGGTAGGAGGGCGGTGTTTCGGACAGTTTCAGCGGGCTGCCGATCAGCTTTGTCGGCGTCGACGACAAGGGATGCTGCATTTCGATCGCCATCGCGCGCGCTTGGACCTGCGGGTCGGCGAAGACCTGCGCCATGGTGTTGATCGGCCCGCAGGGCACACCCTTTGCCTTCAGGGCGTCGAGCCACCAGTCGCGCGGGCGACCCGCGATCAGGTCGGCCACGATCGGCACCAGTTCGTCTCGGTACCTCACGCGATCGGCATTGTCGGCAAAGCGCGGGTCGTCGGCTAGTTCCGGCCGGCCGGCAACCTCGCAGAAGCGGCGGAACTGCTCGTGGTTGCCGACCGCAAGGATCAGATGGCCGTCCGATGTGGCGAACACCTGGTAAGGCACGATCATCGGATGGGCGTTGCCCAGGCGCGGGGTCGGCTCGCCGGAGGTGAGGTAGTACTGGCCGGCGTTGCTCAGCCACGCGACCTGACAGTCCAGCAGCGAGATGTCGATGTGCTGGCCCTTGCCCGTGCGATGGCGATAGTTCAGCGCCGCCAGGATGCTGACGGCCGTATACATGCCGGCCATCAGATCGGCGATGGCGACGCCGACCTTCATCGGCTCCCCCTCAGGCTCGCCGGTCAGCGCCATGATGCCGCCCATGCCCTGGATCAGAAAGTCATAGCCGGCACGCTCCGCATAAGGGCCTGTCTGGCCGAAACCGGTTATAGAACAATAAATTAGACCAGGAAATTCATCTGATAAATCACTGTAAGACAGCCCGCGACGCTCCAGATCGCCGACCTTGAAGTTCTCCACCAGCACATCGGCCTTTGCGATCAGCCGCTTCAAGGTCTGCAGGCCATCTTGGGTGGTGAAATCGAGCGCCAGCGAGCGCTTGTTGCGGTTGGCGCTCAGGTAATAGGCGCTCTCCGTCGTCTCGTTGCCGTCATCGTCGCGCAGATAGGGTGGTCCCCAGCGTCTTGTGTCGTCGCCGACGCCGGGCCGTTCGACCTTGACCACGTCGGCGCCGAGATCGCCGAGGATCTGCGTCGCGCTGGGGCCGGCCAGCACGCGGGTCAGGTCGAGAACGCGCAATCCGTCGAGCGCGCCGGGCGGCAAGGGTGTCATGGCAAGTCCAATGTTGCGGGTTCGGTCATGGGGCGAGAGCCAGAACGATAGGGATGGTGACGATGGCAGCGAGTGTAGTCAGGGTGATGATGCCGGCCATCATGGTCGCGTCGCCGCCCATCTGGCGCGCCAGCACGTAGGATGACGCGGATGTCGGCAATCCGTTGTAGAGCACGGCCACTGCCGCCGCCATGCCGCCTACGCCCAGCACCAGGCAAAGGCCGGCGGTCAAGGCGGGCACGGCCAGCAGCTTGACCGCCGAGCTGGCGGCCACCCGATAGCGGGCTTGCGTCACGGCGCCGAGATCGAGCCCCGCGCCGACGGCCAACAGCCCGAGGGGCAGGGACGCGCGGCCGAGGATCTCCAGCATGGTCTCGATCACCGGCGGCAGTGGCAGTTCGGTGAGGTTCCAAAGCACGCCGGCGACGACGGCAAGGATCAGCGGATTGGTGACGATGCCGCGCACCACGTCCATGCCGCGCACCTTGCCGCTTGCGCCATGCCGGACGAGGACGGCGACGGCCAGAATGTTCACTGTCGGCACGACGAAGGAGATGCCAATTGCAACCAGCGCCACGCCCTGCTGGCCGAACATGCCGAAGGCAGCCGCCAAACCGACATAGGAGTTCGGCCGGATACCGCCTTGAAAAATGGAGGAAAAGGGCGGGCCGGGCAGCCGCCAGACCTGATGAAGACCCAGCAGCAGGATCCCCATCACCAGCACCGCCCCCATCATCGACAGGCCCATTGGCAAGAGGGCACCGAGATCGATGTCGGCCGTCGCCAGCTCGCTGAACAACAGGCAGGGGAAGAACAGGTAGTAGATAGATTTCTCGGCGGCCGGCCAGAAACTGTCGGGTACGAATGCCGTGCGGCGTAGCAGGGCACCGAGAATAATCAGGGCGAAGATCGGCGCCAGCGCCAGAAAGGCGATGGTCATGCCGGGCGCGGCCGATTGGCCAGGGCGTCGAGCGCCCCTTGAAGAATGTAGGCCGCCGCCGCCGTGTCGACGCGTTGCGCCCGCTTCGCGCGGCTGAGATCGGCTTCCCGCACCATGGCGCGCTCGACCGCCTGGGTCGACATCCGCTCATCCCAAAACGCGACTGCGATGTCGCGACGCTTCATGAGATTAAAGGCGAACTGTTTGGTCGCCTGGGCGCGCGGCCCGATTGAGCCGTCCATGTTGCGCGGCAGGCCGACCACCAGCGCGCCGACGCCCCGCTCGTCAACCGTGGCGAACAGCGTTTCGGCATCCTGGGCAAAGCGCCGGCGTCGGATCGTGCCGATCGGCGAGGCCAGGGCCAGGGCGCTGTCGGACAGCGCCAGGCCGATGGTCTTGTCACCCACATCCAGCCCCAAAAGCCTGGTGCCGGCGGGCAGGCGTTCCGGCAAGTCCTCGATCTTGCAGATGGTCATACGCTGGTGTTAGGTTCGCGGCCGCTTTTGAGGGCCAAAGCCCCCATATGTAAACGTGTTTTGGCGCGGCGTTCCGGGTCCGACCGGAAGCACCGCGCCGTTTCGTTGGAGACACCTATACCATGTCGCTCGATCAGGCCACCGTCGCGCGTATTGCGCATCTGGCCCGCATTCGCGTTGCCCCGGACGAAGCCGAGGCGCTGCAAAAGGATCTGCAAGACATCCTGGCCTTTGTCGAGCAACTGGGCGAGGTGAACACCGACGACGTGCCGCCGATGACCAGCGTCACACCCCAGGCCTTGCGCTGGCGGACCGATAAGGTCACGGACGGCAAGAAGGCCGACCAGGTGCTGGCCAACGCGCCGGAACAGGCGAGCGGATTTTACGCGGTGCCGAGGGTCGTCGAATGACCGAGCTGAACCATCTGACCATCAGCGAGGCGCTGGACGGGCTGGCCAAGGGCGACTTCACGTCCGCTGAGCTGACCCGGGCCAACCTGCTGGCCATGGAGGAGGCGCGGGCGCTGAACGCCTTCGTCACCGAGACGCCGGAACGCGCGATGTCCATGGCCATGGCGTCCGACGACAGGCGCCGGGCCGGCGAGGCGCGGCCGCTGGACGGCATTCCCATCGCCGTGAAGGACCTCTATTGCACCGAAGGCATCCGGACCATGGCGGGCAGCCATATCCTGGAGGGCTTCACGCCGACCTATGAGAGCACCGTCACGGCCAATCTGTGGCGCGACGGTGCCGTTCTGTTGGGCAAGACGAACCTGGACGAGTTCGCCATGGGCTCGTCCAATACGACGTCCTATTTCGGCGAGGTGCATAACCCCTGGACGTTGGCCGAAGAGCCCGACGCACGGCTGGTGCCGGGCGGCTCGTCCGGTGGCTCGGCCGCCTGCGTGGCGGCCCGGATCGCCACGGCGTCGACGGGCACGGACACCGGTGGCTCGATCCGCCAGCCGGCCAGCTTCTGCGGCATCGTCGGCATGAAGCCGACTTATGGCCGCTGCTCGCGCTGGGGCATCGTCGCCTTCGCCTCGTCGCTGGACCAGGCCGGGCCGATGACGCGCTCGGTGCGCGACGCGGCCCTGATGCTGACCTCCATGGCCGGCTTCGACCCCAAGGATTCGACCAGCGTCGACAGGACCGTTCCCGACTATGCCGCCGCGCTGACCGGCGACATTCGCGGCCTGAAGATCGGCGTGCCGAAGGAATACCGCGTCGACAAAATGCCGCCGGAGATCGAGATCCTGTGGCAGCAGGGTGTCGAGTGGATGAAGGCGGCGGGGGCGGAGATCGTCGATGTCAGCCTGCCGCACACGAAGTACGCGCTGCCGGCCTACTACATCGTGGCGCCGGCCGAGGCGTCGTCGAATCTGGCCCGCTATGACGGCGTGCGCTATGGCTTGCGCGTGCCGGGCAACAGCCTGATCGAGATGTACGAGAACACCCGCGCCGAAGGCTTCGGCCAGGAGGTCAAGCGCCGGGTAATGATCGGCACCTATGTGCTGTCGGCCGGCTATTACGACGCCTATTACCTCAAGGCGCAAAAGCTGCGCACCTTGATCGCCCGCGATTTCGAGGCGGCCTATGAGAAGTGCGACCTGCTGCTGACGCCGACCGCGCCGTCGACCGCGTTCAAGGTGGGCGACAAACAGGACGATCCGATCGCGATGTATCTGAACGACGTGTTCACCGTGCCCGCGAACCTGGCCGGCCTACCGGGCATCTCGGTGCCGGCCGGGCTGGGCGCGGACGGGGCGCCGCTGGGCCTCCAGCTTGTCGGCCAGGCGTTTGAAGAAGAAACGCTATTCCGAGCCGCCGGCGTGTTGGAGGAGGCGGCCGGATTCACCGCGACGCCGGCGCTGATGGTGGGAGAGGGGGCATGACCACGCATCCCGTCCTGAAGGGCGACACCGGCGATTGGGAGATGGTGATCGGGCTGGAGGTCCATGCCCAGGTCATCTCCGAGGCCAAACTGTTTTCCGGCTCCGCGACCGAATTCGGCTCCGCCCCCAACAGCCAGGTCAGCCTGGTCGACGCCGCCATGCCCGGCATGCTGCCGGTGATCAACGAAAAGTGCATCGAACAGGCGGTGCGCACGGGCCTGGGCCTGAAGGCGGAGATCAACAAATTCTCCGTCTTCGACCGCAAGAACTATTTCTACGCCGACCTGCCCCAGGGCTATCAGATCAGCCAGTATCTGCAGCCCATCGTCGGCAAGGGCGAGATCGTGCTGGATTTGCCGGACGGCGAGACGCGCACGGTCGGCATCACGCGCCTGCATCTGGAGCAGGACGCGGGCAAGAGCCTGCACGACCAGGACCCGACGCGCACCTTCGTCGACCTGAACCGCTCCGGCGTGGCGCTGATGGAGATCGTGTCGGAGCCGGATTTGCGTGGACCGGAGGAGGCGGCGGCGTATTTGCGCAAGCTGCGCGCCATCCTGCGCTATCTCGGCACCTGCGACGGCAACATGGAGGAAGGCTCCATGCGCTGCGACGTGAACATCTCGGTGCGCAAGGTCGGCGACAATGAGTATGGCACCCGCTGCGAGGTGAAGAACGTCAACTCCATCCGCTATGTCATGGCCGCGATCGATTACGAGGCGCGCCGCCAGATCGACCATATCGAGGATGGCGGCACCGTGGTTCAGGAGACGCGCCTCTGGGATACAGGCCGTGGCGAGACGCGGCCGATGCGCGACAAGGAAGAGGCGCACGATTACCGCTACTTCCCCGACCCGGACCTGCTGCCGCTGGAGTTCGACGACGCCTTCATCGACGGCATCCGCGCCACCCTGCCGGAGCTGCCGGACGAGAAGAAGGAACGCTTCGTCACCCATTACGGATTGTCGGTCTACGATGCCGGGGTGCTGGTGGCCGAACGGGCGCGGGCGGATTTCTACGAGGCCGTGGTCAGTGGCGGGCCGAATGGCAGGCGCGACCCCAAGATCTGCGCCAACTGGGTGATCACCGAACTGTTCGGTGCCTTGAACAAGGGCGGCCACGACATCGACGAAAGCCCGATCACGGCCGATCAGCTTGGCGGCCTGGTCGACCTGATCACTGACGACACGATCAGCGGCCGCATCGCCAAGGATGTCTTCGCCGAGATGCTGGAGACCGGCCACGACGCCGCTGCTATCGTCGATGCCAAGGGCCTGCGCCAGGTCACGGACACGGGCGCGATCGAGGGCGAGATCGACACGGTTCTGGCCGCCAACCAGGACAAGGTGGCGGAGTACAAGGGCGGCAAGCAGAAGCTGTTCGGTTTTTTCGTCGGCCAGGTGATGAAGGCCACCCAAGGCAAGGCCAATCCGAAGCTGGTGAATGAGATTCTTAGGTCGAAATTGGATGGGTAAGATTTCGTCTGCGAGGACAGGGTTTCGGTGACAGTTTACTAAATCCCCTCTTGTCTCGAGCTATCCAGTTGAACTGGGAGAGCGAAAACAGGGGTTTAGTAAACTGTCACCGAAATCGTCGAAATCGTCGAAATCGCGCGCCGAAATCGAATCCTGAAATCTGATGGAGGATTGACGTGTTAATCGGCGCACTGACGCCCGGCGACCGGGCCCCGGACTTCATGCTGCCGGACCAGCACCGGCAGGTGGACCCGTTCTACACGCTGGTCCAGGGCGGGCACATCCTGCTGCATTTCTTCCCCGGCTTCGGCAAGCCGGCGGACGAGCGTGAACTGAAGCGCATCGCCGCCAAGGCCGATGCGCTGAAGCAGGCCGGCGTCGAGGTCTATGCCATCGCGCTGGGCGACTTCGCCGCCAACTGCAAGGCGGCGCTGGACCGTAAGCTGCCGTTCGAACTCTTCACCGACCCGCAGGGCGCGATCCATCTGCGCTATGGCCTCTCCACGCTCAGCCAGGGCGGCAAGGGCGACGTCGTCACCTATCTGCTCGACCCCAACCAGCGGGTGCTGGCGGCCTTCACCGAGGGTGCCAAGCCGCAGGTCGACCGCGCTCTGGCCGCGCTCGCCAAGACCCCGGCCGAGCCGCCGCGCACCATCACCCGCACCGCGCCTGTGCTCTTGATCCCCGGCGTTCTCGACCGCCCGTTCTGTCGCAAGCTGATCGACATCTGGCATTCCCACAACGAGCCGTCCGGCACCATCACCATGGGCGAGAAGGGCGGCGCCACCAAGGCGGACCGCGATCAGGTGAAGCGCCGCCGCGACCACCATGTGCGCGACAAGGACCTCTTTGAGGAGATCGAGGCCCGCGTCTTCGCGCGCGTGGCGCCGGAAATCTTCACCGCCTATGACCGTGAGGTCGAGGGTGTCGAGGAATTCAAGATCGTGCGCTACGACTCACAGGAGGGCGGCTTTTTCCGCCCCCATCGCGACAATGTCGTGCCCGACATGGCCCACCGCCGCTTTGCCATGACCCTGAACCTGAACACCGAGGAGTATGAGGGCGGCGACCTGCGCTTCCCCGAATACGGCCCCGACCTCTACCGCCCTGGCACCGGCGACGCCGTGATCTTCTCCTGCTCCCTCCTGCACGAGGCCATGGACGTCACCAAGGGCGAACGGTTCACGCTCTTGTCCTTCATACTGGACGGCCAGCCGGAGCAGTGGCGCGCGGAACGGCGGGAGTGGTTCGACGAGGAACGGCGCTCGATCGAGGACGGGTTGGCCCAGCGGCGCGGGGCGGTGGTGCGGTAGGGAGGCTGGCTACTGAATGGACTCAGCGTTGACCGCTTCCAAAAGATCGGCGGGAAGTAGGGCCCGTGCATATTCCAGCATCGCATACCCAGCCGGAGGTTCGGGCCAGTCGGGGCCGCCGCCATGGGTCCAGGCTCCTGAGGAGTCGTTTCCATCGAGGTCGAACACACTGACGATGGGTGGGTCGAACGGCATTGGCGGTGTGTCGACGGGTGCCAACGTTGCAGCATCGAAGTATCGCGTCACGCCGATGACGTCGAGCACCGCAAGTGTTTCCTGCTCGGTATCAATCACCCAGCCATATTGAGAAACATTCTCGAGATCAAGGCGTCCTTCGAAGCTTCCCGACTCGGCCGAAAATGCGTGGATCGCAGGACCGACCGCGGCATAAATCAACTGCGCGTTGGGCGCGTAGGCGAGAAACAGCGGCACCGCAAACCCTGGCGCCGCAATCGAGAACCGCGCGCTGTCGTCAAAGTCGCCTATGCGGATGATGTAACCCTGATTGACAAGTGTGATGTCGGGCCCGCTTGCGAACTGATAGCCCAGAGCGACGACCAAACCCGCTTCGGCGTCGATCAGGCACTCGGCCATATTGACCCCCGGAGAGCTGCTTATCGCACTGGTCTCAACGCCATCGGGCAGTGACTGGTTCGCGGGCGGCACCACCCCACTGCCGGCTGCGCCCGGATCGAATGTCCTTATCAACTCAAACTCGGAAACGGACCAAAGATCGACCGTATCGTTTCGCGCAACCGTGCAGATCCAGTGACCGTCATGGCTCGGGTCGAAGGTCAACAGATCCGGGTCGCCGGCCAAGTCATACGCGGCGTGCTCCTCGATCAGGGTTCCTGACTCGGGATCCCAAGCGCGCAATGTTCCATCTGTCCCGAGCCCGACGATGAGCGAGCCGTCTGCGCTGATCTCGGCTGTGATACCTGCCGTACCCTCGGTGCTGGAGAGTTCGGGGGGAAGCAACGTCGCCAGCGGCTCACCCGTTACGCCATCCCAAAGTTGCAAGGGGTCGCGTTCCGCGATCAGGTCGCTGGGGTCTGCCGTGCTGGTAAGAAGCCGGCTGCCGTCGGCGCTGTATTGAAAGGCTGTTAGACCAACTATGGGCAGGCGCACGACGCGCGCCCGAAGCGCGTTGCGCAAGGCATCGCGAGCCGGAACGAAGTCGTCGGCGGAGAACAAGGCCGGGTCGCTTGGGAGACCTTTGAGCGCCTCGGCAATAGCCTCCACCCGTTGCCCCGCGTCAAGGAGATCCCGTGAGCGCAGCGCATATGCCTCCGACAGGATGGCCATTTGGGGCGGCACCTCGATCCCGCCTGAAGGGTCTTGTATTCCGCTTGGTTCCGCACTGTTGCTCGCGTTCTGGGCGATCGAGTGCGCCGGTGCTATGAACAGGAGTGATGTCGAGAGCGCTGCCAACGTTCGCATGTCTTTGATCATCCTCCTTGAGCGGCAAGCCTCACTGATCATCACCAAAGCCCAGCCGTAACCGGTGGAGCCGAGTGGCGGAGTGTGGCGACATACCGAGCGCTTCGGCGCGGCTGCGACCAAAATCTAAGGGTTTCAACCTGCGAGAAAGGTGACATAGCCGTCATAGACCCAGCCACTTCGGCAAGGTCCAGAGTAAGCTTGCCGGGGCGAAATGGGAGAGGTCGCGCCGCAATTGCTCGGCGCGGACTCCAGGGTGTAGCCGGGCTGATACACGATGCCGACCCAGCGGCCATTGGCATCGCACAGGAAGATGACGTCCCCCTCATTCAGTGAATCGATCTGAGCATAGCTGGTGCCCGGACCGCTGCGGACCGCCAGGAAGTTGTCGCCCTGCGGGTTCAGGCCGGACACCATTCCCAGGCCGCAGGCCGGCAAATCGACAACGTCATTGTCACCAACCATCACTGGGACTTCGGGGCTCTGCTGCGCGGTCCCGGCGAATGGGGCTGTGACCAGTGCCGCGAACACCGCGCCCGCAAGCTTCCATCCAGATGCTGGAATCACAGCGTGGATCTCCTTTGTCCCGATGATCAAGCATTACACGTCATTGCAGTATAAGGGTCAATATCGCTAATTGATTTACTTTTGGTACAGTGTCGGCGATCCCTGACCAATGGTGCGCCGGGCGGCAGGAACGGTTCGACAAGGAATGCCGATCGATGCAGTGCTGGCGCAGCGGCTCGGTGGTGTGGTAGGGGCGGCGGCTTTACCGCCCAGTCTGAAACGAGGAAGCTCAACAGTGAATGTCAGGATTCTGACCGGCACGGCCCTGGCCGCGATCGTCGCTGCCGAGACGGCGATGGCGCAAGCGGAGCGTTGCGGGCTGGTCTTTGTCGACGAGGCCCATATGAACCAACGGGTCGCGGAGATGGACGCCGACAGCGACGGCGCCGTTTCCTTCGCCGAACACGAGGCGTTCATCGCCACCCTGATCCTTGATGACAGCACACGCGACGGTTTCATCGCCGACTTCCATGTGATGGACGCCGATGCGGACGGGGTGCTGTCACTGACCGAGCTCCGGACGGGCATCGAATCGCCGGCCGCGAATTAGGGCCATGGCCAACGCATCACGCCCGTGTCGGCTCGCCTAGACGGTCGGCGATATCATTAGCGCGGTGGTGGTGGTTGGGAAGGCATCAGCGATGGCCGGTTGATTGCAATGCTTTCAATGCATACATTGCCAGCAGAGTGCAATGTGAGGCTTGCCGATGGCCAACATCACGATCCGCAATCTCGACGACGCCCTGAAGCGCAAGCTGCGCATTCGCGCCGCCGAACATGGCCAGTCCATGGAGGAGGAGGTGCGGGAAATCCTGCGCCAAGCGGTCGGGGAGGCGTCTCCACCGCGCGACCTCGCCGCCGCCATTCGCAAACGCATGGCGCCCTTGGGCGGCGTCGACCTCGACATCCCCGCACGCGAGCCCGTGCGCGAGCCGCCAAGCTTCGACTGACGGCGGCAATGATTCTGCTCGACACCAATGTGATCTCAGAGCTTCTGCGCCCCGCGCCGGCACCACGTGTGGAGGCATGGCTTGGCGCGCAGAACGGGTCTGATGTCCATTTGAGCGCAGTTAGCGAAGCCGAGCTGCGTCTGGGTGTGGCCTTGCTGCCGGCCGGAAGCCGCCGTGCCGCGCTGGCCGGCGCGATGGATGCCATCCTCGATGAGGATTTCCGCGGCCGCATCCTCCCGTTCGACAGTGCGGCCGCGCGCGCCTATGCCACCATCGTTGCTGAACGGCGGTCCGAGGGGCGGCCGATCGGCCAGTTCGATGCCCAAATCGCCGCGATCGCACGCGCCCATGGCGCGACGGTAGCGACGCGGAACGTTCGCGACTTCGAGGGATGCGGCGTCGACCTGATTGACCCATGGCAGGCGGGATAGGCGCATATAGCGTTGTCGAGGACTTCGAAGGCGTCGACCTGCGCTTCCCGGAATACGGCCCCGACCTTTACCGCCCCGGCACCGGCGACGCCGTGATCTTCTCCCGCTCTCTCCTGCACGAGGCCATGGACGTCACCAAGGGCGAACGCTCCACGCTGCTCTCCTTAATCCTCGACGGCTAGCCGGACCAGTGGCGCCAGGAGCGGCGGGACTGATTCGATGAGGAACGGCGGTCGATCGAGGCCGGGCTGGTACAGCGACGCGGGGCGGTGGTGCGGTAGAAGCCCATCCAGTCGTCGGTCTTTTCACAAGTGCCCGAACGAAAAACCGAACTGTTTGGAAGCCAAGTGGGGCTCCAAGACCTGGGCGAAATCAACGCCTGCGGATTAGAATACCGCCAAACATCCAGTATGCACCAATTAATCATAAGATGTAGGAATTCTCACATTCAGATACTTTAGATAGGCCTACGGTTCAAAATATCCCGGAGGGTGGCTGGAATATTTCCTGTTAGGAGAATCGAGATGGCCGAAGAAGACACAGTCAATTTCGAGGTTATTGTAAAGCCGCTGAGCGGTGAAACAAGATCCATGTTCGCGGAAGACTCAGTACCCGCCGTCGGCAATCTAGATCAGTTTCGCGCGAACAAAGATCGCAGCATTCTGGCTGCGCGGAAACTTGCGAACAATGGCGTAACGATTAACGACGTTGGTGATTTCAGCATCTCGGCTGCTTGCCCGGCTGGGAAGTTCGAAACGCTTTTTGGGACCACGCTGACCGAACAAGCTCCGCCGACGGAGGGGCCGCCGCCACCTGAAGATTATCGGTTTCTCGCAGCGGGCCCCGACGCGCCGTGGACGATACCGGACGTCGATGGTCTCTCCGATTTGATCGAAAACGCTTACACGCAGGCCGATCCCGTATTCTTTGCCAACGAGCGACCCATTCCGCCGCTATGGACCGATAAGTTCAGGCTGCGCATTCCGGGCGACGTGGCGCAAATTATGGAGGCGTCCGGCGTCCATCGCCGCGGTATCACCGGAAAGGGCGTGCGGTTGGCAATGCCGGACAGCGGCTTCTACCACCATCCCTATTTCGTGAAGCAGGGATACAATTTCCTCGCCGTGACCGCGCCCGACCAACTCGACCCTACATCGGACCCCTCCGGTCATGGAACAGGTGAAGCAGGCAACGTGTTCGCCACTGCCCCGGGGATCAATTTCATCGGGGTCAAGATGGGCAACGCGACTCTTGCCTTTAAGACCGCAGTCTCGCTGCGCCCCCAAGTAATGACCAACAGTTGGGGTTACCATGAAGACCGGCCCGGCTCGCGCATGCCCAACCGGCTCAAGCCGCTCCATCTTGCGGTGCTCGATGCCGTGCAGAAAGGCATTGTGGTCTGTTTCTCCGCCGGCAACGGACATCTGGCCTTCCCGGCCAGCATGCCGGAGGTGATCGCGGTCGGCGGCGTCCATGTCGATCAGGATCTCAACTATGAAGCAAGCAACTACGCCAGCAGCTTCCGTTCGACTTGGTTCCCTGGTCGGCAAGTTCCGGATATCTGCGGTTTGGTAGGGATGCAGCCGAGCGCCGACTATATTGTGCTTCCGGTGCAACGCGGCGCTGCTTCTGAGAAACGGCACGGTTGGGGGGCATTCAGCGGGACATCCGCAGCCAGCCCCATGGTCGCAGGCGTCTGTGCCTTGCTAAAAGAAGTGGACCCGGAACTTACCCCCGATCAGGTCAAGACGCTCTTGCAACACACCGCCACCGACATTACCCAAGGGAACAGCCAGTACGACCCTGCCGGCCCGGGACGCGACTTGGCCACCGGCTTCGGCTTGGTGAATGCGGCCCGCGCGATAGAGGCTCTGCTCTGAACACTCGCTGGGAAAGGACGCATCTTTGAGGTGACGGAGAACGATAGAATCGAGGTGGAAATCTTGGTGAAGCCAGCCGGCGCCGGCGAGAGTGCCCGCGCCGGTGCGGATTCGGGCGGCAGGCCGAGTCCAGGTGATCTTGAACGCTGCCGGCGTTGGTTTGCGGAAAAGGGCCTCGTCTCTTACTCCAGCGACTTCAGCGTCGTGTGCACGGGCCAAAAAGAACTGATCGAGAAGATCTTCCAAACAACGCTAACAACACGCGCCAGCCAGCCCGGAAAGTCGTCGATTTCCGCAAAGCCCTCGCCGACGCCTCCTGCCGAGCTTGCTAACCTAATCGAAAATATCTGCTTTCCAGTTCGTCCGGAGTTCTTTCCGTAGAGAGCGGTCCGGCAACCGAGACAGCGCACCAAATCCTGCGGGGCGCGGATACCGGTTGGTCGCAGGGGTCATTATCATCGCAAGTTGGCATTAATCCTCGGGCAGGCAGTCTCGGGATCGATAGCCGACACGAGATGAAAACAGGTGAAACGATAAAGGTGTCCGAACGGCGCGGCCCTTGCCGATGTATCGGCGTGTACCGCAACAGTGCGCTGCAACGCTCAGTGTCTCTTCTTGGTCCGGAGTCGCGGTCATGGGCGGTTGATTGACATCGACCTAACGGTATTGGTCCGGGGCGATAGAGCGAGTAACCCGCGCTTCAGCAGGTCCGCCCACGATCCTGGACATCCCCGCTGAACTCTGCGACACGTCGCGCAGGTGCAATGTCTCGGGAAGGGACACAGATGATCGACGTCCCCGCGTCGGTCGACGAGATAACGCCGGACTGGATCAACGCGGCGTTGTTCGACGACCGCCCCCCGCGTGTGACAGCGGTAAAGACCACCTCCATCAACAACGACCGGGGCTTTCTTAGCCAGACCCTGCGGTTGGAACTGACGTATGAGGCTCCGGCGGCAGGTCGGCCGGCCTCTTTGGTGGCCAAGATCAAGCCGAATGACGAGACCTTTCGCCAGGCGGCGGCGGAGATCAGTGCGTTTGAGCGCGAGGTCGGGTTTTACCGGGAGGTCTCGCGGCGGGTGCCGATCCGCTTGGCGCGGGTCTATTTCGCCGAGGAGACGCCGAAGGCCAGCGCGCTGGTGATGGAGGATCTCGGCCATCTGACGGTCGGCGATCAGGTGCACGGCATCGCCCATGACCGGACGTTGGCCGTGGCGCGCATGATCGCCCAGGTGCACGCGACGTTCTGGGACAATGCGGCGCTGGACGCGATCGGCTGGGCGCCGGAGCATGACCATTTTCACACCGACACGTTCGTGGACGCCTGGCCGACCTTCGCCGACGCCTTCGCGCTGCGCATCGGCAAGCGCGCGCTGGCGATCGGCGAGGCGGTTGCGGAGAATCTGGAGGCGCTTGAGCGCCGCATCGCGGAGCGGCCCGCCGCCCTGGTGCATGGCGACTTGCGCGCCGACAATCTGATGTTCGGTAAGCCGGGCGAGGCCGACGAAGTGCTGATGCTGGACTGGCAGTTGGTGCACAAGACCAGCGCGACCTACGACATCGCCCGCCTGATCGGCGGCAGTGAGCCGGTGCCGGAACGGGACGGTCACCAGCTTGACATCGTGCGGGCCTGGCACGAGGCGCTGACCCGGGCCGGCGTGGCGCACTATCCGTTCGACGAGGCGCTGTACGATTTCAGGCTCTCCGCCCTCCACTGTCTGACCATACCGGTCAAGTTCCAAAGGCTCGCGGGCACCGACCCGCAGGGCCGCGCCGGCCGGCTGCTCGACGTCATGGCCGAACGCTTCTTCGCCGCCGTGATCGAGCTGGACGCGGCGAGCGCGTTGCCCAGGTGAGGGCATCGGCGTAGCCGGAGGCGATCACCGCGCTCCAGCCGGTGTCCTTGCAGAAAATGGGGAGGGCGTCCGGCGCGGCCCGGTCTCTGTAAGCGTTTCCCCGTTCAGCCCACACCGCGTTGCCCGTGACCCTTGACTGGCATCAATGCAGCGGCCGCCCACGCGGCTAGGTTTCCAGCGCCGGCAGCAGCGACGGAGGCCATTATGGCGGAACGCTACGACGCGATCGTGGTCGGATCAGGTCTTGGTGGCCTGACCGCTGGGGCGCTCTTTGCGCACGCCGGCAAGCGGGTATTGCTGCTTGAGCGGAACGCCAATTTCGGCGGTGCCGCCACGACCTACAGCCACGGTGCGATGACGGTCGAGGGCTCGCTTCACGAAACCTCCGATCCGCGACGGACCTTCGATCCAAAAGGTGCTGTGTTCGAGGCCCTCGGCCTCTACGACGATATCGAGTTTGTGCCGGCCCCGGACATCTACCAGGTGCGCGGCCGGATTGTCGGAGAGCCCTTCGTGCTGCCGCACGGCTACGAGGCCATCGAAGATGCCATGTCGGCCCGCTTTCCGCATCAGGCGAGCAACATCAAGCGGTTCTTACACCATGTGCGCCGCGCGCTGCAGGCGCTCGACTATCTGGGCGGCGCGCACAGTGCCATGTGGCGCATCGCGCATGCGGCCGACTTGCCGCTTGAGCTATGGGCGCTCGTGCGCGATTTTCGCGCGTCGGTGTCCGAGGTGCTCGAGCGCTTCTTCGGCGACGACGAGGCGGTCAAGATCGCGCTGTCGGCGAACCTGCATTACTACTCCGACAATCCGGACGAGTGCTGGTGGCTGCTCTATGCCATGGGCCAAGCGGGCTATATCGAAAGCGGCGGCAACTTCATCAAGGGCGGCTCGCAGCAATTGAGCAATCGTCTGGTCAAGGCCGTTCGCGACGAGGGCGGGGAGGCGCGATTGCAATGCGAGGTGTTTGGCGTCGAACTCGATACCGAGGGCCGAGCGTCTGGGGTGCGTTACCGGACCGGCGAGCGCGCGGTGGAAACCGTCGCGGAGGCGCCCGTGATCTTCGCCAACGCCGCACCGCATAGGATCGCCGAGATGCTGCCGGAAGAGGCGCGCGAGGCGTTCATGGCGCCCTATCGCGACCGGCCGCTCTCCATAACACTGCTCTACGCCGCCTTCGGGCTCACCCGGCCGCCCGCCGAACTGGGCGTGACCCACTATTCGACGCAGCTTCTTCCCGACTGGGTGCAAAAGCTCTCCGACTACAAGAGCAATGCCGACCTGTTGGCCGCGCCGCCGGGCGATCGCATGCCGATTCTGGCGGTTGTCGATTACAGCCAGATCGACAGCGGCCTTCGCGGGGACGGGCTCTATTCCTTGAGTGCCGACACGATCGACCAGGTTTCCAACTGGGAGGGACTTGATCCGGCTGCCTACGACGCGCGGAAAGGCGCCTGGCTCGCGGCGATTACCAGGCGCCTCGATCAAGAGTGGCCGGGCTTCGCCGATGCGGTCGCGGATTCGACGATCGCGACGGCCCGAACGATGCAGGAGTATCTGAACACGCCGGACGGCGCGCTTTACGGCTTTGCCATGCACCCGCCGCGCAGCGGCCCGATCAAGGCGCCAATGAACGTGGCCACAAGCATCGAGGGCCTATGGCTGGCCTCCGCCTATTCCGGCAGCGGCGGATACTCCGGGGCGATGGGGGGCGGCGCGGCCGCTGCGCGCGCGGCCCTGAAGGCCGAAACGCCCACTTAGACCTCACCACCTTAACCATTGATGAACTCAGCGCAGGCATGTGCCCACCAAAACAGGCGTCTTTTTTGCGGCAGCAGTTACGGCAGCCCGTAGGTCACCGCTATCGGTTGCCCATGCTCTACAGCAAAACGGGGAATAGCGCTCGCCGCCAACGTCAGGGTGATGCTGCAGAGGCGATCTCGGGCGCGAGCCGGGCCGCGCATTCCGAGGCGTCGCGGAAGCTGCCGTCGATCCGGCACGAGTTGACGTCGAAGCGATAGTCCGTCACCTCGGCGCAGGGCGCGTTCGGGGCCTCGAACAGCCGCTCGCCCGTCGCGCCCGGCCCGACATTGAGGAACGAGCTGGCGCGGCTCTGCCCGACCGCTTCGTCGCCGGCCAACAGAACGACCGATCCGTTGAGATCGTTCACCGTTCCGTCCGACGCGTTGTCGAGCCGAAGCGTCACCGTGCAGTAATAGTCGCGCTGCCCGGTGTCGACGACGGAGAGGCTATAGTCCGTCGTCTCGGCGACCGCACCCGAAGTTACGGCCGCCAATGCCAGCGCGCTCAGCAGCAATCTCGTCATCTCGTGGTTCCCCGTGTTGCGTTGTCCTGGTTCGAAGGCGGATGAGAGCCGTGTGGCCGACCTGCCGAAGACAGGCTTTGGAACGACGGCGCGTCGTTCGAGACCACTTGCAAGGAGGACCCCGATGTCGCCCTCAAATGCACCAGGCCCGGCGCGTAACGCCGTCGGACGACGGCGATGTAGGAAAGCAGCTTGTACAGCCGGGTCCGCTGCGGAAACGGATCGGCGTAGGTCTGGATCGACCGAACCTGAAAGCGGCGCAAGCCTCGGACGAAGGTGGGGATATCGTCCAACGAGATGCCCCAGGGCATCGGCGGTGCGGTGTACTTCTTCGTCAGGTTCAGCCCCTCGATCGTGCGTCGCGAGATGTAGGGCGGGATCGTGTCGAAGAACAGCTCGGCGCCCGGAAAGCGTGCGGCCAACCGGGTCAGCAGCGCCACGACATCCGGCTGCTCGAAATACATCAGCAGGCCGGAGGCCGTGATGAACGGGGGTGGATCCTTGGGCACCGCGTCCAGCCAGGCGGGGTCCAGAGCCGAAGCCGCGATCGTCGCCGTGCGCGGATGGTCCGGCAATAGCCGCCGGCGCACCGCGATCGCCTCGGGCAGATCGATGCTCAGCCAGCGGACATGGCCGTCGTCGACGCGCCAGAACTGGGTCTCCAGCCCGTCGCCCAGGGCCACGACGGTGCGAGGCTCCTCGCCTTGGGCCAGGTAATCGCGGATCAAGTCGTCGCTATGGCGCGCCCTGATGGCGTGCATCACGCTGGGTTTGCCGAACCGGCCGGCAAAGTCATAGTCGATGCGGTCGATCAGGCCGACCGCGAGCGGATCGTCGATCAGCGGCGCGCGGCGGGACTTTTCCACCGCGCGGTTCCAAAGCGGCCACAGCATCGTCTCGGGCACGCCGCTGAGATCGACGCTGTGCTTTCCCTCTGTCGTGGGTCGTGGGCGAGCGGCCACGATCAGGCTCCCGCAATGTGCGTGTTCGGATGATCGGGCGGGGCCGAGCGGTCCGGCGCCAGCCGCCAGCCTTCCGCCCGGCTGCGTTCGCGCCAGAACGCGGCATAGCGGCCGCCCTTGGCCAGAAGCTCGGCGTGGCTGCCCTGCTCGGCGACCGTTCCCTCGTCAAGGACGATGATCTGGTCCGCCGATTGCACGGTCTGCAGCCGGTGGGCGACGACCAGCAGAGTCCGGTCCGCCGTCAGGGCACGGAGCGCGTCTTGCACCGCCGCCTCGTTCTCCGGGTCGAGCGCCGCCGTGGCCTCGTCCAGCAGGACGATGGGCGCGTCCTTCAGGATCGCCCGGGCGATCGAGACCCGCTGGCGCTCGCCGCCGGACAGGGCGGCGCCACCTTCGCCGACCTTGCTGGCGTAACCGTCCGGCAGTCGATCGGCGATTTCGTCGACACGGGCCAGGCGGGCGGCGTGGCGCACCGCGTCCTCGCCGGCCTCCGGTCGGCCCATCCGGATGTTGTCCTCGATCGAACCGTCGAACAGATAGACATCCTGGAAAACCATGGAGAGCCGGGCCATCAGATCCTCGGTCTTGATCTGGCGGACATCGGTGCCCGCGACGCGCACAACGCCGGCATCCACATCCCAGAACCGTGCGGCCAGGCGGATGACCGTGGTCTTGCCCGATCCGGACGGGCCGACCAGCGCGGTCATCTTCGCCGCCGGTACGGTGAAGCTGACGTCCGTCAGGATCGGTCGCGTGTCATAGGCAAAGCCTACGCTCTCGAACGCGATCCCAGCTCCCGCCATGGCGGCGGAGGCCTCCGGTTCCGGCAACGGCTCCATCGCCATCAGCGTGTCCATGCGCGCCAGGCTGTTGCGGCCGATGCGCAAGGCGCCGCCGAGATCGGCCGCCATGATCAAGGGCTCGACATAGCGGACCGCCAGCACCAGAAGGGCCAGCAGTTCCGGCACGTCGATCGAACCGCCCAGCGCGAGGCTGGTGCCGAACAAGAGTACGATGGTAAAGGCGAACTGCACGACCAGTACGAAGGCGGCAAAGCCCGGCACCGCCGTCATGATCTGGACGCGTCCGGCGTCCCGCTGTTCCTTCAGCGCGTTGTCGAGCAGGTCATAGCCTTCGGTCGACCGTCCGAACGCCCGCAATACCGCCTGGTTCTGGGCGAACTCCACCACCCGTCCCGCGGCCTCGGTGCCCGCCGCGTCGGTGCGGTGATCGGTCCGTTGAACCAAATTGCCGGTCCAGCGATAGACCAGTGCTGCGATCGGTGCCGTGATCAGGGCGGCGAGTGCCAGCCGCCAGTCGAATATGAACATCAGCGCGATGACGGTCGCCGGGGTCACGAACGCGGTGATCACCGGCCGCAGCAGATGCGCCGGCACGCCGATCACGTCGATCACACCCTGGCTGGTCAATCGCCCGACCTGGCCGACGCGGTCGGGGCCGAACCAGCCGAGCGGCAGTTCGGCGACATGGTTGCCAAGCCGGCTGAACAGGCCGCGTCCCAGGCCGATCGCCGCCATATAGCCGGCGAGCTGGCTGCGGTACCGCACGCCGGCATAGATCACCAGCACGCCGGCCATGGCCGCCAGCCAGATCAACGCGCCTCGCGTGTCATTCGAAAACAGGGCCGCCAGCACCGGTACGAGCAGCGCGAAGCCAAGCCCCATCAGCAGGCCCTCGGCGCCCAGCCCGATCAGGTTGCGCCGCAGCAGGCGCGTCGCCTCGGGCCCAGCGACGTTGAACAAGGCGCGGATCATTGGGCCGCCTCGCCGTCCATCGCCGAAGCCTCCGGCTCGCCCGGGCGCCAGGTCTGAGCACGCTCGCTCGCGTTCCACATGCGGGCAAAAATACCGCCCTGGTCCAACAGCTCGGCGTGGCGGCCCCGTTCGACGATGCGGCCCTTATCGACCACGCAGATCTGATCCGCGCCGACGATCGTGTGCAGCCGGTGGGCGATGACGAGCAAGGTTCTGCCCGCCGCCAGCGTCGACAAGGCGTCCTGGATGGCGGCTTCCGACTCTGGGTCGGCAAAGGCCGTCGCTTCGTCCAGAACGAGGATCGGCGCGTCGGCGAGGATCGCCCGTGCGATCGAGACGCGCTGCGCTTCGCCGCCTGAGAGCTTGGCGTCGTCGCCGACGACCGAGTCGTAGCCGCGCGGCAAGGCGGCGATCCGCTCGTCGATCTGTGCGGCCCGGGCGGCCTCGACGACTTGCGCCTCGGTCGCGTCGGGACGGCCGAGCGCGATGTTCGCCGCGATCGAGGCGTGCACCAGTTGCACATCCTGAAAGACGAAGCCGACCCGGCGGTAAAGCTCGGACGACGGCAGCTCGTCGATGGGCACGCCGCCGAGCGTGATGCGTCCGCCGGTCGGGTCCCAAAAGCGCGGCAACAGCTTGGCGATTGTCGTCTTGCCGGATCCGGACGGGCCGACCAGCGCCGTAACGGTGCCCGGCGCTAGGTCCAGATCGATGTCTTGAAGCACATCGATCCGGTCGTCGTAGGAAAAGCGCACGCCCTCGTAGACAACCCGCGCGCCGTCCGGCACCCGCCCGGTCTCCTTGTCCGGCAGGGTTGGCGCGTCGAGCAGTTCGTTGATCCGCTTTGCCGCCTGCTGGGCCATCATCATGTCGTTCTGGGCATAGCCGATGGTCAGGAACGGTGCCGTGAAGCCAAGCCCAAGGATCGCGAACGGCAAGACGTCAACCGGTGCCACCCAGCCCTGGCTGACGAACCAGATGCCGCCGCCCAGCACCACGACGAGCGAGAACAGGGGCGACAGCACGACCTCCGACGCGGCGGAGAACTTCAACAGGCCGCGCACCCAGTCCCAGAAATAGTCCATGAAGCGCTGTGTCTCGTCGAGAAAACGCTGATAAGCCTTGCGCGCCTGGCCGAAGGTCTTGACCACCGCGATGCCCTGAACGAACTCGACCGAGGCGCTGTTCACCTGTTCAAGGGACCTATTGTAGGCGGCCATCTTCTCCTTGAAGCCGCGCATCTGAAAGGCGTAGAGGCAGCCCATGCCCAGCAAGAGTGGCACGATCGCCACCAGCGTCAGCCGCCAATCGACCCATAAGAGGTAGATCAGCGAGACCAGCGGCGTGACGGCGGCGGACACCATGTTGGTGAAGGCATGGCCGACCAGGTGATGCAGGGCCGAGACATCGTCCTGCAGCGCCTTTTTGACCTGTCCCGCATTGCGTTCGGTGAACCAGCCGAGCGGAACATGCCCGAGATGGGCCGCCATGCGCCGGCGCAGGTCGAGCTGAAAGTCGAGATCGGCCAGATGGGTCAGCCCGCCGGCCGCCATCATGAAGACCAGACGCACGACCAGCGCGGCCGCCCCGATGATGGCGATGGTCCAGGCACGTCCACCGTCGATCGGACCTTCGGCGAGCAGCACGCGGCCCAGCTCGGCGACCGCGATGAACGGCGCGACGCCGGCTATCGCGCTGACGGCCTGCAACAGGCAAGCGACGACGAGAACACCGCGAACCGGGGCCAGCAGCGAGCCGAGCGAGGCCTTTTTGGCCTTTGAGGGTTTGGCCACGCTATGCCGGTCTCTGGCCGAGGCGCCGTGCATGACGAACCAGCCGGCCTGACAAGCCGCCGAGGCCGGTCCGCGGCGGTTGCCTGGCCGTGCCTTCCGCCAGATGAAGCAGGGTGCACATGGGCCGCGAGCATGCTGTGAAGCCATCGCGTCTGTCAATGCAAATGAGAACGATTCGCAGTATTGCGCGACACTTGGACGCGCTTGCTCCCGCCGGTGTCATCCGGCCTGGCGTTCGACGGCTTGGCCCTTCGGGTAAGGGATGCAGATCGGGCGGCCATGCAGAGGGTCTTCGATTACCCGGCACGCGATGTCGAAAACCTGGGCGATCGTGGCTTGTGTGAACACCTCCGCCACCGCACCTTCGGCCGCGACCTGGCCCTCGCGGAACAGCACCATGTGGTCGGCGTATTTCGCGGCCAGGTTCAGATCGTGCAGCACGACGACGATGGACTTGCCTTGGCCATGCTTCAGGCTGCGGACCAGTTCCAACGTCTCCAAGGCATGGGCGATATCGAGATGGTTGGTGGGTTCGTCGAGCAGGATGACCGGGGCGTCCTGGGCCAGCACCATGGCGATCCAGGCGCGCTGCGACTGCCCGCCTGAGAGGGCGCCAAGCGGCCGTTCGGCCAGATCGCCGAGATCGCAGGCGGCGATGGCGCGATCGACGATCGCGCGATCCTCGGCGGTCGGGCCGACAAATGCCCTGCGATAGGCGAAGCGGCCGAGCATGACCAGATCGGCGACGCTGATCTCGTCGGGTGCGCTCGGCGCCTGGGTCAGCATCGCGATCTGCTTGGCGAGATCCCGCAGCGACCAGGCGCCCAGCGGCCGGTCGCCGATCCTGACAAGGCCGGTCTCAAGGCCGAGCAGCCCTCTCAAGGCCCGCAATGCGGTCGACTTGCCGCTGCCGTTCGGGCCGCACAGGGCGGTGATGCGGCCTTGCGGCAAGGACAGGGTGAGATCGCGAAACACCATCGTCTCGCGATAGCCGACGCTGGCCGCCTCGAAGCTCGCGAAACTGTCACGCATGACTGCGGCCCCGCCTGATCAGAATGAAGAGGAAATACGGCGCGCCGATCAGCGCGGTGACCGCGCCCGTCGGCAGTTCCAGGGGCGCCAGGATCAAACGCGCGACGATGTCCGACGCCAGCACGATGATCGCGCCGATCAGGGCCGACCCTATGAGGTAAGGGCCCGCATTCTGGCCCAGGATCAGGCGCGCCACATGCGGCGCGATCAGCCCGACGAAGGCGATGCCGCCGACGAACGAAACCGCGCTTGCGGTCAGGTAAACGGCGATCAGCAGAAGCAAGGCGCGCATGGCGCCCACCGCCAGCCCGGTGGCGGCCGCGGTATCGTCGTCCAGCAGGAACTGATCCATCACCCGGGGCACGAGCGCCAGGAACGGCAGGGACATGGCCAGCAGGATGGCCAGGCTGACGACGTCGTCCCAATGAGCCTGATGAACCGATCCGGCAAGCCAGATCAGGGCCTGTGAGGCCCGGAAGACCGGCCCCAGAATGATCAGCAGCGTCACGATCGCGCTCGCCAAGGCCGCGATCGCGACGCCGTAGATGATCAGCCGCATCGGCCCGCCATCGTCGAGCCAGGTCAGCAGGCCGACGATGGCGGCGAAGACGACCGCGCCGGCGGCCGCCGCCAAAGGCTGAAAGTGGATCGAGACCGTCAGCGCGTTGGCCTCGTTGCTGAACAGCCAGAGAAACAGCACGACACCGACCGCCGCACCATCAACGACGCCGACCACGGAGGGCGAGGCCAGCGGATTGCGCGTGGCCCGCTGCAACAGGGCGCCGGCCAGGGCCAGGCAAATGCCCGCTTGCGCCGCCAGCAAGGCGCGCGGCAGCCGAAGGGTCTGAACGATGACCTGGTCCATGCGCTCGCCCGCGCCCACGAGCGCGTGCAAAACCCGCTCGGGGCTGAGCCAAGAACTGCCGACGCCGACCGCCAGAAGCAGCAGCAGGGACAAGAGAACGACAAGTCCCGCGATGAATCCCGACCGAACCAGCCACCAGCCGTCCGAATCTGGGTTGGCGCCGTTCATCGTCGTTGCAGCCCCATGCGGCGGCTGCGCAGCAGGGCGATCAGGACCGGCACACCAATCAGCGCCAGGACCGCGCCCACCGGGGCCTCGCCGGGGGAGACCACGTAGCGCGCGAGGATATCGGCCGCCACGGCCAGCATCGCGCCCACCAGCGCCGCAGCCGGCACGAACTGCGCATGTCCGCGCACGCCCAGCCGTCTGGCAATATGCGGCGCGATCAACCCGATGAAGGCGACCGGGCCGGCGACCGAGACCGAAAGGCCGGCCAGGATCGCGGCCAGGCCGAGGGCGGTCAGGCGAATGCGCACGATGGGGACGCCCAGCGCCTGGGCGCTGGCATCGTCGGTCATCAGCGCGTCGAGCGCCCGTGTCATCGGCATGACCGCCAGGAAGGCGATGGCGATAAAGGGCGCCGCAATGGCAAGCAGTATCAGGGGGCGGTCGGCAAAGCCCCCGGCCAGCCAGAAGAGCAGGGATTCCATCGTGCTCTCGTCGGTGACCAGCAGGATCTGGGTGAACGAGGCCAGCAGTGCCGCGACCGTGACACCGGCGAGCAAGACATGGACCGGGGAAAAGCTGGCGCCGGCCGACAGGGTGATGCCAAAGACGAGCGCGGTGGCGGCCATGGCACCAAGCGCGGCAAGACCCGCAAGGGCGGAAAGCGAGGCAATGCCGAAAGCGGACAGGCCAAGCACGACGGCAAGCGCGGCACCCGCATTGACGCCCAGCACGCCGGGCGCGGCCAACGGGTTGCGGGTCACGGACTGCATCAGCAGCCCTGAAACCGCGAGCGCCGCGCCGACAGCCAGGGCGTTGACGGTCCGCGGCAGGCGCAGCGTTCGGATGATCAGCGCGTCGGTGCCTTGGCCGTCGCGCAAAACGGCGTCGAAGACCTGCCAGGGCGCGTAGTGGCGAAGCCCCAGATGCAGGCTGGCCAGCACCAGCAGGGCCAGGCCGATCACGAGGCCGGCGATGGCAAGGGCGCCGTGCGCGTCGCGATCGTGACCGGGCATCAGCAAGGTCCGATCGCCGCCAGAGGCGCGCGCGGCTCTTGGGTCAGCGGCGCGCGCCTTCCCAGCGGGCTGGGGCCAGCCCATACGTGCGCCCGGTATTGACAGTTGGATGCCGAATCAGCACGGTTCGGCCAT
Source organism: Alphaproteobacteria bacterium (assembly GCA_028277405.1). GTDB lineage: Bacteria > Pseudomonadota > Alphaproteobacteria > DSM-16000 > Inquilinaceae > JANQGH01. The sequence continues at coordinate 157,654 of JANQGH010000070.1, read as the reverse complement.
CCCGAGGTCCCAGGCAGCAGTCGGCCACCCACGATCCGGTGGTCCGATTTCACAACTGGGAGCCCCCCACCATGCGTTCGTTTGCCTGCGCCCTGATCGGCGCGTCCATGGTCTTCCTGACCACGTCGGTCGGTGCCGACGAAATCGAACACGCCATGGGCACGACTGACGTGCCCGAGAACCCGCAACGGATCGTCGTGCTCACCAACGAGGGCACTGAGGCCCTGCTGGCGCTTGGCATCGCCCCGGTCGGTGCCGCCCAGTCCTGGACCGGTGATCCCTGGTACGACCACATCGCCGACGCCATGGCCGAAGCGGTTAATCTGGGTACGGAAAACGCCATCAATCTGGAACTGGTCGCGGCGCTGGAACCCGACCTCATTCTCGGCAACAAGCAACGGCATGAAGAGGTCTATCCGCAGCTCTCCGCGATCGCCCCGACCATTCTGTCGGAACGTTTGCGGGGCGATTGGCGGGTCAACTTCGACCTGTACGCCGATGCCCTGGGCGTGCAGGAGCAAGGCGAACAGGTCCTGGCCGAATACGATGCGCGCATAGCAGCGCTTCGCGAGGGCCTGGGGGACAGCTTGCAAGAGGAGGTGTCGGTCATTCGCTTTCTGCCAAGCCAGATCCGCATTTATCAGCTCGACAGCTTCTCAGGCGTCATCCTGGGCGACCTGGGCTTCGCCCGGCCGGAGAACCAGAATGTCGACGAATTTGCCTTGCGCGTTGGCCGCGAGAGCATTCCCGACATGGATGGCGACCGCATCTTCTATTTCACCTACGACACGGGCGATGGCGAAGGGGTGGCCCAGCAGGACGGGGCGTTGAACGATCCGCTGTGGCAGTCCCTTTCCGCCGTGCAGGCAGGGCGGGTTGACGCGGTGGACGACGTCGTCTGGAACACCGCCGGCGGCATACTGGCGGCGCATCTCATGCTGGATGACATTGCAAGCATCTATGGGGTCGCCCAGAACTAGCGGGTCCGCAATCACGAGAAGTGGGCCGGGCTCGGTGGATCACCTTGCCCGGCCCATTGGTGTTTGGTGCCGGCGAAACGTGCGACGCTCCGTCGACGTCCGATGGCCTAGACCGCGATCCGGTCCTCGTTGTTGCGGTGGCGAACGAACTTCAACATGGTCATCGCGTCGCTGACCTCGAACGGATCGCCCGGCTGGTCCCTGTCCTCGGCGAACAGGCCGGTGATGACGCCGTCCTCGACCAGCATCGAATAACGCCAAGACCGGCAGCCGAAGCCCAACTCGTCGAGGTCGACTTCCATGCCCATGCCCCTTGTGAAGTGGCCGCTGCCATCCGGCACCATGCGCACCTCGCCATCGACATTCTGATCGGCGGCCCAGGCGTTCATGACGAAACCGTCATTGACCGACAGGCAGACGATGTCGTCGACCCCATGCTCATGCAACTCGCCGGCAAGGGCCAGATAGCCCGGCAGATGAGTCGTCGAGCAGGTCGGCGTGAAGGCGCCAGGCAGGGCAAAGACGATGACCGTCTTGCCGCTGAAGATGCTGTCACTGCTGACGGTCTTCCATTCGCCGTCCTGTCTGGTCATGAAGTCGACCTGCGGAACTCGGTCGCCCACTTGCTTCATACGCGTGTCCTCTTGTGCGGAATCGGACCGTGCCGCAGGCTCAGCGGCGGCACGGGCTTATACCAAGGGTCATTATCGTCGAGCCTTGGTATCAGTGCAGGGTCGGGCGCTGGGCGTCCTCTGCGCCGTCAGCGGTTCCCGGCTGCAGTTGGGCGGTTTCATCGAACCGCCAACGTCGTTGCGGCAGTTCCGCACGCGCCTCGGTAAAGGCGCGCGCCAGACCCTCCAAGGCCGCGATCGTCAGTTGAACGACCGGCGACGGCAGCCACGCCAGCAACAGGCCCATCGCGGCCACCCGGTCGCCGCGCTGCATGGCGGCGGTTGCGCTCAAGACTCTGGCCTCGTCGGCGGAAACGCCGGGGCATTTGGGGCAGCGGACATCGAATGCCCGGGTCGCGCAGCGGCCGGTATGGTTCATCACGGCGTTCAAACTGCTCGTGGCCTCCGCAACGCCCCACTCGTCGAAATGGGCGCGCAGCACCGCGTGGGGGCTGCCGCCTTGCTTCAAGGCACGCACCCAAATGCGTATCCCGGTCACGATGACGGCTTCCTGGGCGGTCAGCGCACCCGGTTCGACCGGCTGCGCCAGCTTTTTCCGAGGCCGCGTGCGCGGCGACAAGGGAACAATCGTGCCTTCTCCGCGCCCGTCCGGCGGCAGCACTTGATTGGCCTTGAGGAGGGCGTCGGCGAACCCCGCCGCGACCGCCGCGAACGCCTCGCATTGGTCGCGGTGAAACATCCGCACGATCAGTCGGCGCGCGTCTGTCGGCGTCTGATGTTGGAAGGCGGCCAGCAAGGACAGCAACGTAACTTCTTGATACGAAACGTTGCCGTCTTCGGGCGCGCGAATGTCCGGGGGCAGTTTCAGGCCCCGTCGCAAGCCGCCGACCAACTGTCCGAACAGCATCAGCGCATCGTCGACGCCATCGGCGCCGAACGTTCGTTCGAACGTGCGTTTGAGAGCCTCTGCATTGCCGGGCTGGTGCACGCCGCGCCGCAGCGACCAGATGACCAGGCAGGACGTAAAGCTGAGGTCGCTGATGCGGCAAACGTTGTTCTGATTGGCGATCTCAGGCATCGGCGACGGGCTCACGACTTGCATTCACGACGTGTGGTTCTCTGTCGGGAGGGGCGACGGTCGGCTCGGGCATCGATGGACCTCTTTTTGCTGATTGAGTCGGCCGAGACCATTGGCCTCGGCCGAGTTGGACGCGGCAGCAGCTACGAATTGCCAGGTGTTTGTTGAGGTTTGTCGAGCTGATGCCGGCGCCACTTGGACGCTGTCACTTGGTCAGAATCAGCTTGCCGTTTTTCGTATGTCGAAGCCGGTAGACCACGCCTTCATGCTCGATGATGACTTCTCGCTGTCCGGCCAGAATGTGGGCGCTGTCCAGAACGCGACTCTGTGGCACGGCCCTGGCACTGTCGATCGGTGCTGCGCCTTTCCAATGCCGGGTCTGTGCTTTGTGAAGTGAATTCAGTTGCGCACTCATGGCTCACGTCGATCGCTGTGGGGGTGTGAAGGTCCGATCCAGTCCATCGGCTATTGGTATCGCGAACCGTTCTCATTTGCAATGCAATTCAGAATCGTTCGCATTCTATTTCGGCTGTGTTAGGCTTCGATGCTTGCCGGCAACCTCTGTCTATCGGGGGTCGTCCGGGCCGATACGACGGAAAGAGGGATGTGGCGTTGTTCGTGGCGATGAATCGTTTCAGGGTGAAGATCGGGTCCGAGGCCGAGTTCGAGACCGTTTGGCGCGATCGGGAATCGCATCTCGGCGATGTGCCCGGGTTCAGGGAGTTCCATCTGCTGCGCGGGCCGTCGACCGAGGACCATACGCTTTACGCCTCTCATTCGATCTGGGCCTCTCGCACGCATTTCGAGAACTGGACCCGGTCGGATGCCTTTCGCAAGGCGCACGCGCAGGCCGGCAGGACACGAAGCAACTATCTTGGCCATCCGGTCTTCGAAGGCTTCGAGGTCATCCAGTCCACGTCGCAAGCGCGCTGACTGTACCGTCGGCACCCGGCTCTCGCGAGGCCGAGCGATCAACCCTCCAAGACCCGCCAGAGGTCTATCGAGGATAGCGGCGGCGGTCGGCCGCCTCAACCGTCAGGGCGATGCCGATGGATCGGCATTCCCGATTGAATCCATTGCGTAAAGCCGACGAGGAAGCGGGAGGCGGCGGGCATGAAGAAGCTGCCATGGTGATAGAACGGGTCGAGCGAGGTCAGGATCAGGCGGCCGGGCCAGGACGTGCGATCGTCGAGCAGGATCGAGCCGCCATCGGCGGCGTTGACAAGCGACGTTGCACCATCAGGCGTCTCAAACGTGCCGTGATAGTGCCAGGTCGCCTCGGCCAATGTCAGAAAATCGAACAGCCCGTGATCGGGGGCGGCGATGTGAAGGCCGAGATCGCCCTCGGGTTCCAGCCACCACCAGAAGTTCGTCGGCACCGAGGTGAAACGGATATCCGGCAGCCACGATTGGGGCTCCGTCTCGCCCATCGCGATCAGCGTACGGCCCTGCCGTAACACCTCGACCAGCAGATCGGAATGCGCGACCAGCCAATCCGGGTTCAGGCGGCACGGCACAACGACGGTGCCCGCGTGCCCCAGCGTCTCGGCGGAGACGTCGTCGACGTAAAGGCGCTGGTCGAACCACGGCCCCAGCATCGGGTCGCTCAGGCTGAACGCGTGATAGCTCGTGCCGCCATCCAGCACGATGATTGGTGCCGTCAAGAGACAGTCTCCTCCGCCGCGCACCAGCGCAGCAATTGCGGTGTCAGCGCGCCGGCACTGTTCTTGTCACGCGCATACATCCACAGATCGTTGCCGGCATGCATCAGCAGCCGGCCGCCTTCCGGCGGATGCCACTGCCAGTCGATCCGGCACCTGCCGTGATCGATCGTGCCGACGATCCGCGCGCCGGGCGGGGGCGGGTTGCAGCCCCGTCCGTAAAAGCCAGCAACGCCACGGCGAAACGTAAGGTCATCGGAATCGACGCCGCGCCAGACCGGATGGTCCGCCATGATCCGCACCCGAAACTGGTCCACGCGTGGCCGCGCCAACGGCTGGAACCGGGCCAGCGCGGGATGGAACGGATAGGCCAGCAGACCGTTGAACACCAGCGTTCCACCCGCCTGAAAGAACTTGGAGATCCAGGGCCCGGCGGCGGCGAAGCGGCGCTGGTCGATATGCATCGGCACCAAGAGCGCGCCGAAGCGGTCCGGTGGCTGATCGGGCAGGGCGCGTTCGGGGATGGTCGACAGGTTGAGGCCGTCGGGCACCAGGCCCGCGAACGGTGCTTGGGCGTCGGCGCGGGGCGACAGATAGGCGATCGGTCGTGTCATGGTGCTGCTTGCCGTGCGGAGTGCAGGACGGGGATCATCGCCGTCGACCGCCGGTCGCCATGGTCGAACTCCGCCGCCCGAACCGGCAGCCCATAGAGGTCGCTGAGATGGCCTTCGGTCAGGGTCTGCGCGATCGGGCCGACCGCATGCCGGTCTCCGTCCTGCAAAAGCAAGGCGGCGTCGGCGATTTCCAGCGCATGCTGGGGGTGGTGTGTGGTCATCACGATGGTCAGCCCGCGCTCGCGGCTCAGCCGGTGCAGGACATGCAGCACGATCGACTGGTTGCGGAAATCCAGCGCGGCGGTCGGTTCGTCCAGGATCATGATCGGTGCCTCGCTGGCCAATGCCCGCGCGATCAGGACCATCTGCCGCTCGCCGCCCGACAGGCTGGTCACGAGACGGTTGGCGAAACGTTCGATGCCCAGGTCGGCCAGCGCGGCGGCGGCGATGGCGCGGTCATGGGCGCGCGGCGAGCCGAAGGTGCCGATCTGGCGCGCCCGTCCCATCAGGACGATGTCCATCGCCGTGTAGGCAAAGGGCGTCGAAAACCCCTGGGGCACGTATCCAATCGCGTCGGGCAGATGCAGCGTGCCGGTGCTGGTCTTGATCAGGCCCACCAGGCATTTCAAAAGCGTCGTCTTGCCGCGCCCGTTCGGCCCCAGAATGCCGAAGATCTGGCCGGCCTCGATCTCGAACGAGAGGCCTTGGAAGACCCAGGCATCGTTTCTCGGATAGCGAAAGCCAATGTCCCGGGCCGCGATCATGCCTCCCACCCCTTGCGCTGGGTCCGGCGCAGCAGAATGCCGAAGATCGGCGCGCCGATGATGGCGGTCAGGACACCGAGGGGGATTTCGGCCGGGGTCAGGGTTCTGGCCACGGTATCGACCGCGATCATGTAGCTGGCGCCGAGCAGGGCCGAGGCCGGCAGCAGGCGCCGGTGGTCCGGCCCGACGATCATGCGCGCAAGGTGAGGAACGACCAGGCCGACCCAGCCGACGATGCCGGCGATCGCGACGGTCGAGGCGGTGATGGCGGTGACACAGATCAGGGCGATCCAGCGCGTGCGCTCGACCGGAACGCCCAGCGCCTCCGCCTCCTCATCGCCGAGCGACAGCAGGTTGATGCCGAACCGCATCATCAGCAGCGGCAGGCCGAACAGGACCAGGGCACCGGCAACGATGGCGACCTTGGTGAAGTTCGCCACCGCGAACGAGCCCATCAGCCAGAAGACGATCGCCGGCAAGGTATCGTTCGGGTCGGCCAGATAGGTCAGCAACGACACCAGGGCGCCGAACAGGGCGGAGACGACCACCCCGGCGAGCACGAGCATCAGGATCGGCGATCGCCCGTCCTGCCGGCTGACCAGATAGACGATCATGACGGCCAGCAAGCCGAAGACGAAGGCGAGGCCGATCAGGGCCGCCGCGCCCAGGACCAGCAGGATCGCCAGCGCCCCGCCGAAGGCCGCGCCCGACGACACCCCGATCATCTGGGGGCCGACCAGCGGGTTGCGGAAGATGCCTTGCAGGGTCGCGCCGGCCAGGGCCAGGCCGGCGCCGCAAAGCGCGGCGACCAAGACCCGGGGCGCGCGCACGAGTTCGACCACGCGCCAATCGGTCTCGCCCACGCCGGCGCGGCCCGGGCCGATCCCTACCCAGCCCCCCGCTATGGTCAGCAGATCCCAGAACCCGACCGGGTATCGCCCCACCGAGAGGGCGACGCCGGCCGCCGCGAGCAGCAGCAGCACCAGCCCGGTCGTCACGCCGACGCCTTGAAGGTCGGTTCCGCCAAGCGCACGGCCGTTCTCGGCCTGGACGGTGGAGTCCATGGTGGCGCCCCCGATTGTCAGAGCCGATCCGCCGCTAGTTGGCGCTGAAGACGTCGTAGCCGGCGGCCTCGCCATTGGCCTCCAGCCTCAACACCGCGTCGATCTGCGCCGTGCTGGGCGTTTGGCCGTAGATCCAGCCATAGGCGTCCGCAATCGCGTCGCGCAGCGGATAGTCGACCTGGTCCGGCTGGAGAATCTCGGCCAGCCACATCCACATCAACGGCGATTCCTGGCTCGGCGGATCCCACCGGTAGCCGCCCAGGGGCACCTGGTAGACGCGGCCGTCGCGCACGGCGCTGACCCCGGAAAACAGGGGGTTGTCATAGACGTCCTGGGGCGAGAGGTCGCTTTCGAAGCCGTTCAGCAGGATGACCTCCGGGTCCCAGGCGATGATCTGCTCAGGATCCACGTTGAGCCAGCCGCTGGCGCCGTCGGCCGGGTTCTGGCCGCCCGCCAGGTCGATGTAGAAGTCGTTGTAGGTGCCTTCGCCGGCCACGCGCAGGCTTGACAGAAAGCGCAGGAAATAGACGACGCGCGGGCGGTCGCCATCGCTGACTCCCGACAAATCGTCCTGTACCGTCTGCAGGACCTCGTCGCGCCAATCGATCAGCCGGGCGGATTTGTCCTCGTTGCGGGTCACCGAGCCGATGATGTCGATCCACTCGCGGGTCAACTCTTCCGTGCCATAGGCCAGTGTCAGCACGTCCAGCCCCGCGTCGGTCAGGGGCAGCACGATGTCGTCGCCGCGCGTGCCCCATTGGATGACCAGATCCGGGTCAAGCTGCAGCACCTCTTCCACGTTGGGCGCAAATCCGTCGCCGACGAACTCGGCCGGGATCTCCTGGGCGGCGGGGAAGAACTCGCCCAGAATGCCTTCCATCAGGGCCGAGCGCGACGAGGGATGCATGCCGGCCAGCCGGTCCGTGCCGCCATCGATCGCGATCACCATCGCGGCGGCGGGGATAGGAATCGTCACGATGCGTTCGGCCGGACCGTCCAGCGTGATGGAGCGATCATATTGATCCGTTACCGAGATGGGCTGGGCGTTGGCGCTGCTGCCGATGGCAAGTGCGCTTAGCAGAATAAGAGGGGTGGCCAGGGGGCGATCAAACACGAGTCGGTCTCCGCTAAAGAATGGGTGCGGCGCAAACCTATGTCATCCGATGCCCAAACTGCAACTGATTCTCATTCGCGTTCTTGCTTGTCCGGTTTTCTGGTGTCTCTGGAGGTAAGGTGGCCAGATTTGCTCGGTTGATCTTTGCTCGCCTGGCCTGGCTGTAGCGGCGGGCTCTCGACTGAGCGATGGCACAGGGTGTCGAGCGCCCATGCAACAGCCCCGGCCTCGCAACAGTCGCCAGGGTTCCCAAGCCCGCACATCAGCAGTTCGTCAAGATCATGGTCGTGGCTGGCCTTCTCGAGCCAGCCATGATCGCGCCGCGACGTCATCGCCGTGTTACCACTCGCGCAGCCGCGACGGGCCGTTGGCGTCAGTCAATGTGGGCGGGCGGTGCGTTGGTGCCGACGGAAAAAGATGCGCCTGATTTCGACCCGATCATGAATGTCCCCCCAATTGGACAGAAGCGGTTCAGCGAGTGTTGTTGAGAACGACTCTTATTATCAATTCGACATCACGTCGCAGGCCCGCGTCAAGCCGCCGAGAAGGCGGAGTCTGTGGTGTCTTCAGGCCGGCGCGGCGGGGAGCTTCGCGGTCTCACGCCGCGAACCGGTGATTGCAGCTTCATTGCCCGACATCGCAACTAGCGCTAGAACCGCAGGCAGATTCTCTTCGACCGTTCAGCGGCGTCCGACCATGCCTTCGTCCACCCCTCCCAACCCGGTGATGCTTTTCAGGCCCGAGGCCTATCGGGTCGGCGAGCGGGTTGAGGGCCGGCAGGCGGCGGGCGAGTCCTTCCTGAAAGGGCTGGTGCGCCACGGCGGCTATGAGCAGTTCTTCGTCGCCTCGCCCAGCGTGAAGGAGAGCAAGGCCTTTCTTGCCCTGGTCGATCAATGGCGCGATGAGGTGGGGACCAAGCCGCCGGAAGGTACGAAGGTCGTCCATGTGCCCTATGCGGCGATCCACAAGGCGCGGCAGACTGGGCTGGTGTGGCGGCCCGATCCGCTGATCGGCGAGTTCGCCTGGTGGCGCCGCCGTGCCGACCCGTACGCGTTCTCGATCTGCGGCGTGGCCCACACGACGGCCAGCGACCGGGTGGTCAATGGCCTCGTCGACATGCTGCGCGCGCCGACGGAGGCATGGGACGCGGTCATCTGCCCGTCCCGGGCGGTGCAGGGCATGATCAAGGAGGTGCTGGACGCCGAAAGCGCCTACCTGAAGGAGCGGTTTGGCGGCAAACCATCTTGCCCGGTCGAACTGCCGGTGATCCCGCTCGGCGTCAACGAGGATGTGTTCGCGCCGACGGATCAGCGACGCGAGGCGGGCCGGGCACTGCGGCGGCGCCTGAACATCGGCGACGAGGATGTTGCCGCCCTGTTCGTCGGGCGGCTGGCGGCCAAGCGCAAGCTGAACCCCGGGCCGACCTGTCTGGCGCTGCAGCAGGCGGCGGAGGCGATCGACGCGAAGCTGCACATGATCTGGTGCGGCTGGTTTCGCGACGACAAGGACAAGAACGCCTTTCTCGATACCGCGCGGCAGGTGGCACCCGATGTCGTGTTTCATTATGTCGACGGCCAAAAGCCGCGGGTACGCGAGAATATCTGGCACGCGGCCGACCTGTTCGTGGCCCTGGTCGACAACATTCAAGAGACGTTCGGCCTGGTTCCGGTGGAGGCCATGGCGGCCGGCTTGCCGGTGGTGGCGACCGATTGGGACGGTTTTCGCGACACGATCGAGGATGGCGCCACCGGCATGACGGTGGCCACCGCGATGCCGCCGCCGGACGCCGGGCGGCGCACCGCTTGGCGCTATGAGTGCTTCTATCTCGACTTCGCCGAGTATCTGCACGCGATCACCCAGACCGTGTGGATGGATATCGGGGCGGCGGGCCGGGCGATCGCCAAGCTCGCCACCGATGCCGACCTGCGCGCCAGGATGGGTGCGGCGGGCCGTGACCGTGTCGCCAGGCTCTATGACTGGCGCAACATCATCCCGCAATACCAGGAGTTATGGCGCGAGCTGGAGACCCGCCGGCTGGCGGCGGCCGAGGCCGACACGGGCGGCCGCAAACAGCAGGGCGGCCGGGCGCTCGACCCGTACCGCATGTTCGCGTCCTATCCGTCCGCCTTTTGGCGAGAGGACGACCACCGCGTGCTCGGCGCCTCCCCGGCGCTGCCGAAGGATGTGATCGCCTTTTCGCCGAGGCTGGGTATGCCGTCGCAGGACCCTTATTTCTCTGCCGGTTCGGACGGCGCCAGGCTGGGGGCGTTGTTGCCGGAGGACAGCATAACGGAGGGCGGCAGCATCACGGATACGGGCTGGATCACGTTGGCCCGCCATCTGCGCTGGCGCGACACGGGTGACCCACCGGCACGGCCTGAAAAGAAGGCGCGGAAACCGGCCGGCAAGGGCAAAGCCAAGACGGTCGACGCGACGAAATAAGCGCGTCAAGCCGCCCCGTCCGGGGCCGGCCGAGGGTCCAGGGCGCGGAACGCATCGCCGCGCCACAGGCTGAAAACCAGGATCAGCGCCAGCGCAATCGCGCCCAAGGCAATGGTGTAGGGCAGGTAGATGCTGATGGCCATCAACTGTCCGCCGAGCACGGACGTGATCCCGGCGCCGAGCGTGTAGAGCGCCACGGTCACGCCCATCACCCAGCCCTGTTCCTTTTCGTCCACGCTGGCGGAAAACAGGCTCAGCATCATCGGATAGTTGATCGCGAAGGCCAGCACGAAGGGCAGGGCGGCCCCGTAAGACAGGATGCCGATGGGATTGGCCATGATGGCCAAGAGGCCTAGCGCCATCAGCAACAGCGTCGCGCAGATCACGGTCTTCTTGGAAAAGCGCCTGTCGATCGGGCCGACCAGGAACGCACCGGGTGCGGCCATTGCGATCCCGAACAAGAACAGGACGATGGAGTTCTGGGCCGTGGTGAACTGGAAACGGCTGAACAGGAAGTCGTTCAAAAATACCAGATAGGTGTTGAAGGCGAACTGCGAGCAGAAGAACACCAGCGACAGGCGCAGAACCACCGGCCGCTTGGCGGCGTGCCACAGCGTCAGGAAGACATCCGTCACCTTGATCTTCACGGGCCTGCGTTCGAAATCGACATTGTGGAAAAAGGCCGAGACCAGCAGGATGTTCACGAACACCAGGATGGCGGCGGCGTAAAACGGCGCCTGCATTGAGGCGAGATTGCCCAAGAGTGCGTCGTCGGTCAGAACGCCGCCGAGGATCGGTCCGATCAGAAGGCCCAGGCTGCCGGCGACGATGACGTAGCCCATGAACCGGGTCTTTTCCTGATCGTTGGTGCTCTCGTCGACAAGTGCCGCCTGCGCGATGGGCTGGTTTCCGGCGGTGAAGCCCGCGACGATGCGGGCGATCAGCAGCAAGGGGAAGCTTTCGAGATAGACCGCGACGACGGTCAGCGCATAGCCAGTGAACGAGCCGCCAAGGCAGATCAGCAGGCCCAGCTTGCGCCCGATGAAGTCCGACAGTTTCGAGATGTAAGCGGCGCCGAGAAACCAGCTCAGGAAGAACAGGCCCATTGTGAGGCCGAAATACAGCTCCCGCGTGCCGGCCGTCGTGTGGGCCGGCAGGAAGGGCTGGCTGGGGTCCAGCAGCAGGGTGGTCAGGACCGGGATCACCAGCCCCTGGCTCATGATGTCCAGCGTGATCACGAAGTAGACGGACAGGATGCCGAGTTTCATGCCGACTTCGGCCTTCGGCCGGTGCGGGCCGATCGCGCGTACATGTCAGCGCGGGTCCAGGGCCCGGAACCTCTCACCGCGCCATAGGGTGAAAATCAGGATCATCGCGATCACGACGGCGGCCAGCGCCACGGAATAGGGCAGGTAGATGCTGATCGCCATCATCTGGCCGCCCAGGAACGAGATGATCCCGCCCCCCAGCGTGTAAAGCGCCACGGTCACGCCCATGACCCAGCCCTGTTCCTTCTCGTCCACGCTTGCGGAGAACAGGCTCAACATCAGCGGGTAGTTGATCCCGAACGCGACGACGTAGGGCAGGATGGCGACATAGGACAGGCCGCCGGCGGGGTTGAACATGACGATCAGCAATCCCAGCCCCATGACGAATAGCGTGGCGTAGATGATGCTCTTCTTGGGAAAGCGGCGGTCGAGCGGGCCCACCAGGAACGCGCCCGATGCGGCCATCCCGATGCCGAACACGATCAGAATGATGCTGTTCTGCGTGGTGTCGAACTGAAAGCGGCTGTAAAGGAAATTGTCCAGGAACACGAAGAACGTGTTGAGGGACAACTGCGAGCAGAAGAAGACCAACGCCAGGCGCAAGACGACCGGCCGCTTGGCGGCGTGCCACAGCGTTAAGAAAACATCGGTGATTTTGATCTTGATCGGCCGGCGTTCGAATTTGACGTTGTGATAGAAGATGACGACCAGAACGATGTTGATGAACACGAGAACGCTGGCGGCGTAAAACGGCGCCTGGACCGATGCCAGGTTGCCCAGAAGCGCCTGATTGGTCAGCAGCCCGCCCAACAGCGGGCCGATCAAGAGGCCCACACTGATCGCGACGATGACATAGCCCATCAGTCTGGTTTTCTGCTCGGGGCTGGTGCTTTCGTCGACGAAGGCGGCCTGGGCGATCGGCTGGTTGCCGGCGGTGAAGCCCGTGATGATGCGCGCCACCAGCAACAGTACAAAACTGCTGAGATAAAGGGCGAGCACGGTCAGCACATAGCCAAGGAACGCGCCGCCCAGGCAGATCAACAGCCCCTGCTTGCGGCCGATGAAGTCCGACAGCTTGGAGATATAGGCCGCGCCGAGAAACCAGCTGAGGAAGAACACGCCCATCGTGATGCCGAAATAAAGCTCGCGCGTGCCCGTCGGCGTGTTGCTGTCCAGCAGTGTCTGGCTGGGATCCAGCAGCAGTGTGGTCAGAACCGGGATCACAAGCCCTTGGCCCATGACGTCCAGCATGATCACCATGTAAAGCGAGATCGTCGCGATCTTCATGGTTGGCGAATCCCAATTTGACCCAGCCTTTTCAAGGCGTCGCACATGGGTCGCGGCTTGAAAACCCCAATTTGCGACTGCACCGGGCGGGGCTCGTATTGATTGGGTCGTGTCAGCCGGCGTTCAGCTTCTGTACGTCCGCGCCTCGCCACAAGAGGCCGATAAGGCCCAGGGCGATCACGAAGCTGCAGATCGAGACGAAGAAGGGCAGCCGGATATCGATGGCCATCAGCGGCCCGCCGACGATCGAGATGATGCCGGCGCCCAATGTGAACAAGGCAACCGAGACCCCCATCACCCAGCCCTGCTCGGTCTCGTCGACACAGGCGGAAAACAGGGTCAGCATGGTCGGGTAGACGATGCCGAAGGCCGCGATCAGTGGCACGATCGTGAGGTAGGCGAAGAACGCCGAGTCGTTGATGATGAACACGACCTCCGCCAGCGCCATGATGGTGATGCCGGCGAAGACGATGCTTGTCTTGCGGGCCTGCTTGCTGATCGGCCCGACCAGAAAGCCGCTGAACACGCCCATCGTGACGCCCAGAACAAGCATGGCGATGCTGTTTTGAAAGATGTCGAACTGAAAGCGGCTGAAGAAGTAATTGTCCATGAAGACGTAAAAACTGACGATGCCCAGCTGCTCGAAAAAGAAGACGATCGAGACCTTGGCGACATTCGGCCTTTTTGACGCCTGCCAAAGCGTCAGAAAGATCTCGACCGGCCGGAACTTAAGCTTGCGCCTGGTGAAGTTCACATTGTGGAAGTAGATCGCGATCAGGACCATGTTGAGGATGATCAGCGCGCAGGCGACGTAGAACGGTAGTTCCAACGAGGCGATGGCCCCGATCAAGCCTTGGTCAGTGAGCACGCCGCCGATTACGGGTCCGATGACCAAACCGATCGCGAAGGCCACAATGATCAGGCCCATGTAACGCGTCCGCTGCTCATCCGATTCGCTCATATCGACCAGAGCCGCCTGGGCGATCGGTTGGTTCCCTGCGGTGAAGCCGGAAATCGCGCGCCCAATCAGCAGCAGAATGAAACTCTGAAAGACCAGGGCGAGGATGGTGAGGATGTAGCCGGCCAGCGCACCAGACAGGCAGATCATGATGCCCTGCTTGCGGCCGATATAGTCGGACACCTTGGAGATGTAGGCCGCGCCCAGAAACCAGAACAGGAAGAAGGTGCCGATCACCAGGCCATAGCCAAGTTGGCGCGTGCTGACCGACGTGCCTTCGGGCATGAACCCTAACGACGGGTCCATGATCAGATTGTTGATGATCGGAAACAGCAGCCCCTGGCCCATGATGTCGAGCACGACCACCATCAGCAACGCGATGTTCGCCATTCGCATGGGCGCTGGCCTCCGTTCCGCAACTCAAGGCAGAACGCGTCGCACAGAATAGGCCCGGGCGCAAACCCAAAGCGGTATGCGCCGACGCCCGAGCGCTCTTTAGAACAGCCTGCTACATCCAGTCGAAATCGTTCGGAACGTCGTCTGCCGAAGCGCCCTGGATGATGTCCCAATCGAAGCCGGGCCGTTCATCCGGCTCGCCGGAGACGAAGTCATTGGCGAACCTGGTGAATTCGAACTGGATGGTCTCGGTGCCGTCGCCGTTCAAAGCAAAGTCTTCGACCAACGTGCCGTCGAAGGTGAAGTTGGCGACCGGCACATACTCCTTGTTCTCCAACCGCCAGACCTCGACATCGAGAAGTTCGGGGTCGGCGCCCAGGGCCGCGTGCCGGGCAAACAGCGCGCTAAGGTCGTCGCTTGTTCGCGTGACCGTCAGCCCGCGCGTCGTGGCAGCAGATGAAGACGTTGACTCGGACGTCGACGCGCCAAACGCGAAACTGTCGAGCGTCTCCCAGTCCGCATCGCCGTACTTGAACACATAGATCAGCTCGTCACCGCTGGACGGTTCGTCGCCGACTTGCAGCGGGGCCGCGGGGTCCGACATGCGATAATCGTCGAACGCGGAGTTGGTTTCGATACCCCCGACGGCCGATCGTGTCTCCACGGAGATCTGATTGCTGAAGAAGGTCAGGACCTGATCCAACCCGCCGACATCAGCCTTGGTTGACGACTCGGCGATGTAGGCCCCCTCAAGCTCGACCTTGAACAGGGCGACATCCGGCCCGTCAGGTTCCGTTTGGGAGACACCGACCAGCGCGACGTCGCTGAGCGTTCCGTCGAACTGCCTGGCGTCGAGACGAGAGAAGTCGAAGGCGTCGCTGTCCACATTGACCGACAGGCCGCCGGACCTTGTGGCCCCTACCTCGGAATGGCCTTCCCCTCTTACGAACGCAATGGGGCGCGCGATATCGAACGAGAAATCGTCGATCGCCACCCAATCAGGATCCAGATCATAGTCACCGTTAACTGGCGAACCTACCGACCCGTCGCCGATGTAAAGGTAATAGCTGAGGCCGCCGACGAAGGTTCCGCCGGCGAGCGACTGGTCCCAATCGAAACCGGCCTGCGCAGCGCCCAGGGGCCGTCCCCCGGCGAAGTCCCAGGACACCGTTTCGGCTCGCGAACTCGTCGGGTCGATCGCTCTGGTGGTCTGCGTGAATTCGTTGACCGCGAAAACAAGCCGCTCCGCACCATCCCCGGTCGCGATGAAGTCGGATGCCAGGACCTTTCGGAAATCGTAGCTGGCCACTGCTTGAGAGCCGTCTTCGTCAACGCGCCAGACCTCGATCTCCAGCAGGCCTTGCTCAAGGCCCTTCGTGGCGTCGGCGGCAAGTGCGGCGCTAAACGCGTCGGAGGTACGGTCTATGATCAGCGCGTTGGGCCTCGCGGGATCGCCGGCATCCGCGCCGAACGAAAAACCGTCAATCTCAACCCAAGCGCCGTTGTCCAGCCGCATCACGTAGACCAGCCCATCCCCGCCAATACCGGATTCGCCATCAAGGGGCGGTGCTGCATCCCGTTGCGTGATCTCTTCGGGATCGAAGACCTCTGGGGGCAGCGGATTGCCGTTCAGGTCGAGCGCGGTGGTTTCCCATGTGAGGCCGGAGCCGCCGACATCTTCTTGCAATTGCAGCGTCAGCCGATAGTCAAGCCCCGTCTGCCCCGCTGTTTCCGAGGCGGTATCGACGATCGCCCTGGTGAGCCCCAGCCGGAAGAACTCGGTGGTCTCGCCTTGACCATCCGTTGCAACCCCCACCAGCGCGGCGTCGGTGACACCACCGTTCAGCAAGAAGCCGTAGATGTCCGACAGGTCGAGCGTGGCGTCGGCCAGGTCGAGAGCGAGGCCCGAGAAACCGACGGGTGGCGGCGGTCCCTGACCTATTGGGCTGGCCGGTATCGACAGACCGAGATCGTAGGCATCGACCTCGATCCATCCTTCCGGCGTGTTGAAGGAGGCGTCGTGCGCACCGTCGCCGAGCTTCAGGTAGAAGGTAAGCGGGGCAGGGGGCTGCGGCGTTTCATCGGGGCCTGGCCAATCGAACCCGGCCACGGAGGCGGCCAATCCCGCTCCGGGGGTAGCCCCCGTTTCAAACGTGAAGTCGGCGACCCCATCCCCGTCGGCGTCAAACGCCTCGGCAAACGTGCCGAACTCTATGGCTGCGCTCTCGATGCCGCCCGACTGCTCGACCGACAGGATCTGGGCGAAGCCCAACTCGTAGCTGGCGATCGGTGTTCGATCGCTTATTCCGACCTGCCACACTTCGAGGTCGAAAGTGGTTGGGTTTCCTTCAAGCTGCGCCGCGAGCTTGGCGCCTTGCCCGTCCGGTTGCCGCGTCAGGCTTAGGCGCCCCGCCGAACTCGCTGTGGGCGGCAGCGACAGATCATAGCTGTCGAGCTCGATCCAGGTGTCATCGTCGATGCGAAGAACGTAGACCGGGCTCTTGCCTGTCGGGCTATCCGGCGTGTCCAGCGCGTCCCTTTGGCCCGGTTCCGGCGGCCCCGACGCGAACACTTGCCCGGGAACAATCTGACCGTCCTGGGTCAGAATATCACTTTCGTAGGTCAGCCGTTGGAAGTCGAGGGTGACGGTTTGGTCGAGGCCATCTGGGCCGCCCTTGGTCTGCGAACTGGCGACCGCCGGTCCAGTAACTTCAAACCGAACCAGTTCGCGATCCGACGGGGGCTCTCCGTTCGGCCCGAACGCCTCCGACGAGATACCGACCAAGATGGCGTCGCCCAGCGGCGCGCCAGAGACCAGGTTCGCGTCAAGGCGCGCCATGTCGAACCCGGCGGCGCCGAAATTGATCGTCAGGTTGCTGAGCCCTGGTTGACCGATCTCGACATCCGTTTCGCCCGGCGTGACGACGATATTGCCGTTGACACCAAAGGCAAAGGCGTCAACTTCGATCCAACCTTCGTCCGCTGGATAGCCAGGATCCGTGGAGTTGCCGCGCTCCAGCCCCTCGATCTTCAGGAAGTAGGTCAGCGGCTCATCGCCGGGCGTGTTCTCCACCCGCACTTGAACGTTCTGCGTGGACACGGCCGACCCGTCATCGGCGCCGATCGTCACCTCATAGATGTTGTCGCCGTTGGCGTCACGCGGCGCCTCGAAGTCGGGCGGCAGCCGAAACCGCAGTTCTTCGGTGACTGCGTTAAAAACGAAGAGGCTGGCATCCGGGCCACCAAGGAGGGAGAGCTTCACGGGTTGACCGTCGGGGTCAAACGCGGCGGGCATGTACACGGGCGCCGTCTCGTTCTCGGCAATGGCGACTAACCCCTGCGAGGTGAAAACGGGGGTTTCGTCGACGTTCGCGACACTGACGCTGCCGTCGAACTCTATGAAGTCGAACGCATCGCTGGCGCGGATCACGATCTCGTAGGTGTTATCGCCGTCGGCATCGTCCGGCGCCTCGAAGTCCGGCGCGACCTTGAAGGTGACGAAACCGGTCGACGGATCGATGTCAAACAGGTCCTTGTCGGCGCCACCGGACAGGCTGTAGCCGATGTCGTCGCCGTCCGGGTCCACCACGGTGAAGCGCAGGCCCGTGTCGGTCTCGTTTTCTTGCGTCAGCGTCGAAATGCGGTCGATCAACACCGGCGCGCTGTTGCTGCCGTCCAGGAACACGCGCGCATCGGCGAAGAAGGCCATCTCCACATTCACCAGCGTGTCGGTGCCGGTGTCTCCGTCCCCGGGATCGATGTCCTTGATGATCGTCGGCGCGCCGTTCTGGCCGATGGTGATCTCGTAGCCCAGCTTGGAGTACGCCCTGAGATCGAAGACGTCGGCGCCGCCGCGCCCGTCGACGAAGTCGTTTTCGTCTGTGCCGGCAAAGGTTTCCGGTAGATCGCTGCCGGTCGTGCCGCCGTCGACGTCACCGACATCGTCGGCCGCGTCGACGACGGCATCGTCCAGCGCCTGACCCGTAAACGCCTCCTCCGCAGCCGAACTGTCGTTCGCGCCCCCCGCCTCCGCCAGGGCCGGTGCGGCGCCGGTTTGCACCACGACTTGAACTTGGGCGATCTCCTCCAGTGCGGAGACCGCGTCACCCGGATTCTGGGCAGCGGTTTGGGTCGCGCCGTTGGTCTCGGCAATCACGCTTGCCGCGCCGGCCAAGGTCTCTTCAGACAGCGGGCCGCCGCCGGAGGCCGTGTTCACGATCGCCGCAATCACCGACGGGTCGCTGAGATCGATCGGCCCCGTGGTTTCGGCGAGCGCGCCGGCCAGCGCGTCGATGGCCGCGTTTTGGGCCTGGCCCGGCTCCAGGCCAGCGCCGTTGAGCAGGGCGGCGACTTGCTGGATCGTGTTTTGAACCTGGACCGCGACCGATTGCGCGTTAATGCCGTTGGCCGACTGGCCCGGGTCGCCTGAGAGCGCCGCGGCGATCGGGTCGAAGCCGGTCAGGTCGCCGACATCGTTCAGCCCGAAGGCGTCGACGATCCTCGCGGCCGCGCCTTGTTGGGTAAGGCCAAGCTCCATCAACACGACGATCAGCGTGGTCAGCGGGGTCACGACCGTCGAACCGGCGGGCGCCCGCAACTGACCGAGGAACGGCAGGCCGGTCGACACGTCGATGCCGCCGGAAAGGACCAACTGGCCCTCGGCATCGGCCAGCACAAAGTTCCCGCTGGCATCGGTAAGCGCCGAGGCCTCGCCCTGGTCTGGCTGGCCATCACCATCGGCGTCCGCGAACACCGTCGCGCCCGAGACATAACCGTCGATGGCGGCCCCCTGGGTCAGGGCCACAGATCCGGTGATCGTGATCTCGACGGTAACCGGTGCCGAAAGGCCTTCGCCGTCGGACGCCTGGTAGACAAAGCTGTCGGTGGCTTCTTCGCCGGCGCCCAGATCGTTGAAAACGCCATTCGGATCGTAGCTGTACGAGCCGTCTTCATTGACGGTGAGCAGCGCCCCGGACGGCAGCGTGATCTCCGCCCCGACATTGACGGCCGCCCCCTCGACCGTGCCGACGGTCAGCGTGTCGCCGTTGAAATCGATGTCGTTGGCGAGCAGGCCGTCGGCCGCCGCCTTGTCGATGGTCGCCGCCTCGTCGACGCTGGCCTGATCGGTGATGCCAAAGGGCAAGGTATTGCGATCGTCCAGAAAGACCTCAAACCCGTCCGCGAACACCAAGCGCTCGACGCCGGCGAGGAAGTCCGTGCCGTCGGCGCCTTCACCGCCGAGATGCTCGACTCGCCAGACAGGACCGATCCGGCTGATCGCATAGTCGTCGAACGTGGATTGGAAGTGTGCGGTGTCGTCGCCGCGACCGCCCAGCAGCAGGTCGGTTCCCGCTCCACCGATCAGGGTGTCGTCCCCAGACCCGCCGGACAGCAAATCGTCGCCTTCGTCGCCCTCGATCTCGTCATTGCCGCTGCCGCCGAATACACGGTCGTTGCCGGCGCCGCCGATCAGCCGATCGTTCCCCCGGAGGCCAAAGAGCCAGTCATTGCCGTCAGTGCCGACGATCTCGTCGGCGCGCCAGCCACCGAACCGCCATTGTCCTGCATCACTAATCCGATAGTCAGTCGAGCTTTCGACTTGGGAATTCCAAATAGATTCGGCTTGTTTTTCGCTGCGTCGAAAACTGCTTTTCCAAAAGCTCGGCATCTCGATCCCCCTTTTTCCATCGGGAACCGGACAAACCGACTAGATTGTTGGCTATTTGATTAGAGTTATTTTCAAGGCCGAAGTTGACCTCGCTGATCGACTGTCAGGTTCGGTGTCACCCTACGTTTCTCTTGAATAAGTGTCCAACAACTAAAGTATTAATATCGATAACCAAAACTCATCGAATGTACGGACAGCCTACATAACCAGTTCGAACTGGCCCGATGCAACGGATACGCCGTTGATCAGGATCTCGAGCCCATGCGTACCGGGATAGTATTGGCGCGTGGTGATCTGGCGGATCGCGTGCCGCCGGCTTGCCTGGTG
This sequence comes from Alphaproteobacteria bacterium, assembly GCA_028277405.1. Taxonomy (GTDB): domain Bacteria; phylum Pseudomonadota; class Alphaproteobacteria; order DSM-16000; family Inquilinaceae; genus JANQGH01. Next base: position 137,401 of record JANQGH010000070.1, on the reverse strand, counting down.
GCGTTCCCTTGGCTCCAGCGTCAGCGTCTTCCATTTGAAGACCTTGCCGGTGGTGCCGCCATTGGCCTTTCGATGGTGGATGGCGTAGTCGATGATCAGCGGCTGGGCTCGGTCGCGCGTCGAGTCCAGAACCAGCGTGAATGCCAGCGCGTCGCCCAAGGTCACTTGTGGCGTTTCGATCGTCAGGTCGGCCACCGTCACTTTCGGCCGGCCGTAGCCGAGCGCCTTCAACGTCGGCCGGTGCCCCTGCTTGATCAGCGTCCGGCAGGCATGCCGAACCAGCTGCTGACGCTCACGGCTCGCACCCTTCAGCCATCGCGCTGCGATCTCGGCCACCAGGTCCGGATGATCCTTGGCGATGTCGTTCAGATTGTTCGCTACGGACCGCCGCACATACTCCGACGGGTCGTCCTTCAGCGTTTCCAGGATCGGCAGCAGCGGGGCCGGGTCCTTGATGAACTCCGGCAGTTGCATGGCCCATGGCAGCCTGGGGCGGGTACCCTCGGAGCACAGGCGCCGGACATGGCGGTCGGGGTCGGCGGTCCACTGTACCAGCGTCGCCAACGTCCTGTCCGGATCGTCCAGCAGGAAGAAGCGAATGCCGAATTCGGAACTGAACCGCTTGGTCATTTCCTTCAGCAACGTCATGGAAAGATCGAAATGGCCGAGACCAGATTCGCCGACATAGGCCGTCATCGGCATGACGCCCCAACCTGCGATCCCTTTCGCGCCCGCCTCGCCGCCGCCGCTATCGCCGTCGTCCGCCGGCGCCAGGCTCGCCAGCATGGTGGCGCCGGCATGCTCGAAATCATCGGGCAAGTGGGTCGCCATCGCCGCCGTGATCTGCGCCGATCTTTCCTTCAGTTCCAGCGCCGCCAAGTCGGCCGATGCCGCGGCGACAAAGCCGGCTTCGTCGAAGTCGGGCCAGGCGCGGCGGAAATGCCCGGCCATGCCTTCGATGACGTCGAGATTGAAGAAGTTCTTGAAGGGTTCGGGCATGGCGGCGGCTTGACAATCAGTCTCGTGATGGACACTGGCGACATGATCGATGACTAGCATGGACCCTGCTGACACCCTAATGACAGCAATCCACGCCGACCTTGACGTGCCGTGTCCCAGCCGCTCTTTTGCGGGCGGGCGATTCCGGCCCGGGGGAACCAGGAATGAGAACGACCATCCGCGCCTTGCTGGCAGCCGGCGATGACAGCGCGTCTGCCATCGGTGCGCCGGATCAAGAGGCGCTTGATTTCAAGGGGCTACGCGACCTCGTCGATCGCACGGTCGAAACGCTGAACGGTATGGGTATCGGCCGAAACGATCGGGTTGCCATCGTCCTGCCGAACGGCCCCGCCATGGCGGCCGCGTTCGTGGCGATCGGTGCGGGCGCGACAACGGCTCCTTTGAACCCGGCCTATCGCGAGGAGGAGTTTTCGTTCTATTTGAGCGATTTGCAGGCCAAAGCTCTGGTCGTCCAAGAGGGCGATGAAACCCTGGCGCGCAGCGCTGCACAAAAGGCGGGATTGGCAATCATCGAACTGCGACCCGGCGATGGGGGTGATTTCACTTTGGCCGGTGAAGGTCCCGGCGCCGCATCTCTCGAGAAGGGCGGCTTTGCCGAGCCGGATGACGTCGCGCTGATCCTGCACACGTCGGGCACGACCTCGCGGCCCAAGATCGTGCCCCTGACCCAGGCCAACATCGCCGCGTCGGCGCGGCATATCGGCGAGACCATCGGTCTGTCGCCGGACGATGTCTGCTTGAACATCATGCCGCTGTTTCACATCCACGGGCTGATCGCGGCGGTCCTGTCGTCGCTGGCCGCCGGCGGCTCTGTCGTCTGCACACCGGGTTTCAACGCCCTGCGCTTCTTTTCCTGGCTCGATGGGGTGCGGCCGACCTGGATCACGGCCGTTCCGACGATGTATCAGGCGATCCTGGCGCGCGCCGCGCGGCACGGCGGCGTCACCGCCGAGGCGCGTTTGCGCCTGCTACGGTCGTCATCGGCGTCCCTGCCGCCGCAGGTCATGAAGCGGCTGGAAGAGACCTTTGGCTGCCCGGTCATCGAAAGCTACGGCATGACCGAGGCCGCCCACCAGATGACCTCGAACCGCTTGCCACCGGGCAAACGCAAGCCCGGATCGGTCGGCTCCGCCGCCGGTCCGGAGGTGGCGATCCTGGGCGAGGGCGGGGCGCATCTGGGCGCCGGCGGTGTCGGCGAGATTGTTATCAGGGGGCCAAACGTCACGCACGGCTATGAGGCCAATCCGTCGGCCAACGCGGATGCCTTTGTCGACGGCTGGTTTCGGACCGGCGATCAGGGCACGATGGATGAGGACGGCTATCTGCACATCACGGGCCGTCTGAAAGAGCTGATCAACCGCGGCGGCGAGAAGATCAGCCCTCTGGAAGTGGACGAAATCCTGATGGACCATCCGGCCGTGGCCCAGGTCGTGACCTTCGCCATGCCCCACGACAAGCTGGGCGAGGAGGTCGCCGCCGCCATCGTTCTGCGCGAGGGCGAGACCGCGACCGAAGGCGACATCCGCGACTTTGCCAGGCAACGGCTCGCCGACTTCAAGGTGCCGCGCACGGTGGTCTTCCTGAAGGAGATACCGAAGGGCGCGACCGGCAAGCTGCAACGGATCGGGCTGGCACAAAAGCTGGGTTTGGTACCCGCGGACGCATAACAAGAACACCGGGAGACCGCTGATGCGGATCGTGATTTTCGGCGCCGGCGCCATCGGCGGCTATCTGGGCGCAAAGCTCGCGCTCTCGGGCGCGGACGTGACCTTCTTCGCCCGCGGCCCGCATCTCGCCGCCATGCAGGCCAATGGCCTGACCCTGATTTCGGACGGGGAGCGCCATGTCGTCAAGGCGCAGTTTACCGACGATCCGGACACCGTCGGGCAGCCGGACTATGTCGTGATCGGGGTCAAGGCACAGGCGTTGGCGCCGGCGACGCCGCAGATCGCCCGCATGCTGGGGCCGGAAACGGCGATCGTCACCGCCATGAACGGCGTGCCCTACTGGTACTTCTACGGCCAGGGTGGGGAGTTTGACGGCCTCCGGCTGAAGAGTGTCGATCCGGACGGGACGATCTGGGATGCCCTGCACCCGCGCCGGGCGATTGGCTGCGTGGTCTATCCGGCCGCCTCGATCGTCGAGCCGGGCGTGATCGAGCACACCTATTCCAACCGGTTCACCTTGGGCGAGCCGGACGGGTCGCGCAGCGACCGTGTGACGGCGCTGTCCAAGGCGATGATGGCGGCCGGCCTGAAGGCGCCCGTCAGGCCGCGCATTCGCGACGAGATCTGGGTCAAGCTGTGGGGCAATCTGGCCTTCAATCCGGTGTCCGCGCTGACCCGCGCGACGCTTGGCGCAATCGCGTCCGATCCCGGCACCCGTGCCGTCGTCCGCGCCATGATGGTCGAGGGCCAGGCGCTGGCGGAAAAAACCGGCGTCAAGTTCCCCATCGACGTCGACAAGCGCATCGAAGGCGCGCTGGAGGTGGGTGCCCACAAAACGTCGATGCTGCAGGACCTGGAGGCCGGAAAGTCGCTCGAGATCGAAGCCATGCTCGGCGCCGTGGTGGAGATCGGCAAGCTGGTCGGTGTGCCCGCACCGACCTGCGAAATGATCCTCGCCATGGTTCGACAGCTTGGCGCCTCGGTGAGCACCGGGTGAGGCAGGACTTGTCGTTTCGTCGACCCAGCGCTTAAACTCACCGACCAATCCGCACTATCAGCGGAACAATCGGGAAAGGTGAGGCACTTCATGAAACACGTTCTTCTCGGAGTTGGGGTTGCGGCCGCTTTTGTCATGGGCGCCCAGGTGGCGCAGGCCGACGTTCTCGACGACATTACCGAGCGCGGCACCTTGCGCGTCGGTGTCAAGGCCGACTATCCACCCTATGGTTTCCTGAACGAGAGCGGCGACATCGTCGGCATCGAGCCCAGCCTGGCGCAGGACGTTGCCGATCTTCTGGGCGTCGACCTGGAACTGGTGCCGGTCGTTTCGTCCAACCGCATGCAGTTCCTGGAGCAGGGTCAGATCGACCTGATGATCGCGACCATGACCGACCGGAACGACCGGCGTGAAGTGGTTCAGGCCGTCGATCCCAACTATTACTCGTCAGGCACCAATGTTCTTGCCCTGTCGGCGGCGCAGTTGACCGAATGGGAGCAGTTGGACGGCATCCCGGTCTGCGGCATTCAGGGCGCCTTCTACAACCGCAAGACCGAGGAAGAGTACGGCGCGGAGATCGTCGCGTTTACCGGCACCGCCGAGGCGCTGACCGCCCTTCAGCAAGGCACCTGCGTTGCCTTCGTCTATGACGACAGCTTCATCGTCTCGCGCCTGAGCGAGCCGGAATGGGCGGACTACGAAATGCCCTTGCCGACGATCGACGACGCGCCGTGGGCGCTGGCCGTGGCGCTTGGCGAGGACCGCTTCGCCGACTTGATGAGCGGCATGATCGTCGACTGGCACCTCAACGGTCGTATCCTGGAACTGGAGACCGAGTTCGGCGTGCCGAACACGCCGTTTGCCCAGCACATGCACGACCTGCTGGTGGGCGTAAACCCGTCGATCGATCGCTGATCGGGAAAGTGGCCGCCGCTTCCTAAAGAGGCGGCGGCCCAGCCCGCTCGTGACCCTCAGCGCTGATACTGCCTTCTTGCGCCGCGTGGTGCGGGGCTTGACCGTGGGCGGCCGATGGAACTGATCGAAACCTGGTTCCGCGAGTTCTACCAGACGTCGGGCATCAACCTGACGATCGTTTATGACGGTTTCGATCGCAACCGGTTCCTGCGCGGTCTCGGCAACACGGTCATCCTGTCGATCACCTGTCTGGTGCTGTCGGTTCTGGTCGGCATCCTGGGGGCCTGGCTGCTGGGCAGCCGGTCGGGCATCGTACGGCGCATTGTCCAAGGCTATGTTCAGATCTTCAGGAACACGCCGCCGCTCGCCCAATTATATTTCTTTTTCTTTGCCTTAGGCGCACTTCTTGTCGTCACAACTCAGCTTCAGGTCGGGCAGGCGACGTTCGAGCGTCAGGTCCCGCTGCTGACGAACTACCAGTGGGCCATCATCTCGCTGTCGCTGTTCGCAGGCGCCTTCAATGTCGAGATTTTCCGGTCCGGCATCGAGGCGGTGCCGTCGACGACGATCGAGGCGGCCGAGGCCCTGGGCATGACACGGTGGCAGATCTATCGCGAAGTGATCATGCCGCTGGCCTTCCGCATCTGCCTGCCGGCGCTGAACAATAATCTGGTCAATCTGGTCAAGACCACGACCTTGGCCTACGCGATCGCGGTGCCCGAACTGCTCTACATGTCCAACCAGATCTGGTCGGATTCGGTGAACGTGCCGGAAATGATGATGGTGCTGCTGTTCACCTATATCGGTCTGGTGGCGATCTTGGTCTTCGGCATGCATCGCTGGGAACGGGCGATGCGCATCCCCGGGTTCGGCCAATGAGCGGGCCGGTGACAAAGGGGACGGACCTGCCGGTGCTGTTGCCGGCCGCGCATAAACTGGCCGCCACTGCCGCCGCCGAGCGCCTGACGGGACCGGTCCCCCGGCCGACCTTGCGACTGGGTCTGTTGCTGTTCGCGATCTTCGTTTTCTCGATCGGTTTGGCCCACGCGCAGGCAGTGCCGGACGAGGCCGAGACGCCCCTGGATGCGCTTTGGCGTTGGATGCCTGTGCTGCTGGAAGGCTTCGTCTTCAACATCGCCATCAGCTTCATCGCCATGATGATGGGTACCGTGGTCGGCACGCTGCTGGGGCTGGGGCAGATCTCCTTGATGCCGGCGGTGCGCGGCTCGAGCTGGTTCGTGACCCAGTTCTTCCGCAACGCGCCATGGCTGGTTCTGCTGTTCCTGGTCATGCTGCTGGTGCCGTTCGAGTTCCGGTTCGGCAACACCGTCATTCCGTTCCCCGGCTGGATCAAGGCGACCATCGGCCTGGCCCTGCCGGTCATGGCCAACGTGTCGGAGATCGTGCGCGGCGCGATCAACTCGGTGCCCAGCGGCCAGTGGGAATCGTCCGAGAGCCTGGCCTTCAGCCGGCGCCAGACGATCTTCAGCATCATCCTGCCGCAATGCTACAAGCGGATGATCCCGCCCTGGATGAACCTCTACGCCATTCTGACTATGGCGACCGTCCTGGCGTCGATCGTCGGCGTTGACGAGATGATGACACAGACACGCCGCGCGCTCGCGGCCGAGGGCGGTGCCACCCAGCTTCTGGTGCCGTTCTACAGCTTCGTGCTGATCTGCTTTTTCGTCTATTGCTATCCGATCGCGCGGCTGACCATTCGCCTGGAACGGCGCTTCGCGGTGAAGCTGTGATCGGTCGCAAGAGCAGGCACGAGGGGGAGACCAACCATGGCGCCTGACACCGCCGTCACATCCTGGACGCCCGACCAGCCGATCGTGAAGATCACCGACCTGCACAAATCCTTCGGCGAGTTCGAGGTGCTGTCCGGCATCGACATGTCGGTTATGAAGGGCGATGTGGTCTGCATCATCGGCCCGTCCGGGTCCGGGAAGTCGACCCTGCTGCGCTGTGTCAACGCGCTGGTCGACATCCAAAAGGGCTCGATCCTGGTCGAGGGGCAGGAGATCAACACGCCGGGCCTGGACAAGCTGGCCTTGCGGCGCAAGGTCGGCATGGTCTTTCAGCAGTACAATCTGTTTCCGCACAAGACGGCGCTGCAGAACGTGATGATGGCGCCGGTCATGGTGCTGAAACAGGACAAGGCGGAGGTCGAGGATCGGGCGCGCAAGCTGCTGGCCAAGGTCCGGCTGGTGGGCAAGGAGGATGCCTATCCCGGCGAACTGTCCGGTGGCCAGCAGCAGCGCGTGGCCATCGCCCGCTCGCTGGCCATGGGCCCCGATCTGATGTTGTTCGACGAGGTCACCGCGGCCCTCGATCCGGAAACGGTGAAGGAGGTGCTGGTCACCATTCGCGAACTGGCCGAGGACAACATGACCTGCATGCTGGTCACCCATGAGATGGGTTTTGCCCGCGAGGTCGGCGACCATGTCTACTTCACCGACCAGGGCCGGATCATCGAGCACGGGCCGCCGTCGGATTTCTTCACCAGCGCGAAAGATCCACGCACCCGCGAGTTCTTGAGCCAGATTCTGTAAGTCTCACCCAAACCAATCGGGTCGGCGATTTCGCTGGCCTTCCTTGTCACCATGTCTGTTAACGTGCCGGCGCGCCCCGTGACACGCGAGAAGGGACAATCCCATGGCCATGTCGATCAGCACGGAGGCCGGCCAGCTCGCTCCGGTCGATCCTGAGACCGCATCGCTGCACCGACTGATCGCCCCGTTCGATCGCGCGGAGTTCATCGAGCACTATTGGGAAAAGGACGTGCTGGTCGTTCAGCGCGAAGCGCCTGACTACTTTTCGCGGCTGCTGACCCTTGATGAGATCGACCGGGTCATCACGACCCTCACCCTGCACAACGACGCCATCAGCCTGGTCAATGCCAGACAGCAGATCAAGGCCGAGGAGTACTGCTTTCCCAGCGGCATGGTCGACCCGGCCCGGCTTTATGGCTTCTTCGCCGACGGGGCGACGATCATCATGCCGCAGCTGCATCTGCGGGTGGCGTCGCTGGCCGATCTGGTGCGTGCGACAGAGGCGGAGTTTGGCCATCGCTTTCAGACCAACATCTATGTCACGCCGCCCGGCCAATCGCAGGGGTTTCGAACCCATTTCGACAACCATGATGTGTTCGTGCTGCAAGTCAGCGGCTCGAAACAGTGGAAGATCTACGACACGCCGATCCTTCTCCCCGACCGCTCGATCAATTTCGACCCCAACAGCTACGAACGGGAAGAGGTCACGCAGGAGTTCACGCTAAATGCCGGCGACGTAGCCTACGTTCCACGCGGTATTGTCCACGACGCCGTGTCGACCGACGAGATGTCGGTCCACATCACGCTGGGCGCGATCGTCCGGACCTGGGCCGATGCCTTCAAGACCGCCATCGATGCAATCAACCTGCAATCGCCGGCATTTCGAGAGTCCCTGCCGATCGGCTACCACAAGCCGGGGGCGGACAGGGCTGGCGCGCGGGCCAAGGCGCAGGCGTTGGTCGACATGTTCGCCGAGTCGTTCGACGCCGGCGCGCTCTTGGATGACTATGCCCAGGAACTGTTGGAATCGCGCCATGGTCTGTTGCGGGGCCAGCTCCGGCAGGTGCTGGCGATGGAGGACATCTCAGCCGACTGCACCGCCGCACCTCGTTCCAACCTGATCTACGAGATCACATCGGACGAGGATGGCGTTAGCCTATATTGCTATGGTCAGGAGCTACGCTTTCCAATCCACGCCTTACAATCACTAACTGCGGCGTTGGAAACGCCGGAGTATCGTGTTGGCGACCTGCCCGGCGACCTCGATGAGGCGGGAAAATGTGTTCTGGTGAAACGCCTTGCGCGCGAAGGGCTGGTGCGATTGGTGCTGTGAAGGGATGGCCTATACAAAACCATCACTTGACAGGATGTCGCAGCCGAGTTCTGGTTAGGGTTGATGCCACTTAGAGGACGAGTCGGTTCTATGGACGACAAGAAGAAGAACCGCCCGACATTGTCGGACGATCAAATCGAAACGCGGCCCTCCATTGGCCGGCGCTCTCTATTGCAGCGGTCGCTCGGCCTTGCGGGCGCAGGCGCGGCCATGGGCGTCGGTCTGGCGGCAGGCCCGGCCAACGCGGCTGTCACCGACACCGACAACGGCTCCAGCGCGGACCCCGGCGGCAACGGCCGCGGCTATTGCAGGACGGGCACCTCCGGCGTGACTGATCGGGACGACGGCCAGACCGCGGATCCGGGCGGCAACGGTCGGGGCGGGCCGGAGCAGCAGCGGGCCGGCTACACCGACAGTGACTCCGGTGCGGTCACCGATCCGGGCGGCAGTGGTCGTGGTCCGTCGCGCAGCTTCAGTTCGGGCCAGACCGATTCGGATAGCGATCGTTGCACCGATCCGGGCGGCAACGGGCGAGGCTGATCGCCCACACGTTCTTGAATTGAGTGAAGCGGCCCGGCCGGCTGGTCGGGCCGCTTTTTTGCTCGGCCGTATCGACCTTCGCGAGCCACCCGCTCACCAGACATTAGGTGGTTCGACGTCGCCGCGCCCCCATATCTCCCGGTGCGCCTGCGTGCGCTTTGGTGTGATCTTCAAGCACGGTTCGAAGACAAAGGTTGGTCCAAATGACTGCTGAACCGCTACCGCAAGGCCCCGTGGCCGCAATCGAGCAACTAAGGGCCGATTTTGCGCGGCGTGAGGTCGTCGATTCAAACCAACTCGAATGGTTGGCATCGCCGCAGGCTGGCGTCGACCGCCGTATGCTCGACCGCATTGGTGGCGAGGTCGCGCGGGCGACATCCATCGTACGCTATGCGCCGGACAGCATCTTTCCCAGCCATGTTCACGGGCTGGGCGAGGAGTTTCTGGTTCTGGACGGTACCTTTTCCGATGAGCATGGTGATTATCCGGTCGGCACCTATGTACGCAACCCGCCGGGCAGCAGCCACGCACCCAGCACGCGGGACGGCTGCACGATCTTCGTCAAGCTGCGTCAAATGCGGGCCGACGACGCCGAAAGAGTGGTCATCGACACGGCTGGGCGTGTTTGGCGGCCGGCAGGCGATACAGGTCATGAGCGGGTCGTGCTGTTCTCACGGCCTGACGGCACCGAGAATGTCACCATGGAAAGGCTCGCGCCCGGCACGTGTGTCGCGCCCTATCGGTGCGACGGGGGCGAGGAGGTCCTGGTCCTTGACGGCGCGCTCAGTGACGATGCAGGCACCTATGACGCCGGCACGTGGGTGCGCAATCCGGCCGGATCACGCCATGGTCTAGCCAGCGAGAACGGCTGCCTTTTTTGGGTCAAGCGCGGCCATTTGGGTGCATCAATAAGCTGACCGGCGATTAGCCGCTTCTCCGATCGTCCATATCATTTAACAAATATGTTGAATAAACCTGTTCGGTCCGATATTTAACAGGAATGTTGAATAATAGCGTTTGGTGAGTGTGTGATGGTACGGCAGTCGCGATCGGACCTGGACGACGTCTTCACCGCCCTGGCCGATCCGACGCGCCGGGCGATCCTGGCGCGCCTGACCCAGGGCGACGCTTATGTCGGCGAATTGGGGGCGTCCCATGACATGTCCTTGGCGGCGGTCAGCAGGCACCTTCACGTTCTGGCCGCGGCCGGTTTGATGACCCGGTCTAAAGAGGGCCGAAAGATCCGCTGCAGTCTCAACGCCGATGGGCTGGATCAGGCCTATGGCTGGATGACGCACTATCGGGGCCTTTGGAACCAGAAGCTCGCCTCCCTTGGCGCGTTTCTTGAGGGCGGGCAATGACCGCGACCGCGCAAAGCGTGACCGTCAGTCGGACCTTTCGGGCCACGAAGGAGGCCGCGTTCGACGCTTGGATCAATCCCACATCGCTGGCGCAATGGTTTGGCCCGCCCGGCTTTCGCGCCGAAATCCTGACCCACGATCTGCGCGTGGGCGGCGACTGGCGGTTCTTGATGACCGACGACAAGGGCCAAGGCTTTCACCATTTCGGCACCTTCATCGCCATCGAGCCCGCCGACAGGCTCGCCTTCACCTGGGCGTCGGAAGAGCAGGTCGAGGGCTGGCGCGACGAAGCCGGCAACCCGACACTGGTGACCGTAACGTTTGAGGAGAACGCCGACCGCGTCACCGTGGTGATTACCCATGAGAATCTGGCGACGGAATCCGCCCGACGCAGCCTGACCTATGGCTGGGGCGAAGGCCTCGCCTGTTTGGAGGAGTTCATGCGCCGTGGGGAGGCGGGAGGATGAGCAGTTTGATCACAGGCGGATGCGCCTGCGGCGCTGTGCGGTACGAGTCGCGCGGCGAGATCGAGTTCTCGTTTCACTGCCATTGCCGTAAATGCCAGCGGGCGACGGGGGCCGGCCATGCCTCGGCCTTTGCTCTGCCGATCAATGACGTCGAGCTGACTGGAAAGATCGTCTACCATGAGCAGATTGCCGATTCCGGGCATGCGACCTATTCCGGCTTTTGCCCTGCGTGCGGCTCGCCCCTGGTCAGCAAAACGGACCAGTATCCGGACCGGATATACATCAATGCCGCGACCTTGGACGAACCGTCGATATTCAGACCGACCTTCCTCGTCTTCGAGGGCATGGCGCAACCTTGGGATCCCATAGACGTCAGGCTGCGCCAGCCTTAGCAACCGATGACCTGACCGGTCGTCTGTTCAGACCGACGATCCGGTCGAAGCGCGGCCGTCATCACTTCCGGCACTGGACGGTCGCGGTTCCTTTCGCCGTCGCCGTGGCCCGGAAGGTGGTCGTGCCGTTCGGGTTCTTGATTTCGTCGACGATCTTGCCCTTGGCCGACAACTTCACCTTGGGCTCGCCGCGATCCTTCCGACAGCCGCCGGCGCAGTCGATGCCGTTTTGCTGGGTCTGCAGGTCGCGTTTCGCCCTCCGTTTGGCGTCCTTCTCGGCCTGGTCCTTCGCCGCCTTTTCCGCCTGCTTCTTGGTCACCTTGGGCTTCACGCCTTTGCGGGTCGTCGTCGCGCTGCCGCTTCCCTCGTTGCCCTCTGTTGTCAGCTTGACCTTGGGGTGAGGGCAGGTGAGGGTCGGCTTCCCCCTGAAGGCCAGGGCCGGCAGGCCGACGCTGAGGACCGTGCTGATGGCGCGGGTTGCCTCGATCAGGCCCGTGGCCACGTCGCCTTTCGAAACGGCCAGGTCGCCGATGACGCCGTCGGCCAAGCTTTCCTTCAGGTCGACGTCGTCGGTGAGGTTTCCGAGTCTACGGTTCCTGAGGCTGGCCGCCTCTTCAACAGACGCTGTCGAAACATCTGCAGTTCTCAAATTATCAACCATCACTCAATCTCCTTTCACGATGGTTCGTCCGCGGGGTCTGAGGGCTCATAGTCTTGGTGGTGAAGCCCTAGACGCGTTACGGACTTCGAGGCGGACGTGAAATCGCCGATGTTGATTTCAGGTCCGGCCCGCTATACGGGGGCGTCTGTCGGGCGGATTATCGCCGGACCCCTCCGATCGAGGCGATGCGGGCTTCAGTTCACGCTTCTTTGACGCCAGCGAAATCAGCGTCGCGCCGCATGCTCTTTGCTTAAGGGATCCGCCGTTGTGCCCCAGCTTGTCTCGGATGGACTGACGATCAACTATGTCGATCAAGGCACTGGCCCGATCGTGGTGTTGCTGCACAGCAGTGGCGCATCGTCCCGCCAGTGGCGTGCGTTGATCGAGGGCCATGCGTCTTCCTATCGGTTTCTCGCGCCCGATCTGATCGGCTATGGCGGGACGGGCCGCCGCGACCCGGCCGTGTATGCGCCCGACCACGAGGTTGCGCTGGTTGGCGCGCTGCTCGACCAGATCGACCAGCCGGCCTACCTGGTTGGCCACTCGTATGGCGGCGCCGTGGCGCTCGGTGCCGCGCGGGCATTCGACAAGCGGGTGCGCGGCGTGATTGCCATCGAGCCCGTGCTGTTCCAGGTGCTGCGGGCGGCGGGCGAGACCGAGGCCTGGACCGAAATCGAGGCGGTCGCCACCGGCCATATCGGCCATGTCGATCGGGGCGACCTCGACGCGGCAGCCGACGGCTTTATGGGCTATTGGGTCGGCGCCAAGGCCTGGACGGCGATGCCGGAACCCACGCGCGCCGCGATCATCGGGTCCATGCCGAAAATCGCCGACGAGTGGCGCGCCCTGCTTGCCGGTTCGGTACGGGCCGACGACTTTCGCGCCATCGCGCCGCCGCTGCACTTCATCCGTGCCGAACACACCACGCTGGCCGCCGGCCGTGTCACGGATGTGCTGTTGGCGGCGTTACCGGATGCGCGGCTGAGCGAGGTCAAGGGCGCCGGGCACCTGAGCCCCATGACCCATGCCGAGGTCGTGAACCCGCTCATCATCGAAACCCTGGAACGGTTTGGGCGCGCGCCCGACTAGACCGCCTTCAGCAGCCACCAGTCTTCTGATGCGGGCGGTCGCCGCCGACGCGGCGGCTTTGAGCCGAATGCCCGCAACCCTGGTGAGGTAAGCCGCAAAACCTTGCCGTGCCCGCGATTTGGCCTGATGATCACGGCCATGGAGAACTGGAACTCGGCCGCCGCCTACGACCGTTATGCGGGCCGCTGGAGCCGTCTGGTCGGGGAGGCGTTTGTCGCGTGGCTGGGTCTACCGGCGGGCCTCGATTGGGCCGATGTGGGCTGCGGCACGGGCGTGTTGTGCCAGGCTGTTCTGAGGGGCGCTGCGCCAGCGTCGCTTATCGGTATCGACAAGTCCGAGAGCTTCCTGGCCTTGGCCAACGAACGTTTGGCCGGTCACAGCGTGCGGTTTGAGCGCGGCGAGGGTCTCGCCCTGCCCATCGGCAATGGGACGGTCGACGCGGCGGTGTCGGGCCTGATGCTCAATTTCATTCCCGACCATGCGGGCGTGGTGGCCGAGATGAGGCGGATCGCGCGGCGGGGTGGGACGGTTGGCGTCTATGTCTGGGACTATGCCGACGGCATGCAGATGATGCGCCAGTTCTGGGATGCCGCGCGCCAGGTCGATCCGGCGGCGGAGCGTTGGGACCAGGGCCAGCGCTTCGCGATTTGCGACCCCGACGCGCTGAGGCGGCTGTTTGCCTCCACCGGCCTGCATGAGGTGGAGGTCAGGGCCATCCAGGTGCTGACACCGTTCCAGGATTTTGACGATTTCTGGCAACCGTTTCTGGGCGGGCAGGGCGGCGCGCCTGCCTACTGCGCCGCGCTGCAAGCCGAGACGCGCGATCGGCTGCGCCAGGTGCTGAGCGAACGCCTGCCGATCGAACCGGACGGCAGCATCCATTTGACCGCGCGGGCATGGGCGGTTCGCGGCAGGGTTTAGACGCTACGGGCCGGCAAACAACAGGCAATCTGGCGCCCCTCACCGCGTCCCGATCATTGCCCCTGACCCTCTCAGAAGGGTAAAATCAGGATGGCCAAGGGCGGCCGATATCCTGTCGCTCCGCCGTTCTTTCAGCGGAGAGCGACCCGATGGGCGAACGCGCCCCAACGCCCGCAAAGCCGATGGCGCCAGACAGCGACGGTGGGGCGGCCCAGGTACCGTTTGCCGAGGCGTTTGCCGTCTGGCTCAGGATCGGCTTCATCTCGTTCGGCGGTGCGGCAGGGCAGATCGCCTTGATGCACCGGATGCTGGTCGAAGAACGGCGCTGGCTGTCCGAGGCGCGCTTCTTGCACGCCCTTAATTTCTGCATGCTGTTGCCGGGGCCGGAGGCCATGCAACTGGCGACCTATTCGGGCTGGTTGCTGCATGGTTGGCGCGGCGGGCTTGTCGCCGGGCTGCTGTTCGTACTGCCCGGCGCCGTCGTCGTCGTTGCGCTGACCTGGATCTATGCCGTATTCGGCGGTACAGGCATCGTCGGCGCCCTGTTTCTGGGCGTCAAGGCGGCGGTGCTGGCGATCGTCATCCAAGCCTTGATCAGCATCGCGCGTCGTGCGCTGAAGCGGCGCTTGGGTCTCGCCATTGCGCTTGCGGCGCTGATCGCCATTGCGGCCTTTGACGTGGCGTTTCCGCTGGTCGTCTTGGCGGCCGGCCTGCTCGGCTTCTTCGTCGCGCGAAATGCTGGCGCACCGCCCGGCCCGGCTGAAAGAGCGGCGGATGAACGTGCCGTATCCTGGCGGCAAACCCTTGGCACGACTCTGTTGTGGCTGGCCATCTGGCTCGCGCCGCTTGGGCTGCTGGTCCTGCTCTTGGGGCCCGGCCATATCCTGGCACAGCTCGGTTGGTTCTTTTCCAAGCTGGCGGTCGTGACCTTTGGCGGCGCTTATGCGGTGTTGGCCTACATGGCCCAGCAAGCGGTCGAAAGCTATGGCTGGTTGACCGCCGGCGAGATGGCGGACGGGTTGGGGTTGGCGGAAACCACGCCCGGCCCGTTGATCCTGGTCACGGTCTTTGTCGGCTTTCTGGCCGGCTGGCCCGGCGGCACCGGTCTTGCGCTGGCGGCGACCGTCGTGACCCTGTGGGTGACCTTCGCGCCGTGCTTTCTGTGGATCATGGCCGGGGCGCCCCATGTCGAGCGGCTGCGCGGCAACCCTGGCCTGGCGGGTGCGCTGTCGGCGATCACAGCGGCGGTGGTCGGCGTCATCACCAACCTGGCCCTGTGGTTCGGCCTGCACGTGATCTTTGCCGAACTGGTGACCGTGAGTTGGGGCCCTGTGAGCCTTCTCGTGCCCCGGCTGGAGACGGTCGACCCCGGCGCCGCGCTTCTGTTCGCCGTTGCGTGCGTCAGCCTTTTTGTTGCCCGTCTGGGCATCATCAGCACGCTGGGGATCTGCGCGGCGCTGGGCCTCGTTTTCCGCTACCTGCTTTAGGCGCTAGTTGCCGCTGCCGGTACCGGCCGGTTCGTCGGATGCGTCATCGGAACCCGCGTCCCCATCGGACGCTTCGTCGGCGCCGTCGCCATCGGCGTCCGACGCAGAGCCATCGCCGTCGGTGGACGGCTCCACGGCCGGCTCCAACAGGTCCTGAACCTGTTCATTGACCTGTTCAGCGGCATCGGAGGCTGCCTCGCCGCCCTGTTGAAGCAATTGCTGGCCCTGCTCGACCGCATCGCTGGCGGCATCCTCGACGGCATCGGCGGCCTGCTCGCCCTGCTCACGCACGTCGTCCGCCGCGTCCTCGACGGCATCGCCCGCCTGGTCGGCGGCGTCCTCGACCTGATCGGCGGCCTGCTCGCCCTCCTCGCCGGCCTCCTCTGCGGCGCCTTCGACGGCCTCGCCGGCATTGTCACTGGCATCCTCGACCTCGTCGGATGCTTGCTCACCCTCCTCGGCGACCTCGTCAGCCGCGTGCTCGCCCTCTGCCTCGGCAGCCTCGCCAGCGCTCTCGGCGGCTTCTCCGGCGCTGTCGGCCGCTTCTCCGGCCTCCTGCAATGCCTCTTGGCCCTCTTCCTGGGCGTCCTCGATGTCGTCCGATGCCTCCTCGGCGGTCGGCTCATCGTTGGCGGTATCCTCGGCGCTATCGTCGCCGTCGCAGGCCGCCAGCGAAAGCGAAAGCAAGGCGGCAGCGATTGCCGTCATGGTGCCGTTTCGAGTTTTCATCGATTCCGTTCCCGGGAGGTTTGAAGTTTCTGGTGTTTAGCCGACGTGCGAGCGACTTGGTAGCAAATCCGGGCTACCAATGTGTGAAAGAAGGGAAAGCAAGTTGCCGCAGGTATCGGGAAATACCGCCTCGATAGATCCGATGCCTGCGCCGGATCGCGGCGCATTGTCTTGGGGCCGGCCAACGGTCGATCGGGACCCGGCGGCCAGCCCCGATGCGATGCCTATTGCGACGTTGTCGTGTCCGACGGCGCCGGCGATTCCGTGGCCGCCGGATTGTCGCCACCGCCCGTCGCGCCCTCGTCGCAGGCGGCCAGGGCCAGTACGGCCAAGAGGGCTGCCGTGGCGGTCACGAGAGACCTGCCGATGGATACAGTTCGCCCATTGTCTTTGATCATCTGACACCTGCCTGTTGCTGTCATGTGGGGGTTTGCGCCAGCCTGGGCGCAATGGCGCGGTGCAGACCTTGTCGTCGCGGCCAGACCGCCGGATGTCCCCCCAAATCGACATCCCGAAAGCGTCTCGCGGGCCGCCGTCCGGCGACCGGCAACACGATCCTTCCGTAGCGTCGGAATGCGGCGCGGTGCGGGCGGATCGATGGCGATCGCGCGGCAGTGGTTGAACGCAAGGCCGTTTCGACCATGTCGGGAACCCGGTGCGCCGGCCTGTTGATCTTCAGCGACGACTTGCCCAGTCTTCCCCGACGATCGCTGCGGCATTCGCGGGAGCGCCGCGTTAGCGAAGACCTTGAGCAGAGGAGGGCGCGATGGCAGCCCTGGGATGTTTGGCGCCGTTTCTCCTGGCAATCATCGGCGCCGTTGTCGGCCATCTGGGCTGGGGCGTCAGCGGTCTGCCTTGGGGACTAGGCATCGGGCTGCTGATCGGCAGTGGGCTGGGATGGCTCTTCTGGATGGTCATGAAGCGTGCGAGCGACGATGGCTGAGTGAGCCTGTGGACTGCCCGATTGACCTGGTCCCGGCATCCCGGTTCGCCGGGCGGCATGGCGTCAAGGCGCGATCGTCAGCACCAGAAACACCAGAAACAGGACGAGGTGAACCGCACCTTGCAACATGTTCGTGCGTCTGCCGCCGAACGTCATGATGCAGACCAGAAGGGTCAGAATCAGCAGCAGCATTCCGACCTGCGGCAGGCCCAGCAACAGCTCTTGGCCGGTCACAAGCGAGACCACCAGCACGGCCGGCACGGTCATGCCGATCGTCGACAGCGAAGCGCCCAGGCAGATGTTGACCGAGCGCTGAAGATGGTTTGTCCGCGCGGCTTTGAGTGCTGAAACCGCCTCGGGTGCCAGGATCAATGAGGCAATCAAGACGCCGCCCAGTGCCGCCGGGGCGCTAAGGACCTCGATGCCGAAATCGACCAGGATCGCCAGGTCCTTCGACAGCAGGACAATGGGAACCAGCGTCAGCACCAGAAACACGGCGTGATAACCCGCTGTCCGGGTTATGGCGGGGCGATCGCGATGGATGGCATCGGCGCGGTTTTCTACCGTCACGTCCGTGCCGGGCTGCACAAAGAAGCTGCGGTGACGGACCGTCTGGATGGCCAGGAAAACCGCGTACAGCGCAAGCGTGAACAGGGCAAAGAGCGTCGCTTGCAAAGGCGACAGCGTCGGGTCCGGCGTTGAGACCGTGAAGTTCGGCAGGATCAGAATGACGACCGACAGCGGCACCAGGACGGCCAGAAAGGCCTGGGCACCTTGAAGATTGAACGTCTGTTCCCGGTGGCGAAACCCGCCGACCAGTAAGGCGACACCGACCATGCCGTTCAACACGATCATCAAGACGGCGAACATCGTGTCGCGGGCCAGCGTCGGCGCGCCTTCGCCGGCCAGCATGATGGCGGTGATCAGCGAGACCTCGATGCCCACGATCGACAAGGTGAGAACCAGCGTGCCAAGCGGCTCGCCCAGAAGCTCGGCCAGGGCGTCGGCGTGGCTGACGACACTGAAGGCTCCCCAGACCATGACCGCGAAGATCCACAGAAAGACCAGCGGCGTGACGATCGGATTTTCCAGATCGGCAAGCAGGCCCGATCCGACAGTCCACAGCACCGCGAGGGTCGCGACCCCGGCGATGAATGGCAGCTCGGACCGGATGATCGAGAGCATGACACCCTTTCCGAATCAATAACCGCCGGATGGCCGGATTTCGCAGAATCGAACCTAGCCAAGCAGGCGTGGAATGCAAAGAATATGAACGGTTACGCTTGGCTGACCATCATGGCATTTCAGGGTCATTGTAGGCATGAACAACGGTGAATACACGATCAGCGAACTGCAGGATCTCTTTGCTACGGGCGCATCGTCGGCGGCCGACATCTGTCGCGCCTACCTCGATCGGATTGGCGAGATCGACAGGGCGGGGCCGACCCTGTGCTCGGTGATCGAGGTGAACCCGGACGCCTTGGCCATTGCGCAAGAGCTTGACGAGGAACGGCGCCGAAACGGTCCGCGAGGTCCGTTGCACGGTGTCCCGATCCTCATCAAGGACAACATCGATACTGGCGACGCGATGATGACGACTGCGGGATCGCTGGCGCTTGAGGGCAATGTGGCTGGCCGGGACGCCCATGTGGTCCGGCGGCTCCGAGCGGCGGGTGCCGTCCTGCTGGGCAAGACCAACCTGAGCGAGTGGGCCTTTTTCCGCTCGCCCCATGGCATCAGCGGGTGGAGCAGTCGTGGCGGCCAGACGCGCAATCCTTACGCGCTGGATCGAAGCCCCTCGGGCTCCAGCTCCGGTTCCGGTGCCGCGGTTGCGGCGAACCTCTGTACGGTTGCGATCGGCACGGAAACCGACGGCTCGATCATCTCGCCGTCGTCGATCAACGGCATCGTTGGGCTGAAGCCGACGGTGGGTCTGGTCAGCCGGTCGGGCATCATCCCGATCGCCGCGTCGCAGGACACAGCCGGCCCGATGGCCCGTACCGTGGCGGATGCCGCCGCCGTTCTAACGGCCATCGCCGGGCCCGACGCCACCGATCCCGTCACGAAGACCGGCGCCGATCGGGCATCGGTGGACTACGGGCGGTTTTTGCAGCCGAACGGCCTGCAGGGCGCAAGGCTGGGCGTCGCCCGCGACTTTTTCGGTCGTCATGGCGCGGTCGACGCGGCGATCGAGCGGGCGATCGCGCGCCTGTCGGAGCTCGGCGCCACCGTCGTCGACCCGGTCCGGTTTCCGACCTTGGCCGACGTTTCGCAGGCCGAGAGCCTGGTCATGCTGAGAGAGTTCAAGGTCGGCGTGGCGCGCTATCTGGCCGACCATGAAGGGGCGCCGGTACGATCTCTGGCCGACGTCATCGCCTTCAATCGCGAACATGCCGACATCATGATGCCGCTGTTCGGGCAAGAGGTGCTTGAGCGCGCGGAAGCATTGGGGGAGGGGCAGGAGGCGGACTACCAGGCCGCAAGAGCCGAGTGTTTGCGGCTGGCGCGAGACGATGGCCTTGATCGCGCGCTGGGTGAGGATGATCTCGACGCGATCATCGCGCCCAGCACCGACCCGGCATGGCTGGTCGATCCGGTCCTGGGCGACACGCTGATCATCAGGGGAACGCCGCGCAGCTATCACCTGCCGGCGGTGGCCGGCTATCCGCACATCACGGTGCCGGCCGGGTTCGTCAAGGGGCTGCCGGTGGGACTGTCCTTCTTTGGCGGCCCGTTCGAAGAAGGCCGCTTGATCCAGTACGCCTTCGCCTTTGAGCAAGCAACGCAGGCGCGCCGGCCGCCGACCTTTCCGGAAACGCTAACCGGTTGAGGGGGCCTATCGTTTCGCCGTGCCGTCAGAACGCGGTCACGCGGACGCCATTCAGCTCGATGGTCAACGCCGGCTCCGGCAGGGCGTCGCGGTCGGTCGGGTTGCTGTGCAGCGGCAAAAAGTAAAGTTCCGCCGTGCCCTGGAACAATGCGGATTCCCGATCGTACGCGATCGTGTAGTCAAGGCGCGCGATCTGCTGTTCGGGGTGGTCCGCGGTGATGAAGGTAAAGTCCATCACCGTCGCATGGATGTGGATGGTGTCCGCGTCCGCCGCGACGCATCGCCAGGCGCCCAGCCCGTCGGAGAACGGCGCGTAGTCGCCAACCCCGGCCTCGTTGGCATCGACCAGGAAGGCGTGGCCACCGTTGGTCAGCGATATCAGGCTGGGGCCGGCGTCGGCCGACGCGACCGTCTTCTCCGCAATATAGGTCCCGACGGCGTCGAAGCATTCGGACAGCGGCACATCCTGTGCGACCGCCGTGCCGGTAAGGCCGGTGGCGATGACCAAGGTGGCCAGCAGCGTTTTTCCTGGATGATCGGAAAGGCGTGAACGCGGTATCGGCATGTCTTCCTCGGCGTTGAGAGGCTTCAGGGCCGCGGCCGCTTGGCCGAGGCGGCGTGCTGCCGCTATGCTACTGAACTTGCACGCCAACAGTCATGATCAATTTGCTGCGGCGTCCAAACGCGGCGGCGCTGTGGCGCAACGGCAGAAGGGTGGAGGGCTGACGCGTGGCAGAGTCCGGCGAACACGGCGATCATGGTGCAACCAAGATCATCGATCGCATTCCCAAGGCTGGCCTTGAAAACCAATTGGAAGCGGCGATCGAGGACGTTGCCCTCGCGATGCGCCGACGGCCCGGCTTCAACAGTATTCATGTGATCCGCCCTTCGCCGCCGGAACAGCCCGCCTACCGGATCGTCTGCACATTCGAAAGCGAGGAGAACCTGCGCGCCTGGGACGTGTCGGACGAGCATCTCAGGCTGATCGCCGCCGCCGACCAGTTTACGGAGGGCGAGGCCCAGCGCACCTGGCTGACCGGGCTGGAGACCTGGTTCACACTTCCGGCTTCCGCCAATGCCCAGGGCCGGCCACCGGTCTACAAGATGGCCATCACCACATTCGTTGCGCTGTTCCCGACCATACAGGCCGTACACGCGTTGCTGGGGCTGATCCCCGATTTCGGCACATTGCCGCCCCTGCTTCAGGCGGCCGTGGCGACGGTGATCGTCGTGGCCCTGATGACTTACGTGATCATGCCCCGTTTCACCCGGCTGCTGGCCTTTTGGCTCTACCCCAATCGTGACGGCGGTCACTGACGCGGACGGCGAGCCCTGACAGACACGCCAGCGCTGGCGAGCGCGCATTCAACTGCTGAACACAATTGCTTGAGCGGCAGGCCGTGAGCCTGGTTTTCGCTCGCGCCGTGGCGTCGCTTCGATTAAGAGAGCTGACTTTAACAATACCTTCACGCTAATCGATGTTGTATTGCGACATGGACCAATCCTCGACCTTGAAGATTGGCGCCTGGACATTCGACCCGGATCGACGGCGCCTGACGAACGGATCGGCCGAGCGGCGGATATCGCCGAAGGCTGCGGCCGTGTTGTCCGCCTTGGCCGACGCAGAGGGCGGCGTGTGCACCCGCGACATGCTGCTGGATCAGGTCTGGCCGACAGTGACTGTCGGCGAAGAGGTGTTGACGCACGCCATTTCCGAACTTCGGCGTGCGTTGGGCGACCAGCGTGGCGCGGCCCAGCATATTGAGACGATCCCCAAGCACGGCTACCGCCTGGCCTGCCTGGTGCAGCATGATCAAGAGACGACGTTGGCCTTGCCCGGCCTGGTCAAGGCGCTGCCTGCGTCGATCTCGCTCAATGGCTACACCACCTATCTCGCGGCGTACGACACGTTCGAACGGGGTGGTCTGACCTCATTGACCGAAACGATGACCCTGCTGCGCGCCTCAATGGATGAGAGCCCTGGTTTTGCGCCGGCAACGGCCTTGCTGGCCACAACCCTGGCGCATGTCGTCGGGTTTTACGGTGGTGGCCGGGATCAACTCAATGAAGCGCTGGCCGTCAGCCAGATGGCCCTCGAGCTGGACCCGCGCTGTGCCGAGGCCCTGTGCGCCAGGGGGTTGGCCCTTTTCTGCGCCGGATCGCTGGACCAGGCCAAGCAGGCGTGCCTGGCAGCGCTGGCCGTCGATTCGGCGTCGTTCGACGCGCATTACTATCTCGGCCGGATTTGCATCATGGCGGGCGAGTTCGAAACCGCTGCCCTGTTGCTTGACCGCGCCGCACGCTTGGGCGGCGACGACTATCACTGCCATCATCTGGCTGCCTCCGCTCTGCGCGGTCTCGGACGCCATGAGGAGGCCGCGACCCGGCAGAAGAGGGCCGGCGTTGCCTTGGGGCTGAGCAGCCATTTCGGCGATAACAGCGTGCGCGGCATTGTCACCGCTGCGGCTTGCCATATGGCCCAGGGCGAGGTCCTTCGCGCGCGCGAGTTGGCCGAGGGTCTGGCGCAGCGTCCGGAGGCGGCACGTCGCATCGTCGCGCTGACCTATGCGCGCACGGGCATGTTTGGCGAGGCGCTTGATATGCTGCAGGACTGCACCGACCAGGGCTCGGCGTCTCTCGGCTGGGTCGGCGGCTATCCGGAGTTCGTGGGCCTGCGCGCCGAACCCCGCTTCCGGCGCCTCGAACGGGTGCCGGTGAACTAGGGCTCGGCCGCGGTCAGGATCGTTCTGGCCTGTCACTGTTCGACAAGAACGGTTTCAACCGATGGCCGGCTGATCGCCGACAGGGCCTATTGTGCCAGCGTGACGCCGGCGATGAGAAAGCAAACGCTCGTCGCCAGCGATCCGGCTGTCCGCACGTGGTTCCATCGGGTCCAGACTGAGCCATAGACCCGCCAGTAATCGGCGGTCTCTCCGGCAGCATGATCCATCCGGTCTAGCCGTCTGTTCATTGGCACATTGCATAGAATCGTGACCAGGAAGACGCTGGTCACATAGATCGCCGCGCCGGCAATGATCCAGGTTGCGGCGGCACCGGTGACGGCCAGGCTGGCATAGACGGCCAGCGCGACCGACACGGGCGCCATCGCCGAGAACAGAACCAGAAACACCGACCCGTAGACCTTGCGATTGATGTTCTGCATGGCTTCGACGCCGCCTTCGGGATGGGCAGCGATCAGCGATCTCATGACAAAGTCCGAAAAGGTCAGAAACACGCCGGCGACAAGGCCGCTGGCAAGCGCGGCGATGACACAGGCGTAGACTATCCAATCGGCAAACATGGTTCCCTCCGGGGTTTTGGTTGGGCAGGTTGGAGAGGTGGAGTTAGGCGGCGGCCCTGGCGCCCAGTCGCTCGGCGCGGCCAACCCAGCCGGCGATCTTTTTGGGCCCTGCCAGCTTGACCGAGCCGAACTGGATGACTTTCTTCGCCTGGATGCCGCAAAAGCCCAGCACCTGGTTCTTGATCACCCGGCGCGCCGGTTTCCGGTAAAGGAAAGTGTCAAGCAGCGGCGGGGTGTCGGAGGTGATGATCGCGTCCGCCGTCTTGCCGGCCAGCAGCTTGTCCCAGGCCACGCCCTTGCGGTGATACTTGAAGGCGAACCCGGGCGTCAGCGCGCGATCGAGCACGGCCTTCGCCTTCGTCGGCATCGCACCCCACCAATAGGGATGCACGAAAAACACGTGATCGGCCCAGGCGATTGCGTCCTGCCAGGCGGCGAGATCCGGCTCCAGCGGCGGCGCGCCATCGCCGTAGCCTTCGAAGTTCATGTCGAACGACATGGTCCCGAGATCCATGCGCCGCACCTGGCCGCCGGCCTTCTCGACCCCGGCCTGGTAGGCGTCGGCAATGCCTTCGCAAAGAGACCCCGCCCTTGGATGGGCAACCCAGATGAAAACCCGCTTCGTCATTGTCTGCTCCTATCGCTTAACATCTTGTCGCTTGACACCGTGTCAATTGACATAGCGTCAAGTGGCACTAGATTGACATGATGTCAAGTGAAAAACCGACGACGCGAACGCGCATTCTGGAGGCGGCCTGGCGGCTCTTGGAGTCCGGCCAGGCCGAAGGGGTGCGCATGGCCGACATAGCAAGAGAGGCGGGCATCAGCCGGCAGGCGGTCTACCTGCATTTCCCGACGCGCGCCGAACTGCTGGTCGCGACTACGCGGTATCTGGACGAGGTCAAGAATGTCGGCGAGCGGCTCGCGGCAAGCCGCAGCGCGACAACGGGCGTCGAACGTCTGTCGGCCTTTATCGAGGCCTGGGGCAACTACATCCCCGAGATATACGGTATGGCCAAGGCACTGCTCGCCATGAAGAACACGGACCAAGAAGCCGCCGCCGCCTGGTCGGACAGAATGCAGGCCGTGCGCCATGGCTGCGAGGCCGCCGTCGACGCCCTGGCGCGAGACGGCACGCTGTCGCCGGATCGATCGGCGGAGGAGGCGACCGACCTGCTATGGACGCTGTTGTCCGTTCGCAACTGGGAACAGCTGGTCCACGATTGTGGCTGGTCTCAAGGCCATTACATCGAGACGATGCAGGAACTCGCCCGCAGGTCTCTGGTGCACGATCCCGGCTGACGACTTATCGGAGGCTTCCAATCGGCCTGGCCGGATTGCCGACGACGGTCGCGTGCGCCGGCACGCTTTTGGTGACGACCGCACCCGCGCCGATGATGGCGCCGTCGCCGATCGTCACGCCGCCGAGGATCACCGCCCGGCCGCCGACCCAGACATCGGCGCCAATCCGGACGGACCGCGCGATCTCAAGCCCGGCCCGCCGTTTCGCCACGTCGCCGTGATGCTCCGGGCAATAGATGTGGACGCCCGGCCCGAACATCGTGCCGGCACCGATCGAAACCTGGGCCGTATCGAGGATCACGCAGCCGGCGTTCAAGTAGATGTTTCGATCGAAGTGTAGGTTGAAGCCGTAGGCGCAATGAAACGGTGCCTCGATGAAAACGTCTTTTCCGACGCTGCCCAACAGATCGACGAGCGCCGCGCCCATGGCGCCACGTTCGTCTGGAGGCATCGTGTTGTGCTGATGGACCGCGTCGCGGGCTCGCCGACGCAACCGCTCAAGCTCGTCGTCGATGCAGGTGTACCATTCGCCCGCGACCATTTTCTCGCGCTCGGTTCGAACCATTCCTCTGCTCTCCCGGCTTGGAATTGGCATTAGACAAAGAAGCCGTCGGTATCCATCGCCCGATGCGGCAGTCCAATGATCGTGATGTGGTCTTTCCCGACGATGTAGAAGACGAGATGCTCGCCTTCCGGAAAGCAGCGATAGTCCTTCCCGATATCGTCTCTGGCCCGGCCGAGTAACGGATTGCGGGCGAGCCATTCGAACCGACCCGTCAGCTTGCGCAGATAGCGGGCCATTTGATCCGGCCCCCATTGGTCGAGCGTGTAATCGGCGATCGACTCCAGGTCTCGCAGCGCCCTTGGCGTTAGCCTAAAGCCCTTCACCGCCCATCGCCGGCCCTTGCGATGGCGCCGGAGATTACCGCCTCGACATCAAACGTCTCGACGAAGTCTCCACGGGCCGCCTGGTCCGCGCCCTCCGCCAAATGAGTGCGCAGGGCCTCCAGGCGCTTGCCCTTGTCTTCCAACTCCCGCAGCGCAGCGCGAACCACTTCGCTGGCGGACTTGTAGCGCCCGCTGCGTACCTCGGCCCTGACAAACTCTTCCCAATGCAGCCCAAGGCTGAGGCTGGTGGTCGCCACGGCAAGCCTCCTTGTTTGGCAGTATATTCAAAATGAATATAATTGACCGACAGGCTGGTCGCAACATCGTGTGGGCAGGGCAGAAGTGCCGACGACATTGCGCCGGCGATTTCCGCAATTGACCGTGCGTGCATGTTGCACGTCTACCAGGGGGCTAGCGCGGATACTGAGTTTTAGCCCCGATTTCGATTGCAGTCGAATTCGGTCGCTACCTTGACGGCCCATCGGTTCGGGGCTCCCCTGCCTTGTGCCTTCCGACGAGGAGATCGCCAAATGACCGATGTGTCGCCGGCGGGTGAGCGCCCGGCTGCCGGTTCGGCCCGCCAGCTTTTCGTGTTGATCGCCGGCCCGGCCGCGTCGGTGATCCTGATGGTATTGCCCGCACCCGAGGGCATGCCGCCGGAGGCCTGGCGGTTGGTCTCGCTGGCCACTTGGATGGCGATCTGGTGGCTGACGGAAGCCTTGCCCCTGGCCGCCACGGCCCTTTTGCCGATCGTGGTGATGCCGGTCTACGAGATCGCGCCCATTCGGGCGGTGACCGAGGATTACGGCCATCCGCTGATCTTCCTGTTCCTCGGCGGCTTCATGCTGGCGATGGCCATACAGGCGGCCGGGCTGCACCGCCGACTGGCCCTGCACATCGTGAACCTGATCGGCGGCAGCCCTCGGCGGATCATTCTCGGCTTCATGCTGGCCACGGCGTTCCTGTCCATGTGGATTTCGAACCCGGGGGCGGCCATGCTGATGTTCACCGTCGGTATCTCCGTCATCAGTTTTGTCGGCCAGCGGTGCGACGATAAAGCCGCCGTGCGCGGTTTCGGCGTCGCGCTGATGCTGGGCATCGCCTACGCCTCGTCCATCGGCGGGGTCAGCACGTTGATCGGCACCGCGCCCAACGCGCTGTTGGCCAGCACGCTGGAGGGCGAATACGGCCTTCAGATCAGCTTTTTTCAGTGGATGCAGCTAGGCCTGCCGCTGACGATCGTGATGCTGCCGCTGTGCTGGCTGTTGTTGACCGGCGTTCTTTATCCGCCGCGCGACATCCAAATCGGCGATGCTAGTGATGCCATTCGCGATCAGATCACGGCCCTGGGTCCGATGAGCCTGCACGAGAAGATCGTCGGCGCGACCTTCGCGCTGACCGCCTTCGGCTGGGTGTTCCGCCAGCCGATTGCCTCAATCACGGGCCTGCCGGTCAGCGACACGTCGATCGTGATTGCCGCGGCGATCGTGCTTTTCGCGGTGCCGATCTCGCTCTCGAAAGGCCGCTTTGCGCTCGACTGGGATACCGCAAAGGCCTTGCCCTGGAGCGTGTTGATCCTGTTCGGCGGCGGCCTCGCGCTGGCCCAGGGCTTTCAGGAGACCGGCCTGGCGGCCTGGATCGGCGCCTCGGTCGCGGGGTTCCAGGTTTCGACCTTCGTTCTGATCGTGGTGATTACGACCGTGATCGTCTTCGCAACCGAACTCACCTCCAACACGGCCACGACGGCCACCTTCCTGCCCGTGCTCGCGGCCGTCGCGGTCGGCCTGGGGCTCGATCCGCGCCTGTTGGCACTGCCGGTCGCGTTCGCGGCCTCGATGGCCTTCATGATGCCGGTTGCGACACCATCCAACGCCATCGTCTTTTCCTATGACGGTCTGCGGATCGGTGACATGGCGCGCGCCGGTTTGTGGCTGAACGTCCTCGCCATCGTGGTGATCTCCGGCATGGTCTATTTCGTGATCCGGCCGATGCTGGGCCTCTGACGCGAACCAGTGGCGATTTCTGCCGCCGCCTAGCCGCCGTCGATCAGGGTCGGGGCCACGCGGACCGGCGAAGCGTCGGCCGTCAAGTCACCATCGATGAAGGCAAACGCGCGATCGATCATGGTCTTCACGTCCTGGCGGACCATCGCGACCGGGATCGGCAGGAACGCGGCGAACGGGTTCCAGTCGAAGCAGCCCAGCGCCAGATCGGCGAAGGCCTCCTGCGGCAAGGTACGAATGAACTGAACCGCCCCTTCGAACGCTTCGATCGAATTGACGAACAGGCCGTCAGGCAGACGGCCAAGCTGGCTATAAATCGCCGACAGGGCGGCTTCGACCTCGGCGGGTTCATAGCCGCAGGTGATGATCTGCTTCGCGTCCGCTCGGCGCCTGGCCGCGCGCACCGCTTGCTTGAAACCCTTGATGCGCTCATCCGTGGCGTACTCGCCCGCCAGGCCACCGACAAAGTAGGGGCCGGTGCCGGGCCAAGCAGGCATGCGTTCCAAGAGCCGGCCGGTCAGCAGATTGGCGCCCAGCCGGTTGTCGCTGACCACCGATGGCCCGTTGCCCGGAATGTCCAGATTGACGAACGCCACGCCATGGCGGCGGCACAGCGCGTTGAGCGGCTGGGGATCCGAGGCGCCGGTGATGAACAGGCTTTCGACCTTCTGCGCGAGCAGGACCGACACCGCGTCGCGCTCGCGTTCCGGGTCCCGGCCCGTGCTGATCACCGCCGGACACAGCCCGTGTTGACGGGCGGCCGCCTCGAAGCTCTCCGACAGCCCGGCAAAGAAGCGGTTCTGATAGTGCGGGATGATCATTCCGGCCAGCCCCGATCGCGCCAGCCTCAGGCCGCGGGCGCGCAAATCGACCGAGAAGTTGGCTTCCTTGGCAACGCGCATGACATGGGCGGCCGTTTCCGGCCGGATGCGATGGGCGCGCCACTTGTCGTTCAGCACCAGGCTGACGGTCGTCGGCGAGGTCTTGGCCCGCTTGGCGATGTCGTAAAGGGTGGGGGGGCGCGCGCTTTTGGCCAAGATCGTTCCGTTTGTTCGCGACCGGCGGCTGCATCGCCGTGGCTGACTGATTCCCTTCAAGAAGGACAAGGCGCCGCGACAGGCCGACACGATCGAGCGCCAAGGTGTGACAGGCGCTCATTATGGACGGAGACCGACAGCTTAGCTTGCTTCATATGCTAAATCCATTTAGTCTTGATCTCTAGGAGATCGCGAGCAGGTCCATGAGGCTGGACTGGGTGCGATTTCGCCCGAATCGCCGGGGTGCGAACGGGCCAAAGCCAATCTGAACGGCGGCGCCAGCCAGCCGGCTGGCAACAGTCCCGGACAAGCCGGGAGCGAACAGGAGGAAACATGCTGAAGAACATCATCTATGGACTTTCCGTTGGTGCTTTGGCGGTCGGCCTGTCGGCCGGTGCGGCCGCCCAGGATGCCCCACGCATGGGCGTGGTCGTGAAAATCGGTGGCATTCCATGGTTCAATGCCATGGAGGTCGGCATTCAAAACCAGGCCGAGGAGCTGGGCTGGGATGCCTGGATGGTCGGCCCGACCAGCGCCGACCCCGCGTTGCAGGTGCGCGCGGTTGAGGATCTGATCGCGCAGGGCGTCGACGCCATCGGTGTGGTTCCCAACGACGCCGAGGTGCTGGAGCCGGTGCTGGCCCGTGCCCGCGAACAGGGCATCCTGGTCTTGACGCACGAGTCGCCAGACCAGCAGAACGTCGATTGGAACTTCGAGTTGGCGTCCGCAACGGGCTTTGGCGAGGCCCATGCGGAGATGCTGGCCGACGCCATGGGCGGTGAGGGCGAATATGCCGTCTATGTCGGCTCGCTCACCGTGCCGCTGCACAATGCCTGGGCGGACGCGGCCATTGCCTATCTGGGCGAAAACTATCCGGACATGACGTTGATCGCCGACCGGTTCGGTGTTGCGGAAAGTGTCGACGACAGCCGGTCGACGGCGCTTGACCTGATACAGGCCCATCCGGATCTGGAAGGCTTCTTGGCCTTTGGCAGCCAGGGTCCCATCGGCGCCGGTCGCGCCATCGATGAGTTGCGTCGAGGCGGCGAAATCCACGTGCTGGGCCCGTTCTCGCCGGGACAGGGCCGTCGGCTGGTTCATGATGGCGTGATCACCGGTGGCTTCATGTGGAACCCGATGGAGGCGGGCGAGGTCTTCGTCACCCTGGCTGATCTGCTGCATGACGGGACCGAGATCACCGCCGGCATGGAGATCGACGGCCTGGGTGTCGTCGAGCCCGATTTCGCCACGCACAACATCATCGTCGACCAGCTCGTGACCCTGAACAACGAGACGGTGGACGAACTGGCGGATATGGGCCTCTAGCATCCGCTGGATCAGGGGCCGTCCAGATGTGAAGTGGACGGTCCCTGCTCGTGGCATTCCTTGATAGTGTGAGTTGCCGGCCCGGACCCGTCGTGGCCGAACGCTTTTGATTGCACGCATGTCCGACGCTATCCGACTCCAAACAGCCGCCGCACGCCCTCTGGTCTTGCAACTGAAGGGCATCTCGAAGTCATTCGGCGGCGTCCAGGCACTATGGGATGTCGACTTCGAGATCGCGGAAGGCGAGATCTGCTGCTTGGCCGGTGAGAACGGCAGCGGCAAGAGCACGCTGATCAAGATCATCACCGGCGTGCACAGACCCGATGGCGACGCCGAGATCTTATTCGGCGGCCGGCGCCTCGGTGCCCTGACGCCGGTGACGGCGCGCCAGTTGGGCGTGCAGGTTATCTGGCAGGATCTGTCGCTGTTCCCACACCTGACCGTGGCGGAGAACATCGCCTTTGAGCAGAACCTTGGACACCGACCGCGCTGGGCCAGACGCGGCGCCTTTCGCGCGGTGGCGCAAAGGGTGCTCGACCGGCTTGGCCTTCGCCTGCCCCTCGATACGCCGGTCATGGATCTGGCGATCGCGCAGCGCCAGGTGGTGGCCATCTGCCGGGCGCTGGCGACCGATCCGAAGGTCTTGTTCATGGACGAGCCGACGGCCTCGCTCACCAAGGCCGAAACCGATGCCCTGCTCGATGTGGTGCGCAAGCTGGCGCGCGATGGTATCGCCGTCGTGTTTGTCAGCCATCGGCTGGCGGAGGTGTTGGAGATCTCCGAACGCGTCACCGTGTTGCGAGATGGTACAAAGGTCGGCGATTTCGACAGTGAGGGCATGACCCAGCGTCGCCTGACCGAACTGATGACCGGGGCCACATTCGACGATGAAGTGCATGCCCGGGATCGGCATGACGCGCCGATCGTGCTGCAGACGGACGGCCTGACCCGGCGGGGCGAGTACGAAGACGTTTCGATCACCATCAGGCAGGGTGAGGTTCTCGGCCTCACCGGCTTGCTGGGCGCCGGGCGGACGGAACTTGCCGCGACCCTGTTTGGGCTGACACTGCCGGACTTAGGGTCGTTTTCACTGGGCGGCCAGCGGATGTCGTTCGCAAGCAATCGCGACGCCATCGAGGCCGGGATCAGCTATGTGCCGGAGGATCGCTTGTCGCTGGGTCTGGTCCAGCCGCAATCGATTGCCGACAACATCGTCGCGCCCGTGCTGAAGAGGATCATGGGCACGGGCGGTCTGATCGATCGGGGGACGAAGGACCGGCTGGTGGGCCATTGGATCGATCGCCTTGCGATCAAGGTGGGCAAGCCCGACGACGCCGTCAGCACGCTGTCGGGTGGCAACCAGCAGCGCGTCGTACTGGCCAAGTGGCTGGCGACCGAGCCAAAGCTGATGATCCTGGACGCGCCGACTGTCGGCGTCGATGTCGGCGCTCGCGCGGCCATCTTCGAGATCGTGCGCGGGCTGGCCGAGGCGGGCATGGCCATTTTGCTGATATCGGACGAGATCCCGGAGGTCTATTTCAACACCGACCGCGTGCTGCATATGCGCGACGGCAGGATTGTCGGCGAGTATCGGCCGCGCGAAACCTTGATGACCGCGCTGGAGGCCGCGGTTCATGCGTGAGCAGCGTTTGCCGGCCATTCGCGGAACGGAGGCCTGGCTGATCGTCGTGATCGCCCTGATGGTTCTGTTTCTCGGCCTGGCGACCGACACGTTCCTGACCGTTTCGAACCTGTTCAACCTGCTGAACGTCTCGGCCATCAATCTGATTTTCGCGGTTGGCCTGTTGGCGGTGCTGGTGGCCGGCGGCATCGACATCTCGTTCGCCGTCGCCGCGTCGGTCGTGCAGTATCTGACGGCCCTGGCGGTCGAACAGCTCGGCGGTGGCAGCTGGGCGTTGGGCTTCGCGCTGGCCGCCGGCTTCGGCTTTTGCCTCGGCGCCATCAATGCCGGGCTGATCCACTATTTCCGGATCATCTCGATCGTCGTCACGATTGCCACCTTCAACGTCTTTTTCGGCTTCCTCATGTTCTTCACGCGCGGCGTGTCGATTTATGACCTGCCGGACTGGTGGCTGGACCGGGTGATCCTGTTTGAGACCCAGACGGCATCTGGCCTGTTTGCCGAAATCCGCCTGCCGGTCGCGGTGATGGCGGTCATGGTTCTGTTGAGCTGGGTGCTTATCCACCGCCTCAATATCGGCCGGCAGCTCTATGCCTTGGGGGACAATCCCGACGGTGCGCGACGTATCGGCATCAACATCGCCGCGATGCATTTCGTCGCCTATGGCTGGCTCGGCATCTGCGCGGGGATCGGCGGTCTCATGCAGGCCAACTATGTGCAGGAAGTGGTCCCGAACGCGCTTTACGGGCGCGAGTTGGAGGTTCTGGCGGCGGTGGTTCTCGGCGGCGCGCGCCTTGGCGGCGGGCGCGGCACGGTGCTGGGTGCCGTGTTGGGTGTGGCTCTGATCACAATTACCAGCAATGGCCTCAACCTGTTGGGCGTCACGCCTTACGCTTTCCAGATGGTGATCGGCTTGGTCATCCTGGTGGCCATCATCGCCACCAACCTGCAATCCAGCGGCCTTTTGGGCCAACGGCGTCGGGTGCGGTCATGAGGGACGGTTGGGCCAGGCTGGGCCGAATCTTCGACGGTCGGCAAGCTGAAATCGTCGGGCTTGCCGCCGTGCTGGTGCTTGTGCTGGTGGCCTTCGGCGTCACGACGCCGCGCTTTCTGACCCTCGGCACATTCCAATCGATGGCGTTTCAGTTGCCGGAGTTGGGTCTGCTGACACTGGCGATGCTGATCCCGATCCTGTCCGGTGGCCTGAACCTGGCGGTGACGTTCAGCGCCAACATCTGTGCGCTGGTGCTCGCCTGGACGCTGCAGACCTTCGGCGGTCCCGACGCCGGCGTGTTCGCCTTCGCGCTTGGTGTCGGCCTGGCGCTGCTGACCGGCTTCGTCATCGGAACGGTGATGGGCCTGATCGTCGCCTTTCTCGGTGCCCATCCGATCCTGGTCTCGCTCAGCATGATGATCTTCCTGCGCGGGGTCGGCGAGCTGATCACGCGCGGCGGCGATATCTCCGGCTTTCCGGCGTTCGTGACCACGCTCGGCCACGGCACTGTCGCCGCGATCCCGGTGCCGCTGATCATCTTCGTCATCGTTGCCTTTGCGGTCCACATCGTGCTGACGCGCACACGGCTCGGCTTCGCCACCCACATGCTGGGCTCGAACATCGAGGCAACGCGCTATTCGGGCATCAACACCAAGCTGTCCCTGACCCTGGTCTATTCGCTGTCCGGCGTGATCGCAGCGGTTGCCGGCATCATCATGCTCTCGCGCTTCAACTCGGTCCGCATCGGCCATGGCGAGGCCTACCTGCTGATTACCGTGCTGGCCTGCTTCCTGGGCGGCGTCGACCCGTTCGGCGGTTTCGGTCGCACGGTGTCGGTCGTGCTCGCCCTGATCATCCTGCAGGCGATCTCGTCCGGCCTGAACCTGATGGGTGCCAACCAGCATCTGGCCACCGGCCTCTGGGGCGCCTTCCTGATCGCCGTGATGGTCGTGCGCTGGGGCCTGGGCCGATGGCGCGCCGCCCGCGCATCAGCCGCTTCGGCATCGCCCCGCGCACCGCCGAAAAACCAAACAACGAAGGAAACCGCCCGATGAGACACGGATTTGGCGTTCATTCCAGCCTTTGGGGTCCGAGCTGGACGCCGGAGCTGGCCACCCACGCCATCGACGAGGCCAAGCGGCACAAGCTCGACATTCTGGAAATCGCACTTCTGGCGCCCGCCTCGGTTGACGCTGAACACACCAGGGCCCTGTTCGGAAACACCGGCATCACACCGGTCTGCTCGCTGACCCTGCCGGGAGAGGTGAGGGCCAGCCGCTATCCGGACAAGGCGGTTGAGTTCCTGACGCTCGCCATCGACAAGACGGCCGATCTGGGGGGCGCGGCGCTGTGCGGTGTGACCTACGGCCTGTTGGGCGAGCGCACCAACGAACCGCCGACCGAGGCGGAGTTGGACAATGTTGTCAAGGCGATCGACGGCGCCGCGACCCACGCCGCGAAGCGCGGCATCGAGCTGGGCCTGGAAGCGGTCAACCGATACGAGACCCACTTGCTGAACACGGCCGAGCAGACCGTCCGGCTGATCGAGCGTGTCGGCCAGCCGCACGTTTTCGTCCATCTCGACACCTACCATATGAACATCGAGGAGAACGGTGTCGCCAACGGCATCATCGCCGCCGGCGAACGGCTGAAATACATCCACCTGTCGGAAAGCCATCGCGGCGTGCCCGGCACCGGCACGGTGCCCTGGGACGAAATCTTCGGCGCCATGGCCGCGATCGGCTTCAAGGGCGGCATGGTGGTAGAGAGTTTCATCAACCTGCCGCCCGAGATCGCCGCCGCCCTATCGGTCTGGCGACCGGTCGCCGACAGCGCGGAACAGGTGATGGCCGAGGGCGTGCCCTTTCTACACAACAAGGCCCGGCAATACGGCCTGGTAGGCTAGCGGCGTTTGCGCGGGCGGGCTTCGATGCCAACAGCGGCACAGAAAGTGTAGAGCGCCTCCGCAACGAACTCGGTAACCGGCCTGCTTTGGTCAAAGCCCCACCAAAGGACAGCGCCTTGCCATTGGGCAGCCATTACGCGCCCGAGGTCGGATCGCGGCCCGGAACCGTCGTCTAACCGTCGCGCCAGCAGTCGGCAAAGGGTCTCGCCCCAGCGCTGGCCGCGCGCCCGAAGCAACGGGTCTCTCAAGTCCTCGCGCAGCACCAGCAGGCTGTCGGCGAAATCGTCGGCCGCGTGGCCCTCTGACAGCGCGACCAGCATCTGGACCGCGCCCTCCGGCGAGACCGGTGCCTCGGCATCGTACGCCGCCGTTCTGGCGTCCAGCAGGTCCCAGGCATGGTGCAGGGTCGCGCTAACCAGCTTCGGCTTCGATCCGAAGCGCTGAACCAGGGTGGCCGGCGCGAGCCCGGTTTCCTTCGCCAGGATCGCGAATGTCAGTCCGGCCGGGCCTTGCCGGCGGACGATGGCAAAGGCGCCGTCCAGCACCACATCGTCTGAAATGGAACGGGGGCGAGGCATCGCAGCTTCCTATTGTAAACGAATGTTCGTTTATATATTACGATCTGCCCGAAGCCAACAGAGGAGTGCGGTGATGGCCAGCATCCGCGGATACATCGCCATGAGCTTGGACGGATACATCGCCGCGCCTGACGGCAACCTGGACTGGCTGACCAAGTATGACGGTTTGGAGCTTGGCGCGTTCGGCTACGACCGCTTTGTCGACGGCATCCGAACCGTGGTCATGGGGCGCGGCACCTATGATGCGATCGCCGGTTTCGATGTCGATTGGCCCTATGGCGACCGCCGGGCGATCGTGGTGACGTCGTCACCAATCGACGAGCCGATCGGACCCGTTCAGACCTGGAACGGCGGCATCGACGGGCTGGTGACGCACGTGCGCGGGCTCGAAGACGGCGATGTCTGGCTCGTCGGTG
Organism: Alphaproteobacteria bacterium; assembly: GCA_028277405.1. GTDB lineage: Bacteria > Pseudomonadota > Alphaproteobacteria > DSM-16000 > Inquilinaceae > JANQGH01. The sequence goes on along the minus strand of JANQGH010000070.1, from coordinate 102,098 downwards.
GCGGCCGGCTGCAACAGGCGTTCATCGAACGCGGGGCGCTGGATGACCTCAGCCTGTTCATCATGCCGGAGCTGTTGGGCGGCGGCGCCCGACTATTTCCGCCGAATGGCCTTGCGCGAAGCGTCCGGCTTGTCCAGAGCGAGACAGTGGCGCCCGGCTGCGTGTGTCTCAGATACGATTTCCGGCCCGCGGCCTAGGGCTGGGTCTCGTATCGCTCGACATCGCCACCGATCAGGTCCCATGGAACGGCCGAGCGGGTGAAGAACACGATGGTCGGCGTCAGGGCCCCGGGGGTGTCGAACAGGGCTAGGTTAATGGCGGCAACGTCCGGATAGGCGGCATTTGTCGTCATTACCTTTGAGCCGCAATCCGGGCAAAAACAGATCTCGATCGTATTCCCGCTGTCGGTCGCCATCGCAAAGCGGCTGAGATCGCCCGTGATGGCGAGGTGCGCGGTCTTGAAGCCGGCGTCGGTGCTGTGCCCGGTACCGCTGGTCTTGCGGCAGGTCGTACACTGGCAATGCGACACGAATTCGGGCGTGCCGGTGCCGCGAAAGCGTACGGCGCCGCACAGGCAGCCGCCTTCATAATGCTTGTCGGTCACGGTTTGGCTCATATTGTCCGGCCAGTCGGAGGCGGCATCGAAACACGGGCCGCGCCGGATTGCAAAGGCGTAGCGTGGTATCAGGCGAATGCCGGTTGCTCGTCTGCGAGCAGGCGCCTTGCCGCCTCCTTGGCGCGCCCGGCGGTCGCAGGATCGCGCGTCACTTGTGCAACGGCAACCGCACCCTCGTGCAACAGGTTGATGGTCTCGGCGACCCGTTTCGCATCGGCCAAACCGGCGGCATGGGCCAGTTCCTCGAAATAGGCCAGCACCAGGCGCTTGTGCAGGGCAACCTCGTGAAAGATGGGGTCCGTTTCGTCGCCATATTCGCTGGCGGCGCTGACGAACGGGCAGCCATGGAAGGCACGATCGGCGAACCACGCCTCAAGATAGTCGAAAGTCGCCAGCAGCTTTTCGATCGGGTCGGTGGTCGCCTTGTCAACGAAGGCGCGCATGCCGTCGCGCGACCGTTCGTCCTGCAGCCGCAACGCGGCGAGGATCAGATCCTCCTTGGTCGCGAAATGCCGATAGAGCGTCGTTTTGGCGATACCGGAGTCGGCGATGATCCGGTCGACGCCGGCCGCGTGATAGCCGTGGCGATTGAACAAGGCCACCGCCGTTTCGAGAAGATGGGCCTTCTTTTCGATCCGCTTCATTCCGAACCTCACGATACCGATCAGTGCCGTATCTCGGTCCGTTGACGCGATTTGCAAGCCCGGGCGACCTTTTGGCGCTCTCTGGAGACTGTTGATATCACGCCATTGTGAACGGTTGTGGCAGACGCGCTCTTGATAAACGATACGGATCTGTCTACTTCTTGATCAAGAGATACAGATCGGTATCGTTAATTCGTTAAGTCAAAGCCATCGCCTACCGATCGTCTGACTGGACCAGGACCGAAAAGGAGACTGTTATGTCAAATCAAGAACTGCTCGCCGGACATGATGACGAAGACCGCATTGGCTGGCGCGAGGCGCAATCGGATGTGCACGCCGTGGCCCGGATACTGCCCTATGTGGCGCTTGTGGCCATCTTTGCCTGGTTCGGCGGCATGAAGTTTACCGCCTATGAGGCTGGCGCCATTCAAGGGCTGGTCGCCAACAGCCCGTTCATCGGTTGGATCTATTCCATCCTTGGGGTGCAAGCCGTATCGAACCTGATCGGTAGCGTCGAACTGATCGCCGCTTTGCTGATCGCTGGCCGACTGATCTCGCCGCGCCTGTCGGCGATCGGCGGTTTGCTGGCGCTGGGGACGTTCGTCGTGACGCTCAGCTTCTTCTTCACGACCCCCGGGGTGACACTTGAGGAGCTCGGCTTCCCCGCCATCTCGGTCTTGCCGGGCCAGTTCCTGTTGAAGGATATCGGTCTGGCGGCCCTGGCGCTTTTCGTCATCAGCGACTCGCTCGCCAAGCTTAAGCGCTAGACACCTGCTACCATGCAAGAAGCGCCCGGACGGCAGTGCCTTCCGGGCGCTTCATCCACCCATTGCTTGGACCGTGGCCGCGACGCCACTCGCCGGGATCGGCTGGCTTGGCGTTGCCGCCTCACCAGATGTCGGCTGCCGCCCACTCGACAACCGGCATCAAACCGTCCCCTGCTGCCCGATCCGGGCGGATTGCTGGGTTACGTAACGGCCGACCTACTCGCCGATCGGCCGATAGCTGTCGGACCGAAAGCGGATGGGGCGAACCCCGTCTGATTTGCCGCTGGCAAGCTCGTCCGCCAGGCCCAGGATCTCGCCTCGCGAGATGCCGATATCCTTCAAGATCGCGTCATCCAGGCGGGTCAGTTGGGCCGCGGTAGACCGCGCCTTGTGCTGTCTCGCCAATCCGCGGGCAAAGTTGCCGATGACCCGGAACCACTGTCCAAGAACCGAGCCGTGTTTCGAGCTGCCGCCGACGCCGTGCACCGACGCGGCGGCAGATAATGAATGGTCGTTGACCATCGTCGCATTCGCGCTCATCGCCGTGCTCTCTCCATGAGTTTGATCGACCTCGGCCAAGACCGTGGCCCGCGTCGATGGTTACAGAGATAAGCACCCGATGTTTCCGGCGGATTTCGCGCGGCGACCTTTTTGGTTTCAATTGTTTCTGTCGAGCCCGGGCCTGAAAAGAGCGAGACCCGGCCGCGCATTGCAGCCGGGTCTCAACATCAGTGCCGGTCAGCACCTGCGGCGAGGAGCCGATCAATCCGGCCCGGCGCGATCCTTGGTCACGAACATGTAGCCGGCGCCGCGCACGGTCTTGATAACTTGCGGCTTGCCCGGGTCCCGCTCGATCTTGCGGCGCAGCCGGGCGATCCGGATGTCGATCGAACGGTCAAAGGCCTCGCGCTCGCGGTTATGGGCAATGTCCAAGAGGAAGTCCCGGCTCAGCACGCGGTTGGGCCGTTCGACGAAGGCCTTCAGCAAGTCGAACTCCATGGCCGTCGTCGGGATCTCCTGGCCGTCCTCATCGTAGAGCTGACGCGATGCCAGGTTCAGCCAACAATGGCCGAACGGCAACCGGTCCTCCTGTTGCAGCGGTTGGTCTACGGGCTTTGCGCCTTCTCGGCCGGCCCCCGTCCGCCGCAACACCGATTTGATGCGTGCCAGCAGTTCGCGAAGATTGACCGGCTTGGCGATATAGTCGTCGGCGCCCATCTCAAGCCCGACGATGATGTCCACCGGCTCGCCCGACGCCGTCACCATGATGACGCCGACATCGGTGCGTTCGCGCAGGAACCGGGCGAGCGACAGCCCGTCCTCGCCCGGCATCGCGATATCCAGGATTGCCAGGTCAAACGACTCGCCACCGTCCACGAAGGCACGGAAGTCGACGGCGTTGCCAAACTCCGACACGCGAAAATCCTGCAGTGTCAGGTATTCGGAGAACGTCTCCCTGACGGCCTGGTCGTCATCGACGATGATGATGTGTTTTGAATGCGACATGAGCGAGATCCCAAGACCGGATCCGGTCGGGCAACCGACGTATTCTCTCAGTTTAAGCGCCCGCGTGCCACATCCAAGACGAGGCTGCGGACCTCCTTCGGATGCACGGGCTTTTCCAAGTACGGCCGGTCGACCTGATTGAGAAAGGCCCGGACGTTGGCGCTTAACGTGTCGCCCGAAATGAAGGCCAGCCGGTTCACGAGATCCGGATGGTCCGCCTCGAGCGCGCGGTGAAGGCTCGGCCCATCGAGATCGGCCATGCGGATGTCGCTCAAGATGACGTCGTAGCTCGCCGCCCGCAGTTTCGCCAACGCCTCGCTGCCGGAACTCGCCTGGTCCACGATGTGGCCGTCATGCAGCAGGCACTCCTCAATGGTCCGCCGCACATCCGCCTCGTCGTCGACGACCAGGACGCGATAGCCGCCTTCGCCGCGCGCCGGCAGCCGGACCATGCTGATGCTGCCCGACGCCGCCTTGGCGATCGGCAGGGTGATGGAAAAGGCCGCACCGCCCAAGCTTGATGGTTCCACAGTAATCGTGCCTCCGTGCGCCCGGACGATCCTGTGGCACAGCGCCAGCCCAATTCCCGTGCCGGCGCCCACATCCTTGGTGGTGAACAGCGGCTCGAAAATCCGGTTACGAACCTTTTCCGGGATGCCAGGCCCATTGTCCGCGAACGTGACCTTGGCATTGCGACCATCGGGCAGTCGGCGTGAAACAATCGTTAAGCGCCTGGGCCCTCGGACGCCTTCCAGCGCGTGCTGGGCGTTGACGATCAGGTTGGTCCAGACCTGGCCGATCTGGTCGGCGTCGCCGCGCACCAGCACATCGCCGGAGATCTGGCGAAAGTCTGTCGTGATGTCGGCGGTGCGAAGCGCGTAGGCCGTGACTTCCAAGGCCTTGGAAATCGAGTCGTTCAGGTCGATCGGCGTCAGCATGGAGGGCTGCTGCCGCGCCATGGCCAGGAAGCTCTTCACGATGCGCGAGCAGCGGTCCGCCGCTTCGCTGATCTTCTCCGCGCGCTTGCGGGTCGCCTCGTCAGGTGCTGCTTCCGACAGCATGGCGGCCTGTCCCACCAGAACCGACAACGGATTGTTCAGCTCATGCGAGACCCCGGCCAACAGCTCGCCCAGCGCGCCCAGTTTCTCCGACTGGTGCAGCGCCTCGCGCTGGCGCGCCAACTCGGCCTCCGCGGCGCGGCGTTCGGTCAGATCGAACACGCTGGTCACGACGACCCGCTCGCCCTGATAGTCGATGAGGCGGGCCGACAACGAACACCAAAACGTGGTGCCGTCGGCCTTGCGGAACTCGCCTTCAAGCTCCTCGACCTTACCGGTCTCGCGCAACTGTCGCACGAACGCGGCTCTGTCTTCCGGGTTCAGCCATCGATCGGCCGCCGTTTCAGGCGGCGTGTCGCCATGTTTGAGGATCTGAAGCGAGGCGGGGTTCTCGTAGATGATGCTGCCATCGACGGCTCGGGACATGGTCACGGGTGCTGGGCAGGCCTCCAGCACGCGCCGCACAAGCTCCTCGCTGCGGCGCAGATCCTCCTCCATGCGCCTTCGTTCGGTGATGTCGGTCTGGGTGACGACGGTGCCGCCGAGATGGGTCCGCTGATACCAGATGCGCAGCCAGCGGCCGTCCGAAAGCTGATGTTCCGGGCTGGCATCGGGCGCCTTGCGCTCGGCCATGCGGGCCTTGACGTACTCATCGACATCGTCGCCGACGCCAGGGTAGAGGCCGCGCGCCGCGCTTTGGCGAATGATCTCTGTCCAGGTCACGCCACGCTCCAGGATGTCAGCGCAGACGCCATGATTGTCGCGGTAGGGCTGGTTGCACATCGTCAACCGATCGTCGGCGTCGAAGATCGCAAAACCCAGTGCCAGGGACTCGATGGCGTCTTCCAAGAGCCGATGGGCACGCGCGGCCTCTTCCTCGCGTCGCTTCAGTTCCGTGACATTGGTCAACATCACGACGCGGGCGCCGTCCGACGTGTTTGCGCGACGCGCCGAATAGGTCTGGCCGTCGCGCATGGCCAGTTCAATCGGTTCCATGTGGCCGCGGCGATAGGCGTTGAACTGGTCCAGCGCGTCGGGGTCGTCTCGATCGAACGGTTTGCCGTCGACGGCGGACAGGCGGTCGACCAGATGGGGGAAGCGATCGGCCACGTTGCGACCCAGCAGGTTCTCGACCGGTTCGCCGTAGAACTCGGCAAAGGGCGGATTGCACACCTGCAGCCGTTCGTCGGTGTCCAGAACGCCGAAACCGTCGGACAGGCTGTTGATGGCATCCTGCAAGAGCTGGGCCCAAAAGCGCTGATCGGCCTCGGCGTTCTTCAGGTCCGTCACGTCGCGGACGAATTCGTAATAGCCGGTGGTCTTGCCCCACCGGTCGACATGTGGATGGTAGATGCGCTGGGTGTAACGCTGTTCATCGTCGTTGTAGATGCTCCAGCCCTCCCACCGGTAGATCTCGCCGGCCAGCGCCCTTTCACGCTTCGGCAGGTCGAAATCGAAGCCGGCCTGGCCGATGACGTCGGCGGAATGCATGCCGACAATGTCGGCCGGTTCCGCGCCGTAGAGCTGTGCTGCCTCGCGGTTGGCAAAGACGATGCGGTGCAGCCGGTCCATGAACCAGATGCGCGCCGGAATGGCGTCCAGGATCAGACGCATCTGCCGTTCGTTGACGGGCTCCATCTTGGGCATGCGGCCTCGCTGTGCGCGCGGGTGAGGGGGCTTTCGACTTACACCAACGTTTGATCCGATGCCAAATCTCGATCGGCACACGGTCACGCGCGTTCCGGTCCGGCGCGCGCCGAATTTGCCTTTGAGACCAGAGGCGATTGCGGCAATCTGGGTTCCGCCCAATGCCCCCGATCGCCGGGGGTTCCCGATCTTGGACCTGACGTGTGAGCCGCTATTCCGCCTGGTCGATCCTTGCCCAAGGCCTGCGGGGCAACAGGGGCTGGCGCCGCGCCTGGCGTGAACCGGACCCGAAGTCGGCCTACGACGTGGTCATCGTCGGCGGCGGCGGGCACGGTCTTGCGACCGCCTACTACCTGGCCAAGGAACACGGGCTGCGCAACGTGGCCGTGGTCGAGAAGGGCTGGCTGGGTGGCGGGAACACCGGCCGCAACACGACCATCGTGCGCTCCAACTACATGATCGAGGGCAATACCCGGTTCTACGAGCGATCGCTGAAGCTGTGGGAGGGCTTGAGCCGCGATCTCAACTTCAACGTCATGTTTTCCCAGCGCGGCCAATACACCCTCAGCCATTCGCCGGCCCAGATGGACGCGGCGCGGCGGAGGGCCAATGTCATGCGCGCCAACGGCATCGACGCCGAACTGCTGGATCGCGAAGCCGTGGCGCGGCATTTGCCCTATGTCGACACGTCAGCCTCGGCCCGCTTTCCGGTGCATGGCGCGGTCTTGCAGCGCCGGGCCGGCACCGCCCGGCACGACGCGGTCGCCTGGGGCTTCGCCCGTGGCGCCGACCGACTTGGCGTCGACATCATCCAGCAATGCGAGGTCGTTGGTTTTTTGCACGACGGCGACAGGGTCGTTGGCGTGGACACGACCAGGGGCCCGATCCGCGCCGGCAAGGTCGGCATCGCAGTCGCCGGCCATACCGGCCATCTGGCGGCGAAGGCCGGGCTGCGCCTGCCGATCGAGACCCATCTCTTGCAGGCTTTCGTCTCCGAGCCGTTGAAGCCGATGGTCGACACGGTCATCGCCTTCGGCGGCGCCCATTTCTACATCAGCCAGTCGGACAAGGGCGGGCTTGTCTTCGGCGGTGACCTGGACGGCTACAATTCCTACGCCCAGCGTGGCGGGCTGCCGGTGGTCGCGCACACCATGGCCAGCGCCAAGGCCCTGATACCGTCGATCTCACGCCTGAAGGTGCTGCGCCATTGGGCCGGGGCGATGGACATGACCATGGATGGCTCGCCGATCATCGCCAGGACGCCGATCGAAGGGCTCTATCTGAACGGCGGCTGGTGTTACGGCGGCTTCAAGGCGACGCCGGCCAGCGGCTGGTGCTTTGCCTGGACCATCGCCAAGGACGCGCCGCACGAGGACAATGCCGCCTTCACGCTCGACAGGTTCGAGCGCGGTGTGCAGATCGACGAGAAGGGCGCGGGACCGTACCCGCAGGCGCATTAGGGGGTCCCGTCCGAGAAATGCTGAGAATTCCCTGCCCGATCTGCGGTTTGCGAGACGAGACGGAGTTCAGCTATGGCGGCGACGCTTCCGTCAAGCGCCCGGCGATGGCGGAGACCGATCCGAAGGCCTGGATGGACTATGTCTTCTATCGCGGCAATCCGCGCGGCAGGCATCTTGAGTATTGGCACCATGTCCAAGGTTGCCGCCAATGGCTGGTGGTCGAGCGCGACACGGTCAGCCATGTGATCAGCGGCTGCCGTCTGGCGCGCGAGGTCTCGCCATGACCGCCAGCCGGCTGCCGACGGGCGGCAGGATCGACCGTTCCAAACCTCTGTCGGTCACCTTTGACGGCCGGCCGATCGACGCCTTTGCCGGTGACAGTTTGGCCTCGGCGCTTCTGGCCAACGACGAAATACTGGTCGGGCGCAGCTTCAAGTATCATCGACCGCGCGGCGTCTTCTCCGCCGGTGTCGAGGAACCGAACGCGCTGGTCCATCTGCGCACCGGCGGGCGGCACGAGCCCAACGCCCGGGCCACCATGGTCGAGGCCTTTGATGGCCTGGTCGCCAACGCCCAGAACGCATGGCCAAGCGTTCGCTTGGATGTCAGGGCGGCCAATCAACTGCTGGCACCATTTATCGGCGCTGGGTTTTACTACAAGACCTTCATAGGCCCGTTTCGCGGCACCCGCTTCTGGATGTTTTGCGAGCGCTTCATTCGGCGCGCCGCCGGCATGGGCTCGCCGGGCACGCTTGAAGACCCCGATCGATACGAGACGGTCAACCTGTTCTGTGATGTCCTGGTCGTCGGCGGCGGCCCCGCCGGCTTGTCGGCCGCCTTGGCGGCGGGGCGCGCCGGCGCCCAAGTCGTACTGGTCGAGCAGGATGCGCAGCTTGGCGGCGCCCTGCTGTCGGCGCCGATTGGCGACCCCTCGGACGCGTGGCTCGAAGCAATCCGGTCCGAACTGTCGGCGATGTCCAATGTCCGTGTGTTGACGCGCGCAACGGTCTTCGGCGCCTATGATCATGACGTCTACGGCGTGGTGGAACGGGTGTGGGACCATGTCGCAGCGGCGCCGGAAGGCCAGCCGCGCCAGCGCTTTGCCGTGGTCCGAACCAAACGGACGGTCATGGCGACCGGCGCCATTGAACGGCCACTGGTCTTTGGCGGCAACGACAGGCCCGGCGTCATGCTGGCCGGCGCGGTCCGGTCTTACGTCAATCGCTATGCCGTGCTGCCTGGCCGGCACATGGTCGTGGCGACCAACAATGACAGCGCCTACGCAACTGCGCGCGACCTGGCGGCGGCGGGCGCCGACGTCACCCTCGTTGACGCAAGGCAGACCGTTCCCGATGAATTGGCCTCGCAATCACGGGCCGAAGGGGTCGATCTCCGCCCGGGCTGTGCCGTCTTGTCGGCAAAGGGCAGGGGCCGGGTGGCTGGCGCGGTTATCGCCCCGGTGTCCGAGGAAGGACGCGCGACTGCGCCTGGCAAGACGATCGCCTGCGATCTGATCGCGGTTTCGGGCGGTTGGTCGCCGACGCTTCACCTGTGGAGCCAGCGGCAGCAAAAGCCCGTCTTCGATGCCGAGAAGGCCTGCTTCGTTCCCGCCGGCGACACGGTGCCGACCATGACCTGCGCCGGCGATGCGCGGGCTGCCGGCGGTCTCGCGACGGCCATTGCCGATGGTTTTGCGGCCGGCGAAAACGCGGTCATTGCAACGGGCGCAACCAACGCTGCAGGCCACGTGCCCGAGGCCCCGGAACCATGGCCGGGCGACGACTGGACGCGCGGGATCGCGCCGCTTTGGACGGTGACCAGGGCGGATGGCAAACCCGCGGGCAAGGCCTTCGTCGATCTGCAAAACGACGTCACTACGTCCGACATCGATCTGGCGCATCGCGAGGGCTATCAAGCCGTCGAGCATCTGAAGCGCTACACCACGACCGGGATGGCGACCGATCAGGGCAAGCTGTCGAACGTGAACGCGCTCGCCAGGATGGCCCAGCTCCGCGACGCCGAGATCGCCGACGTCGGCACGACGACCTTTCGGCCGCCCTATACGCCGATCACCATCGGCGCCCTTGCTGGTAACGAAACCGGTCATCATTTCCGGGCCACGCGGCTGACCACCATCGATGAGTGGCATCGCGAACACGGTGCCGTCATGACCGAGGCCGGCGCCTGGCTGCGCCCCTGGTACTACCCGGAGGCTGGCGAGGACGTGCGCGCGGCCTATGTCCGCGAGGCTGCACATGTGCGCCAGCATGTCGGCATCGTCGACGTCTCGACCCTCGGCAAGATCGCGGTCCAGGGACCGGATGCGGCGGAGTTCCTGAACCGGATCTACATCAATGGCTGGAAGACGCTGCCGGTCGGCCGGCTGCGCTATGGCGTGATGCTGCGCGAGGATGGCTTCGTCTTCGACGATGGTGCGACCGCGCGGCTGGGCGAGCACGACTATTTCATGTCGACCACGACGGCCAACGCCGCACCGGTCCTGGCCTTCGCCGAACGGCTGCTGCAGACCGCCTGGACCGATCTCGAGGTCCATGTCACCAGCATCACCGACCAATGGGCGGCGATCGCGGTGGCGGGGCCGAAGGCGCGCGATCTGTTGGCGACAGTCGTCGGCGACGCCGATCTCAGCCGCGAGGCCTTGCCGAACAATCACTTCACCCATGGCCGGATCAGCGGGGTCGAGGTGCGCGTGCACCGCATGAGCTATTCGGGCGAACTGGCCTACGAGATCTATGTGCCCGCACTCTTCGGGCGCGCCGTCTGGGAGGCGCTGATCGCGGCCGGGGGTCCGTTCAATCTGAAGCCGTACGGAACCGAGGCCATGGGGGCCTTGCGGGTCGAGAAGGGGCATGTTGCCGGGCCAGAGCTTGAGGGAAGGACCACGTTGAACGACCTTCGCCTGGAGGGGTTCGCGTCGACAAAGAAGCCTTTCGTAGGCTCTGTCCTGCGCAACCGGCCTGCACTGACCGACGCCGATCGGCCGACCCTGGTCGGCCTTGAGATCGACGGCGAGGTCGGCGCCCTGCCGGGATCGCTGCTGTTTGCCGCCGCTGGCCCGACCGAAGGCCGTGGCGAAGGCTGGGTATCGTCGACGACGTATTCGCCGGCACTGGGCAGGAACATCGCCATGGGATTGTTGAAAAACGGTCCGTCCCGCATGGGCGAGACCGTCCGCGTCGTCGACTTCGTCGGCGACCGGACGCTAAAGGCCACCGTGGTTTCGCATCACTTCTTCGACCCCGAAGGCGAGCGCCAGAATGCTTGAGCGCCGGTCGCCTCTCGCCGACCTCATCGAGGCAAGCGCTGCCGGCATGCACGATCAGCACGCGCCCCTGATCCTCGGCGAGCAAGCCCTGGGGGCGCTCTGGCAGGTCGCGGGATGGCAAGATTTCGAAACGGCGGTGGAGCCCGTCCTGTCGGTACTGGGGTTTGCCGGCTTGGGCGATCACCGTTCGGTGCGCGTGTCGGCCGGCACCGAGTGCTATCGCATCGCGCCGGATCGGATCTTGCTGCGTTGTCTGGATGTCGGCGTCCTGTCAGCGGCTCTGAATAAAGCGCCGCCCGGCCGGCTCGCCGCGCTCGACCTGTCGCACGCACGCATCGTGATCCGCGTGTCGGGTGAAGCCACCGTCGACCTGATGCCGCGGCTGGCGCCGTTGGATTTTGCGGTCCCAACCTTTCCGATCGACAGCTTCGCGCAGACCGGCATTCACGGCATAGCGGTCTTGATCCGCAGGCTGTCGGAAGAGGCGTTCGACCTCCTCGTCCCCGTCACCTGGGCGGTCAGTGTTTGGGAGTGGGTGTGCGAGAACGCGCGGCCCTTCGGCTATGGTGTGGAAGCGTCGCCGCCTACCAGCCTCGGGTCCCTGCCGCACCCTTGAACGGCCCCACGACCCGAGACGTGATCCAGCCGCCATAGAAGTCACCTTCCTGGGCATGGGCACGCTCGTCGCCAACCCAGCAGGCGTCGACGCGCGAAGCGTAAAACGCCAGATGGTCCTTGATGCCCGCGAAGCCGCGCGTGGGGGAGGGATAACTCCAGGCTGCCCGTTCCGATCGCCGTCCGTTCACGTCAAGGGTCCAATAGCGGGCAACGCCCTTGAATTCGCAGAAGGACTGGCCGTCGACCCGGCGCAAGTACGCCTCGTGAACGTCTTCGAAGGGAAAGTAGTAGACCGGCGGATGGCTGGTCTCCAGCACACGGTGACCGCGCTCCGTGGCCGCGACAGTCTCGCCGGCGAACTCGACCCGCAATGGCACCGTGACCGGTTCAAGCCGCGGTGGCCTTGGATAGTCCCACACGGACTCTCGTCCTGGCCCAGGGTCAATGCGTTTGGGTCTGGAAAACATCCCGAGGTCGATTCTCCGGTTCGAGCGCCAATGCGCGCAGCGGAATGCCCACTACCGCCTCGTCAAAGATCGGCTGGAAAGGTCGCAAGACAAGGTTGCCGCGATCCGTTCTTGTCGTCATGACGTTGACGGAATGACACCACTTGCCGGATTTGGCCCGAGTAGCCTCTGAGCAACCGTTGCTGGCCGCAGGTTTTTGCACTGCGGCCGTAGAGACAGGCGGAGACTTGCCGGGTGCCACCGACCGGTTTGGCATGATCGCCCCGACGGATACGCGTGCCGACTGTCGACCGCCGTGAACATGTCGCCTGCCTCAGCATCGGCCATGACCATCCCCTGCGCAGCGACCAGGCCGCGCGAGCCTTCGCCCATCGTTATTGTGACGCGCTGATCGACTTGGCCGGCTAATCCAGGTCATCGTGTGCCTTGCTCCCGCCGGCATTGGCGAGCCACGATTGGCAACCCAAGAATCAGTTTGCATAGGAAAGCACCGCGTATGCTTCGATGGACAAGAAATGTGGCCTGCATCGTCGCTGCGGCTTTGCTGCCTCTCCCTGCGGCAATCGCACAGCAGCTCTATCCCGGCGACCAGCTGGTCGGCACCATCTGGCGCAGCGAGGGGCCGTTCGTCTGGACATCGGTCGACCATGGCGGCGCCATAACCCAACGCACCAGCGACGGCAATTTCGTCGAGTTCCTTGGCCATCGGGACGGTGTCTACGTCTTCACGATCAATTGGTGGAACGAGGAAGCTGGCGTGAACGTGGTCGAACACGGCGTGATGGTGTCCGATGGCGAGAACAGCTACGTCATGCTCGAGGCCGAGGCCACGCATCCCGGCATAACCGGCGACGGCTTCTTTCAGATCATCGATGCGGACAGCGCCGAGATGACCCAGATCGGGCGCTTGGACGACGGCTCGGCCGCCGCCTTCGCGACGCCCCTGATGCGGGTCGAAACACCGCCGGCGGTGCCGTTGCCGGAAAGCCATCCGACCCGGTAGCGGGCCGCTATCGGGGTGTTCCTGCTGTCTCCGGTTCGCCGTCAGTGTCCAAAAAGACATAGATGCCGACGCCCAGAATGGTGACATAGAATTGAAAGGCTGCGGTCTGGCCGTTCCAGATGGCGGACTGCCACATGGCGAACCATTCGCCGCCAATGCCCATGAAGCCGATGAACCAGAGGCCGAAGCCCAGCAGTACGCCGATCGCGGTTAGGGACTTGGCGCGTTGGAATTCGGCTTTGGTGGCCCGGAACTTGGCCGCCATGGCCCACGTGGCCGCCGCGAACGCTAGACACGTCAGGGCCTCGGCCAGAATGATGGCGACGTAGGCGGCCAGCTGCACGGTCGGGTCGGTGATCGCCCGCCAGGTCAGGGTGGAGTCCGGAAACACCGTGTCCATTGCCAGCACGTGTTGGACGAAGGCCCAGTTGCTGGCGGGATCGGTGATGTTGCCCAGGGTGACGAGAAACGCGAACAGCGCCAACCCGCCGGTCATGACGATCTTCGACAGCCGAACCGCCGCGATACCGATGGTCATGTGATCCCCAATGTGCTGTTGACCGCGACGCTCCGAGCCTACGGCGAAGACCCGCAGGGCCTCAATGCCAGGTTTTGACTACTGCCTATGCAGTCGGCGCTAATGTCTGGTCCGCGGCCGTCCTCAGCGGCACTCGCTCAATAGGTAATCGACGGCAGGAACGCCCCGTCCGGCTCCGCATACTCGCCTTTGGCCATCAGTGTCAGCGGGTGGCTGATCTTCAGCCCGTGTTCCAGGCACCAGCGGAACAGATCATCGTTGCGCATGGGCATGAGAAAGCCGGGCTGGCCGAAGCCGTCGGCGGCGCCGATCAGCGCCTTCATGTCGCTGTTGGCCATGGCCACCGCGTGGCCGCTGTAGGCCACTCCGGTGGTATAGCCGGTGACATATCCCTCGCGCTCGACCAGCCGGGCGCTGCCGAAGGTGATGGCGTCGCGCAGCTCGCCGCCCCGGTTGAAACCGTGCACGCGCTCGCACACCAGGTTGCAGGCCGCCAGGTCGCCGATGCGCGCGGGCCGCACATGATGGCCCGGCACGCTCGCCTTCGGCGCCGGCCCGTTCAGGCAGGCCAGCGGTTCGCGCACCGCGAAGCCGAGCAGCGCGTAGAGCGCTAGCGAGCGGCCCTGGGCCGCTGCCTGGACAAGGCGCACGCCGGGGGCCTCCATCTGCGCGGCCTTGCGCATCACCTCCTCCATCAACCGCCGGCCGATGCCCCGGTTCTGAACCGAGAGCTCGACGGTCAGCGGGCCGACCCCGACGATCTCGCCGCGCAGATCGAGGAAGTTGGAACCGACGATGCGGCCGTCCCGCTCCGCCACCACGCCATGGAACCCCTGATGGCCGATCATCCAGGCCAGCACGGCGACTGCCTGGTCGGCCGATGCGAACTCGGGCGGAAAGCGGCAGACTTTGGCCACGGCCGAAAAGGCCTCGAAGCAGATCGCGCCACAGGGCTTGGCGTCTTCTTGCGTGGCGCGGCGCAGGGTCAGGGCCATCGAGGCATCCCGGCGATCAGGGCGGACGACGCCAGCTTGTGCCGGATCGTCGCCACGGACAAGGGCTTTGGCGGAGGGCGCTGCCTCCTGCCCGTGCGATAGGGCTTTGCTATCGCTCTCATAGCAACTCGGTATTGGAGCCCAAGCGCTGATGCTGCCACCTTTTCATCAGGAGCTAGTCGTCCCGACGAAAGGGGGCACCGAGATGAGTTTAGAGCGACGTTACTTATATGGCGACGGCGACGGGTCGGCGGCCAAGCCGTCGGCCGGGGTCGCCCGGCGCCGGATCAGCAATCCGACCCTGATGCGCCTCAGGCCGTCCTTCGAAACACGCAAGGCGCTTGGCAGCCCGCACCGGCTGAGCGCGGTGGCACGGGAAGGGGCCGGCCACCGCTGACCGAGCCAATCAACGGGCGCGGCAAACGGGCCCACGGTGAGGACGATGGTTCTTAATGAAAGTTTTCAGGCAAAGGAGCATTTGAGATGAGCAAGGATTTCTTCAACACCAACTTCTCCGGCCTCGACTGGTACATGCTGATGGGGCCGGACGGGCAGGATCTCACCCGTCAACGCGAGATGGAGCGCGAGAGCCGCTCGCGCAAGCGCCGGGTCGCGCGCTGGTTCGCCGGGCGCTAGGCATTGCCGGTAGGCCGGCAGTTCACCAGTCAGGTCGGCCGCCACAACCGTTTAATAAGCAAGCATATTAAAGTGCCTATGAAAGGGGGAAACGATGGTGAAAAAGTCATTATTGGCCGCTGTTGTAGCGGCGGGGCTGGCCGTCCCAAGTTTGGCGATGGCGAGTGGGTCGCCGCAGGCGATGCCCGAGGCTTGGCAGCCGGCGATGCTGGTGCTGCAGTCCGACACAGCCGCGGTTACGTCCACGGCGGATGGGCAGACCATAGCAATGCAAGGCGTGCATCCGTTGGTGTCGATGACGTCCGGGCTCAACGATCAGCGCATGTTCGACAGCGCGCCGGTCGGGGATTTCGATGTGCATTTCAACGCCTGCAACGACATGAAGCAGGCCAATGGCTGGGGCCACCCTGACGGCGCCAACGCGCTCTTGGCCTATGCGGACGGGCCGGACAACGGCACGGCCGGCCAGTTTCTGCAGCATCTGCCGCTGGTGACGAACGCGCTGGCCGACAAAGACGCCCGGGTCGGGGACACGGGCGCGGGCAGTATCCCGCTTTATGTCGGCGGGGCCGTCTTCTCAGACGCCGACCAGAGCCTGAAGTTCCAGCTCGTCGAGGGCGCTACCTTGGCGGATGGCGACTACACCCAGGTGACGCTGATGGCGGAATGCCTCCGACGCTAACGGGGTGCTGGCGGCCGTTTCGGTGACGCGCTGTTGAGCTTCTGTCACCGGAACGGCCGAGGCTTGTCAACCGAGATCTGTCATCTGAGGACAGGACAATCAGCGCCGCTTAGCGACATTCGGTGCCATCAGGACGATTGCAGTCGTGGTGCCGACGACGAGGAAAAGCGCCAGGCGCAGGCTTGTCTCTTGGGCGATCCAGCCGAGAATGGGCGGCCCGAACACAAACCCGGAATAGCCCAGTGTCACGACGCTGGCGATCGCACGACCACGCGGTATCTCCGGATGGTTCGTGACCGCCGAATAGGCGATCGGTATCATCACGGACAGGCCCAGGCCAACCAACCCGAAACCGATGATCACCGAGATCGACTGGTTGACGATCAGCCCGACGGAAAGGCCAATGGCGGCCACCAGGCCCGCGGATCGCACCAGCGTCGCGGGCGCGACGTATTGGAGGATTTGGGCCGAGCTGAACCGCCCCACCAGCATGCCCAGGCTGAAGGCGGCATATCCGAACGTGCTGGTGGCGTCCGTGATATGAAGCTGCTGTTCATGATAAAGCCTGCTCCAATCCGCCATCGCGCCTTCGCCGACGGATGAACACAGCGCGATGATCCCTAACCCCAAGATCGCCTTTGGCGGCAAGGCCATGATCGGGCGCGGCTCCGCCGCCGATCGATCGTCCCGCACGTCCGGCATGGCGAGCCTATAGATCAGCACGAAGGGAACCGGTGCGCACAGGGCCGTCACGACAAATTGGGTCTGAAACGGGATTTCGAGCCAGATGATCAGGCTGCCGCAGATGGCCCCGACAAGGCCGCCGAGCGAGTAGCACCCCTGGAACACCCCCATCCAGTAGCGCTCAAAACCCGCATCGACCTCGATCGCCTGGGCGTTCATCGCGACATTGAGGCCGCCATGGCCAAAGCCAAAGACCATCAGCAGCACGAACAGCGAGGCAAAGTTCCAAGACAGCGCGAGCAGCGCCAAGCCAGCCGCGTTGATCAGGCCGAAGATCAAGGCGACGACACGGCTGTCGCGCCACTCCAAGATGCGGCTGGCGGTTGCAAAGGCGGCGAACGCGCCCAAGGCCAGGCCAAAGATGGCCGTTCCGACCGCGCCGTCGTCCAGCCCGAGACTGATGGCAACATCCGGGATGCGGACGATCCACGTCGCCAGCAGGAAGGCGCAGACAAACATGGCACCGCAGGACGCCCACCAGGCACGGTTCAGGGCCTTCTGTTTGCTGCCAGCCATCCCCCGTTCCCAGTCAGCGCCCGTTCGAAAGAGCCGATACTACCCGAACACAATGAGAAGCAGAAAATGGATCGTGTCGACTGTGTCGACTGTGTCGCCTGCGGCCAGGCGCACAAGTCCGCGCGGTCGTTCAATCCGACCGACAGCGCGGCCGGTTGCGAGGCTGGATCGCTGGCCTTGACAGAGTAAGATGTCTGCTTGCCTACCCAACTGGACGCTAAGCAAACCGAGCTGTGAGAAGGAGTGACCCAACAATGCGGTTCATGGTCCATGTCACCATCGCCCCGGAAAACCGGAACGAGAATTTCGAGCGGCTGAAGGCGAAACAGAAGGCGGGTGACCTGGCGATCCCCGGCATCGAAATCCACGATATGTGGTTTGCGGTCAATCAGCTTGAGGGCTGGACGATTGTCGAGGCTGACAACGCGTTCGCGCTCGGCAAGCTCCTGCACGATTGGACGGACCTCAACGTCAATACCGTGGTCCCGGTCCTGACCATTGATGAGTTCGCCAAGGAGTTTGAGGGCTAGGCACGCTGGGCCAAGGCCTAAGCGCGTAAGCCGAGTGCCTGAGCTTTCGCGCCGCGCAGCGTCGTTCGGCGCCAAGCCGAAGTGGCGATGAACAACCGCGGGCGCTAGTCGCCAAACACCTCCCCCATCCGGTGCCGGCCGACCCAGCGCGCGGTGGGGTCTTCGGAGGCTTGCAGGCAGCGCGCCGTGCGCTCCGCATGGGCGGCAAGCGCAGGGTTGCTCTTACCAATACCGCGCAGGGCCCAGTTCACGGCCTTTTTCACGTAGTAGCGTTCGTCCGTCGCGGCCGCCTCGATGAGCGGCAGGAAGCTGATCAGCACCGCGTCGTCGATCGCGTGCTGGGCCCGGGCGCCCCGCACCGCCAGGTGCGCCATCGTGGCAAAGCCCGCCCGCCGCTCGAACTCCGCCGACCGCCCCGCCCATTCGCGCGCCTTGTCGACCGCCAGAGCCGTGTGCCGGACCGTGTGCGTGGCAAAGGCGTCGGTCAGATCCCAATCCGCAAGGCCCCGCACCCAGCGCTCCAACAGGGCCGCGTCGACCCGGCCCGGATCGGTGATCCGCACCGCCAACTGCCGCGCGGCCGCGTCCCCCGTCTCCCACAGCATCACCGCCAGGTCATGATCGGGGCCGTAGGTCCGGACCAGCCGGTCCAAGGCCGTGATCGAGACCTTGCCGTCCGCCTTGCGCGGCAGGCGGGCGAGGGCGGTTAGGGCGGGGTGGTCGGGCATGGGCATGTGTTCGTCATCTCAGACTTCGATGAATCATTGTAGTGTCGATCCGGCAAGCCGGGGGACAAATGAGGCTGCGGCCCAGCCTGCATCACCTTTGTGGTCACAGGCGCAGGGCTGGGTTTCCGCCGGGCAGTCCTGCCAGAGTTGGAGCCATGGATGAGTGACGAACTGCTGGCCACCGTGGGCGACAATTGCATCGATCGATACCTCCATCTGAACAAGAGCGCGGTCGGCGGCAATGCGGTCAACGTCGCAGTCCATCTGTCTCAGCTCAATTGGAACTGCGCCTATTTCGGCGCGGTCGGCGACGATAGCGATGGGCACCGCACGCGCGATGTTCTGCGCGCCAACAGGGTCGATCTCGGTCCTCTGACGACGCTGCCGGGCATCACCTCCTTCACCAATCTCGATATCGACGAAACCGGCGACCGGATCATCACCCAGGAAGACTTCGGCGTTTGCGCGGACTATTACCCGAGCGACGAGGACATCGCCCGGCTGGCGGCCAAACGGCATATCCATATCGGCTGGTTCCAGCACAGCAGCAGGCTGCGCGCCCGGCTCGCGGGTGCGGCGGTGACGGTCTCGCAAGATGTGGCGGTCAATCCGGATGACGGCGGCTTGGACATCGCGTTCGGCTCCGTCGGGCCGTCCATGACCGCGGCGCGCGATAAGATCGACGCCCTTCTGCGCGCCGGAAACAAGATCGCGGTCGTCACCTGCGGGCCCTTGGGCAGCGTGGCATCCGACGGTGGCGACCTGCTCACCACGGGGATCAAGCCCGTCGATGTCGTTGACACCACGGGCGCGGGCGACACGTTCATCGCCGGGTTCCTGGACGCCTGGCTTCGGGCCGCGCCGCTCCAGCACTGTCTCGATGCCGGCCGGGACAATGCCGCGAAAACCTGCACCCATCTCGGCGGGTTTGCGCAAGCATACGAAAGTCTGGGGTCGGCCTAACGCGTGGACGCCCCGCCGCCGCGCTAACTCAATAGTCGAACTGCTTGTAGTAGCGGCGTGTCACCAGCGGATGGTCGCGCATGACCTCAAGATGCGCGCTGACGCGCTCCAAGACGGTAGCGAGGACGATCGGGGAAACCAGACCGCGAACATCGTCCGAGATGCCGGGCAGGGCAAAGTCCCGGCTGTCGAGGACGGTGAGCCTGTCGGTGACTTTCGGGGCAAATGCCTCGACCCGGTCGGCCAGCGGCCGGTAGGCATCCTCGCCCTTGAACAGGATCAGGCTGACGTCCTTTTCGATCAGTTCCAGTGCGCCATGGAAGAAGTCTGACGCATGCACTGGCCGTGTGCGGATCCATTGCATCTCTTCCAAAATGCACATGCCGTAATAATGGGCCTGGGGCCAGACATTTCCCGCGCCCGTGAACATGTGATAGTCGGCCCCGGCGATCTTGGCCGCAAAGGCCTCGGCCTCGGGTTCAAAGCCGCGTTTCACCGCCAACAGCAACTCCGGCAAGCGCGTCAGCTCGCTCAACAGCCGGTCATAGTCACCCGCATCGAGCTCGCCGCGCGCCTTCATGACCGACAGGGCGAGGCACAGGGATTGGAGATAGAAGGACTCCGACGAGGTGTCATCCTCGGCGAAGTTGACGAAGACATGATCGCCCTCCCGGCCCAGCGGCGTGTCCGCATGCCCGACCAAGGTCATGGTCGTCGCGCCGATCTCCTTCAGCGCCGACAGCATGGCGACGCTTTCCTTGGTCGTGCCCGACAGGGACGGGATGATCGCCACGGAGTCCGATGTCAGGGTCGCCGCCCCGGTCAAAACCAGCTCCGCCGGATACTCCACGAACGTCGGAAAGGATGACCGAAGCTGCAGCAGCAGGTGGGCCGGCTGCATCAGAAAGGCGACACCCCCGGTGCCCAGGAAGTAGAGGTTCTTCGCCCCGGCACCAAGAGCGGCCGAAACGGCGCCATCGATACGCGGCGCAAGGCCGACCGCCCCCGTCTGGATCCTCAGGAAGCGGGCGTCATCGAAGTTCAACATGAACACATCTCTCACGGTGGCTGCGCGACGCCATCGGCCGCGTGGGAACAACGTCGGTCAAATCAAGGAAACCCGCCGACGAAAACCAGCCGTCGACCGCGATGGCGGCTCGACGCGATGGCACGCTTTCCCCGGCATTCACACGGGCTGTCTGACAAGTGCGGGGTTGGGAGTCAAGCAGCCGAGGCGTGGCTGTGCGGGCGGATTTGTCCATGCCCAAGGCCGCAATAATCGCGGCCATGTGTGCTGGGCATCATTAAGGCCTGCACTTGGCCTAAACCGTCTTACCAAGGTCGTGAGCAAAGAGGGCGTCGCGCAGTGACAGGGGGGCATTGCCCGGTCTGGCAACCAGCGCTCAAACAACGCCGCGTCTGCCCGGCCCGGATCGGCGACCCGCACCGCCAACGGCCGTGCGGCCCGGTCCGCTGTCTCCCACACCATCACCGCCAGGTCGTTATCGCGGCCATAGGCCCGCACCAGCCGGTTCAACGCCGAGATCGAGACCTTGCCGTCCGCCTTGCGAGGCAGACGGGCGAGGGCGGTTAGGGCGGGGTGAGTGGGCATTGGCATGCTGGATGGATGGCGAACTGGCGTCTGGCCAAGCTGGTATGTTGAAACGAGTAATGCAATCGAATGAGACAAGGTCTGCTGCCTAGCGCGGCCGAATCTGGGATGAGCGATACTGCGATCGGTTGGTTAACAATAGTACTTCATATGCGGTTTGGCGGACCGTCGGCTCAAGAACGCGACGAAAACGCTCGATGCCAACGCCTGTTGCAAAGGTAGTTGAAAGACTGCATTATTAGATTTCTGTTGTGTCAACTCGCTTTTCCTGGATAGTGACTGGCTGGATGGCAGAAGAAGCCGTCGTTCCGATCCAAGACCTGATTGCGTACTCCGCAGCTCTTGCCGAAAAAAGGGCAGAAGGCGAAGGAATCGAGAGCGCGATCAACGATCGTGAACTTACAAGCTGTTTGCTGGCGCAAGCGGAGGTCGCGCGCGCTGCAATGCAGGATGCCGGAGATAGCAAGTGCTCCAGGTGCCCAGGCTATGTCGAAGTCGAGGTGCGCGATCTTGTATTGTTCGTTCCATACAATCTGGTTCAGGCGTTTCCGTTTGCGCGGACTTTGGACGAATTGGCGTCGATTTCGCATTCAGTCCGACTGACGCAAGGTGGCTCGCTCTGTATTTCTGGCAGTGCCACATATCTTGGTGCCGGTCTTGCAATAGGAGATTTGGATTTTTGCGAGTATATTGAGCGTCTGCACGACGACATAATTGTCACAGCTAAAAAGATCGTTGATTTTGAGCGTTCCGAACCTTATTGCGTGCGCATCAAATGGAATGAGTACGACTTTTCTGCTCCATGGACTATCGAGGCGAAAGTGTTCGATGAGGCGCAGAATTGCGTGGCAAATGGAGGATTCGATCGCGACCACGCTTGGAAGTTCGACTTTGTTGGTCGTCTTGAGCGGTATGGTCCAATCGTAATAACCAACATCGGCCTTCCAGTGGACTACGCCAACATCGAGTATTGGGCAAAGGGCAAGAGTTGGGCCTATCAAGAAGTGCCGGTTCTGAGGGCGTGGGAGAGACAGCCGAGATCGCTTGTGCTCAGGGAGCATCTAGGAGAATATGCACTGTGGCTGCGACAACAGATCGACTGTCACTTGCCTGACACGCCATTGAAAGCGACGAAGCGAGCCCTATCTCTTGCGAGTCTCTTTGGGCTGGGAACAGCAGTCGACCGACTTGTCGATTTGCTATGTGGTTCAGATGTCCGTAAGCTGGTGCACGCTGATCGCATCGCGGAGGTCAAGCAGAAGCTTGAGAGCTGCGATGATGATAACGCCTGTGCATTGAAGCAGGATTTGCAGCAAAACGATGAGGGCAATGTTGACGCTGCGCGTTCAGGTGTGTTTCGCCGCGTGCGGCAAGAAGTGGAGTTCGTGCTTGAAGAAATTGACGCTTTGCTGGACGTTGGTCGTCGAGCCGTGAAGGAGCAGCTTAATGAGCGCAGCAGCTGATTCTGTCACATCAGAGGGCGGGCTTCGCGATGCTGACGAGTTGCTTTCGTTGGCGGGCGTGGATAGCTGGACACGTCAAAGGGCGCTGAAGGTTTTGGCCACAGACCCGGAGGCCCGGGCGTCAATTCGGGCGAAGTTGAACATCGCACAGGACGCGGCCTCAAGAATTCGTGAACTTGCCGGCAAGAGTGGTGAACTGCGAGACGTGAAAGTCGCGACAGACGCCGTTTCAGACGCTCTGGAGAAATCAGTCGATCTGGCACGATCGGAGCTAGCGCGGCGAATCAGCCAAGGAAGTTTAGTGCTGGCTCACGATGTTCTTGAAGATCTCGAACGAATAGAGCCACTTTCCAGCAAGGAGTTCTTGAAATCAGTTCTCGCGATGGAGATCTATGACAGTATTGCTGACATTATTGATCAGGTTTTGTCAAGCAGCGCGAGCACTGAGACTTCGACCTTCTCGAGGCTTCTCAAGAGCGAGGCCCTTAAGTTGGGACTGGCAACCGGAGCTCCGGTTTTTTGTGAGCTTGCGTCGCAATTCAAGCATTTGCAGCCGCGCCAGCTGACGTCGCCAAACCGAATGTCAACAATCGAGTCGATGGAAGGCCTGGGAGTGCTTGAGGCGCTTTCGAGACGCTGGCACGTCGACTGTGTTGTGGCAATCAATCGAGGCGCCCAGATGCTTGGCCGGTACATCGCAACTCGGTTGAAATTGCCGGAAGATCGTATTGGCGTCACCTCCTCATCAGGAGGTGACATGATTGAGAATGACTCTTTAGCGGTTTTGAGGTCAGGCGTTTGCCGGAACGTACTGGTCCTGGACGACGTGTCGCGAACTGGCCGTCGATTGCGCGGTGTGCACGCGATGCTCACACATGAATTTCCAAACAGCCACTTCGAATGCGCATCGCTGGTCAGTACTGTTCATGACGCGCCAATTGATGGGGGACTATATGGCTACGCGGCAAAAATAACGAAAGGCGATGCTGTTTCGTTGCCTTGGGGTTCAGGCGCGTCGTTTAAGCAGCGGCGAGATCGCTACGTATTTGGCGAGGGTAAAGGAAGTATTTACTTTAACATAAAGCTGGCCGAGGCAATCCAGCAAGACCTAGCGGCTTCAGGAGATTAGCGTAGCTCACGACCTCATTTGTCTCTGCTATGGCCATCAGTTGGGCAGTTGCTGTTCACGTCCATAGCGTGTCGTGGCCCTCCGGTTCGTTGGGTCAACCCTTGCCGGACCACCTTGCAACTACCCCCCCAAAACGTCAGATAATCCCCATCATCACAACGCCTCGGGCGGCTCCGCCCTGAGGCCTACAAACAATACCGGGGGAACGGAACATGCCAGCGAAAGAGATCAGGTTTGCCGACGATGCGCGGGCGCGCATGTTGCGGGGGCTGGATGTCTTGGCCGATGCGGTGAAGGTCACGCTGGGGCCCAAGGGGCGCAACGTGGTCTTGGACAAGTCGTTCGGCGCGCCGCGCACCACCAAGGACGGGGTCGCGGTGGCCAAGGAGATCGAGCTTTCCGACAAGTTCGAGAATATGGGCGCCCAGATGATGCGCGAGGTGGCGTCGAAGACCAACGACATCGCCGGTGACGGTACCACCACGGCCACGGGCCTGGCCCAGTCGATCGTGCGCGAGGGCTATAAGGCCGACGCCGCCGGCATGAACCCGATGGATCTGAAGCGCGGCATCGACATGGGCGTCGACGCGGTGGTCGCGGCCTTGGAGAAGGCCTCGCGGCCGATCACCTCGAACGAGGAGATCGCCCAGGTCGGCACCATCTCCGCCAACGGCGCGGCGGACATCGGCGCCATGATCGCCCAGGCCATGGAGAAGGTCGGCAATGAGGGCGTGATCACGGTGGAGGAGGCCAAGTCGCTCGACACCGAGTTGGAGGTGGTCGAGGGCATGCAGTTCGATCGCGGCTATCTCTCGCCCTATTTCATGACCGACGCGGAAAAGCAGAAGGCGGAGCTGGAGGACGCCGTCATCCTGCTGCACGAAAAGAAGCTGTCGAGCCTGAAGGATCTGGTGCCGCTCTTGGAAAGCGTCGTCCAGTCCGGCAAGCCGCTGTTGATCGTGGCCGAGGATATCGAGGGCGAGGCGCTGGCCACCCTGGTGGTCAACAAGCTGCGCGGCGGCTTGAAGATCGCGGCGGTGAAGGCGCCCGGCTTCGGCGACCGGCGCAAGGCGATGCTGGAGGACATGGCGATCCTGACCGGCGGCACGGTGGTGTCGGAGGATGTCGGCATCAAGCTGGAGAACGTCACCCTCGACATGCTGGGCACGGCCAAGCGGGTGCTGATCACCAAGGAGGACACCACCCTGATCGAGGGCGGCGGGGAAAAGGCGGACATCGATGCCCGCTGTGCCCAGATCCGCGCCCAGGTCGAGGAGACGACGTCCGACTATGACCGGGAAAAGCTGCAGGAGCGGCTGGCCAAGCTGGCCGGCGGCGTGGCGGTCATCCGGGTCGGCGGCGCCACCGAGGTTGAGGTGAAGGAAAAGAAGGACCGGGTCGAGGACGCCATGAACGCCACCCGCGCGGCGGTGGAGGAAGGCGTACTGCCCGGCGGCGGCGTGGCCCTGCTCTATGCCACCAGGGCGCTGGACGGGGTGGCGCTGGACGATGACGACCAGCGGGTCGGCCTTGGCATCGTGCGCAAGGCGCTGGAATGGCCGGTGCGCCAGATCGCGGCCAATGCCGGCGTCGACAGCTCCGTCGTGGTCGGCAAGCTGCTGGAACAGTCGGACCCCAATTTCGGCTATGACGCCCAGACGGGCGAATATGTCGACATGGTCAAGGCCGGCATCATCGACCCGACCAAGGTGGTGCGCGTGGCCCTGCAGGACGCCGCCTCCATCGCCGGCTTGCTGATCACCACCGAGGCCACGGTGGTCGACGCGCCGGAGAAGAAGGAAGGCGACGGCGCTGGCGACATGGACTACTAGGCCGGCCTAGCAAGCGCGCGCGAGCGTTCCCCTAGCGCGGCGTGCTTCCGTGCCCGCGAAGCTGATCCACCTGACCGACCCCCATCTGGTTGGTCCGGGCGGGCGGGTTCACGGGCTTGACCCTCGGGCACGGCTGAAGGCCTGCTTCGACCATATCGCCGCCAATCACGCCGATGCCGATCTCTGCGTGATCAGCGGCGACCTCAGCGACAGCGGCCAGCCGGAAAGCTACGGCGTTTTGCGCGACCTGCTCGACGGCTTTCCGCTGCCTGTGCGCCTGATGCTGGGCAACCACGACGCGCGCGCCGCCTTCCGCGCCGCCTTTCCCGACCAGCCGGTGGACCCGGACGGTTTTGTGCAATCGGTCACCGATCTGGATGCCGAGTGTCTGGTGTTTCTCGATACGCTGGACGGAGGCCATCTTCACGGCCGCTTGTGCGAACGGCGGCTGGCCTGGCTGTCGGTGCGGCTGGACGAGGCGGCGGGACGGCCCGTCAGCCTGTTCCTGCATCACCCGCCATTGGTCGCCGGCCTGCCGCACTTCGCACACATCATGTTGGTCGATACCGCACCCCTGATGGACCTGCTGCGCCGCCACGGCCGGGTCCGGCACCTGTTCCTGGGCCACCTGCACATGGCGGTATCGGGCACCATGGACGGCATACCCTTTACCGTCGGCCGGGGCACTTGCCACCAGATGCAGCCGACGCTCGACGATCCGCGCGCCACCTTCGTCGACGGTACGCCGTCCTACACCGTCGCCCTTTACGACGATCCTGACCTGATCTTGCACGAGGTCGAGGTTCCGGCACGTGGCCCCGTGGTGGGCCTCGCCGGCCAACCGGCGCAGCCCTGAGAGCGGTCTTTACTCGGCCCCCTTCGACAGCGGCACGACCGTCGTCTCGGAATGCCGGAACCTGCGCTTGCCCAACCGCGTGATGCGGTAGCGGGCGCCGCAATTGGGGTCCGGGCCGGCGATGTCGATGTCCGTGGTCATCCAATCGTTGGGGTGGGTCTCACGCTGCTTGGCCGGCAGCAGCGGCAGAAGGGCCGCCAGCGCGTAGATCGAAAAGCCCTGGCCCAGCGGCAATGTCATCATCTCGCCGGACAGGATGAAATGGTCGCCTTCCTTGTAGTCGCCCATCATCGGCGTGTCCGTCGCGATGATCTCGACCTTCAGGTCGTAAAGCTCGAAACTCTCGTCGCTCTCGTCGTGCATGTCGCCAGGCCCTGATCTGAACGCTGCAATCTCGGGCTTGGCTTCTAGCAGAAAAGCACCCGGCATTTGCAGGGCGTTTGTCGATCGGTTCATCGATGGCCGGCCCTGCGGTGTTTGCCTGGTCCATCACGTCCGGGTTGTGGCCGGTCTTGTCGGATTGACCTCCTTCTATCGGTGCACTAGCGTCGCTGTGGAGCCAACAGCAAGATGGAGACGGTACGATGAAGCGTTCATTAGAGACCCTGAAATCCGAAGAAGCTGTTGCAGTTGCCGAAGTTGCCGCAACGGTCCGCCGGGGGGAGTTGGACAAGAACAAAGCGGTGATTGCGTCTGGTCTCGGTAAGAACGGCCACCTGAGAACACCCTAACCAACCACGGTGTGATGTAGGCGGTCGGGCGAACCCCGGCCGCCTGGCGTTGGTGAGATCGGCTTTCTGACCAGCGCGTCGGCCGCAGGGCTGATCGATGATGTGCTTGGCCACGGTAGGGTAGTGAATGCTCGACGAGTCGATCCTTGGGCAAGCGGGCCTTGCCGTCGAACGCATCTATGAAGATGCCGCCATTGCCGCCTTCGGTGTCGCGGATTCGTTCAAGGGGCCCCATGAGGCCAGACCCTGGCCTGCCTGGTTCCGCGACACCGTGGAGCGCCTGACGAAGCTGCCCAGCGAGACCTTCGAACCGGTCTGGCGCGAGCCCATTACGCCGAGCTGGTTCGGCATGCTGGCCAGCAAGGCCGCCGCCGCCAACCGGGGTGAGGCGGACGCGATCGAGGCGCTGGACCGCCATATCGCGCAGTTCGCGCTGTTCGCCGAGGGGTTTCGGCGGGCCGGGGCCGACCTGCCGCCAACACCGGGGCCGGTTGCCTTCGACCGCGACGTTCTGATCCCGGGAACGACCCTGGGTTTGCCGGCAGGCAAGCCGATCGGGCCGTCGGCCGAGCTTTACGAGGTCGATGTCGCGGCCTGGAAGCAGGCCCGCTTGCGGCTGGCGCCGGAGGCCATCGACGCGCCATGGGAGCCGTTCGCGCCCGTTGCCAATGCCAGGGGCTTCAAGGACGGCAAGGGGCCGGCCGCGACCGCCTCGGTAACCGCCATGCTGCAGGCGATCGATCGGTATCTCCCCGAGGCGTTCGATCGCTTCGCCGGCGACATCAGTGTCATCGGGCTGCTCGACAGCGGCCAGGCCGGCGTCTTCAACGCCTCCAACTCCACCTATTTCGGCGGCTTCATCGTCGCAGCCGTGGGGGAACCGCACGAGCTGGCGGCCTACGCGCTGCACGAGCACGCCCATAACCTGCTGTTTGCGATCGAAACCGTCGAACCGGTCCTGGCGGGCGAACAGGGGGACTATGAAGGGCCGCTGATCTACTCGCCTTGGCGCCACGATCTGCGTCCGATGCGCGGGCTTGTGCATGCGGTCTTCGTCCATCTGCCGGTCAGCGCGTTCTGGCTCTCGGTGCTGCGCGAGCCGGCGACCGAGGAACTGGAAGCCTATGCGCGCGACCAGTTGACCCGCTTCTTGATCCAGACGGATGTCGGGCTCGACATCATCGACAGACACGCCAGCCTGACTGAAAACGGCACCAGGATCATGTCGGCTGTGAAGCGAGAGGCGGCGCGGCTGCGCGCGCTGGCGCTTGACGCCGGACTGGATGCCGATCGCCCCGGGCTCGTCTGTTACCAGGGCGTCTTCCAGCCGGAACAGCGGGCCGGCCACCCGATCACGCTGCGCGAGAGCCTGATTGCCCATGCCGAAGCGGTGGGGGCACCGGAGATGGCATTCACGATGGTACGGCAATGGCCGCATCGGCCAGCCGCGACCTGACCGCGCATAGCGACGCCTCCGCATGATCATTTACGTGGCCAAGGGGCGCTATCTGGCGACGCTCGGCGCCTATCTGAACTCACATCATGCCGATCCGATCGGCAAGCGCATCCATCTTCTTTCGTACCGCGCCCTGTTCGCGGCCAAGCGGCTGCCGATCGCGACATATATATTGACGGATCATGACCGTCTGACGACGGCGGAGCGCGAGCGCGCCTGGGGCGTGTGTCAAGCCTTGGAGGCGGGTTCGCCGTCGGTCCGCATCTTGAACCATCCCGCCCGGGTCTTGCTGCGGCTGGAGATGCTGCGTGCCCTCTACCGCGACGGCATCAACAGCTTTCAGGCCTACCCGCTGATCGGTCCCGAGCGGCCAACCGAGTTTCCGGTGTTCCTGCGCAGTGAAGGCGAACATGGCGGCGAACGTTCCGAACTGATCGAAAACGCGGAGGATCTGGCCGCCGAGATCCCGAAATATCTGCGCCTGCGCCGCTACAAGCGTGGCTATGGCAGCTTGATCATCGGCTTCTTGGACAGCAAGGACGCGCAGGGCCGGGCCTTGAAGTATGCCGCTTTTCGCGTCGGCGACCATATTGTACCCCGCCACCGCTTCTTGGGGCGAACCTGGTTCGTCCGTGGACCGGATTATCTTGACGATGACACTGCCGGGGCGGAGCGGGACTGGCAGGCGGCGTTCGCCGAAACCGATCAGGCGCGCCGGATCTTCGATATCGCCGGCATCGACTATGGCCGGCTGGACTTCGCGATCATCGATGGCAGGGTGCAGGCCTTTGAAATCAACACCAATCCGCAAACCATCGGTAGTTGGCAGGACCCGCTGCGCCAAGGCGCGGATGATTTCTTTGGCCCAAGGTTCACGCGCGCCTTCACCGAACTGGATTGTCAGGCCGACGGCTGGGTGACCAATGACATGCCATTGGCCCGCCGCACGTTTTTGCCGATGCGCCTGACAATGCGGCTGGAAGATGCGCGTTGGCGCTCTGTTGCGAGGCGTTCCAACGCGCGTTTTCGCCGAAAGCTGCGGCGGGAGCAGAGGCGAAGTGCTGCAGCGGAAAACAGGCGCGCCGACGGATGACCGAGCCACGCGTTCCAGCGATCTCGGTCGTCATTCCGACGGCGGACCGGGCCGATCTGGTGATGCGGGCGGTATCGTCCGTCTTGGAAGGCGCGGGCGACGACGTCGAGGTCGTGGTCGTCGACGACGCGTCCACCGACGATACCGTCGCGCGGCTCAAGGCTTTGGCCGCCAGCCGGCTCGAGATCGTCGAACTGCCCGAAAGGTCCGGCGCCAACGTCGCGCGCAATACCGGCGCGGCGGCCTCTCATGCACCGCTGATCGCCTTTCTTGACAGCGACGATGAGTTCGAGGCCGGCCGACCCGCGCGCCTGGTCGAGCTGTTTCGCGCGCGGCCGGAGATCGACGCCGCCCTCGACGACTTTACGGTCTGGACCGGAGGCAAATCCGAATCGGCCCGGCAGCCCAAGGGGATATGGTCCGGGGACCGTCTGACGGCCCTGCTGGTCGCCCATGCGGTGCCGCTGACCAACTCGGCCTTGGCCATCCGACGGTCTGCTTTTGAGGCGGTAGGCGGGTTCGATGTTGCCTTTCGGCGCCAGCAGGACCGGGACCTGCTGCTGCGGCTGGCTGGCGACCATCAGGTCGCTCTGGGCACCGGCCAGGACGTGGCCAAGCATCAGATCGTGCGCTCGATGTCGCGCAGCAATGACGGCTATATCGCCTCGCTGGACCTGCTGGTCGGCAGGCATCCCGCCTTCTTGACGCCGGAGGTGCGAGACCTGCTCGGCTATCTGGTCGCGCGCGGCATCGTCAAGTCGTTGGCGCAAGGCGATGTCGCCGCCGTCAGGCGCGAATGGCGGGCGCTGAGACATGCCGGCAACTTGTCTATGGGCGGTGTGGCCGCCCTGATGCGGTACGGCGCCGGCCGCCGCTATAGGCGCGCTGTCCGGCGCGGCGTGATGGCGGGCGAGGGCGGGTAATCACTCGTCACTTGGGCCGGCGGAGCGCCGATTACCGGAAGCCGGCCCCAAAACCAGCAACAGAACAATTGCCGTCGGCGTGCATCTCCGTTAGTGTTGAGAGTGATAACGATTCTCAATACGAGCGCGCTGTCGATGCTCCGGCATTTGGCTGGGAAGAGGAGGCCCGTGATGATCAGTTCTGCTGCTGTAAACCCGGTGCTGGAGGCCGAGCCAGGCCTCGCGGCCGTGGACCGCATGATCGTATCGACGGGGCGTTTGGTCGCCCACGGTCTTGGAGCCTGTCCGCCGATCGCCAACACATTTGCGATACTGTGTGGCGCGGAGGCAAAGGACGCGCTGAATGCCTTTCGCATGCTGTTGTGGCAGCTTCGGGACCATGGCTGGCGCCGGATGCGCATTCCGCCCCCCGGCTTCGACGGCCCCAGCCACGACGAACGCGCCGTTTTGGGCCTGATCGCCGCCGCCCAAGCCCAGGACCAGGAACTATTGGATGCGCGACTGCGCTGGCTGATCAGGCGCGACGGGCGACGCTGCGCCGAGACGGCCGCCACGGTGGTCGGCATGGCCCTGGCGATGAATGGCAACTTCGTCCTGATTCGGCATCAGCCGAGCGGTTGAAGCGCAAAGCTCGATCGCGCTTGCTCATAAGCGAACCATCGCTTCGCCTCGCTTTGTGCGTTAGGATGCAATGCTGGTTGTGCGTTCGGCGCCGCTATCCGGACCGCCGACCGAGCAGACCGGGCGTCACGACGGAGGCCGACGATGCTAACCTGGGTGCTGATCTTCCTTGTTGTTGCGATTTTCGCGGCGATCTTTGGTTTCTCGAACCTTGCCGCCGCCGCGGCCGGTATCGCGCGCGTCATCTTCTTCATCTTCATCGTATTGTTTGTCATTGCCCTGATTCTTCATCTGACAGGCGCGGCCGCGTAGAGAATCGTCTGATCGCTTGGAATCGCTTTGCGATCCAAACGATCGGGCAAGCTGGTCTGCCTTATTCGAAGTAGGAGCGATAGCTGATCCCCGGTGGTGGCATTGGTGGGCGGGCCGGAAGGGTTGTCACCACGCCGATCACTGGGCGATGCGCGGCAGAACTGCATTGCATCTGACGCTGTGGGAGGCGGCGATAAGGCGTGCCAAGCCAACGCGGTGACGGCCGTAATTCGCATCGGAGATCCGCGCTGTTTGCGGTCCGGTCCCTTCCCTATTTGCCAACAGTTTGCCACGATTGGCTGATCACGAGAACGTGATCGGCAGGTGACCGGCAAACTAAATCCGAAATCGCGTGCCGATCGTAGCGAATATTTAATAGATCCGGCGTTTCGCCGCCGGAATCCCTGCCAAGTGTGCTGCCCCAAGGGCTAGAACCCTTGGAACCCCTTGGGTTCGCTGCAATCGCAGCCTCCGTTGCCGACACTCAAACGCGGCCCGGGGCCCGATGATCCGCCCCAAAAACCCTACAATTTTCGTCGCAAACACTTACTTTTGTTTGTATTGAAATGCGCGAGTTTCTTGATCGTGGTCCAATTATGACCTGAGAAAGGCTGATTAATGGCGACAATGTGACCTTCCCGCGGAGAGATTTTAGCGGTAGGGTTTTATAAGTATGTGAGATACTAATCAAACGGTGGAATTTTTCTCCGATAGAGACACTGGATAGCTGTATTTTATAGTGAAAAACCTCTATACCGAAGAGGAAATTGTTCGCTTCGCAGAACTCGATCTTAATCCCCCTCAGCGGATCCCGGGCCGCGACTGACCCGTAACAAATCCCGGTTTCTTCTCTATCAGGGGGTACTTCTGATGATGAAACGTGTTGTAATTGCTTCTGTGGCTGCGGTCGCGCTGACGTCAGCGGCGGCCATGGCTCAATCGCCCCGAACTTCTTTTGCTGACTGGGCTGGCGGCGGCGACGCAGCATCGGGCGGCTTTGCCGCTTCCGGTGGTGCCTCTGCTTCGGGCGCGCTCCAGGGTGGTCCTGGCGAGTCGCTCGCGGCCGGTGGTTCGCTGCACGGCCAGGAGTCGTTCGGCACGGGCGGCATCACCCTTGGCGGCGTCGGCGCCGAAGGTGTCGGCGTCCACACCTATGGTGGTGGCTACAGCCGCGGTGGCGCCGAGACGTTCGGTGGTGCCTTCAATGACGGCGGCAACGGTGGTGCGTTCGGTGGTGGCGTTGGTGCCGCCCTTGGTGCCGCCGGTGGTTTCGGCACTGGTGGTATCGATGCCAGCGGCCGGACCTGGACCCGGCCTCTCGACCCGAACGACGACTGCAGCGTCTCCAACCAAGGTGGTTGCCCGAACGCTGGTCAGCCGTCGCAGTGGGGTGGCCCGCCGCCGGCGCCGTCGCCGTAAGGGGCGTAAGGAAGAGTTAGTTACCTGTATGAGGGAGGCGGGGGTTCGCCCCCGCCCCCTACATGACCTTATCTGGAGCCTCAAGATGCCTAGGATCGCCATTCTTGCTGGTGTCGCGGCAATCGCTCTGGCCTCGTCGCCGGTGTTTGCCCAAAACTCGTTCGTCGACTTCAACGGCGGCGGCAGTTCCGGTTCTGGCGGCTATGCGGGCAGCGGCGGGGGATCCGCCTCTGGGGCCGCAACTGGCGGCGGTGGTGGTGGAGGCGGTGGTGGTACGCCCGGCATCGTCAACAACAACACGGCGAACGCCGGATCCGAATCCGCCTCGGAATCGGTTTCGGGCGCCAGCAATCTGGGCAACACGCAGGCCATCAATTTCGGGGGCTCCGAAGCCTCCGATCTCGGCGACGCAGTGCCCAACGTGGTCGTGCCGTCCGTGATCGGCAATGGCGCCTGCGCGGGCGCCGGATTCTCGGCCGGTCTGGGCGTGTCTGGCCTTGGTATCGGGGTCGGTGCCAACTCGATCGACGAGGATTGCACCATCCGCGAATACGTCACGCTGATGTACAACATGTGCGCGGCCAGCCCTGAAAACCAAACCTGGTGCATGGTCGCGGACCGGATGCTGCTCAATGAAGTGGACATGATCAATCGGGCGTGGAACGACGTCAACAACCCGCCGCCTCCGCCGGCCCCAGTTGCGACAGCGGCACCAGTTGCCGCGCCAGTGACGCCGGTCGTGACCGAGGAGGTGATCGTTCCCGTGGCCGCGCCGGCGGTGAACTGTCCGCCGACCGCCCCCAACAATGCGGGTGAACTGACGCGGCTGTTTGCGCAAGGCTGCCGCTGGAATTGATCTAGGCAGCGATGGCCAGATCGGGGATTTACCCGATCGTGTTCGCCATCTCGACGGTCGTGATGGCCAGAACCCGCGAGACCGTACCCACTGCTATGTTGCGGTTTTGCCGATTTGGGGGCGTTGAATATGCTGCGCTTTGCTAAGCGCACCGTTGAGATTGCCGGCCTCATGGCGCTGGTCGCGTTTGTCGCTGGCCCTCAGCCCGGTCTTTCCCAAGTTCCTAGTGGGTTCACGCCATCAGGGATTGGCAGCATGCCGCCGGATGCAACGGAACCCGACAGCATCAGCCGACAGCATTTTGAACATCAACTGGATGGGCCTTCGGGCATCCAGCCGGCTGACCCTGCCGCCGCCGAGGCGCGACGCCAAGGGCTTATCGGCAATCTGAATGTTGCCGTGGAAGAAATCATCAATCGGCCGACCGATCTTCTGTTGGGCGGCATTTTGCGGAATGCCAACGACAACAACATTGGCGGCACAAACAACCCGTAGGCTCGGATTCGTTTTGAACGATCTTTGATAGTGGCGCTATCTGTCGCTTTATCGACGATGCCCGTTTAGTTTAGAAGCCTCGGCGGACCGGAATAACCTGCCGCCTGGTCGAACGAGGGGGGCAGCCTGGTGATCCTCTGCATTGCGGATGTCTTGAAGGCGAGCGAGATTGAGACCGCGCGTGAAATCCTGGCGGGCGTCGACTTCATCGACGGCAAGGCGACGGCCGGCCCGATCGCCGGCGGGGTGAAGCGCAACGAGGAGGCGGCGGCCGATGACGAGGCTGTCGGCCGGCTGGCCCGGATGACCGCCAATGCGCTGTTCCAAAACGGCCTGTTCCAACTGGCTGTCCAACCCAAGACGATTACCACCATCATCTTCAGCCGCTACGGCGAAGGCATGGCGTACGGTTCGCATGTCGACGCACCGACAATAGGCGGCGCGCGCGCCGACGTTTCTTTTACCCTGTTCCTGAATGACACGGCGGACTATGACGGCGGCGAACTGGCCATCGAGGACACCCAGGGCGAACAGCTGGTCAAACTGCCTCCCGGCGAGATGATCACCTATCCGTCGACGTCGCTCCACCGGGTGACACCGGTCACGCGGGGTGTCCGCCTGTGCGCGGTCGGCTGGGTACGCAGCCTGATCCGAGAGCCGGCGGCCCGTGAAATCCTCTATGACCTCGAGATGACCAGAAACGCGATATACCAGAAGAACGGTCCCGGTCGAGAGGTCGATTTGCTGATGAAGAGCATACTCAACCTGCAGCGACGCTGGATGGACGACTGACCCGGACTGCCATCCAGCCGCATTGGGGAAGATAGCTGTGAGCACGATCGGGCTGGTCATGATCGTCCGCGACGAGGCGGCCATCATCGAAAGGTGCCTGGACAGCGTTCGTCCGCTCATCGATTTCGCTCTGATCGAAGACACCGGTTCAACGGACGGCACCCAGGCCATCGTCAGGAACTGGCTCGAGCGCGAGGACCTGCCGGGCGAGGTCTATGACAATGCTTGGCGGGACTTTGCCAGCAATCGAAACCACGTTCTCGTCAAGCTGCGCGACGACCATTCCGAGCTCGACTATGCCCTGATGATGGATGCCGACGACCAGGTGGTGCTGAACGACGGGCTCGACATTGCCGCGTTCAAGCGCAACCTCAAGCTCGACGCCTATCTCGTGCCCATGCGCATCCACGAGAATCATCACGCGCGTATGCAGATCTGCCGCAATCGGCACGGCTTCACCTACCGCGGGATCGTCCACGAGGTCCTCTATCCCCCCTCGAGCGCGAGCACGATCGGGATGATCGAAGGCTTTCATATCGAGGCAAGATCCGAAGGTGCCCGCAGCAGGGATCCCGACAAACACAAGAAAGATGGCGCGTTGTTGGAGCGCGCGCTTGTCGACGAGCAGGACCCCGACCTGCGCAGCCGCTACGTCTTCTATCTCGCACAGAGCCAGATCGGCGCGGGCAACCTGCAAAGAGCCCTCGCCAACTACATCAGACGGTCGCAGATGGGCGGCTGGCCCGAGGAGATCTATGTCAGCCTCTATCGCGCCGCACGGCTTCAAGAGCAGTTGGGCCGGCCCGTCGACACCGTATTGGGCACATTCAAGCAAGCCATGAAAATGGTCGATAACCGCATCGAGGCACACCACGGTGCCAGCCGAACCTACCGGCTTGCCGGAAGATATCGTGAGGGCTACGAGATTGCCCGGTCAGGTCTCGGTGTCCCTCCACCCCCTGAAGGACTGTTCTTGACGATCTGGATCTACGACTACGGCTTGCTGGACGAGTTCGCCCAAAACGCGCTCGCGGCCGGACAGTACGATGACTGCTTGCAGGCGTGTGGAGACCTGTTGGGCGGGGGCAAACTACCGCCCGAGGAACGGGAACGCGTCGAACAGATCAGAGAGTCGGCAGAGCAAGGCATCGCGACACCGGCCGTCGCGCAGCAGAGCGACCCCGGGGCATAGGCGTGCAGAAGCCCCTGGTCATAGGTCCGTGGCTTGCGGCCTCAGGGACATTCGAACGCCGACGGACGGCCCTCTCTCCGCCATCATGCAACGACGGAATTTGAGGGCGGAGGTCAGCACGGCGAGATGTGTGCACATGTCGAGATCGAAACAATCGGCTTGTAACCGGTCTCGCGCCAAACGACGTAAGATGGCGTAGTCTCGTTAGCGCCGGTCGGCCAGCCTCAGCCATCGTACAGCACCAAGAGGAACTCCCATGAAACGGTCTCTGCTTAGCATCGGTTTGGCCTTGGCATTCTCTGCGCTTCTCGCCCTGCCGACTGCAGGCACCGCGCAGCAATTCGATGCCAGTGCGGCCGGGCCGTTTCGCGGCTTCGACGATACGTTCTTCGGCTTCGACCAGAGCCGCTTCTACCGCTTTGCCTCGGTCCCGGGTGAGTTCCGGCCCTGGCATCAGGACCGGCGCCCACGCTTCTACCTGATCAATCGCGTCCTCGATATCGATCAGATCCGGACCGACATTTTCGCCGTCGATATCCTCAGCAATACCCGCAGCGGAGCCGTGATCGTCGGGCGCTAACGCCAACTGGACGACCAGCCCCGTTGAGGGCCGGCGTCCAAAGGACGCGAGCCCGGTTTGGCAAACAGAGGTCAGGAGCCGACAGCCGCGCCGTCGTCGAACAGGCTGGCGAGCTGGCGCACCATCGCCGACCCCAAGCCCGCTGCGTCCTTCAGCGTGATTGCGCGTCGGTAATAGTGGTCGACGGAATGGCCGATGCCGATGGCGCAAAGCTCCAGGTCTGGCCGCCGCTCCAGCTCCGCGATCACCTGCCTTAGGTGTCGGTCCAGATAGCCGGGCCCGTTGGCCGCGAGGGTCGCCGCATCGTTCGGTGCGCCGTCGGAGATGACCATCAGCACCTTGCGCTCCTCCGGCCGCATGGCGAGACGGTTCCAGGCCCAGAGCAGGGCCTCGCCGTCTATGTTCTCCTTCAGAATGGAGGGTTGCAGCATCGCCGCGAGCAGGAAACGTTGGCGTCGCCCAGGCTTGTCCGCGCGCTTGTAAGTGATGTGGCGGAGCGCGTTCAAGCGGCCCGGGTCCGGCGGTCGGCCACCTCGGGCCCACTCCGCCGCCGGAGGGCCACCGCGCCAATCCCTGGTCGTAAAGCCCAGGACCTCGACCGTGACGCCGCAGCGCTCAAGGGCCTGGGTGACGACGTCGGCGGCCATGGCCGCCATTTGGATGGACGCGCCGCGCATCGACCCTGAATTGTCGATCAGCAGGGCGACGGCCGTGTCGCGAAACCGGCCCTCGCGGTCGACTTTGAACGACAAGGCCGTACCCGGATTGACCACGACGCGATCCAGCTTCGCGGTGTCCAGAAGGCCCTCTTCCTGGTCGAAGTCCCAGCTTCGCCGCTGCTGGGCCAGGATCGTGCGCTGCAGCCGGTTGGCCAGCCGGGTGATCGTGCCACGATGGATCGACATGTCGGCCTGAAGCTGGGCGTAAAGCCGTTCCAGCTCCGCCATCGGCGCCAGTTCGCTGGCATCGATAATCCGATCGTGGCGTTCCGTGTAGACGCGATAGGGGCTGGCCTCTTGTTTGCGCTCGGCGTCGAACGGCGCGGCGACGGGGGCCTGGGTCCGCGTATCACCCGTCACCTCGACGCCCGCCTCAGCCGGCCTTAGCGCCTCGTCATCACCGCGTCGCTGAACAACGGGCGTCGGTCGCGCGGCAAGACCGTCGGTCAGCATTCCGGCGACAAGCGGCGCGAGGCCCGCGGCTGCCGCGCTGAATGCGCGTGCATCCTCAAGCGACCGGGCCAGACGGTTCACACCGTCGGGCGCCTTGCCCTCAAGCCAGGCGCGCCAAGGCGAGATCTGGTCGTGGCCGAGGGCCGTGACCGGGATGCCGAAAACGAGCCGAAACATGCCTGTCAGCGCCAAGCGAACCGGCAGTAGATTCGCCTGCGTGCGGCCGTCAACCCCGTGGCGGGTGAGGGAAGCTGCCAGGGCCGCGTCCAGATTGGCCGTCACGCCGCGAAAACGGCGCACGCCAAGCGCGTCGCAGCGGCAGCGCTGCATGAGAGTGAACGCCTCGGCCGCCGCCGGGTCGTGCGGGCGCAGCCGGTCTTCGATCGCCGCATCGCGATGGCGGAGATAAAGCGCAATTCCATCGGCCTGACCACGCGCGATTGCCCATTCCGCGGCACCTGGGTTGGCGGGCAAAGGCGGCAGGAAACAGCCCGTTGCCTGCACACGGGCCTCCCGTCCGCCGAAGCCGACCGTCATCTCCGGGTCGTCGGCAAGTGTTCGGATGGCTGCGGTCAACGTCGACTCCAGCCGCTGCCGTTTGCGCTGCGTGCCGTCTGCCTCAAGACTGTCCGGATCGGCCCATTCGATCATCCTGAGCGCGAAGGTCTTGCCACCCTTCGTGCCCCGGTCGAGCGATAGGCCGGCTGCGCTCATGGCGGGGCGGCGATGTCGATGCTCACGGCAGGGCCCGCGAGATCTCGGCTGCGGCGCCCTGAAGGACGGGCAGGAACCGTTCTTCCATGTCGCGGCGGCCGACGCGGCTTGCATGTCCGCTCACATTCATGGCCGCGAGCACCAGGCCGGCCTTGTTGCGGATCGGCACCGCCAGCGAACACAGACCCTCTTCCAGTTCCTGATCGACCAAGGCGAACCCGCGCTGACCCGCTAGTGCGATCGCGTTGAACAGCATATCCGGGTCGGTGATGGTATTGGCCGTGAACGGCTTCAGATCGGTCGCCGAGATGTAGGCTGTGATCTCCTCCGGCGTCTTGGCGGCCAGCAGAACGCGGCCCATCGAGGTGCAGAAGGCGGGCAGGCGCGTGCCCACCGTCAGGCCGACGGACATGATCCGTCGCGCCGGCACCCGCGCGACATAGACCACGTCGCAACCGTCCAGCACGGAAGCGGAGCAGGACTCCTCCAGCTCCTTACTGACCTGCTCCATGAAAGGCATCGCCACCTGCCACAGATCCATCGACGACAGGTAGGCGAAGCCGAGATCCATGACCCGGGGTGTCAATTGGAAGTGCTTGCCGTCCGTGGCGACGTAGCCGAGCTGGGTCAGGGTCAGAAGAAAGCGTCGCGCGGCCGCCCGCGTCATGCCCGCGCGTTTGGCCACCTCGGTCAATGTCATCGACGGTGCGTCGCGCCCGAAAACGCGGATTACCGCCAGACCTCGCGCCAGAGAGGCGACAAAGTCCTTTTCCGTAACGTCTGTTGACATGGCATCTGCTCCGTGGCAGAATGTGCGCAATAAGAACTTTTGTTCGTATGTCGCACAAACCTGACGGGCTGTCAAGTGTCAGTATAGCCGATCAAGAGATCAGGGGCGACACAGCCGTTGTGAGGAGGACGACGCACATGACGACTTACGAAACGGTGTTCGGGTCGATCGACAACTACGTCAAAGGCGGCGTGGAGGTGATCGACGACGACCCGCGCAACTATGTCTTTTCCAACATGTTCGAGGTTGCGGCCAAGTCAGCGCCCTACGAACGTGTCGCCGTGGCCAAGAACTTCGAGTACGTCATCGAAGCCGCGCGCGCCGAAGGCACCTCGCCCTGGTATGCTTGCGCCCATGACGAGTTCGCGGTCAGCCTTGATGGCGAGGTCGAGGTGCATCTGGTCAAGCTCAACGACCCCGACGGCATCGTCGATCCGGAAAGCGAAGGCGCCCACAAGCTCGACGATTTGCCGGACGGCACCAAGATGGGCCGCATCGTGCTGGGCAAGGGACACATGGCCATGCTGCCGCAAGGCTCGGCCTACCGCTTCCATGCCGACAGCCCGGCGACCTTGATGATCCAGACGATCGACGGCCCGGTCACGGTCCATAAGTGGGCCGAGATCTGCCAGACCGCAGCCTGAGGCGCTGACCAGATACGGCCGGCGCCACACTGAGGCGCACGGCCGACAGTTGAGGGAGAACCCATTATGGCCATGCTCGACTCGGCGACCGAACACACGATCGCCAACCCGAACAATCTGCCGCTGGAAACGGACTTCGCGCTGAACCCGGCCGATAACCAGACCGGCTATCGCAGTTTCAAGGCCGGCTCGTTCGAATTCCGGCGCGACGAGTACTTCGCCCACATCACCTATCCCAAGGGCAGCCACATGCTGCCGGCCGACGTCTTTCTGCGCGCACTGATGCGTGACGTCGCCTGGGGCTTTTTCTATGGCACCGTGAACTTCGACCCCGTGTTCGGCACCACGAACTATTACGGCGAGGTCGAGATGTTCGTTGGTTCGACCAATGAGGCCTATCGCGCTGCCGGCCGCGACCATATCGAACGCTTCAAGTCCGACGAGCTGATGCGGATCTTCAAGGAGATGATCGGCGACTGGACGAACGATGGCTACGATCCGTTCGCCGCGCCGATGGAAACCGGCGAGCCGTGGGGTTCGAAGAACGGCAACAATGACGACGCCGTCGGCCGCAAGCGCGTGACCGCAAAGCGCATGGTCAGCCTGCCGGGCGACACGCCCGTGCGCACGGACGAAAACGGCTTTCCGGTCAATCGCATGTTCAGCGACGTTCCGCAGGACGAGCCCGTGGTCGAGGCCGAGCCGGGCTTCGAGCACGAGGTTGGCGGGTTCAACCTGTTCGCCTATCTGTCGCGCTCCGACGTGACCTGGAACCCGTCCGTCTGCTCGGTCGTACGCGAAAGCCTGTTCTGCCCGACATCGGAGGAGTTCATTCTGCCGGTTGAACACGGCAACGACCGGGTCGAGTGGTTCGTCCAGCTGTCCGACGAGATCACCTGGCAAGTGAAGGACAAGGACACTGGCCGGCCCCGCGCCAATGTGCGCTGCAAGGCGGGCGACGTCTCCTGTATGCCGGCTGATATCCGCCATCAGGGTTTCTCGTCGAAACGGTCGATGCTGCTGGTCTGGGAAAACGGCTCGCCCAAGATCCCCGATCTTGTCCGCAAGGGCGAGGCGCCGGTCGTTCCCGTCACGTTCTGATCCGTATCGCCTCGCCGGTGGCCAAGGTTGCTGGCGGGGCAGGGGCAAGCCCATGCAAACCAAGCTGTTCATCAACGGCGACTTCGTCGACGCCGAGGCCGGCCAGACGCTGGACGTCTTGAACCCGCACGACAACTCGGTGATCACCCAGATCGCCGAAGGGCGGGAGGCCGACATCGACCGGGCGGTCGCGGCCGCGAAGACGGCGTTTCCGGCGTGGCGCGATTTGGGCGCCAGCGATCGCGGCCTGTTGCTGCTGCGCCTGGCCGACAAGATCGAGCAGAACCGGGAAGAGCTGGCTCGGCTGGAGGCGACGGACACCGGCCATCCGATCCGCGACTGCTTGAACCTGGACGTGCCGCGCACCGTGCTCTGCTTCCGCTATTTCGGCGGCATGGCCGACAAGCTGGAAGGCTCGGTCATTCCGGTCGATGCCGGCTTTCTGAACTATTTGCAGCGGGAGCCGATCGGCGTCGTCGGCCAGATCGTGCCGTGGAACTTCCCGCTGATGTTCACCAGCTGGAAGATGGCGCCGGCGCTGGCGGCCGGAAACACCGTGGTTTTGAAGCCGGCGGAGATCACGCCGCTGTCGACCCTGCGCATTGCCGAACTGATGCGCGAGGTCGGCTTCCCGCCGGGCGTGGTCAACATCGTGCCCGGCTATGGCCAGACGGCGGGCCAGCGGCTGGCGGACCATCCGGATGTCGGCAAGATCGCGTTCACTGGCTCGACCGCCACCGGCCGCAGGATCGTCGAGGCCTCGGCCGGCAATCTGAAAAAGGTTCAGCTAGAGCTTGGCGGCAAGGGACCGAACATCGTCTTTGCCGACGCAAACATCCCCATGGCCGTCGGCGGCAGCGCGTTTGGCATCTTCCACAATCAAGGCCAGGCATGCATCGCCGGATCGCGCCTGATACTGCATGAGAAGATCGCCGATCAATTCCTTGATAAATTTGTCGGATTGGCGAAGTCGATCAAGCTCGGCAACCCGCTGGACCCGTCCACCGAGATGGGGCCGCTGACCTCGAAGCTGCATCAGGAACGGGTGCTGAACTACGTCAAGATCGCCCATCAGGAAGGGGCCGAGATCCTGACGGGCGGTAAGGTCCCGGACGATCCTGCGCTGGCTGACGGCTGTTATGTCGAGCCGACCGTGGTCATGGCCCAGCCGGAAGACCGCGTGTGCCAGGAGGAAGTCTTCGGCCCGTTCGTTTCGGTCAATATTTTCGCCGAAGACGAGGAGGCGCTGGCCATCGCCAACGGCACGGAATACGGCCTCGGCGCCGGCTTCTGGACCAGCGACCTGACCCGCGCCCATTTGCTGGCCAAGAACCTTCATGCCGGCATGGTCTGGATCAATACCTACAAGCGCGTCCATCCGGCCTCGCCCTTCGGCGGTGTCGGCCAGTCGGGCTATGGCCGCGAAATGGGCTTTGAGGTCATGCGCGAATACACCCAGGCCAAGTCGGTCTGGGTCAATGTCGATGCCAAGATCCCGCCCTTTTACAAACGTTGAAGCCGAAAGGAAAACATGGCCAAAATCATATCTTTACGTGAAGCGGTTGCCGATTTGGTGCGGGATGGCGACCATGTGGCATTGGAGGGGTTCACCCATCTGATCCCCCATGCCGCCGGCCATGAAATCATCCGGCAGGGCAAGAAGGATCTCACGCTTTACCGCATGACCCCCGATCTGGTTTACGACCAGTTGATCGGCATGGGCTGTGCCTCGAAGCTAGTCTTCTCCTGGGGCGGCAATCCGGGCGTGGGCTCGCTCCACAGGTTTCGGGATGCGGTGCAGAACAACTGGCCGGTGCCGTTCGAGATCCAGGAACACAGCCACGCGGACATGGCCAACTCCTATGTCGCCGGCGCCTCGAACCTGCCCTTTGCGATCATGCGCGGCTATGTCGGCTCCGATCTGCCGAAATACAACGACCGAATCCGCTTCATCGATTGCCCGTTCACCGGCGAAAAGCTGGCGGCCATGCCCTCGATCCGGCTCGACACCGCGATCATCCATGCCCAAAAGGCCGACCGCAGGGGCAACGTGCTGATGTGGGGCATCGTCGGCGTGCAGAAGGAGGCGGTGCTGTCCGCCAAGCGCGCCATCGTGACGGTCGAGGAGATCGTGGACGACCTGCAGCCGAGCCCGAACGCGGTGATCCTGCCGCGCTGGGTCGTGGACGCGGTTTGCCCGGTGCCGGGCGGCGCCGCGCCGTCCTATGCCCAGGACTACTACGAACGGGACAACTCCTTCTACCAACGCTGGGACCCGATCGCGCGTGATCGCGATGCCTTCTCCGCCTGGATGAAGGCGCATATCCTCGATACGGACGACTTTGCGGACTTCAAGAGGTCGCTTGGCCGAGAGCTGGAGGCGGTCAATGGCTGATTTAGGCTTTAGCGCGACGGAGATGATGACCGTCGCGGCGTCCCGACTGCTCGGCAACGACAGCGTCTGCTTTGTCGGCATCGGCCTGCCCTCGACGGCCGCCAATCTGGCCAGGCTGTCCCACGCGCCGGATGTGACGCTGATCTATGAGTCCGGGCCGATTGGCGCCAAACCCGACGTGCTGCCCCTGTCGATCGGTGACGGCAATCTGTCCTTGACCGCCGATACGGTGGTCTCGACGCCGGAGATCTTTCGCTACTGGCTGCAGGGCGGCCGCATCACCACTGGCTTTCTGGGCGCCGCCCAGATCGACCGGTTCGCCAACATCAACACCACGGTGATCGGCGACTACGCCCACCCAAAGGTGCGGCTGCCCGGCGCCGGCGGGGCGCCCGAGATCGCCAGCCTGGCGGGCGAGGTGCTGATCATTCTGAAGCAATCGCCGCGCGCCTTTGTCGAACGGCTGGATTTTATCACCTCGGCGGGTTTTCTGGATGGCGGCGACGCACGCGAACGGGCGGGTCTGCCGGGCAAGGGGCCGACGAGCGTGATCACCGATCTCGGCATCCTGCGGCCTGATACGGAAAGCCGTGAACTGACGCTGGTCAGCCTGCACCC
This sequence comes from Alphaproteobacteria bacterium, assembly GCA_028277405.1. Classification (GTDB taxonomy): domain Bacteria; phylum Pseudomonadota; class Alphaproteobacteria; order DSM-16000; family Inquilinaceae; genus JANQGH01. The sequence continues at coordinate 57,898 of JANQGH010000070.1, read as the reverse complement.
GGGCGCGACTGTCGAGCAGGCGGTCGAGGCGACGGGCTGGCCGTTGAAGATCGCCGCTGACCTGGCGACGACCGAACCGCCGAAGGCCGACGAACTGGCGGTCCTGCGTGATCTTGAGGCCAGGACCGCCCGGGCCCATGCCGGTGCCGCCTGATGAAGTGCTTCGTCTATAACGGCATGCCCAGCCGCGTCGTCTTTGGCGTCGGCGCGCTGGACCGTTTGGCGGACGAGGTGGAGACCCTGGGCGCCGCCAAGGCTCTGGTGCTGTCGACACCGGAACAGCGTGAGACGGCCGAGGACGTCACGAAACGGCTCGGCGACCGGGCGGCCGGGGTCTACGACCAGGCGGTCATGCATGTGCCGATCGAGACGGCGGCCGCCGCGCGCGAAAAGGCCCGCGATCTCGGCGCGGATTGCTGTGTGGCCGTCGGCGGCGGCTCGACCATCGGCCTCGGCAAGGCAATCGCGCTGTCCTTCGGCCTGCCGATCGTCGCCGTGCCGACCACCTATGCCGGCTCGGAGATGACGCCGATCTGGGGCCTGACCGAAGCGGGGGTCAAACGCACCGGGCGCGACATGAAGGTCCTGCCCCGCACGGTGGTCTACGACCCGACTCTCACACTCAGCCTGCCGCCCGCGATTTCGGGGCCCAGCGGCATGAACGCCATCGCCCATTGCGTCGAGGCGCTTTACGCCGAGGACGCCAATCCGGTCATCTCGCTGATGGCGGTGGAGGGCATTCGCGCCTTGGCCGCCGCCTTGCCGACGGTGGTGAAGACGCCGGAAGATCTAGAGGCGCGGGGCGACGCTCTTTACGGCGCCTGGCTGGCCGGCGCGTCGCTCGGCTCGGTCGGCATGGCGCTGCATCACAAGCTCTGCCACACGCTGGGCGGCAGCTTCAACCTGCCGCACGCCCAGACCCATACGATCGTGCTGCCGCATGCCGCGGCCTATAACCGTGAGGCGGCGCCCGACGCCATGGAGCGAATCGCTGCGGCTCTGGGCGGCGGTGATGCGCCAGCGGGACTGTTCGACCTCGCGCTCGGCATTGGCGCCCCAACCGCCTTGAAGGATATCGGGCTGAAGGAGAGCGATCTCGATCGCGCGGCGGATCTGGCGACCCGGAACCCGTACTACAACCCGCGCCCGGTGACTCGCGACGCCATCCGGGCCTTGCTGGACGACGCCTATCGCGGGCGGCGTCCCGCCAAATGACCATAATCAGCACAATCGAAGGGAGGATTCGATGAGCAAACTGATTGGAAAGCGGAAGAGCGGCCTGATCGAGATCGGCGGCAGCCTGTCGCGCAGGCGCTTCATCAAGGCCTCGGCGCTGGGCGCCGCCGGCCTGGCCGGTGCCGGGACGCTGACCAGACCACGGCTTGCGCGTGCCAACGACACCATCACAATCGGCTATGTCAGCCCGCAGACTGGCCCGCTGGCGCCATTCGCCGAGGCGGACGACTACATCCTTGCCGGCATCCGCGAGGTGCTGGCCGATGGCATCGATGTCGACGGCACGATGCACCCGGTCGAGATCCTCGTGCGCGACAGCCAGTCCAACCCCAGCCGGGCGTCGGAAGTGGCCGCCGACCTGATTCTGGGCGACGAGGTCAACATGATCGTCGTCTCCTCAACGCCTGAGACGACCAACCCGGTCTCCGACCAGTGCGAGATCAATGAGGTGCCCTGCGTCTCGACGGTCGCGCCGTGGCAGCCCTGGTTCTTCACCCGTGGCGGCGACCCGGAGGCGGGTTTTGAGTTTACCTATCACTTCTTCTGGGGCCTGGAGGACGTGATCGCGGTGTTCACCGACATGTGGAGCCAGTTGGAGACCAACCAATCCGTCGGCGGCCTGTTCCCGAATGACGGCGATGGCAATGCCTGGGGCGATCCGGAACTCGGCTTCCCACCCGTCTTGGCCAATCTCGGCTACACACTGACCGACCCTGGCCGCTATCAGAATCTGACCGACGACTTCACGGCGCAGATTTCCGCCTTCAAGGATGCCTCGGCGGAGATCGTCACGGGCGTGGTGATCCCGCCGGACTGGACGACCTTCTGGACCCAGTCGGCCCAGCAGGGCTTCCGGCCGAAGATCGCCAGCATCGGCAAGGCGCTGCTGTTCCCGGTCGCCGTCGAGGCGCTGGGCGACACCGGCAACAATCTCAGCTCCGAGGTCTGGTGGTCGCCGAGCCATCCGTTCTCGTCGTCTCTGACGGGCCAGTCCGCCGCCGAGGTGGCCGAGGGCTACACCTCGGCCACCGGCCGGCAATGGACCCAGCCCATCGGCTTTGCCCATGCGCTGTTCGAGGTTGCGGTCGATGCGTTGCGCCGCTCCGGCGATCCGACCGACTATTACGCCGTGACGGACGCCGTCGCGACCACCGACATCAACAGCGTCGTGGGGCCGATCCGCTGGGGCGACGGGCCGGTGCGCAACGTCGCCAAGACGCCGCTGGTCGGCGGCCAGTGGCGGCTGGGCGGCGAGTTCCCGTACGAACTGGTGATCACCAGCAACGAGCAGGCGCCGGAAATCCCGACTGCCAGCACCATGGAGCCGATCAGCTAGGTGCACCGGGTTCAGGCCGGCGCTACCATTGGCGCCGGCCGACCGGATGCGGAGGCGTGATGACTGCGGCCAAGACCATTCTGTCCATGGACATGGTGTCCAAGAGCTACGGCGCCTTGAAGGTGACCGACGCCTTGTCGCTGACCTTGGGCGAGGGCGAGGCACTTGGCGTGATCGGCCCCAACGGGGCCGGCAAGAGCACCATGTTCAACCTGATCGCCGGCGGTGTCGCGCCCGACGAAGGCAAGGTCTTCTTCGACGGCAAGGACATCACCGGCATGCCGCCCTTCGAGCGCTGCAAGGCGGGCATCGGCCGGTCCTATCAGATCCCGCACCCGTTCGAGGGCATGACGGTGTTCGAGAACCTGCTGGTCGGTGCGCGGTTCGGCGGCGACCTCAGCGAGGCTCAGGCCTATGACCGCTGCGTCGCGGTGCTGGACCAGACCGGCCTGCTGCCGAAGGCGAATGTCCGCGCCGGGTCGCTGACCTTGCTGGAGCGCAAGCGTCTGGAAATGGCCCGCGCCCTGTCGACCAATCCGCGTGTGCTATTGCTGGACGAGATCGCCGGCGGCCTGACGGAGCAGGAATGCCATTCCCTGGTCGAGACGATCCAGCAGATCCATGCCAGCGGCACCTCGATCATATGGATCGAGCATATCGTGCACGCCTTGGTCGCGGTGGTGTCGCGCCTGATCGTGATCAATTTCGGCGCCAAGATTGAGGAGGGCGAGCCCAAGGCGGTGATGGAAAGCGCCGCGGTGCGCGAGATCTATATGGGGATCGAAGTCGATGACGCCGCTGCTTGAGACACGAGCGCTGGAGGCGTTCTACGGCGACTTCCAGGCGCTGTTCGGCATCGATTTCACCGTCGGCGAGGGCGAGACGGTCGCCATCATCGGCTCAAACGGTGCCGGCAAGAGCACGTTCCTGAAAAGCATTACTGGCGTCTTGAGCAATAAGGCGGACGCGATCCGTTTCAAGAACGAGCCGATCGGCTCACTAGCCGCGAACCATGTGGTGAGGCGCGGCATCGCTATGGTGCCGGAGGGGCGGCGTTTGTTTCCGTCCTTGTCGGTCGAAGAAAACCTGCAAATGGGCGCCATGTCCAAACGCAGCGGCCACTGGACCTTGGAAACCGTCTACCGCCTGTTCCCGGTGTTGAAAGAACGGCGCTATTCTCCCGGCACGGCGCTGAGCGGCGGCCAGCAGCAGATGGTCGCGATCGGGCGTGGCCTGATGGCCAACCCGGACCTGCTGCTGTGCGACGAGATCAGCCTGGGCCTGGCGCCGATCATCATCAAGGACATTTACGCCGCCATTCCGTCGATCACGTCGGAAGGCACGACCGTGGCCGTGGTGGAGCAGGACATCAACCAGGCGCTCGCCGTTGCGGACCGCGTTTATTGCTTTCAGGAAGGCCGGGTGTCGCTGGAGGGCACGCCCGATACTCTAACGCGCGAGCAGATTTCCGCCGCGTATTTCGGCTTGTAGGGGACGATCGATGGATTGGGTCAACGCAATCGTCCAAGGCATCTTCGTCGGCGGCCTCTATGCGCTTTTCGCCACCGGTCTGTCGCTGATCTTCGGCGTCATGCGGCTGGTCAACATCGCTCATGGCGATCTGATCATCCTGGCCGCCTTCCTGTCGCTCGCGGTGGTCGACGGGCTGAATATTCATCCGCTGGTCAGCCTGGTGATCGTCGTGCCGGTGATGGCGGCTTTCGGCTACGCGCTGCAGCGCGGCATCCTCAATTTCACGCTGGGTAAGGACATCCTGCCGCCGCTGCTGGTCACTTTCGGCCTGTCGGTGATCATCCAAAACGCTTTGTTGGAGACCTTCAGCGCCGACAGCCAGCGTTTGCAGGCGGGTGCCATCGAGACCGCCAGCATCCCGATCGGCCAGGGGCTTGCGATCGGCGTCTTGCCGCTAATCATCTTCGTCACCGCCATCGTTGTCATCGGCGGGCTGCAGTTCGTGTTTTATCAGACGACCTTGGGCCGGGTGTTCCGGGCAACGTCCGACGACGCGGTAACCGCGCGCACCATGGGCATCGACAAAAGCCATGTCTTCGCCCTGGCGATGGCACTCGCCCTGGCAGTCGTCGCGATCGCTGGCGTGCTGATGGGCATTCGCACCAATTTCGACCCGGCGGTGGGGCCAGCCCGGCTGCTGTTCGCCTTCGAGGCGGTGATCATGGGCGGGCTGGGCAATCTCTGGGGCACGCTGGCCGGCGGCATCATTCTGGGCGTGGCGCAGGCGATTGGCGCCCAGATCAATCCGGGCTGGCAGATCCTGGCGGGCCACATCGCCTTTCTCATCGTGCTGGTGATCCGGCCCAACGGCCTGTTCCCACGGATTCAGGGGTAACGCGCCATGGCCGACATCCCAGCCTACGCGGTCTCCCGCGCCACACGCAGCAGCCGGATCGGCATGGCGATCGGCCTGATCGTGCTGATCATCCTGGCCACCGCGCCCTGGTGGGCCGGCCGCGCCGACCTGCGCCTGCTGATCGAGATCTTCTACTACCTGGCCCTGGCCCAGCTTTGGAACCTGCTGGCCGGCTACACCGGGCTGGTCTCCGTCGGCCAGCAGGCGTTCGTCGGCCTGGGCGGCTATACGTTGTTCGCGCTGGCTGCCTTCGGCGGCGTCAACCCACTGGCGGCGATCGCGCTCGCCGGCGTCGTCGCCGCCATCTTTGCCTTGCCGACCGCCTTTCTGGTGTTCCGCCTGCGCGGCGCCTATTTCGCCATCGGCACCTGGGTCGTGGCCGAGGTCTACCGGCTCGGCTTTGCCCAGGTCAGTGCGCTGGGCGGCGGATCGGGCATGAGTTTGCCCGCCGACGTCGTGCGCTCGATCGCCGATGGCCGGCAGGCGCGCGAGTGGCTGGTCTATTGGGTCGCGCTGATCATCGTGCTGGCGGCCATGGCCATCGTCTACGCGTTGCTGCGCTCGCGTCAGGGCTTGGCGCTGACCGCCATCCGCGACAGCGAGCCCGCGTCGGAAAGCCTGGGCGTGAACACCTATCGCACCAAGCTGGTGATCTACATCGCCGTCGCCTTCGCCACCGGCCTGGTCGGCGCGCTGATCTTCCTGCAAAAGCTGCGCATTTCTCCCGACGCCGCGTTCAGCGTGAATGACTGGACGGCGTTCGTCATCTTCATCGTGGTCATCGGTGGCATCGGGCGCATCGAAGGGCCGATCATCGGTGTGATCGTGTTTTTCGTGCTGCGCGAGCTGTTCGTCGATTTCGGGGCCTGGTACTTGATGCTGCTGGGCGCGGTCGCCGTCGTGATCATGCTGCTGGCACCGCGTGGCCTGTGGGGCCTTCTAACCGATCGCTGGGACATCCAGCTCTTCCCCGTGCGCCGCGCACTCGTTGTAAAGGAGACAAAGGATAGTGGCTGAGGCCTTCATCTGTTCACCCCTGCGCACCCCGATCGGCCGCTATGGCGGCGCGCTGTCGTCGGTGCGCGCGGACGATCTGGCGGCGGAACCCTTAAAAGCGCTGGTCGCGCGTAACCCGTCGGTCGATTGGGAAGCGGTCGACGACGTCGCCTTCGGCTGCGCCAACCAGGCGGGCGAGGACAATCGAAACGTTGCCCGCATGGCGACGCTGCTGGCCGGCTTGCCCGTCGAGGTGCCCGGCACAACGATCAACCGCCTATGCGGCTCCGGCCTCGACGCGCTGGCGACAGTCGCCCGCGCGATCAAGGCCGACGAAACCGCGCTGATGATCGCCGGGGGCGTGGAAAGCATGTCGCGCGCGCCGTTCGTGGTGCCGAAGGCGACCAGCGCCTTTTCGCGCGCGGGCGAGATGGCGGACACGACCATCGGCTGGCGGCTGGTCAATCCGCTGATGAAGCGGCAATACGGTGTCGATTCCATGCCGGAGACGGGCGAGAACGTCGCCGAGGACTATCAGGTCAGCCGGGCGGACCAGGACGCCTTCGCCCTGCGCTCGCAACAGCGGGCGGCTGCGGCGGTCGACCGGTTAGCCGAAGAGATCGCGCCGGTCTCCGTGCCGCAACGGCGGGGCGATCCGGTGATTGTCGAGAGAGACGAACACCCACGTGCCGACACGACGCTGGAAAAGCTGGCCAAGCTGCCGACGCCCTTTCGCGACGGCGGCACCGTTACGGCCGGCAATGCCTCCGGCGTCAATGACGGTGCCTGCGCGATGGTGGTGGCCAGCGAGGCCGCGGCAGGCAAGCATGGTCTTGAACCGATCGCGCGCGTGGTGGGTGCCGCCACGGCCGCCGTGCCGCCCCGCGTCATGGGGGTCGGGCCGGCGCCGGCGACGGAGAAGCTGCTGGCACGGCTTGGCCTCGGCATCGGCGACATGGATGTCATCGAGCTGAATGAGGCCTTTGCCTCGCAAGCGTTGGCTGTGTTGCGAATGCTCGGTGTGCCGGACGATGCCGACCATGTGAACCCGAATGGCGGCGCCATTGCGCTCGGCCATCCGCTGGGCATGAGCGGCGCGCGCCTGGCGACGACGGCGGCGCATGAGCTGAAGCGGCGCGGCGGCCGCTACGGCCTGTGCACCATGTGCATTGGCGTGGGGCAGGGGATCGCGCTCGTCATCGAGCGTGTCTGAAGCCCCCATGGCCGGCGACCCGCGCTATTGGCGCATGCGGCCCCAGGCGCCGGCCTGGGGCACCGTGCTGGGGCCGCTGGACGACATCCGGGACGGCGCCGGCAAGGAGTATCGCTTCGGGCGCGGCAAGGGCGCGTTTTCCATGTTCGTGGTTCGGCGCGGGCAAGCCGTATGGGGTTACTTCAACCTCTGCCCCCATTTCAGCCTGCCGCTGAACTACCGTGCCGAACAGTTCACCAACGAGGATGGCAGCCTGATCCGCTGCTCCATGCATTTCGCCGAGTTCCGCTTCGAAGACGGGTTCTGTGTCGCCGGTGCGGCCGAGGACTGCTATCTCGACCCGGTGCCGCTGACCGTCGCGGACGGCGAAATCCGTATCATCGACGAGGCGGACCTGCCAATTTGGGAGGCATCCCAGATCCGTTAGGTATGCTTGCCCTTGGACCAGCCATGGTTGGCAAGGAAGCGGTCGCCGACATCCTGCGCTTCCTCCTCCAGCGGCGTCGCCATGCTGTCGTTCCAACGGTTCAGGAAGCCGAACAAGGCGATCACGCCCAGGATCTCGACGATCTCGCCTTCGTCCCAGTGGGCGCGCAGGCGTTGGCCGTTTTCCGGTGTGACCGCGTTGGGCACGCTCGCCGCGGCGGCCGCGAAATCGAGCGCGGCCCGTTCGGCATCCGAATAGAGCGGGCTGGTCTGATAGTCCCAGATCGCGGCGATCTTCTCGTTCTCGATGCCCTTGCGTCCGGCGCCCAAGGCCGTGTGGGCCATGCAGTAATCACAGCCGGAGACCCGGCTGGCGATGTGGGCGATCAGGCGCTTCAATCCGGGATCGACCGTGCCATCCATCACCGCGGCGTTCAGTTGCGCGAACGCCTTCACCATGGCCGGCCGGCGCTGCATGATGCGCATGGAATTGGGCACGAAACCCAGCGGGCCTAGGAAGAACGAGAAGAACTCCTCCAGGTCGGGGTTGCTGTCGGTGGGCAGCGGCTCGATCAGCGGCATCTCGGCTCTCTATCTTTGTCGTGTCTCGATCTGTGCTAACTGCGCCGCGCGGACACCTGAACCACATCGATCGTGCCGACCTCGAACCCGGCGGCGCAATAGTGCAGATACTGCTCCCACAGGCGCTTGAAGCGCGCGTCGAAGCCGAGCGGGCGAATGCGCGGCCAGGCATCCTGGAACCGTTCGTTCCAGCCGCGCAAAGTGCGGGCATAATCGGGGCCAAACCCAATCGTCTCGCCGATAGTCAGCCCGACCCGGCTCATCTGCTCTCGCAGGGCCGCCGGTGATGGCAGCATGCCGCCGGGGAAGATGTATCGCTGGATGTAATCGGCTTTGCGGCGATAGCTGTCGAACAGCCGATCCGCAATGGTGATGATCTGAAGGCCGGCCATGCCGCCAGGTTTCAGACGGTCGCGCACGGTCCGGAAGTAGGTCGGCCAGTACTTCTCGCCGACGGCTTCGAACATTTCGATCGAGGCCACCCGGTCGAAGCTGCCCTCGGTGTCGCGGTAGTCCTGCAGCCTGATGTCGACCCGCTCGGCCAGCCCCGCCTCGAAAATGCGCTGCCTGGCGAAATCGTGCTGCGCCTGGCTGATCGTGATGGCCGTCACCTTGGCTCCGCGTTCGCTGGCGGCATAGGTCGCGAAGCCGCCCCAGCCGCAGCCGATTTCGAGCATGTCTTGATCCGGCGTCAGGGCAATCCGGTCGGCGAGGGCGGCGTATTTGCGCCGCTGCGCCGCCTCCAGGTCCGCCGCGCCTTCGGCGAACAGTCCGGACGAATAGGTCATCGTCGGGTCCAGCCAGGCCTCGTAGAACCGGTTGCCGAGATCGTAATGGGCATGGATGTTGCGTTTCGCACCCTTGCGATCGTTCGGGCGCCACAGATGCCGGACATAGTTCAAGGCGCGATACCACGCCTTGCCCTGCATCTCGCGCTCCAGCCGCTCCTGGTTCATCAGGAAGAAGATGAACAGAGTTTCGACATCCGGGCTGGACCAGTCGCCGTCGAGATAGGCCTCGCAAAATCCAAGCGTGCCGCCTGTCAGTGCCCGGCGCGCCAACCGATCGCGATGGATTTGCATGAACGCCTTCGGCCCCGGCTCGTCCCCGGCATAGTGACGCTGGCTGCCGTCGGGCAGCACCACCGTGATCTCGCCGATCGCAAGCCGGCTGCCGAGGGCCAACATCAGGCGCATCGGCCGCGAGGGGCGGTAAGGCTTCACGGCCGCACCGTCATTGAGTGTCATGCTTGGGCCGTGTGGTTTGTCCGGCAGCTAGGGTTCGCGTGTCACCGCCGTCACCGGCCTGCCTGGCGGCGGCGGACGGCGATGGAACTTCGCACCTTTCAGCCACAGCCACAAGGCCTGCCAATGGATCGCCGTCATGACCTTGACCGTCATCAGCGGGTGGCTGACGAAGGCGCGCAGCAGGACGCCGTCGGTCAATGGCTTGTGCCGGCCGGTCTGGGTGGCGACCAGCATCTGGCCTTCCGGCACCGCCTGCTGAATAACGATCGACAGCTTTTCCGCCGGTTCGTAAAGGCGAAACCGATAGGTCGCCTGCATGCCGATGAAGGGCGAAACGTAGAAGTTCTTGTCGCAGGCCTGGCGGATCGGTTCGCCCGGCTGGTGGGCCGGTTCGACCGGGATCAGATAGCTGTGCATCTCGCCGAACGTATTGCGGACCTGATGCAGCAGGGCCAGCAGGCGGCCATCCTTATGATAGCAAAAATAGATGCTGAGCGGATTGAAGACATAGCCAAGGACGCGTGGGAAGCAGAGCAGCCGAATGGCGCCGCCCTGCAGGTCGATCCCAGCCTCACCGAGCGTGGCCTCGACCCAAGGGCGCAACTCCGACCCGTCGCGCGGGCCGTGGTCGCGATCGTGAAAGGAGGAGAGATTGAACCGGTTGTGCGCAAACAGTCGCAAGCGGCGGCCGAGCGTCGGGATCTCGTCGAGATCGAGCCAAAGGGAAAAGACCCGGTAGATGAAGCGATGGCCGAACGGCAGCAGCCTCTTGTGCATCACCCGGCCGACATAAACGGCCGAGACGGTCTCGGGGGCGCTTGTCATCTCATTCCGCCGCGATCTTCAGCGCGTCCGGCACAATGGGCATATCCGGCGTCACGTTGCGGCCGGCCGGGCTGACCTCGTCGACCTGCCAGGGTCGGCGCGCGCCCAGTGCCTCGGCCACCGCCAGGCCCGCCGACAAGCCGTCCTCGTGAAAGCCGTAGCCGCAATAGCTGCCGCAGAACCAGGTCCGGTTGACGCCTTGCAGGTCGCCCAGACGTCGCTGTGCCATCACCGCGGCGTGGTCGAACTGTGGATGGTCGTAGTCGAAGGCGGCGATCACGTTGGCGGGATCGGGCTCGCGCAGGGGGTTGAGGGTAACGAACACGTCTTTGGCGTTCTTCAGGTTTTGCAGCCTGTTCATCCAATAGCTGACGCTCACCCGCGCATCGTCCACGGAATGTCGATGGCTGAGATAGTTCCAGCTCGACCAAACGCGCCGGCGCCGCGGCATCAGGCTCGGGTCCGTGTGCAATATGGCGCGGTTGGGTTCGTAGCGGAACCGGCTCAACACCGCGTGTTCGTCGGCAGTCGGATCGGCCAGCAGCGCCAGGGCCTGGTCGGCGTGGCAGGCGAGGACCACCTGGTCGAACACGTCGACGGCGCCGCTTGTGTCCCGCACGGCGACGCAAGGCCCCATGCGCTCGACCTTCACCGCACCCGCGCCGATGCGAATGCGATCAGCAAACGAGGCCATCAGACGGTCGACATAGCGTCTGCTGCCGCCGCTGACCGTGCGCCATTGCGGGCGATTGTGTACCTGCAACAGGCCGTGATTGTGGAAAAACCGGATGAAGCTGGTGGCCGGAAACCGCATCATTTCGGCGACCGTCGTCGACCAGATCGCCGCCCCCATGGGCAGCAGATGGTCGTAGATGAAGCCGTCGCCATAGCCGTTGGCCGAAAGATAGGCCTCCAGGCTTGGGCTCTCGCGGTCGTCGTCGAACTCGGCGAGCAATGAAGGTGCCCGGCGGTAGAAGCTCAATATGTCGGCCACCATGCGATGATGGCGCAGCCGAAACAGGTTCGAGGCCTGGGCATAGAGATGCCGAACCGAGGTGCCGGAATACTCCAGGGCACCGTTGCGTGTGCTGACCGAAAACGACATGGAGGTGTCGGTCGCAGGTACACCCAACCGATCGAACAGGGCGACCAGGTTCGGATAGGTCTGGTCGTTGAAGACGATGAAGCCGGTGTCGACCGGGACGTCCGAGCCATCCAGGCCCACCGGCGCATCGACCGTGTTGGAATGGCCGCCTACGCGGTCGGCCTGCTCATAGACCACGATTTCATGCTGCCGGTTCAGCAGCCAGGCGGCCCCAAGCCCCGTAATGCCGCTGCCAATAATGGCGATTTTCATAACTGTCCTCGTTCCTGCGGCATTACGCGCTTGCCTTGACGGTTTCGTAGGCGTTCAGGGCGGCCTTCCTGGCGTCGGCGTGGTTGACCAGGGGGAGCGGATAGGTCTCGCCAAGTGTCACACCCGCTGCCTTCAGCGCGTCGGCCGGGGCTTCCCAGGGTTTGTGAATGTAGCGGTTAGGCAGGCTGGAGAGCTCAGGCACCCATCGACGCACATAGGTGCCGTCGGCGTCGAACTTCTCGCCTTGCAGCACCGGGTTGAAGACCCGGAAATAGGGCGCGGCATCGGCGCCGCAGCCGGCGACCCACTGCCAACTGGCGGCGTTGTTGGCCAGATCGGCATCGACCAGCGTGTCCCAGAACCACGCTTCGCCTTGCTGCCAAGGGATCATCAAATCCTTGATCAGAAAGCTGGCGACGATCATGCGCACGCGGTTGTGCATCCAGCCGATGGCGTAGAGCTGGCGCATGCCGGCATCGACGATCGGATAGCCGGTGAGACCGCCTTGCCAGGCCGACAGCGCCTTGTCGTCGCGCGCGCCCCAGGGAAAGTCGGCGAAGCGTTGGTCCAAAGGCTCGGTCGGCAGGCGCGGAAAGTGGTAGAGCAGATTGGTGGAAAACTCGCGCCAGCCAAGTTCCCGCAAGAACGACCAGGCGGAGGACTCGGTCGAGTTCGGGCCGTTGTTGGCCAAGCGAGCCTTCACGGCATGCCAGATCTGGCGCGGTCCGATCTCGCCGAAATGGAGATGCGGGGACAGGCGCGACGTGCCGTCGATGTCCGGCCGGTTGCGCAGCGTGCCGTAGCCATCGATGGCGCCGTCAAGGAATGCGTCAAGCCGCGCAGCCGCGGCCGCTTCGCCGGGCTGCCAGGTCTCGCGCAGGCCGCCGGCCCAGTCCGGCGCGGTCGGCAACAGCGCCCAGTCCTCGATCGCCTCGGACGCGGGTTGATCAGCCGGTCCCGTCAGCCGGGCAGGGGCCCTCTCGGGTGCGGCCGGTTCAGGCAGATTGAGGCACGCCCGCCAGAACGGCGTGAAGACGCGATAGGGCTTGTCGTCTTGCGTGGAGACGGTCCAAGGCTCGAACAGCAGGGCCGCATTGTGGCTGGTGACATCAATGCCGCGCGCCTTCAAGGCGGCCTTCAGCCTGGCATCACGCTCTCTTGCGCCCGGCTCGTAGCAGCGGTTCCAAGTCACGGACGCCGCGCCAACCTCGTCGACGAGGTCCATCACGACGCGGTCGGCAGGGCCCTGCCGCAGCGTTAGGGAAGTCCCCAATCGTCTAAGATCTTTGTCGAGTGCTGTCAGCGCATGGTGCAGCCACCACCGCGACGCGCCGCCCAAGCGCCACGGCCCCTCCGTTTCGTCATCCAGCACGTAGAGGGCAAGCACCGGTGCGCCGGACTTTGCCGCTCGTGCCAGTGCCGGATTGTCCGCCAGCCGCAGATCCTGGCGAAACCAAACGATCGTGGGGGCGTCGGTCACTGGCCGAGCCGAAAGAAGTTTGGGAACAGTGACAAAGCTCTTTGTTTCAACGGGTCACTAGCCAATCGGTATCGTGGGAGCGTGGATGAAGGAACCTTCCGTCGACACGCCTCTCGATCCCTGTTCTGAGTTTATTACAACACCTGCATTACGACGCGAATGTCGGGATGGATCACCCGGACCCAAAAAATTTTTCTTTTTATTTCAAGAGGTTGACGAGCGTTCGGCGGCACCTAATTCGCCTGCCACGAGCGCCAGACGTGCGGAGAGCGGCAGTATGAGTACGCGATCCGGGCGTGACTGGTCTCGAGAATGTTCATCATCAAACACCTCTAGGGGAGTTCATCATGAAGAGCTTAAAGTTGGTCCGTGCCACCGCAATCGCGTTGCCGCTTGCCCTGATGCCGCTTGCCGCCCAGGCGGACGATATCGTCGATACGGCGGTCGGGGCCGGCACCTTCACGACGCTCGTCGCCGCGGTTCAGGCCGCCGGGCTTGAAGAGACCTTGCGCGGCGAAGGCCCGTTCACGGTGTTCGCGCCGACCGACGATGCCTTTGCAGCTCTGCCCGAGGGCACGGTGGAAAGCCTGCTGGAGCCTGAGAACCAGGATCAGCTGGTCGCCGTCCTGACCTATCACGTGGTGCCGGGCGAAGTGATGGCCGCCGATGCCGCCGGCGCGACGGTCGAGCTGGCCACCGTTGAAGGCAGCAACGTCACGGTCGATGGTACGGGCGACGGCGTTACCGTCAACGGCGCCAACGTGGTTGCCGCGGATGTCGCTGCCGACAATGGCGTCATCCATGTCATCGATGCGGTGATCCTGCCGCCGGACATGTAAGGATCGGTTGCCTTTCCCGCATATCAGGGGCCCGGCCGCTTGGTCGGGCCCTTCCTGTTGCCGGCTAACGGTCCGTCACGCGGCTGTTGTCCGCAAGCAGCCTCTTGCGCGGCACGGCGTAAAGCCGGCGGTCGCCAATCAGCCAGGTTTTGAAGCCGCGTTCGAGAAGCCGTCGAACCGCCGGCGTCAAGATGTTCAGGCCCCCGGTATAGGCGCCGAAGGCCGGCAAGATCAGGCGGCTTTCATCGTGCACGAAACAGCGCCGCCTGACGCGTCGCGCGCGCGTCGCCACCAAAGCGGTCGGATGAAAGTGACCGGAAAGATCGCTTATGCCGTCAGGTTCGGCCTCGTGCCTCAGGACCAACGGACCCGCGCGCCACTCGCCGACTGACGCCCCCAGAATCGGATGTACTTGGGCCGGGTCGTGGTTGCCGCTGACCCAGATCCAATCCCGCTGGCCCATCAAGGTCGCCAGCCGGGCCAAATCGGTTTGCGCGATGCGGCCGCCCGCCGCCGGATCATGAAAGCTGTCGCCCAGGCAGATCACCCGGGTCGGGTTGAAGCGCCGGATCACGCGTGTAAGCCGATCCAGCGTGTGCGCCGTATCGTAAGGGGGCAGGAACCGGCCGCGCGATGCGAACGCGCTGCCCTTTTCCAGGTGCAGATCGGCGACGATCAGCGCCCGTTGATCGGGCCAATAAACAGCGCCGGACGGATCAAGCCAAAGGATTGCGCCACTGACGACCGCCTGGACGCATCCGGCGACTGCTGGGTCGGATTCGGTTGGACCAGAGTCGGCTGGGCCAGAGTCCGAAACGGCCGACGCAGTCTCTGCATCGGCCGTCACGAAATCATGGAGGGGCGCAGGTTCATCCATATCGATCATCGATCAGGCTGTAACCCCGTTCAGTCACGGCCGCCCCCCAGCCGGGTTGCTAGTTGCTGGTATCCGTGGTCGCGTCACCGTCCCCGTCGCCATCACCGTTGGTTTCCGTGGTCTCATCCGTGACGGTCTCTTCGACGACTTCCTCTCTATCGAAGACGAAGAAGTAGACGAGCACCGCGATGATGATCACGATGATCAAGATCACCAGGTTTCTACCCATGACTGTAAGTCCCCTTTCGATTCGAGACGCCACAGGGTAGGGCGAGGGACCTTGCGGAGCAAGCGCAACGCGCGAGGCTCGGCATTCCAATGATCCTAAAGGGGCAGGCGGGATTGGCTGGCCTTGGCGGCACTGGCGTCGTCCGACAGCTCCGGCATGGCCTCTTCCAACAAGTCCTCCTCCGCCTCGGCAAGCAGGGCGTCGATGGCGCCGCCCTTGACCTGTTCGCGGCCGATTTCCAGTAGAACAGGCACCGCGAGGGGCGAGACCTGGTCGAGTGATTTGTGAACGATCTTGCCCTTGATCCGGCGCAGCATGGCGCCGACGCGGCCGATATCGATCAGCTCGCGCGCGGCATCTCGTCGCGTGGCGCGCAGCAGAATGTGGTCCGGCTCGTGCCGGCGCAGGACGTCGTAGATGAGGTCGGCGCTGAAGACCATCTGGCGCCCGCTTTTCTCCAGGCCCGGATGGCGTTGCTCGATCACACCGGCAATGGTCGCAACCTTGCGGAAGGCGCGGCGCAGCATGCTGGACTCGTCCATCCACTCTTCGAGGTCGTCGCCCAGCAGGTCCTCGTCGAACAGGGCGTCCATATCGGTCGCCCGCTCCAGCCCCCAGATGCCCAGCACATAGTCCGTGGCGACGAAGCCCAGCGGGTGCAGGCCCATGCGTTCCATGCGCTTGGTCAACAGCATGCCGAGGGTCTGATGCGCATTGCGGCCTTCGAAGCAGTAGGCCACCAGATAGACCTTGTTGCCACGCGGGAAGGTCTCGACCAGCAAACCGCCCTTCTTCGGCAGTACCGAGCGCCAGCGCTGCAGCGACAGCCACTCCGTCACCGGGGGCGGCAGGTTGCGCCAGTTCTTAGGCTCGGCGAGCATCGCCCGGACACGATCGGCAAGGTGAGTGGTCAGCGGCAGTTTGCCGCCGGCATATGCTGGCACCTTGGGCTCGCCGCCGTCGCCGAGCGAGACGACCACGGTGTTGTCGCGCATCCGCTCAAACCGCAGCAGGCGGCCGGCGAAGATGAACGTGTCGCCCGGTGTCAGGGCATTGACGAAGTATTCCTCGACCTCGCCCAGCATTCGGCCTCTGCCAAGCTGGACCTTCAATGTCATCATCTCGACGATGGTGCCGACATTCATGCGGTAAAGCCGGGTGACCTGGGGACCCGAGACCTTCCAGCGGCCGGCATCGTCCCGCTTCAGGCGTTTGAACCGGTCGTAGCTGCCGAGCGCATAGCCGCCGGTGGCCACGAAATCGACCACCGCGTCAAAGTCGCTGCGCGCCAGCCTGGCGTAAGGCGCGGCGGTACAGACCTCTTCGAACAGATCGTCGGCATCGAACGGTGCGGAGCAGGCCATGCCCAGCACATGCTGGGCCAGCACATCCAAACCGCCAGGCGGCGGCGGATCGCCGTCCAAGGTCATCTCGCGCACACCGTCGACGGCGGCGCGGCACTCCAGCACCTCGAACCGGTTGGCGGGCACCAGCACGGCCTCCGAAGCCTGGTCGAACCGGTGATTGGCCCGGCCGATGCGCTGCAGCAAGCGGCTGACGCCTTTGGGCGCGCCGATCTGCATGACCAGATCAACGGCGCCCCAATCGATGCCGAGATCGAGCGACGAGGTCGCCACGACGGCGCGCAGCTTGCCCGCCGCCATGGCGGCCTCGACCTTGCGCCGTTGCTCGACGGCCAGGCTGCCATGGTGCAGCGCGATGGGCAGATCGTCCTCGTTCATGCGCCACAGCGCCTGGAACACCAGCTCTGCCTGGGCGCGCGTGTTGACGAAGACGATGGTGGTGCCGGCGCGGCGGATACGATCATAGATCTCCGGCAGGGCGTGCATGCCCATATGGCCGGACCACGGGATGCGGGCCTCGGGTTGCAGGATCTCGACCTTGGGCGCCGGCCCCGGCCTGCCGATCACCCGGTGCACCGGCGCGGCGTCGAAACCGCCCAGCCATTCGGCCAAAGCATCCGGATGGGCCGCCGTCGCCGACAGGCCGATGCGCCGGCTGTGTGGTGACAGGCGCCGCAGCCGCGCCAGGCCAAGCGACAGCAGGTCGCCGCGCTTGGTGCCGACGACGGAGTGGATCTCGTCGATCACGATCGTCCGCAAGGGTCGGAACAGGCGGCCGGCATCGTTGTAGGAGAGAAGCAGCGCCAGGCTTTCCGGCGTGGTCATCAGCAGGTTCGGCGGCCGCCGCCGCTGGCGCTCCCGCTTGGCGTGGGGCGTGTCGCCCGTGCGGGTCTCATGCCGGATCGACAGCCGCATCTCGGCGATCGGTGTTTCCAGGTTGCGGTGGATGTCGACCGCCAGCGCCTTCAACGGCGAGATGTAGAGCGTATGCAAGCCCTCGCGCGGCCGTTCGGCCAGCTCGATCAGGCTGGGCAGGAAGCCCGACAGGGTCTTGCCGCCGCCGGTGGGTGCGGTCAGCAGGACGTCGTGCCCCGCCTGCACGGCCTCCAACACCTCAAGTTGGTGGGCATGGGGCTGCCAGCCGCGCTGGCGAAACCAGCCGGTGAACAGGGGCGGCAACGATAGCGCTTCCGATCCGGCGGTGTTTTGAGCCAAACTCATGGGCGTCACTATAGCCCGATCAGCGATGCATACCGAGGAGCAGGTACAGCCATGTCCCGACCGGTTGGTTTGATCTCCGCCCTGCCGGCGGAGTTTTCGTATTTCGAAGACTTCGTCGACAGCTCCCCCGTGGTTCGGGAGGCGGGTTGGGAGTTTCGCAACGGTGTCCTGGAGGACATCCCCCTGGTCATCGTTGAAGCCGGCATGGGCAAGGTCCAGACGGCGGTGGTGGCCACGTTGCTGATCCAACAGTTCGGCTGTGGAGGACTGATATTCTCAGGGGTCGCGGGCGGTTTGTCACCTGATCTGGCCATCGGCGACGCTGTGGTCGCGACCCGCGTGATCCAACATGACTATGGGGCGTTGGTCGCCGACGGCTTCGTTCGCTATCATCCGGGGGTGCTGCCGGTGCCGGGCATTCCGACCGATCACGGCTATGCCCTGGATGCGGACGTCGTCGATACGCTGAAGAGCACCCTACATGGGTTTCGGCTGCCGCGTCTGCCCGGCCATTTGCCCATTGAGGACCGGCAGCCGACGGTTAACTTCGGAACGATCCTGACGGGCGATCAGTTCGTCAACAGCGAGGAAGCGCGCAACCGCCTGTTCGGCGAAACCGGCGCGTTGGCGGTCGAGATGGAGGGCGGCGCCATGGCCCAGGTCGCCGAGCGCTTAGGCGTGCCATGGCTGGTGCTGCGCACCCTATCGGACCTGGCCGGCGTCGACAGCCATATCGACTTCAACGTGTTCACGTCCGCGGTCGCGAGCGGGGCCGCGGCCCTGGTGCGGGAAGTGCTGCCGGTCATCGTCGCGAAGTCAGACGAGGGAGAACCGGCCAAGCAGTGACCTGCCGCACGGGTCCGCTACATCGCCTATTTCTGCTGAACCGCGTCGCCCGACTCGACGAGATCGGGCAGCCATCTTTCGGCCAGAAGGCGCTCGCGGTCGCGCGTCTGTGCCTCTTCGCCCAACAGGAAGTCGACGAAGGCGCTTGCGGCCGGTGACAGCGATCGGTGGCGAATGCGGATGATGCCGTAAGACAATTTGAACCAGGGCGCGACCAGGGGCAGGACGGCAAGGCGGCCCTGGTCCAGCCGCTCTTCCGCCAGTGTGAACGGCGCGACGATCAGCACGTCCGATTGGCCGACCACCGCCAGGGCGTCCATCAGATCGTCGACCTCGACGCTGGGCCGCAAGACCGAACTTGGCGAGGTTCTATAGGTCGTAGCCTGTCGGCGATTGAAGTGGCCGGCGACCCGCTCCGGCACCGGCGTGCCGATGATCGGAAAGCGGACGATATCGTCAAATGACGGTGGCGTGTCCTTCAGCAGCGGGTGGCCGGGACGGGCGAAGAAGTAGAGCTGATGCTGGCCGATCAGACTGGTTTCCAAATGATCCAGCTCCTTGGCGTGAGAGATCTCCGCGACCGCAAGGTCCACGTCGTGGTGCGTGACGGCGTCCGTCACCGACAGCCAATCATGCTGTTTGGCGCGGACCCTGAGCTTGGGCCGTTCGGCCAGCAGGCGGCCCAGCGCCGGCATGACCGATAGAACCATGGGGTAGGGGCCGGCACCGATGGCCAGCGAACCGACCTCCAATCCAAGCGTGAGGCGTACTTCGCGCTCTAGATCGTCCAGCGCCTCTACGATCTCCGCACCGCGCTCGACCACCAACCGGCCCAGCGTGGTCGGCGCCGTGCCGGAGCCCAACCGGTCGAACAGTTTGGTGCCGAGATTGGATTCCAGCGATTGGATGCTGCGCGATAGCCCGGCTTGCGAGATCTGAAGCTGTTCCGCCGCTTGGTGAAAGTTGCCGTGCCGTGCCAGCTCTACGGCATGGCGGAGTTGCGAGGCCTTCAGCGCCATGATGCGCTCCGGTTATCGAAGGAAGGCCCAGATTATTGAACGGTTATGGCCGCGCCGGCTACTACTATCCCTAAACGGCTGGACCGGCAGAATCGAAGAGGATACCTACGCGGCCAGATAGGCCTGCAATTCCGCATGCAGGGCCTCTTTGCGTTCCGGGGTGGCGAAACTTGCCTCGATCGCGTTGCTTGCCGCAATCGCGACGCCGTCCCGCGACAGGTTCGGCCCATCCATAACCGCTTGAAAATTCTCGTTCATATAGCCACCGAAATAGGCCGGATCGTCGGAGTTGATGGTCACCTTCAAACCGGCGGCCATCATGCGGCCGATCGGGTGGTTTTCGATCCGATCGACATTCTGCAGTCTCACGTTCGACAGCGGGCAGACGGTCAGCGGAATGCCGGCCTTGGCGATGCGTGCAACCAGTGCGGGGTCTTCCATTGCGCGATTGCCGTGATCGATGCGCTGAACCCTCAAAAGGTCGACGGCCTCTTGCACATAATGGGCGGGTCCTTCCTCGCCGGCGTGGGCGACCAGGGCAAACCCTTCATCGCGGCAGCGCGTAAACAACCGTTCGAAGCGCGACGGCGGATAGCCGAGCTCTGATGAATCGAGGCCGACACCGTAGATTTCGTCGCGATGGGGCAAGGCCTGCTCCAGCGTCGCAAATCCGTCCGCTTCGCTGAGATGGCGCAGGAAACACATGATCAACCGGTTGCTGATGCCGAGATGTCGCTCCCCATCGTCGAGCGCGCGTCTGATGCCGCTCAACACGGTCTCAAATGCGATGCCACGGCTGGTATGGCCTTGCGGGTCGAAGAAGATTTCCACATGGCGCGTATTCTGTGCCGCCACCTTTTCGAGATAGGCCCAGGTCAGGTCGTAGAAATCCCGCTCGGTCAGCAGGACGGACATGCCTTCATAGTAGAGATCAAGAAAGTCCTGAAGCTGGGTGAACTGATAGGCCTCCAACAGGGCGGCCTCGTCTTTGTGGATCAGCGGGATGTCGTTGCGCTTGGCAAGCTCGAGCATCATGCCCGGCTCCAGCGAGCCCTCGATGTGCAGATGGAGTTCGACCTTCGGCAGGCCGGCCACGAAATCGCTGATTTCCATGCTCTCTCCCATGACTGCGCGTTCGACCGGGCCGGATCTGAAGGTGCGATCGCCCTCTTCTAGTTCGGTGCGGCGCCGATCACACCCTCGACGAAGAAATCCATGGTCAGCAGGGACTCGTCACCGAGGACTTGCCCTTCGGCCACGATCTCCGAGCCACCCTGGGCAGAGATGGGGCCCTGAAAGGATCGCCGCTGACCGGAGGCCAGGGCCTGCTCCAAGGCGCGGGCGCTGTTTGCGACGTCCTCCGGCATGTTCGTGTAGTCGGCCATGGCGACCATGTTCGTCCCAAGGCCGTCCCATGTCGCCGTCGATTGCCAGGTTCCGTCCAGGGCCGCCTGAACCCGGGAAATGTAGTAGGGCCCATAATCGTTCACGACCGCCGTCAATTGGGCGTCGGGCGCGAACGACAGCATATCGGATGACAATCCAAAGCCGAGAATACCGCGCTCCTGCGCAACCTGCAGAACCGCCGGGCTGTCGGAGAACTGGACCAGGATGTCGGCGCCGTTGTCGACCAGCGTGTTCGCGGCTTCGGTCGCGGCGGGCGGATCGTTCCAGCGATTGATCCAGGCGACGTTCAGGTTCGCGTTCGGATTGACGCGGCGCATTTCGATGGCGAACGCGTTGATGTTGCGCATGACCACCGGGATTGGGAACGGGGCGACGATACCGATTTCGTTGGTCGCCGTAAGCTGTCCGGCGATATGCCCCTCAATCGTCATGCCCTGATAATCGCGCGCCGCGTAGGTCGCGACATTGTCCGCCGTGGTGTCGCCGTTTGCATTTTCGAAGAAGACGTCCGGGAACTGCGCAGCAACGCTGATCGTCGTGTCGGAGAACGCGACGGAGGTGGCGAAGATCATATCGACACCGCTATTGGCCAGATCCTGCATTGTCGATGCGGCGTCCGGCCCAGGTTCAACATTCTCGACATATTGCGTCGTCACGCGATCGCCGAAATGTGCCTCAACCGCTTGCCGGCCTGAATCGTGCTGGCCGGTCCAACTGTTGTTTTCGATTGCGCTGTCGTAGACGAACGCGATCGACAGCGGGTCATCCTGCGCCAAGGCTTGTTGAGTGATGCCAAGGCAAAGGGCGACGACCGCCAGCAAAGGCTTTTTCTGGATCAGCATGGGCCAGTTTCTCGCGCGATTGGTGATCTAATTGGCGCGTGGTAGTCTAATCCGGGAAGCCGTGGCCTGCATCACATTACGTGCGGGCGCCGCCCGATGGCCTTCAAGCGTTATCGTCAGGATCGCGACGGGCGGCATAGCCGATATGCCGCCCGTCGGTGCATGCGCGGCGCGTCAGTTCGGCATGCTGCCGGTCACGCCCTCGACGAAATAGTCCATCGTCAACAGGGACTGGTCATCCAAGACCTGGCCCTCGGCCACGATCTCCGACCCGTCCTGGGCATAGATGGGGCCTTGGAACGGGTGCCGCTGCCCCGCGACGATTGCGTGCTCAAGCGCTTCGGCATCCTGGGCGACATTGTCGGGCATGTTGGTGTAGTCGGCCATGAAAACCATGCCGGCGTCGATATCGTCCCAGGTGTCCGTCGACGCCCAGGTTCCGTCCATCGCCGCCTGTACCCGATCGATGTAGTATTGGCTCCAGTCGTCGACGATGGCCGTCAGCTGTGCGTCAGGTGCGAACGCGATCATGTCGGAAGACTGCCCGAACGCATATACGCCGCGCTCCTCCGCGACCTGCAAGGCCGCCGGGCTGTCGGTGTGTTGCACGATGATGTCCGCGCCCTGGTCAATCAGGGCCGTTGCCGCTTCGGCCTCAAGCGAGGGATTGTACCAGGTGTTGACCCAGACCACGTCGACCTCGGCGTTCGGGTTGACCCGGCGCAGTTCGATCGCGAAGGCGTTGATGCCGCGCACGACCTCCGGGATCGGGAACGAGGCGATATAGCCGATCTGGTTGGTTTCGGTCAGCTGCCCGGCGATATTGCCGAGGATGGTCCGGCCCTCATAGAAGCGGCCGGAATAGGTCGCAACATTGTCGGCCCGCTGGTAGCCGGTGGCGTGTTCGAAATAGACGTCGGGAAACTGCTCGGCCATATCGATGACCGAGTCCCCAAAGCCGAACGAGGTCGCGAAGATCATATCGACGCCGCTGCTAGCCAACTGGCGCAGCACGCGCGCGGTATCCGGACCCTCGGCGACATTCTCGACATACTGGGTCTCGACCTGGTCGCCGAAATGCGCCTCGACGGCCAGCCGGCCCTGATCGTGCTGATAAGACCAGCCATGGTCGCTGATCGGGCCGACATAGATGTACCCGACGCGGAACGGATCGTCCTGGGCCGACGCCGGCCCGAATGCCGTCAAGGACACGGCTGCTGCGGCGCTTGCGAGAACTGCTTTCAATCCCTTCATCATCTACCTTCCTGTTGTGATGGTTTCTCGGGGGTGGACTTGGCCCCGTCACGAGGCCGGCTTGAATATCTTGCCGATGCTGGCGGGGGCGTGGCGGCGCAGCGCCACCTTGTCCCACGACATGATCACGAGCACGACGATGGTGGCCAGATAGGGCACCATGGTGAGGAAATAGGTCACGCCGACCGAAACGCCCGTGCCCTGAATGCGCAACTGCAGGACCAAAAGGGCGCCAAACAGGTAGGCGCCGAGCCACAGGCGCATCGGCCGCCAGGTCGCGAACACGATCAGCGCCAGCGCGATCCAGCCCGACCCGGCGGTCATGCCCTCGTTCCATTGCGGCGTCTTGACCATGGACATGTAGGCGCCGCCCAGCCCGGCGAAGGCGCCGCCGGCCAGGATCGCGGCATAGCGAATGCGGACCACGTGACAGCCCAACGCGTGCGCGGAGCTATGATCCTCGCCAACCGCGCGCAGGATCAGCCCGGCGCGGGTGCGAAACAGGAAGTACCAGGTGCCGAGGATGCCGACGATTGACAGGTAAACGAACGGGTCGTGGCCGAACACGATCGGGCCGATTACCGGGATCTGCTGCAGGCTTTCCGAGAACAGCGGCGCCATGGGTTCCAGCGGGGTGCCGGTATAGGGCTCGCCGATCAGCTTGGTGATGCCGATGCCGAAAATGGTCAGTGCCAGGCCGGTGGCGACCTGGTTGGTCAGCAGGGTCTGGCTGAAGAAAGCGAAGATCAACGCCAAAAGGGCGCCGGCCAGCGCGGCGGCCGGAATGCCGACCGCATAGCTCAGTTCTTGCGACGCGGCGAAGCCGGCGAGCGCGCCGGCCAGCATCATGCCCTCGACACCCAGGTTCAACACGCCGGACCGTTCGACGATCAGTTCGCCGGTGGCGGCCAACAGCAAGGGTGTCGCCGCGCCGATGACCGCGACGGCGAAGGAAACCGTCAGCAAATCGCTGATCAGGAACTCAAACAGGCCACTCATTCGGCGGGCACCCGCTTCTGGTGGCCATGGCCGACCCACTGCACCCGGTAGCGGGTGATCAGGTCGCAGGCCAGCACGAAGAACAGCAGGCTGGCCTGGAACACGTCGGCCGCCGCGTCATTGATGCCGTGGGACACTCTGATCCAGTCGCCGCCGACGAAGGTGAAGCCGACCAGCAAACCGCCGAGCACGATGCCGATCGGGTTCAGCCGGCCAAGGAACGCGACGATGATGGCCGTGAAGCCATAACCGAGGCTGAACTGGTCGTTCAGCTTCTCGAACGTCGCCGACAGCTCGATGGCGCCGGCCAGGCCCGCGAGGCCGCCGCTCAACAGCAGGCTGATCCAGATCGTCGCCTTCTCGCCGAAGCCTGCGAAGCGCAGGGCTTTTGGCGTCAGCTCGGCCATGCGCATGCGATAGCCGAAGGTGGTGCGGAACGTCAGGATGGCCAGCACGGCGGCAATCGTCACCACGATGATCAGCCCGGCATGGATACCGGTTCCGTCGATCAGGGCCGGCAGCTGCAAGGCCTCGTTCAACTCCACCGTTTCAGGCCAGCCGAACGACAGCGGGTTTTTCCAGACCTGATTGACCATGAAATACAGCAACTGCTGGGCGACATAGACCAGCATCAGGCTGGTCAGCAGCTCGCTGGCATTGAACGCGGTGCGCAAAGCGGCCGGGATCGCCGCCCACAGCATCCCGCCGACAGCACCCGCGATCAAGACGATCGGAACCGCCCAAATCGTCGCCGGGTTGCCCAGCGCCAGAACGGCGCCCATGCCGAAGATGGAGCCGAGCAGGAACTGGCCCTCGGCCCCGATGTTCCAGATGTTGGCGCGATAACCGACGGCGAGGCCCAGTGCGATCAGGATCAAGGGGCCGGCCTTGACCAGCAGGTCGCTGATGTCGAACAGGCTGGACAGAGGGCTGGTCAGGAAGACCGACAAGACCTCGAACGGCGGATTGCCCAGCAGTGCGAACATAATCATGCCGAACAGCAGGGTCAGCAGCACCGCCAGAATGCTGGTACCGGCCTGCAGCAGCAGGGACGGTCTGGTGCGCGGCACCAGCCGGATCATGGCAAGGCCCTCATCGGTGCCGGCTCGGCCTCGGCTGGCGCCGTGGGCTCGGCACCCGTCATGGCCAAGCCCAGTGCGTGGATGGTCCAGTCTTGAACCGGCCGGGTCGGTGACAGCACGCCGTCATGCAGGACGGCGAGCTGGTCGCACAGTCCGATCAACTCGTCCAGATCCTGGCTGATCACCAGAATGGCCGCACCATTTCCGGCAAGGCGCTGCAGCTCATCCCGGATGCGGGTTGCAGCGCCGGGGTCGACGCCCCAGGTGGGTTGATCGATAATCAGGCAGGCCGGCTGTTTGTCCAGCTCGCGCCCGACGACGAACTTCTGCAAATTGCCGCCTGAAAGGCCGCTGGCCAGCTGGTCGATGCCGCTGTGCCGGACGTCGTGCCCGTCGCTGATATCCTGGGCCCGGCGGGACAGCCGTCCGCGGAAGATCCAGCCGCGCCGGTGCAGCCTTCGGTCAATCAGGTTCGACAAGAGCGCGTTGTCGGTCAGCGTGAAGTTCGGCACCGCCGCGTGGCCCAGCCGTTCTTCCGGCAGAAACGCGATACCGGCGGCGCGGCGCGCGTTGGGTCCGCTGCGGCCGATCGGCTTGTCGTTGTAGGTGATGCAGTCCGGGCGTGCGGCCAGGTCTTCGCCCGAAAGCGTGCGATAGAGCGCCTCCTGGCCATTCCCGGCGACCCCCGCGACGCCGACGATCTCGCCCGCCCGCAGGCTCAGTTCCCCGACAACAAGGGGCTTGGCGCCGCCCGATCGCGCCAGTTCCAGATCTTTGACCTTTAGGATCGTCGCCCCCGCTTGCCGGTCCTGGCGCTCGGTCGCCGGCGGCCGGTCGCCCAGCATCAACTCGGCGATCTGCTCTGCGTCCACATCGGCGGGCCGGCATTCTGCCACGACCCGGCCGCCGCGTAGGATCGTGGCCTGATCGCACAGAAGGCGCACCTCCTGCAGCTTGTGCGAGATGAAGACGATGGCCGTGTCGTCGGCGGCAAGCCGCCGCAGCGTGTCGAATAGCTGCTCTGTCTCGCCCGGCGTCAGGACCGATGTAGGCTCGTCCAGGATCAGCAGCTTGGGCTCCTGCAGCAAGGTCCGCACGATCTCGATACGCTGCTTTTCGCCGGCCGACAGTTCGAAGACATGAGCGTCCGGATCCAGCTTGAGTCCGTACTGCTCGGCCACCGCGTTCAGCCGCCCGGTCAGCGCCGTCCCCGGCACCGCCTTGGGCAGGCTGAGCGCGATGTTCTCCGCCACGCTCAGCCCCTCAAAGAGGGCGAAATGCTGGTGCACCATACCGATGCCGAGATCGCGCGCGGCGATGGGCGAGCGGATTGTCACGGGTCGGCCTCGCCACCTGATTTCGCCCTCGTCCGGCGCCAGCAGCCCGGCGATGATCTTCATCAAGGTCGATTTGCCGGCGCCGTTCTCGCCCAACAGCGCATGGATCTCGCCAGGCGTGATCGCGAAGTCGATGTCATCGTTGGCCAGCACGCCCGGAAAGCGTCTGGTAATGCCGACCAGTTCCAGAAGCGGGGCGTCAGGCATGCAGCGCGCCGTCTTCTTGATCGGTCATACGCATGCGCCTACTGCGCACCAGCAGCAGTTCGGCGACCACGGCGGCGGCGATCACGGCCGGTTCCTTGCCCTTGATGCCGACGACGCCGATCGGGCAGACCAGTCGCCCGATCTGGCCCTCGGTCAGCCCCCGCGCGCGGAGTTGGCTGACAAAGCGCGCTTTCTTGGAGGACGACCCGATCAGGCCGACATGGGCCGTGTCGTTGCGCCGGAGCAAGACCTCGCACAGAGCAAGGTCCAAACCATGATCATGGGTCATGATCAGGTGGTAGGCGTCAGAAGTGGCCTCGCGTGCGACAGCTAGAGGGTCGCCCGAAATGGCGTAACAGTGGTTGCCGGCTGTCGGACGCCAGTCCTCACGCGCGTCAACCCAAACGATGTCGAAAGGCAAGGGTGAAAGCGCCTGGACAACGGCCCGGCCGACATGGCCGGCCCCATAGAGGAAGAGCGTTTCATGCCGGTCGTAGGGTTCGACGTCGCATTGCTCTGTTGCCGTCAGGTCCAGGATCACATAGCCGCCACAGCATTGTTGCAGTGTCGGCCCCAGCGGCAGTCGCAGCTCCAGATGCTCCGTGCCCTCGGCCAACATCTCACGCGCGACTTCGATCGCCCGCTTCTCCAAGGCCCCGCCGCCGATGGAACCGGCCTGGCCGTCCGCGCGCACGATCATCGTCGCACCGGCCCCGCGCGGCGCGGAGCCGAGGGTTTCGGCGACCGTCACCTTGATCGCCGTCATTGCGCCTTGGCCTCGGTCAGAGCGCGCAACACCCGCTCAGGTGTCGCCGGTGCGTCCAGGTTCGGCCACCAGCGGTCCGGTCCGGCCCCGGAGATCGCGTGGCAGAGCGCGGAGTGGACCGAGATCGCCAGCATCAAGGGCGGCTCGCCGACCGCCTTGGATTGATAGAGGTTGCCCTCCTTGTTTTCATTGTCGAACAGGCGGATCGAGAACCGTTCGGGCCGGTCGCCCGCGCAGGGGATCTTGTAGGTCGACGGGGCGTGGGTCTTCAGATTGCCGCGGTCGTCGAAGACCAACTCCTCGCAGGTCAGCCAGCCCATACCCTGGATGAAGCCGCCTTCGATCTGGCCCAAATCCACCGCCGGGTTCAGCGACCGTCCGACATCGTGCAGAATGTCGACCGCGCGGACCTCGTACTCGCCCGTCAGCGTGTCGATTTCGACCTCCGACACCGAGGCGCCATAGCCGAAATAGAGAAACGGCCGCCCCTTGCCGGCCTCCGGGTCCCATTTGATCTTCGGCGTGCGGTAATAGCCGGTCGCGGACAGCGAGACCCGATCGAAATAGGCCAGGCTGACGACCTGGAAGAAGGGCAGGGTCAAATGCCCATCGGTGATCTCGCCATCGGCAAACCGGATGATGTTGGATTTCGACCCGGTGTGCCGGCGGAACATGTCGCTGAGCCGCGCCTTCAAGGTCCGCGCCGCCTCTTGTGCGGCCCGGCCGTTCAGGTCGGTGCCGGCCGACGCGGCGGTGGCCGAGGTATTCGGCACCTTGTCGGTGCGTGTCGCCGTGATCCTGACCCGGTCGAGCGGCAGGCCGAACTCGTCGGCGACGATCTGGGCGACCTTGATGAACAGGCCCTGGCCCATCTCGGTGCCGCCATGGTTCAGATGGATGCTGCCGTCACGGTAGATATGGATCAGGGCGCCGGCCTGGTTCAGGAACGTGTTGGTGAACGAGATGCCGAACTTCACCGGGGTCAGCGCGATGCCGCGCTTGGTGAGTCGGCCGTTCCTGTTGAACGCGACGATCTCGGCGCGCCGGTCCGCGTAGTTGGCCTCCGCGGCCAGTTGATCGACAAGCGCGGGCGCGACATTGTCTTCGACCGTCATGTCGTAAGGCGTCAGGTTGCGCTCGCCGATGCCGTAGAGGTTGCGCCGACGGATGGTCAGCGGGTCCTTGCCCAGCTTGGCCGCGATGGCGTCCATCGCCCGCTCGATCACCATCATGCCCTGGGGGCCGCCGAAGCCGCGAAAGGCGGTGTTGGAGACCGTGTGGGTCTTGCATCGATGCGAGGTGATCCGTACCGCCGGCAGGAAGTAGGCGTTGTCGCTATGCGCCATGGCCCGGTCATTGATCGGCCGCGACAGGTCGTGGGAGAAACCGCAGCGCGACGCCAGCGTGATGTCGGCCGCCTGGATCAGCCCCTGATCGTCCACACCGATCGAATACCGGCCCAGAAAGTCGTGCCGCTTGCCGGTCGCGATCATGTCGTCGTCGCGATCCAGGCGCAGCTTTACCGGCCGCCGAAGCTTGCTCGCGGCCAGGGCCGCCATCACGGCGAATGGTGCCGCCTGGGTCTCCTTGCCGCCAAAGCCGCCGCCCATGCGCCGAACCTCGACCGTGACGGCGACGATCGGCACATCCAGCGCATGGGCGACCAGCATCTGGACTTCCGACGGATGCTGCGTCGAGCAATAGATCGTGAGATCGTCGCCCTCCTGCGGCACCGCCAGCGAGACCTGGCCCTCAAGATAGAAATGATCCTGGCCGCCAATGCGGATCTCGCCCTCGATCCGGTCGGCGGCGGTTGCCAGGACGCTTTCGACATCGCCGCGGGCCATCTTGGTGGGCGGATGCAGTTCGAGCCCCGCTTCAAGGGCCTTGTCCACTGTGTAGATGCCGTCGGCCGCTTCGATCTCGACCTGCGCCAGCCGGGCCGCCATGCGCGCCGCCATCCGGTCTTCGGCGACCACGAGGAACAGCGGCTGACCGGCGAAATCGACGGACCGTTCCGGAAAGACAGGTTCGTCGTGAACGACCGGGCCGACATTGTTCTCGCCCGGCACGTCTTCGGCCGTCAGCACCGCGACGACGCCGGGCGCGGCCCGTACGGGCGCCAGATCCAGGGCACGAATGGCGCCGGGTCCAGCGGGGCTCAATCCCGGGCATGCATGCAGGGTCGCGGGCGGTTCCGGTATGTCGTCGACATAGCGTGCCAGCCCCGAAACATGGCCGGCCGCGCTGTCGTGGGCCAGCGGGCGCCTCACCGAGGCGGTCTTGGCCGCGATGGTCGTATCGTCAGGCATGGGCCGCCGTCGCGACGTTGTCGCCCTGATGCTGCCAATAGAGGCGCTCCAGCACATTGCCGGCGACTTCCAGCCGGTACCAGGCTGCGGCGCGATGATCGGTCAGCGGGGCGAAGTCCTCTGCCAGGGCCGATTTTGCCTGCCGAATACTTGCCAGTGTCCAGGGCTGGCCGATGAGGGCAGTCGTGGCGTGACGCGCCAGCGCTGGCGTGCCGGCCATGCCGCCAAAGGCCAGCCGCGCGTCGGTGCAAAGACCGCTGGACCCATCGACCGTTATGGCCAGGGCGGCCAGGACGCTGGAAATGTCCTGGTCGCGCCGCTTGGAGATCTTGTAGACGCCGAACAGCGTGTCGGGGTTGCGCCGGGGCAGCAGCACGGCCTCGACGAACTCGCCGGGGCGCAGATCCTGTTTGCCGTACGCGATGAAGAAATCCTCCAACGCCAACTCGCGCCGCGCATCGCCTCGGCGCAGCCGCAGGCGCGCGCCTGCCGCGATCAGGAAGGGCGGGCTGTCGCCGATGGGCGAGCCGTTGGCGATGTTACCGCCGATCGTGCCGGCATTGCGGACCTGCACACCGCCCAGGCGGTCGAACATAGTCTCGGCTTCCGGATAATCGGCCAGAATGGCGGGCACGGCGTCGGTGTACGTGGCCGCGCCGCGGATCTCGATCATCGCGTCGGTCACCGTGACCTCGGCCAGGTCGCGGGCCGACTTCACGTTCACTAAGTGCGGCAGATCGCGAAGCTGTTTGGTTGCCCACAGCCCGACGTCGGTCGCGCCGGCCACCAGCGTGGCATCTGGGTAACCCTCCAAATGGTCCGCCAGCCCATCAGTGCTTTCGGGTGCAAAGAAGCGTCCGTTGGCGCCGGCCACATCCACGGTATCGCGGACCAAGCCTTGCAGCAGGGGCAGGGCCCGGTCGATCTGTTGAGCAAACCAGCTTGGCTGGTCCGTGCCGGCAACCTCGCGGGCCGCCTGTTGAATGGGGCCATAGCCGGTGCAGCGGCAGAGGTTGCCGGCCAGCCAACTGTTGATGGTTCCGATCTCCGCCTCGGCACCAGCCAGTTGATACGCCGCCAAGGTCATCACGAAGCCCGGGGTGCAAAAGCCGCATTGCGAGCCATGATGGTCGACCATGGCCTGTTGCACGGGGTGCAGCGTGCCGTCCGGACCCGCGAGATCCTCCACCGTGATCAGCCAGGCGCCGTCCAGGGAACCCACGAACAGAATACAGGCATTCATCGCCTCGAAGCGGAGCGTGCCGTCATCGGCCGGACGGCCAAGGATGACGGTACAGGCGCCGCAGTCGCCCTCGGCACAGCCTTCCTTCGTGCCGGTCAGGTGCAGATCCTCGCGCAGATACTCCAGCACCGTCCGCGTCGGCGCGAAACCGTCCAACGTCGTGACCGCGCCCCGATGCACGAACCGAATCGCCGATCGGGTCATGGGCCGGCCCTAGCTGCCGCGATAGGTGGCATAGCCGTACGGGGACAACAGCAACGGCACGTGATAGTGCTCCTCTTCAGCGTCGATGCGAAACCGGATCACAACGGTCTCCAAGAACGTTCCTGAAGCAAGCGCCGTGCCGAGTCTCTCGAAATAGGCGCCGGCATCGAATTCCAACTGGTACAGGCCCGGCCGCATCTCCGGCCCCGACAGGATTGGCTGGTCCAGCCTGCCGTCATCGTTCGTGGTCGCCTGCGCGACAAGTGCCTGCGTCTCGCCGTCCATACGGTAGAGGCGCACGGCCACGCCCGCGGCCGGGCGGCCACGGCTTTGGTCCAGGATGTGCGTTGTCAGTCTGCCCATTTCTTAGTCACCTTGCGTCACGGCGACAGCAGCGTGACCGTTCAGTTTGCACATGCATATTCCGCGTGCAATAGCCGCTTTAGCGCTGCAACATGCGCATTATGGCGCAGGTTCTGATGAGGGCGGGCACGGCATGAGCTACCGGTTGACGGATCACCGTCACGGCAAGGAACGCGTTCGGGTCATGCGCGTTGACCGTCGCCAGGAACGCCAGGATGTCAGCGAACTGGACGTGAAGATTACCCTGCGGGGCGAGGCGTTCGGCGTCGCCTTCGATCGTGCCGACAACAGCACGACGGTGGCCACCGACACGATGAAAAACCTGGCCTATGTCGTGGCCGCGGAAACGGGACCCGGACCGGCGCTGGATTACCTCGAGGCGCTCGCCCGCCGGTTTTTGGACCTCTATGCCGATATCGAGCAGGTCGCGATCGAGGCGTGGGAGACGGTCTGGCGACGCATGGCCTTGAACGGCGTCGAACACCCCCACGCCTTCGCGCAGGATGGTAATGGGCAACCCTATCTGCGTGTGGTTCGCGGCCAGGATGGCGACGGCGAAACCGTTGGCGGTGTCGACGAGCGCCGGGTGTTGAAGTCGACGGGCTCGGGTTTCACCGATTTCGTGCGTGACCGCTACACCAGCCTGCCGGAAACGGACGACCGCATTCTCGCCTCCGCGCTCACAGCGCGTTGGCATTATCGCGGCTTGCCCGAGGATGCCGCGGCCGACCGCACGACCATCTTGGCCGTTTTTGACGCCGTCTTTGCCGACACCTACAGCGTGTCGGTGCAGGACACGATGTACCGCATGGGCATTGCCGCCCTCGACGCGGTGCCGACGGTCGACCGGGTCAGCCTAGCCATGCCCAACCTGCATTATTTGCCGACCGACCTCGGCCGCTTTGGCGTTGAGGACAGCACGTTCGTCTTTGTTCCCGCCGCCGACCCGCACGGCCAGATCGAGGCCACGGTCAGCCGGTGACCGCGACCGACTATCCCCGCGACCTGATCGGCTATGGCCGAACGCCGCCGGACCCGGCCTGGCCGGGCGGTGCCCGGGTCGCTGTGCAATTCGTCGTCAATTACGAGGAGGGGGGCGAGAACAGCGTCCTGCACGGCGATGCCGCGTCTGAGGCGTTTCTGTCGGAAAGCATCGGCGCCGTGCCGGTCCAGGGCGCGCGCAACCTGAACATGGAGTCCATGTACGAATATGGCAGCCGGGCCGGCTTTTGGCGGCTGTGGCGCCTGTTCACCGATCGCGGCCTGCCGGTCACCGTGTTCGGCGTCTCCATGGCCTTGGCGCGCAACCCCGAGGCGGTGGCGGCGATGAAAGAGGCCGATTGGGAAATCGCCACCCATGGCTGGCGCTGGATCGACTATCAGCACATGCCGCCGGACGAGGAATGGCGCCATTTGCAACAGGCGGTCGTCGAGCACACGGCCGCCACGGGCGAACGGCCGCAGGGCATCTATACCGGGCGGATCAGCCCGGTCAGCCGGGATCTGGCGGCACGCGAGGGCGGCTTCCTTTATTGCGCCGATTCCTATGCCGACGATCTGCCTTATTGGGAAACCACACCCCACGGTCCGCTGCTGATCGTGCCGTACACGCTGGATGCCAACGATATGCGGTTCGCGACGGCGCAGGGGTTCAATGCCGGCGATCAGTTCTTCACCTACCTGAAGGACGCCTTCGATACCCTCTATGACGAAGGCGAGACGGCGCCGAAGATGATGTCGGTCGGCCTGCATTGCCGGCTGGTGGGCCGCCCCGGACGGGCCGCCTCTCTGGCGCGTTTCCTCGACTACGTCGCGGCCAAGGATGGGGTCTGGGTCTGTCGCCGTCTGGACATCGCCAAGCATTGGCGCGACAGGTTCCCCGATGAACCCGGTTGATCTCGCCACGCTCAACGCCGTGTCCGTCGATCGATTTGTCGACATCCTGGGACATGTCGCCGAGGACAGCCCAAGCATTGCGCGTCTGGCGGCGGACCGCAGGCCCTTTACCGATCTCGACGATCTAACGGCGGCTTTTGAGCAAGCGCTTGGCGAGGCGGACCGCGGTTTGCAGCTTGCCGTCTTGCGTGCGCATCCCGATCTGGCCGGCAAACTGTCCATGGCCGACGCCTCGCGCCGCGAGCAGCGTGGCGCCGGCCTGGATAGCCTGACCGCCGACGAGCTGCGCCAGTTCGAGAGCCTGAATGCTGCCTATCGCGAACGGTTTGGCTTCCCGTTCATATTCGCGGTCAGGGGGGCGACAAAGCACCAGATACTCCGCGCGTTTGAGACACGGCTGGATCGCGATTTGGAAGTAGAACGTCAAGAGGCGCTATCGCAGGTCGTTAAGATCATGCATTGGCGCTTGCTTGACGCCGTTTCACCTTGATTTTCCAAGTTACTAATAGAAATTATCTGCAATTATTCGGAGTGTATTGGCGTTCTATTTGAGTTCTGCTTGCCATGCATTGCTGATCCGTCTAGTGTCCGCTAAACGCCACATACGGATTCTATGCAGTCTGGATCGTGGAAACAGAACTCGCGATAGCGGTGGCGAACAGTTTGGTTCGCCTGCGACACATCAAGAACTCGTACCGGTTCAGACGGGCGATGGGGTATCCGCCCCGCTACATCCGACCCGTGACCTACGGCGACAAGATGCAATGGCGAAAGCTGTTCGAGCGGGACCCGCAGTTCGCTGTCTTTTGCGACAAGATGATGCTGCGGGATTACTTGAAGCGCGCAGACCTGCCGTTGAAGATGGCCAAGGTCTATTGGTATGGGCACGACGCGGAGGCGATCCCATTCGACGGCTTGCCCGAGCGCTTCGTTCTGAAGCCCTCGCATCTGAGCGGCCGTTTTTTGCTGTGCGACGACAAGCGGCGGTTCGACATCGATCATGCCAAGACCGAAGCCGCCCGATGGCTCAGGCGGGTCCATGGTCGGGCCGGCCGGGAGTGGGCCTACGCTCAGGTGACGCGTGGTCTGATCGCCGAGGAGTATCTTGCCACGCCCGACGGGCTGGTCGTCCCGCCTGAGTACAGGGTCTACTGTTTCTCAGGCCAGCCAAACTTGGTGCAACTCAGTATCGGCAAACTCACCGATGATGCCGACCTGAGCTTCTATGACGCGAACTGGCGACAACTGCCGTGGTGCGCGATTATCGACGACGAAAGGACGGATGTCGGTCAGCCGCAGCCGAGGCCGTCCTTTTGGGAAGATATGTGCCGGATATCGGCACAGATCAGCAGCGACTTCGGACATATGCGTGTCGATTTCTTCGATGTAATGGGCGAATTCTATCTCGCCGAGATAACCCCGTACTCGGCATCGGGCGGTCTGATTTGGGTTGGCGCGGAGGCGGACGATAGCGATCGTTCGATCGACCAGGAGATGGGTGCGCTTTGGCCCACACCCACGCGCTCGATCTGGCGAGAGCTGATTGATGCCTGGCGCTTTCGATCGGCGCGCAAGGCCGGCGCAGCGTGACGTCCTTTCCGGCCTGGATTTCTGTGGTTTGACGTTCGGTTGTGCTGCGTTGTCGTCGGCGAAAGCTGCTGGAACGCGGCCGCCAACACAACATAGCTCAACCGGACGTCCTGCTGTTCTGCTAAACGCTACCCAACGGCAAACGGCCATGGCGCGGGCTTGATCTATTGCGCCAGACCGCGGCGAAACGCATCCGGCGGCAGGCCGTGTTCGGCCTCGAAGGCGCGGGTGAAATAGGAACGGCTGCGATAGCCGACCATCTGGGCGACGCGCTTGACCGGCAGATCGCTTGAGGACAGCAGTTCGGCCGCGCGTCCCATGCGCACGGTTCGCAGCAGTTCCATCGGCCCGGCGCCGTAGGCGTGCTGGAAGCGCTTGGCGAAGCTGGCCCGGCTCATGCCCGACCGTTCGGCCAGGCTGGCCACGGAATGGATCTGGTCCGGCCGGTCGAGGATCGCCTGCATTGCGGCCCATAGCGGTTCCTCCGAAATGCCCTGCATCCAGCGCAGCGACGGATCGCCGGCGAGGTAGCGCCGACGCAGCAGGATGATGACGCTTTGCTGCAACAGGGTCTTGGCCAGCGCCTTGGTGCCGACCGTCGGGCAGGCCAGTTCCTGAACGAAGTCGTCGAGCGCCCGGCGCACGCGGTCGTCCGGTCCCAAATGTTCGATGATCGGACTGCGCAGCAGGTTCAAGGTGCCGCTTAGGCCCCGATAGGAGACATCGATCTGGCCGCAGACGGCGGCGAGCGTCTCGGCGCCGGACCCCACTTCGAAATGCAGCAAGGCGGCGTCCAAGGGCCGGCAGTCGGGCAGGGGATCACCGCGATCGGCCTCGCCGCGCAGCCCGTGGGGGCAGAATGCCGGCACCAGGACGACGGCGCCTTTCTCGACGGGGATCGGTGCGCCGGAATCGACGATCACCGAGCCCGAGCCGGCGATCACATAGTGCAGGATCGCAAAGGTGCGCCTGCCCAGACCCAGCGTCGACCGGCCGTGAATTTCGCAGAGGGCGAAGGGCTCAAGGCTTACTTCCAGGGAGTTCAAAACGTCGTCGAACATCGGGCTCTGCTGCCGGGCGGTGAGCGGCCGTGGCCGTCTTATCCGATCCGTCAGGACACAGGACGCAGACGATAAGGCACAGGCCAAGGCCCATACTAGGGCTATCGGAACCGCTGGAGAAGGAGCTTCTCAGATGTCCAACGACCATCCCGCCCACGGCCATCACCATGCCCATTGCGACCACGATCACGGCGTCGGCCGGCGCGATATGTTGCGTGGTGGCGTGGCCGCGACGGTCGCAACCGCGGCCACGGCGGCGGCTGTCGCGGCCGGATCGCGGCCCGCGCGCGCCGATCTTGCCGCCTACGAAGACCCTGCCGAGCCGGCATTGCCGCAAACCGATGTCGAGGTCACACGCGGTGACACCGCACTGGTCATCACCGATCCGCAGATCGACTTCCTCAGCCCGGACGGCGTGACCTGGGGCGTGGTCGGCGAGAGCGTGACGGAGCACAACACGGTCCCGAACATCGGGCGGCTGCTGCGCGCCGCCAAGGACGCCGATATGACCGTGGTGATCTCGCCGCACTATTATTACCCGACCGATCATGGCTGGCGCTTCGAGGGACCGTTGGAGACGTTGATGCACGCGATCGGCATGTTCGACCGTGCCGGCCCGTTGAGCCTGGAGGGTTTCGACAACTCCGGCGCCGATTTCATGCCGGAATACCGCGATCTGATCATGGATGGCCGCACGATCATCACCAGCCCGCACAAGGTCTACGGCCCGCAGGTGAACGATCTCGATCTGCAGTTGCGCAAGAACGGCGTCAACAAGGTCATTCTGGCCGGCATGTCCGCCAATCTCTGCGTCCAGGCCCATCTCTACGATCTTCTGGAGCGGGGATACGAGGTGGCCGTGGTGCGCGACGCGACCGCCGGGGCGAAGTTGCCCGAGGGCGACGGCTATCAGGCCGCCCTGATCAACTTCCGCTATGTCGCCAACGGTCTTTGGACCACCGACGACGCCGTGGCCCGCATTCAGGCAGCCGCCTGACGCCGCCCCGATGACGCTCTGACGAAGCCGCCCGATCGCCGACACGGTGGTCGGGCGGTGGCGGGGCGCACGGTCGCGGCAGTTTCGATCGGAAAGCCCGCGCAGCCGCCGGTCCGTCGCTTTCGCAAACACCTCGCCGTCGCTTAGGACCATCCCCTATGATGCGTATGGTGCACCTCCCCGTCATGTACGGGATGTATAAGGCCTGACTTGAGCAACGGGCCGGCCAAAGCGATGACGATGCGATGCCCGATGATGCCGATGACCGCCCGCTAAGGGTGGATGTTTTGAGGGAGCGGCTGGCGCTTGCCTATCCGTCCCACACCGCCGATGCGCTTGTCGGACGCATCGCCGATTTGGCAGGCCGCCATAAGGATACCATTCCCGAGCGCGCAAACCGCTGGGTCGATCAGACGGATGTGATGCTGATCACCTACGGTGATTCGATCCTGGACGGCGAACGGCCACCCCTGGCCGTGCTGTCGGAGGTCCTCGACCGGCACGTGGCGGACAGTGTGCCGGACGTCCATGTCCTGCCGTTTTATCCCTATTCCTCCGATGACGGCTTTTCGGTGATCGATTATCGGGCGGTGAACGGGCACGTCGGCACATGGGACGACGTCGCGATGCTGGCGGAGCGGTTCGGCCTGATGTTCGATGCCGTCATCAATCACGTCTCGCGCCAAAGCACGTGGTTCGAGGGGTTCGTCGCCGACGATCCGGCCTACGCCGACTATTTCATCGTGGCCGACCCCGATCTCGACTACAGCCAGGTCACGCGGCCGCGTGCCTTGCCGTTGCTGACGCTGGTGGAAACGGCATCAGGCCCAAAACAGGTCTGGACCACGTTCAGCGCCGACCAGATCGACCTCAGTTACGCCAACCCGGACGTGTTGATCGAGATCCTCGATCTGCTGCTGTTCTATGCCCAACGGGGCGCACGCTTCATCCGCCTCGACGCCATCGGCTTTCTTTGGAAGCAGATCGGCACGACCTGCATGCATCTGCCCCAGACCCACGCGCTGATCCAGGTGATGCGCCAGGTGCTGGATTACGCCGCGCCGGGAACCCTGCTGATCACCGAAACCAACGTGCCGCACCGGGACAACATCAGCTATTTCGGCGATGGCACGAACGAGGCGCATCTGGTCTATCAGTTCCCGTTGCCGCCCTTGACGCTTTACGCCTTTCAGACGGGCAATGCGCGACCGTTGTCTGACTGGGCGTCGTCGTTGGAGCCGACGACGCCATCGACCACGTACTTCAATTTCCTCGCCTCCCATGACGGCATCGGCCTGCGGCCCGTCGAGGGCATTCTGACCCGCGATCAGGTTGCCGCCATGGCCGACCGCGTGCGTTCCAACGGTGGCCTGGTTTCGATGCGTGCCCTGCCCGAAGGCGGCACGGCGCCGTACGAGTTGAACATCAGCTATGTCGATGCCGTCGCGTCGCCCGACGACACCGACGTTGTGCGCGCTGCCAAGTTCCTGGCTGCGCAGACCATCCTGCTCTCGGTCGTTGGCGTGCCCGGCATCTACATCCACAGCCTGCTCGGCTCGCGCAGTGACCATGCGGGGGTTGAACGCACCGGCCAGAACCGCTCGATCAACCGGGAGCGCCTATGGCTTTCCGCGTTGGAGGCCGAACTGGCGGAGCCGGACAGCCTTCGCCGCCGCGTTCTCGACGGTTATCATCGTCTGTTGACCATTCGCCGGCAACGCACCGCCTTTCACCCCAACGCGGCGCAGAGGGTCGTGAGGGTCGATGACCGGGTCTTCAGCATCGTTCGCGAGGCGCCCGACGATCGCCTGTGGGCGGCTATCAACATCTCGGGCAAATCCGTCACCTTGTCCGTCGACCTGACGCAGCTGGGTTTCGCCGCCGGTGAACACCTCCGCGACCTGATTTCCGGTGGGCTGCATGCCGACAACGCCGGTGTGCTTCGCGTTGAACTGGAGCCCTATCAAGCGCTTTGGGTCACGCGCTAGCGGCCTCTGCCCGCTTGGGCAGGTCGCGCCAGGCCCAGATCAGTGTCGCCGTCGAAATCGCCGCGCTGACCATCAGTACATAGGCCGGCGACAGATCGCCGTGCGTCCGGTGGATCAGATAGCTGGCCACGACAGGTGCCGTGCCGCCGAACGCAGCCATGCTGATGTTGTACGCAACGGAAAAGCCGCTCATGCGAACCGCCGGCGGAAACAAGAGTGCAATGCTGGTGGCGAACAGCCCGCCATAGGGCCCTAGGAGCAGGACGAAGCCGAACTGACCGATGAAGACCAGCACCGGATCGGTATGGTCGACCAGCCAAAACAGGGGCAGTGCCAGGACGAAGCCGGCGATAGTGATCGGCAGCAAGATGCGCCCGAAACCAAATCGGTCACCGGCGATGCCGCCCACCACCGTCAAGATCGCGAACAAGACTATGTTGATCGTGTTGACCGTAAGGGCATCGGCGGCCGGATCGCCCACAATGACGGTGATGTAGGTCGTCAGATAGGTGAAGGCCATATAGAAACCGCCTGCTGAAAACGCAGTGATGCCAATGCCCTGTATCATTTGCTTGCGATGATCAACGAGCGCCTTGCGCAAAGGGCCCTTGGACCATTGCACGGCCGTCCCAGACGGCTGATAGCCTTCCTTCAGGCCGTACCGGCGAATGACATAGCCGCACACGGCGATGACCGAGCCGAAGAGGAACGGCACCCGCCAGCCCCACTCGGCCACCTGATCGGCGGTCAGCAAACCAGTGACCAGCGAACCAGCGCCCGAGCCGAGCAAGAAGCCGGCGCCGAGCCCGAAATAGGCCCAACTGCCGGCCTTGCCGCGGGCCCGAGACGCCGCACCTTCGACCATGAAGGTCACCGATCCGCTCAGTTCGCCACCGACCGACAGTCCCTGCAGCAGTCTGAGAACGATCAGGATGATGGGGGCTGCGATGCCGATCTGCGCATAGGTCGGCAGCAGACCGATCAATGTGGTGGGCACGGCCATCGTCAGCACCGAGACGACCAGAACAAAGCGCCTGCCGACACGGTCGCCTAGATTGCCAAACACGATCGACCCGATGGGCCGAGCCACAAAGCCAAGGGCGAACACGCCGAACGCAGCGATGATGGAAACGGCGCGACTGTCGTCCGGAAAGAAATGCGTGCCGATTGTCGCGGCGAAATAGCCATAGATGGCAAAATCGTACCATTCCAACGCGTTGCCGATCATGCCTGCCAGGCGAACACGGCGCTGGGACACCGCCATATCGGGGGCCTCTTAGATCTATGGCTGCTTCGACGGCCCAAGCTATCGGAGAATCGTCGGTTACAGAAGAATGGAGACGGACACGTTTCCGGATCGCGATCCCTTTGAGCAAGGTGTCCTTGGCGCCGGGCGCGCGCCTTGCCAGATGGCGGCGCGGCGCCATACGAGTTGAACATCGGCTATGTCGATGCCGTAGCGTCGCGCGAAGGTCGCATGTGGGCGCTCGCGAACGATCGCGACAACAGCCTGTGCTCGTCCTTATGGTCGGTGACCACGAACGAGCCATCGAATGTGAGGGTCAGTCGCGCGTCAATATCGCATCTTATAGTTGATCAATTCATAATTATTCATATAATATATGCGTTCCAGATATATTATAAGGTCGTCGTTGTCATGAAGTTCGCTTCATCGAAAGTCTTGGCGGTTGCGGTGCCCATGGCTTGCTCCTCCGCTCAGGCGCAGACGCAGGAACTGCCGGCTGGCTGGCAGCCGGCCATGCTCATCCTTCAAGCCGATACGATGACCGCCAGCCCGACGGGAGAGGGGC
This sequence comes from Alphaproteobacteria bacterium, assembly GCA_028277405.1. Lineage (GTDB taxonomy): Bacteria > Pseudomonadota > Alphaproteobacteria > DSM-16000 > Inquilinaceae > JANQGH01. The sequence continues at coordinate 17,057 of JANQGH010000070.1, read as the reverse complement.
AGGTCATCACCCTGGAGAACGTCCATCCGCTTGTTTCGATAGTCTCTCGATTGCACGAGTCGCGCCACTTTGACTCCGCGGCGATAGGCGGCTTTGCCGAGCACTACAACACCTGCAATGACATGAAGCATGCCAACGATTGGTGGCATGAGGATGGCGCAAACGCCCGCCTGATCTATGCCGCGGGGCCGGACAATGGCGAGGCCGCCCACATTCGCCGGCACCTGCCGCTGGTCACCAATCCCAACGCCCTGGACGCCACGCGGCTGGCGGCAACTAGGGCCGGCAGTGTCGCCCTCTTCATCGACGAGGCTGGCTTCGATCCTTCCGGGCAAAGCCTGGTCTTTCAGGTGTTCGGTCCCGCACACATGGTTGAAGGCGTCTACGAGGACGTGACCCTGCTCGCTGAATGCCTGGATGTCATGTCGCGCGCCAACTGACGGCTTGCCGCGATAGCATTGCCCTTGTTGCCCCTGTGCTTGGATCACATAGCCGGACGGGCGGGCCGACGAATCTTGGTAAAGCCGGTGAGATAATTGGCTGGGGGACCTGGATTCGAACCAGGGTTGACGGAGTCAGAGTCCGCAGTCCTACCGCTAGACGATCCCCCAGCAACCGGCCGGCTGGTGCCGACGGGCCCCCGATATCGCAATGACCGGTGCGGTTGTCAACACTGACCGGCCGAGAGCGCCCATCCGTGCGAACCTGTACGCCTCACCCGCCGCCAAACATCGTATCGGGCAGGAACAGGGCGATCTCGGGCACCGCGACCAGGACCAGGATGGCGATCAGCATGGCGAACCAGAAGGGCCAGATGCCGCGGAAGATGGTGTTCATCGGCACGCCGGGCGCTATGCCCTTCACCACGAAGACGTTGATGCCCACGGGTGGCGAGATCAGGCCCATCTCCAGCACGATCACCATCAGCACGCCGAACCAGATCAAGTCGAAGCCGTAGACCTCCAAAAGCGGCTGGATCAGCGGCAGGGTCAGCACCAGGATGGCGAAACCTTCCAGGAAGGTGCCCAGCAGGATCAGCACGGCCAGAATCAACAGCAGCACGCCGTACGGCCCGAAGCCGAGCCCGGTGAGGCCGTCGACTATCGCCGCCGGAATGCCCGTGCGGGCGACGAACGGCGTGAAGACGAAGGCGCCCATTAGGATGATGAAGGTGGTCGCTGTCGAGCGCAGCGTGTAGGCCACGACCTCCTTGCAGGCCGCCCAGGTGAGGGTTCGACGGAACAGCGCCACCAGGAAGGCGAAGAAGGCGCCCATACCGGCCGCCTCCACGGCGGAGAAGACGCCGAGATAGATGCCGCCGATGGTGATCAGGATGATCGAGATGATCCAGGTCGCGCGCCTGAGCGAGCGCAGGCGCACCTGCAGGTCCGCGCGCGTGGCCGATCCCGGCGCCAGTTCCGGGTTTCGGCGGACCAGCAGGGTAATGGCAAGGATGAACAGCCCGGTCAGCATCAGGCCCGGCAACACGCCGGCCATGAACAGGCGTCCGATCGATTCCTCGGTCAGGATCGCGTAGACGACGAAACCGGCCGAGGGCGGGATCAGAATGCCCAGCGTACCGCCGGCGGCGATGGAACCGGTCGCCAGACTGTCGGCATAGCGAAAGCGCTGCATCTCCGGCAGCGCGACCCTTCCCATGGTGACGGCGGAGGCCAGGGACGAGCCTGACAGGGCCGAAAATCCGGCACAGCCGACGACCGTAGACGAGGCGAGCCCGCCGCGATAATGGCCAAACCAGCTTTGCGCGGCGTCGTAGAGATCCCGCGACATGCCGGAAACGCCGGCGAGGTTCCCCATCAACACGAACAGCGGCAGGATCGTCAGCGAATAGATCGACGAGATGCTGAACACCTCGCCGGCGAGCGTCGGCAAGGCACCGCGCGGGCTGATGACATAAAGCCCGCCGGTGCCGACCAGCAGCATCGCCGTGCCCACCGGCATGCGGATCAGCAGCAGAACCGCAAGCACGGCAAAACCGATCAGCCCGATCTCGATGTTGCTCATAGACGCTACGTATGCTCGTTGGGGTCACGGGGGTCGCGGATGTGGATGATCCCGACGATCAACTCCAAGATCAGAACCAGGGTGTAGGCCCCCATGCCGGCGATCAGCAGCCAGTAGAAGGGCTGGTGGGGGATCGCCAGGTTGGGCGTGAAAAAACCGCAGAGCGCGCCGCATTGGCTTTGCTCATAGAGCGCGTAGGTCGTCAGGCCGACGATGCCGGCGCCGAGCACCCGGACCACGATGTCGGTGTAGCGGGTAATCCGGCGGCCGCCGACCATGCCGAGCACATCGACATGGACGTTGGCGCCGATCCGGCTGCCATAGCAGATGGAGCCGGCGACACAGACGCTCAGCAGCATGGTCGAAACATCGTCCATGCCGAAGATCGGGTCGTTCAGCACGTAGCGGTAGAACACCGCGACCACGGTCACGCAGACAAGTGCGACCGTGGCGAGACCGCCGATCGCCGCCAGCAGGATCGACAGCTTGTCGACCCAGCCGAGCGCGCGTTCGGGTCCGCTGGCAGTGGCCATCGTGTTGACTAGCTGTTCTGCACTGATTTCTGCTGGCTAGTTGTTGCCTTGCATGATGTCGACGACATCGGCGCCGGTCAGGTCGCCGGAAATCGTGCTGGCCAGGAACGCGTCCATCGCCGGCTGCATCGCCTCGTTGAAGCGGGCGACTTCCGCGTCCGACAGCTCGATGATCTCGACGCCGTTATCGCGTGCGACCTCTATGCCGCGCAACGCGTCCTCCAGGTAGACCTGGCCGCCGTTCAGGCTGAGCCACTCGCCGCTCGCCTCGTCGACCCAGGCCTGCTCCTGCTCCGTCAGCCCGTCATAGACCTCCTGGTTCATCAACAGGACGAAGGCGGAGCCGGAGCCGGGCAGGCCGATTGTCACGTAGTTAGCCGGTTCCCACAGGTTGAACGAGCCGATGGCGCTGGGGTCGATGGCGATCGCGTCGATGGTGCCGTTGGTCAGGTTTTGGTTGATGACGGAAACCGGCTGCGACACGGCGCTGGCGCCAAGCGCCTCGACGAACGGCACGTCCTGCGCGGAGGTGACGCGTACAACCATGCCGTCCAGGTCCTCCAGGCTGCGGATCGGCGTATCCCGCGTTATCAGCACCGGCGCGGCGTTTGTCCACATGGCCAGGATCTGGGCGTCGTACTCCTGCTCGATCAGGTCGCGTGCCCGCCACAGGGCCTCGGTGCCATCGACGGCGTCGGCGGCGACGTTCGGCACCGTGATCACGTTCGTGACCGGGAACAACTGGGCCGTATAGCCGGGCAGCGCGAAGACGATGTCGGCCACACCCTCGACGACCGTGGCGTATTGGCGCGGCGGGGCTGAGTTGAGCGCGCCACCGGGGAACATTTCGACAGTCAGTTGCCCGTCGGAGACCTCGGCGAGCCGGTCGGCAAAGGGCTGGAAGACGGCGCCGTTCATCGGATGGCCCGGCCCCATGAAATAGGCCAGGCTGAAGTTCTCCTCAGCGGCGGCCGGCGCGGACCAGCCAGCAGCAAATGAAAGGGCAAGTGCCGCGGTGGTTACTCCAAGAATTGTTCGGCGTTTCATGGCGCAGTCTCCTCCATTCGACTTTTTGTCTTCATTGTTGATATCGATGCTAGTCGCTCAGCATCACTTCGACCAGGGCCTGGGTACCCGCCGTGCGGATGTGCGTGATCGCCTCGGCGAGAACCGAGGGCAGGTCCGCACCCCTCTCGACACGGCGCGCCCAGGCCCGGCTGGCTTGGGCGATCTGAACGAAGTCGGGCAGGGGTGACAGGGCGGTCAGCGGCATCTGGTTGGCCCGCGCCGCATGGCCGTCCGGATAGATGTCGAGCACGGAGTCGCGGACGGCACGCCACTCGGCATTGTTCAGGACCAGGACGAGGACCGGCAAGTTCAGCGCTTCGGCGATCTGATGGCACACGGCCGGATTGGCGAACAGGTACGAGCCATCGCCGACCGAGGCGACGACGATCCGTTCTCGATCCGCGAGTTGGATGCCAAGGCCGCAGGCGAATCCCCAGCCCAGGCCGCCGGAGTGGGGTGCCAGTTGGAAGCTGCCATGCTCAACCCGGCGCATGGGTTCCAGGGGGCAGCCGAGCTCCGAGATCACGGTCGACGGGCCGGTGGCCGCCAGCGCCTCGGACAGACAATGGCTGACCCACCATTTGGTCATCCTTGTGCCGTCGCCGGCGGTGGCCTTCGCCCGCACGCGCTTCCGGATCTCGGTTGTGCGCGCGGTGATCTCGCGCTTTCGCGCCTGTCGCTTCTGCGCGTGCTCGGCGGCCATCGGCTCCAGCGCTTCGGCAAGGGCGGCGATCGCCGGGCCGGTCTCGCTGACGATCGAGAGGTCGGAGCGGAAATTGCGCACCGGAAAACGGCGATGCAGCGGGTCGGGACCGATCTGAATGACTGGACAATCGGGCGCCGGTTCACCCGCGGCCGGGGACCAGGGCACCAGGCTGTTCAAGACCAGGATGATGTCGGCCTCCGACAGCCAGGGCTGCAGGTTGCCGCCGACGCACATCGGGTCGTCGGTCGGGATGGCGATCTGGACCGCCCAGTAATGGGCAACGGGGAAGGCCCACTCGTTGACCAGCCGGGTCAAGGTCGCGAAGGCGTCGGCTGACCCCGCTCCGTGCTGGGCGATGATCAGCGGCCGTTCGGCGGCCGCCAGCATCGATGCGGCTCTTTCGATGTCGGCGGTATTGGGCGCCGCCCTTGCCGGCGCCATCTTCGGCGGCGCGTCCAGCCCGTCGGTCGGGCAGGGGTCGCACAAGGGCTCACGCGGCAGGCCGACATAGACCGGCCCGGCGGGTGACGACAGGGCGATGCCGTAGGCCCGGTCGGCCAGATCGATGGCCTGTTCGGGATAGCGCAGCTCGTAGTCCCATTTGCAGGCCTCGCGCACCAGCGCGGTCTGGTCGCGCATCTCCTGGCCCCAGCCGATCGGAACGGTCCGCGCGCCGGGATGGCCCTTCTCCAGGATCGGCGTCCGGCCGGAGAACAGCAGGATGGGGATGCTCTCGGCCGCGGCGTTGATCGCCCCGATCGCGCAATTCGCCAGACCGACATTGGTGTGGGCCATGACGGCCTGCGGTCGTCCGGTAGCCAGATAGTACCCGTGGGCCATGCCCATCGCCGCGCTTTCATGGGGCATGACCAGGGCCTCGGGCAGGTCGATGTCCTTCGCGGCGGCTTCGGCCAGGCCTTCGATGATGGGTGGGTAATCGGTGCCGGAATTGGCGAAGATATAGTCGACGCCCAGCGCCTTCAGCCGAGCGAGCAGGGCGCCGCCGGCGGTTATCGACCCGGTCGTTTCGGTGGCCCCTTCGGCTGGGGGCGCGCCGTCAGCCATCGGTCGAAATCCGCACGCCCGCGATCACAGCCCGAGGAACCCTGGCGGGCCGGAGATGCTGTGATACTGCTGAAACTCGATGATGCCCTCATAGCCCAGATTGCGGCCGATGCCGCTGTTCTTGAAGCCGCCGAAGGGTCCGCGGCTGTCTTGGGCCAGCGGTCCGTGACCATTCAGATAGGTGTAACCGGCCTCAAGCTGACGGGCGATACCTACCGCCCTGTCTCGGTCCGCCGACCAGACAGAGGAGCACAGGCCATAGTCGCTGTCGTTCGCCAGCGCGACCGCCTCTGCATCGCTGTCGAACGGCATGATCGGCAAGACCGGACCGAACTGCTCCTCGCGAACCACGAGCAGGTCAGGCTCGGCATCGGTGACGATGGTCGGCCGGTGGAAATGTCCGCGCTCGAACACGGCCTGATCCCTGACCGTGCCGACCGGGTTCACGGTCGCGCCGCGTGCCTTCGCCTCGTCGATCATGCCGGCGACGATGTCGAACTGCGCCCTGTTGTTCACCGGTCCCATGGTGACCTCGGGGTCCAGCCCGTCGCCAACCACGGCCTTGCCGGCGAAAGCCGTGAACCGCTCGACCACCTCGCCATAGCGCGAGCGATGCACGTAAAGCCGTTTCAGGGCCATGCAGATCTGGCCCGCCGTCATGAACGTGCCCATGACCATGCGCTGGAACGCCCCATCATCCAGGTCCGCGTCTTCCAGCACGATCGCGGGGTCGTTGCCGCCAAGTTCGAGCGTCACGGGCTTCAGCCCTTTGGACGCCTTGGCCATGACGTGGCGTCCAGCGCTGATCGAGCCGGTGAAATTGATCCTGCGGACCAAAGGGTGGGTCAGCATTGCGTCGCCGATCTCCGACGATTTGCCGGTGATCAGGTTGATCACGCCTTTCGGCAGAACCTCGGCCATCTTCTGGATGGCCAGCGCGGGCGCCAGGGGAGACTCGTTGGCGATCTTGATGACCACCGTGTTGCCGGCCATCAGGGCCTGCGGCAGCTTTGCGCCCAGGATCGACAGAGGCCAGTTCCAAGGAACGATCAACAAGGCGACGCCGAAGGGTTCGCGCGTGATGATCGTTTCAAGCGGCGGGGCCGGCAGTTCGTCATCGTGGGCAAGACGATCGGCATAGGAGGCGACCAGTTCGAACCGATCGCCCAGCCGGGTCATCTCGATCCCCGACTCCTTCAGGATCTTGCCATGCTCGCGCGTGAACAGGCGGATGCGGGCCTTCAGCTCTGGCTCGTCGGCAACCAGGTTCTTGGCCACGGCGCGCAGATAATCGGCCCGCTCTTGATAGCTCAGCCCCGCCCAGGCGGGATGGGCCTCATGGGCCGCCTTGATCGCCGCATCGACATCCGCCGCGGTGGCACGGGCGGCATGGCCGACGATCTCATCGGGCCGTGCCGGGTTGCGCACATCATAGCGGCCGCCGCTTTCCGGCGGCTGCCAGTTGCCGTTGATGATGAGATTGGTTTCGATCGCGCCGGCGATGTTTTGATCCATCACAGCCTCCCCTTCTGGACGGTCCTCGACCCGACCTGCTGGTCACCTTGTCGTCGGCGTGTCAGGCATCGTCGGACCCGTCCAAGTATCAGCCTAACCCTGGGTGGGGTGTGCAACCCATTCAAATCGGGTCGGCGGGCCATAAGCTTTATGCATATGCGGGGCGTTGCATAAGTAAATCAGCGTTTACCTTGGCGCACCGACGGCAAGCGGTTACGATGACGAAAGAGTGACGAAAATGCGCTGGAAATCTGGCCAGCCATTCAGTCTAAGGAGCCCCCGTTGCCCTCCATCGCGCCCCTTTCCGACAGTCCAGCCCCGCCAAGGCCGATGGACGTCGGGCGGCGGCCGGGTGCGGAGAACGGCGTCTGTGCGGCGGTCGATCTGGGAACGAACAATTGTCGCCTGCTGGTCGCCCGGCCGGCACGCGGCGGTTTTCGAGTGATCGATGCGTTCAGCCGCATCGTGCGTTTGGGTGAGGGGGTCGACACCAACGGCCGGTTGAGCCCTCGGTCCATGGGCCGCACGATGGGGGCCTTGCGCATTTGTGCCGCCAAGATCCGCCGCCGCGGCGTTACCGCCAGCCGTGCGGTCGCAACGGAGGCCTGCCGCAAGGCCAGCAACTTCGACCAGTTCCGCGACCGCGTGGTCGAGGAAACCGGCTTGCGGCTGGAACTGATCAGCCCGGAGGAGGAGGCGCGGCTGGCCCTGTCCGGCTGTGCCCCGCTGCTGAACAAGCAGGTGCGCCACGCCATCGTCTTCGATATCGGCGGCGGGTCGACCGAGGTTATGTGGCTGCAGGTCGACCATGAGACGGGGCGGGCCGCCTTGATCGACAGCGTCAGCATGCCTCTTGGCGTCGTCAACCTGTCGGAACGCTTCGGCGGCAACCGCATGTCGGTCGACGCCTACGAGACGATCATCGACGAGGTAATCTCGGTCCTGGCGTGGTTCGACGCCGAGCACGACATCGCCGGTCTCATTGGCGACGGCCAGGTCCAGATGATCGGCTCGTCCGGGACGGTGACGACGTTGGCCGGCGTGTCGATGGGCTTGCCGCGCTACGACCGGTCAAAGGTCGATGGCAGCCATCTCGATCTGGAGGCCGCCATCACCGTCAGCCGGACGCTGCTGTCGCTCGACTTTGAGGGCCGCGCGGCGGAACCTTGCATCGGGCGCGAGAGATCCGATTTGGTGGTGGCGGGATGCGCTGTGTTCGAAGCAATCGGCCGGCTTTGGCCGGTGCCCCGGCTGCGCATTGCCGACCGTGGCGTGCGCGAAGGCATTCTGTTCGACTTGATGACCGGCGGTGAGCCTACGCGGACGCGCTGAGCCGCGCCGAGCAATCGGTTTCGATATCAAGGACTGAAACGATGGCAGGCAAGAGATCTGGGCCCAGCGGGCGCGGGCTTGCCGTTCGCGTTAAGACGGCCAAGCGCCGGCGCACCTCGTCGACGCGCTGGCTGCAGCGCCAGCTCAACGACCCTTATGTCGCCGAGGCAAAAAAGCGCGGCCTGCGCTCGCGCGCGGCCTTCAAGCTGATGCAGCTCGACGACCGTTTTTCGTTCCTGAAGCCGGGCCAGCGGATCGTGGATCTCGGCGCCGCGCCGGGTGGCTGGTGCCAGGTGGCGGTTGAGCGGACCAAGGGGCAAGGCGTCGTTGTGGCGCTCGACTATTTGCCGATGGAACCGCTTCCGGGCGTGACGGTCCTGGAAATGGATTTCTACGACGATCACGCGCCGGACCGGCTGAAGGACGCGGTCGGCGGACCGGTCGATGTGGTGCTGAGTGACATGGCAGCACCCACCACGGGCCACACCGCCACCGATCATCTGCGCATCATGGCCTTGGCCGAGGCGGCCTACGATTTCGCCGCCCAGGTGCTGGCGCCGGGCGGCACCTTCGTGGCCAAGCTGTTCCAGGGCGGGGCGGAAAAGTCGCTGCTGGACCCGCTGAAGCGTGACTTCGAGAAGGTCACGCACGCCAAGCCGGCGGCCAGCCGGTCCGATTCCGCGGAGACCTACGTCGTCGCGCTGGGCTTTCGCGGTGCCAGCGACATGTCGGATTGACGCCCCCAGTCCGGTCAACGGTGCCATGCGATTGGCCGGGTTTCCTTGTGAAGGCCGTTGGGTATAGTGCGGCGAATTTCCCTGCCGCCGATTCGAGTTCGCACGATGGAAATTCGTACCGCCCTTACATTCGATGATGTTCTCCTAAAGCCGCTGGCGTCGGAAGTTCTGCCGGCCGAGACGGATACCTCGACACGCCTGACCAAGTCGATTTCGCTTGGCATTCCGCTGCTTTCCGCCGCGATGGACACGGTCACGGAGTCCAAGCTGGCGATCGCCATGGCCCAGGCCGGCGGTATCGGTGTGGTGCACCGAAATCTCGATGTCGACAAGCAGGCGGAGGAGGTGCGCCGGGTCAAGCGCTTCGAATCCGGCATGGTCGTCAACCCGATCACGATCGGGCCCGACGCGCCTTTGGCCGACGCTCTGGCCCTGATGCAGCGCCACTCGATTTCCGGCATTCCAGTGATCAAGCCCGACGGCACGCTGGTCGGCATCCTGACCAACCGGGACGTGCGCTTTGCATCCAACCCGGACCAGCCGGTCGCCGAACTGATGACCAGCGACCATTTGGTCACGGTGCATGAAGGGGTCGACCGGCAGGACGCCAAACGACTTCTGCACCAGCATCGGATCGAAAAGCTGCTGGTGGTCGACGACGCTTACCGCTGTATCGGCCTTATCACCGTGAAGGACATCGAAAGGGCCCAGCTCCACCCGCTCGCTTGCAAGGACGAGCAAGGGCGGCTGCGTGTGGCCGCCGCCACCGGCACGGGCGACAAGGGGTTGGAGCGGGCGGCGGCGCTGTTTGACGCGGGCGTCGATGTGCTGGTCATCGATACGGCCCATGGGCATTCCAAGGGCGTGCTCGACGGCGTTGAGACCGCGCGCAAGATGTCCAACTACACCCAGATCGTCGCCGGCAATGTGGCCACGGCCGAAGGTGCGCGCGCCTTGATCGATGCCGGCGCTGACGCGGTGAAGGTCGGCATCGGTCCCGGGTCGATCTGCACGACCCGCATGGTCGCGGGCGTCGGCATGCCCCAGCTCTCGGCCGTGATGGAGGTGGTCGAGGAAGCGCGCCGCCAGGACATCCCGGCGATTGCCGATGGCGGCATCAAATTCTCCGGCGATCTGGCGAAGGCCCTGGCCGCGGGTGCGGATTGCGCCATGATCGGCTCGCTGTTCGCCGGCACCGACGAGGCGCCGGGCGAGGTGATCCTCTATCAGGGGCGCAGCTACAAGAGCTATCGCGGCATGGGCTCCGTCGGGGCGATGGCGCGCGGCTCGGCCGACCGCTACTTCCAGCAAGAGGTCTCCGACGCGCTGAAACTGGTGCCGGAAGGCGTGGAGGGCAGGGTGCCCTACAAGGGCCCGGTCGCTCAGGTGGTCCATCAGCTTGTCGGCGGCCTGAAGGCGGCGATGGGCTATACCGGCAGCAAGACCATCGGCGACCTGCAGCAGCGCGCCGAGTTCGTGCGCATCAGCAATGCGGGTCTGCGCGAGAGCCATGTCCACGACATCACCGTGACCCGTGAGGCACCGAACTATCGGCAAGGCATCTGATTCCGGGCGGCGCTCCATGATCGCCCCTATTGTCCCGCGATCCCGCCGATGACACCGTCCGCACGCCTTGCCGCCGCGCTGGAACTGTTGAGCGAGGATGACGAGGGCAGCCGTCCGGCTGATGTGATCGCCGCCGCCTACTTCCGCAAACGGCGCTACATCGGGTCTAAGGATCGCGGCGCCATCGCCGCCGCCTATTACGGCGCCTTGCGCCATCGCGCCCGGCTCGACTGGCATTTGGCGCGACACGACGTGGCGGCCGCGCCCCGAACCAGGCTGCTCGCCCACCAGATGCTTGTCGACGGGCGCCAGCCGGCCGACCTGGACACCCTGTTCAACGGCGACCGCTATGCGCCGCCGCCGTTGAGCGAGGAAGAACGGCGACTCCTCAAGGCGATCGATCACCAGAAGCTGGACGATCCCGCCATGCCGGCCGCCGTGCGCGTGGAGTGTCCGGAATGGGCGGTCGGGCCGCTGGAGATTGCGTTCGGCGATCGGTTCGAGGCCGAACTGTCGGCCTTCGTCGGTGAAGCTTCGCTCGACCTGCGGGTCAATACGATGCGCGGTGACCGCGACAAGGTCCGCGACGAACTGACAGGCTTGGGCATTGACTGCCAGTCAACGCCATGGTCGCCGGTTGGCCTGCGGGTCGAGGGCCGGCCGCCGCTGGGTGGGCTCGACGCGTTCAAGCGCGGCGCGATCGAGGTTCAGGATGAGGGCTCGCAACTGCTGTCCCTGCTGGTCGATGCGCAACCCGGTTTTCAGGTCGCCGATTTCTGCGCCGGTGCCGGCGGCAAGGCGCTTGCCATGGCTGCGGCGATGGCGGGCAAGGGGCGGATCGTCGCCTGCGATGTCGCCGCCGGCCGGCTGCACAAGGCGAAGGAGCGCATCAAGCGCGCCGGTGTCGACAACATCGAACCGCGACAGTTGGCCAACGAACGCGACCGCTGGGTGACGCGGCAGAAGGGCAAGTTCGATCGCGTGCTGGTCGACGCGCCCTGTACCGGCATCGGTGCCTGGCGACGCAACCCGGACGCCCGCTGGCGCGCGGTCGATGTCGATGCCTTGACCGCGTTGCAAGACCGCATCCTTGCCAGCGCGGCGAGATTGGTGAAGCCGGGCGGCCGGCTGATCTATGCCACCTGCTCGCTGCTGCCGGCCGAGAATGAGGATCGGATCGCGCGGTTCCTCGCGGCGACGCCGGACTACACCATCGTACCGGTCGGCGCCGTCTGGCGTGCGGTCCTGGGGTCGGACTGTCCGGTTGCGGGCGAGTTCTTGCACTTGTCGCCGGCCAGCACCGGCACCGACGGCTTCTTCGCCGCCATTTTGAAACGACAGGGGACCGACAACGATGGCGATGCAGGCTGAACACGTGCCGGAACCGGCCGGCAACCAGGACCACGATCGCATCCTGATCCTCGATTTCGGCAGCCAGGTCACCCAGCTGATCGCCCGCCGCGTGCGGGAAAGCGGCGTCTATTGCGAAATCTGGCCCTTCAATCGTGCCGAAGATGAGGCCATCCGCCGTTTCGGACCGAGGGCGGTGATCTTGAGCGGCGGGCCGGCCTCGGTCACCGAAAGCGACACGCCGCGCGCTCCGGCCGTGGTGTTCGGTCTCGGCGTGCCAGTGCTCGGCATCTGCTACGGCCAGCAGACCATGTGTGCCCAACTCGGCGGCGAGGTCGAAAACTCCGACCATCAGGAGTTCGGCCGGGCCTTTATTGAAGTGCAGGAGAGCTGTGCCCTGTTCGAGGGCCTTTGGGACACGGGTCAGCGCGAGCAGGTGTGGATGAGCCATGGCGATCGTGTCACGGCGCTGCCGGCCGGGTTCCGCGTCGTGGCGATCAGCGACAATGCGCCCTTCGCCGCCATCGCCGACGATGCGCGCAAATTCTACGGCGTCCAGTTCCACCCGGAGGTCATGCACACGCCGCACGGCGCGGAGCTGTTGCACAACTTCACCCATCACGTCGCGGGCTGCACCGGCGACTGGACGATGGCCGCCTTCCGCGACGAGGCGATCGCCAAGATCCGGGCACAGGTCGGCGCGGGCAAGGTGATCCTGGGCCTGTCCGGCGGGGTCGACAGTTCGGTCGTCGCCATCCTGCTGCACGAGGCGATCGGCGATCAGCTGACCTGTATCCTGGTCGACCACGGCCTGATGCGCGCCGACGAGGCGGCGCAGGTCGTCGACCTCTTCCGCGGCCACTACAACATCCCGCTCGTCCATGTCGATGCGGGCGACCTGTTTCTGGGCAAGCTGGAGGGGGTCGAGGACCCCGAGGCCAAGCGCAAGATCATCGGCGCCACCTTCATCGACGTGTTCGACGAGGAGGCGGCGAAGATCGACGGGGCCGATTTCCTGGCCCAGGGCACGCTCTACCCGGACGTGATCGAAAGCGTCAGCGTCACCGGCGGTCCCAGCGTCACCATCAAGTCGCACCACAATGTCGGCGGCCTGCCCGCGCATATGAAGCTGAAGCTGGTCGAGCCCTTGCGCGAGTTGTTCAAGGACGAGGTGCGCGATCTCGGCCGCGAACTCGGCCTGCCCGAACCGTTCATCCGCCGCCATCCGTTTCCCGGGCCGGGGCTGGCGATCCGCGTGCCGGGCGCGATCAGCCGCGACAAGCTGGACATCCTGCGCAAGGCCGACGCGATCTATCTGGAGGAGATCGCCGCCGCCGGCCTTTACGATGCCATCTGGCAGGCCTTCGCCGTGCTGTTGCCGGTCCGCACAGTCGGCGTCATGGGCGACGCCCGATCCTATGACCATGTCTGCGCCCTGCGCGCCGTCACCTCGACAGACGGCATGACCGCCGACTACTACCCGTTCCCGCACGACTTCCTCGGCCGGGTCGCCACCCGGATCATCAACGAAGTCCGCGGCATCAACCGCGTCGTCTACGACGTAACGTCGAAGCCGCCGGGCACGATCGAGTGGGAATGATTCCGAAGGGCCGGAGACGATCGGCGGCTATCGGACAATTGCCATCAAGATACTGATATAAATGATAAAAAAGCTGGGGCACACTCACCCGCTATCGTCCTGCAGAGAAGTAAGCCGACGGATCGACTGACGGGTCGAGATGGGCTTGCCACATTCGCGTTTTGGGCATACCGTCATCACTACAAGCCCAGTTGACGGTAGTTTTCTGGCTTATCTGATTGATAACGCTAGAAAAATGAGGAGGTGGAGGCACCGCACTGAGCTGACGGTATTCGCGAAAGGAACCGCCATGCTCACTGATGTCGCCCTCAAGAACCTCAAACCCAGGGCAAAGCCTTATAAAGTCAGCGACCGCGACGGGATGTATGCCCACGTCGCTCCCTCCGGTCGGATCACGTTCCGGCTCGATTACCGCCTCAACGGGCGACGAGAGACTGTGCTCCTCGGCCGGTACGGACCTGCTGATCTCTCGCTGGCGCGTGCGCGCGAGAAATGCATCGACGCCCGACGAATGGTCGGCGAGGGCCTTTCTCCGGCGCAGGAGAAGCAGCGCCAGAAACGGCGCCTGAAAGAGGCGAAGAGTTTCGGAGAGTTCGGCGAGCGCTGGTTTCAGAAGGCACCGATGGCCGACAGCACACGAGCGATGCGTCGTGCCATCTTCGAGCGCGAGCTTCGCCCCGTATGGCAAAAGCGGCTGCTGACCGAGATACGGCCGGACGATCTGCGCGATCTCTGCGGGAAGATTGTTGATCGCGGTGCGGCGGCCAACGGCCATCCACGTTCGAGACATCGTGAAGCAGATCTACGGCTTCGCGATCCTGCACGGTGAGAAAGTGAAGAACCCAGCCGACGAAGTCGGCCCGGCGTCGATCGCGACGTTCAAGCCGCGCGACCGATCATTGTCGGCAGCTGAAATCCGCATACTGCTGAAACAGATCGAACACGTCGCAACGCTGCCGACGATCCGACTCGGCGTTCATCTCTTTCTGCTGACGATGGTTCGTAAGAGCGAACTGCAGGACGCCACCTGGGACGAGGTGGATTTCGAAAACGCCGTCTGGACGATCCCAAAGGAACGAATGAAGCGGTCACGACCGCACAACGTCTACCTGGCGAGGCAGGCGCTCGATATCATGATCGCCCTGAAGACGTGTGCCGGCAATTCTCGTTACCTCTTACCGTCTCGATACGACGCGGATGCGCCCATGTCGCGCGCGACTTTCAATCGCATAACGCAAGCTGTCATCCAGCGTGCACAGAACGAAGGCCTACCATTGGAGCATTTCACGGTTCATGACTTGCGACGGACCGGGTCCACGATCCTGAATGAGCTTGGCTTCAACAGTGACTGGATCGAGAAGTGTCTGGCTCACGAGGACGGAAGGTCGTCACGCGGCGTCTATAACAAGGCCGAATGCGAACATCAGCGCCGCCACATGATGCAGGAATGGGCTGATCTGATCGACGCCTGGGTTGAGGGCCAGCAGCGGGCCCCAGTCATTACGCCTCCCGCGACGGCGACGCCGCTGCTCGACCCGTCCCTCTGACGTTGCGGAGCCGGACGTCTGGATGATGGTTGGATGAAACCTGCTTGCCTCTTCTAGAGCACGTCCGCTTTACTCCGGTTCATATCCTGTGGCGCTGAAGTAGTTGGCGCATTCGTCTGGCTTGAATGCGTCGATGAGACAGCCGAAGGCATCCCACAGATCACTTATGGTGCGTTCTGCCCTGGCTCTGAGGAGCGCTTTGAGCTTGGCGAAGGCGTTTTCTATTGGATTGAAGTCGGGAGAGTATGGCGGCAGGAAGCGGAGTTCGGCCCCGGCCTGCTCGATCGCCTCTCGTACGCCGGCAGCCTTATGCGCAGGCAAGTTATCCATGATGACGATGTCGCCTTGGGTCAGTTCAGGCACCAGAACCTGCTCGACATAGGCGCGGAAGACCGTGCCGTTCATGGCGCCGTCGTAGACGAAGGGGGCGGTCATTCCCGACAGTCGCAGCGCGCCGGTGAAGGTAGTGGTTTTCCAGTGGCCGTGCGGCACCCCGGCTCGGCAACGTTCGCCACGCGGGCTGCGTCCGCGCGGGCGCGCCATCTTGGTCGACAGGCCCGTCTCGTCGATAAAGACCAGCTTGGCGGGGTCAAGGTCGATCTGGTTGTCAAACCAGGCCTGCCGACGCATCAAGACGTCGGGGCGGTCCTGCTCCAATGCGTGTGCGGACTTTTTTTGTACGTCCAGCCGTGCCCGCGCAGCCACGAACTCAGAGCGCTGCGGCCGATGACAACCGCCCGCTCCGCACACAGCCGCTCAACCATCTCGTTCAGCGTGATGTCCTTGTCAGCCTCGATCATCGAAACGATAAACGCCTCATGCGCATCAAGGCGCGAGCCACGCGGCTTGCCCTGACGGCGCGCCGTGCGCTCGCCCGTCTCCCGCGCCCGTCTGATCCACACGATCGCCGTCGAGACACCAACGCCAAACCGCGCCGCAGCCGACCGCGCAGATGCACCCGCCGCAGCCGCAGCCAGAACACGCATCCGAAGGTCGTCGCCGTAAGCACGTGCCATCACTGCCTCCTCTATCGGAGACTGTGAATCACAAAACACAGCGCCAGTCACCAACCCAATGAGTCGATGTTCAACGCACGTGCTCTAGAGGCAAGCCAGGCCTCGACCTCGGCGAGATCCCAAACGACGCAGCGTGGGCCAAGAGCAAAGCGGCGTGGAAACTCACCGCGCTGCTCCATCTCGTAGATCGTCGTGTCCGCGAGCGGCACAATCTGTTTGAGCTCATGCCGTCGGATAGTCCGCGGCAGATCGTTGCTTCGTTGCTTCGTCATCTCGATCTCCATTTGCATGCTGAAGAAGCCAGGAGATTGTCCGTGAAGGAAGACGTAGCTGGGCGTAGTAGCGCAAAGACAGGGGGAAGGGCCGTCACCGGCGGCCCGGGCCAAACGACGCCTCACGAAGCTATGGGCTGGCTGACAGCTCTTGAGAAGTTCGAATCCCGCGTGGCCCGCCGGATGGTAGTCGAAGCGTCGGCGGTAGGATCGCACCTCGGGTCGTTGCGGCGTGCCAGCGCGAACCATTTCGCATTCGGTGGGCCATGCGCGATGAAGATGCGAACTGTTCCTTCGCTATCGCACTACGATGACATGAATGCACAATGCCTTGTGATGATCGGTCCTGCGAAGCGGTATGCGGACCCACTACGCAGGTACACTGAGGCCTTGGGTCCTCCGAATGCACTGGTGCTCGCGACGGCTTTGAGCGCGAATTGGCCTTTGGGTTCCCCTCGCCTCACGCGCCGAGGCTGGCGGCAGTCTCTGGCCTAAATGGATGTAGTCTGTCAGCATTCCCGGATCAGACAATCGAATTGGGGGATGTCAGATGAGGGTTCTTATCGCATTGGCTTTGGTTGCCTTGTCGCCGACCGCACTCTACGCGCAACAGTCTTGCGAGACTTTTGACCTGCTCTCCGATTTGTCCGCGTTTATAAGTTAGCTCTGTTCATGGTGTGGTCCGTTCCTGGAGCGGGTTGCAAATTGGTGCGGTGTGAGCCCGT
>JANQGH010000053.1 GCA_028277405.1 Alphaproteobacteria bacterium | reverse complement strand
CTGGCGTCATCCTAGCGTTAATGACGCCGCCGAGTGTACTGGACGGCCCAACATTAACCATGCGGATTGAAATGATCATAAATCTTTTTGGCGACGGCGCTGCTGATGCCCTCGACGGCCTCCAGGTCGGTGACGCTGGCCCGGCCGACCGCCTTGCCCGATCCGAAATGCATCAAGAGGGCTTTCTTGCGTCGCGGCCCGATGCCGGGGATGTCGTCGATGACCGACCGGCCGATCTGCTTGGCGCGCTTGGCGCGGTGCGTGCCGATGGCAAAGCGATGGGCCTCGTCGCGCAGGCGTTGAAGATAGTAGAGAACCGGATCCTTCGCCGGCAGATCGAACGCCTTCCGGTCGGGCATGAAAAACCGTTCGCGGCCGGCGTTGCGGTCCGGCCCCTTCGCGATCGACACCACCGGCACGTCGCTGATGCCGAGATCGTCCAGAACCTCCATGGCCACGGTCAACTGGCCCTGGCCGCCGTCGATCAAGACCAGGTCCGGCCAGCTTTGCGCGGCACGATCCGGGTCTTCCTTTAGGGCCCGGGCAAACCGTCTCGACAGCACCTCCCGCATCATCGCGTAGTCGTCGCCGGGGGCCACGTCGCCCTTGATGGTGAACTTGCGATAGGCGTTCTTCTGAAAACCTTCGGGGCCTGCCACGACCATGGCCCCAATGGGATTGGTCCCGCCGGTATGGCTGTTGTCGTAGACCTCGATGCGCGAGGGCGGGCCGTCCAGGTCGAACGTTTCGGCCATCCGGGCGAGCAGCTTTTGCTGCGACGCGCTTTCCGCAAGCCGCCTGGCCAGCGCCTCCCGCGCATTGGTCATCGCGTGGTCGATCAGCCGCTTCTTGGCGCCGCGTTGAGGCGTGGTCACGGTAACCTTGCGATCGGCGCGTACGGACAGGGCGTCGGCCAAGAGCGCCTGTTCCGCCGGCGCGTGGCTGAGCAGGATGAGTTTTGGCGGCGGCTTGTCGTCGTAGAACTGGCCGACAAACGCGGCCAGAATCTCATCCGGCTCCAGCCCCTTGTCATGGCTTGGAAAGTACGCGCGGGTGCCATAGTTGCGCCCGGCGCGCACGAAATAGACCTGGACGCAAGCCTGGCCGCCGGTCCGGTAGCAGGCGATCGCGTCCGCCTCGTCAAAGCCTTCGACATTGATGTCCTGATGCGACTGCACCGACGCCAGTGCGCGGATGCGGTCGCGGTAGCGGGCCGCGCCCTCGAAGTCGAGCCGGTCGGCGGCATCGACCATCGCGTCGGCGAAATGCTGCTGAACCTTCTGGCTGCGCCCGGCCAGGAAATCGTGGGCCTGTTCGACCTGTTCGGCATAGCCGGCCTCGTCGACATAGCCCACGCACGGCGCCGTGCAGCGCTTGATCTGATATTGCAGGCAAGGCCGTGAGCGGCTGGCGAACACCGCATCGGAGCAGTTGCGCAACATAAAGGCGCGCTGCAACGCGGTGATGGTCCTGTTGACGGCGCCGGCCGATGCGAAGGGACCGAAGTAGCTGCCTGGCCGCTTCTGCGCGCCGCGATGCTTGATAACCTGGGGAAAGGGATGGTCGCTGGCGATCAGGATATGAGGGAACGTCTTGTCGTCGCGCAGCAGCAGATTGTAGCGCGGCTTCAGCCGCTTGATCAGGTTGGCCTCGAGCAACAGCGCCTCGACCTCGGACGCCGTGACCACGAACTCCATGGAAGCGGTTTCGGCGATCATGCGCATCAGGCGTGCCGGATGCCGGCCAAGCTGGGTGTAGCTCGTGACCCGGTGTTTGAGGTTTTTGGCCTTGCCGACGTAAAGCGCGTCCCCGGCATCGTTCAACATGCGGTAGACGCCCGGGCTGGCCGGCAGGGTCTTCACATGGCCCTGAATCACGGCGAGGCCACGGTTCAAATCGCGTTTGACGCGGTTCGCCGCGTCCCCTTCGGACCTTTCGTCGTCGACGGCGGTTACGGATTCGGCGGGGGGAGACATGGGTTCATATTTGCCGTTCCGTCGCCTCCCTTTCAATGCGGTATGCATGGTCAAACGGTCGCCGCCGTGGATGGCGAAACTCAGCCGAAAGGTTTGCTCGTTCCGCTAAGCTGCCGCTTTTGATGACACATTTGTGATATCCACGGTTCCTGTGGATAACTCTGTCGACATCTGTGCTGGGTGTGTCTGAGTCGCCCGGTTTTCCGCGATTGGGCACTTTTTGCCTATTTCTTAGGCAGATACATAACCATTTGATTTTCTTCATATTATCGATTGTCAAGCGGTTGTATGGGCCGATCGCGGTAATGTTAGCGCGGCCAATAAGCCAATCTTGACGGAAATGCGGCAGGTGTGAACAACTTCGGCCTTCTGCACCACGAAATCCGCTCGGCCCGGAATTCAAAGGCCAATCAGCAACTTACCGGCGATTGTGTTGCAATTTTGCGAAACAGGGGCGCCTGACCTTGGTCAAATGGCGGGCGGGTCGTTCGGGTTCGGGTGAGCCCAGGCAAGATGCTCACCGGAATCCAGGGCCAGCATTTGGCCGGTGACGCTGGGGGTGGCGACGAAGAAACGCACCGTGCGTGCGATCTCCTTCGGATCGACCGGTCGCTGCAGGGGCAGGGCACGCCATTGCCGCTCGAACTGCGCGTCGGTCTGTTGCTTCGCGGCGAGCGTCGGTCCCGGTCCGATGCCGTTGACCCGGATGCGCGGCGCCAGCGCCAGTGCCAGGGTGCGGGTCAGTGTCCAAAGGCCCGACTTGCTCAAGGTGTAAGACAGGTAGTGCGGCGTCAGGTTCCAGACCCGCTCGTCGATGATGTTGACGATGTTGCCGGCGATGCCGTCCGGCAACTGCCGGGCGAACGCCTGGCTCAGCACCAGCGGCGCCCGCAAGTTCGGCTCGATATGCAGGTCCCAGCTTCGCCGGTCGGCGGTCTCGACCGTGTCGCGCTCGAACGTCGAGGCGGAGTTGACCAGCAGGGTCAGTGGCTGTCCTAAGGCATCGGCCGCACGGGATATCAGGGAGGTTACATCGCTTTCGTCCGACAGGTTGGCCGAGACGGTGGCGGCGCGGCCGCCCGCCGCAACGATCTCGTCGGCAAGCGCGTTCGCGCTATCGGCTGACTGTCGGTAATGGATCGCCACGGCCCAGCCATGGGCCGCCAGATCCTCGACGATCGCCCGGCCGACGCGCTTGGCGCCGCCGGTCACCAGGGCGGCCTTCGACGCCTGGTTCTCGGTCATCCGTTCCCCCCAAGGTCAAGCTCCTCCGCCATCATCGGCCCCACGCCGTGAAACTGGGCCACGATAAACACCGCGTAGAGAAGCAACAATACGACCGCCTCCGGCCGGCCCAGCCGCCAGCCCGTGCGCATGAAAACCAGCAACAGGAAGCTGACGCACAGCAGCACCCAGACGTCGAACGAGGCCGTCGTCGGTGGCGTCGGCAGCCAGGTGACCAGGCTGGTGATGCCCAGAACGCCGAGCAGGTTGAACAGATTGCTGCCCAGAACGTTGCCCAAGGCCACATCGGCATGGCGGCGAACGGCGGCGACAGCCGTGGTGGCCAGCTCCGGCACGGAGGTTCCGAAGGCCACCAGGGTCAACCCGATAACCTCTTCGGAAACGCGCAGCTCCCTGGCCATGGAGACCGCGCCTTCGACCAGCAGTTCGCCGCCGACGATGACGCCGACCAGGCCGACAATCACGGCCAGTGCCGACTTCCAGCCGCCACCCGGTATCGGCTCGACATCCTCAGCCTCGCGCGTGTGCAGGGTCTCGCCCGTCTTCTTGTCGTTGAAATAGGAGTAAGCGAGCGAGGCCACGAGGCAGCTGACCGCGACGGCGCCGTAGATCCAGCCAAAGCCGCCGATCAATGCCGCGACCGCGAAGAAAATCGTGGCCGCCATCATCGCACTGCCGTCGCGGATCAACACCGACCGCGTGCAGCGGATCGGATAGATCAGCGCCGCGACGCCCAGGATCAGAAGAATGTTGGCGACGTTCGAGCCGACGATGTTGCCCAACGCCAGTCCAGGGGCACCGCCGACCGACGCGCGCAAGCTGACCACCAACTCTGGCAACGACGTGCCGAACGCCACGACGGTCAGGCCGATTATGAGTGGCGAAACGCCGATGGCCCGCGCCATCGCGACCGCACCTCGCACCAGATAGTCAGCGCCCACCACCAGCAGCACAAAGCCGAGCAGCACGAACACGCTGTCGATCAGCATGCGGGCAGCTCGATGGGTCTGGGGAAGATCATACGGGGGGCGATGGCGAAAACACCGTTGCGGACAGCAGCAGAGCGGACGGCTCCGCCAGCCTGAACCCTATATGGACGGGTCAGGCGCCGCTTAAAGAGGGCAAGGGCCAAAAGCCCTCTTTCGTTATGGGCCCTTTCTTTGGCGTCGCTTGCGCCGCACGGGCTTGCCCCCGGAACTGCTTTCCACGATCGCGCGATGGGTGCCTCCGCCGGCTCGGCCGGGCAGCATCTCGGTCACCTGGATGACCTCGTCCAGGCCCAGCTCCGCCTGTTCCAACCGGTGGATCTCGTCGCGGAGGCGGGCGGCCTCCTCGAACTCCAGATCGGCGGCCGCGGCCTTCATGCGCTTTTCCAAGTCGGCGATGTATTCGCGCAGAGTCTTGCCGGTCAGATGTTCGATCTCGCCATCGCCCGTCTTCACCGTCACCCGGTCGCCGCGCTCGTAGACGCTTTCGAGGATGTCGCCGATATTCTTGCGCACGGTTTCCGGCGTGATGCCGTGTTCCTCGTTGTAGGCCTCTTGCTTGCGCCGCCGCCGCTCGGTCTCTTCCAGCGCGGTCTTCAGGCTGTCCGTGATCGTATCGGCATAGAGGATGGCCCTGCCGTCCACATTGCGGGCCGCGCGCCCGATGGTCTGGATCAGGGAGGTGCGCGAACGCAGATAGCCTTCCTTGTCTGCATCCAGCACGGCGACCAGGCCACATTCCGGAATGTCCAGCCCCTCGCGCAAGAGGTTGATGCCGACCAGCACGTCGAAGACGCCCAGTCGCAAATCGCGGATGATCTCGATACGTTCCAGCGTATCGACGTCGGAATGGATGTAGCGGACCTTGACCCCGGCCTCGGTCATGTACTCCGTCAGCGCCTCGGCCATCTTCTTGGTCAGTGTCGTAATCAGCACCCGCTGGCCGTTGGTGACGCAGGTTCTGACCTCGGCCATCACATCGTCGACCTGGGTCTCGGTCGGCCGCACCTCCGTCACCGGGTCGATCAGGCCGGTCGGCCGAACCACCTGTTCGATGAACACCCCGCCCGTACGCTCCAGCTCCCACGGGTTCGGGGTCGCCGAGACGAACACCGTCTGGGGGCGCATGGCCTCCCATTCCTCGAACTTCAGCGGCCGGTTGTCGATGCAGGCCGGCAGGCGGAAGCCGAACTCCGCCAGCACTTCTTTCCGCGCCCGGTCGCCCCGGAACATGCCGCCCAATTGCGGCACCATGACATGGCTTTCGTCGACGAACAGGATCGCGTCCTTCGGCAGGTATTCGAACAGGGTCGGCGGCGGTTCACCCGGCGCGCGGCCGGTCAGGTAGCGCGAATAGTTCTCGATGCCGGCGCAGCTTCCGGTCGCCTCGATCATTTCGATGTCGAACTGGGTGCGCTGGTCCAGCCGCTGCGCTTCCAGCAACTTGTTGTCGGCCTCGAACTCGCGCAGCCGGATCTTCAGATCGTCCTTCATCTGGCGCACGGCCTGCTGCAAGGTCGGTTTCGGCGTCACATAGTGGCTGTTGGCGTAGACGCGGACCTGGTTCAGCGCGCCATACTTCTCGCCCGTCAGCGGGTCGAACTCGTGGATCGTCTCGATCTCGTCGCCGAACATGGACAGGCGCCAGCCGCGATCTTCCAGGTGCGCCGGAAACAGCTCGATCACGTCGCCGCGCACCCGGAACGTGCCGCGCACGAAGTTCATGTCGTTGCGCCGGTACTGGATTTCGATCAGCCGTTTCAGCAGGTCGTTGCGGTTGATGGCCTGGCCGACCTTCAGCGGGAAGGCCATCTCGCCATAAGTCTCGACGTCGCCGATGCCGTAAATGCAGGACACCGACGCGACGATGATCGTGTCCCGCCGTTCCAACAGCGCCCGCGTTGCGGAGTGGCGCATGCGGTCGATCTGTTCGTTGATCGAGCTTTCCTTCTCAATGTACGTGTCCGTCCGCGGCACGTATGCCTCGGGCTGATAATAATCGTAGTAGGAGACGAAGTACTCCACCGCGTTGTCGGGAAAGAAGCTCTTGAACTCGCCGTAAAGCTGCGCCGCCAGCGTCTTGTTCGGCGCCAGGATCAGGGCCGGCCGCTGGGTCTGCTCGATGACATGGGCCATGGTGAATGTCTTGCCGGAGCCGGTGACGCCGAGCAGGACTTGGTCACGGTCGCCCTCGCCCAGGCCCGCGACAAGCTGCCGGATCGCCTCCGGCTGGTCGCCCGCGGGCGCGAACTCCGACACGATCCGCAAGGGGTTGACGAGCGTGGCTTCCGGCAGCGACGGTTTCGTCGCGACCGGTGCGGTGGCAAGGCTGGTATCCATGCCGAACTATATCGTGCCGGGCGCCCCCTGATCCAGCCGCCCGACCCTCAAATCTGCCCTCAGGCGAAACGCACCTGATACACCGGTGGCAGGAAGTTGCTGATCAATCGCCAGTCATCGCCGCCATTGTCGCTAAACCACAGGTTCCCGGTGGTCGAGCCCATGGCGAGGCACTCGCCGGACGGGTCGATGTCGAGCGCGTGGCGGTAGACCAGGTCGAAGGACGGTTCGGCCGGCAGGCCGGTGTCGAGCACGTCGAAGCTGCGTCCGCCATCGCGCGTGCGACTGACCACGAACTTGCCGTCCACCGGCACGCGCCGTTCGTCCTTTATGCCGGGCACGAACCAGGCGGTGTCGGGATCGCTCGGATGGGCCGCGACCGCGAAGCCGAAGGCGCTGGGCCGAGCCTCGGTCAGTTCGGTCCAGTTGTCGCCTCTGTCGGTCGACTTGAAGACGGCCGTGTGGTGCTGGCACCAGACCGTATCGGGCTGGCTCGGGCAGGCCTGCATGCGATGCGGGTCCTGAATGCTGGGGTCATCCTTGCGCTCAGGCGGGAAATAGTCGGCGCGGAAGCCGTGGCCGGTCTGCCGCCAGTTTTCGCCGTCGTCGCTGCTGGCCACGACCCCGCCGCAGGAGATCCCACAGACAACGTTCGTGCTGTCGCGCGGGTCGACGAGAATCGAATGGATGCCCGGCTCGTCATAGCCGCCGCCGAACCAGTTCTGGCGTTCCGGCAGGTCCCACAGGCTTTGCACCAGTCGCCAACTATCGCCGCGATCGTCGGACCGGAAGAGCGCGCCGGGGATGGTTCCGGCCCAAAGGCGCCCGGGCTGGTCGTCGCCGCCCGGCTCCAGTGTCCAGATCAGGGACACGCTCGGCCCGTCCGCGTCGCCCTCCTTCTTGTCGAAGGCCGGGCTTGCAAGCTCCGTCCAGGTTGCGCCGCCATCCTCGGACCGGTGCAGCTTGCGGCCGAAATGGCCGAGATCGAGGGCGGCGTACAGCGTCCCGTCGCGCCGGTCGTGCAGGACCGACGTGACCGGATCGCCCAGGAACGAGGGCGTGGAAACCGGGTCCTTGTCATCCGGTCGAACGGTGAACAGCCCCTTGCGGGTGGCGACATGCAGTTCCATTGCATCAACCTCCAGACAGGGCTTGGAAGACGAACAGCCGGTCGCCGTCCGCCAGCCCGTCGGACAGGCCGGTGCGATCGGCGATCGGCCGATCGTTCACATAGAGGGCGACATGCTTGCGCAGCCGGTCCTGATCGTCGACCAGATAGGATTTCAGCGCCGGCCGCTCGGCAAAAACGGCGTCCAGCGCGGTCCGCACCGTCGAGCCTTCGACGTCAAGCGGCGGGCAGGCCAGAAACCGGCTGAGATGCGGTGTGAATTCCACATGCACCATCGGGTCATTGTCGTCGAATTGGCGCTTTGCCGCAAGAAGGCGGGCCTATCGGGAGGCCATGACCGGCGCGTCTTGAGAGGCGTGAACCAGGTATCGGAGCGGCCCGCCAGGCGCGATGGTGTCGAACGGATAGCAAGTGACCAAGGTCACGGTCGATCGCCCCTCGATCATCGGCAACGTCGCCTGCCGATGATCCACAATCTCCGTCAGCTCGACCCGATAGTCGTAGACCGTGCCGTCGGCCGTCTGCAGCCTCAGCGCATCGCCTGGCCGCACATGCTCGAGAAATCGAAAATGCGTGTCCCGATGGGCGCCGATCAGGGCCAGGCCGTCGGCGCCGATGGCCGCCGTTCCGGAGACATGTCCCGGGCCGAATGCCATGGTCCGCCCGCTGGCGCCTTGCAGGACGATCAGATCGACGCCGTGATCCGGCGCGGTCAGCCGCGCGATCGGCCACGTGTCGGCCCAGGCCCACGGCCGGACCTCGCTGTCGCCGTCCAGGGTTTGTGCCCAGGCCCGTTCCAACAGGAACTGGGCCAGCGTCGCCTTGGCGTGGATGTAGACCCCTTCGCCCAACTGCCAGCCGCCGATCGCAAGCAA
This sequence comes from Alphaproteobacteria bacterium, assembly GCA_028277405.1. Classification (GTDB taxonomy): domain Bacteria; phylum Pseudomonadota; class Alphaproteobacteria; order DSM-16000; family Inquilinaceae; genus JANQGH01. The sequence continues at coordinate 23,142 of JANQGH010000053.1, read as the reverse complement.
AGGCAAAGCGACCAGGAGGGGCCAGCGCGGTCGCGCTCGACGCTGGCCAGCGGCGTTGTCGGAGCGTGTCATGGCTGGGATACCGGCATCCAGCGAACCCAACGCCTCGCCGCTAGCAACAGTGCCAGTGCCGCCACCAGGCATAGGACGCCGAACAACATGTTCAAGCCGGCAGGCGTTGAGCCGCGCGGCAACTGCGCGACCTGGACCGATCCGTTGGCGGCCATGGCGCGGATGGCGCCCAGGGAATCCAGGGGCTGGGGCGGGGCGGCCACGTCCGCCATCTGCATGTCGACCCCGTCGGGCATGTTTGTGGCGATCGCCTCGGTCGTGACCGTCTCCACTTGCGGGCGGACAACAGTCGGATCGATCGCCACGAGGCTCGTATAGGCGCTGACCAGTTGGTATTCTAACGCGACATCGGTGATCTGCCGGCTGATCGCCTCGCGGTCGGCGCCGCGATAGATCTGACTTTCCAGCGATCCGATCTGCGCACGCGCCCAAAGCGCGGCGACCCCGGCGGCGTCCTGGCCGGCGTTCAGCTCGGTCGTCGAGATGAAGGTCTGCGCCCCCCGGTCGCCGCTGACGGTGATTTCGCCCTCCGTGCCCGCCGGCGTTCGCGCCGAGACGATGACCGGCTCACCCAGATAGAGATCGGGGATTGCACCTGGATAGCTTTCGGCCGTCGTCCCATCCGGCCAGGCAATCCGGATATCGGTGAGGGCAGGGCTCGCCAGGCGCGCAAACAGGTCGCCCATGCGTTCGGCCACCTGCGCGGTGTTGCCGATATAGGTGAACGTGCCCCGGCCGCTCTCCGCCGCCTGGGTCATGAAGAAGCTGTTGGGCGCACTGCCGATGCCGACCGTGAACAACCGGCTGTTGCCGATGCCGCTGTGGATGAGGCCGAACAGCTCCGCCTTGTTGCCCACGCTGCCGTCGGTGATGAAGACGATCTGGCGAAACGCCTCCTCGGACACCGGACCCGCCAGCGCCAGTTGGAGTGCCGAGCGCATTTCCGTTCCGCCATCGGCGATCAGACCGTCGACAAAGCGACGGCCGGCCTCGAGCGACCGAAGCGACACCGGCTGTGCGTGCGTGAACAGCGATGTCGGCTGGTCGTTGAAGGCGATGATGTTGAACCGGTCGTCCGGTCCCAGCCGATCGAGTGCGAAGCGCAAGGCCTCGCGCGCCTGCACGATGCTGTCGCCGGCCATCGATCCGGAGGTGTCGATGACGAACACCATCTCGCGCGGCAGGTCCAGCACGGCGCCCGGCTCTTCCGGCGGCATCACCATGATCAGGTGATAGTCGAAATCGCCCAGCCGCTCGGTGAAGACACCCGCCGTCGGCACGGCGGAGGCGACGGGCCGCCAGACCAGTTCGAAGTCGCGGGTGGTGTAGACGTCGGCGCTGGCCAATTCAATGTCGTAGCCGCCGTCGGGCCGTTCCGTGACCTCAATGGCGTGGTGCGGGCTTTCCAAGCTGCCGACCGGGAACCCGGGCGCCAGCGCCACCGACAAGCGCAGCGGGTTGGTCGGCCCGGTGCCGGGCGCGGCGACGGGCGGCGTGATCCGGCTGGCATCCGGCACCCTATCGGTATCGAACGACCAGCCGGTGCCGCTGTCGGGCCTTGTCCCGATCGCATCGCCGGGAATGTAGCGCGGCAGAACGACCATCGGGAACCGCAGCGAGAAGGCTTCGTCGCGGTAATCCAGCGCCTCCTGATACTCGATCTCGACCGTGATCGCCTCTCCCGGCGGGATGTTGGCGACTGCGTTGGTGAACATGTTGGGCCGTTCCTGGCTGACCAGGCTGGCGCGCTGGCCGGCATCGCGCGCCTGCTCATAGGCCTGGCGTGCCGCCGCGCGTTCCATGATCTCGCCGATCACCTGGCGTTCGCCGATCAAGAGGCGCAGGCGATCGACCGCCGCATCCTCGGGAAGGGGGAAGACGTAGACGCCCTCGACCCAGTCATCCGTCGGGTTGACGAAGCGCTGGGTGACGCGGGCGCGGGCCACCATGCCGCTGACCTCGATATGGACGTCGGTGTCCACGGTCGTGGCCGGCACCACATAGCCCGGCCGGTCGGCCGGCAGGAACAGGCCGCCATCGTTCATCTCGGCCGCCGGGACCTGTCGCACCTCGGCCGCGACGGGCCTTGCCAAGCCGAGTACGGCGGCAACGATCACAAGCCAGAATATCGCGATGTGAAAGGGGTTGAGCGCGCGCCTGCAAGACGCGTGACCGGTCGCCGGCTTCATGGTCGAAACTCCTCGCCTGTTGCGCCCGGCGGGCCGGTAAGGCGGCGGTGCCGGGTTGATCGGAGAGTCGACACTCATGCGAGGGCAAGGCGCGAAAGGTTCCGCGATGGGGTGATTTCTTGATCTAATCGGGCGCGGGGCGGACCGAATTGTGGTGCAATTCTGCGCAATACTGCATTGCCTGCCGGACTTCTTGATCGGCCACCGGCCGCGAAGTAGGGTCCCGACCGGTTTCGACCCTTCGCAGAAAGATCCCCGACATGGCCTTCCTTGCCCAAGCGCTGTCCCGCATCAAGCCGTCACCGACGATCGCCGTCTCGACCAAGGCGCGCGAGCTGAAGGCGGCGGGCATCGACGTCATCGGCCTGGGCGCCGGCGAACCGGACTTCGATACGCCCGATGCGATCAAGGAGGCTGCGATCGCGGCCATTCGCGCCGGCGACACGAAGTATACCGCCGTGGACGGTACCCCCGCGCTGAAGCAGGCGATCGTCGACAAGTTCGCCCGCGAAAACGGTCTCAACTACGGCACCGACCAGATCACCGTCGGCACCGGCGGCAAGCAGGTCATCTACAACGCCCTGATGGCGACCTTGGACCCGGGCGACGAGGTGATCTGTCTGGCGCCCTATTGGGTCAGCTACCCGGACATGGTGCTGCTGTGCGGCGGCGTGCCGGTGATGGTGGATTGCCCCGTCGAAACCGGCTTCAAGGTCCGGCCGGAGGATCTGGAACAGGCGATCACGCCGAAGACCAAATGGCTGATCTTGAACTCGCCCAGCAACCCGACCGGGTCCGGCTACACGCGCGCCGAAATGGTGGCCCTGGCCGACGTGCTGCGCCGGCACGAACAGGTGCACGTGCTGATGGACGATATCTATGAGCACCTGATCTATGACGGCTTTGAGTTTTCGACAATGGCCCAGGTCGCGCCGGATCTCTACGACCGGGTGCTGACCATGAACGGTGTTTCGAAGGCCTATTCGATGACCGGCTGGCGCATCGGTTATGCCGGTGGGCCGAAGGACCTGATCAAGGCCATGGCCAAGGTGCAGAGCCAAAGCACCTCGAACCCGTGCTCGATCAGTCAGGCCGCCTCGGTCGCGGCGCTGTCAGGGCCTCAGGAATTCATGGCCGGCTGGGTCGACGCGTTTCGCGAGCGGCGCGATCTGGTCGTCGGCATGCTGAACGAGGCCGACGGCATCTCATGCCTGACGCCGGTCGGTGCGTTCTATGTCTTTCCATCCTGTGTCGACCTGGTCGGTCGCAAGACACCGGCCGGAAAGACGCTGGATAATGACGGCGACGTCGTGACCTATTTCCTGGAAGAGGGCAGGATCGCAGGCGTTCAAGGCTCCGCCTTCGGCAAGGAGGGCTATATGCGCATCTCCTACGCCACGTCGAATGCCCTGCTTGAGGAAGCCTGCAAGCGCATCCAGCAGGCCTGTGAGAACCTGACCTAGGGCCTTCGACATGCGTATCGCCCTTATGGGCTCGGGCGGTATCGGCGGGGTGCTGGGTGGCCGTCTGCAGGCCACCGGGCAGGATGTCCGGTTCATCGCGCGGGGCAGCCATCTGGCGGCGTTGCAGGATGGCGGCTTGCGCCTGGTAAGCCCGAACGGCGACCTTCACCTGCCGTCGGTCGAGGCGACCGATGATCCCGCATCGATCGGCGCGTGCGACGTGGTCGTGTTCGCCGTCAAGATGCCCGATGCGGCGGCGGCGGCCAGAAGCGTTGCGCCGCTGATCGGCCCCGACACGATGGTCGTGCCTTACCTGAACGGTGTCGAGGCAACCGACATCCTGATCGACGCGATCGGCCGCGCGCCGGTCGTCGGCGGTGTCGCCTATATATCGGCGGCGATCGACCGGCCCGGGGTGATCGGCCAGACCGGCACGTTCCAGAGGTTCGTCCATGGCGAGCTGGATGGCAGCCAGTCCGACCGGCTGGCCGCCTGGCACCAGGCCTTGAGCGCGGCCGGGATCGAAAGCCAAGTGACCGACGCCATCGAGCGCGAGGTCTGGCGCAAGTTCATTCTGCTGGCGGCCCATAGCGGCGTGACGTCGCTGACCCGCCGTCCCATCGGCGAAGTCCGCGACCATCCCGATACGATGGCTCTGGCCGGCAGCGCGGTGGCCGAAACCGCCGCCGTCGCCGCCGCGCGAGGGGTCGGCCTGCCGGATGACGTGGTCGCGCAGACCATGGCCACGATCGAGGGGATGCCGGCGGACATGAAGTCGTCGATGCTGGTGGATCTGGAGCGCGGCAAACCGTTGGAGCTGGCCTGGCTAAGCGGCGCGGTGGCCCGCCTGGGCCGGGCGCACAACGTTCCCACACCCAGCCATCAGTTCATCGCCACGGCGCTCGCGCTCCACGCTGATGGCCAAGAAATCTGATACATTCCAAACGCATATCTGGTTCCTTGTTTTGGTTCTAGATAGCGATTGATCGGCCCGTATCGCTGCTTACATGCACGGAAGTCCCCACTTCAAAGAAGGCGATACAAATGTCCATTCCGATCGATATCGGCATTCCAGAAGCCAACAGAAAGGCCACCGCCGAGGGGCTGTCGCGGGTTCTGGCCGATACCTACACGCTCTATCTGAAGACCCATAACTTCCATTGGAACGTCACCGGCCCGATGTTCAACACGCTGCACCTGATGTTTGAGGAGCAGTACAACGAGCTTGCGACGGCCGTCGATGATTTGGCCGAGCGCATTCGATCCCTCGGTTTTCCGGCACCCGGAAGCTATGCCGAATATGGCCGGCTGAGCGAGATCACGATCGATGAGGGTGTGCCGAAGGCGACCGACATGATCCGCGAACTGGTCGACGGGCACGAGACCGTCGCCCGCACCGCGCGCCAGACGTTCCAAACGGCGGAAGAGGGCAATGACGAATCCTCAGCCGACCTGCTGACCCAGCGCATGCAGATCCACGAAAAGACAGCCTGGATGCTGCGCAGTCTGCTGGACTAGATAGCCGGGCTAAGCCTGCTGGGCGACCGCGGCCTCTTGCGTCGCGGGCGCCGGCTTGGCCATGGTGATCATGAACACCATTTCGGCCTTGCAGGCGATCTTGCCGGTTTCCTTGATTTCGACGGTCGGCTCGACCAGCGCCCGGCTTGGCCCGACCGCACGCACCTGCACCTTGCTGACCTTGATGCGCGCCCGCACGTGCTGGCCCGCCTTGACCGGCTGAACGAACCTCAGCCAATTCAGGCCCGCATTGATGGCCACTTCCACATTGTTCAGCTTGTAGACCTGATCGCCCAGCGCCGGGATCAGCGACAGGATCAGATAGCCGTGCGCGATCGTGGAGCCAAGCGGCGATGCAGCGGCCTTTTCCCGATCGACATGAATCCATTGATAGTCGTTGGTGACGGCCGCGAAGGCGTCGATCATCGCCTGGTCGACGCACAGCCAGTCGCTGACACCGAGTTCCTTGCCTTCATATTCGGCGAGTTCTTCGACTGAATTGAAAATCAACATGGGCATCAAAGGGGAGCTAGAGGGAAAACGGACGCTGCCCGCATCCGTGACATAGCCAATTCGCTTGGCCTTGGAAAGGTCTGACCTGCGTCATCTTTTGCACCGTTCACTAAACGTGGGCCTTTTGTCTCGCGATGTCCAATATCGACGGGTAATCGACCGCTCCCGATCAAGGTTCAACAACCGGAATCATGAAACCCGATCATGGCGATGATCGGGCCGAGGCGTTAACCGCTCGTTTGTGGCCGAAGAAACCGAACACCGCTAAGAATGCCTCGCTTTGTCCATCGGCGAGCTTGGCCTATGTTCCTGTCATGGCCGGCTCAGATCTGATCTTGGGGCATCTTCGTGCGATCCGATCCGATATCGGGTCGGTTAAGTCCGACCTGCGGGACATTAAGGCCCGCATGGCGTCAATTGAATCCTATCAGGTTGCCGGCCACGGCGATGCTGTTCGTCAGAGTTCGCGCCTGGATGAGATTGAAGCCCGCATCGAGCAAGTGGAGCGGCGCCTGGAGTTGCGCGACGGCTGAAGGGCCACTCATCGAAACACTGCGCCGCCCGATACCGATGCTTTGAGCCTTTCGGCCGTTCCCGAGAGGGCCCGCTTGTCGATCGTATCATTTGGCGATCAACGAGCGGGCTGATTGGAAGGGGCCGGCTGAGGCTCGGAGATCAAAATCACCGATTGTTGATTTTGACGTTGCGATGGCCAGCGCCCACTTTACCGCGAAGTATTCATCGGCTTCATAGGGGTTCAGTCATGCTGATCAAGCGGCGTCGGGGATGGGAGTTGCCGGAGGCGGCGGCCACGCCGGAGAGCGTCTACCTCAATCGACGGCAATTGCTGGCGGCCGCGGGCATCGGCGGCGCGGTTCTGGCGGCGTCGGGCGCGACGCGGCCGGTGCTGGCGCAAGAGGTGAACTACGCCCCGGAAGACGACCCAACGGCGGACCTTTACCCCGTACCGCGGAACACGGCGTTCGAAGGCGGCCGGCCGCTGACCAGCTATGAAGAGGCCGCCACCTACAACAATTTCTATGAGTATGGCTCGCACAAGCAGATCTGGGGTGCGGCGCAAGACCTGCAGATCCGGCCCTGGACCGTGACCTTTGACGGGTTGGTGGAAGAAGAGCAGACCGTCGACATCGATACGCTGATCCGCGCCATGCCGTTGGAGGAACGGGTCTACCGTCATCGCTGTGTCGAGGCCTGGGCCATGACCGTGCCGTGGAGCGGCTTTCAGATGTCCCATCTGATCGACTATGCACGGCCGCTGTCCGGCGCGCGCTACGTTCGCATGGAGACCTTCCAGGACGACGAGGCCCCTGGCTTCAGGCAGTTCTGGTATCCCTGGCCCTACGTCGAGGGCCTAACGATGGAGGAGGCGAACAACGAGCTGACCTTCATAGTCACCGGGCTTTACGGCCATCCGGTGCCGAAGCAAAACGGCGCGCCGCTGCGCCTGGTGACGCCGTGGAAGTATGGCTTCAAGTCGATCAAGTCGCTGGTGCGCTTCACCTTCACCGACGAACGCCCCATCGGTTTTTGGGAAGAACTCCAGGCCAGCGAGTACGGCTTCTGGGCCAACGTAAACCCGGAGGTGCCGCACCCGCGCTGGAGCCAGGCCTATGAGCGGTTGCTCGGCACGGACGAGCGCGTGCCGACCCAGCTCTACAACGGCTATGGCGACTATGTCGCCCACATGTACACCGACGTCTCGCCGGCCGACGAGGCGCGCCTGTTCATGTAGGCGGTTTCCGGCGGGCGATCCGCGCTCTATGATGAGGGTAACCTCAACCTAGATCCGGATTGACGTCGAACCATGACCGTTGCTGTTGACCGGGCCGCGGAGCGGCCGAGCGAACCTGTCCACCTTGAGCCCGGTGTCGTCACCGGTGACGATTATCGGGCGCTGGTGGCGGCCTGTAAGTCCGGCGGCTATGCCTTGCCCGCCGTCAATATCGTCGGCACGAATTCCCTGAATGCGGTGATGGAGGCGGCGGCCAAGAACAAGTCCGACGTCATCATTCAACTGTCCAACGGCGGCGCCCAGTTCTTCGCCGGCCAGGGCATGGAAGACGCCCTGCAGGCGAAGATCCTCGGCGCCGTCTCGGCGGCGCGGCACGCCCACCTGCTGGCCCAGCACTACGGCATCTGCGTCATCCTGCACACCGACCACGCCCACAAGTCGCTGATCCCCTGGGTCGACGGCATGGTCGACCATGGCGAGGCCCACTTCAAGGAGACGGGGCGGCCCCTGTTTTCTAGCCACATGCTGGATCTGTCCGAGGAGCCGTTGGAGGAAAATCTGGCGGAGTGTGCCCGCATGCTCAAACGCCTGGCGCCCATGGGCATGGCGTTGGAGATCGAGCTGGGCGTCACGGGCGGCGAAGAGGACGGCGTCGGGTCGGAGGATCTGGAGGCCGCCGACAACGCCAAGCTATACACCCAACCCGAAGAGGTGCTTCGAGCCTACGAGGTCCTGTCGCCCATCGGGCACTTCACGGTCGCGGCCTCGTTCGGCAACGTCCACGGTGTTTACAAGCCCGGCAACGTGCAGCTGAGGCCCGAGATCCTGAAGAACAGCCAGGCCCTGGTCGCCGAGCGCTATGGGCTGGGGCACAATCCGCTCGACCTCGTGTTCCACGGCGGTTCCGGTTCGGAGCCGGAGAAGATTGCCGAGGCCGTGTCCTACGGCGTCTTTAAGATGAACATCGATACGGACACGCAGTTCGCCTTCGCCCATGCCATTGGCCAGTATGTCGAAAACAACCTCGCGGCATTCCGTCATCAGATCGATCCGGAAACGGACAAGCCCTACAAAAAGCAGTACGACCCACGCAAATGGCTACGCCTCGGCGAACAGGGCGTGGCGGAACGATTGACCGAAGCCTTCGCCGATCTGGGGTCGACCGGCAAGTCCGTGGCACGCTAGCCGATCCGCATTGCTAAGCAAACCACGCGGCGCAAAAAAAACGCCGGGCAAAAATGCCCGGCGAGTTGAACAGGGAGGCTTCACGTCTGGGAGACGTCGGATGCCCTCGGGCACCCGTTGTTCGGGACGACGCCCGAACCTCGATGCTGCAACGCAGCGATCTCGTGCTTGAAAATAAGCATCGAAGGCAATCTTACCAGACTCTTTGCCAAAAATCTCCCATGCACTTTGCGCATGGCTTTGAAAAACCGCCAAGTCTTTGATTTTTTGTTCAATTATTCCGCTTGTTGCGGTTTTGTCACGCCAGACATCTTTCCATTATCGCCATTTGTCGCACGAATGGGCCGACGACTCGGCGGTTTTTGCCGGGTTTTTAGGCACTTTCGGGCAAGTGATTCGGCTTTGACGAGTGTCATCTTTATTTGTGGTGGTGGTTGGGTGCGCGGGTACTCCTTGCGCGTTGGGTTGTGAAAACTTGACGACCCGGTCAAGTTTTTGTCTTGTCCGAGATCGCTTCCCAAGCCGGTCGATCACAATCGCATGACATCCAGCGCATGACATCCAGCCCAGAACACGCCTTGCCCAATCTCTCCATAGATGCTGAGCGTCTTTGGGACACGATCATGGAAACGGCTGAGATCGGCGGCACGCCGAAAGGCGGCGTCAAGCGCCTGACCTTGACCGATCTGGACCGTCAAGTGCGCGACTGGTTCATCGACGCCGCCAAAGCGGCCGGCTGTTCGATCTCCATCGACGAGATGGGCAACATCTTCGCCACCCGTCCAGGCCGCGACAACAGCTTGGCCCCGGTGGCCTGCGGCTCTCACCTCGATACCCAGCCGACTGGCGGCAAGTTCGACGGTATCTTGGGTGTGCTGGCCGGTCTGGAACTGATCCGCACCTTGAACGATGTCGGCTATGAGACCGAAGCGCCGATCATGGTCGTCAACTGGACCAATGAGGAGGGCTCGCGCTTCGCCCCAGCCATGGTCTCGTCCGGTGTCTATGCCGGCGCCTTCGACCTCGACTATGCCTATGGCCGCACGGACAGGGAGGGCGAACGGCTGGGCGATGCCCTGGCCGCCATCGGCTATCGTGGTGAGGACCCGGTCGGGCAGCAGAAGATCGGCAGCTTTTTCGAACTGCATATCGAGCAGGGGCCGATCCTGGAGGCCGAGGAGACAACCATCGGTGTGGTGACCGGCGCCCAGGGCACGCGCTGGTACGATGTCACCATCGTCGGCCGCGAAAGCCATGCCGGCACGACGCCAATGGCCTTGCGGCGGGATGCGCTGGCGGGTGCAGCGGAGTTGATCCTCGCCGTGGAACGGATCGCCAAGGAGCAGTCGCCGCCGGGCGTCGGCACTGTGGGCGAGGTAACGATCGCGGAACCGTCGCGCAACGTGGTACCGGGGTCCGTGCGCCTGACTGTCGATATGCGCCATCCGGCGGCCGATGCCCTCGCGGCAATGGACCGGCAAATGCGCGAGGCTCTGACGGAGATCGGGACCCGCCGATCCCTTGACGTTGATGCCGACGAGATCTGGTACTCCTCGCCGCTGGAATTCGATCCGGATTGTGTCGGCCTCGTACGGGCGGCCGCGGAACGCCAGGGTCTCAGCCATCAGGATATCGTGTCCGGCGCCGGCCACGACGCCTGCTATCTGGCGCGCGTGCTGCCGACCGCCATGGTCTTCGTGCCGTGCCGGGACGGCATCAGCCACAACGAGGTTGAGCATGCGGAGCTGGAGCACTGCGCGGCGGGCGCCAACGTGTTGATGCACGCGGTGTTGGCGCGGGCCAACGCGCCGGCCGCCGGCTAGGTCGAGAGGTTTAAGAGCATCCCGATGACGGCATCGATGGCTGCACCGGCGCATGAGGCCGGCTCCACGGCGGTGGTGGACGCCGCCGGCTTGGGCCTGACCTTTCAGACCCCGGACGGCCCCGTCGTCGCCCTTGAAGACATCAACATCGCGATTGAGCATGGCGAGTTCATCTCGCTGATCGGGCCGTCGGGATGCGGCAAGACCACGCTGTTGCGCGTGATCGCCGATCTGGTAGCGCCGACCGGGGGCGCGATCACCGTTAAGGGCACCACCCCGCATGAGGCCCGGCTGAACCGGTCGTACGGCTATGTGTTCCAGGCGCCCGCGCTCTATCCCTGGCGGAACGTAGCGCGCAATGTCCAGCTGCCGCTTGAGGTGATGGGACTGCCGCGTGAAGAACGCGCACGGCGGGCCAAGGCATCGCTCGCGACCGTCGGGCTTTCTGGCTTCGAGCGCAAGTTTCCGTGGCAACTATCCGGCGGCATGCAACAGCGTGTCTCCATCGCCCGCGCCATGAGTTTTGAGCCCGAACTGCTGCTGATGGACGAACCGTTCGGCGCGCTGGACGAGATCACGCGCGACAATCTGAACGTCCATCTCCTGGACCTATGGGCCAGAACCCGGCCGACAATCATTTTTGTCACCCACTCGATCCCGGAGGCGGTTTTTCTGTCCTCACGGATCGTCGTCATGTCGCCCCGGCCGGGCAGGATCTTGCGGATTATCGACAGCGACCTGCCGCCTGACCGGGACCTCGACGTGCGTGAGACCGGCCGGTTTCTCGAAATCGCCCATGAGGTGCGGCTGGCCCTGCGCGAGGGCCATTCGTATGACTGATCGCCGCCGCGCTGCCGGGGTACCGCTGCCGTGACGGCCATTGACGCCGGTTCGGCCCCCACACGGCAACGCGTTGCGCGCCGTTCCGGCGGCCGGACACTGCCCGTTCTGACGGTTCTGATCGTCCTGATCGCGGTCTGGTATGTCGGCGCGGTGTTCATGAATTGGGATCGGGCCATTCGCCAGCTGGACCGGGTGGGCGAAGGCTGGGGTGTGGTCGAACTGGTCGAGATGACTTTGACCTTGGACCGGCCGGCCTTGCCGACCCCTGACCAGGTCGCGGTGGAGCTTTGGAACAGCACCGTCGGACAGCCGATCGACAGCCCGCGCAGCCTGGTGTTCCACGCCTCGGTAACCATGAGCTCGACGCTTGTCGGCTTCGTCCTCGGCACGCTCTTGGGTATGCTGCTGGCGATCGGCATCGTTCATGTGCGAACCCTCGACCGCTCGCTGATGCCTTGGGTCATCGCCTCGCAGACCATTCCGATCCTCGCGATTGCGCCGATGATCGTGGTGGTGCTGGGCAATATCGGCTTCACCGGCGTCGGGCCCAAATCAGTGATTTCGGCCTATCTGTGTTTCTTCCCGGTCACGATCGGCATGGTCAAGGGCCTGCGCTCGCCGGAGCCGATGCAGCTTGACCTGATGCGCACCTATTCGGCCACAGGCCGGCAGGTTCTGACCAAGCTGCGTTGGCCGGCATCGATCCCCTTCCTGTTCCCCAGCCTCCGGATCGGCATCTCGCTGGCCCTGGTCGGCGCGATCGTTGGGGAGTTGCCGACGGGCGCTCAGGCCGGCATCGGCGCCCGGCTGTTGCTGGGCAGCTACTACGGGCAGATGACGGCGCTTTGGGCCGCGCTGCTGATAGCAGCCTTCTTGGCGATCGCCAGCATCGCCGTGATCGGTTTGGTGGAAGCTCTCGTGCGCAAGAGCCGAGGCGGCCACGCCTGATGTTCGCGCCAATCCCCGATCGCTACCTCATACCTTTAATGGCGCTGATTGTCGCCGTCGCATCGGTGCTGCCCCTGGGCAGTATCGACATGATCGGCGCGGGGTTGCTGGACGAGGCCGGTTCGTACGATCTGGGCGCCGCCGGCCTGGTATTGCTTGCGCTTGGCGCCATCGCCTTCGGGATTGCCTTCCGCATGTCGCCGGGTGCGAGCGGCCTTCTGCTGGCCATCGGCAGCATCCTGATCGGTTGGGCCTTGGTCCAGCGGGTTTGGGCCGGCCTGCGGTTCGATGGCTCGATCGGCCTCTGGCTGCTGTTGGCGATCATCGTCTACAGCGCTTGGCAGGGCATGGCACGCCTGGCCCAGCAATCCTATGTGGTGGCCCGCCTGCTGGTGCCCCTCTTGTTCGGCGGCCTGCTGGTCTATCTGTGGGAGGTGCTGACGGTCGGCTTCGACGTGCCGGCGGTCCTGCTGCCGGCACCCAGCCAGATCGCCCAGGTCGTCATCGCCAATTCCGACATTCTGCGCATCGATTTCCACCAGACCTTCATCAAGGCGGTGATCCCGGGCTATTTCATGGGCTGCGCCATCGGCTTCCTCGTCGCGGTTGCCATCGACCGGTCCGATTTCTTGCAGCGCGGCCTCTTGCCGATCTGCGGCGCCATCAGCGCCATGCCCATCGTCGGCATCGCGCCGATCATGGTGATGTGGTTCGGCTTCGACTGGCATTCCAAGGCCGCCGTTGTCGTGATCATGACCTTCTTCCCGATGATGGTGAATACGTTGGCGGGATTGCAATCAGCCGGGGCCATGGAACGCGACCTGATGCGGTCATACGCCGCGACCTATCCGCAGACCCTGCTCAAGCTGCGCTTGCCCGGCGCCTTGCCCTTCGTGTTCAATGCCTTGAAGCTGAATTCCACGCTGGCGCTGATCGGCGCCATCGTCGCCGAGTTCTTCGGCACGCCCATACAGGGCATGGGATTCCGGATTTCCACGGAGGTGGCAAGCATGGATATCGACATGGTCTGGGCAACGATCGCCGTTGCGGCGGTGGCCGGGTCGCTCAGCTATGGCTTGCTGGCTTTGCTGGAACGGGCCGCGACGTTCTGGCATCCGTCCCAACGCGGGATCGGATAACGGGGGCACGGCCCCAAATCATCAACCCAAAACAGGTGAGGCAAAACAGATGAATATCAAACTCGCGACCCTGACCGCCGGCGCTGCAATCCTGGCACTGTCATCAACCGCTCAAGCACAGGACGAATTCACCGTCCAGCTGAAATGGGTCACCCAGGCCCAGTTCGCCGGCTATTTCGTTGCTGATGCGATGGGCTTCTACGACGATGTCGGGCTCGACGTCACCGTCAATCCGGGTGGGCCGGACATCGCACCGCCACAGGTGATCGCGGCCGGCGGCGCCGATGTGGTCGTCGAATGGATGCCGGCGGCCCTGGCGGCGCGCGAGCGCGGCGTCGATCTGGTCAATGTCGCCCAGATCTTCGACCGCTCCGGCATGATGCTGACCTGCTCGGCGGAGTCCGGCATCACCGAACCGGAGCACTTTGAGGGCAAGACATTAGGCGTCTGGTTCGCCGGCAACGAATACCCCTTCCTGTCGTGGATGAGCCAACTCGACCACAGTTTCGAGGGGGCGGACGCCGAGGTTACGGTGCTGCGCCAGGGCTTCAATGTCGATCCGCTGCTCGACGGCCAGGCCGACTGCATCTCGACCATGATCTATAACGAGTATTGGCAGGTCGTGGACGCGGGCATTCCGGAAGACGAACTCGTTGTCTTCCACTACGAGGATCACGGCGTGGCGACGCTGGAGGATGGCCTCTACACGCTGGCGGAAAACTTGGAAGACCCCGCGTTTGTGGACAAGCTGGCCCGTTTCATCGCGGCTACGGTGCGGGGTTGGGAATACGCGATCGAAAACCCGGAAGAGGCGGCCCAACTCGTTGTGGACGCCGATCCGGCCGGTGTCGCCGACTTCGACGTTCAGTTGCGCCAGTTGGAAAACATCGCGACCCTGATCCAGGGTGATGAGGTTGGCCGCTTGGACCCGGCCGCGTTTGAGCGGACGATTGAGGTTCTACTGAGCGGCGAAAGCGATCCGGTCATCACCGATCACCCCGGCGACAGCGCCTGGACCCATCAGGCTTGGGAAGCGTCGCTGAACCACTAGCACGCCGCGGCAAGCATCCCGGTTCCAAAGAGGCGGCGCTTTCGGGCGCCGCCTTTCTTTTCGGGAAACACCGCATGGCGTTTAGGATGGGCGGATGACGGGACCCGATCCCTTCGACCAGCTGGATCGCGAACTGGATGCCTGGCTGAGCGCCGGGCTGACGGCCACACTGTGGTGGCGCGACGACGACGCCGGCGAGATGTCGTCCGGTCTCGACCGCTTGATCGCTTTGAGCGAGCGTCACGGCGTTGTCTGTGGTCTTGCGACAGTGCCGGCCTGGGTTGCCGACGCGTTGGCTGAGCGGCTGAAGGACGCGACCTCGATCGAGGTGCTGCAGCACGGCTATGCCCACGTGAACCACGCGCCGCGCGGCCAGGGGCTCGGCGCGTGGGAGTTGGGGCTGCACCGCCCGCTGGAGATCGTGATGGCGGAGTTGACCAACGGCCGCGAGATGCTCTGCGCCAAGATCAGCGGCGGCATCCTGCCCGTGGTTGCCGCGCCTTGGAACCACATCGATCCAGCCTTGTTCGAACCGATGGTCGAGGCCGGCTTTGTCGGCGTTTCGGCGGCCGATGCCCGTCCAAAGCCGTACCCGGTTCCGGGCCTGTTGCAGGTCAACGGCCATTGCGACCCGATCAAGTGGAAAGGCGGCGCGCGCTTCAAGGGCGCGGAGAAGAGTGTGCGCGATATGGTCGAACACCTGACGGCGCGGCGTCTCGGCGAGGCCGATCGGACAGAGCCAACGGGCCTACTCACCCATCATCGCGATACGGATGGCGCGTGCTGGCGGTTTCTCGACGCGCTGATGGCTCGAACACGTGCGCACGGTGCGGCGCAGTGGCTGGCACCGTCGGAGATCTGGACATGACCCCTGTTTTGCGGCCTGCGCGCCCGGAAGAAACGGACGCGATCATCGACTTCCTGCACACGCATATGAAGTCCTCTTGGAAGCGCGAGCGCTGGGCGCGCGTGTTCGACCAGCGCTGGGTCCGCCCGGAACGTGGCCCGCCGGATCTCGGCCACGTGGTTGAAGAGGGCGGCAAGATTCTCGGCTATTGCGGCCTGACCAATGCCGACCGGCGTATCAACGGGCGCTGGGAACGGTCCGGCTCGGTAGGCAGCCTTTACCTGCACAAGAGCCTGCGCGGCCAAGGCCTTGGCAGGGCGCTGATGGTCAATGCCTGCGCCAGCCCCGGCCTGACCATCACCGTCATCGGCACGGGCGAAGGCAGCCGGCCGCTGATGGGGCCGGCAGGCTGCAAGCTGCTCGACCGCGACCGCTTCATCTGGCGCCGACAAGGGGGGGCACTGCCAAAGGGCGTGCGCATCTTCACGGATGCAAGCGCGTTCGGCCCGCTGCTGACGGACGATCAGCGGCAGATGCTGGCCGATCATGACGGTCTGGGCATCGTACCCGTGGTGCTGGACAGTCCGAGCGGGCTCTGCCTCGCGGTATTCTGGGTGCAGGTCAAGGGCGACGATGTCAGCTATTGGGACGCCGTCCATGTCTCCAACGGACCTGTCTTTGCCGCCTATGGGCAGGCGCTGGCCGACGCGCTGTTGCCGGCCGATGCCAAGGCTGTCCTGACCGCCGACCGGCGCTACCTGCCGCCCGACACAGACGGCGAGGTCGAGGTCTTCGGCGACAATTACTGGTACAAGTCGGACACGCTCGACCGCAGCCAAGTCGACCTGATGTACACCGAAATCCTGCTGTTGAAGCTCAAGCTCTCCTGAACAGCGGTGGGGCGTGTGCGGCGATAGGCGCGTGTTTGCGCTCGAAATCCGCTTGCTGAGGCCTCGACCCGTCCGATACCGTTGAGGCAACCGAAATCAACGGGACTATCCGGGAAGACGCCGAGCCACGAGTCCCGCAACAGGGGGTGTTTTACTCATGTCGACGGTAATCAAAGGCGGCACGGTCGTAACCGCGGACCGCAGCTACCCAGCGGACGTCCTGATCGAGGGCGGCACGATCGTCAGGGTCAGCGAGGATCTCGGCGGCGACAAGGTGCTGGATGCGACCGGCTGTTACATCATGCCCGGCGGCATCGATCCGCACACGCATATGGAAATGCCCTTCATGGGCACCTATTCGGCTGATGACTTCGAAAGCGGCACGCGGGCGGCGCTCAGTGGCGGCACGACCATGGTGGTTGATTTCTGCCTGCCGGTGCCGGGGCAATCCCTCTTGGAGGCGCTGACGATGTGGGACAACAAGTCCAGCAAGGCGAGCTGCGACTACTCCTTCCACATGGCCGTGACCTGGTGGGGCGAGCAGGTCTTCGACGAAATGGCGACGGTGGTCGACAAGGGCATCAACACCTTCAAGCACTTCATGGCGTACAAGGGCGCCCTGATGGTCGACGACGACGAAATGTTCGCCTCGTTCCAACGCTGCGCCGCGCTGGGCGCCATGCCGCTGGTTCATGCCGAGAATGGCGACGTGGTCGCCGCCCTGCAGGCGAAGCTGTTGGCGGAGGGGCAAGACGGCCCGGAGGCGCACGGCTATTCCCGGCCGCCCGAGGTCGAAGGGGAGGCGGCGAACCGGGCGATCATGATCGCCGACACGGCCGGCGTGCCGCTCTACGTCGTCCATGTCTCGTGCGAGCAGGCGCATGAGGCGATCCGCCGCGCGCGCCAGAAAGGCATTCGTGTCTTCGGCGAACCGCTGATCCAGCACCTGGTCCTGGATGAAAGCGAGTATATGCACAAGGACTGGGACCATGCCGCGCGCCGCGTGATGTCGCCGCCCTTCCGGTCGAAGCACCATCAAGACAGCCTTTGGGCCGGCCTCGCGGCGGGCAGCCTGCAGGTGGTGGCGACCGACCATTGCTCGTTCACGTCGGAACAAAAGCGCATGGGCGTCGGCGATTTCACCAAGATCCCGAACGGCACCGGCGGGCTGGAGGACCGTATGCCCATTCTATGGACACGCGGCGTGAACACCGGCCGGATCACGATCAACGAGTTCGTTGCCGTGACGTCGACGAACATCGCCAAGATCCTGAACATGTATCCGCGCAAGGGCGCCATCGTCGAGGGCGCCGATGCCGACATCGTGGTCTGGGACCCGAACCGGAAGAAAACGATCAGTGCCGACACGCAGCAATCGGTCATCGATTACAATGTGTTCGAGGGTATCGAGGTCACCGGCCTGCCGCGCTTCACGCTGACACGGGGTGTTGTCGCGGTCGAGGAGGAGAAGGTCGACGCGCGCATGGGGCACGGCCAGTTCGTGCCGCGCCAGCACTATCCGGAGGTCCATCGCGCGCTGTCGAAATGGAAAGAGATTACCGCGCCCCGCGCCGTGATCCGCGACCCGAACGCGATACCGGCCGGCGTCTGACGCGGCGATCGCCGCCGACACGGGGTTGGCACGGAGAGGGAACCGCCGGGATCGATCATGCGGGCATCGACGCTGCCGCAAGTCCCTCCGAGCGGGGACTTCGGTACCCCCAATGCGCGATGCCACCGCTGCTGGCTATTCCGCCATGTCGGATGCTAGCTTCGAGGTCCGATGCCGCCATCTCCAACGACCGAACTCGTCGATCTGCCGAGCTTGAGCGCCCATGACCGCTGACCAAGGGCTGTTGATCGGCGTGCTTGTGGTGACGCTGGCGCTTTTCGTCTGGGGCCGCTGGCGTTTTGATCTGGTGGCGGTGGCCTCTTTGACCGCCTGCGCGCTGCTCGGCCTGGTGCCGATGAACGACGCGTTTACCGGCTTCGGCCATCCGGCCGTGGTGCTGGTCGCGATCGTCTTGGCGATCACACGCGCGTTCACTCATTCGGGGTTGATCGATTGGGCGGCCGGGTTGCTCGGCCGCATCGGGCAGGGGCAGATCACTCAGATGGTCGCGCTTACCGGCCTGGCCGCCGTGCTGTCGATGTTCATCAACAATGTCGGGGCGTTGGCCCTGATCATGCCGGTCGCCATTCAATCGGCGCGCGCGGGCGGTTACTCGCCAGGCCGGCTGCTGATGCCTGTGGCCTTCGGGTCGATCCTGGGTGGTATGGTGACGCTCATCGGCACGCCGCCGAACATCATCGTCTCGACGTTTCGCCCCGAGGCGGAAGGCGGGGCGTTCGGCCTCTTCGACTATGCTCCTGTGGGGCTTGCGGTGCTGGGCGCCGGCCTGCTGTTCATCTTTCTCATCGGCTGGCGGCTGCTGCCACGCGAACGCAGGCCAACCAACAGCACGCTGTTCGAGATCGGTGATTACGTCACCGAGCTTCGCGTGCTCGACGATAGTCCAGTGATCGGCCGGACGCTGGCGCAGTTCGAAGCGGGCATAACGCCCACGCCGCACGCGCTGGGCATCATCCGGGACGATCGGATGGGTCTTACACGCGGCACGCTGGACCGGATCCGTCCGGGCGACGTGTTGCTGCTTCGTGTGGACCCGCATGATCTGAACAAGCTGGCGCAAGAGGCGGGCCTGGAACTGGTGGCCGATCCAACGGGCGTTGCCGAACGGCTCAAAGGCGACGAGCAGACCCTCATCGAAGCGGTGATCGCGCCGGGATCGCGGATGATCGGCAGCACATCGGGCCGGTTGATGTTGCGCCGCCGGCTGGGCGTCAATCTGATTGCCGTCGCCCGCGAGGGGACACCCATTCGGCGCCGCCTGCGCGAGGTTCAGTTCCGCGCGGGCGATGTGTTGCTGCTTCAGACCGATGTCGACACGGCGCCCGACACGCTGCGTCTCATGGGCTGCCTGCCATTGGCCGAACGCACGCTGCGCCTTTCCAGCCGGGTGAATGTGTTGCCGGTCGTGTTTTTCGCAGCCGGGATCGGGCTGGCGGCAGCAGGCCTTGTCAGCGCGCCTGTGGCCTTGCTGGCGGCGTTGATCGCCATTGTCGTCTTCGGCCAACTGCCGCTGCGCGAGGTCTACGACAGCATCGATTGGACGGTGATCGTCCTGCTCGGCGCCATGATCCCGGTCGGCGAGGCCTTGAGCCATACCGGCACCACCGATCTGATCGCCGACGAGGTCGCGCGGCTGGTCGGGACCATGCCGGTTTGGGTCGCCATCGGCGCGGTCATGATCGTGACCATGACCTTGTCCGACATCATGAACAACGCCGCGACGGCGGTGGTCATGGCGCCGATCTCGATCGGCCTGGCGGAGGAACTGGCGGTCGACCCCGACGCCTTCCTCATGGCGGTCGCCGTCGGCGCTTCCTGCGCGTTCCTGACGCCGATCGGGCATCAGAACAACACGCTCATCATGGGGCCAGGCGGCTATCGTTTCGGCGACTATTGGCGCATGGGCCTGCCCTTGGAGATCGTCGTGGTGATCGTCGCCGTGCCGATGATCATGCTGGTCTGGCTGCCCGGGTCGTTGTAGACCCCACGGCCAGGGTTCACGAGATCAGGGGCCGATCATGAAGCCGGCCAATTCAGTGCTGTCGGGCTTGGGCACCACCGTCTTTGAAGTCATGTCGCGGCTGGCCATGCAGCATGACGCCGTCAATTTGGGCCAGGGCTTTCCGGACGGGCGCGGGCCGGAGGATGTCTTGGCCAAGGCCGCTGAGGCGGTGATGGACGGCTGGAACCAATACCCGCCGATGCTGGGCCTGCCGGAACTGCGCAAAGCCGTCGCCGACCACGATCGCCGCTTTTACGGCATCGAGGCCGACTGGCAGACGGAGGTGATGGTCACGACCGGCGCCACCGAGGCTCTGGCCGCCTGTCTTCTTGGCCTGATCGAGCCGGGCGACGAGATCGTGCTGTTTCAGCCCATGTACGATGCCTATGCGCCGATGGTGCGCCGCGCGGGCGGCGTGCCGCGCTATGTCACCCTGACGCCGCCGAACTGGCGCTTGACCGAAGAGATGCTGGCCGAGGCCTTCTCGCCGCGGACCAAGGCCGTCCTGCTGAACAACCCGCTGAACCCGGCCGCCAAGCTGTTCAGCGAGGCGGAACTGAGGCTGGTCGCCGACTATGTCCAGCGGTTCGACGCGGTCGCGATATGCGACGAGGTTTACGAACACATCGTCTTCGACGGTGTCGCGCATATTCCCTTGATGACGCTGCCCGGCATGCGCGAGCGCTGTTTGAAGATCGGCTCCGCCGGCAAGACCTTCTCGCTCACCGGCTGGAAGGTGGGCTACATCACGGCGGCGCAGGAACTGTTGGGACCCGTGGCGAAGGCGCATCAGTTCCTGGTCTTTACCACCGCGCCGAACCTGCAAAGCGCCGTGGCCTTCGGCCTTGCCAAGGACGCCGCCTACTTCGACGGGCTGGCGGCCGAGATGCAGGCCAAGCGCGATCGGCTTACCGTCGGGCTGACCTCAATCGGCCTGGCCGTACTGCCATGCGAAGGCACGTATTTCGTCAATGTCGACCTGTCGGGTACCCGCTTTGCCGGCGACGATGAAGGCTTTTGCCGTTACATCACCGAGACGGCCGGCGTCGCCGCCATACCGGTCAGTGCGTTCTACGACGCTGACCCCGTCCGCGATGTGGCGCGCTTCTGCTTCTCAAAGCAAGACGCCGTTTTGGACGAAGCGGTCAGGCGGTTGAAGGGCCACGTTTAGCGTGACCGTCCGTCTCGCCGCCCAGAATCCGCACGCGCCGGCCTGGCAAGGCAGGGGCTACTCGCCCGCCACCAGCAGGGTTTCGTCGCCGTCATCGTCGTCGCGTGTCTGCATGGCCCAGAGCTTGGCGTACAGGCCGCTGCGGGCGATCAGTTCGCCATGGCGCCCCTGTTCGACCACGCGGCCCTGGTTCAAGACGTAGATCAGATCCGCCCGGACAATCGTCGACAAGCGGTGCGCAATGGCCACGGTCGTGCGGCCTTCCATCAACTCGTTAAGCGCGGCCTGGACCTGACGTTCCGACTTGGTATCGAGGGCGGAGGTCGCCTCGTCCAAGAGCAGGATC
This sequence comes from Alphaproteobacteria bacterium, assembly GCA_028277405.1. Classification (GTDB taxonomy): domain Bacteria; phylum Pseudomonadota; class Alphaproteobacteria; order DSM-16000; family Inquilinaceae; genus JANQGH01. Next base: position 1,756 of record JANQGH010000053.1, on the reverse strand, counting down.
GGTGCGTCCTTCAACATCGCCCGCGCGATCGACAACCGTTGACGCTGGCCGCCGGACAGGCGGACGCCATGCTCCCCGACGACCGTGTCGTAGCCGTCGGGCAGTTCGCGGATGAATTCGTCGGCTGCGGCCGCCCTTGCCGCCGCCTCGATCTCCGCTTGAGAGGCGTCAGGCCGGCTGTAGGCAATGTTGTTGCCGACCGTGTCGTTGAACAGCGTGATCTCCTGGCTGACCAGCGCCAGATTGTCGCGCAGCGACCCCACGGTAACGTCGCGGATGTCGGTCCCGTCGACCAGAACCCGGCCGTTCGTCGTGTCGTAGAAGCGCGGGATCAGGTTGAGGATCGTCGACTTGCCCGCGCCCGACGGCCCCACCAGCGCGACCGTGGTGCCGGCCTTGACCTCGATATCGATACCAAGCAGGGCCGGGATGTTCTCGCCGTAGCTGAACCAGACATTTTCGAACCGGACGCCGCCGCGCACCTTCGGCAGCACCTTGGCGTCGGCCGGGTCCTTGATCGTGGGCTCACGGTCCAGCGTTTCGAAAACGCGCTCTGCGCCGGAAAATCCCTGTTGCAGGATGGCGTTTAGATTGGTCAGGCGCTTCAACGGCTCGTAGGCCAGAAGCAGCGCGGTGATAAACGAGAACAGCGTGCCGGGCGTCCGCAGATCGTTGATCACCTGATAGCCGCCATAAAACACGACACCGGCGATGGCGAAACCGGCCAGCGTCTCCATGATCGGGTGGGCGATCGACGAAACGATACCGGTACGCCGCCGGATCTCGGAGATTTCCCAGATCAGTTTGCCGGCGCGCTTGGTTTCCCGATCCTCGGCATTGTTGGCCTTCACGTGACGGATGCCTTGGAAGACCTCTGACAATTGACTTGTAAGGTCGCCCGCCTGCTCTTGGGAGATTCTGGTCAGGCGGCGCATATGCCGCCCGATGGCGATGATCGGATAGACCGCGATGGGGAAGGCGATGCCGCCCAGCAGGAACAACTCCCAGTCCAGATAGACCATCACGCCGATCAGGGCGAGCAGGGTCAGGAGATCCTTGCCGAACGCAGTGACCGCGCCGGAAACGGCGGCGAACATCAGGCCGACATCGTAGGTCATATGCGCAATCAGCCGACCCGACGCCGTGTCGTGAAAGCGGGCGAGGTCCGCATCCATCAGCTTTCGAAACAGCTGCACCTGCATGCGCGCGATGATCCGCCGGCCGATATCGTTCATCAGATAGGCCTGCGAAAAGGCCGACACGCCCTTGACGACGAAGATGGCCAGAATGGCGGCGCTGATCGGCAGCAGCAGGTCGGACCGGCGCTCGGCGAAAATGCCGTCGATCATGGGCTGCATGAGATAGGCCGAACCCGCCGTGGAAGCGGCCACCAGCCCCATGAAGACCAGGGCGGCCGCAAAGCGCCATCGATGCGGCCACATGTACTGGACCAGCAGCCGCCGCATCAGCTGCGCGGAATCGGCCTTGGTCATGGTTTCAACGAGGGAAGACGCCAACTCGATCCTCAGGAATGCAGTCTACGGGCTCCATTGCCGTCGCATCCCCCAAACGCGACGCACTCTCCCTTGTGGCGCGCCCTGTCTACACCAATACTTTGGGGAAAGAAACGGGCGCCGTGGCCGTCGCGCCCGGCGACTCTAGAGTATCCGTGTTGTATCAAGGCGTTTGTGGTGTCCATTTCCGGTTTTCGCGTACCAGGGCATTTGCGAGGATGATGAGTTTTCGCATGATGGCA